>NZ_JBWKDV010000014.1:0-199628 GCF_056435825.1 Streptomyces sp. NPDC043876 | reverse complement strand
ACCCATCCTCCCGACCTGGCTCAACGAGTCAGGCCCTCGATGGGGGTCAACTTTCATCCGCCGCCAACGGTCCACTTTTCACCCGCCGCCGACAGGCGATGAGGTAGTCGCCGTCTCGTGGCGCTTGAACAATGACGACGGCTCTGCAGGTACGGCTGCCACAGGGGCAACGTCGGTCGTCAGGGTAGGCGCGCTGGCCATCACCGTCTATCTGCGAAACGAGGGCGCGGGCGACACGGGGCTTGATGTTCTTCAAGCACTGACGGAAACAATGGCAGCCCGCGCCGGCGAAGCGATTTCTGGCCACACACCCCAAGCAGCGGTGCGGCTCTGAAGCACCGCCTCGCTTGACACGAGCTTCATCACGGCGCCGCGCTGCCGGCACGCAGTATCCGGGCCTGGGCGGAGAAATCGGCGCGGTGAGCACCAGCCCCCGGCCCGGCAGCGGAACCGACCACGAGAGCCTGCCCCAGCCGTTTCCCGCCCAGTTGCCCGGATCGGTAACCAGCCTGGTCACCCCCCGCCCCGGTTACCGGCTCTGACCCAGGTCAGACGGCCTCGGCACCGCTACCTCACCTGAGGTTGAGAGCGAGCCGCACGCCGACATGAGGCTGAGCCCCGTCACCGAAATAACGCCAGCCGCAGCTGCGGGTCATGGCTGCACCTTCCTGCGCGCGGTCACTTTGCGGCGACTGGGCCGCGCATGCGGTCGCTCATCCACTTCAGGTCACCCTTGAACAGGGTGTCCGTGTACTTGTAGCCGTCGTGGCCGCCCTCGAAGGAGGTCACCTTGGTTTCGATCGGGCCCTTGGTGATGTCCTGGCGGAGCTTGTCGAGGGCCGCGACCTCCGACTTGGGCTCCTTCGTGCCCATGAGGAAGGAGATCGACACCTTGTGGGCGGTGGTGGGACCGGTCGACGGGCCGGTCGGGGCGCTGGTCGAGGGGCTGCTCTTCGGCGTGGATTTGGGGCTGCTCTTGGAACCGGTCTTGGCGCTGCTCGACGGGCTGCTCGAGGGGCCGCCCGCGCCGCCGCTCTTCTTGATCAGTTGCTCGGCCAGCCAGGCGGGGCTGTTCTCCTGCTTCTCCTTCGGGTGACCGTTCCACAGCGGGGAATCGGGGGCCGCGTCGGGCCCGCCGGCTATCGCCACGCTGAACCGCTCGGGGTACTGGAGCACCATCTTCATGCCCACGTAGCCGCCGGAGGAGGAGCCGAAGAAGCCCCAGCCCTTCGGGTCGGCGTAGGTGCGGAAGTTCTCCCGCACCAGGTCCGGGACGTCGTCCGAGATCCAGGTGCCCATCTTGGGCTGCCCCGGTATGTCACTGCCGTCGTAGTAGGTGTCCTTGTTGGCGTTCAGGACCGGCATGACCACGATGAAGGGCAGGCTCTCACCCTTGTCGGCCGCCTCCCCGATCCGCTCCTGGAGGCGGAACTCCTTGGAGAAGAAATAGTTCGTCGGGTAGCCCACCGCGCCGGGCAGCGCCATCAGCACCGGGAAGGCGCTGTCCTTGTACTCGGGCTTGCCGTACTGCTTCGGCACCCAGGCCCACACGCGGCCGGTGAAGCCGGACTTCGGTCCCGTCAGGTCGGTGCGCACCACGCGTGTCCCGTCGGGCAGTTCCCGCTGCGTGGTCCACTCGCGCGGGTTGGTCGGCATCCGTACGTCGCTCGGGGCCTTGCTCTCCCCCGGCTTCGCCGTCTCCTTCGGGGCGAAGGAGACGGGATCTCCGTCGCTGGAGCAGCCGGACAGCGCGGCGACGGCGGACAGGACGAGGGCGGCGCAGAACGTGGCGGAACGGTGTTTCACTGGGGACTCCGGTGCAGACTGAAGGATCTCGAACGCGGTATCGAACGGATCTCGCAGGTAGAGATCAATACGGCGACGGATCGGTTCCAGCCGAGCGGGGCGAGGCTCGTCACGGCGAAGGACGCGGGACGAGCGGCGTCACGCGACCTCGTCGATGTCCAGGGCGCCAGAAGACTCATGGTCGTGCTGTGCCACGGCTTCGTCTGGTGTGGGCGGAGAGACTGGGACCGTCACGGGGTGAGGTCCAGGATCCGGACGGGCTGGCCTTCCCAGCGTTTCGGCATGGTGGTGGCCACGATCGCACCGTCGGGCCGGTCTGCGGTGGGCTGCGCCGCGTGCCGACTGTGCGCAGCGGCCCACGTCTCCTGCTGGGCGACGGCTAGCGCGGCGGGCAGGTCCAGGTCCAGGACCGTGATGCCGGGTAGGGCGGCCAGGTGCTCTGCGGTGCCGGGCCGTGCCCGGTCTGCTTCGACCAGTGCGCACGAGGGGGCGTAGAGGAACCAGCCGGTCTCGGCATGTGCGCGGTGGATCAGCCGAGAGGCCAGAATGTTGCCCTGTCCGGCCGCAGCCATGGCCGTCTCGTCCAGCACGATGTGCATCGCTTCGCTCATGGGCGCTGCACCTGCGCGAGCCGTCGGTCGAGTTCGCTGTCGAGTGCGTGCTGCTCGGCGGAGGTGGGGTCGTACCCGTTCCAGGCGCGCAGTGCGGCTTGCGCCTTCCGGGCACGTTCGGCGCGCTCAGCCGGGGTCAGCATCGTCTCGGCCAGGCGCGCCAGGTAGGCGCGCAGGGACAGCCCCTCGGCGGCGGCGATCGCGGCGAGACGGTCCTTGGCTTCCTCGGGGATTCTCACGTTGGCATCGGGCATTGTGGTGCTCCTTTCCATGATTCTAGGGTACGGGTACGTACCCGTACCCACGTAGCGGGCCTACGGCTTGCGATGCGACCGAGGCGCGCGAGCATGGGACGTCGGGCGGTGCAGACCGGGTAGGCGCCGTGAGCGGGATAAGGGGCGGCTGGAGGAGGTGGCGCTGTGGCACGTGCGGTGTGGGCTGGGGAGGTCGCTGCCCTGATCGAGGCCAGGAGGGCTGGCGCGAGCACGGTGAAGGGGGATCTCGCGGCGCAGCCGACCGGGGTGGTCGCCCTCATGGGGGCCCTGCTCGCCAGCGTCGGGCGTGCCGGCAGCCCGAAGGCCGCGACGGGGAAAAAGCCGGTGGCGAAGAAGTGGATCCGATCCTCCGCCCCGACGGAGGAACTGAGTGGCTTGTCGGAGGCAGGCCTCTGTATGAAGGGTGCCGCCGCCCACGTCCTCGGGCACTTGGACGTGACCAACGACGATCTGGGGAAGGCGCTGTCCCGAACATGACTCAGGCAGGACGTGACGAGCACGGGCCGTCCGAGTTCGCGACCGCCCGCGCACGCCTCGCGGCCGATCGCGCCGACACCCTCGCGCGGGCGGCTGCGCTCGGCCGCGACTTCGACGGGATCGTCGCGGCGAATGCCTTGATCGCGGTCGACGACGAGCACGACCCGGAGGGGGGCAGCACCGCCTTCGAGCGGGCCCACGTGGCCACTCTGATGGCGCGGGCGGCCGAACACCTGGAAGAACTGGACCGGGCGCTGGAACGGCTCGATCGGGGAGAGTACGGACAGTGTGAGGGTTGCGGTGGCACGATTGCGCCGGAACGCCTGGAAATCCGTCCGGCCGCGACCACCTGTGTCCGCTGCGCGTCCGAACCGCGCCGGCGGCCGCGTCCCGCCTGACGCCGAGCGGAGTTCGCGATGCGCGACCGCGAGTGGCTCGGCCTTCTGCTGGTCAAGGACACGGGGATCGTCTGCACGGGCTGCGCCGGCTCGATGAGCACTGTGGACGAACTCCCGGCCAAGAAGGCCGCTGCGAACAAGACCGGCGCGGTTGTCGGCGTCGCGATCGCCGGCACGGGGGGTACAAGGCGGGAGGTCGGGGCAGGATCCCGAGAGTGATCCAAGCATGCCTGAACGGTCGCCGGACCCGTAGCGAACACGATGATGTCCCCCTCACCTCTCGGCAACTGGCGGCCCAAGCTGCCGCGGTGGCGGCCGAAGGTGCAAGCAGCATTCACATGCATCCCAGGGACAGATCTGGGCGCGAAAGCCTTCAAAGCTGGTGCATCGGGGAAGCCGTCGGTGCGGTACGCGCGGCTTGCCGGCTGCCGGTGGGGGTGTCGACCGGCCTGTGGATCACGGATGGAGATGTGTCGCGGCGACGGGAACTGGTCACGCGATGGCGCCAGGACGCGCTGCCGGACTTCGTGTCGCTGAACGTGAGCGAACCCGGCTTCGGTGAGATGGCGCACGTGCTGCGCGGGATGGACGTCGGAATCGAGGCCGGCGTCTGGTCGGTAGCCGATGCGCGTCTCCTTCTCAACAGCCCGGCGGCCAGCTCGTGCGTCCGTGTGCTGGTGGAGGTCATCGGCATGCCACGGCAGCGTGCGTTGGACGAAGCGGATCGGATCTTGTCGGTGCTGCACGAGGCCGGCCTCACCGTCCCCGTGTTGTTGCACGGGGACGGGGACAGCACGTGGCCCGTACTGGACAGGGCGCTGGCCCGCGGTCTGGAGAGCCGGGTAGGGCTGGAGGATGTCCTGACGGACGCCGCCGGTGCCCGGGTGCAGGGCAACACCCATCTGATGCGTCTTGCGCTCGGCCGCCGGGGTGTGGTGGCGGGTGACGGCCCCGGCGTATCGGGTGGCGGTCGTGGCGCGAGGGACGGTGCCGAAGGGGCGGGTGCCGGCAGTCACGAGTAGGAGGCTGACTGCACACCAGGCCTTGGGCCGGGCCCTGTGCCAGGGTCAGGGCCGGTGCCGGGCCTTTCCCGCCCTTTCGGAGGGTTCAGGGGATCCGGCCTCTGTCTCTTTGGACCGCTTCGATTCCGGCTTGGAACCGGCTTGTCGCTCCGAGACGGTTGGTGGAGTCGCTGATGATCCGGCGCGGTGCGTACCGACACCCCGATGTATTCAGCAGCGGTCGGCGCGTAGCCGTTCCGGGCCGGCAGTACGGCCTGTGCCTTCTCGGCGGCGCTCTGCGCGTTCAGTCGGCGTGAGCCCGCTCACCAGTCTCGGCCGGCGATCAGCTCCTCTGTGTCCGCGTCTGCAAAGCCGTATGCCGACGCGACAAGGCCGAACTCATCAGCGATCCATTCCCGCGCAACCGTCTCGATCTCACTCCCGGCTGCCTCGAACTCCGCTTCCAGAAGGTTGAATTCCTCCGTCGCGGCCTGCGTGAGCGCGCACAGGGCCCCCAGATTCGGCGGCTGCTCAGCCTCGATCCGCTCGCACAGTCGCAGCAGGATCGCCCTGCCCTGGTCTACGACGTCATCGGGGAAGTACGAGTCCTCGTACATCGGCTGCAGAAACGCATGCCGTGTTACCTGCTGGTTTGTGATCGGCATGCGCTTCCCCGTCTCCGCAGAACAGCTGACGTGCCGATCATGCACGACACCACTGACAGCTACGCCGCCCATGCCCGCGGCACGTGTGGCGGCCCGGGCTCCGCAGGAGCAGGCCTGGCTGAGGTCCTCGGTTGCGTTCACCCACAGCATCCGGTGCTGTTCTTCCAGTTCGGGAGGGGCTGCCAATGCGGGCGCGTCATCGGGGTGGATCACGAGCGTGTTGCGGACCCCGGCCGAGGCGACGAATCCCTGACTCGACTCCTCGGCGTTGGCACTGAGCCGATCGTCCTATCGGGCCGCCCTACGGCGTGTGCGCAGCCAGGCGTAAATGCCGCCGCCCGCCACAGCCAGCGCCGCGGCCGCCCCCAGGACCCAGGGGTTCGGCAGCATCGTGGTGTGCGCCTGGGCCTGCGATACCGGATCGTGGCACCCGACAGCAGCCGGGGTGACCCTGTAGCGGGCCCAGACCTTCGCCGGCTTGCCGCCTTCTGCTCTCTGGACGACGTAGAGCCCGGGCTGGGCGTCGCAACGGACTCTGGCAGTGGCGGTCACCGCCTTGTCGCCGTGCATGACCACCGACCCGGTGAAGACGGGGGAGCTCAGTTTCACGTCCCCGTCGCTTGCGAGACGCGTGGGGTCGTGGGCGGTGAGTTCGCCGCCGGCCGTGACGGAGGCCACGTGCCAGGGCGTCTGCGGCCAGGGCGCGTCAGTGCCCCAGTTCTCCTCCTGTGACTGCGGCGGTAGAGCGGCGACCCGCCTCTCGCATTCCGTCCGGGCGAGTTCGTCGGCCGGTGCGACCTGGACGCTTCCCCAGAGTCTGCCGGTACCGGAAGGTGGCGCCTCCTCGTCGGCGGGTGCCGCCAGGCGCACCTCGTACAACCCGGGCGCGGCTGCGCAGGAGACGGTCATGACCGCCACGACGAGGTGGTCGTCCATCCGGAGCACGCCGTCTCGCATGAAGGCGGCGGAGACCACCCGGGTGCCGTTTCTCGTGTCAGCGGAGGAGTGGGCGTCGGTTGAGATCCCGATCTGGTCGCCAGGCTGCGCCAAGAGTTTCGCACCGCTCTGCATCGGTCGCGGCGGGTCCACCGCGGGCGTGGCCCATGCCGTGGCCGCTGTCCCCGACAGCGCGACCGTGAGGATGGCACCAGCAGAGCGAGCGATCGTTTTCCTCACTATCTGGCCCCTTTCGTTTCCCATTGGCGATCTTTCAGGAAACTGCATGGCCTGATCTCCTATCAAGCTGATGAACCGTTACCCTTCGCTGTCTCCATAGTCGCCACGGCCGGCTCGGCCGGCCGGTGTCAGTGCCCGCGCCTAGGGTGCCGGACATGATCACGTTCACCGTCGGAGAATCCTGGGACCGCATAGAGAGCTGGCTCGCGCGGCACGCACCCGTCACCCACGGGCTGCTGCGACCGCCGGCCCTCCCGGCGGACATTGCGGCGGCCGAACTCCGGCTGGGCGTGGCCTTCCCGCCCGATCTGAAACGGTCGCTGCTTCGGCACAACGGTGTGGAGCTCCAGGACGGAACGCTCCGGCTGGACTACTACGGACCACCGTCCGGAGTTGGGGAGATCGTCTGGAGCGCCGAGTTCCTGCGCGGGGTCGGGGAGGACGTTGCCGAGGGGGAGTCCGAGTTCGACGAGGAGGAGCGCGACGAGTACGCGTACTGGCCGCACGAACGACTGCTGATCACCCTGGGCATCGGCTGGCAGTCCTCCGACGGACTCTTCCTGGTCACGCGTCCCGGCCCGCACCACGGGCGGGTCGGCCGGTACTTCGACGAGACGGGCTCGACCTTCACCGCCTGGCCGGGACTGCGGAACGTGCTCTCCGACTTCGCCACGGCCCTGGAAACCGGCGTGCCCTTCGACGGGCGGACACCCCTGGCTCACGACGGCCGGCTGATCTGGGACGGTGGCACAACGGTCGTCGCCGACCCTGCCTCCGCCCTGGGCCTCGCCGCCGCGTCCCCCGAGCCGCAGGTCCAACCCGCAGCCGAACCGGCTCCGCCCGTCCCCCAGTCCGACGGTGCCTACGCCTTCAGCACCTTCGGGAGCGGACACCGGTCCGCTCCGCCCGGACAACCTGACGTCGTGTTCGTGGCGGGCATCCGCCCCGACGAGGTGCTCGACCGGCTGGGCTCCGTGCCGGCGACCGTCGCGCCGCGCAGCCGCGAGCAGGCGCGGCTGTCTGCCGGCGCGCCCTGGGCTGCGCACCGCCCGATGGTCCGGGCCGGGTCATGCGGCGAGGGGTGGTCATACGCCACGCAGGAGGGCGGTGACCCCCAGTTCGGCCGTCCCGAGGTGATGGGACGGCTGTCCCGCGGAACGCGGGTGGTGCGGCTGGCGAAGCAGGGGGCAGAGGTGTGCGCGACCGTCGTGGAGGACGGCACGGAGCGGCCGGAGGCCGGCCACCGGGTCACATCGCCGCGCGAGGACTACGTCACCGGACCCGACGGGCGACCGGCAGTGGGACCGGGCGGCCAGCAGTGGCAGCGGATCGGCGTCGATCCCTGGCCCGGTTCGACCGCCGCCTACGCCAGGCTGCTGACGGGCCTGGAGGCGGAGCACGGCATCAGTTGGGACCCGGCGGACGACGCGGCGACGCCCCTGGCCAGTGCCCTGGTGCTGCCGGTCCTCGACGCGGTGCCGGAGGCGCGGCACCCGGTCACCGTCGTACGCGACTATGACCTCGGCGCTCTCGTGGAGCGGACTCCGCCGGGGCGGTTGCGCTCGGCAGTGGCGGCGCAGCTCACGCGGCTGGCGTCCGAGACCGGAATCGACGGTTACCCGGCGATCGCCCGGGCGCTGGAGCAGGCCGGCCGGGGCGAGCCGGTGGACCTCGCGGCCGACGGGGACCTCGATCTGCTGATGCGGACCATCCAAGCGGAGACCCGGGCCGTCCGCGGACTGCTCGACGCGGCCCGCCACCAGCCGGACCCGGCACCCGTCACCGCGGCCGACCTCACGGCGTGGCGCGGACGGCACGCCGCGGCCGGGGCCCTGCGCCGATTCCTCCTGCTGCCCCTGCCCGCGGCGGCCGCGACGATCCTGGACCTGCGCATGTCCGTGCACTGGCGCGACGAGTTGGCGGCGGACCTCGGTGGCTGAGCCGGAGCCGGATCGACCAGCCCGTGGACGTATTCCACGTCCAGGTCCGAAGACGCGGTTTCGGGGTCGGTCGGTCAGGCCGGGTGCCAGTCGCGGCGGAGGAGGCCGAAGATCCAGGAGTCGGAGACGTCGCCGTTGACGATGCAGTCCTCGCGGAGGGTGCCTTCGCGGACGAAGCCGAGTTTCTCCAGGACCCGGGCGGATGCCAGGTTGCGGGTGTCGGTTTCGGCTTGGACGCGGTTGAGGTCCAGGGTGTCGAAGGCCCAGCGCAGGACGGCGTGCGCGGTTTCCGTGGCGTAGCCGTGGCCCCAGGCGGTGGGGGCGAAGACGTAGCCCAGGGAGGCGCTGCGGAAGTCGGGGTTCCACTGGTGCAGGCCGCACCAGCCGATGAACTCGCCGTCGGAGGCGCGGTCGATGGCCACGCGTGCTCCTGTGCCCTCCTCCTCCATCGTGCGGCAGGTCGTGAGGAAGCGCTGGGCACGGGCCGGGTCGGTCCACGGCGGGGAGTCCCAGTAACGCAGCACGTGGGCGCTGCTGTGCAGGGCGTACAGCGGCGCCGCGTCGGCGTCGGTGAAGGGCCGCAGGCGCAGGCGGGCCGTGCGCAGCTCGGGGGTGGGCAGCAAGGTCATGCGGGCATCCTGCCGGGCCACGCGTGCGCCCGGCCATCCGTTTTTGTCCGCTGCGCGGGAGGTCGGTCGGTCGGTCCGGCTCTGTGCGCTCGCCCCGGAGGGGCGCTGTGGAACGATTGAGGGGTGACCGAATCGAGTAGCCCGGGCGGCACTTCGTGTGGGGACGGGACCGAGCGGGTCGTCAACGGGATCGCGCAGGGACTCTGCACTCTGGACGAAGGGGTGGCCTGGTTCACGAGCCTGGAGCCGGGCCGGCGGCAGGAGGTGCTGCACAAGGCGGGCCTCTACGCGATGCAGGCCCACATCACGGCGGCGGACGGTCGCACCGGTGTGGTGCGGTCGGGGGTGAAGGCCACCGCCAATCCGGCGGTGATGATCTGCATGGACCCGCCGCGCTACGGGTTCTCATGCCTGCCCGCCGACGAACACGTCACGGCCTTCCGTGTGCTCGTCTCCGTGTTCGCCGTCGCCGACACCCGACGCCGGTTGATGCACTGCAAGGGGCAGTGTGCCCATGCATGGCACAACCTGGCGCCGGCGGCCGGCGAGCCGGCCGATGGGTTTCCACGGTGAAGCTCAACTGTCGACCTGGGGGAACGAGATCCGCGGGCCGGGGTCCGTGGATCCGACCAGCTCGGCCAGCCGGGACAATTGCTGCCAGTAGGCCAGGCTGTCGTCCTCGCCCAGCACGGTGAGGATCTTGCCGAGCTGAAACCCGCGCCACTGGAGGATCCGGTAACGGCGCTCATCGAGGGTGCCCTCATCGTGCAACCAGGTGTGCACGCAGCCGGCAATGTCCGAGTCCACCATGACGAGGTCGAAACCCGCCCGTTCGGCGCCCGCCAGCCCCGGAGGGAAAGGAGCCGAGCTGAAGTCCTCCCACAACGCCTTCACAGCAGCCATCAGATCGGGTCCGTGTTTCATCCCCCGATCATGGCCCAGGTTGGCAGTAGCGCCGACCAGGGCCGTCTACCGCAGGGCCCTTCCCCACGGGGTCCAGCCCTGGGTGACGTCGGTTCGGCGCCTGTTCCAGATGGCGCCGTCCGCGCCCCACACGGTGATCCCTCCATAGCCGGCCGGGTGGTACGTCACGCCGCTCCGGGCGACTCCGCCCAGCGATTTCCACCCTCCCCAGTGGCCGTCGCTGGTCATGCGCGTCCACACCGCGGAGTCGAGGCCGATGAGGAACTCTTCCTCCTCGCCGGTGAACAGCGTGTGCTCGGTCACCCCGTACTCGCAGATGTAGAGAGCCCCGCCGCCCCCCTTGCACTGTGCGGCTTCAGCCGGGGCGACGGACATCAGCAGACCTGCCATCACGGCGGCCGCGACGACCGCGGCTTTCATCTTCTTCACGCTCGGAGTTCCCTTTTCCTGCTTCGGGCGTCGACGGTCGGTCGGCCGACCCTCGTACGCCCGGTCACTCTAACCTCAAGATCAACTAGAGCGGATCTCAACTCACGCCGCCGGCGCGGGCCCTGCGCACCAAGGCGGCGATGGCGGCCGGAGCCACCAGTGCCCCTACGACCAGCATGGCCGACCACATGGCATCGCTCTGGTGGGCGGGATTCTCCTCCGCCTGCCGTGCCAGGATTCCGATAGCGATGACCGCCAGGGCGGACACCCCCAGAACGAACGCCGCCAGGCCCCTTCGAGCCGCGGGCGAACGCAGCGGGATCAGCGCAATCGCCAGCCATACCGCAGCAAGAAGGAATACCACTGGGCTACCTGCCATGACGCCCCCAAGTCGCAGATATCAGAAGCGAGTTGACCATGTCATGACTGTTCCCTGATGTCACCCCTGCCTTTCCCTGACCGTCCCCTGATGTCACCCCTGCCTTTCCACCCACGCCGGGCCGCTGTCGCCGTCGGGGTCCCGTGGGTGAGCGGGCAACCGGGGGGTTTGACATACGAGCCATTCCGGCTTCAGGGGGGTTCGCTGCCCGTTCTACAGTGGCTGCTTCCAGGAGGGGTGATCATGGGGACACAGGATGTGCCGCGCCGGTATCGGGTGACCGGGTGGAAGGCGGCCCGCACGCTGACCTTTTTCGGCGCATCCGTTTTGGGGTTCCTCACTCTCACCTGGGGCCTTCCGGAATTTGTCAGCGACCAGGTCAAGGCGGCGGCGAGCGCGCTGATGGTCTTGTTGTTCGTGGGCGTGGCCTTCTCGCTTCCTCGCAGCGGTACCTCGATCGACCGTGACGGCATCGAGCTCCGCGGTCCGCTCCGGACGCGGCGGCTTGCCTGGGCGGAGGTCCAGGACATCCGGACCGAGCCCCTGACCAGCGGGGCGAGCCACATACCGGAGACGGTCGCGTATGCCTACTTGGCCGGCGGTGGGCGCAAGCTGCTGATCCACCTCAATGACTTGTACGTGCCCGACTTCGAGCAGGAGATCGCCGTCGTGCGGATGATCTGTGCTGAGCGGCGCGGTGGCGGGGGTGCTCCTCCGGTGGTGTGATCCGGCGGAGGCGGCCGGCTACGCATCGTTGGCGGCGGGGGCGGAAGGAGGACCGCGCTGCGGATACGCCAGAAGGGCCATGGGGCGCCCGAACCTCAGGATCCCTGGAACGAGATCACGGCCGGACTGTGGATGGGCGGTCACTCTTGGGTCGACGGCCGGGGGCTCTGGTCGAGCTGGGGTGGGAGACGGCCGGAGCGGTCGACACCGTCCGGCGGAAACGATCCCCCTTCGCTCTGAACAACCGGATCTTCGAGGAATACCTCACCGCCGGACTCGGGGTCGCCCGGCTCCTCGTCGGCCTGGACCCGCTCAGCTGACCTCTTTGCCGGCGAGGAGGTCGAGCAGGCCGTGGGTGGGGTTGTCGGCGGAGAAGATGTCGGTGAGGTTCACGCCTTCGAACGTGGCGTCTTCGGCGCTGCGGGGGAACAGGGTGCGTTCGTAGGCGGCGAGGGCGGCTTCGGTGTCGTCGGGGTGGGCGGCGAGGGCTTGGGCGAGGTCGGCGCCGTCGAGCATGGCGAGGTTGGCGCCTTCGCCGTTCGGGGCGGCGAGGTGGGCCGCGTCACCGAGGAGGGTGGTGCCCCGTACGCGGTCCCAGCGGTGGCCGGTCGGGAGGGCGTGGTGCGGGCGCAGGACCGGGGCGGTGTCGGTGGCGGTGATCAAGGCCGTGAGTTCCGGTGCCCAGCCGTCGAATTCGCGGGCGATGCGTGCGGTGGCGGCGGTGGGGTCGGTGAAGTCGATGGCGTCGAACCAGTCCAGCGGCCTGGTCAGGGCCACGTAGGCGTGCAGGGTGTCGCCGCGCTCGCGGTGGGCGAAGATCTCGTTGCCGGGAGCGGGGGCGATCAGCATGCCGCCGCCGACGGCCTTGGCGGTGGCCGGGTGGCGGGTGTCGGCGTCGAAGAGGTACGTCTCGACGACCGAGGTGCCGGTGTACCGGGGCGTGTCGGGGGAAAGCAGCGGGCGGACCCGTGACCAGGCGCCGTCCGCGCCGACCAGCAGGCTGGTGGTGAGGGTGGCGCCGTCGGCGAAGGTCACTTCGTGGCGGCCTTCGCCGAGGGTGCGGGCGCCGCTGACCTTGCGGCCCCAGCGGACGGTGCCGGGCGGGAGCGAGTCGAGGAGGATCCGGCGCAGTTCGCTGCGCAGGACCTCGGGGCGGCCGCCGGTGCCGTCGTCCGGCTTGTCCAGCACGACGGTGCCGTCCGGCTGGAGGACGCGCATGGCCTGGCGGCCTTCCAGCACGATGGCGTGGAACTCGTCCATGAGGTCGGCCGCTCGGAGGGCGAGCTGCCCGTTGTAGTCGTGGATGTCGAGCAGGCCGCCCTGTGCGCGGGCCGCCGGGGAGGCTTCCGCCTCGTAGACGGTGGAGGGGATGCCGTGGAGGTGGAGGACGCGGGCCAGGGTGAGGCCGCCGAGGCCCGCGCCGATGATGGTGACCGGCGTGCGGGTGGGGGTGCTGGGTGTGGTGGGCATGGGGGCTCCTTCGGGTGGGCGGCCGGGGGTCCCGGCCGTCTCTCCGAAAGGTGGCAGGCCTCGCCCGTGGAGCGCCGACAGCGGACCGACAGGGCTCGGCGGGGCCCGACAGATCACCGACGGGGTGGTGTCGGGGGCGTGTCGGGGGTCCCTGGCGGCCCTCGCCGAGACCGTGCGGTTCCTTCCGGTTCCTACGGCCTTACGGGTCCTACGGGCGCCCGTAGCGGAGTTCGACGACGCCGTTGGCGAAGGTGTGGGTGCCTTCCAGGCGCAGCGGGGCCGGTGGGGTGTCCACGGGGAGGAAGAGGGGGGTGCCGCGGCCGATGCGGACCGGGTGGACGTAGATGCGGTAGGCGTCCACCAGGTCGTGGGCCAGGAAGGAGGCGGCAAGGTGGGCGCCGCCGAGGCCGAGGTCGCCGCCGGGAGCGGCCTTGAGGGCGGCGACCTCTTCGGGGACGACGTCACGGACGATCGTGGCGTTGGGGCCGGCCTGCTGGAGGGTGCGCGAGTAGACGTACTTGGGGGTGTCCCGCCAGATGCGGGCGAAGTCGGCCGTGGGGCCGGTGTCGGCGGGGTCGGTGTCGGCCGTGGACCAGTAGTCCTCCATCAGTTCGTAGGTCGTGCGGCCTTCGAGGAGGCCGCCCATGGCCCGGATCTCGTCGTTGAGGTGGCGGTGCAGTTCGTCGTCGACCTGGTGCCAGTCGATCTGCCGGTCGCCGTCCTCGATGTATCCGTCCAGGGACACCGACATCATGAGGATGATCTTTCGCATGGCCGATCAGGCTAGGGCCTGCGGCCGGTCTTCGGTGGGAACTGCGCGGTGCGGTGCGCGGGGTGGTGCGGTGCGCGGGGTTCAGAGGCCGGCGGCGGTGATGTCACCGTAGGCGGTGGTCGCGCGGATGTGCAGGGGGGCGGTGGCGCCTTCGGTGTTGCGCAGGGCGTTGTGGACGCGGCCGTGCTGGGTCTCGGCGTCCAGGGAGGCGGAGACTCCGCGGGCGGCGCCGACGGCGATGTTGCCGTATCCGGTGCGCAGTTCGACGGCGCCGCGCACGGCTTCGGTGATGTGGAGGTCGCCCTTCTGGGTGCTGATCGCCGCGGCGCCGCCGAGGCGGCCGACCGTGACGTCGCCGGCCTGGAGGGTGAGGCGGCTGTCCGCGCTCTCGTCGAGCTTGACCGATCCGCGCGCGGTCTCGATGACGACGTCGCCGAGGCGCCCGACGCCCCGGAACTCGGCGTCCGCCGCCTTGGCTTCGATGTGGGAGCCGGCGGGCAGCTGGACGGTCACCTCGACGGAGCCGGAGCTGCCGAGGGCGCGGTTCTTCGCCGGTGCGGCTTCGATGCGCAGGATGCCGTCGCTCTCTGCGTAGGCGACGGTGATCCGGTCCGCGGCCTTCACGTCGCCGGCGTGGGACGGGTTGGCGGGGAGGACCTCGACGGTGGTGTCGGTGCGGTCGGCGGCGATGAAGCGGATGTGTCCCGCGGGGACGTCGAGGACGGCGGTGACGGGGGTGGGGGTGGAGAACTTCTGCATGGGGTCCGTCTCTTTCGGTAGGTGCGACCGGGTGTTTCTGATGAGTGAAAAGCTACGTTGCGTTTATGGAGTAGACAACTGGCTTGTTGCGTAACTCCGTTGTTTTTGCAGGCCAGTGGCAGCAAATCGTTGCAATGGAATGACGCTCAACGCAACACAGGCCGGGAAGTGCGTTGCAATGAGATGAGAGTGAACGCTATCGTGGGGTTTTTCGATGACGTATGAAGGAGATCCCGATGCCGGGAGGCAGGCTCACCCAGCAGGAACGCCGGCAGATCGGGCTGGGGCTGGCCGACGGGCTCGCCTACGCGGAGATCGCGCGGCGGCTGGAGCGTCCGACGTCGACCGTCACGCGCGAGGTGATGCGCAACGGCGGCCCGACCGCCTACCGCGCCGACCTCGCCCACCGCGCCACCGAGCGGCGGGCGCAGCGGCGCGGGCCGGCCGTGGACCGGGGGGCCGGGGCGGCGCCGGCGGCCGACGGGCGGGACGCGGAGGCCGTGCGCGCGTACGAGGAGGTGTTCACGGACGTCCTCATGGCCTCCGGCCTGCCCCGGATGACGGCCCGGGTGCTGGTCTGCCTCTACACCACCGACGCGGGCAGTCTCACGGCGTCCGAACTCGTCCGGCGCCTCCAGGTGAGCCCGGCGTCCATCTCCAAGGCCATCACGTTCCTGGAGGGGCAGGGGCTGGTGCGGCGGGAGCGCGACGAGCGGCGGCGCGACCGGTACGTGGTCGACGACGACGTCTGGTACCAGTCGATGATGGCCAGCGCCCGCGCCACCGCCCAGCTCGTCGCGACCGCGCGCCAGGGCGTGGGCGTCCTCGGCCCCGGCACCCCGGCCGCGACCCGGCTGGAGAGCATCGCGCGCTTCGTCGACTTCGTCAGCGAGAGCATCACGCGGGCCGCGGAGCAGGCGCGGGAGATCCTGCACACGAAACCGGATGCGGGGCGGGTGGCGCCGTAGCGGGCCCTTGGGCGGACCGCCCTGGCGGCGGGCGGGCGGATACTCGGCTGCGGTGGGGAGCGCTCGCGCCTAGTCTCTGGCGGATGAGCTCTCAACTGTTCGCGGTCTGTTTCGATGCGAGTGAGCCCGCGCGGCTCGCGCGGTTCTGGTCAGGGGTCCTCGGCTGGGAGGTGGCCGAGGGCGCGGGCGACGACGCCGGGGACGGTGCCGTGGTCCTGCCCCTGGACGACACCGGCTTCCGGCTCCGCTTCGTCGAGCGGCACGAGCCGAAGGCCGAGCAGAACCGGATGCACTTCGATCTGACGAGTACGTCCCTGGAGGGCCAGCGGCGCACGGTGGACGGGGCGCTGGAGCGCGGTGGGCGGCACATCGACGTCGGCCAGCGCCCGGACGAGGGCCATGTGGTGCTCTGCGACCCCGAGGGCAACGAGTTCTGCGTGATCCCGCCGGGGAACTCCTTCCTCGCCGACTGCGGCTTCGTCGGGGCGCTGGCCTGCGACGGTTCGCAGGAGGTCGGGTACTTCTGGAGCAAGGCGCTGGGGTGGCCGCTGGTCTGGGACCAGGACGAGGAGACCGCGATCCGCTCGCCGCACGGCGGCCCGAAGATCACCTGGGGCGGTCCGCCGGTGGCGCCGCTGGTGGGCCGTCCCCGGGTGCGCTTCGAGCTGGCCGTACCGCAGGGCGCCGACCCCGAGGCGGAGGTGGACCGGCTGCTCTCCCTCGGGGCGGAGCGGGTCGGCGTCGGGGCCGGCGGGCGCGTGGTGCTGGCCGACCCCGACGGGAACGAGTTCTGCGTGACGAGTGCTGCGTGACGAGTGCTGCGTGACGAGTGCTGCGTACTGACCGGCCGCTGAGGCGGGATGTGGGTGCCGGGGGGGCTCAGCGGGTGGCGGTTTCCCACGGGGTGGAGGGCGCGGGAGCGGCGGGGCGGGGCGGGGTCGACGTGCGGGGGCGGCGGGGTGGGGGCGGGGTCGAGGTGTGCGGGCGGGGGGTGAGGAGGGTGCGGATGCGGGCGGCGAAGTCGGTTCCGGGCAGGGGGAGTTCGACGTCGGGCTCGCGGAGGTAGCCGGTGGCGACCGCGGTCGGCATGTAATCCATCAGTTCGGTGACCGCGGCCGAGCGGTGGCGGGTCATCTGCTGCGCGAGGCGGTGCAGGACGCGCAGGATCGTGGTGGTGGAGGAGCTGGTGATCCGTTCCTCGGGCTCCGCATCGCATGCGGGGGCGGAGCCGGACGCGGGGGCGGGGGCGGCGGGCGGGGACGACTGGACGTCGTCGGTCTGGCGGTGCCACCACTGGGCCGCCTCGTGCTCGCCGAGGGACAGGTGGTGGAGGTAGAGGCAGTAGGCGGCGGTGGCCTGGCCGGCGCCCGCCGCGTACTGCCACCAGAAGCGGGCGCCGTCGTCGGCTTCCGTGAGCTGGAGTACGCAGGCCAGTACCAGGGCGCTGCGGGGCTCGGGGACCTGGTCGGTGACGAACCCGGTGACGGTGACGGCCGGGGTGTGGGTGACCAGCGTCTCGCACAGGGCGCGCAGGTTCTCGGCCGCCGTGGTGGTGGCCGGGGTGGGGGCGGGCGTGCGGGACCGGACCGGGGCGTGGAGGCCGGTCGTCGGGTGGAGGTCTGCCGTCGGGTGGAGATCGGTGGTCGGGTAGGGGTCGGTGGTCGGGTAGGGGCGGGGGCGGACGACGTCCCGGGGGACGGCGCGGTCGCGGACCAGCAGCGCCCGGGCCAGGATCGCTTCGACGGCTGTCATTCGAGGGGGCCTTCACTCTCGGGCGGGGGGAAGATGACGCGGACGGCGTGGCGTTCGTCGGAGTTCACCGTGGCCGGCGGGACGCCCAGCAGTGCGGAGGTCTCCTCGACGGTGTTGCCGCACAGGTGGCGCAGCACCATGACGTCCAGGAGGTGGTCGGGCAGGCGGCTGATGGCGCGGAACAGTTCCAGGCTCTCGGCGAGCTGCTCCGTACGGTCGGACTCGCTGACCAGGTCCCGCACGGCGACGGTGTCGAAGACGGCGGAGCCCAGCTCGGGCCGACCGTCCAGGTGGGGGGTCTTGGCCATGACGGTGGCGCGCAGGATGTTCCATGCGTAGCGGCGTATGTCGGGGCTGGCCAGGGCGCTGTTCCAGGACAGCCAGAGGATGTCGAAGGTGTCGTCGACGGCCGCGTCGCGCGGCCCGTCGGCGAGGAACGCCTGGGCGTAGCGGCGGTAGTCGCCCTCCACGGTCCGGCGGAAGGGTTCGTGGGCCACGGGCGGGTGCGGGTGGGGCGTGGTCAGGGCCGACTTGTCGCTGGAGCGCTGCACCCACTCGTGGGTCTTCTGCGCGTCCAGGGCGGCCTGGCGCCACAGCCGGTACAGGGGCGAGACGGGCATGTCCAGCTCGACGGAGAGGCGGTGGACGACCTCCCAGCGGGGGTAGAGGCCCAGGCCCCGCAGCAGTTCGGAGAGCTTGGACTTGGCGAGCGGGATGCGCAGGCCGAGTTCGCTGAGGGTCAGGCCGCTGGCGAGGTAGCTGTCGCGCGTGTGCTCCAGCCAGGCCCGGTGCGAGCTGCCGACGGTGTCCGCCATCGGGCCGAGCTTGCGGCCGGGGCGGGCGAGCGCCGGCTGGGAGGCCGCGGCCGTGGAATCGAAGGGGAGGGTCACGGGGTGCGGTCCTCCCCGTCGGGCACCGTCGCCACGCGGTGCCCGGACGCGGCGGTGGTCCGGGACCGGGCCGCCTGGAGGATCTGCTGGACGGTCAGCCCGAGGGCCGGGGCGAGGGTGGCGATCGCGGCGCTCTGGCCCATCGCGGTCATCGCGACGCTCCAGCCGAGCACCATCAGCAGCGCGACGATGAACACGATGTACTTCTTCGGCATGGGTCGTCCTCGACTTCGTTGGGGGTCGGCCTTGCTGTCCGTGCGGCCATCCGGGACCGGGGCACGGGAATCCTCAACGCCCGGGTGCCGGCCGGTCGTTGGGGAAGCTCAGCATGGACCGCCGACCCTCCGTGACGCCACGTGATCATGGATTCACGGAACAATGCCGATCACGGAACGACGTCCGCGTGAACACGGATGACCGTTCCGGTGCTGGTCGAGGGCACAAGCGTGCGCCTGCCGCGGAAGTTCCGGGTTTTCCTTGCAATCGCGGCGCCGACCCCCGTCAATGGGTGCAAGGCACCGTTGGTGTCGGCCTTCCATCCGGAAGCGGCCCGCTCCCGTGCCGAGAACTACAGGGGGCGTGTGCTCGACCGTTCCCGCCCGGCCCGGCCGTTGTCCGGGCCGGGCGGGAATCGGAGCGCGTTCAGCGGGCGTCGGTTGCCATGCGCCGCCCTGCGTTGCGGTGTGCCGTTCGCTCGGCCTCCGCCCCCTCCGCTCCGCCGTCGGCTCCCTCTCCGCATAGCCGCCTTCTTCTCGCCTTAGCCCCCTTCTTCGTCCTCTCGCGACCCCTTGACGCCGCAGGCTAATAGCCTTAGCTTTAAGGCAATGGGTATTAGCCCACGGACTTCCCGGAAGAGGGCAGAGCGATGACCGAGTTCCTGCGGACCGACGGCGGACGGCTCGCGTACGACGTCACGGGCGAGGGGCCGCTGATCGTGCTGGCGCACGGGATGGGCGACAACCGGGGGGCGTACGGGGCGCTGGCCGCGCTCCTGGTCGACGCCGGCCACCGGGTCGCCCGTACCGATCTGCGGGGACACGGCGAATCCGACGCGGGGTGGGCCTCGTACACCCGGACCGACGTGGCGGGCGACCTGCTCGCGCTCGTCCGGCACCTGGGCGGCGGTCCCGCCGTCCTGGTGGGGCACTCCTTCGCGGGCGGCGCCGCCACGATCGCGGCGGCCGAGGAGCCCGAACTGGTCCGCGCGGTCGTCGAGATCGCCCCCTTCACGCGGGCGCAGAAGATCGACTTCGGCGCGCTCGCGACGCGGGCCCGCTACCGCAAGGGGATGCTGCTCCTGATGGGGACGGGGCTGCTGCGCAGCGTGGGGCTGTGGAAGCGGTACCTGCGCCACGCGCACCCGGGGATGCGGGCCGGGGAGGCAGCCCCGGACGCCCCGCACGGCGCCGGTACCGGCCTCGACGCGCGCCTCGCCTCCCTGGAGGCCGACCTGCGCAGGCCCGGGCGGATCGCCGTGGTGGCCGCGATGGGGATGTCGGCGCCGACCGACGCGGGGGCGCGGCTGGCCGACGTACGGTGCCCCGCACTGATCGTCGAGGGCACGCTCGACCCCGACTGGGCCGACCCCCGGGCCGAGGGCGAGGGCATCGTGGCGGGCATGGCCGCGGGGGTGGGCCGGCTGGAGATGGTCGAGGGGGCGGGCCACTACCCGCACGCCCAGTTCCCCGCCGAGACCGCCGCCCTGATCCTGGGCTTCCTGAAGGACGGCGCCGGTGCCTAGGGCGGCGCTCTCGGCGGACGCGGTGGTCGACGTCGCGCTGCAGCTCATCGACGAGGGCGGTGCGGGTGTGGCTGCGGGTGGCGCGGCCGCGGGCGCCGGGGGCGTCGAGGGCGGGCCCGTCGCGCTGACGCTGTCGGCGGTGGCCGCCCGGGCCGGGGTGGCGACCCCCTCGCTGTACAAGCACGTACGCAACCTGGCCGAGCTGCGCGACCTGCTCTCGGCGCGGATCATGAACGAGATGGCGGACGAGGTCGGCGCGGCCGTCCTCGGCCGCTCCTCCGACGAGGCCGTCCGCGCCCTGATGACGGCCTGGCGCACCTACGCCCGGCGCCATCCGCGCCGGTACGCGGTGCTCGTCCAGCGCCCCGAGCCCCGGACCGCCGAGGCGGGGGCGCGGCTGATCGGCATCATGCTGGCCACCCTGCGCGCGTACGGGCTGGAGGACTCCGCGGCGATCCACGCGGCGCGCTGCCTGCGGGCGGTGGTGCACGGGTTCGCGGAGCTGGAGACCGGGGGCGCCTTCGAACTACCGGAGAAGCTGGACGAGACGTACGACCTGCTGGTGCACATGGTCGTCTCGGGGCTGCACGCGCCGCGTGAATGAGCCGTCTTGCCGTGGGTTCTGACGGTCAGTGGGGGCGGCGGCTGCCTCCGCCGCACCCGCCGCCCCCGTCGAGCAGCAGGCGCGCGGCCACCGCGGCGCCGTCGGTGCGGATCGTGGCGGCGACGGAACGGGCCCGGGCCAGGGTTTCGGGGGCCAGGGCCGTGCGGAGGGCGGCGGACAGGGAGTCGGTCGTCGGGTCCGGCGCGTGGTGCGCCGCGCCGATGCCCAGCTCGGCCACGCGGGCGGCCCAGCGCGGCTGGTCCACGATCCGGGGCAGCACGACCTGGGGGGCGCCGGCCCGCGCGGCCGTCGTCGTGGTGCCCGCGCCGCCGTGGTGCACGACGGCGGCCACCCGGCGGAACAGGGCCTGGTGGTTCACGTCGCCCACGACGAAGAAGTCGGCCGGAGCGTGTTCTGCGGCGGCCCGCGCGGGGTCGGGGTCCGGCGCGCGGTCGGGGTCCCGCGCGGGGTCGGGGCCCGGCACCGCGTCGGCGGCCGGCACGGCGTCGGCGGCCGGGGTCAGTTCGGCCCAGCCGCGGGCGAGCAGGACGCGGCGGCCGAGGGCGCGGCCCGTCTCCAGGGCGGTCCGGGCGATGTCCTGGGGGGCGTGGGCGGCCATGCTGCCGAAGCCGACGTACACCGGTGGCGGGCCCGCGGCCAGGAACGCCTCCAGGTCAGGGGGCAGCGGGCGGTCGTCGGGCAGGATCCACGCGCCGGTGCGCACCAGGTCGAGGTCCATCGTGTCGTGCGCCGGCCAGAGCGTCGGGTCCGCCGCCAGCCACGGCCGGTCGCCGAAGACGTGGTCGCGGACGCCCGCGACCGGCGGCAGGCCGATCGCCGCGCGGTGGCCGTTCAGCGCCTCGCGGTACAGCGCGTCCACCCGCCGGGCGTCCTCCTCCCACAGCGCGCGGTGGTCGCTCTCGTCCCCCGCGGACCCATGGCCCGGCCGGGCGGCGGGGCGGAACTCCCGCGAGGGCAGCCCGCTGGTGTGGAAGCAGGCGTACACGTAACCGAGGCCCAGTTGCTCGGCCACGTCCCGTGCGCCCGCCGGCATCAGGCCGGTCGCCAGCAGCACGTCGCACCCCTCGGCCGCCGCAGTGAGCGTCTCGAAGCGCGCGGCGACCAGTTCGGGGGCGAGCCGGAAGGCGTCCTTCGCCGTCGGCGGCCTGGGGCCGGAGACCACCGAGCGCACGGACGGGCCGAGCGGCACCAGCGGTACGCCGACACGCGCCGCCACGGACGCGAACTCCTCGTCCGGCGGGGCGCACAGCACCGCCTCGGCGCCCTGTTCCCGCAGCGCGACCGCCAGGGCGGCCAGCGGCTCCACGTCCCCGCGCGAGCCCCAGGTAGACAACAGCACACGCATGGCGCGACTCCTCGTTTCCGCAGGTCCAGGCCTCGGATCCGCTGTCGGTCCGGGCCCCGGGCCGCCGATTCTGCGGTACGGAGGGGGCCTTGCCGCAAGCCCCCCGGCGCGCGGTACGGTGAAGGGGGCGAGGAGGCCGGCGGTTCGGGACTCCTCGCCGTTTCCGTGTCCCCCTTGCGGAGGGCGCCGGCCCCGTTCAGCCCGGGGAGCCGACCGCGCAGACCAGGATCGGGGTCGCGCGGCCCGGGTCGAGGGCGTTGCGGACCAGGTGCCAGACGTTGAGGTCGTACGCCTCGCCGATGTGGCCCACCGGGTCGAGGGGGCAGGAGTCCTGCACGTAGCGGTTGGCGACGCCCGGTTCGCGGACGAACGCCGTCTCGGTCGGGGTGACGAGTTCGTCGTAGCGGGACGAGATGATCGTGTACGCGATCCCGCGCTGGGCCACCGGACCGTCGTTGAGGGCGACGATGGCGGGCCCGCCCGGGAACTCGTCGGACAGCACCGGGATGCCGAGGGTGGCCGCGATGTGGTCGAGGGTGCCGCGGCCGAGGAGCGTGTCGCCGAGGTCGACCAGGCGCGCGGCGTCCGTGCCGTGGGTCGGGGGCGCGATGGCGACGACCGCCTTGAGGTGCGGCTGGATGCCCTGCATCTTCGCGAGGTAGAGGGCCTGCAGGCCGCCCTCGGAGTGGCCGACGACGCTGACCTTGGCCGCGCCGGTGGCGGCGCGCACCCGCTCGACGTACTCCTTGATCTCCAGGTTGGAGACGGCCACCGGCTTCAGGCCGCCGACCAGCGGGAAGCCGTCGTAGGCGCCGTAGGTGAGGGCGAAGGTGCAGTAGCCGCGGGCGGCGAGGTCGGCCTGGAGGTAGTTGAGGTCCTCGTACCAGGTGGCGAAGGTGCCGTGGAGGAGGACCACCGGCTCGGGGTGGGCCGAAGTGGGGCGGCAGGAGAAGTCGTTGATCCCGCCGGAGGTGGAGACCGCGGTGGTGGGGGCGACAGGGGCGGTGTCGGGTGCGGCCTGCGCCTGGACCGCGGGGGCGGCCGTGGCCGCGAGGGTGAGCGCCAGGGGGAGGGCGGCGCGGGCGAGCCACCGGCGGAGGGGGCGTGCGGGCGCTGTCGCTGTGGGTGTGGGTGTGGGTGTCACGGTCGGAGTCGGTGTCATCGCCACTCTTCCGGTCGGGCTGCAGGTCGTCGGACTGCACAGGATGCTCCGGCCGGTGCCGCGTGTCCCCTGGCGGTACGCGCAGAAAGCTTCCACCCGCGTTTGTGCGCGGTGACAATGCGCGGATGGACGAGTCCGCATTCGCCGCCGCGCTGCTGCCCGAGGTGGGGGCGATCGCCGCGGCGACCGTCGCCCACCTGACCGCCGGGATCCCGGCCTACCGGCTGCTGCCCGACAGCGTGATCGACGGGGACCTGCTCGCCAACACCGAGGCGGTGCTGCGGCTGTTCCTCACCACGCTCGCGGAGGGGCGGCTCCCGGACGCGCGGGAGCTGGCCGCGCCGGTGGCGTGGGGGGCGGAGCGGGCGCGGGACGGGGTGCCGCTGGAGGCGGTGCTGCGGGTGTACTCGCTGGGCGCGGGCGAGGCGTGGAAGCTGGCGCTGGCTGCGGCGGGGGGCGGGGGTGCGGGGAACGGGGGCGCGGGAGATGGGGGCTCTGGGGGAGGGGGCTCGGGGGACGACGGCGGATCCGGGAGCGATCCGTACGTGCTGGGGACGCGGTTGCTCGCGTTCCTCGGCGAGGTGATGCCGAAGGTGGCGGCGGCGTACGTCCGCGAACAGGCCGACCTCGACTGGGAGCAGCGCGAGCACGGCCGGAACCTGGCCGACGTCCTGCTCGCGGGCCGTCCGGCGCGGCGGGCGGCGGAGCGGTACGGGCGCACGCTCGCGGACCGGTACGACGTGGTGGTCTTCCGGCTGCCCGACGCGCAGGGCGGCGCCGCGACGGGGATGCTGCGGGCCGTACGGACCGAACTCGACCGCAATCCCGAGGTGTTGGCCACGCTCAAGGGAGAGGGCGGCGTGCTGCTCGTACCGGTGGCGCAGGAGCAGGCCGAGGGCGGGGGCGCGGCGGCCCGGGGCGGGAGGGGGCAGCGGCGGCCGTGTGCGGCGCGGCGGCTGCTGGCGCGGCTCGACGCGGCGGCCGAGCTGCCCTGCATCGCGGCGGCGGCCACCGCGCGGGACCACGATGCGGTCGCGCAGGCGCACACCGAGGCCTGCGAGGTGCTGGCGCTGGCCGAGGCGCTGGGGCGCTCCCCCGGGCTGTACCGGCTGGCCGATCTGGCCGTGGAGTACCAGCTCGTCCAGCCGGGCCCGGCCCGCGACGCCCTCGCCCGGACGCTGGCGCCGCTGGCGGACCAGCCCCATCTGCTGGAGACGCTGCGGGCGTTCCTCGCGGCGGGCCACCGGCGCGCGGAGGCCGCGGAGGCCCTGACGGTGCACCGCAACACCCTGACCTACCGCCTCGGCCGGATCCACCTGCTGACCGGCTACGACGCCACGTCCCCGGCCGACGCCCGCCGCCTGTCCGCCGCCCTGACGGCCCACGACGCGCTGCGGGGGTGAGGCGGGTCGGGCGTGCGGAGGGCGCGGGGGCGGGGGCGGGGGCGAGCACGGGAGCGGGCGCCGGGGCGATCCGTTCCCGGCGGGTGGCCTTCCGCACGGTCCGGGGCTCGGGCGCGGCGGGGACTCTCGCCGCACCCGGCTCCTGCCTGGGATTGTCCGGCGGCCGGAACGTCGCGTGGCGTCGTTTGCCGGACTTCGGGGACGTCGACGTCCTGGTGGACCTGGATGACGACGGTCTGCTGACCGCAGCGGACGTGATCCGGGTGATCCCGACCTGTACGCAGCTGACCGGCGCCTGGGCACCGTCTCGTTCAGGATCGCAGACGGGAGCGGCCACCCGCAGCGGTGGCACGTGTCGCGCCTGCGTGCGGGAGATCCCGTCCCGGGCCCGCCCCGGTGGTGCCGCTCTACCTCGCCGCGTGGGCGGGCTTCACCCTGCTACAGCAGCCGCCGCGGCCGGTGCGGTGGCGGACCGTGTGGCGCATGGCCCGGTTCGGGCGGCCGCCGGGGGTCTACCTCTGCCTGAACGGTCACACCGGGAGCAGGGTCGGGCGTTTTGCGGTGCGGTTCGTGCCCGAGGAGCGGCCGCGGAGGCGGCGGGTGAGCCAGGGGGTCAGGAAGGCGGTGGCCCAGCGGAGTTCGGTCGAAAGGGTGCGGGGGGCCGGGCCGGGGCCGGGGAGGGGGCGGGTCCAGGAGTCGTCCGCGTCGGGCAGGGCCAGGGCGTGGGCCACGGCGGCGGCGATGAGCGCGTGGCCGCGCGGGCTCGCGTGCAGGCGGTCCGGGCTCCACAGGCGGGGGTCGGTCACGACGGGGTGCCGGGCGGTCTCGGCTACGGCGACGCCGTGCCGGTGGGCGGCGTCCAGGATCCGGGCGTTGAGGGCGGTGACGCGGGGGCCGAGGGGCCGGGCGAGCGGGACGAGCCGGCCTATGTCGGGGAAGGTGACGGTGGCGACGCGGGCGCCCTGGCCGGTGAGCGCCGCGAACATCGCCTCCAGGTGGGCGGCGGTCCCGTCGGGGTCGAAGCGGGGCCGCAGCAGGTCGTTGACTCCGGCGACGACGGTGGCCAGGTCGGGGCGCAGGGCGAGGGCGGCGGGCAGCTGCTCGGCCCTGACCTGGCCCGCGAGGCGGCCGCGGACCGCCAGGTTGGCGTACAGGACGCCGGGGTGGTGCAGGGCGAGGTGCTCGGCGAGGCGGTCGGCGCAGCCGCGCAGGCCGGTGGTGTCGTCGCCGTCGCCGAGTCCCTCGGTCTGGCTGTCGCCGAGGGCGACGTAGCGCAGCGGCGCGGGGTGCGGGAGGCGGGCCGCGTCGGGGGCGGAACCGGGCGCGGTCGGGCCGCCTCGCGCGCGGGAGGGGGCCGGGCGGTCGGCCGGGTGCGGGAGGCGGGCCGCGTCGGGGGTCGGGCGCTCAGCCATGGTCGGGCCGCCTCGCGCGCAGGACGGTGATGGTGCGCTCGTACCAGTCGCGGTTGGCGCGTTCGAAGTCGAGGCCGCGCAGGCAGGTGAGGTACGGGCCGATGCGGTCGCCGTGGCGCAGGAACTCCTCTTCGGTGCGCCGGCCGCGCATCTTCCACAGCATCGCGTCGAAGAGTTCGATCTTGGCGGTGGCGAAGATGGCCCGTTCGGTGAGCTGGGTGATCAGGGCGCCGGTGTCGACGTGGTCGGCGGCCTGGACCTTGACGACCAGGTCGTCGCGCATGAAGGACGGTTTGGTGGCGGCGGCGGTGAAGCGGTCCAGTTCGGCCAGGCCGGCGGGGGTGACGCGGAACAGCCGCTTGTTGGGGCGGGTGTCCTGGACGACCTCGCGGCCCGCGATGAGGCCTTCCTGTTCCAGCTTGGCGAGTTCGACGTAGAG
Organism: Streptomyces sp. NPDC043876; assembly: GCF_056435825.1. Taxonomy (NCBI): domain Bacteria; kingdom Bacillati; phylum Actinomycetota; class Actinomycetes; order Kitasatosporales; family Streptomycetaceae; genus Streptomyces; species Streptomyces sp. NPDC043876. The sequence continues at coordinate 173,454 of NZ_JBWKDV010000014.1, read as the reverse complement.
CTGCTGCGGGAGGGCGTGCCAGAAGTTCGCCACTCCCATGTCGAACGCCTTGGCCAGCTGGTAGCCGCTCAGTTCCTCGTCGAGCAGCGCCGCCAGTACGGCGTGGCGCAGTGCCATGTCGGCTGCCGCCTCCTTCTTCTCCCGTCGTGTGTCACGGGTCTCTGGTCACGGGCGTGACCCTGGGCCATCATAGTCAAGAAATTGAGTAATCAGTTTTGCGAGTATCGAGCATGAGGAGATGCCATGACCACGCCGAGCACCGTCGACCGCTTCCGCGATGCCGTCGACCGCCGCGATCTCGACGCCCTGGAGGACCTGTTCACCGAGGACGTGCGGCTCTACAGCCCGGTGAAGTTCACGCCTTTCGAGGGGCGGCCGATGGTGCTGGGGCTCTTCGGGGTGCTGCTGCGGACCTTCGAGGACTTCCGTTACGTCGGACGGTTCGACGGGGCCGCCGAGAGGTCCGTGGACGGCGCGGCGGCACCGGCGGCGGTGCTGGTCTTCCGGGCGACCGTGAACGGCAAGGAGATCCACGGGATCGACCTGCTGCACCTGGACGAGGAGGACCGGATCAAGGAGTTCACGGTGATGGTCCGGCCGCTGTCGGCCGTGCAGACGCTGGGGCAGGCGGTGCTCGCCGGGCTCGCGGCGGCGGGGCTGGCTCCGGCTCCGGTGGTGGCGGACTGACGGGCCGGGGACGGGTCTGCGGTAAGGGCCGTCGCCCCACCTCGGGCTCACGGCCCGGTGGGGCGTGACGCTCGTCCCCGCCGCACGTTGGGCAGGGGGACGGCGGCCGGGCGGTGCAGGGGGACGGGGACGATGGCAGGGGCGGGCGTGGGCAGGCGGCGGTTCCTGACGGCCGCGGGGGCGGTCGGGGTGAAGGCGCTGACCGGGACCGCGGTCGCGGGCGCTGCGGCGGGGCTCGACGCGGCCAGTGCGGCCGGGTACGTCGAGGTACAGCTGCTGAACATCACCGATCTGCACGGCCACTTGAGCGGTCCCCCGGCCCGGGACGCGGTGCTCACGGGGGCGGACGGGGCGACGTACACCGTCGGCGGGGTCGCCTGCATGGCCACCCATCTGGAGCGGCTGCGGGCCGGGCGGGCGAACTCCTTCTTCTTCACTCCCGGCGACCTGTTCTCGGGGTGGGAGTTCCCCGCCTTCAGCCTGGCCGACGAGCCGACCATCGAGGCGCTGAACCGGATGGGACTGGACTTCGCGACCGCCGGGAACCACGAGTTCGACCGGACGCCCGGCTTCCTGACGCAGCACATGGAACGGGGCGCGGGCGCGGGGGTGGAGGGGGCGGGGGCCGCCCACTCGTTCCCGGATTCCGCGGGACGGCCCTTCCACGGCGCCGACTTCCGCTACTACAGCGCCAATGTCACGGCGGTGACCGCGGGGCGGGAGGGGGCCGAGGTTCCCGTACTGCCCCCGTGCCACGTCGAGTGGGTGAGCGCGCCGGGCGGGCGGCGGCTGCCCGTCGGGTTCATCCACCTGACCGCGCTGGGCACGGAGGGGTTGCCGAACTCGTTCCAGCCCGGCCTGCGGACCTCGGACGAGGTGGCCGCCGCCGACCGGTGCGCGGCGCTGCTGAAGGCGCAGGGGGTCAACGCGATCGTGCTGAGCATGCACGACGGGGCGGTGGCCGGGGATGCCTTCGACTCGGGGACCGCGCCGAGCGGCCCGGCGTACGAGCTGGCGCTGCGGGTGTCGGCGGACATCGACGCGATCGTGACCGGGCACTGGCACCGGGCCTTCACCATGATGCTGCCGGACCCGGCGGGGCGGCCGCGGCCCTTCGTGGAGGCGGGCTGTCACGGGCAGATCGTCAACGAGATCGTCCTGCGGCTCGATCCGGACACGGGCGCGGTGCTCCGGGAGCTGACCACCTCGACCAACCACCCCAACACCCGTGACGTGCCCGCCGATCCCGCGCTGCGGGAGGTGGTGGACTACTGGGCCGGGTACGCGCGCCGGCGGGCCGGGCGGGCCGTCGCGCGCCAGCGGGCCCCCTTCCGGCGGCGGCTCTCGGCGGCCGGGGAGAGCACCATGGGGAACCTGGTGGCCGACTGGGCGCTGTGGGCGGCGCGGCAGCCGCCGGACCCCTTCGACACCAGCCCGCGGCCGGGCGGCGGTTCGGTTGCGGCGGGCGTCGCGGGCGGTTCCGGGCCCGGGGGCGGCGTTGGCATCGGGGTCGGCGTCGGGGTCGCGGAACTGGCGCTGATCGCGCTCGCGCCGCGGGTGGGCCGCAGCGTGATCAACACGGACCTGGTGGCGGCGCCCGGCGACGACCTCGTCACCTTCGAACGGGCGTGGCGCGCCGTGGGGTACGGGTGCCCGCTGGTCACGGCCTCGGTCAGCGGGGCGCAGCTGCACGACGCGCTGGAGCAGCAGTGGGCGCCGGACGCGCACGGCGTCCTGACGTACGCGCCGCTCGCGGTGTCGGCCAACGTCCGCTACTCCTTCGACCCGGCCCGGCCCGCCGGGGACCGGGTCGCGCCCGCCGACGTCCTGATCGGGGGCGCGGCGCTGCGGCCGGAGGCGGTGTACCGGGTGGTGACGACGTCGTACACGCTGACCGGGCAGGACGGTTACCCGGCGCTGGGCGGCTTCCGGGACCCGGTGCGGCACCGGCGGGACACGGAGAGCTTCCCCGCGTACGTCGCCGCGCTCGGCACCCTGGAGGCCGTCCCGGCGGGCCGGGTGACGGCCAAGGGCGGGCCCGCGGCGCTGCCGGGACGGGCGGGGCGGCTGGTGCCGCTCGACGCCCCGGTCCCGGACCTGCCGCCCCCGGTGGCGGCGGCGGAGGAAGCCGCCCGGGACGCGGGCCGGCGCCCGGTCTGCTGAGGCGGGGCGTCAGCTGCGGGGGCGGGCGGGGGTCCGCGGGGAGAGGTGGCGGGCCAGCACGTCGAGGGCGTCGGCGACCTCGCGGAGCTGCTCGGGGGCCGGGTCCCCCAGCGCCGCGGCCAGGGCGTCCTCGATGGTGGTCGACCGGACCGCTGCCACCCGGGCCGAGGCCCGGGGGGCCTGACGGACCAGCAGGCGGCGGCGGTCGGCGGGGTCGGGGGCGGTGGTGACGGCCCCCGCTTCCTTGAGGCGGGCGACGGCCGTGGAGACCTGGCTCTGCGGCAGCCCGGTGCGGGCGGCGATCTCCCCGACGGCACTGTCGGGGTGCGCGGACACGTCGCTGGCCACGATGAGGACGGACCGGACGCTGCCGCCGTGGCCCAGCTCACCGCCTTCGGGCTCGGGCATGGCCCCTTCGCCGATCTTCATGAGGATGCGGCCCAGCAGGAACAGCTCGACTCCGTTCATGCCCCTCACACTACATCGCGATCGATGTATCTTTTCCGTTACATCTTTCTTGATGTATCGGAATCGATGGGTTATCGTCGTTCCACGGGCACGACAGGGGAACGACGGAACGAGGAGCGGATCATGCGGACATGGCGCACATGGCGCGGGAACCCCTGGGCGGTGCTGGTGACGCTCTCGCTCGGGTTCTTCATGACCCTGCTGGACCTGACGATCGTGAACATCGCGATCCCGGACATGATGGGCGGCCTCGGCGCCACGCTCGACCAGACGCTCTGGGTGGTCAGCGGATACGCCCTCGCCCTGTCGGCCCTGATCATCACGGCGAGCCGGCTCGGCGACCTGCACGGCCCCCGCACCCTCTTCGCCGCGGGACTCGCGGTCTTCACCCTGGCCAGTGTCGGCTGCGGCTCCGCACCCGGCGCCACCTGGCTGATAGCCGCCCGCGTCGTGCAGGGGCTGGGCGCGGCCCTGCTCACCCCGCAGACGATGACCCTGATCGTGTCCGTCTTCCCGGCCGCCCGGCGCGGGACCGCGATGGGGATCTGGGGCATGGTCGCCGGACTGGCCACCCTCTCCGGCCCGACCCTGGGCGGCATCCTGGTCTCCACGATCGGCTGGCGCTGGATCTTCCTGGTGAACGTGCCCATCGGGATCGCGGCCCTCGTGCTGACGTCCCTGGTGGTGCCGGACATCCGGACCTCCCGCGCCCACCGCTTCGACCTGACCGGTGTCCTGCTCTGCGGAGCCGCCCTCTTCTGCCTGGCCTTCGGTCTCCAGGAGGGGCAGAACTACCACTGGGGAACGGGGATATGGTCGCTACTGGCCGCGGGCGGCGGCCTGGCCGCCGGGTTCCTGTTCCACCAGAGCCGCCGTCAGGACCGCGAGCCGCTGATCCCCTTCACCCTCTTCCGGGACCGCAACTTCACCGCGATGACCGCGCTGGTCGGCCTGATATCGGTCGCCATGCTGGGGCTGGTGCTGCCGTTCAACCTCTACCTCCAGTCCGTGCTGGGGCTCAGCGCCATCAAGGCGGGCCTCGTCCTCGCCCCCTCCTCGCTGGTGTCGATGGCGGTGGGGCCCTTCGCGGGCCGGCTGGCCGACCGGATCGGCGGCACGTACGTCCTGCTCGCCGGGGTCTTCTGCTACGCGGCGGGCATCGTCGCCATCGCCCTGCTCGCGGCGCCCGCCACCGCCTGGTACGTCTTCGTCCCGGCGACCCTGGTCACCGGCCTGGGCGTCGGCTGCATCATCGCCCCGATGTCCTCGGAGGCCATGCGCCACGTCCCGCCGCACCTGGCGGGCGCCGCCTCCGGCGTCAACAACACGGTGCGGCAGATCGGTTCGGTGGTGGGCGCGGCCGCGGTCGGCGCGCTGCTCCAGGGCCGCCTGGCCGCGGAGCTGGCGACCGGCAAGACCTACGCGGTCGCCTTCACCGCCACCCTGCACACCACCGCGGTCCTGCCGATCGTCGTCCTGATCGCGGGGGCCGCCGTCTGCTTCCTGCTCCCCCGCCGGGCCAAGGCGGCGGGCGCGGCGGGGACTTGCCGGGCCGGTGAGCTCGCCCTCGCTTCGCGGTAATCATACGATATTGCCTCTTTGTCCTTATTCAGTAAACTTGGGTGTTTTGCTAGAAAACGGCGCTCGCGCAGGCCAGAGTGTGGGTTCCCGGCAGCAAGCCGGGGACCCGCACGTCCTTGAGGTGACATCTCCATGTCTGCTTCGCGCACCACTCGCCGCGTCCTCGCCACCGTCGTGGCCTCCGTCGCCGTCCTCGGCTCCGCCGCCCTGCCGGCCGCCGCCGCCTCCGCCGACCACGGCCGCGGGCACGGCCACGGCCACGGCAAGCACTCCACCGTCATGATCGGCGAGGTGCAGTACGACAGCCCCGGCCGCGACGACCGCACCAACCGCAGCCTGAACGGCGAGTGGGTCGAGGTGAAGAACACCGGCAGGAAGCCCGTCGACCTGCGCGGCTACACCCTCACCGACCGCGAGGGCAACAGCTACCGATTCCACGGCCTGACCCTCGCCGGTCACTCCAGCGTCAAGGTGCACACGGGCAAGGGCCGCGACACCGCCCACGACGTGTACCAGAACCGCAACCACTACGTCTGGGACAAGCGCGACGCGGCCACCCTGCGCAACGACCACCAGCGCATCCTCGACAGCAAGTCCTGGGGCAAGCGGGGCCGCTAGCCCCGACCCGTCACCCCGCATCTCGCGCCGGGCCCCCGTCCCTTCAGGGACGGGGGCCCGGCGCGTGGCCGGGCCCCTCCCCCGTCGCGCCGCCGCCGGGTGTCCAGCCGCGCGATGCCCGGCCTTTAACAGAGCCATACATCCTGAGGACGCCGCGCCGCCGATGCCCGGGCGCGCCCCCTTCCTCCGGAGGTTCCTGATGCGCCGTAGACTCACCGCCGCGCTCGTCCCGGCGGTCACCGCCGTCACCGCGCTGGTCGCTCTCGCGTCGCCCGCCGCCGCGGCCGTTCCGGCCGACAAGCCGCAGGTGCTGAGCAGTTGGACGCAGACCAGTTCGGCGAGCTACAACGCGTGGGTCTCGGCCCGTGCGAACCGGACGGCCTGGGCGGCGTACGCCTTCGACTGGTCCACCGACTACTGCTCCTCCTCCCCCGACAATCCGTTCGGATTCCCCTTCCAGACGGCCTGCGCGCGCCACGACTTCGGCTACCGCAACCACAAGGCGCTGGGCATCTTCGCCGCGAACAAGTCCCGGATCGACGACGCCCTGTACGCCGACCTCAAGCGGGTCTGCTCCGCCTACTCGGGCGTGAAGAAGGGCTCCTGCGATTCGACGGCCTGGACCTACTACCAGGCGGTCAAGGTCTTCGGCGACTCCCCCGTCGTGGACAGCGGCGCCGCGGCCTGACGGCCGGCACCCGCACCTCGTGGCGCGGTGCGTGCCGCCGGCCCGGTCGAGGAGGGGTGGAGAGCCGCTGGAGCTCACCGGCCCGGCCTCGGCACGCACCCGTATGATCGCGGTGACTTGACGATCTGATGACCTGTCGATGACCACGAGCAGGGGGAATTACGTGGAGACAGCCCGTCTGGCCTCGCTCATCGCCGCCACCATCACCATGGGACTGGTCAGCGGGCTGTTCTACGCCTTCGCCGTCGCGGTGATGCCTGGCCTCAAGCGCTCCGACGACCGCACGCTCATCACGGTCATGCAGCGGATCAACGTGGCCATCCTCAACGGCTGGTTCGTCCTGGGCTACATCGGCGCGTTCCTCTTCACCGCGCTGGCGCTGGGGCTGCACGTCCCGGACGACGGACACGACCTGCTGGTCCCGCTGATCGGGGCGCTGGCCTGCTACATCCTGTCCATGGGCGTGACCAACCGGGTGAACATCCCGCTGAACAACGCCCTGGAGAAGGCCGGCCCGGTCGAGCGGATCGCGGACCCGGCGGCCGTGCGGCGCGCCTTCGAGGGACCCTGGGCGCGCGCCAACGTGTGGCGCACGCTGCTGTGCACGGCGGCGCTGGGCTTCCTCACCTGGGCGCTGGTGCTGCACGGGACCGCGACCGCCTGAGCGCGCAGCGTTCACGAGCGGTGCCCCGGCCGACGGTCCCGGCCGGGGCACCGCTCGCTCGCGGGGCGCTTCAGCGGGTGGCGCGCCCGTACAGGACCAGTGCCCGGGAGAGGGCCGTGAGGGCGACCGTGCACAGCAGGGTGCGCACGATGTTGGTGGAGACCCAGGTGGTCTTGAACTTGTCGACGATCGAGAAGTCGGTCATCTTCGCCGCGTCACCGGCGTCGGCCAGCTCGTTGTTGAGCGGGATGTTGACGCTGAAGGTGATCAGGAGGACGACGAAGTAGGCGACGGCCGCGGCGGCGACCCACATCGCCACGTTGCGGCGCCCCTTGCGGAACTCGATGATCACCGAGACGACCGCGACGACGAGCGCGAGCATGAAGGCCATGCCGAAGACCGGGCTGCCGTCGATGACCGAGTTGAAGTTCTGCATCGCCGTGACGTACGTCTTGTCGTCCGCCTCGGCCAGCCCCGGCATCACCGAGACGTCGAAGGCGAAGAACAGACCGGCCATCAGGCCGACGAGGACGGTCGCGACCAGGAGCAGGACCGTGGGCAGCTTGCCGCGCTCGGCGGCCGCCGCCGGTGCGGGCTGACCGGGGTACGGCTGCCCGGCGTACGGCGGTTGCTGCGGCTGCTGCTGGTACTGGTTCGGGCTACCGGCCGGATTGGGGTTCATGGGTGTGTCCTTCGGGTGGTGGTCGGGGGTGCTGCCTGCCCTCGGCTCGGACATCCGATCGTGGCATCCCCCGCGACCCCCGGCCATGGCGTTTCCACCGGCCCTCCAGCGTTCTTCGAGGGCCGGTGGCGGATTCTGTTCGGCTGCGCGTGCGGCTGCGCGTGCGGACGCCGCTCTCAGTAGCGGTAGTGGTCCGGCTTGTAGGGGCCGTTGACGTCGACGCCGATGTACGCGGCCTGCTCGGGCCGCAGGGTGGTGAGCTTGACGCCGAGCGCGTCGAGGTGGAGCCGGGCGACCTTCTCGTCCAGGTGCTTGGGCAGCACGTAGACGTCGATCGGGTACTCCTCGGGCTTGGTGAACAGCTCGATCTGGGCCAGGGTCTGGTCGGCGAAGGAGTTGGACATGACGAAGGACGGGTGACCGGTGGCGTTGCCCAGGTTCAGCAGGCGGCCCTCGGACAGGACGATGAGGACCTTGCCGTCGGGGAACTTCCAGGTGTGGACCTGGGGCTTGACCTCGTCCTTGACGATGCCGGGGATCTTCGCGAGGCCGGCCATGTCGATCTCGTTGTCGAAGTGGCCGATGTTGCCCACGATGGCCTGGTGCTTCATCTTGGCCATGTCGGCGGCCATGATGATGTCCTTGTTGCCGGTCGTGGTGATGAAGATGTCCGCGGTCTCGACCACGTCTTCCAGACGGGCGACCTGGAAGCCGTCCATCGCCGCCTGGAGCGCGCAGATCGGGTCGATCTCGGTGACGATGACGCGCGCGCCCTGGCCGCGCAGCGACTCGGCGCTGCCCTTGCCGACGTCGCCGTAGCCGAAGACCACGGCCGTCTTGCCGCCGATGAGGACGTCGGTGGCGCGGTTGATGCCGTCGATCAGGGAGTGGCGGCAGCCGTACTTGTTGTCGAACTTCGACTTCGTCACCGCGTCGTTCACGTTGATCGCGGGGAACAGCAGGGCGCCCTCGCGGTGCATCTCGTACAGCCGGTGGACACCGGTGGTGGTCTCCTCGGAGACGCCGCGGATCTCGGCGGCCAGCGCGGGCCAGTCGATGGCGCTGCGTCCCAGCAGCTCGAAGACCAGCCGCAGCTCCTCGTTGTCCGCGGTGGCGGGGTCGGGGACGGCGCCCGCCTTCGCGAACTCGACGCCCTTGTGGACCAGCAGGGTCGCGTCACCGCCGTCGTCCAGGATCATGTTCGGCCCGGAGTGGCCCGGCCAGATCAGGGCCTGCTCGGTGCACCACCAGTACTCCTCCAGCGTCTCGCCCTTCCAGGCGAAGACCGGTATGCCCGCCGGGGCCTCGGGGGTGCCGGTCGGGCCGACCGCGACGGCGGCGGCCGCGTGGTCCTGGGTGGAGTAGATGTTGCAGGACACCCAGCGGACCTCCGCCCCGAGCGCGACGAGGGTCTCGATCAGCACGGCGGTCTGCACGGTCATGTGCAGGGAGCCGGTGATGCGGGCACCCGCGAGCGGCTGCGAGGGGGCGTACTCCTTGCGGATCGACATCAGACCGGGCATCTCGTGCTCGGCCAGGGTGATTTCCTTGCGGCCGAACTCCGCGAGCGAGAGGTCTGCGACCTTGAAGTCCATAGGGGTCTACTCCGTGATGGTGGTGGCTGGGGTGGTCGAAGCGGCCGACGTGGGTGGCGTGGCCGGGGTGGCCGCGGCCTGGCGTACGTCCAGGTCCAGGTTCTGATGGATCTCTAGAGTCGCGGTGGACTTGTTGAGGGTGATGTAGTGCAGGCCGGGCGCCCCCTCGGCGAGCAGCCGCTCGGCCATCCGGGTGGCGTACTCGACGCCGATCCGGTGGCCGTCGCCGGGGCTGTCCTGGGCCGCTTCGAGGCGCTGGGCGAGGTCCGCGGGGAAGCGGGCGTCGCTCAGTTCGGAGAAACGCCGGATCTGCCGGACGTCGGTCGCGGGCATGATCTCGGGGATGACCGGGGTGAGGCAGCCGACCGAGCAGAGCCGGTCGCGCAGCCGTAGGTAGTCCTCGACGTGGAAGAACATCTGGGTGATCGCGTAGTCCGCGCCCGCCCGGCACTTGGCGGCGAAGTGGCGGATGTCCTCGTCCCAGGAGGGCGAGCGGGGGTGCCGCTCGGGGAACGCCGCCACACCGACCGTGAAGTCGCCCAACTGCCGGATCAGCGTGACGAGTTCATGGGCGTGGGCCAGCCCGTCGGGGTGCGCCGTCCAGTCCCCCTTGGGGTCGCCCGGCGGGTCCCCGCGCAGGGCCAGGACGTCGCGGATGCCCGCGTCGGCGTACTGCCCGATGATGTGGCGCAGCTCGGCCACCGAGTGCCCGACGGCGGTGAGGTGGGCGACCGGGCGCAGGGTGGTCTCGGCCGCGATGCGCTTGGTGACCTCGACGGTCCGGTCGCGGGAGGAGCCGCCGGCGCCGTAGGTGACGGAGACGAAGGAGGGGGCGAAGGACTCGATCCGGCGGATGGCGTTCCACAGGACGCGTTCTCCGGCGTCCGTCTTCGGCGGGAAGAACTCGAAGGAGAAGCTCTGCCGGCCCTGGGCCAGCAGTTCGCGGACGCCAAGCGTGGCCGGGGCGGACGTGCGGGGGCGCTCGGCGGTGGCGGTGGCGGTGGCGGTGCCTGTGGCTGTGGCTGGGGCGGGCGCGCTGGCGGTGAGTGTGGCCGGCATGTCTGTCTCCTCTCGAATCTCTCGGTGCGTTCCTCAGCGTGCGTTGAAGTACTTCGCTTCGGGGTGGTGGATGACGATGGCGTCGGTGGACTGCTCGGGGTGGAGCTGGAACTCCTCGGAGAGGTGGACCCCGATGCGTTCGGGCTGGAGGAGGTCGGCGATCTTGGCGCGGTCCTCCAGGTCGGGGCAGGCGCCGTAGCCGAGCGAGAAGCGGGCGCCGCGGTACTTCAGGTCGAACATGTCCTCGACCTTGGCGGGGTCTTCTCCGGCGTAGCCGAGTTCGGCGCGGACGCGGGCGTGCCAGTACTCGGCCATGGCTTCGGCGAGCTGGACGGACAGGCCGTGCAGTTCGAGGTAGTCGCGGTAGGCGTCGGCGGCGAACAGTTTGGCGGTGGCCTCGCCGATCCTGGACCCGACGGTGACGACCTGGAGGCCGATGACGTCGGTCTCCCCCGACTCCTCGGGGCGGAAGAAGTCGGCCAGGCACAGCCGGCGGCCGCGGCGCTGGCGGGGGAAGGTGAACCGGGTCCGCTCGTTGCCCTGCTCGTCCAGGATGATCACGTCGTCGCCCTTGGACACGCACGGGAAATAGCCGTAGACCACGGCCGCTTCCAGCAGGTTCTCGGTGTGCAGCTTCTCCAGGAGCCCGCGCAGCCGCGGCCGGCCCTCGCTCTCGACCAGCTCCTCGTACGTCGGCCCGCCCGCGCGGGCCTGCTTGAGCCCCCACTGGCCCTTGAACAGGGCGCCCTCGTCCAGCCAGGACGCGTAGTCCTTCAGCGGGATCCCCTTGACCACCCGCGTCCCCCAGAACGGCGGGACCGGCACCGGATTGGTGACGGCGACATCGGACCGTACGGAGCCCAGCTCGGGGACGTCCTCGATAGCGAGCTCCGGCGCCGCTTCGCGCTTGGCGACGCGGCGCTGCTTGAGGGGCGGGAGCTGCGCTCCGGCGACGCCCCGCTTGATGCCCATGAGGGCGTCCATGAGGCGCAGGCCTTCGAAGGCGTCGCGGGCGTAGCGGACTTCGCCTTCGTAGATCTCGTGGAGGTCTTGTTCGACGTAGGCGCGGGTGAGGGCGGCGCCGCCGAGGATGACGGGGTAGTCGGCGGCGAGTTTGCGCTGGTTGAGTTCCTGGAGGTTCTCCTTCATGATCACCGTGGATTTGACCAGCAGGCCGGACATGCCGATCACGTCCGCGCGGTGTTCCACCGCCGCTTCCAGGATCGCCGAGACCGGCTGCTTGATCCCGATGTTGACCACGTTGTAGCCGTTGTTGGACAAGATGATGTCGACGAGGTTCTTGCCGATGTCGTGAACGTCGCCGCGGACCGTGGCCAGCACGATCGTGCCCTTGCCGTCCGCGTCCGTCTTCTCCATGTGCGGCTCCAGATAGGCCACCGCCGTCTTCATCACCTCGGCCGACTGGAGCACGAACGGCAGCTGCATCTGACCCGACCCGAACAGCTCACCGACGACCTTCATCCCCTCCAGCAGGGTGTCGTTGACGATGTCCAGCGCCGGACGCGAGGCGAGGGCCTCGTCCAGATCCGCCTCCAGGCCGTTCTTCTCCCCGTCGATGATCCGCCGCTGCAACCGCTCGTCCAGCGGCAGCGCCAGGAGCTCCTCCGCCCGCCCCGCCTTCAACGACTTCGTGTTGACCCCCTCGAAGAGGGCCATCAGCTTCTGCAGCGGGTCATACCCCTCCGCACGCCGGTCATAGATCAGATCCAGAGCGGTGGTGACCTGCTCCTCGTCGAACCGCGCGATCGGCAGGATCTTCGAGGCGTGCACGATCGCCGAATCCAGACCCGCCTTCACACACTCGTCCAGGAAGACCGAGTTCAGCAGCACCCGCGCCGCAGGGTTCAGCCCGAAGGAGATGTTCGACAGGCCGAGGGTGGTCTGGACGTCCGGGTGGCGGCGCTTGAGCTCGCGGATCGCCTCGATCGTCGCGATCCCGTCCCCGCGCGACTCCTCCTGACCCGTGCAGATCGTGAAGGTCAGGGTGTCGATCAGGATGTCCGACTCCCGGATCCCCCAGTTCCCCGTCAGATCCGCGATCAGCCGCTGCGCGATCGCCACCTTGTGCTCGACCGTCCGCGCCTGACCCTGCTCATCGATCGTCAACGCGATCAGCGCCGCACCATGCTCCTGCGCCAGCCGGGTGACCTGCGCGAACCGCGAATCCGGCCCGTCACCGTCCTCGTAGTTCACCGAGTTGATCACCGCACGCCCGCCCAGACGCTCCAGACCCGCCTTGATCACCGGAACCTCGGTCGAGTCCAGCACCACCGGCAGCGTCGACGCCGTCGCGAACCGCCCCGCCAGCTCGTCCATGTCCGCCACACCATCACGGCCGACATAGTCCACACACAGGTCCAGCATGTGCGCGCCCTCACGGATCTGGTCCCGGACCATCTCCACACAGTCGTCCCAGCGCGCCTCCAGCATCGCGTCCCGGAACTTCTTCGACCCGTTCGCGTTCGTCCGCTCACCGATCGCCATGAACGCCAGATCCTGCCGGAACGCCACCGTCTGGTAGAGGGACGAGGCACCGGGCTCGGGGGCCGGCTCCCGCACCGTCACCGCCGCGCCGCGGATCCGTTCCACGACCTGGCGCAGGTGCTCGGGCGTCGTGCCGCAGCAGCCGCCCACGAGCGACAGACCGTACTCGCGGACGAACGACTCCTGCGCGTCCGCGAGTTCTTCGGGGGACAGCGGGTAGTGGGCGCCGTCCTTGGTCAGGACGGGCAGGCCGGCGTTGGGCATGCAGGACAGGGGGATACGGGCGTTGCGGGCGAGGTAGCGCAGGTGCTCGCTCATCTCCGCCGGGCCCGTCGCACAGTTCAGCCCGATCATGTCGATGCCCAGCGGCTCCAGCGCGGTCAGCGCCGCACCGATCTCCGAGCCCAGCAGCATCGTCCCGGTCGTCTCCACCGTCACCGAACAGATCAGCGGAACCGACACGCCCAGCGCGTCCATCGCCCGCCGCGCACCGATGACCGACGCCTTCGTCTGGAGCAGGTCCTGCGTCGTCTCCACCAGCAGCGCGTCCGCGCCACCCGTCAGCAGACCCTCCGCGTTGATCTGGTAGGCGTCGCGGATGGTGGAGTAACGGATGTGGCCCAGGGTCGGCAGCTTGGTGCCGGGGCCCATGGAGCCCAGCACCCAGCGCTGCTGACCGGTCGAGGCGGTGAACTCGTCGGCGACCTCGCGCGCGATCCGCGCACCCGACTCCGACAGCTCGAAATTGCGGTCGAGGATCTCGTACTCGGCGAGCGCGGCGTAGTTGGCGCCGAAGGTGTTGGTCTCGACGCAGTCCACACCGACCGAGAAGTACGCCTCGTGCACCGAACGCACGATGTCGGGGCGCGTCGCGTTGAGGACCTCGTTGCAGCCCTCCAGCTGCTGGAAGTCCTCCATGGTCGGGTCCTGCTCCTGGAGCATCGTGCCCATCGCGCCGTCCGCGACCACCACCCGGGTGGCCAGCGCCCGGCGCAGGGCGTCCGTGCGCTCCTGTGCGTTCGTGGTCATGACAGCCGTCCCAGTTGCGGTGCGAGCAGGTCGGCGGTGCGCTCGCCGTACACCGCGCGGACGGTGTCGAGGAGGGCCGCGGGGCGGACCTCGTACGACTGGGAGCCCACGGCGGCGAGGACGAGGGCGGACATCGCGCAGCCCAGCTGCGCCGCGGTCTCCAGCGGCAGGTGCCAGCTGACGGCGGCGAGGAAGCCGGAGCGGAAGGCGTCGCCGACGCCGGTCGGGTCCTCGGGGGTGATGCCGGGGACGGCGCGCACGGTGATCGTCGGATCGCCCTTGCGGTCGATTCGGACGCCTTGGGCGCCGAGGGTGGTGACCCAGGTGCCGACCCGGTCGAGGACGTCGGTGTGGCTCCACTCGGCGCGTTCGCGCAGCAGGGCGGACTCGTACTCGTTGGTGAACAGCCAGGCCGCGCCGTCGACCAGGGTGCGCACCTGAGGGCCGGAGAGCCGGGCGAGCTGCTGGGAGGGGTCGGCGGCGAAGGGGATGCCCAGGGTGCGGGCCTGGTCGGTGTGGTGGACCATCGCGGCCGGGTCGTTCGGGGAGACGAGGACCAGGTCGAGGGGGTCGCTCGCGTGCAGGGCGCGCAGGTCGATCCGGTCGGCCTCGGCCATGGCGCCCGCGTAGAACGAGGCGATCTGGTTCGAGTCCTGGTCGGTCATGCACATGAAGCGGGCGGTCTGGCGGTCGTCGGAGACGTGGACCGCGCTGGTGTCGACGCCGTGTTCCTTGAGCCAGACCTCGTATTCGGCGAAGTCGGCGCCGACGGCGCCCGCGAGGAGCGGGGCGAGGCCCAGCCCGCCGAGCCCGTAGGCGATGTTGGCCGCCACTCCGCCCCGCCGGACCTCCAGCGTGTCGACGAGGAAGGACAGCGAGACGTGTTCCAGCTGGTCGGGGAGCAGCTGGTCGACGAACCGGCCCGGGAAGGCCATGAGGTGATCTGTGGCGATGGATCCGGTCACCGCGATACGCACGTGGACTCCTGTGAGCTGATCTCGATGTCGGCGGGGCGAAGGGGTGGGTGGAGCTTGGGGCCAAGCGGGGGGGTGAAGCGGGCGGCGCGAGGGGGCGGGGCGGCGGCCGGGGCTCAGAGGCCGGCGGCGGCCTTGAGGGCCTCGGCCCGGTCGGTGCGCTCCCAGGTGAAGTCGGGGAGTTCGCGGCCGAAGTGGCCGTAGGCGGCGGTCTGCGCGTAGATCGGGCGCAGCAGGTCGAGGTCGCGGATGATCGCGGCGGGGCGCAGGTCGAAGACCTGGGCGATGGCCTCCTCGATGCGGTCGGTGGGCACGGTGTGCGTGCCGAAGGTCTCGACGAAGAGGCCGACGGGCTCGGCCTTGCCGATCGCGTAGGCGACCTGGACTTCGCAGCGGGTCGCGAGACCGGCGGCGACGACGTTCTTGGCGACCCAGCGCATCGCGTAGGCGGCGCTGCGGTCGACCTTGGACGGGTCCTTGCCGGAGAAGGCGCCGCCGCCGTGGCGGGCCATGCCGCCGTAGGTGTCGATGATGATCTTGCGGCCGGTCAGGCCGGCGTCGCCCATCGGGCCGCCGATCTCGAAGCGCCCGGTCGGGTTCACGAGCAGCCGGTAGCCCTCGGTGTCGAGCTTGATGCCGTCCTCGGCCAGCTGCGCGAGGACGTGCTCGACGACGGACGCGCGGATGTCGGGGGTCAGCAGCGCGTCGAGGTCGATGTCGGCGGCGTGCTGGGTGGAGACGACGACGGTGTCGAGGCGGACGGCCTTGTCGCCGTCGTACTCGATGGTGACCTGCGTCTTCCCGTCCGGGCGCAGGTAGGGGATCGTGCCGTTCTTGCGGACCTCGGACAGGCGGCGGGACAGCTTGTGGGCGAGGTGGATCGGGAGCGGCATCAGCTCCGGGGTCTCGTCGCACGCGTAGCCGAACATCAGGCCCTGGTCGCCGGCGCCCTGCTTGTCCAGCTCGTCACCCTCTTCACCTGTGGCGGCACCCTCGACCCGGCTCTCGTACGCCGTGTCCACGCCCTGGGCGATGTCCGGCGACTGGGCGCCGATCGACACCGACACCCCGCACGAAGCACCGTCGAAGCCCTTGGTGGAGGAGTCGTAGCCGATCTCCAGGATCTTCTCGCGGACGATGGCCGCGATCGGCGCGTACGCCTGGGTCGTCACTTCACCGGCTATGTGGACCAGGCCCGTGGTGATCAGCGTCTCCACGGCCACCCGGGAGGCGGGGTCCTCCCGCAGGAGGGCGTCGAGGATGGCGTCGCTGATCTGGTCGGCGATCTTGTCGGGGTGGCCCTCGGTGACGGACTCCGAGGTGAACAGGCGGCGGGACATGTCACTCCTGATGGCTGGTGGATACGGACGGTCGGGTGCGGGTGCGGTGCGCGAGTGCGGGTGCGGGCGGTCGGTCGGCGGACGGGCGGAGGTGGTCGGCAGAGGTGTCCCCCATCGATCTTGTGCCAGGGGGAAGGGGGAGGCGAGCCGTGCCCGGATACCCCCGACACGTTCGTGACCTCGATATCTGACGGGGCGTCAGTTCAGTGGTGGCCCTCAGAGGCTGCGGATCGCGGACTCGGCATGCTGCTTGGCCTGTTCGAGGACGGCCGCGCTCTCCCGGCCGAGCGCCGCGCGCACATGTGCGCGCGCCCGGGACACGTCGGCCCCCGGCCCCAGGACCCGCTCGGCGTCCGCCGCGCGCAGCAGCACGCTGTGCTGCGCGATCACCGTCACGCCCGTCTCGTCGGGCAGCACCGACCACTCCCCGGTGTGCGCCTCGATCAACGGCGGTGTCCTCGTCTGCTTGTGGACGATCCGGGCGGCGTGCGGGAAGCAGATCCGTACGGACTCGGTGACCTGCAGCGGCCTACCGCTCTCCGGCCGGGTCTCCATGCGGACGTACTGCACCCCGGGGACGTCCTCGCGGACCTCGGCGCGGGTGACGTGCGGGACCCGGCCGGGCCAGTCGGCCACCCCGTACAGGAAGTCGTAGACCAGCTCGGCCGGGCCGCGCACCCGGACGGAGTCCTCGAAGCCGAGCAGCAGCCCGTCGATTTCGCGCCACCGCTCCGCGTTCTCCTTGAGCCGTTCCAGCTCGGCCCGGCTGTTGGTGTCGGTCGCGAGCAGCAGCCACGCGACGTCCCCGGGCGGGCCGGTGGCCACGGTGAACTCGTGCTCCAGGCGCAGCCTGCTGCGCCCGGCGCCGCGGGGTTCGACCGTCCAGGTCCCGGCCATGGCGACGGCGGGCGCGGCGGGGAGTTCCTGGCGGAACTCGATCCGCTTCCGCGCGCTGTCCAGGGTGCGGTGCGACAGGGCGGACCTGACGCCGCCGTTGGCGGTGAACCACATCCGGAACCGGTCGCGGACCCCGTCGAATTCGAGCCGCTCGACATGGACGCTCGACGCCACGATCAACGGCCACTGCGTGGTGTCCGCGATCAGCCCGTAGACCACTCCGGCCGGCGCGGTCACGTCGATCTCGTACGACGCGCGGTGCACTCGCTCACCCGACATCGGCTCCGCCTCCCTGACCTGTGCCCCGACCCTCCTCCCCGCCGCCGGAGGGCTGCCGGAAGTCCGCTTGAGGACGGCTCCGGACGGGCCGCGACGGCTCCGGGCGCGGATGGCCGGTTCTCGACGGTGCCGGGAACCCTGGCGGCGCCCTTGGTCCCGGCCCCGGTCACTGGCCCTGCTCGATCCGGGCCGACACTGCCTCGGCCAGGGCCAGGGCCGTGGGGGTCTCGTAGATCTGGCGCAGCCTGAGCTCGACGCCGTAGGTGCGGGAGAGCTGGAGGAGCATGTGGTGGGCCGCCAGGGAGTCTCCGCCCAGCTCGAAGAAGCTGGCCTCCAGCGGCGGGTCGGTGATCTTGAGGAGGGTGGCCCAGACCGCGCGTACCTCGTCCAGGACCGTGCGTGCGTCGTGGGGTGTGAGGAACGTGAGCGAGGTGGTCATTTTCGATCTCCTTGCGGAACGTACGGACACATGTGGAGTCATGGGGGACACGGCTGGACATGGTCTGTGCCCGTCACTCTCCCGGCCCGCGCTCGTCCGGCCCTTGAGGGCACGTCGAGCCGGGCTGCGGCGGCGCGGCCCGCGCGGCGGGGGCCTGCGGGGGGGGGGACCCCGGTCAGCGGACGCGGAAGTTCGCCATCATGCCCATGGCCGAGTGGTCCAGCAGGTGGCAGTGGTAGACGTACGTCCCGCGGTACGAGGCGAAGGTGGCGTGCAGCTTCACCGTCTCCCCCGGGAAGAGCCGGACGGTGTCCTTCAGTCCGGCCTCCGCCGGTCCGGCCGGGGCCCCGTTGCGCTCCAGGACCCGGAACTGGACCAGGTGCATGTGGAAGTTGTGCGGGATCAGCTTGTTGGCGTTGGTGACCGTCCAGACCTCCGAGGTGCCGTGGGCGACGGTCTGGTCGATGCGGTCCGGGTCGTAGGCCTGGCCGTCCATGAACCCCCGCGGTTCCTGGCGCCCGTCCTCGTCCATGCTGAGCACGATGGAGCGCTGCACCGCGGGCTTCGGGAGCGCCGCCAGGGCCGGCAGCGTGCGCAGGGTGTCCGGGACCCGGCTCGGGTCGGCCGCCGTCCGGACGACGTCGAAGCGCAGCACCTTGCCGACCTGGTCGGGGGTGCCGGGGCCGAGGGTGTTCTCCAGGACGATCTGCGTGCCGACCGGGTAGCGGGAGAAGTCGATGACGACGTCGGCGCGCTCCGCCGGGGAGAGACCGACGGTGTCGGTCGGGAAGGGGTGTTCGAGGAGCCCGCCGTCCGAGCCGATCTGGACCATCTGGCCGCCGTCCGACAGCTTCAGCTGGAAGAAGCGCATGTTGGAGGAGTTCAGCAGCCGGAAGCGGTACTTGCGGGCGGCGACCTCGACGTACGGGCTCGGGCGGCCGTTGGCGAGGATGGTGGTGCGGCCGAAGGCGTCGTCCATGACGTAGACGAGCTGGCCGTAGGCGTCGAAGTGCGCGTCCCGCAGCGCGATGGGTATCTCGTACTGCCCGGCGGGCAGCGGCAGCGCGCGTTCCGTGTCGTCCGAGAGCAGGTAGGAGGCGGACAGGCCGCGGTAGACGTGCTCCGACTCCATGTGGTGGGCGTGGTCGTGGAACCAGAGCGGGGCGCCCGGCTGCTGGTTCGGGTAGGTGTAGGTGCGCGAGGTGCCCGGCCCGAAGGTGTCCATCGGGGAGCCGTCGTTGTCCTGGGTGACCGAGCCGCCGTGCAGGTGGACGGCGACCGGCATGGAGAGCGTGTTGCGGTGGCGCACCACCACCTTGCGCCCGCTGCGGGCGCGCAGGACCGGGCCGGGGAAGCAGCCGTCGTACGTCAGGACCTTGGCCATGCCGCCGGGCAGGATCTCCCGTGACACCTCTTTGATCGTGACGGCGTAGGTGTCCTGGCCGCCGGCGGTCGACACCGGGGTCAGCACGGGCAGGACCGGCATCCGCACCGAGAACGGCGGCGGTACCGGTACGGCGACCGGTCTCGGCTGGACGGCGCCGGCCGCGCCCGCGGCGTCGGTGGGGGCGGCGGCCTGCGCGGAACCGGCGTCGAGCACCGGCGTCAGTGCGCCGGTGGTGATCAGTCCGGCGCCGGCCGCGGCCAGGGCGCCGCCGAGCACGCTGCGTCTGGTGACCATGCGATGTCCTCCTGGAGGGGGTGGGTTCGGGGAGTGGATTCGGGGGCGGGCACGGGTGCCGCGCGGCGAGTGCACCAGACGTCCCTCGTCCATCACTGGAGCCCAGGTGGGGTGCGGCCGTCCGGCGTTGCGCGGGGCTTGCGAGGGCTCCGTATATCTGCTCGTGCGTACGTGGGACCGCGTACGCACGACGCGTGCCGCAGAGCGCGGCCACCCGGGGGAGGCCCACCGTGGACCTGAACGATCTGCACGATCTGCGCGACTGGCTGCCGCGCGCCCTCGGGGTCGCCGAACGGTGGGGCGGCCAGTTCGGCCCGTACGAGACGCACGGCGCCCACCGCGTCGGCCCCGACGCCTTCGACGAGGCCTTCGAGCGCCTCGCCAAGCGGATGGACCACAACTATCCGTTCTTCCACCCGCGTTACGCCGGACAGATGGTCAAGCCCCCGCACCCGGCGGCCGTCGTCGGCTATCTGACCGCGATGCTGTTCAACCCCAACAACCACGCCGCCGAGGGCGGGCCCGCGACGACGGAGATGGAGCGCGAGGCCGTCGCCTCACTGGCCGCCATGTTCGGCTTCGAGGCGCACGTCGGGCACCTGACCACCAGCGGCACCATGGCCAACCTCGAAGCGCTGTACGTGGCCCGGCAGTTGCACCCGGACAAGGGGATCGCGTACAGCTCCGAATGCCACTACACGCACGAGCGGATGTGCCACGTCCTGGGCGTCGAGGGCCACCGGATCCCGGCCGACGGGCACGGGCGCATCGACCTCGGCGCGCTGGAGGACGCCCTGCGCACCGGGCGGATCGGGACGGTCGTCGTCACCACCGGGACCACCGGGCTGGGGACCGTCGACCCGGTCCACGAGGTGGTCGCGCTCGCCCGCCGGTACGGGGCCCGCGTGCACGTGGACGCGGCGTACGGCGGCTTCTACGCCATCCTCGGGCGGGCCGGGGCGGAGGGCTTCGACCCGCGGCCGTGGCGGGCCATCGCGGAGTGCGACTCGGTGGTCGTGGACCCGCACAAGCACGGCCTCCAGCCCTACGGCTGCGGGGCGGTGCTCTTCCCCGACCCGCGCGCCGGACGGCACTTCGCCCACGACTCGCCGTACACCTACTTCACCGACGCCGACCTGCACCTCGGCGAGATCAGCCTGGAGTGCTCGCGGGCGGGGGCCGCGGCCTCGGCGCTGTGGCTGACCCTGGAGCTGCTCCCGCTCACCCCGGACGGCTTCGGTTCGATCCTGGCCGCGAACCGGCGGGCCGCGCTGCGCTGGGCCGATCTGATCACCGACTCGGCCGAGCTGGAGCTGTACCAGCGGCCCGACCTCGACATCGTCACCTACTTCCCGGCGACGGCGGACGGATCGCTGTCCGCGATCGACGCCGCCTCGGACCGGCTGCTGCGCGACGGCATGACGGCGGAGGCCGACCCGGTCTTCCTCAGCGTGCTGCGCGCGGACGCCGATGCCTTCGTACGGCGCCACCCGGCCGTGGTCCGCGACGCGGACGCGGCGCGCATCGTGCGCAGCGTCCTGATCAAGCCCGAGTCGGAGCACTACCTCCCGACCCTGCACGCCCGCGTGTCGGCGCTCGCCGCGCACGGCCGCGTGCCGGCCCCGGCCGTTCGCGGCCGTGCCACCCGCACCCTCTGACCGGAGGACCACCCATGTCCCTGTCACCGTCACCGTTACCCTCTGCCCCGTTGACCGGGTCGACATCGATCCCACGGGCGTTGACCCTGTCGACGTTGACCCCGTCGACGGTCACCGACCTGTCCTCGCTGCTCGCCGCCGCGTTCCACGGGGACGCCCTGACCCGGTGGATGATCGCCGACGAGCGGGAGCGCGCCGAGCGGCTGCCCGGCTTCTTCAGCGCGTTCGTCGGCCTGTGCGCCGCGCACGGCGGGGTGCTCACCAGCCCGGACGGCGACGCCGTCCTCCTCTTCCTGCCGCCGGGCGCCGCGCCGGACGAGGCGCGGCTGGCGGAGGCCGCCGCGGCCCTCGGCCCGCACGCCCCAGCCCTGCACACCATCGCGGCGCTCCAGGACGAGCGCCATCCGCACGGACCGCCGCACTACTACATCGCCTTCGCGGCGGCCCGCGCGCACAGACAGCGGGACGGCCTGGTCTCCGCACTGGTGGGCCGGCTCGCGGCGCGCGCGGACGCCGAGGGCGTCGGCGTGTACACGGAGGCCAGCTCCCCCGGCGGCGAGGCGGCGAGCCGGCGCGCCGGATTCGAGCGGATGGGCCCGGAGATCGTCCTGCCGGAGGGCGGACCCGCCCTCCGGCCGATGTGGAGGGATGCCCGATGAGGGGCGACGACCTGATCATGTCGTGGACCTCGGGCGAGGTCGCCCGGGGCGAGGTCCCGGCGGAGCACCTCGGTCCGCTGATGCAAGTGCTCGGGTGGAGCCGGGAGTTCCTGGTCTCCAGCCACCCCGAGCTGGGCCGCACCGGCCCCGTGTGTCCGTACACCCAGCCCGCGCTGCGCAAGGACCTCTTCCACCTGGCGCTCCCGTCGGCGGACTGCGACGACCTCGCCTCGGCGGTCGACTCCCTGCGCACGCGGCACGCGGCGCTCTCGGAGCCGCTGTCCCCCGAGGACCGCGAACTGCTCACGATCCTCCTCGTCCTGCCGGGCTTCGACCCGACGGACTCGGTGGAGCTGGACGAGCTGCAGCGCAAGGCGAAGGACGAGTTCGTGGCGGAGGGCCTGATGATCGGCCAGTTCCACCCGGTGTGCGAGGAGCCCGGCCTCTACAACGAGTCGTTCCGCCCCCTGCGTTCCCCGCTCCCCCTCCTGGCGGTCCGCAAGCTCCTGGTCTTCGACCTCCCGTTCCTGGTCGGCGACGACCTCCACATGGACCACTACCTCCAGCGCTTCGCCCCGGCCATCCCGTCCCGCGTGCGGGACCAACTGGTCAGCCGGGTGGTGGCGGCCTGAGGGGTCCCTGCCAACGTCCTCTGGCGCCTCCTCCCCCTTGTCGGCGGGAGGAGGCGCCGGGGCGGGGTCGGCCGTTCGGGTGACGGAAGACCGTAAGGGCGGGTTGCGGGGGATCCGGGACCGGTAGCGTCTTGGGGACGGAGGAAGGGAGTACCGCCCGATGAGCACGGCACCGGTCGCGCAGCACGTCGTGGGCGATCGTGCGCAGCTCGTCGAGGGCGTCCTCGACCCCGCGCGCACAGTGTCCTGGGACCACGAAGCCGCCGCCGAGGTCATCCGCGACCAGATCAAACCCCGGGTCAGGGAGCTGGGCTGCGTCACGGGGTCCGGGAACCTCGACCTGCCCAAGTCCCAGAACTGGTACGTGCCCGACATCGCGGTGGTGCCGGTCGAGCTGGCCCGGGGCGGCGGGGCGCTCGTACCCGACCAGACGCTGCTCGTCGTCGAGGTGACCTCCGAGTCGAACGCCGAGACGGACCGGGTCGTCAAGCGCAGGCGGTACGCCGAGTACGGGGCGCCGCTGTACCTGCTCGTCGACCGCGTCGAGCGGAGCGTGAGCCTGTACTCCGAGCCGGGGCCGCTCGGTTACACCCGCGCGGACGGGCCGCACCCCTTCGGGGTCGGGGTGCGGCTGCCCGAGCCGTTCGGGATCGTGCTCGACACGTCGGGTCTCTAGGGAGCCGGCCAGGCACGGGGTCCGGGCGGCTCAGCGTCTCGGCATGCCTCCGTGCGGGCTGTTGATCACCAGCGACACGGAGCCTTCCGCGACGTAGGCGTGTTCGGGGTAGTGCTCGATGTGGAGGTGGCCTCCGTCGTCGGCGAGGGCCATGTCGCGCAGCTCGTCCGCGAGCACCTCACGCGATGCGGCGTCGCCGCTGATGACGAGGATCCGGCGTTCGGCGTCGTGCTGGACGAGCACGCCGGGGCCCGGGCTCCGCCTGACTTCGACCCCCGCCAGGGTGTTGCGGCCCGGCGCGGACGCGCAGTCGAGGAGCCCCTGGCCCCCGGCCACGGCGTCGGCCAGGCTGCTCAGTTCCCCCGCCGAGCCCGCGATGTCCACCATGTCGAAGAGGGGGTCGAAACCGAGTATCACGGGCGGTGCTCCTTGGGGCGGGGGTCCGGGGGCCCATGATGCCCGAGGGCCGGTCGGCCGCCCGCTGGGGGCTGGATCTGCCCGGCGGGGAACGGCGTTGCCCCGTGGCCCGTTGATCATTAGAGTCGGCCGGGTGACTGCCGGGTCGGCCTTGGGCCATGTACGAGTGGGGCTCCCGGCCTCGGGGTGATCCCGGGGCGGGCCAGAGCCCCGCCTCCCCTTTCCGTGTCTTCCTGACCGGCGCCGTTGCGCGGCGCCCCGCCCAGTGATGTCAAGACCAGACCGGAGAGACCCGTACCCATGTCCCAGCCCATGCCCACCCACGCGAGCGCCATCCGGCTCGACCACACCGTCGTCCACGCCAGGGACCGGCAGCTGTCGGCCGAGTTCCTCACCGCGGTCCTCGGCCTGACGGTGGGCGCGCCCTTCGGGCCGTTCCTGCCCGTCGACCTCGGCAACGGCGTGACGCTCGACTACTACGAGAAGCGCGACGAACCGATTCAGCCGCAGCACTACGCGTTCCTCGTCCCGGAGGAGCGGTTCGACGGCATGATCGCGCGCCTCCAGGCGGTCGGCGTCTCCTACTACGCCGACCCGCACCACACCGAACCGGCCCGGATCAACCGGCTGTTCGGCGGCCGCGGCGCGTACTTCGCCGACCCGGACGGCCACAACATGGAGATCATGACCCGGCCGTACGTGCGCCCGTAGGGGCGGGGCCGGGGGCCGGGGGTCCGGCCCCCGGCCCCGGCCCCGGCCCAGCACAAGGTCACCCGATCTGCTCGGCCGCCCACGCCGCCCACTCGCGGCGCATCGCGTTGAAGCGCAGGCCGTACTCCAGCGCGATCCTGCCGTTCACCGACAGCGGGTCGTCGCCCCAGTCGATGGAGCCGGCCAGGCGGCGCAGGGCCTCGTGCTCCTGTTCCGACAGCTCCATCAGCTCGGTGAGGTAGCCGCGCGCCTGGTCCGGCGTGATCACGTTGAGGAAGAAGACCCGCAGCAGGATGTCGCTGCGGGTGTTGCGCGTGGGCTTGATCTCCGTCAGCCAGTGGCGCAGCTCCGCCAGGCCCTCGGCGGTGAGGGTGTACTCCTTGCGGCCGCGCGGGCCCTGGGCCGAGACGCTGATCAGCCCGTTGTCGGCGAGCTTGGAAAGCTCTGTGTACATCTGGCTCTGCGTGGCGGGCCAGACGTTGGCCAGGGAGGTCTCGAAGCGCTTCAGCAGGTCGTAACCGCTGGCGGGGCGCTCTGACAGGAGGCCGAGGAGGGCGTGTCGAAGGCTCATGCCACCACCTTACCTTCCATTCTTGACATGTCGAGGGTGGATCTTCTAGTTTCGACATGTCAGAACAGGAACGTTGAGAACGTCAGCAGCCGGGGGCCTTCGATGTCGTACGTACGCACCTTCCTTCCGTGGATCGTCTTCGCGCTGGTCCCGTCCGCCCAGTGGCAGTGGGGCGCGCTCGCCGGCCTGCTGGTGGCGGTGGCCGTGATCGCCCAGCAGCGGCGGACGGGCGCCGGCTACGACGCGCTGATCATGGAGGCCGGATCGGCCGTCTTCTTCGCGGTCCTGGCCGCCGTCGCCTTCGCGGACCCCCACTCGGCCGTCCACGCCTACTCGGCGGCGCTCTCCTCGGCCACGCTGGCGCTCATCGCCGGAGTCTCGCTGCTGGTGGGCAAGCCGTTCACGCTCGGCATCGCCAAGCGCACCACCCCGCCCGAGGTCTGGAACCTCAAGCCCTTCGTCCGCATCAACGTGGTCATCACCACCGCCTGGACCGCCGCCTTCGCCGCGACGGCCGGCGCCCTCGCGGCCTTCGCCCACGCCGGCCAGGGCCACTCCACTGCGGCGACGCTCGTCCAGGCCGCCGGATTCGTGGTCCCCATGCTCTTCACGGTGCACTACGTCGCCACGGCGCAGGCCAAGGCCCGCGGCTGAGCCGGGAGTTGAGCCCGGGGCCCCGCCCCGGGCCGGCGAGCCGAGGCCGACCCACCGCTGCCACCCACCTCGGTTCCGGCACCAACTTCGGCACAAACGTTCCCCTCTCCTTCGAGTGACCCGGTGAGGTGACCACCCGGACGGCGCCGCGCGGCGCCGTCCGGGTCTTCCGCGTCCCGCCCCGAGCGGGGCCTCGCGCTCAACCCGCCCCCGGCACCGCCCGGGCCGGCTTGCAGGCCGGATCGCGGATGTCGTGGGCCCAGTCGGAGGGCCGGGCGCCCGAGGCGGAGTGCCGGATGAACTCCTGGCCACCGGCCCGGATCGGCCGGTCGCACACCGCGCAGATCCGCCCCTCCAGGGCGCTCACAACCCCTCCAGCGTGCCGGGCGCCGCCGTGAACTCCAGCCCGGCCGCGTCCCGTACGTACGCGGTGCAGGTGTACCGCGCCACCCCGCCGACCGACCCCAGCGGCTCCCGGACCACGGCCATCAGCTCCCCCTCCCGCAGCGACCCCGGATCCCGCACCCGCCGCCGCAACAACGGGTGGTCGAGGTGTTCGAACGCCCCTTGGGCCGTGCCTTCGCGTACGTCCATCCTGGTGCTCCCTGCCGTTGTCAGAGGGTGGTGACACCAGGGTGGAGAAGCTTCGTGGCCGGCCACCAGCGATGTGCAGATCTGTGCACACATCTCATCTGCCAGTGGATCAGGGCGCCTTGATGCCTTGACGGTCCCCGCTTCAGCCACGACGGTGATGCACAGGAGTGCACAGGCCGATACGGGAGGCTGACATGGCGTTGGTGTTCATCGGGATCGATCCCAGCACCGGGGACAAGCAGAGCCCGACGGTGTGGGCCGACCTGGAGCACGCGGAACTCGTGCTCCAGGGATGGAAGCCGGGCTCGGAACTGGAAGCGGAGTGCGCTGCCACCGAAATCCCCGGTCACGCCAAGGGCATCCCCGAGGGGGAGGCCGTGATCAGGATCCCCGCCCGCATGCTGAACATCGTCCGGGAGGCCTGCGATGCCCTCGACGCCCACGTTCGATGAGCTGATGGCGCGCAGTACGCAGGCCGTGCATCTGGAGATGCGCGACGCGTACGCGGTCGACTACGAGGTGGGACCCTTCGCGGACTGGCGCGAGGGTTTCCGGCACGATCCGAACGACAGGGGTTCCTGGTGGCGGCCTTGGCTGGACCTGGTCGCCGAGACGGTGAGCCGTGGCGCGGCCATCCGCAGGGCCCGGATCGTGTCCGAACCGGTCAGCGAGTACACCCGCTTCCTCTACGACGGGACGTTCACCAACATCGCGGCCGGTGAGAGCGTGCGCTGGCTCCCCCGCCGCCGCGCTTCCGACATCGCCCTGCCCGGCAACGACTTCTGGCTGTTCGACGGCGAATGGGTCCATTGGAACCACTTCGCCGGTAACGGGTCGTGGACGGGCGAGGAGATCACCGACGACCCGGTTTCGGCGCAGCTGTGCGCCCGGGCGTTCGAAGCGGTGTGGGCCAGAGCCGTACCCCACGACGAGTACAAGATCTGACGGACAGGACCGGTCTCACAGCGCATGCCCATCTCCCCCTCGTCCTCTGCCCAGGCCGCACGCCGAGCCGTCGCCGCACGGCTGCGCGACCTCCGAAAGGGTGCGGGGCTGACCCTTGCCGCATTGGCGGGCGCCTGCGGCTGGCACCATTCCAAAACGTCCCGCATCGAGAACGCCCGCACCGCACCGTCCGCCCGGGACATACGGCTGTGGTGCCGCGCTTGCGGGGTGCCGGACGAGGCTTCCGATTTGGTCGCGCAGTCCATGAACGCCGAGTCCCTGTACGACGAATGGCGCCACCAGGTCCAAGGCGGCCTGAAGCGGCTCCAGGAGTCGTGGGTCCAGTTCTTCCAGGAGACCCGGCTCTTTCGGATCTACTCCTCCACCCTGGTCCCGGGCCTGCTCCAGACCGAGGGATACGCGACCGGGCTGCTCGGCACGATCGCCCAGTTCCGCGGGTACCCCGACGGCGGGCTGGAAGCCGCGCGTGCCCGCGTCGACCGGTCCCGGGTCATCCATGACCGGGGCCGCCGCGCCGTCCTGGTCGTGGAGGAAGCCGCACTGCACTACCGCATGGGCGATCCGGACGCGATGGCGGCCCAGCTCGGGCACCTGCTCACCGCGGGTGCCCTGCCTGGCGTCTCACTCGGCGTGATCCCGGCGTCGGTGGACCGGCGCTCGATGTGGCCCGTGGAGACCTTCCACGTCTACGACGACACGCTCGTGTCCGTGGAACTGCTGTCCGCCCAAGTGAACATCACGCAGCCCTCGGAGATCGCCCTCTATCTGAAGGCGTTCCAGCAGTTGCGGGCGATGGCCGTGTACGGCGCGGAGGCGCGGGCGATGGTGGTCCGCGCGATCGAGGCGCTGGACCGGGGGTGAGGGCACCCGCTCAGCGGGTCAGGAGGCATTCCTCCAGGAAGGCCAGGACGCGCAGGTGGTAGGCGGTGGCGGTGTGGCCCAGGCTGATGTTGTGGCCCGCGGCGCGGAGGTGGTCCAGGGTGACCGCGGGGGACGCCGTCAGGCGGGCGGTCATGGCGGTCAGGGTGGCCGGGGAGAGGTCCCACCAGGCCTCGTGCTGCGCGAAGGTGAGGCGGACGGGGATGCGGACCTCCGGGGCCAGGGTCTCGAACTGGCGCGGCCACCACATCGTCTCCGCCGACTCCCGCGGCGGGGTCGGGGCCAGGAGGGCGCGGCTGGCCTGGAAGGTGCCGCGCGGGTAGAGGCCGAGCGGGCCCCAGTTGAGCTTGGTGGCGCCGCCGCCCAGGGTGGACGGGAAGTGCAGGGCCCCGGGGTCGTAGTGGTAGCCGACGCCGGAGGCGTCCAGGCCGAGCAGGGGCGGGGTGTCCGCGTCCCCGGCGGCCGTGTGCAGGGCGACCTTGCCGCCGTCGGAGTGGCCGAGCAGGAAGACCCCGGCGCCGACGTCGTGCGTACGGGCGTGCTCCTTGAGGGCGGCCCGGAGGGTCTCGGCCTGGTCGGCCAGGTTCTGGCCCTCGGGGAGGTAGCGCGCGGAGCCGCCGTAGCCGGGGCGGTCCACGGCCAGGACGGCGTGGCCAAGGCGGGTGGCCAGCGGGGTGAAGGCGTCCCAGTACCCGGCGCTCATGCCCCGCCCGTGGATGGCCAGGACGGTGGAGCGCGGCGCGCCGTCCGGCGGGAGGGTGAAGTGGGCGGAGAGCGGGATCCCGGCTCCGGTGAGGGTGTGCGCCGTGGCCGTGTTCATCGGAGCGCCAGGCCGGTGCGGGCGCCGGTCACCGCGTCCATCCACCCGATCGGGGAGCGGGTGCGCAGGAGCGAGGTGCCGACGAGGAGGCCCGCGAAGCCCGCGTCGAGGAGGCTCGCGGCGGTGGCGGGGCCGTTGATGCCGCTGGCGCTGACCGGCGCGGGGGTGCCGCTCGCGCGGAGCGCCGGGAGCAGGTCCAGGCTGCGGTGCGGGTCGCCGGCGCCGCGTTCGCGGGTCTTGATGTCCTTGTTGTTGACCGCGATCACGCAGTCCTCGGGGTGGTGGACCCCGTCGAGTTCGGCCTCGGTGGTGATCTCGACGAAGGGGGTGAGTCCGGCCAGCAGGCACTCGGTGACCAGGGTGCGCATGCTGGACGCGGGCAGCAGGGCCGCCGTGAGCAGGACCGCGGAGGCGCCCAGTTCCTTCGCCGTGCGGATCTGGTCCTTGCGGGTGATGAAGTCCTTCTGGAGCAGCGGCAGGTCGGTCATCGCGGCGACGTCGCGGAGCAGGGCGGGCGAGCCGCCGAACCAGCGGCCGGTGACCACCGAGATGCAGGGGGCGCCCGCGCTCTCGTACGCGCCGACGATCGCGGCCGGGGTGCGGCCGCCGAGGAGGTCGTAGCCGTGCGCGTCGCGCCGCTTGACCTCCATCACCACGGGGGTCGGTGAAGCCAGGAGGGCCTCGAGAAAAGGGAAGCCGGTCCGGTTCTGCTTCGTCATCGCGACAGCTCCATGTCAAGAGGAGGCGGGAAGGAGGGGGCCCGTGCGCCAGGCGCGGGCCAGGGCGGCGATCTCCGGGACGCCGAAGGCGCCGGTGGCGCGGTCGCGGGCCGCGGTGTCCACGTCGATCCCCCGGAAGCCGGGGTGGCGCACGACCTCGCCGTAGGCGGGCCGGTTGGCCGCGTCCAGGCCGCCGGCCAGCAGGAACGGGCGGTTCAGGCGGGGCAGCAGGGCCAGGACGTCGGCGGGGTCGAGGGTGCGGCCGGTGGAGCCGATCCGGCCGTCCGCGGTGGCGGTGTCGAGGAGGAAGAGGTCCGTCCCGGCGCGTTCGTAGGCTCCGATGAGAGGGCGCTCGACGCAGCCGCCCCCGCCCGGGGCCACGTGCAGCACCTTGACGATCCCGACCTCGGCCGGGAGGGCCGCGCGCAGCGCCCGTACGACGGCGGGCGGCTGGTAGGCGTGGAGCTGGATCCAGCCGACCCCCGTACGGCGGGCCAGGTCCGTCAGTTCCCCGGCGTCGGCCAGGAAGGTGACCAGGACCGGCAGCAGGCCGGCCGAGCGGGTGGCCGCCGCGAGGGCGGCCAGCGCGTCCCGGTCCAGTTCGCGGGGGCCGCCGGGTACGCCGTGCCAGAGCCCGACGCAGTCCGCCCCGGCGGCCGCCGCGGCCTCGACGTCCCCCGCCGCCGTGGCCCCGCAGACCTTGAGCAGGGTCCCGGTCGGCGGGACGGGGGCGCGGGCGGATACGGGGGCCTCGGTGGTCATTTGCCGAGGCCCAGCATCGAGGCGATGCGGTTGTACTGGATCTCGTTCGTGCCGGAGTAGATCGTGCCGCCCACGGCGTTGCGGACGTCGACCTCCAGCCCGTACTCGGCCATGTAGCCGTGGCCGCCGAAGATCTGCACGGCGGTGAGGCTGGTGGCGAGGTTGCTCTCGCTCGTGACGAGTTTGGAGATGGCGAGGTCGACGGTGATGTTCTCGCCCGCCTCCAGCTTCTCACCCGTGTCGTAGAGCCACTTGCGGGCGGTCTCCAGCTGGATCTTCGTGTCGACGATCTTGTTGGCGATGGACTGGTACGAGCCGATCGACTTGCCGAAGGACCTGCGCGTCTTCGCGTACTCGACGCACCGGTCGAGGCGGTGCTGCATCTCGCCGACGTTGACGATGAAGGAGTAGAGGATCTCCCGTTTCATCACGTGGTCCAGGACCATGAAGCCGCCGCCCACCCGGCCGAGGACCGCCGTCTTCGGGACGCGCACGTCGTCGAAGAACAGCTCGCAGAGCGGGGAGGTGCGCAGCCCCATCTTCTTCAGCGGCTTGCCGGCGGTGATGCCGGGGGTGTCCCGGTCCACCAGGAAGGCGGTGGTGCCCAGCGGTCCGCCGTCGGGGTGGGTGCGGGCGTAGACCACGATGACGTCCGCGACGGGCCCGTTGCTGACGAAGACCTTGCTGCCGTTGATGACGAAGTCGTCGCCGTCGCGGACCGCCCGGGTCGTCATCGCCATGGCGTCCGATCCGCCCTCGGCCTCGGTGATGGCGTGGGCGCCGATCGCCTCGCCGGAGGCGATCAGGGGCAGGTAGCGCTCCTTCTGGTCGGGGGTGCCGAACTGCTGGACGGGGATTCCGGTCGAGCAGATCGAGGTGGTGACGGAGAAGCTGAGGCCGGAGTCCCGGTTGTACTCGCCGAGCCCTTCCAGCACGTACATGGTGGTCAGGACGGACTGGCCGAGGCCGCCGTAGCGTTCCTCGAAGGGCAGGGAGAGGATTCCGGTCTTCTGGACGAGCTTCCACTTGTCCTCGGAGAAGGCGGACTTCTCGTCGAGTTCGAGGTGGTCTGCGCTGAGGGCGTCCCCCCACCGCTCCAGGCCCTCGCGCAGATCTGCCTGGTCGGAGTTCCAACGGATCACGACGGACCCCTTTTGAATAGTGGTGTGGCTTGCTGTGGCCGGGCCGCCCGCGGGCCGGGTGACGGGCGCGGGCGGCGCCGGGGGATTCAGTACGCCGAGGAGCTGTGGGCGTCGAGGTTGTGCACTTCGTTGCCGCGCAGGGCGGGCGAGAAGACGCAGACCAGGCGCAGGTCCTCGTCGGGGCTCGCGACCAGGAAGTGGGCGTCGTGCTGGTCGAGGGCGTACATCCGGCCGGGGACGATCTCGTGCGAGGTGCCGTCGAGTTCGATGACCTCGCCGGAGCCGGCGATGCAGTAGCAGGCTTCCAGGTGGTTGACGTACTCCAGGCGGGACTTGGTGCCGGCCAGCACGACCGTGTCGGTCAGCGTGTAGCCGAGGCCGTCCTCGGCGAGGAGGAAGCGGCGGCTCAGGCCGTTGCCCCACTCGACGGTCTTCACGGACTCGATGTCACGAACGATCATGGCGAACTCCCGATGTGTGAGGGCGAGCGGAGGGTGGGGACGGGGGTGGTGCGGGTGGTGTGGCGGTCAGGCGGGTACGGCCGCCGGCAGGACCGAGCGGACGAAGGCGCGGAAGGCTTCGGGCACGTCGCGCCCGTCCCGCTGGGCGGCTTCCACGGCGGCCACCGCGGCGGAGCCGATGATCGCGGCGTCGGCGCCACTGGCCCCGACGGCTTCCACGTCCTGGCGGGTGCTGACCCCGAAGCCGACGGCGATCGGGGAGTCGGTGTGCGCCCGCAGGCCGGTGACGGTCTCGGCGAGCGCGGCGTGGCCGGTGGCGGGCGCGGTGCCGCTGCGGCCGTAGTGGGCGACGAGGTACAGGTAGGCCGAGGCGGCGGCGGCCGCCTGCGCCCGGGTCGCGTCGGGGCTGCTGGTGTAGCAGGTGGTGACCACCGGGAGGCCGGCCGCCGCGGCCGACTCCAGGTGCTCCGCGCGCAGCCGGGGCGGCAGGGCGTGGACGAGGAGTCCGTCGGCGCCACTGGCGGCGATCTCGCGGGTGACGGCGCCGAGGTCGCGGTCCGCCAGGGAGTACCGCCAGTCGGCGAGCAGGGCGATCCGGGTGTGGCGCAGGTGCGGCCGTACGTCCGCCACGAAGGCGAGTACGTCGTCCAGCGCGGCCCCGCCCGCCTCCAGCGCCCGGCGCGCCGAGCGCCGTATGACGGGGCCGTCGGTGACCGAGTCCGGGAAGGGCACGGCCAGTTCGAGGCAGTCCGCGCCCTCCTCGTCCAGCATCAGGACGAGGTCGCGCAGGACCGGGAGCGGGGGGTCGCCCGCGTTGAGGAAGAGGGCGAGCCCGGGGGCCCCGCCGGGTGTCCGGCGCCCCGGGAAGAAGGGCGCGAGGCCGGTGGCGGGCGCGGCGGCCGCCGGGGGCGTCGCGGACTCCGCGGGCGTCGCGTACTTCGTGGGCTCAGGCACGGGACACCGCCGGGGTGCGCCGCGCCGGGCCGGGCTTGGGGGCGGCGGCCAGGCGCTCGGCCAGATCCCGGGCGGCGCCGGAGAGGATCGCGCCCTGGGCCAGGGCGACCGCGGAGGGCCAGTCCCGGCGGGTGCCCTCGGCCACCAGCAGGGCCGCGGCCCCGAGGGCGACCGTACGACTGGCCACCGCCCCCGCCGTGCCGGAGAGCACGGACAGGAAGTGCGAGACGGCGTCGGCCGGGTCGGCCGCGGGCCTCAGGTCCCCGAAGGAGCCTTCGCCCGGGGTGAGTTCGCCGGGTCTGATGATCCGGGTCATGGCACGCTCCCCGTAGACGGTGTTGGTGGCGAAGGGCAGCAGTTCGTCCGCACCGGTGTCGTTGGCGGTGAGCCGGATCCGCCGGGTGAGGGTGGAGGCGGCCAGCTGCCGCAGGGTCTCCAGCGGCGCCGCGGACGAGACCCCGGTGATCTGGGCGGCGACCGGCAGGTCGGCGAGGAAGGGCCCGAGCGCGTTCAGGAAGCGGCCGAAGGGCTTCATGCTCAGCGGGGCCACGGTCCGCGCCAGCCGGGTCAGCTGCGCCGGGTAGACGAAGGGCCCGGCGAAGGCGATCCCGTACCGGGCGAGGGTGTCCTCGGTCTCGGCGTAGGAGGAGGTGAGGCGGACCCCGAGCCGTTCCAGCAGGTCGACGGAGCCGAGCGAGCTGGTGTAGGCCCGGGAGCCGGTCTTGACGACCTTCACCCCGGCGGCCGCGGCGACGAACGCCGAGGCGGTGGAGATGTTGAAGGTGCGCGGGCCGCCGCCGGTGCCGACGACGTTGACGGTGCCCTCCCAGGGGCCCGTCACCGTCGTGGGCGGGCGGCGCTCGGCGAGCGAGTCGAGCAGGTGGCGCAGGGTGTCGTGGTCGGGGAGCCGGCTGGTCAGCGAGGCCAGCAGGCCGACGACCTGGGCGCTGTCGAGGCCGCCGTCGCCCAGCAGGTCCCACCAGGAACCCCAGGTGTCGCGCCCGATCGGGGCCCGCTGTTCCAGCAGGCCGGTGAGTGCCTCGTGCACGTCGCTCCCCCTCCCTCGTCCCTCTCGGTGGTTGGCTCAGGCCGCCGCGCGGGCGTCGGCGATGAAGTGGTCGATCGCCTCCACGCTGCGGAAGTTGTTCGGGTCGAGGTCGGCGTCGCCGACGGCCAGCTCGAAGCGGTCCTCGACCCAGGCGATCAGCTTGAGGACGCCGAGGCTGTCGATGACCCCGTCGTTGAGGAGGTCGTGGTCGACGGGCAGTTCGGTGGGGGCGGTGCCCGGGAGGAACTCGCTGATGACGAAGTGCTTGATGGTGTCGACGTTGCTCATGACGGGATTCCTTCGGCGAGAGGTGCGGGAACGGGGTCGGACGCGGCGGCGGGTGCGGTGAGCGGAGCGGCCGCGGTGATCGGGGTCAGGTGGTCGAGCGCCTTGCGGTCGATCTTTCCGGTGGCGGTCCTGGGCAGCGGCTCGTCGGTGAGCGTGAGCTGCGTGGGGACGGCGTTGCGGGGCAGGTGCCGGGCGCAGTGCGCCCGCAGGGCGAGGACGGTGAGGGTGGAGCCGGGGGCCCGCTGGACGCCGGCGACGAGCTTCTTGCCGGCGATCGGGTCGGGCCGGGCGCTGACGCCCGCCTCCAGGACCTCGGGGTGCTCCTGGAGGACCCGTTCGATCTCGGCGGTGTTGACGGCGACCCCGCGCACCTTGACCTGGAAGTCGGTGCGGCCGGTCAGGTGCAGGGTGCCGTCGGCGTCGCGCCGTACGAGGTCCCCGCTGCGGAACCAGCGGCGGTCGTCCAGGCCGAGCGGGTGCCCGGTGAACTTGTCGGCGTGCCGGGTCCGGTCGAGGTAGCCGCGGGTCTGGAAGGGGGTGGAGACGTACAGCTCCCCGCTTCCGGCGCCTTCGACGACCGCGCCGGTGTCCGGGTCCAGGACCAGGGCGTGCACCCCGGGGAGCGGGCGGCCGATGGGGACGGGCGGGAAGGACGTGGCGGAGGTGTCGACCTCGTGGACGAAGCTGTCGTTGGTCTCGGTGCAGCCGTAGATGTTGTGGATGCGGGCCTTGGGGAAGAGCGTCGGCAGGGCGGCGAAGGTGCGGTCCGCGATGGCGTCGCCCGTGAACATCACGTGCTCGACGGTCTCGAAGGTGAAGCCGGTTTTCGCGGCCGCGTCCTGGAGCAGTCCGAAGGCCATCGGGACGGCCTGGACGACGTGCACCTCGTGCCGGTCGACCAGGTCGAGCAGGTGCCGGCCGTGGGCGGCCAGCGCCGGGTCGACGAGGACGGTCCGGCCGCCGCGCGCCAGCGTGGTCCACACGTCCAGCAGGCAGAGGTCGAAGTTGAGGGGCGCGTAGTTCAGGACGGTCCGGTCGGGGCCGATCTCGAAGGCGGCGCCCGCCCAGCCGATGAAGCGGTCGACCTCGTCCCGGCCCAGCGGGACGATCTTCGGCAGGCTGGTCGAGCCGGAGGTGGTGAGCATGAAGGCCACCTCGGCGGCCTCCTCGGCGGGCAGCGGCTGGACCGCCACGTCCGGGCTGGGCGCCACCCGGGCGCTCTGCCCGCCCGGGGCCAGTACGTGCGTACACCCGGCCTGGGCGAAGAGATCGGCGAGCAGGCCGTCCGCGAGCGCGGGGGACGGCAGCATCACCGGTCGGCGGGCGAGCAGGCAGGCCAGTACGAGGGCCACGGCCGCCGGGGACTTGTCGGCGAGGACGCCGACGGGCTCCCCGGGGGCGAGGGCGAGGTGCGCCAGGCGGTCGCGTTCGCGGCCGGCGAGGTCGTACAGCTCGCGGTAGGTGGTTTCGGCCCCGTTGAAGACGAGGGCGGTGGCGTGCGGCCGGTCGTGGACCTGGGTCAGGAATCCGGCGACGAGGCCGGGTGCGGGGCTCTGTGCGGGGCTCTGTGCGTTCACGGCAGTTCACCTCCTTCCGGGGACGGGGCCGGGGCCGGTCCCGCGAACTCGATCCAGCCGCTCTTGACGGCCGCGCCCTGGGGCGTCTTGCAGGTGAAGCGGACGACCCGGGCCTCGGCGTCGGGCTGCAGGACGATGTCCAGCGGGACGCCGGGCGGCACGGGGGCCGAGAAGCGGCAGCCGAGGCCGCGCACCCGGGCGGCGTCGCCGCCGGCGAAGCGGTCCACGGCTTCCTCGACGGCGAGGGCGACCACGCTCATGCCGTGCGCGATGACCCCGTCGAAACCGGCCGCGCGGGCGGCCTCCGAGTCCAGGTGGATGGGGTTGAGGTCGCCGGAGGCGTGGGCGTACGTACGGATCCGGTCGGCGGTCAGCTCGTGCGTCACGGTCTGCGGCGGGCCCGCGCCGAGCGGGGCGGGGGCGGCGGATCCGCCGGCGATGTCACCGAAGGGCTCCAGCAGGGTGGCGCCCACCAGCAGGGCGGAGATGACCAGTTCCGCGAAGGGCTCGGGCCCGCTCGTCCCCGCGCCGCGGCCGGTCAGCCGCACCTTCAGCGCGATCCGGGCGCCGCGCGCCTCCTTGCGCACCCCGAGGACCTCCAGGCGTACGGTCACCTCCTCGCCGGGGCGGACCGGGCGCAGCACGCGGATGTCCTGGCCGAGGTGGACCACGGAGACCGGGCCGGGCTCGGCGGCGGTCAGCTCGGCCACCGTCCGCTCGGCGACGGTGTGGGCGAGGACGAAGGGGTGGACGGGCGAGGCCTGGCCGGGGGCCGCGGGGGCCAGGCCGGGCCGGGCGGCGGCCCGGTAGCCGGTGACGTCGGCCTCGGTGACGGTCAGGGTGCGGACGGGGGCGGGCAGGGCGAGGAGCGTCATACCGGCATCACCACCACGGAGGAGTTGTGGCCGCCGAACCCGAAGGAGTTCGTGAGCGCGGGCCCCGGCCGGACGGCGCGCGGCGCGCGGTGGACGACGTCGATGTCCATTCCTGGCTCCAGCTGTTCGAGATTGGCGGTGGGCGGCACCTCGCAGTGCCGCATGGCCTGCACGGTGGCGATGAGCTCGACGGCGCCGGCGGCGCCGATGAGGTGGCCGATGACGGACTTGGGAGCGGTGACGGGGGGCTGCGCGGTGCCGAACACCTTGGTGAGGGCGGCGGCCTCGGAGCGGTCGTTGTACGGGGTGGAGGTGCCGTGCGCGTTGACGTGCACGATGTCGGCGGCGTCCAGACCCGCGTCCGCGATGGCCCCGGCCATGGCGGCGGCGGCTCCGGCGCCGTCGGGCAGCGGCATCGCCAGGTGGTGGGCGTCGGCGGTGGCGGCGTACCCGGCGACCAGCCCGTAGGTCTTCGCGCCGCGGGCCCGGGCGTCGTCGAGGCGCTCCAGGACGACGAACCCGGCGCCCTCCCCCATCACGAAGCCGTCGCGGTCCACGTCGAAGGGGCGCGAGGCGTGCTCGGGGTCGTCGTTGCGCAGCGAGACGGCGTTGAGGTTGCCGAACCCGGCCAGGGTGACCGGGGTGAGCGTGTGCTCGCAGCCCCCGGCGAGGACGAGGTCGGCGCGGCCGGTCTGGAGCAGCATCAGGGCGTGGCCGATGGCATCGGCGCCGCTGGCGCAGGTGTTGGCGACGGTGAGGGCGGGTCCGGTCCAGCCGAGCCGGATGGCGATGTGGGCGGCGGCCGCGTTGGGCATGGTCATCAGCGGCATGAGCGGGTTGACCCGGGCCGGTCCGGACTCCGTGTAGTGGGCGGACTCCCGGTCGCTGGTGGCGCGGCCGCCGACGGCGTTGCCGACGACGATGGCGGTGCGGCCGGCCTCGGCGGTGGGTGACCCGGCGTCGCGGTGGGCGGCGAGGGCGGCGGCCGTGCCGTAGTGGGCGAAGGGGTCCATCCGGCGGGCCTCCTTGGCGGGGACCAGGCCGGCCAGTTCCTCCAGGCCGCGGACGCGGCAGCCGATGCGGACCCGGTGGCGGCCGAGATCGAGGTGGGTCAGCTCGGCCGCGGTGGACCGGCCGGCCCGCAGCGTGCTCCACAGCTCGTCCGGGGTGCACCCGCCGGGGGTGACCACGCCCATGCCGGTGATGGCGACGGGCGGCTGCGCCGAACTGCCCCTGGACGGTCCAGGCATGTCTCTCCTCGGTGGCGGGTGTGCGGAAGGCGGGTGAGCGGAAAGCGGGTGAGCCGAAGGCGGTAGCGGCCGGGGCCGGGGCGAGAGGGGCTCAGATGATCCGGCACTCGCGGGCGGAGGCGATGAAGGCCTCGGCGGCGAAGTCGATGTCCGCCTTGGTGTGGGCGGCGGTGATGGCGATCCGCAGCCGCGCCAGGTCGTTGGGGACGGCCGGGGTGACCACCGGGAGGCCGATGACCCCGTTCTTGCGGCAGACGGTCGCGTAGTCGTAGGCGGCCTCGTCGGACCCGGCGATGATCGGGACGACGGCGGTCTCGCTGTCCACCGTGCTCATCCCGGCGTCGTGGAGCATGCCGCGGAAGCGGGCCGACTCCTGCTGGATGAACTCCACCCGCTCCGGCTCGCGCTGCAGGATCCGCAGGGACTCCAGGGCGGCCGCGGCCTGGGCCGGGCCGAGGGCGGCGGAGAAGAGGAAGGGGCGGGCGGCGTACTTCAGGTGGTGGACCAGCTCGGCGGAGCCGGCGACCCAACCGCCCATGGAGGGGATGGCCTTGGAGAGGGTGCCGAGCTTGATGTCGACCTTCACCTCGTGGTCGAAGTGCTCCTCGATGCCCTTGCCGGTGGCGCCGATGACACCGAGCGCGTGGGCCTCGTCGACCATCAGGAGCGCGTTGTGGGCGTCGCAGACCTTGCGCAGCTCCACCAGGGGGGCGATGTCGCCGTCCATGGAGTAGACGCTGTCGACGATGACGAGGCGGACCCCGGTGTCGGGGGCGGCGGCCAGCCGGCGCTCCAGGTGCGCCACGTCGTTGTGGCGGAAACGGGTGACGGTGGCGCCGGAGAGCTTGCAGCCGTCGACGATGCTGGCGTGGTCGTACTTGTCGATGAAGACGGTGTCGCCGGGGCCGACGATGGCGCCGACGGTGCCCACGTTCGCCGCGTAGCCGGAGCCGAAGACGAGGGCCTTCTCGCGGCCCGCGAACCGGGCGACCTCCGCCTCCAGTTCCTCGTGCAGCGGGGTCGAGCCGGCCAGCGCGCGGACCCCGTGGTTGCCGGTGCCGTAGCGGTCCACGGCGGCCTTGGCGGCCGAAACCACCCGTTCGTCGCCGGCGAGCCCGAGGTAGCTGTAGCCGGACATCATCAGCAGCCGCCGGCCGTCCTGGTCGGCGTAGGCCGAGTCCCGCTCCACCGTGTATGCGACGAAGCTGTTCTTGCGGTCGGGCTCGTACTCCAGGGACCGTACGCGGTCCCGGAAGTACGCCAGCTTCGGCTCCAGGCGCTCCCAGGCGGCGGATGCGTTCACGTGCTTCTCCTCGTCGTGACGTCCGGCGGACCCGGAACTCCATCGACGCCCCGCCGTCGTTCCGGCCGGGCTCTAGTGGAATTCCATTAAGGCGTCCGGGCGCAATGGCGACGCAACAGCGGAAGTCGAGCGCGGCGATATCGGGGCGCGAGCGGCGCTCCAGTCGCGCACCGGCCGTTCACGAGCGGCCCGCCACCGGTCCGCCAGTGGGGCTCGAATTCCGGAAAGCCGGTCCTCCACCCCGCTTCGACCTGGCATTTCATTCGCGAAGGAATGTTTTCGGGGCTCTGTTGACACGTGGAGAAGGCCCGAAGGTATCTTCGAACCGCACGCGAACCTGGGGGACACGGCCGGAAGTCGACCGTTTCGGAGAGTGCATAGTGCTGATCAGACTCGTAGGCCTTGTCACGATCGAACCGGACGGAGCCCCGCCACAGCACCTCTCCAGCGCTCAGGCGCAAGTGGCGTTCGCCCGTCTCCTCCTCGAACGCAGCGGAGGCACGGAGCGTGACCAGTTGGCTGAAACCGTATGGCCCGAGGGGCTGCCCGACACCTGGGCCTCGGCGCTGCGCAGCGTCGTGAGCCGCGTACGGACCTTCGTCACCACCCCGCAGGACCAGCCCGGCGTGACGCCCCTGGTCGCGCAGGGCGGCCGGTACGTCCTGCGGCTCCCCGAGGACGCCGCCGTGGACGTGGAGTGCGCGGAGACGGCGGTGGCGGAGGCGGCCGAGGCGTACGCGGAGGGGGCGTACGCGGTGGCGCAGCAGCTGGCCGCGGGCGCGGTCTCTAACCTGCGCGGGTCGTTCCTGCCCTCGCACGAGGGGGACTGGGTCAACGCGGTGCGCGAGCAGCTGGAGGAGCTGCGCCTGAAGGCACTGGAGACGGCGAGCCTGTCCTCCTCGGCACTGGGCGACCAGCACCACGCCCTGCGCTACGCCGAGGAGGCGGTGCGGCGGGCTCCGTTCCGCGAGAGCGCGTACCGCTGCCGGATGGCGGCGCACACCCGGGCCGGCAACCGCGCGGAGGCGCTGCGCAGCTACCAGCAGCTGCGCGAGGTGCTGGCGGAGGAGCTGGGGATAGACCCGGCGCCGGAGACGGAGGCGGCGTACCTGGAGCTGCTGCGCACGCCGGAGCCGCGGCGCACCGTGCGGCCGTTCGCGGTCCTGGACCCGTTCCTCATGGGCATGTTCGAGGTGGACCGGGCGGCGGCGCCGCAGCCGTGCTCCCTGTCGGACCACGGCTGCGTGACGCACCCGACGGCGGCCCGCCCGGCCGCTTCACACCCGGCGGCGGCCCGCCCGGCCGCCTCGCACCCGGCGGCGTAGGGACGTCCCTCCCCCGCGCGGGGCCCGTACGCGCGGCGGCCCCGGCCCCCCTGGGAAGGGGGGCCGGGGCCGTCTTGCCGCCCGGGCCGGGTCAGGTGATCGACACGCCGCTGTCGATGCTGATGACCTGGCCGGTCATGCAGTCCTGGTCCAGGAAGAGGCCCGCACTGCGCGCGACCTCCTCGACCGTCACGAACCGCGGGATCGGGGCCTTGTCCTCCATGCCCTCGATCACCCGGTCCGGGAGGTCCTTCGTCATCCCCGTGATCATGAACCCCGGGGACAGCGCGTTCACCGTGACGCCGCGCCGGCCGCACTCCGACGCGAGCGTGCGGGTGAACCCGATCAGGCCCGCCTTGGACGCCGAGTACGCCGTCTGCCCGGCCGTCGCGATGATGCCCGACGGGGAGACGATGTTGATCACCCGGCCCCAGCGCTGGCGCAGCATGGCCGGGACCGAGGCCCGGGCCGTGTGGAAGGAACCGATCAGGTTGGTCTGGATGACCTGCGCCCAGTCCGCCGGGTTCTGCATCGCCATGAGGCCGTCCTTGCGGATGGCCCCGTTGTTGACGAGTACGTCGACGGGCCCGAGCCCGGCGGAGATCTCGGCGTAGATCCCCTGGACCGCCTCCCACGAGCCGACGTCTCCCGTGACCAGGACGGACGGGTTGGTCAGCTTCTCCTGGACCGCGACCGCCGCGTCGCGCGAGCTGTTGTAGTGCACCGCGACCCGGCAGCCCAGGGCGTCCAGCTCCAGGGCCAGCGCCTGGCCGAGGCCGCCGGAGGCGCCGGTGACGAGCGCGACCGGGGATTCGGGCCGCTGGCCCGCACTCTTGTTGCTCATGCTGCCGCACCGCCCCATTCCATCAGGATCGAACCCCATGTCATGCCGGCGCCGAACCCGGCCAGCAGGACCTTGTCACCGGCCTTGATCCGGCCCTCGTCGAGGGCCTCGGCCAGCGCGATCGGGATGGAACCCGACGCCGTGTTGCCGTACTTCTGGAGGTTGGTGATCAGCGCCTCCTGGCGCAGCCCGGTGTGGGACATGATCGAGTTGATGATCCGGATGTTCGCCTGGTGGGGCACCACGTGGTCCACGTCGGCCGCGTCCACCTTGGCGCTCTCCAGCGTCTCGCGGACCGTACGGACGGTGTAGCGGACGGCGTTGAGGTAGATCTCGTTGCCGTTGATCTGCGCGTAGTGCAGGCCCGCGTCCAGCGTCTCCTGGGTGGTCGGCATCCGGCTGCCGCCCGCGAGCACCTTGAGGGATCCGGTGCAGGAGCCGTCGGCGCCCAGGTTCCAGGCCTTGACCCGGTTCTCCGGGCCGGCCTGGAGGACGACCGCGCCGGCGCCGTCGCCGACCAGGATGGACAGGTCCCGGTCGGCCGGGTTGGCCGTCAGGGTGTGGGTGTCGGAGCCGATCAGCAGGATCGGCCGCGGGTCGATCGCGATGAGCGCCATCGCGGAGACGAGCCCGTAGACGAAGCCGGCGCACTCCGAGTTGACGTCGTGCGCGCTCCCGGCGATGCCGAGTTCGTGGTGGACGAACGCGGAGGTCGCCGGGGACGGCTGTTCCGGTGTCGCCGTGGCGACGATGAGGTGGGCGATGTCGGCGCCGGTGAGGCCCGCCTTGTCCAGGGCGCGCCGGCCGGCCTCGACGGCCAGGGAGACGGTCGTCTGCCCCGGGTCCACCGCCCGCCGCTCACGGATCCCGCAGCGGCTGACGACCCAGTGCTCGTCCACGCCGAAGCGCTCCGCGAGTTCCGCACTGGTGACGACGCGCTCGGGTACGGACATGCCCCACCCGGTGATGTCGAAGCCGGTCACGTGGTTCCCCTCGTCCCTCGTCCCTCGTTACG
The DNA here is from genome assembly GCF_056435825.1 of Streptomyces sp. NPDC043876. NCBI lineage: Bacteria > Bacillati > Actinomycetota > Actinomycetes > Kitasatosporales > Streptomycetaceae > Streptomyces > Streptomyces sp. NPDC043876. The sequence goes on along the minus strand of NZ_JBWKDV010000014.1, from coordinate 131,305 downwards.
CCTGCGCCGGGACGAGATCGACGATCTTCGCGTAGACGTCACGCAGGGTCGTCGTGTCGTCGAGGTCCGCGAAGAGCGACTCGTCGGCCGGGATGTGCGGGTAGGTGGTCTGGAATCCGTACAGCCACTCCATCAGGTCCAGCGAGTCGACGTCCGCGATGTGCTGGAGCGGGGCGTCGGGGCTGACCTCCGCGGCACCCGAAACGGCCTCGAGCTGGCTCGCCAGTTCTTCGATGGTGGGCAGCGACATGGGGTCGGTCCTCTCTCGGCAGTGCAACTCGGCAATGCGTCTTGGTTTTCGAGAGCGATGAAAACCCCGGGCCCGCAAGGAAGGCGCAACACGGCCCGCCGCGGTCCTCGCCGCACCCCTTTCTTCCAGCGGATTCGGACCGTGTTGCGCCTGCCTTGCGGGTCATCGGGTTTTCTCGGACGCGAATTCAGATCGGACGGCCCCGCCGGACAGCCAGGGCCCCGCCGGACAGCCCAGGACAGCCAGGAATGAGGATCAGATGACAACGGTCGCCCCCAAGTCGGTGGACCCCGAGGTCGATGCGATCAGGCACCACTACGAGGTCAGCAACGATTTCTACCGGCTGCTGCTGGGCCCCACGATGATGTACTCCGGCGGCTACTGGGAGGACGGCGAGGACCTCGTCGCCACCCTGGACGAGGCGCAGGAGCGCAAGCTCGACAAGTTCGCGGAGCTGGCGGGCGTCCGTGCCGGCGGCGCCCAGCGCGTCCTGGACATCGGCTGCGGCTGGGGCACCATGCTCAACCGCCTCACCACCGTCCACGGCGCCGAGCAGGCCGTCGGCCTGACCCTCTCGCGCACCCAGGAAGCCTTCATCGACGGGCTGAAGAACCCGAAGATCACCACGCTGGTCGAGAGCTGGGCCGACTACAAGGTCGCCGACGACAGCGAGAAGTACGACGCGGCGTTCTGCATCAACGCGCTGGAGCACTTCGTCTCCTCGGCCCTGCCGCCGAAGGAGCGCACCAGGCGCTACCGGTACTTCTTCCAGCAGGTCGCGAACACGCTCAAGCCGGGCGCGAAGTTCGTGCTGCACACCATGACCGCCGAGGCGCTGCCGATGAACCGGGCGCTCCTCGACGACCTGAAGTTCCTCCAGCGGTCCGAGTTCAAGGACTGCCACATCCCGCACCTGCACGAGCTGACCGCGGGCGCCGAGGGCCTCTTCGAGATCGACGAGATCGTGAACGAGCGCGAGTCCTTCGCGATGGCCTGCCGCGCCTGGCTGGTGCTGCTCGCCGAGCGCCGGGACGAGGCCGTCGCCCTGGAGGGCGAGGAGGTCGTGGCCCGCTTCGAGCGCTACCTCGACATCTTCGCGTACACCCTCGAGGACAAGTTCTTCAACAACTTCCGCGTGACCATCACGCGCCGCTAGGAGGCCGACGTGACGAGCATTCTCGAACCGGCCAGGGACGGCGGAGCCCGCCCGACGACCGAGGCGGCCGCCAAGGGCCGTGGGCCGACCCGCCATCTGCGGGTGGCCGTCATCGGTACCGGGTTCTCGGGCCTGGGTACCGCCATCCGGCTGCTGCAGTCGGGCATCGACGACTTCCTGGTGTTCGAACGGGCCGACGAGGTCGGCGGCACCTGGCGCGACAACAGCTATCCGGGGTGTGCGTGCGACGTCATGTCCCACCTGTACTCCTTCTCGTTCGCCCAGAACCCGAACTGGAAGTCCACCTTCGGCAAGCGCGACGAGCTGTACGCCTACCTGCGCGACACGGCCGACCGCTTCGGGGTCCGCCCGCACATCCGCTTCGGGCACGAGCTGGTCTCCGCCCGCTGGGACGACGGCGAGCGGCACTGGAAGGTCGAGACCTCGCAGGGCGACTACACCGCGCAGGTCCTGGTCACGGGCACCGGCTACCTCAGCGAGCCGGCCGTCCCGGCCATCAAGGGGCTCGCGGAATTCGAGGGCAAGGTCTTCCACTCCTCGCGGTGGGACCACGACCACGACCTGACCGGGCGCCGCGTCGCGGTCATCGGTACGGGCGCCTCGGCGATCCAGTTCGTCCCGCAGATCCAGCCGGACGTCGAGCGCCTGGACCTCTACCAGCGCACGCCCCCGTGGGTCGGCCCGAAGAACGACAAGCCGACCAGCCCGACGCAGGCCAAGCTGCTGCGCTCGGTGCCCGGCTACCAGAACTTCCGGCGGAACTTCAACATGTGGGGCCGGGAGATCCTGGCCTTCGTGATGGCCCGCCCGAAGGTCGCCGGGAAGATGCAGAAGATGGCGAGCGACCACCTGAAGAAGTCGGTCCCGGACGAGGCGCTGCGCGCCAAGCTGACCCCCGACTACGTGATGGCCTGCAAGCGGCTGCTGTTCTCCAACACCTGGTACCCGGCGATCCAGCAGCCCAACGTGGACCTGGTCACCGACGGGATCGCCGAGGTCCGCGCCAAGTCCATCGTGGGCACCGACGGGGTCGAGCGCGAGGTCGACACCATCATCCTCGGTACGGGCTTCCAGGCCACCGACCGCCCGGTCGCGCGCCGGATCTGGGGACGGGACGGCGTACAGCTGCGCGACGCGTGGAAGCAGGAGGGCATGTCGGCCCACCGGGGCACCACGATCGCCGGGTTCCCGAACCTGTTCATGCTGCTGGGCCCGAACACCACGCTGGGGCACTCGTCCCAGGTCGTGATGATCGAGGCGCAGATCAACTACGTCGTGGACGCGCTGAAGCAGATCGAGAAGCGCGGTCTGTCCAGCGTCGAGGTCCGCAAGGAGGCGCAGGCGGCCTGGAACAAGGCCCTCGACGCCAAGCTCGACGGCTCGGTGTGGAACGCGGGCAACTGCCAGAGCTGGTACCTCGACGAGAACGGGCGCAACCCGTCCATCTGGCCGACGTACACCTGGCGCTTCCGCAACCAGACCAAGCGCTTCGACCTGAGCGAGTACCAGCTCGCCTCGCAGGTGCGCACCACGAAGCCGGTGCCGCAGCGGTAGGCCGCGGGGCGCGCGTACGGCCGTACGGACCGACGTACGGACGGACGTACGCGCGCGGGTCGGGCACCACACGCAGGTCACGCAGGTCACCCATGCACGCACGCACGTACGCCATGGAATCGGGAGACGTACGCAGATGAGCAGTACCTCTGGAGTCAACACCGGCGCCGCCGCCGTCGCCGGCGGGGTCGCGCAGCCGTCCCGGCGGCGGATCCTCGGCTCGCTGGCGGCCACCGCCGTCGCCGTCGTGGGCTGGAACGCCGTCGACCAGACCTGGGCGACGGCCGCCGAGGCGGCCGGGAACCCGGACGTCGTACCCGTGCCGGGACTGGTCGGCACCCTGGTCACGACACCCGCCACGGTCGGGGCCTTCGGCACGGACTTCGGTCACCTCTGGGACGCCCCTGACAACAAGCCGTGGGCGGTGCTGCACCCGGGCGGGGTCGACGACATCGTCACGATCGTCAACTACGCCCGTGCCAACGGGATCAAGGTGGCGGTCAACGGGCAGGGCGGCACCGGTACGGACATCGAGTCGCACTCGGTGTACGGGCAGGCCCGGGTGCCCGGCGGCATCTCCATCGACGCCAAGGGCATGTCGAAGATCCTCTCGATCGGCGGCGACTACGCCGTGGTGGAGGCGGGGGTGACCTGGGGCCAGCTGACCGACGCGACGCTGCGCCTGGACAAGACCCCGCCGGCGCTGCCCGACTACCTGTACATCTCGGTCGGCGGCACCATCAGCATCGGCGGGATCGGCGGCACGGTGCAGCGCTACGGCCTGCTGTGCGACACCGTGCAGGCGATCGACATCGTCACGGGCGACGGCAAGCTGGTCACCGCGACCCCGGTGTTCCGCGCGGACCTCTTCAACGCGGCGCTATCGGGCGGCGGCCAGGTCGGCATCATCGTCCGGGTCAACGTCAAGCTGATCCCGGCGCCGAAGCGGGCCGTCATCTTCAGCCTGTTCTACAACGACGTGGACGCGTACCTGCGGGACGCGGAGCGGGTGATGACCGACGGCCGCTTCCAGGTCCAGGCCGGCGAGATGCTGCAGAAGCCGGACGGGTCGGGCTGGCGCTACAAGATGGAGGTCGGCGCCACCTACACCACGACGCCGCCGGACCGCGCGAAGCTGCTGTGCGACCTGAAGGACGTACGGGCGGACGCGATCATCGAGGACACGACGTACCGCGAGTACATGTTCCGGCTGGACGCCTACGAGGCCTACCTCAAGGAGACCGGCCACTGGGCCGGCCCCAAGCCGTGGCTGAGCATGTTCCTGCCGGCCTCGAAGACGAAGACCTTCATGAAGCTGGTGGAGCGGGAGCTGAACGCCGAGTCGCTGGGCGGCGGGTTCCTGCTCTTCTACCCGTACTTCACGTCGAAGATCAAGCGGCCGCTGGCGATGCAGCCCAACGAGTCCGTGGGCTACCTCTTCGACCTGCTGCGCTTCCCGAACGCGGGCGCGGACATCCAGGGGATGCTGGCCCAGAACCGCCGCCTGTACGACCTGGCGGTGTCGATGGGCGCCAAGCGCTACCTGGTGGGTTCGGTCCCGAACATGACGCAGGCCGACTGGCGGGCCCACTTCGGCAACCGCTGGGCGGGCTTCGTCAACGCCAAGAAGAAGTACGACCCGAACAACCTCTTCACGCCCGGCCAGGGCTTCTTCGCCTGACGGTGACGGCCTGACCGGACGCGGAGTACCGGCGGCGGGGGCGGGGAGAGGCATCCCGTCCCCGCCGCCGTCCCGTTCCCCTGCTCACATCTGTGGGCTCACATCTGTGGAGGCTTCGAGATGACGACCTATGACCTGATCGACGAGGCGGTGATCGACGCCCCGGCGAGCGCCGTCTGGGAGGCGCTCATCGCGGAGCTGCACGGCGCCCGGAAGTGGTGGGTGCCGTCCAATACCTTCGACGTCGTCTCCGGGTCCGCCGACCAGGTCGGCGGCCGGATCGCGGTCACCGTCCACACCAAGGGCTCCGACAAGGGCGGCCTCAAGCTCCGCTTCACCTCGCGCACGGTGGCCGTGGAACCCGGCCGGCGCCTGGAGGTCGAGTACGTCGACGGAGTGTTCCGGGGGCGCAGCGTCTTCCGGCTGGAGCCGCTGGCCGAGGACCGGACCCGGATCTCGATGCACTTCGTGGGCACCCCGAGCGGTTTCCTGAAGATCCTGTCCAAGGTCGCGGACCTGGGCGCCGAGCACTCCAAGGGGGCCCTGTCGGCCTTCGAGTCGCTGGGCCGCCGGCTGGCGCCCGCGGGTGCGGGGGCGCGGGGATGAGCGAGGCCATGGAGCTGTCCCTGGCCCGCGAGCTGAGCCGGGAGCTGAGTGTCCGCACGGACGACGGCGCGGACCTCGCGGTCACCGTACTGGCCCCGCTGGCGGGCACGGCCGCCGCCGTGGACGTGGTCCTGGTGCACGGCTGGGCGCACACCCGGCGGGTCTGGGGCACGGTCGCGGACCGGCTGATCCGGGCCGGGCACCGGGTGGTGCTGTACGACCAGCGCGGGCACGGCGCCTCCACCGCCGGCCGGACCCCGGTCTCGGTGGAGCGGCTCGGCGCGGACCTGGCGGCCGTACTGGGGGAGACGGACGCGCGCGGGGCGGTCGTGGTCGGCCACTCGGGCGGCGGGTTCGCGGCGCTGTCGTACGCCGCCCTGGACCCCGCGGCCGGGCGGCTGCACGGGCTGGTGCTGCTGGGGACGGCCGCGCACGGCCAGGACACCCCGGACAGCGAGGTCAAGATGATGGGCAGCGCGCTGTTCTCGTGGGCGCTGCGCCGGTCCTGGCTGGGCGGCAAGCTGCTGTCCTCGACCATGGCCAAGGGGGTGGACCCGGTCGCGCTGGAGGTGAACCGGCAGCTGTTCGCGGCGACCGCCCCGCACGTCCGGGCCGAGTTCTTCCGCTGCACGCGGGGCTGGGACGTGCGCGGGGCGCTGGCGTCGGTGACCGTGCCCGCGGTGGTGCTGCACGGGGAGGGCGACAAGGTCATCGCGCCCGCGCTGGCCGAGATCCTGGCCGAGACCCTGCCGGGCGCCCGCTTCGAACCGGTGCCGGGCGCGGGCCACATGCTGCCGCTGGAGCGTCCGCTGCTGGCGGTGTCGGCGGTGGCGGAACTGACCTCGCGCGCGGCCCGGTGACCGTGGGCCGATGATCGAATCCATCCTGCCGCCGGGCGTCGCGTCCTCGGAAGCCTTCGACGACGCGGCGCCCGCGCCGCTGTTCCCGAGCGAGGCGGCGCTGATGGCGAGCCGCCGGGCGCGCAGGCGCCGCCAGTTCGCGACGGCCCGCGCCTGCGCCCGCCGCTGCCTGGCGGACCTCGGCCACGCCCCCGCCCCGCTGCTCCCGGGTCCGGGCGGCGCCCCCGCCTGGCCGTCGGGGGTGGTCGGCAGCATCACCCACTGCGACGGCTACCGCGGGGCGGTGGCGGACCACCGCGCGCGCACCTCGGCGCTGGGCATCGACGCGGAACCGGCGGGCCCCCTCCCGCCGGGCGTCCTCGGCCTGATCACCTCCCCGGCGGAACGCGCCCACCTGGCCGCCCTGGCGGAGGCCGACCCCGCGACCCCGTGGGAGCGCCTCTTCTTCTCGGCGAAGGAAGCGGTGTACAAGGCCTGGTACCCGGCCACGGGCACCTGGCTCGGCTTCCGCCAGGCCACCGTGACCCTCTCCCCCGAGGGCACCTTCACGTGCGTCCTGCACCCCCCGCCCACCGCCGCCCCGGTGAACCCCCACTACGAGGGCCGCTGGCTGTCGACCCCGACCCTGGTCCTGACGGCGGTCCACCGGGCGGGCGGGTGAGGGGTGTCCCGCTCCCCCTCACCCCGCCAGGATCACCGTGCGCGGGGGCGTGGGGGCTTCGCTGGGGGTGGCCGGGGTGGTGCCCGCGCGGAATTCCTGGGGGCTGACGCCGCGGACGCGTTTGAAGGCCGTCGACAGGGCGAAGGCGCTGCTGTAGCCGACGCGGCGGGCGACCGTGGCGACGGTGGCCTCCGGTTCGCGCAGCAGGTCGGCGGCCAGGGCCAGGCGCCAGCCGGTGAGGTAGGCGACCGGGGGCTCGCCGACGACCTCGGCGAAGCGGCGGGCCAGTGAGGCGCGCGAGACCCCGACCTTGAGGGCGAGTTCCTCGACGGTCCAGCCGTACGCCGGGTTCTCGTGCAGGAGTCCCAGCGCGGGGCCGACCACCGGGTCGCTCTGGGCCCGGTACCAGGCGGGCGCGCCGCTGCCCGGGTCGGCGAGCCAGGTGCGCAGGATGCCGATGAGGAGCAGGTCCAGGAGCCGGTCGAGGACGATCTCCTGGCCCGGTTCGTCCTTGCCGATCTCCATCGCGAGCAGCCGTACGAGGGTGTCGTCCCCGGCGGTGGCCGGGCGGACCAGGACCGTGGGCAGCGCGTTCAGCAGCCGGCGGCCGATCTCGCTGGGCGCCTGGTAGGTGCCGCTCAGCATGACCGCGGACCCGTCGTCCTGGAAGGCCTCGCCCCAGGAGCGCACGCCCAGCGCCATGGTGTCGGTGACGTCCTCCCCGGCCTCGGTGTTGCACCGCTGCTCCGGGCCCACCGTGATCTGGACCGGGGTGTCCGGGTGGTCGGCGACCGTGTAGGGCTCGGGGCCGCGTACGACGGCCAGGTCGCCGGGGCGGATCAGTACGGGCGCTCCCCGGTCCGGGACCAGCCACGCCTCGCCGCGCACCATCGTGACGACGGAGAGCGGGGCGCGGTCCTCGACGCGCAGCGACCAGGGCGGGTTGAAGACGGATTTGAGGAGGAAGGCGCCCCGGGCCTTGGGGCCTTCCAGCAGACCGGTCAGAGTGTCCATCCCAGGTGCCTTCCGAGAGTGTCCGTCCCGGGCGCACGCACCACGGAGCGACGGTGAAGCGCCCGCTCTCCCGCGGGGGACGGAATTGAGAGCGGGCGCCGTTCAACGGGGTGGTGCTATGCCGCCGAGCCGCGGCCGTGCAGGGTCAGCGCCCGGCCCAGGGCGGCGAGGGCCGCCGTGCAGGCCACGGTGCGCACGATGTTGCCGCCGGTCCAGCGGGCGCCGAAGCGGGACCGGGCCGCGCCGAAGTCGGCTCCGGCGCGGGCCAGTTGGGTGTTCAGCGGAATGTTGACCGCCGCGGTCACCACCAGGGACAGCGCGTAGAGGGCGAAGGCCGTCCAGCCCCAGCGCGCCGCGTCCGGGCGGCCGCCGCGCTGCTGCTGCACCGCCGCCACGCCCGTGGCGAGGAACGCCCCGAGGAAGAGCAGGCCGAACAGCCCGTTGTCGATGGCGTCGTTGATGTTGCGCATCGCGGTCACGTACGTCTGGTCGTCGCCGCGCCCGAGGCCCGGCATCACCGAGATGTCGAAGGCGAAATAGAGGCCGGCCATCAGCCCCGTGCCCACCGTCGCCGCCACCAGGGTGGCCGATTGGGTCGTCGTGCTCGTCACGTCTGGAGTCCCTTCAGGGTGCGCTCGTACCGCCTGCGCAACAGCGTCGCACCGATCAGCCGGACCGGCGGTGGAATGGTGGAGGAGACGTGTGCGACGGACTCCCGGCTCGCGCCGTCGAACATCCAGGGCTGGAGGTACGTCATGACGCGCATCGGCGCGCTGGAGACCACCTTGCGCTCCTCGGCCAGGTAGGCCCGCTCCCCCAGCCGGTCGAAGACCGGGAAGACCACGCGTTCCTCGTCGCGCAGGTGGCCGCGCAGGATGTCCTCGAAGGCCTTGGCGGCGGCCACGAGGCCGTCGCCGCCGCGCCCCACGGCGGTGGACACCGCCGCCATGGCGGCGTCCAGCTCCTCGTGGTCGTCGTGGAGTTCACGGGCCTGCGCATCGAAGTCGGCGTCGCGCCGGCGCAGGCCCGGCCACAGCACGTCGTCCTCGCTGGTGTGGTGCCATTCGATGACCTCGCGCAACCGCTGCCACCACTCGGCGCCGCCGCCCCGCCAGGCGGGCGCCGCCGCGCGCAGCCGCGCCGCGTCGCGCCGCATGGCGATGTGCATCAGGGCGAAGCCGTGGAAGTGGGGCGGCAGGGCGGCCAGTCCGTTCTCGCTGGAGAAGGACGGCTGGGACGTGCTGGTCATCGGGGTCTCCTCCCGGTGGGGGCGACGTGGGACGGGCTCAGACGTTCCAGACCCCGCTGGCCGCCGCCTCGCGGGCGAAGTCGGCGAAGTCCTTGGGCCCCCGGCCCAGGGCCTCCTCGACCCCGTGCACCAGGTGCGCGTTGCGGCCGTCCAGGATCATGGTGAACAGGTCGGCGAACTCCTCCGGGAGGTCGTTCTCCCGCAGGACGGCGCGGTACTCCTCGTTGGTGACCGAGAGGTACGTGATCTCCCGGCCGGTGGCCTTGGTCAGTTCCGCGGCGACGTCGCTGAAGCTGAGCAGCCGCGGTCCGGACAGCTCGTAGGTCTTGCCGATGTGGCGGTCGTCGGTCAGGGCGGCCACCACGACGTCGGCGATGTCGTCGACGTCGACGAAGGCCTCCACCGCGTCCCCGGTCGGCAGGGCGATCTCGCCGGCCAGGACGGGCTCCAGGAAGAAGCTCTCGTTGAAGTTCTGGTTGAACCAGCTGGCGCGCACCACGGTCCAGTCGGCTCCGGAGGCCTTGAGGTTCTCCTCGCTGACCTCCGCGGCCTCCTCACCGCGGCCCGAGAGCAGCACCAGGCGGCGTGCGCCGCTCGCCACGGCCGCCTTGGAGAACGCGCCGACCTGCTCGGCGGCGCCCGGGAAGGCTAAGTCCGGGTAGTAGGTCACGTACACCCGGTCGACGCCCTCCAGGGCCGCGGCCCAGGTCTCGGGCTGGTTCCAGTCAAAGGCCGGTTCACCATGGCGCGATCCGACCCGTACGGGAAGACCCTTGGCGGCGATTTTTTCGGCGACGCGGCGGCCGCTCTTGCCGGTGCCTCCGATGACGAGGGTGGTCCGGCCGTTCTGCGTGTTCTGCGTGGTCTGAGTCATGAGTACAGTCAAGTCCAGTCTCGCGAGACGGGCCATAGCCACAAAGCTCTCCTCCATACGCGTGCGTCTACGGTCCGTGCCCGGGCAGGCGGGCGTGGAGGCTGTGGCGGCGGCGGGAACCCCCGAATCGTAGGCACGCCTTACCCGGACCGGCCACAGCGTCCCGAGCCCTCCTCGACCCGGTCCCCAGCCTTCCGCGAGCCGTTCCCGAGCGGCTCCGGACGGGCCCCCGAGCGGCTCTCCGGTGCGCCCCGGCCGCGGTTCCGGCCGGTCCCCGGCGCGCGTGCGGCGGGCCTCCGCCCGGCCTGGACGCGTTCTGTACGGCGGGACTTGAGCGATCCTCCGGTCCGCGCCGACACCATCGGGCCGTGGAAGACCGCAGCGAGGTCCGGGAGGCCGCATGAACCCCACTCCGGAGCATCCGGAGCTCGACCAGTTGTCCGCCGACCTGGGCGGTCTGCTCGGCCGGATCGGGCTCGACCCGGCCGGAGAACCGCCCGTGCGCCGGGACCGCATCGACATCCGCTTCGCGGCCGCGGCCGCCCGCCACCCCGTCAGGATCGCCGCGCGCGACGCGGAGGAGCAGGCGACGTACCTCGAACTGGACTGGCTCGCGGACGAGATCGCGCGCAAGCTGTCGGGGCGTACGGGCCCGGGGCTCGCGGTCGCCGTGCGCGCCCGGCGCTCGTGCATGTCCGCGGGCGCCGTCGTGGGCGCGCTGCGCTCGGGAGCGGCCGTACTCCCGCTGGAGCCCGGGCACAACGCGGGGCTCCAGGAGTTCCTGATGCGGGACGCCGGGGCCTCGCTCGTCCTTTCGGACAGCGGGCTGCTGCGCGACGAGATCCCGCTGGCCAAGGCCGGTCCGTTCGTCATCGCGGCCCGTCCGCAGAGCACCGCGGTACGCCGTGAACTGCCGCAGGAGGCCGCCTTCCTGGCGCTCCCCTCGGGCGGGCACCCCGGCCGGGCGCTGTCCGTGGCGCCGGTCACGCACGGGGAGGTGCTGTCCTGGGTGGACAGCATCGTCCCGCTGCTGGAGGCGGGGCCGCAGGAGGTGTGGACCGCCTTCCACTCGCTGAGCCTGGACCTGGGCATGCGGGAGATCTGGGGGCCGCTGCTCTCGGGCGGGCTCGCGGTGATCGTCGACCGGGACACCGGTGCGGACGCGCGCGAGTTCGCCGAACTGCTGGAGGACGAGCAGGTGACGGTGCTGACGCAGCTGCCGTCGGGGCTGGCGCGGCTCACCGGCGCCGCCGCACGGGGCACGACGCTGCCCGCGCTGCGGCACGTCCTGCTGGCGGACGAACCGGTGGAGGAGCGGGTGCCGGCGGCGTGGAAGGCCTCGGGGATCGCGCCGTGGGCCGTCGTGTGGGAGGTCTCGGGCTCGCCCACCGTGCTGTGAGGCGCGTGCTGCGAGGCGCGGCGGACCCGGACGCGCCGAGGCGTCCGGCGGGGATTCCCGCCGGACGCCTCACGCGCACGCAACCGGACCTGCGGGCGGTTCAGACGTTCCCCAGCCCGCCGCACACGTTGAGCGCCTGCGCCGTGATCGACGCGGCGAGGTCGGTGGTCAGGTACCCGACGAGCCCGGCCACTTCCTCGGGCGTGGAGTAGCGCCCCAGCGGTATCCGCGCCTCGAACTGCTCCTGCACGTACTCCTCGGTGGTGTCCCACACCTGCGCGTACCCGCTGCGCACCAGGGCCGCGGTGGGCGTCTCGACGTAGCCGGGGCAGACCGCGTTGACGGTGACGCCCTGCGGGGCCAGCTCCTTGCCCAGCGCCTTCGTGAAGCCGACGACGGCGTGCTTGGCGGCGGAGTAGGGGGCGCCGAGCAGCACGCCCTGCTTGCCCGCGGTGGAGGCGATGTTGATGATCCGGCCCCAGTGGGCGGCGCCGAGCCCGCCCGGGCCGAGCACCTCGCGGGTGACCAGGAAGACGCTGTTGAGGTTGGTGTCGATGACCTCGTGCCACAGCTCGTCGGTGAGGTCGGCGGTCGCGCCGCCGCCGCTGCGGCCCACGTTGTTGACCAGGACGGAGACCGGAGCGTCGAAGGCGCGGCCCGCCGATGCGACCAGGGCCGCCACCGACGCGCGGTCGCGCACGTCGGCCGCCGCGCCCTCCACCTCCAGACCCTCGGCCCGCAGGTCCTGGACGGTCTGCTTGACGGCCGTCTCCGTGCGCGCGCAGAGGAACACCCGGTGGCCGCGGGCGCCCAGGTCGCGTGCGATGGCCAGGCCGATCCCGCTGGTCGCCCCGGTGACCAGGGCCACGGGCCGCTCGGGGGCTCTGTTCGTCGCCGTCGGCTGTGCCTTCATCGGGCGCCCTCCCATGCTCGTGCTGACGTCATGACGTTCGCGGAGGGCACTCGGGGCGCACCGGAAGAAGGATGGAGGAATCGGGCGGGGTCAGGCCCCGGGCGAAGGTTGCGCCCGGTCCGGTTCCGGGCAGGCCCGCAGCAGCCCGCGGGCCTCGGCGTGCAGCCGCTCGGCGTCCAGCTCCTCGCAGTCCACCGACATGCCGAGCCCGGTGGCCGCGCCGGTCTCGTAGAACGACTGGTACTGGATGTACGGCTGGAACCCGTCGGACGACTCCCGCCCGATCAGCAGCGTCGCGAGGTGGGTGCGGCCCGCGTCGTCCGTGCGCGAGAGCTCCAGCTCGTACTCGTACGGCTCCGCCCGCGGCGGCAGGCCGAGCACCGCCCGCGCGAAGCCCCGCACCTGCTCCGCACCGTCGAAGCGGATGGTCTCCGTACCGAACGGCGACTCGGCGCGCAGCAGCCACGCCTCGCCCGCGCCCTCGACCGTCAGCGCGCTGCGCCCGTGCGGGCCTTCGTGGCGGCAGACGAACGCCGCGTCCTCGTGGTCCATCGGAACAGCATGCCAAGGAGGTGCCGGGCCCCGTGGTCCGGGGGCACGCCCTCTCGACGGGCGGCGGCCGCTGCGCAATCCTTGGCATCCGGTCCGGTGACGGGGGGTCACGTGGCGGGTCAGGCGACGCATCGGGCCGCGGGGTGGCCGGCGTGAGGGCGTTCGACGTGGTGGAGCCGGTGCTGGTGGCCGCCTTCCTCGGGCTGGCGTACCGGACGGTGCGCACCACCGGGGTCGGGCTGCGGGTGGCCGTGCTGGTCATGGCCGTGTTCAACGCGGGGCTGCTCTGGACGCTGGCCGAGACCGGGCCGTCCTGGTCGGTGCCGGTGGTGGGCGCGTTCTCGCTGGTGTGCGCGGTGTTCAGCGCGCTGGCCGCGGCGCGGGCCCTGCTCGGGCGGATCGCCTTCATCGACGACGCCCGCTACGCGGAGATCGTGGACCAGGTGGGGAGCGCCCGGGAGCCGCAGGTGCTGGGGCTGTGCGTGCTCTACAACGGCACCCTCGCCGTGACGGCCTTCAGCGACGACGCCAGGCCGGAGGGCAGGCTGCACCACTTGCGGGCCCCGGACCGCTGCGGCTTCTGCCTGGTGGAGGACCGGATGCGGGACTGGCTGGGCGAACCGGCGGCGCTGGTCGAGGAGTACCGCACCCACCTGCGGGCGGGCCGGAGCCGGCACTTCCTGGTCAGGCGGCGCTCGCCGGAGGAGCCGTGGACGGGCCGGTTGCGGGACCGGATCGCCTACCGGCTGCCGAAGGTGCGGCCCCCGTGCGACGTCCACGACCCGCTGCTCGCGGGACGGAGCTGAGCGTTAACGGCGTTAACGCCGTTAACGCTCCCCGCCCGCGCGGCGGTTCAGCGCTCCTCCGGGGAGAGCAGCAGCCGCTTCTGGGGCTTGCCCATGGCGTTGCGCGGCAGCGATGCCACGAACCGCACCTCGCGCGGGCGTTTGTGCACCGAGAGGTGGGCGGCGACGAAGTCGGTCAGTTCGGCCGCGCCGACCCCCTCGGCGACGACGAAGGCCACGATCCGCTGGCCGAGGTCCGCGTCGGGGACGCCGACCACGGCGGCCTCGCTGACGGCCGGGTGGTCCAGGAGCGCGTTCTCGACCTCGCCCGCGCCGATCCGGTAGCCGCCCGACTTGATCATGTCGATGGAGGCCCGGCCGACGATCCGGTGGAGGCCGTCCGCGTCGATGGCCGCGATGTCGCCCGTACGGAACCACCCGTCCTCGGTGTACGAGGCGGCCGTGGCCTCGGGGCGGCCGAGGTAGCCGCTGAACAGGGTGGGCCCGGTGAGCTGGAGTTCGCCGATGTCGGCCCCGGGCTCGGCGGCGATCCGGGTACGGACCCCCGCGACCGGCGTGCCGACCGTACCGGGGCGGGGCGCGGCGTCGGCCCGGGCGCTGAGCGTGATCAGGGTCTCGGTCATGCCGTAGCGCTCCAGCGGCGCGTGGCCGGTGAGCCGCTCCAGCGCCCCGAAGACGGGGGTGGGCAGGGGCGCGCTGCCCGAGACGAGCAGCCGGGCTCCGGCGAGGCCCGCGGCGGCGGCCGGGTCGGCGGCGATCCGGGACCAGACGGTGGGGACGCCGAAGTAGAGGCTGCCGCCCGCGGCGGCGTAGGCCTGCGGGGTGGGGCGGCCGGTGTGGACCAGGCGGCTGCCGGTGCGCAGGGCGCCCAGGACGCCGAGGACCAGGCCGTGCACGTGGAACAGCGGCAGCCCGTGGACCAGCGTGTCCCCGGCGGTCCACTGCCAGGCGTCGGCGAGGGCGTCCAGTCCGGCGGCGAGGGCCTCGCCGGTGTGGACGACGCCCTTGGGGGCGCCGGTGGTGCCCGAGGTGTAGAGGATCAGGGCGGGGTCCCCGGGGCGCGCGCCGCCGGTGTCGGCGCTCGCGGCGGCCCGGCGGGCGAAGTCGGCCTCGACGAGGACGGCGCCGGAGTCGCGCAGGATGTGCTCGCGCTCGGCGGGCCCGGCGTCCGGCGGCAGGGGGACGACCGGCACCCCGGCGAGCAGCCCGCCGACCACGGCGGCGACGGTCTCCAGGGAGGCGGTGGCGGTCACCGCGAAGGCGGGCGCCCCGGCCACGTCGGCGGCGACCGCGCGGGCCGCGCCGAGCAGGTCCTCGTACGAGGTGGAGCGGCCGGCGATGGTGACCGCATCCGCGCGGTCTCCGTGGTTGCCGTGCAAGGCCGTGAGCAGCACCGGGGGTCCCCTGTTCGTCGTCGACGTCGACTGGGTCCCAGGGTGTCAGACGGCCGGCGGGGACGGACGGGCGGAACCTCCCGTCCGGCCGTCCCCGCCCGCCACACCGGTACCGGTAGCGGTACCGGTCCGATCAGATGACGCCCTGGGCCAGCATCGCGTCCGCGACGCGCTCGAAGCCCGCGATGTTGGCGCCCGTCACGTAGTCGCCGGGGGCGCCGTAGCGCTCCGCGGTCTCGTGGCAGACCGTGTGGATGTCCCGCATGATCCCGGCCAGTTCCTGCTCCACGCGCTCCGCGGTCCAGGAGACGCGGGCGGCGTTCTGGCTCATCTCCAGGGCGCTGACGGCGACGCCGCCCGCGTTGGCGGCCTTGCCCGGGCCGAAGGCGACGCCGGCCTCTTGCAGGATGCGGACCGCTTCCGGGGTGGTGGGCATGTTGGCGCCCTCGGACACGGCCCTGACGCCGCCCGCGATCAGGCTGCGCGCGTCCTGGGCGTCCAGCTCGTTCTGGGTGGCCGAGGGGAACGCGACCTCCGCGGGCACCTCCCAGACCCGGCCGCCGGGCACGTAGCGGGCCGAGCCGCCGCGGCGGGCGGCGTAGTCGCTGACGCGGCCGCGCTCGACTTCCTTGATCTGCTTGAGCAGTTCGACGTCGACGCCCTTCTCGTCGATCACGTAGCCCTGGGAGTCGGAGCAGGTCAGCGGGTGGGCGCCGAGCCCCAGCAGCTTCTCGATCGTGTAGATCGCGACGTTGCCGGAGCCGGAGACGACGGCGCTGCGGCCTTCGAGGCCGATGCCCTTCAGCTTCAGCATCTCGGCGGCGAAGAGCACCGCGCCGTAGCCGGTGGCCTCGGGGCGGATCGCGGAGCCGCCCCAGCCGCGGCCCTTGCCGGTGAGGACACCGGCCTCCCAGCGGTTGGTGATCCGGCGGTACTGGCCGAAGAGGTAGCCGATCTCGCGGCCGCCGACACCGATGTCACCGGCGGGCACGTCGGTGTGCTCGCCGATGTGGCGCTGGAGCTCGGTCATGAACGACTGGCAGAAGCGCATCACTTCGGCGTCGGAGCGGCCGCGCGGGTCGAAGTCGCTGCCGCCCTTGCCGCCGCCGATGCCGAGGCCCGTGAGGGCGTTCTTGAAGATCTGCTCGAAGCCGAGGAACTTCACCACGCCGATGTCGACGGACGGGTGGAACCGCAGGCCGCCCTTGTACGGGCCGAGCGCGCTGTTGAACTCGACGCGGTAGCCGCGGTTCACCTGGACGTGGCCGTGGTCGTCCGTCCACGGCACCCGGAAGATGATCTGCCGCTCGGGCTCGCAGAGCCGCTCGACGAGTCCCGGCACCGCGTATTCGGGGCGCGCGGCGAAGACGGGGGCGAGGGTCTCCAGTACCTCTCGCACCGCCTGGTGGAACTCGGGCTGGGCCGGGTTGCGGCGTTCGATGTCCGCGCGCAGCGCGTCCAGCCTGGCCTTCGAGTCCTTGGGGTCCTTCACGGGCTCGTCCTCCTCGGGGGTGTGGTGCGCGCGGGGCGGCGGTGCGGCGTTCGTCCGACGTGCCGTCACCTCCCGCGAACCGGAATCGGCTGTTCGGGGTGCGGTCCCAGCCGGAGGGTACCGCGCGCCCTCACGGCGCCGGCGTACCGTCCGACCTGCGGAACGGGGCCGAAAATACTACGGCGGGCGGCGCGGTTCGAGGGTGCGGGGAAGACCCCGGAGGATCCGCCGGAGCGCGCGGCCGGGTCTTGTTCCTTCGGGCCGTTGCCGGGCGACGCCTGCCTCGCGTCTCGCGCCCCGGCACCGTGCGCCCCAGCCTTCCGCCTCACGCTGTTGTTTCGCTGGAACCGCCCGGACCGGGGGCGAGGCCGCTCCCGTCGAAGCCCGGACCGGGATCCGTGCGCAGGTCCGCCCAGAGCTGCGCGCTGTCGAACCAGTGGTCGGTGGTCAGCATCTCCAGCCCGTGCGGGGACTGGCCGTGCCCGGCCAGCGCGGCCCGGGCCTGCGCGAGGGTCAGGTCCCGGTCCGGCCAGGGCAGTCCGGCGGCCGCGGCCACCGCGCGCAGGAAGGCACCGGCGGTGACGGGGGCGGGATGGGCCGCGTGGTAGACGGAGGCCGTCAGGTCGCGCGCGGGGGCCAGCGCCGCCCCCAGCAGCAGCCGGGCGAGGTCCGCCACGGAGACGGCGGACAGCAGCGCGGGCCAGCCCTCCACCGTGCCCGGCAGGGCGCGCAGGATCCGCAGCGCCCCCGGCACGACCCAGGTGTCGCCCTCGCCGTAGACGAGGTGGGGGCGCAGGACGGTCCCGCCCGCGGCGATGACCGCGTCCTCGGCGGCGGCCCGGGTCAGCGAGGTGGGCGAGCCCGGATTGCGGGCCATCCGCTCGGGGCGCTCGCCCCGGAAGGTGCCGCGCCCGTACACGGAGGCCGTGCTCAGGTACACGACGCGCGGCACTCCGGCCCGGCGGGCCTCGGCCAGCAGGGCGGCGGTGCCGCGGGCGTTGACCGCCTCGTTGGCCTCGGGGGCGCCGCCGATCCGCGAGGCGCAGTGCAGCAGGACGTCCGCTCCGTCGCAGATCCCGCGCAGCGAACCGGGGTCGGCGAGGTCGGCCCGTACGGTACGGGCGCCGGGGACGGCGACCGCCGGCGGGCGGCTGTGCGTGAGCAGTCTCAGGTCGAGGCCCCGGCGCGCCGCCTCGCGGGTCACGTGCCCGCCGATGAAGCCGGAGGCGCCGGTGATCAGGACGGTGAGCACGCGGGGCCCTCCGGAGGGGGTGAGGCGGGACCAGAGGTGTCCGGCCGCGTGCGCGAACGGCGGCTCCGGGCCCCCGTTCGCCGGGGTGCCGGTCGGCGGACGCCCCAAGATAACGACACCCCCGCCCTCACGGACGGAAGATCCCCGATGTGATCGGTCCCCCTCCGGATGTGGACGGCCCGGTCCCTGGGCGACGGGCGGTTCAGCCCGTACGCCAGGTGCCCGCCGGCCGGAACGCCCCCATCCTGGCGCGCCCCCAGCCGACGGGTTCGGCGCGCACCGCCTCCGCCTCGGCCGGCGCCCCCTGCCGTCCCGCCAGCAGTGCCAGCACCACGGCCACGGCCGCCGTCTCCGCCGCGTCGGGGCGGCCCTTGACCACCCGCCAGAGCGGGCTCCCCCGCTCCGCGCTCCCCTGCCCCCGGCTTCCCTGCTCCCCGGCGGTCATACCGGCGGGTTCCCGTGCTTGCGGGCGGGCAGGTCGGCGTACTTGGACCGGAGCATCGACAGCGATCGGATGAGGACGGCGCGGGTCTCCTGCGGGTTGATGACGTCGTCGACGAGGCCGCGTTCGGCCGCGTAGTACGGGTGCATCAGCTCGGTCGTGTACTCCTTGATCTTCTGCGCGCGCATCCCCGCCGGATCGTCGGCGGCCGCGATCTCGCGCCGGAAGATGACGTTGGCGGCGCCCTCGGCGCCCATCACCGCGATCTCGTTGGTGGGCCAGGCGAGCGCCAGGTCGGCGCCGATGGAGCGCGAGTCCATGACGATGTACGCGCCGCCGTAGGCCTTGCGCAGCACGAGCGAGATCCGGGGGACGGTGGCGTTGCAGTAGGCGTACAGGAGCTTGGCGCCGTGCCGGATGATGCCGTTGTGCTCCTGGTCGACGCCGGGCAGGAAGCCGGGCACGTCGACGAGGGTGACCAGCGGGATCGAGAACGCGTCGCAGAACTGCACGAAGCGCGCGGCCTTCTCGGAGGCGTGGATGTCCAGGACGCCGGCGAGGGCGGCGGGCTGGTTGGCGACGAAGCCGACGACGTGGCCGTCGAGCCGGGCGAGCGCGCAGACGATGTTCTGCGCCCAGGCGGGCTGGACCTCGAAGTACTCGCCGTGGTCGACGGTCTCCTCGATGACCTTGCGGATGTCGTACGCCTGCTGCGGGTTGGCCGGAACGATGTGCTCCAGCGCGTCGTTGGTCCGGTCGGCCGGGTCGTCGCAGGCCTCGCGGGGGGCGCTCTCGCGGTTGTTGGAGGGCAGCAGCGAGAGCAGGTGGCGCACGTCCTCCAGGCAGCCCTCCTCGTCGTCGTAGGCGAAGGCGGCCACGCCGGAGACGGAGGCGTGCACGTCGGCGCCGCCGAGGCCGTTCTGGGTGATCTCCTCGCCGGTGACCGCGCGGACCACGTCCGGGCCGGTGATGAACATCTGCGAGGTCTCGCGGACCATGAAGACGAAGTCGGTCAGGGCCGGGCTGTAGGCGGCGCCGCCCGCGCAGGGGCCGAGCATCACGGAGATCTGCGGGATCACGCCGGAGGCGCGGGTGTTGCGCTGGAAGATGCCGCCGTATCCGGCGAGCGCGCTGACGCCCTCCTGGATACGGGCCCCCGCGCCGTCGTTGAGCGAGACCAGCGGGGCTCCGGCCGCCTCGGCGAGGTCCATCACCTTGTGGATCTTCTCGGCGTGGGCCTCGCCCAGGGCGCCGCCGAAGACGCGGAAGTCGTGCGCGTAGACGAAGACGGTGCGTCCGTCGACCGTGCCCCAGCCGGTGATCACGCCGTCGCCGTAGGGCTTCTTGTCCTCCAGCCCGAACCCGGTCGCGCGGTGCCGCCGCAGGGCCTCGACCTCCTGGAAGGAACCCGGGTCGAGCAGCAGGTCGATGCGCTCGCGCGCGGTCAGCTTGCCCTTGGCGTGCTGGCGCTCGGTGGCCCGCTCGTCGGGCCCGGCGAAGGCCTGGGCTTTGATCTCGGCCAGTTCGGCGGCTCGGTCCAGAACCGGTATGGGCGGGGCTTCGGGAGCCATGGTCATGTGGATCCTCCAGGTCTGAAGGCCGGATCCAGCCACCGTCGCCCCGCCCCCTCAAGAGGTCTTGGAGACTTGCTGGAACCGTGGGCGGGAACCGGGGTCCCATGCGGGACCGGTGCGGGTTGCCGACGCCGTCTCCCGCGCGGGGAAGGGGAGTAGCGTTCTGGGTGTCCAGGCCAGAACGGAGTCCCGCATGCACGAGCAGCACGGCCCCGCACCCGACCGGCAGACACCCGCCCCTCAGACGTTCGCCCAGCGCGCCCGCACGGCCCGGGACCGGGCGGGTCTGACCAGACCCGTCGCGGGGGGCCTGGTGGGCCGCTCCCCGGAATGGATCAAAGGCATCGAGTCGGGCGCCATCGGGATGCCCCGGCTGCCCATGCTCATCCGCCTCGCCGCCCTCTACGAGTGCGATGTCGCCGACCTCAACGGTGACGACCGGATCGCCGCCGCCACGTACACGAAGTCCGCGCACGCCACACTGCCCGCCGTGAAGCGGGCGCTGACCACGTACCGGCTCACGCCCGCCGAAGCCGAGCCGCAGTCCGCCGAGATCCTGCACGCACGCGTGCGGCAGGCCTGGAAGCTGTGGCACGGCGAGGGCGACCACCGCTCCCGCGTCGCCGCCCTGCTGCCGGACCTGCTCTCCGACACCGGGCACGCGGCCCGGGCCCTCGAGGGCGTGCACCGTCGGCAAGCCCTCGTCGCTCAGGCCCAGACCTACCACCTGGCACAGCTCTTCCTCGCGTTCCAGCCGGCGCCGGAACTCGTCATGATGACCGGTGACCGGTCGATGACCGCCGCACAGGACGCCGACAGCCCGCGCGCCATCGCGGGCGCCGCCTGGTACATGAACCACTTCTACCGCGATGCCAACGACGCAGCCGATGCCCGCGTCGAACTCGCCGAGCAGGCCGCCTCGTTGCTCCGCCAGGACGATGAAGAGGAACTCGCCCGCTGGGGCCTTCTCCAGCTCGCCGTGGCCCTCAGCTTCGCGAAGGTCGGCCGCGCCGGGCTCGCCTGGCGCTACTGGGACCGTGCGAACGACGCCGCCGGACGCCTCGGCGAGGACTACGCACACCCGTGGCTGATCTTCGGCCGGGGCGTGGTGGACGCGTACGCCCTCACGATGCACAACGACCTGGTCCAGCCCGGCAAGGCCCTGGAGGTCGCGGCGGCCCTGGACCTCGGCACGCTCCCCTCCCGGACCCGCCGCTCCTACCACCTGATCGAGATGGCGCGGGCCCATGGCCTGCGCGGTGAGGGCGTGGCCGCCGTCGCCCTGTTGCAGAAGGCCAGCTCCACCTCGCCCGAGACGGTTCGCTTCAACATGCACGCGCGCATGGTCCTGCCCGAACTGGCCAGGACGGGCCCGCGCGCGGTCCGGGACGACGCCCGCTCCCTCGCCCGGGAACTGGGCATGGCCGGGTGAGCCGCCGGGGGGCAGGAACCCCGCCATGGAGCAGACGCACGACCCCGTACGGGCCGCCGCCGCGGAGCTGGTCGCCCGGGCTCTCGTTCCGTACGCGGAGCGGCCCTCGGCCGAGGAGGTGCGGCGGCTGCTGGAACAACTGACCCGTTACGGCTGGGCGTTGCACGGCGCGGTGCTCGCCGTCCCGGAGCCCCGGCGGTCCCTGCGGGCGACCGGCGGTCTCTCCGACTGGTCGTACCTCGTCACCGACCCGCCGCGCGGCATCACGGACAGCACCCGGTGGAGCTACTGCCGCGCCGTGGCCCGCGCCCTGCGCACCCTGCTCCGGGCGCTGGAGGAGCACGCACAGAGCCCGGCGGGGACCCGGTGACCGGCGCCCCCCTCTGCGCGAGGTGCGACCGTACGATCGAGGGGGCGGCCGAGACCGTCACGGTGGACGGCGGCTCCGGCGCCCGCCCCGATCAGCACACTCATCCCTACGGGGACCCGGCGTGCAGGCCGACGGACAGGGGCCGTGGGGAGCACCGGCTCGCGGCGGACGCCGCCCGCGTCCTCGCGACGGCGGCCGCGGCCGCGCGGTCGGCCCGTGGCCGGTCGAGGGGCGGGCGGTGACCGAGCGGCTGCGTCAGCTGCTGTTCGTGCTGATCGTGCTGATCGTGCTGAGAGCTCGTAACACGATCTTGTTGAAGCTTCCTGGTCGGGGTGACCAGTGTGGCGATTCGGCAGTTCGTTACGCTGGTGCCGTGATGATCAAGGGGGGCAGGATGGGGATAGCCGGACGGTGGTTCGTCGCTGTACTGGCCGCTTCTTCGGTACTCGTCTCAGGGTGTGCGAACTCGGTCGACCCCGACGAGCTTCCCGGCGTGTACCGCAATGGCAAGACCGGCGGCGAGATCACGCTCGATTCCGACGGCACATTCACCGCCACTGATCTGTCGACGGACGAGCACTCCGACCCCGCCGATTTCCACGGCCAATGGGAGTTCGTCGACAGCAGCGGCAGCGACTTCGTCTACCTGGACATCGAAGAGCGTGGCATCGGTGAGGTCTCCGGTGTCCAGCTCTACGCGCGCGGCGGAGGGAAGGTAGCGTTCAGCCTTCCGGATGGGTCGTGGTCCCTGGTGCTCACCAAGGTGTCCGCCCAGTAGATCAGTGTGCCCAGTCCGGCGTGTGGTGGCACCACACCCGGCAGCGGCCGATCCGGGAGCGGCAACTCCGGGTGGCGACCAATGCGTTGACGAATCTGCAAGGCTGCCTCGAGCTCCGAACTGCGTCGTGTGAGCCTGAAACACGATCATGGTTGGGGTTTCTTGATCCGGCGCCAGCAGATGAGGCTGCATGCCAACGCGATGAAGGCGTTGTGGAGTTCGAGGCGCCTTTCCCAGCGCACAGCAAGGCGTTTGAACTGGTGGAGCAGGGCGAAGTTCTGCTCCACGACGTAGCGGAGCTTGCCCAGGCCCTTGATGTTCGGGGCGCCCCTGCGGGAGATCACCGGCATGATGCGTCGGCGTCGCAGCTCGCGGCGCACAGCCGTCGAGTCGTACGCCTTGTCGCCCAGGACGGATTCGGGGCGCCGCCGCGGGTGTCCAGGCCGTCCGGCCACCGGCTGGATGCCGTCGACCAGGGCGAGGGTCTGGGTGATGTCGTTGACGTTCGCTGCGGTGGTGATGACGTGCAGTGGGGTGCCGCGTCCGTCGCAGATCAGGTGGTGTTTGCTGCCCGTCTTGCGCCGGTCGACTGGTGACGGACCGGTCGCGGCTCCCCCTTTTTCGCGCGGACATGGGAGCCGTCCATGCAGGCGCGTGACCAGTCGAGCTCGCCGGCCGCGTTCAATTCGGCGAGCAGCAGGCGGTGCAGCTGGTCGAAGACGCCGGCCTGCTGCCATCGCTCCAGCCGCCGCCAGCAGGTCTGTCCGGAGCCGAACCCCAGCTCCAGTGGCAGGAGTTGCCAGGCGATGTCCCGATGCAGGACGAACAGGATGCCCTGCAGACACCGCCGATCATCCACCGGCTTCGGGCCTGGCGACCGCTCCGGCCAGGGTGGCAGCAACGGTTCGATCAGCGCCCAAAAGTCGTCATCCACGATCCGCGGTCGAGTCGTCACACACCACGAACGGCCCGATCGTCACACAAGTCACGCCCCACCAGGACCGTTCAACAAGATCCTGTTACGAGCTCTGAGTGTCTTCGCCGTCCTGGCTTTCGGCTTCCGACCGGGCTGAATTCGTTATCGCATCATCACCCGCGGGCACTTCCGATATTGATGCTTTTGTGATATTGTGTCAAAATCTACCGGTACCGTCTGACCGCATGCAGAACCATGGACAGCCCAGCCCCACAGCCCTCATGGCGGCCGCGGCGCGTGCCGCGCATCTCCTCGTCGACGACGACCCGCCGGTCTTCGTCGATCCCCTGGCACTCACCCTCCTGGGGCAGCGCGCCGATGAACTCCTCGGCTACCACCGGTCCTACGGCGCCCACCCCGTCCTGGCCGGTGCGCGCACGACGGCCGTGGCGCGCGGCCGCTACACGGAGGACCTGCTGGCCCGGCTGGCCGAGGAGGGCGTCGACCAGTACGTGATCCTCGGCGCGGGGCTGGACTCGTTCGCCTACCGGTCGGAACTGGCCGCCCGCGTCGATGCGTACGAGGTCGACCTGCCCGCGACCCAGGAGTGGAAGCGGGAGCTGCTGGCCAGGGCGGGGATCAAGGTCCCCTCGTCCACGGCCTTCGTCCCGTTCGACTTCGAGCGGGAGTCCGCGCAGGCGCTGACCCACCACCTGGTGGCGGCGGGCTTCGACCTCGGCCGGCCCGCCCTGGTCAGCTGGCTCGGGGTGACGATGTACCTCACCCCGGAGGCGATCGGGCAGACGCTGGACGTCGTCAGCGGCTTCGCCCCCGGCACCGAGCTCGTCGTCGAGCACCTGCTGCCGACCGGCCTGCGCGATGAGGCGGGGCAGGCGTACGCGGAGGCGGTCATGGCGGCGGCGGCCGGACAGGGCGAGCCGTGGCGGACGTTCCTGAGCGTCGAGCAGATGGACGCCCTCCTGCGCGAGCACCGACTGGATCCGGTCGCGTCCGTCCAGCAGCGCGAGGTCATGGACCCGGCGGGGTGGGAACGCACCGACGCACTCCGTCCGTTCACCCTGTCCGTCCTCACCCGCGCGAACGTTCCCCCGCGCCCGGGGCAGCTGCCAGCGCCGCCGCCGTGTGCCAGGCGGTGATGACCGCCGCGCGGGCCTGGGCGGTGCGTTCCGTGACGTCGCCGGTCAGCTGCACGGGAGCGCCCACGTGCACGTGCAGCGACGGGCGGCGCAGGGGCGCGGTGGCCACTCCCGCCAGCTGCTTGGCGGTGCTGCCGGCCGAGAGCCGGCGCGAGCCCGCCTGACCGACCGGCACGACGAGGGCGCCGGTGCGTTCGGTCAGCCGGGCCAGTCCGCTGCGGAAGGGGCCGGGGGCCGATTCCGCAGCGTCCCGGCGCGCGGGCAGGCACCCCTCCGCGTACATCAGCAGCACCCGCCCCTGCGCGAGCGCTTCGGCGGCCGCGTCGAGGGCGGCCGAGGCGCGGGCCGTGCCGCGCGCGACCGGTATGTGTCCCTCCCCGGTGAGGGCGCGCCCGAGCCACGGCACGCGCCAGAGGCCCGCGGTCGCCATGACGACCGGACGGACCCCGAGGCGGTGCAGCGCGGCGAGCACCACGGCCGGGTCGGTGAGCGACGTGTGGTTGGCGACCAGGACCGTGCCGGGGCCTCCGGTGTGCGCGAGCGTCCCGGTCACGGACAGCCTGCCGAACACGGGGATCAGCGCTGCGGCGGTACGGCTGAGCAAGGGAGCCTCCGGGACGGGGTGCGGGGCGCGGGCGCGGGGCGCGGGCGCGTGATCACCATCGTCCGGTCGGCGCCACCACCCCGTCCTGAGTGATCGTGCTCATCTCGCTGGGGTCCCGTACCTGGTTTTCCCGGCAATCGATTGACAGTAAGCTGTCGAATTGACAGAATCCTGTCATAGGGACAACAGTCCGGCAGTGACCTGGAGGACGCCATGACCCGCACCGTGCACCTCGCCGTTTACGACACCCTCGCCGACTGGGAGACCGGGTACGCCACCGCCTGGCTGGCCCGCACCGGCCACGAGGTGCGGACGGTCGGCCTCTCCACGGACCCCGTCCGCAGCACCGGCGGCCTCCGCATCACCCCCGACCTCGCGCTCGACGACCTCCGCCCCGCCGACAGCGCCCTGCTCCTGCTGCCCGGAGCCGACCTCTGGGACGCGGGCGACGGACTGGCCGCCTTCGCCAAGGCCGCCCGGGCCTTCCTGAACGCGGGCGTCCCTGTCGCCGCCATCTGCGGAGCCACGGCGGGCCTCGCCCGCGAGGGGCTGCTCGACGACCGCGCCCACACCAGCGCCGCGCCCGAGTACCTCGCCGCGACCGGCTACCGGGGCGCCGCCCACTACGCCGACACCGACGCCGTCACCGCGGGCGACCTCGTCACCGCGGGACCGACCGAGCCGGTGGCCTTCGCCCGCGAGGTCCTCGGCAGGCTCGGCGCGTTCGAGGGCGCCCGGCTCGACGCCTGGTACCGGCTCTTCCACGACTCCGACCCGGCCGCGTACGCGGAGCTCAACGCGTGAGCCGGGCCGCGCAGGACGCCCTGTCGGGCACCGCGCTGTCGGTCTTCCGGCTGAACGGCCAGTTCCTCGCCGTCTCCGAGGAACTGGCCGCGCCCGTCGGACTCACCGCCTCCTGGTGGCAGGTGCTGGGCGCCGTGCTGCCCGAACCGCTGCCGGTCGCCGGGATCGCCCGGGCCATGGGCATCACCCGCCAGAGCGTCCAGCGCATCGCCGACCTCCTGGTCCGCCAGGGCCTCGCCGCGTACGCGCCCAACCCGGCGCACCGGCGCGCCAAACTCCTCTGCCCCACGGCCGAGGGGCGCGCGGCGATCGCCCGGATCCAACCGG
Organism: Streptomyces sp. NPDC043876; assembly: GCF_056435825.1. Taxonomy (NCBI): domain Bacteria; kingdom Bacillati; phylum Actinomycetota; class Actinomycetes; order Kitasatosporales; family Streptomycetaceae; genus Streptomyces; species Streptomyces sp. NPDC043876. Next base: position 105,167 of record NZ_JBWKDV010000014.1, on the reverse strand, counting down.
GCCACGCGGACCTGGCGGCGCGGCTGCTGCACGAACTGGGCGGCCAGGACGCCTTCGACGAGACGGTACGGGTGCTACGACGCCTCAGCGCGGCGCTGGACGCGATCGCGGCGGACCCGGCGCCGTAACGGGCCGGCCCACCCGGCCACCCCATTAGGCTTCCCGCGGCACCACCCGGCACCGGCACCAGGAGCGCGCACCGTGTTCGACCCCGCAGCCCAGCACCCGTACCCCGACGCCCACCGGCCGGACGAGGCGCCCGCACCGCATCCGCTGCTGGGGCCGGTGCTCGGGCTGCTCGGGACCTGGTACGGACGGGGGCGCGGCGAATACCCCACGCTCGCCCAGGAGTTCACGTACGCGCAGGAGGTCTCCTTCAGCCACGACGGCCGGCCGTTCCTGCACTACGAGACCCGGGCCTGGCTGCTCGACGCCGACGACGCGCCGCTGCGGCCCTCCGCCCGAGAGAGCGGCTGGTGGCGGCTCCAGCCAGACGGCCGGGTGGAGGCGCTGATCACCCAGCCCACCGGCATCGCGGAGATCCTGGTCGGCCGGGCGGACGGCACGGCGGTCGACCTGGCCACCCACGAGGTGGCCCTCGCGCCCACGGCCAAGGAGGTGAGCGCCACCCGTCGGCGCTACACCCTGGCCGACGACGGCGCGCTCGCCTTCGTCCACGACCTCGCGGCGGTCGGACAGCCGCTCCAGCACCACCTCTCGGCGCGGCTGCGGCGCCGGGAGGCGTAAGCGTAAGCCGCTACAGCTCAGCCCGCGACGAGGGTCAGGTGGCCGCGGCGGGCCGGGGCGCGGCCCGGGGCGGCCGGGCCGGTGGAGACGGGGCCGAGCGTACGCACCGGGGCGGTCCGCTCGGCCGCGCGCCGTTCCGCGCGCAGTTCCGCGATCGCCTCGCGCAGGGCCTCGTCGAAGCGGGCGATGTCCTCGGGGGTGTTGTCGTAGTGGACGCTGGCCCGCAGGGCCGTGGTGACCTCCGGACGCGGCCGGTGGAGCGGAGTCTCCTGCGCCACCGTCTTGCGCACGACGACCCCGCGCCGCGCCAGGGCGCGCCGGACGAGCCCGGCGGGCAGGTCGGCGTGGCGGAAGGCGAGGATGCCGGACCGCTCCCGGGCCGGGGTGAGGACTTCGATGCCGGGCGTGCGCTCCAGGGCCGCGCGCAGCTCCGCCGTCAGGTCCCGGCGCGGGAGCCGCGCGGCCGCCGCGTGGTGGGCGAGGGCCGCGTTCAGCGCGGCGACGGCCGCCGGGTGGGGCAGCGGGTGCGCGCGGCCGGCGAGCGAAGCCCTCAGCGCGGGGGCGACGTACGCGAAGCCGATGGAGTCGGGGCCGCGCAGGAACCGCCAGCCGTCGGCGGTGAGCAGGTCGCAGCCGAGGGCCGCGGCGTCGACGGGCAGCCGTCCGACGGAGTGCGAGGCGTCGACGGCGTACCGGGCCCGGTGGCCGGCCAGCAGCCGGCCGACGGCCTCGACCGGGGTGACCGTGCCGAGGGTCGGGGCGACGTGGGTGACGGAGACCAGGGCCACGTCCTCGTCGAGGTGGGCGCTCATCCACTCCAGGTCGAGGCCGCCGTCCGCGCGCAGCGGGACGACCTCCAGCGTGCAGCGCGTACGGTCGCGCAGGTCGTGGAGGGTGCCGAGGCGGGCCACGCCCTCGTACGGAGTGGTCCAGACGCGGTCGTCGGGGGTGAGGTCGAGTCCCGAGACGCACGCCTCGAAGGCGGCGGCCGCGCCGGTGAACAGGACGGTGTCGGCGGCCGGGACACCGAGGAGGTCGCCGAGGCGGGCGTAGACCTCGGTGTGCAGGACGGCGCCGAGGCGCTCCTCCAGGTCGTAGGGGCCGTAGAGGTCGTCGCGGGTGGTGGCGTCGGCGAGTACGGCGCGCACGGCGGCCGGCATGCGGCCGGTGCCCGCCGTGTCGAGGTGAGCCGTGTTCATTTCAGGGGCCTCCCCCCACAGTTGGGGTGTACCAGGTCTTGCCAACTTGCTTGGCAATATGTTGCCCACCTCTGAAGCTGCCTGGCAATGCTTGGCAACGCCCGCTCAGGCGGGACTCTAGGCGGCAGACCCGGCAACCCCTTCCTGGCAAGACTTGGCAACATTCGCCGCCGCCTTGCCCGTTCTTGACTATCCGCAGGTCAAACGGCTGCACACGGGCAATGGCCGGGGCCTCCGAGGGCACATGCGGGCCCTTTTCCTCGGTTCTCCACTCCTTCTCCAGCGGATTCCGAGCGGATTTCCAGGGAGGGTTGCCAATCTTCTTGGCAGAGAGGTTGCCAAGCAGGATGAAACAATTGCCACGGAGGACACCATGAAGAACATCGCCCGCCTCATCGCCAGTGCCGCCCTCGTCAGCGCCGCGGTCCTCACCGTCGGCGGAGTCGCCCACGCCGACGGCGGCACCGACATCGGCTGGCCGGTGGCCCCGCCCACCGGCGTCACGGCCGTCGCCGACGGCGCCGCCACGGACATCGGCTGGCCGGTCGCCCCGCCCACCACCCCGGCGCCGACCCCGGCCCCCACCACCAACATCGGCTGGCCGTAACCTCCACGGCGGCTCTAGCCGGATGCGGCACGGTGCTGCGAGGAGCACCCGCACCGCCGCCCCGGAAGGAAGTCCCCGATGGCCAAGTCACCGATGGCCCACGCACCGTGGAACGCGAAGTTCGAGAACGTCCTGCGCCAGGGCCTGCCCGGGCTCGGCACGGACGGGAAGCCCGCGGCCGACGTCCCGATGGACGCGTACGGGCTGGACTCCATGGCCCTCATCGGCATCGTCAGCGGCCTGGAAAAGGCGTTCGGCACCACCCTCGCCGGACAGGTCGTCATCCCCGTGCACTCCCTCACGGCCGGCCAGCTGTGGGGCATACTCTCCACCGCGCTGCAGCCCTCCTGGGACCAGGAGCGCCCGCTCGCGGCAGGCCACCGCACCCGGGACCTCGGCCCCTGGGCCGTCGCCTGACCCACCCGACACACCCGCCACACCCGACCCATACCGCGAAGCCCCCGCCGGTCAGCCGACCGCGACGGGGGCTTCGGTCGTGCCCGGGACCCGGCGCGCGGGGCCTCCCGTAGGACCACTGCCGCTCAGGCCGTGCGCAGCACCGAGTAGATGAGCTGGTCGTGCCAGGCCCCCGCGCGCCACTGCGCCCGGCGGATGCGGCCCTCCAGCTCGAACCCGGCCTTCTCGGCGGCCCGTTGCTCGGCGATGTTGTCCGCGTCGGTGCACAGCTGGACCCGTTCCGCGCGGGTGTGCGCGAAGAGGTACTCCACGAGCTCTCGCTGCGCCCGGGTGCCGGTGCCCCGGCCGCGGTGCGCGGCGAACAGGCCGATCGCGATCTCCCAGCAGGACGAGGTGTCCGCCCGCCCCCAGGAGCGGCGCAGCCATTCGACGCGCCCGACGAGTGCGCCGCCCGCCGTGACGGACAGCATGTTCTCGTCCCCGCCCAGCAGGCCCCGTTCGGCGAGCGCCTGCCGCGCGCGCAGGGCCGGCGTGTGCCCGTACCACTGGTAGGGCCCGGGGCCCTCGGGGCCGGCGAACTCCGCCTCGAACCGGTCCAGGTCCGCGGCCGTCACCGGCCGCAGTGCCACCTCGTGGGCGTCCGACGCCCCGGCCCCCGCCCTCGTATCCGTCATCGGGGGATCGTACAAGATCACCGGCGCGCCGCTCCCGACCTGCGGTTCCACCAGTCTTCATGCGTTCTTGGACAGAGGCTCAGGATCCGCTTGCCAACATCAAGGCAAGGTTTTGCCAAGCCCCAGCCCGGTCGCCGCCAGCCCGGTCGCCGCTGTCGAAGGAGCTACCGCCTTGATGTCACTCTCCGGCCTCATCGAACAGCACGTGCTCGCGCGGCCCGAGGCGACCGCCGTCACCCACCCCGCCGGTGGGGGCGACGAAGTCTCGCTCTCCTACCGGGAGTTGAGCCGCGCGGCCAACCGCCTCGCCGCCCACCTCGGCGCGCACGGCGTACGTCCCGGTGACCGCGTGGTGACCGCCCTGCGGCCGGGGCCCGACCTGGTGACCGCCTTCCTCGCCGTCATCCGGGCGGGCGCGGCGTACGTCCCCGTCGACCCGGCGCACCCCGGCGAGCGGCGGCGGCTGATCGTCCGCGACAGCGCGGCCCGCGCCGTGGTCACCGAGGGCGCCTTCGCCGCCGACTACGCGGACCTGGGCGCCGCCGTGATCGCGGTGGACACCGACGCCACCCTGATCTCGGAGCGCCCCTCCGCGCTCGGCGCGCTGACCGCTCCCGTGCCGGGCCCCGAGGACACGGCGTACGTCTGCTACACCTCCGGAACCGGCGGCGCCCCCAAGGGGGTCGTCGTCCCGCACCGCGCGGTCCTCGATCTCGTCGACTCCGGGGATTTCCTGCGCCTGGGGCCCGACGACGTGGTCGCCCAGGCCGCCAGCCCCGCCTTCGACGCGGTCACCTTCGAGATCTGGTCCACCCTGGCCGCCGGGGCCCGCCTCGCCGGGCTGCCCCGGGACATCGTCACCGACCCGGCCCGTTTCGAGCGGGCGGTCCGCGACCAGGGCGTGACGGTCGCCTTCCTGACCACCCCGCTCTTCCACCGGATCGCCCGCGAACGCCCGGCCGCCTTCGCCCCGCTGCGCGCGCTCCTCTTCGGCGGCGAGCCGTGCGACCCGCGCCTGGTGCGCGAGGTGTTCCGGGCCGGGCCGCCGAACCGGCTGCTGCACATGTACGGGCCGACCGAGGCGACCGCCTTCGCCACCTGGCACGAGGTCACCGAACCGGCCGAGGACGCCCGGACGATCCCGATCGGGCGGCCCGTCGGCGCCACCGTCGCCGTGGTCGTCGGGCACGACGGCCTGCGGGTGGGCCCGGGCGGCTCCGGCGAACTGCTGCTGGGCGGCCCGGGACTGGCCACCGGCTACCTCGGCGCGAGCGAACCCGGCCCGCGGGGGCGGCTCACCGCGGAGCGGTTCGTCGAGGACCGCTTCACCCCCGGCGGCGGCACGCTCTACCGGACGGGCGACCGCGTACGGCTGCGCGAAGACGGCGAGCTGGAGTTCCTCGGCCGGGTCGACAAGCAGGTCACCTTGCGCGGCTTCCGGATCGAGCTGGGCGAGATCGAGGCGGTGCTCGGCGCGCATCCGGCCGTCGCCGAGTCCGTCGTGTCGGTGCACCGCACCACCGGGGGCGGCGATGGCGACGGCGGCGAGCGCCGGCTGGTCGCGCACGTCGTACCCGCCCCGCTCACGCCGCCCGCCGCCGACCCGGCCGGTCAGGTCACCGCCTGGCGGGAGATCTTCCAGACCCTCTACCAGGACGCCCGCGCCGGCGGCCTCGGCGAGGACTTCACCGGCTGGGACAGCGGTTACGACGCCCTGCCGCTGCCGCTGTCCCAGATGCGCGCCTGGCGCGCGGCCACCCTCGACCGGATCCGCGAGCTCGGCCAGCGCCGGATCCTGGAGATCGGGGTCGGCACCGGCCTGCTGATGGCCCCCCTCGCCCGGTCCGCGCGGTGCGAGGAGTACTGGGCCACCGACTTCTCCCCCGCCGTCATCGACACCCTGTACGCCCAGACCCGGGCGGACGGGCGACTGCGCGGCAAGGTACGGCTCGGCTGCCGGGAGGCCGAGGACACCGCCGGGCTGCCCACCGGCCACTTCGACACCGTCGTCCTCAACTCGGTGGCGCAGTACTTCCCCGACCTGGACCGGCTGCGCACCGTCATCGCCCGCGTCCTGCCCCTGCTCGCCCCCGGCGGCTCGATCCTGCTGGGCGACCTGCGCCACCTGGGTCTGGCCCGCCCCTTGCGGACCGGGATCGAGCTGGCCCACCGGGAGGGGCGCTCCGGCGACAGCGCCTCCGTGCTGCGCGCCGTCGAGCGGCGGGTGGCGCTGGAGACGGAACTGCTGCTGGATCCGGGCCTGTTCACGGCGCTGGCCGCGGAGTTCCCGCAGATCCGGGCGGTCGACGTACGGGCCAAGCGCGGCGCCGACCACAACGAGCTCACCCGCTACCGCTACGACGTCGTCCTCACCACCGCCGAGCCCGTCGCCGACCTCGCGGCGGTCCCCGCGCTGCCCTGGGGGCGCGAGGTGAACGGCGCCGCACCGCTGGCCGCCCACCTCGCGGAGCACCGCCCGGCGGCGCTGCGGCTGACCGGCATCCCGAACGCGCGGCTGCACGGCGAACTCGCGGCCCTGCGCACCCTGGAGGCGGCGGGCAGCGTGGCCGAAGCCCTGGAGCGGCTCACCGAGACGGGCGGTGCGCCCGATCCGGAGGAGCTGTGCGCGGCGGCGGAGGGCGCGGGCTACCGGGCCCTGCCGACCTGGTCGGCCGGGCCCGACGGGGCCCTGGACCTGCTCCTCCTGGACCCGGCGCGGATCCCGTACGGCCCGCTCACCTCGGTGTGCGCCGCCCCGGCGCCCACCGGCACGGGGGCCAACACCCCCACCGCCTTCGGCCACGGGGTGGACGTCGAGGTGGTGCTGCGCGCCCACCTCCAGGAGCGGCTGCCGGACTACATGGTCCCCTCCGCGCTGGTGGTCCTGGACGCGCTGCCGCTGACCCCCAGCGGCAAGCTCGACCGGGCGGCGCTGCCCGTCCCGGCCTTCGGCGGGGAGCGGCCGGGCACCCCGCCGGGCACGCCCGTGCAGGAGATCGTCCGCGACCTGTTCGCCGAGGTCCTCGGCCTGCCGCGGCGGGCGGTCAGCGCGGACTGCGACTTCTTCGCCCTGGGCGGCCACTCGCTGGCCTCGGCGCGGCTGCTGGCCCGGGCCCGGCACGCGCTCGGCGTCGACCCGGGCCCGCGCGCCCTGTACGACGCCCCGACCCCGGCGCTGTTCGCCGCGCTCGTCGGGGACAGCCCGGCCGGCGCCACCGGCCCGGGCGGCAGCGCCACCGCGAGCGCGGTGCTGCCGCTGCGGCTGCGGGGGGCGCTGAGCGTGCGCGCCCTGGAGGAGGCGCTGCGGGACCTGGGCGGGCGGCACGAGGCGCTGCGCAACAGCCGGCTGGGCTCGGCGGGCACCCGGCTGCGCGCCCTGGCCGCCGACGACCACGTGCTGGAGCTGACCCTGCCGGGCGAGTCGGTCGACCTGTGGTCGCACACGCCGCTGGCCGCCGAACTCGCCCTGGCCTACGGGGCCCGCGCCACCGGGGACTCCCCGCGCTGGCCGGCCCCGGCGCCGCAGGGCGCGCCCCGGGCGATGTACGGGGACCTGGCGCCGACCCCGGCGCCGGGCAGCGGTCCCGAGCGGCCCGATTCCACGCTGGGCTCCCTGACGGGCGAGCTGGGGCCCGTGCTGCACGAGCGGCTGTCCCTGCTGGCCGCCGAGCACGGGGCCACGCTGTTCATGGTGGTCCACACGGCGCTGGCGGCGCTGCTGACCCGGCTGGGCGCGCCGTCCCCGGTCACGGTGGCCGCTCCGGTGCCCGCCCGGGACAGTGCGGCGCTGCGGGGCGCGGTGGGTCCGTACGGGCGGGTGCTGGCCCTGTCGGTGGACACCTCGGGCGACCCGGCGTTCGCCGAACTCCTGGCGCGGGTGCGGACGGCGGACCTCGCGGCCTACCGGCGGGGGGACGCGGCCCTGGCGCTGCCGGGCGGGATCGCGCTCGCGCTGCTCCAGGAGACGGGCGGCGAGTTCGAGGGGGCCGGGCTCACCGTCTGCGCCGAGAACCCCGAACTACCGCAGATGGCGGCGGCGTTGGGGCTGACCCTGACCGAGCGGCAGGGCCCGGCCGGGGCGCCCGCCGGGCTGGCGCTGAGCGCCGCCTTCCAGCACGACGCGATCGGCGAGAGCGCCGCCGGCTACCTCGCGGGGCAGCTGCTCTCGCTCCTCGAAGCGGCGGTGGACGCGCCGCACACCGCGCTGAGCCGGCTGCGGCTGCTGCCGGGCGAGGTGTCGGCGGAGACCGTCGGCCCCTGGCTCGGGGAGCACCTGGAGCTGCCGGTGCGCAGCGCGGCCTCGCTGTTCGCGGCGCAGGTGGCCCGTGCGCCCGGCGCCCCGGCCCTGTCGGGCGGCGCGACGGCGGGCCCCGCGGGGCTGACGGACCTGAGCGGTCTCGCGCCGCTGGCCGGTCCGGCCGGGATCGCGGGGCTGGCGGGCCTCGCGGGCCTGACCGGCATCGGCGGCGCCGGGGGCGCGGGGTTGCCGGGCGCCCCGGGGATGCCGGGGGCGGCCCCCGTGGCCGGCATGGACTACGCCGAACTCGACGCCCGGTCCGATCTTTTGGCCCACGCCCTGATCGCCCACCAGGCGGGACCGGGCACCACGGTGGTCACCGCGATCGCCTCGCCGACCGGTTTCGCGGTGGCCGCGCTCGCCATCGCCAAGACGGGGGCCGCCTGCATGCCGGTGGATCCGCTGCGCGGGCTGCCCGCCGCCGTGTGGCCCGTCGTCCTGCTGCTGGACGAGGCCGCCGACCGGCTGCTGCCGCCGGTGGCGGGGGCGGCCCGGCTGGTGCGGGACCCGGCCGCCGACCTGCTGCCCGCCGACGGGAAGTGGCCGGTGCGCTCGGCCGACCGGACGGGCCCGCTCGACGCCGCGGCCCCCGTGGTGCTGGCGGGCACCGCGCACGCCACGGTCGCGATCGGCGCCGGGCCGCTGGCCGCCGCGAGCCTGGGGCGCGGCGAGCGGGCCGACGCCGCCTGGCTGGTGACCGGTTATCCGGACGCGGACGCGGCGGTCGGTCTGCTGGCCGCCTTCGTCTCCGGGGCCCGCGTGAACGTCCCCGACGCGGCCCTCGCCCATCTGGGCACCCCCGCCGAAGTGCTGGAATGGCTGCGCGAGCACGGCGCCCCGGCGGTCCTGGGCCGCGCGGACGACGCACTCGTCGCCCTGGCCCGGGCCGAGGGGACGGCCCTGACCTACAGCGCCGGGTGGGCCGAGGGCCGCCTGGTGATCGAGCAGGGCCCGGACGGGCGGACCCGGCCCGCGCCGGGCTACCGGGCGTACGTCCTGGACGCGCGGCTGCGGCCGGTGGCCACCGGGAGCACCGGTTCGCTGTACGTGGCGGGGGTCGGCGTGGCCCAGGGCTACCCGGGCCTGCCGGGCGCGGGCGGGGCGAGCTTCCTGCCCGACCCGCTGGCCGGCGGGCCGCAGGGGGCCACCGCCCGGATGTGGCGCACCGGCCACGCGGCCCGGGTGGACGCCGACGGGAGCCTGCAGGTCCTGGACCACCCGTGGGCGGACGACCCGTTCGCCGACGAGTTCGCGACCTTCGTCATCGTCGCGGACGGCGCCGGGCACCGCGCGCTGTGGCCCGCGGGGGCGCCCGTACCGCAGGGATGGCACCAGACGCACGCCGAGGACGTGTACGAGCTGTGCCTGGAGCACCTCGGCGACGCCCCCGCCGAGGACCGGGGCGAGAGCGCCGGCGACCTGGGCGACGTGAAGGGCAGCAACGGCTCCTCCGGCCCCACCGACCACTTCTAGAACGCTTCCCGCCCCTTCAACCCACCATCACCCCCAGGGAGACCGAGATGAACGCGATCCTGCTGGCCGAGAGCCCCCGCACCGCCTTCGCCGAGAGCGTCCTCGGGCGCGGCGAGGTGCGGGTCGTCCTGCTGCGCACGGCCGGGATGCCGCTGAGCCGGGCGTACCTGCGGCGCACCGCGCGGGTGCCCACCTTCACCCTCGACCCCGCGGCGGCGCCGATGGACGAGGCGGCCCGCTATCTGCGCTGGGTGAAGGGGACGAAGGGGCTGCCGCGCCCGTGGTTCGTCTCGGGCGGCGACGCGGAGGCGGGGGAGGTGGCCCGGCGGTTCGGGGCGCTGGTGGACCTGCCCGAGCTGACCCCCGAGCAGCTCGTACCGGCGCCCGGTCCGGTCCCGGCCTTGGCGCGGGAGCCGTGGTGGAGGGACGGTCGAGCCGTGCTGGAAGGGGACTTGAGCGATCCGGACAATTCCGCGAGGAGCCTTGCGCCGAGTGCTTGAATGATCCCGTCGGGGACGGATGTGATCATCAGGGGAGCGGGGCAGGGGCATGCGGAAGACGTTTCATGCGGCACACGTCTACATGATCGTCGGAGTGATCTCCGGCCTGTACTACCGGGAGATCACCAAGGCCAACGACTTCACCGGGGACACCCAGCTCGCGGTGGTGCACACGCACCTGCTCGCGCTCGGCATGCTGGGCCTGCTGATCGTCCTCGGCCTCGACAAGGTGTTCTCGCTGTCGGGGACGAAGCACTACGACTACTTCTTCTGGTTCTACAACGCGGGCATCGCCATCACCTGCGCGAGCATGACCTACCGCGGCACCCAGACCGTGCTCGGGCACCAGGTGCCCGAACTCTTCTCGCTGGTGGGCGGCCTGGGGCACATCATCCTGACGGTCGGCCTGATCCTGCTCTTCACGCTGCTGGGCAAGCGCGTGAAGGAGCACGTGGACGGACAGGCCGCGCAGGCGGCCCGGGCCGCGGTGCCGGGGCAGGCCGCGGGCGGCGCGGAGTCCGAGAAGGTGTCCGGCTGAGCACCTGAACCAGCAGGGCTTGCGGCCCGGCGGTCAGCCGACCCGGGCCGCCGGGCCGGTCAGGATGCCCGTCAGGGCGGCGAGCCGCTCCCGCGTCAGGTCCGGGCGCAGCCGCCCGCCCCGGGTGAGGGTGGCCAGGCCGTGCCAGGTGCTCCACAGCACCTCGGTCAGCAGCTCCGGATCGCGGCCCGCCGCCACCGGTTCGACGGCCAGCCGGATCTCCGCGAGGGCGTCGAGCAGCGGCTGCGGGGCGGCGCGTCCGGCATCCGCCGCGCCGTCAGCCGCCTCCGGGGCGCCCGCGGTACCGGGGTCGAGGGTGAGCATCGCCTGGTAGAGGACCGGCCCCTTGGCGGCGAAGTCCAGGTACGCGCGCGCGACCGCGTCCAGCGCCTCCAGCGGATCCGCCTCCGCGTGCCGTACGCGCGCGGCGTGCAGGGCGCCCGCGAGTTCGCCGAAGCCCTCCAGGGCCACCGCGTGCACGATCGCGTCCTTGTTCTTGAAGTGCTGGTAGAGCACCGGCTGGCTGTACTCGATGCGCTCCGCGAGACGCCGGGTGGTGACGAAGTCCCAGCCTTCGGCCTCGGCCATCTCGCGGGCCGAGGTGAGGATCAACTGGCGGCGCTGGCCCTGCTCACGAAGCCGTCGCTCTCGGGGAGTCATGGCGCTCACGGTACCACTTTCGGTGCAATTGAAGCGGTCAGTGATAGCGTTCCTGCCTTTGACAGCGGGTGCGGGCCCCGGCCCGGAACAGCCCCCTGACCTCATCGTCTAGTCGCCTTCGAGGCATGGTCGGCAGCATCGGGGTAAGTCCGCCCACAGAGAGGGCCACCCCATGCAGACCCCGACTCCCCTGGAGGAGCTGCTCGACCTCGCCGCGGACGTCCTGTGCCGCGACCGGCGCACGCTGCCGGCCGGGGCCTCGGGTTCGCCCTTCCTCACCCTGGGCGGTGGCCTCGGCCAGGCCCTTCGGCTCCAGGCGCGCGCCGACGAACAGCTCGGCCTGCTCCTGGACGTGGCCCAGCTGCTGGGCCCCGCCCCGCTGACCGACGTACTGGCCCGGGCCGTGGTCCCGGCGCCCGCGGCCGTGCGGCCTGCCCCGGCTCCCGGCCGGGGTGCGCGCGATCTCGCCCTGCTGCCCGGGCAGTCGGCTCCGCTCACCGCGCAGCGCTACGTCGGCCCCGGCGCGGTGCACCGGGTGCTGAGCGCCGAACTGGCGGGGCCGCTGGACCCCGCCGCGCTGCGGGCCGCGCTCGCCGGGCTGGGCGCGCGGCACGAGGGGCTGCGGACCGCGTTCCCGGTCTCGGCGGCCGGGCCCGTGCGGCGGGTGCTCGACGCGTACGCCCCGCCGCTGATCACGCTGCCCGAGCTGCCGGGCGCTCCGGCCGCGAGCCGCGGGGCGGCCGTCGACGCCGCCCACGCGCGGCTCGCGGACGAGGTGGAGCGGCTGATCGGGCATCCCGACCGGCCGCCCTTCGCCTTCGTCCTGACCCGGCTGGCGGCGGACCGGCACCTGCTGTCCTTCCTCTGCCACGACGCGGTGGCGGACGCCTGGTCGGCGGCGCTGGTCTGGCGGGAGCTGCTCGCCGACTACGCCCGCGCGGCGTCCGGGCAGCCACCGGCCGCCCGGTCGGCCGCGCCCGGGGTGGAGCCGACTACCGAGGCGGATCCGCTCCTTGGCGCGGGACCGCTCGCCGAACGGATCGACCGGATACGGGAGTTCCCCGCCGTCGTGGACCTGGTCCCGCCCGGCCGGCGGCCCGCCGTCTTCGACTTCCGGGGCGAGCGGCTGGCCGTCGCGCTGGACACGGAGCTGCGGGACGCGGTCGATGCCACGGCCGCGCGGGCCGGCGTACCGCACGGGACGGTGCTGCTCGCGGCCTGGGCGCTCGCCGTGGGGCGGCGCTCCGGGCACGAATGGCTGCTGGTGGGCGCCGAACTGCCGAGGCTCCGCGCCGGCGCGCCGCTGCGGACGGTCGCGCCGGGTTCGACGACCGTACCGGTGTGCTGCGAACTGGAGGGCGGCGTCGACTACTTCCTGCGCGGGGTCGCCTGCGCGTTCGGCGAGGCGCTCGCGTGCTCGGCGCTCGATACGGAGGCGCTCGTACGGGAACTCGGGCTGCGCGGGGACCGGTCGCGCACCCCGCTGACCCAGGTCGCCTTCGCGGACCACGACGGCCTGCTGCCCGCCCGCGCGGCGGCGGGCCCGCTGACGGCCCGTTTCCACCACGGCCACCTGGGCGGGGCCACGGCCGACGCGGCGCTGACGGTGCTGCGCTGGCGCGAAGAGCCGCTGCTGGCGCTGGACTTCGCCTCCTCGGTACTGGACCGCGCGCAGGCGGAGCAGCTGGCCCAGGAGCTGCGCGGCGCGCTGGCCGCGCTGGCCTCCGCCGGTGAGGCGGACCCGGTGGAGGACCTCCTGCCGCACACCCTGACGGCCTGCGCCACGCCGCTGACCGCCGCTCCCCTGTCCGCGGCGGCTTCGGCCTGACGTCGGCTTCGAACGGGCCGGTCCGAATCCGGTGAAAGATCCGGTGCGCGCGCCGCGCGGGGGAACGGAAGGCGCGCGCACCGGATTCGGGCCCGGGCAGCCGGAGGGGGGCCGGCGCCCGGGAGCACGGTGGGCCGATGGCCACGGCCATCGCCCCGGTCTGTGGTGACGGGCCCGCGCCCGGGCCGTGGAGGCCCGGGGCCCGGGGGCCCGTGACGCGGCGGGTCAGGCCAGGTCGGGGAGGCGCGCCGCGATGTCCTCCGGGGCGGGCATGGCGGCGATCTCGGCGGCGATCTTGCGGGCCGCGTCGCGGTAGCCGGGGTCGCCCAGGATCTTGCGGGCGTACTCGGTGACCGCCTCGGCGGTGAGGTCGAAGAGGACCTCGCCCGCGCCCGCGTCCCGTACGGCCTGGCCGTTGGCGGGACCGTCCGCGCCCTGCGGCACGATCAGCTGGGGCAGGCCCGCTTCGAGGGTGGCGAGCGTGGTCCCGCTGCCGCCGTGCTGGACGACGAGCGCGGCGTGCGCGAGGACGGCGGACTGCGGCAGCCACGGGGCCACGGTCACGTGCTCCGGCAGCTCCCCGAGGTCGGCGATCTGCACCCGGAAGCCGGCCGCGACCAGGACCGGCACGCCCAGCGGGGCGAGCCCGTCGATCACGGTGCGCAGGTTCTCGGCGGAGCCGAGCGCGGTGCCGAGGGTCAGGTAGACGAAGGGTTCGCCCGAGGTGGCGAGCCCCGCGGGCAGTTCGCCCGGCTCGACGAAGGCGACGGGCCGCTGCTCGATGCGCGCCTGGCCCGACTCGACGAAGGCCCGGTCCTGGAGGGACGGCGGGCAGATGTCGATGTAGGTGTTGCCGAGGGTGAGCGCCTGCCCGGCGGGCACGGTGACGCCCAGGTCGGCGGCGGTCGCGAGGATCTCCTGCTGGAGCCGCTCGGCCTCGTGGTCCTGCGAGAGCAGGCCGACGCCGTGCGCGAGGGCGGGTACGCCCGCCAGTTGGGCGGCGAACCCGGCGCCCGGGTTGAGCACTTCGTGCACGACGAGGTCGAAGCGCCGGCTCTCGAAGACCGGCGCCAGGTCGGCCGCGACCCAGCGCGGCAGGACCGAGCCGAACACCTTGATGTGCAGGTTCGCGAGGACCTCCGGCGGGACGTCCTGGGCGCCCACCTCGCCGCCGTGGGCCTCGAGGAAGGCTCGACCGCCCGCTGCTTCGATGAATGCCTCGGGCACGGACCGGCCTGCCGTCACCGGCTCGAAACCAGCCTCCCGGAGGGTCTGGTGGAACTGCTCACCCGTTGCGAACGCGACCTCGTGGCCGGCGGCTCGCGCCGCCCTCGCCAAGGGAAGCAAGGGAAAAATGTGCCCGAAGTTGCCCACGCTGGCAAAGAGGATTCTCATGAGGCCCAACCCTAGGGGCGCCGACCGCGATTGTCTAGTGTTGCTAGATATTCTAGCAATGAACGGATCGAGGTGAGTGCGATGGCCCCCGAGGATCTGGCGCGCCTTCAGTTCGGCCTCACCGTCGCCTCGCACTACCTCCTCGTCACCCTCACGCTGGGCCTGGTCGCCCTCGTGGCGGTCGCGCACACCCGCTGGGCGCGCACGGGCGACCCGGCGCTGCGGCGGATGACCACCTACTGGGGCACCCTCTACGTCATCAACTACGCGGTCGGCATCGCCACCGGCCTCGCCATGGAGTTCCAGCTCAGCGCCAACTGGACCGGCCTGGAATCCACGGCGGCGAGCGTCTTCGGCGCCCCCCTCGCGGTGGAGACGGTGGTCTCGTTCTTCGCCGAGTCGACCTTCCTCGCCCTGTGGATCTTCGGCTTCGACCGGCTGCCGAAGTACGTCCACCTCGCGTGCATCTGGATCGTGGCCGCCGCGGCCTACACCTCCGCGGTGTGGGCGCTGCTGGCGAACGGCTTCATGCAGAACCCGGTCGCCTACACGATGCGCGACGGGCACCTGGAACTGACCTCGTTCGGGGCGCTGTTCGCCAACGCCAACTCCTGGATCGCCATCTTCCACATCTTCGGCGGCGCGCTCGCGGTCGGCGGCTTCTTCGTGCTCGGCGTCAGCCTGCTGCTGCACCGGCGCGGCCGCGCGGACCGGGCGTTCGTCCGGCACTCGCTGAAGGCGGGCGCGCACGCCGGGACGTGGGGCGCCGCGCTCGTCGTCCTCAGCGGCACGGTCCAGCTCGGCAACACCAGGAAGGACCAGCCGCTCAAGGGCGCGGTCCTGGACGGGAACCAGGCCGAGGTGACGCGGCAGCTCCAGGAGCTGGCGAAGCGGTTCGGTCCGCTGGAGGGACCGCCGTCCGGGCCGGTACTGGGCGCCCTGACCCTGATGATGATGATCGGCGGGGTGCTGCTGGTCCTGGGCGTCTGGGCCCTCGTCTCGCTGCGCGAGCAGCGCCCGCAGGCCTTCCCCCCGCCCTACGCGCAGCCGTACCCGGTGCAGGGCCACCCCGGCCAGTGGCAGGCCGCGCCCGCGCCCGCCCGCGGCCAGGGCCGGGGCGGCCGCAAGGTGTACCCCGGCCAATGGCCCCCGGGCCAGGGCCCGCACGGCCCGACCGGCCAGGGCCGCCGCGTGTACCCCGGCCAGTGGCCGCAGGGCCGGGCACCGGGACCGGGCCCGCAGGGCCAGTACGGCTCGTACGGCCAGTACGGCTCGTACGGTCAACCCGGCCGCCCCGGCCCGTACGCCCAGCCCGGCCCCCACCCTCAGGTTTACGCCCACGCCCACGTCGGCCGCACCCCCTCCGGGGAGGGCGAGGTCATGCGGTCGGCCGTGCTGCGGCGGGTGCTGCCCTTCGCGATGGCGCTGCCGTTCCTCGCGAACCTCTGCGGCTGGGCCGTCCGCGAGGTCGGCCGCCAGCCGTTCGTCATCACCGGCATCCTGACCACCCGCCAGGCGATGACCCCCGGCCTCGGCGCGGGGCGGCTCACCGCCTCGCTCCTCGTCCTCGTCGTCCTCGTGGTCTCCCTGCTCGGCCTGGACTGGTGGCTGCTGGCCCGGGCCGCGATGCGCGGTCCGGGCGAGGGCGGCCTCGGCCGGGGCGCGGAGCCCGCCGCCGCATCCACCGCCTCCGCCGCCGCACCGGACTCCCTGGGCAGCGGCCTGGCCGGCGCCGCGCACGACCCGCGCGTGGATCCCCGTACGCACCCCCGCGCGCCGCAGGCGAGTCCGTACGGCGAGCGGTCCACCGGGGCCGCCGCATCCCCCGCGTCCCCGGCCTCCGCGTCCTCCCGGGAAGGAGCGCACCCGTCATGAGCCACCCGGCCGTCGCCCTCGTGGCGTTCATCGCCTTGTTCACCGGATACCTGGTCCTGGCCGGGATCGACTACGGCGTCGGGCTCACCCTCCCCCGCACCGGCTCCGACGCGCCCGGGCGGCGCGCCGTGCTGGGGGCGGTCGGGCCTCTGCTGCTCGGCAACGAAGCCTGGCTGCTGGTCTCCGTCGGCGCCCTCGCCGGCACCCTGCCGGGGCTGCGCGGCGCTCTGTTCGAGGGCGCCTATCCGTACGCGCTGATCGCCTTCGCGGGCGCGCTGGTGCTGAACGCGGGCGTCCAGCTGCGCGGCCGGCACCCCGGCGAACGGGTCCGGCGCGCCTTCGACCTGCTGATCTGCGCGGCCGGAGCCGCCGCCGCCTTCGGCTGGGGCTGCTTCCTCGCCGTGACCGCCGCCGGGGTCTCCCTCGGCAGCGACGGTCACGTGCGCGGCGTGGCCGCGCCCGACCCCTTCACCCTGCTGGGCGGCCTGACCATGGTCGCGCTGCTCGCCACGCACGGCAGCGCCTTCGTGGCCGCCCGGCTGACCGGTGACCCGGCCCGGCGGGCGGCCGCGCTCACCGTCGTCGGCGCGACCCTCGCCGCGGCGCTGCTCGCGGTCACCGCGCTGACGGGCTGGGTCGGCGGGAGCTTCGACGGCGGGGCGCTGCGCCACCCGGTCCTGGCGGCGCTGGCCGTCGTCCTCGCCGTGGCGGCGCTGTTCCTGACCCGGGCCCTGGCCGGCGGCGGCCGCGCCCGGCTCGCGCCCTGGGCGAGCACGGCCGCCGTGATCGCGGCGGCCTGCGCGGTCTTCGCGGGCAAGTACCCGGCCCTGCTGACCTCCACCGTCGCGGGCGTGCCCGCGCCGACGGTCGCACAACTGGCCACGGACGAGACCGCGTTGGCGGCGGTGCTCTGGACCTCCGGGCCGGTGCTGCTGCTCGTGGTCGCGGCGCAGGTCTACCTGTGGCTGGCCGTGTGGGCCCCGGCGCGCACCGCCGCCCCGGCGCCGGAGCCGCTCGAAGCCCCCGCCTTCTCCTGAAGAGGGGCCCCTCCCCGGGGCGCCCGCGGTTCCCGAGAGTCAGGACAGCGACCGATGGACCTCGCCCTGGTACGGAGTTCGCCCCTGCTCCGGCGGTTCCTGGTGCACCGCGCGCTGGGCGCGGTGGCGGAAGCCGTCCTGACCCTCTTGCAGTGCGTCCTGCTGGCCTCGGTGCTCGCGGCCGCCGTCGAGCGGGGCACGGGGGCCGCGCTGCACGCCGTACCGGTCCCGCTGCTGGCGGCCGTGATCGCCGGGCGGGCCGCGCACGCCTGGTGGGACCGCGCTTCGGCGGGCGCGGCCGCCGCCCGGTACAAGGAGGAGCTGCGGGCGGAGCTCACGGCGGCCGTGACCGCCGCGGCCGTCCGCGGCCGGGGTCCGCGGCCCGCCTCGGTGGTCGCGCTGCTCGGCCGCGGTATGGACGCGCTGGAGGACCACCTCACCGGCTCGCTCGCCCTGCTGCCGCAGGCGGTCGTCGTGCCGCTGGCCGTCACCGGCACCGTCTGGGCCGCGGACTGGGTCTCGGGCCTGGTCGTGCTGGTGACGCTGCCGCTGGTGCCGCTGCTGCTGGCGCTGGTCGGCCTGCACACCAAGGCCCGTACACAGGCGCAGTGGGCGGTGCTGCTGCGCCTGGGCGGGTACTTCCTCCAGGCGCTCGGCGGTCTGGCCACGCTCCGCGTGTTCGGGCAGGAGGGCCGGGCCGCGGAGAGCGTGCGCGCGCGGGCGGCGGAGCACCGGCGGGCGACGGTGCGCACCCTGCGCGTGGCGTTCCTGTCCACCTTCGTCATGGACACCCTGACGAGCCTGTCGGTGGCGCTGATCGCGGTCCCGGTCGGCTTCCGGCTGCTGGACGGGGCGATGCCGTTGTCGACGGGGCTGGCCGTCCTGCTGTTGGCCCCGGAGGCGTACCGGCCGCTGCGGCTGCTGGCCGGGCGCTTCCACGCGGCGCAGGAGGGGCGTACGGCCCTGGCCCAGGTCCGCGCCCTGCTCGACGGCGCGGCGGCCGGCCCCGCGCTCGTACGCGAACGGCCTTCCGGGCCGCGGCCGTTGCCCGACCCGGCGCGCTTCCCGCTCGTCCTGGACCGGCTCGACGTCGGCCACGCGCCCGGCGCGCCGGCCCTGACGGGGCTGTCCTGGCGGTTCGAGCCGGGGCGCAGCTGCGCGT
Source organism: Streptomyces sp. NPDC043876 (assembly GCF_056435825.1). Lineage (NCBI taxonomy): Bacteria > Bacillati > Actinomycetota > Actinomycetes > Kitasatosporales > Streptomycetaceae > Streptomyces > Streptomyces sp. NPDC043876. The sequence continues at coordinate 86,758 of NZ_JBWKDV010000014.1, read as the reverse complement.
TGACCGGGCCCAGCGGCGCGGGGAAGACGACCCTGCTGCGGACGGTCGCCGGGCTGCTGCCGCCGCTCGGTGGGGACCTGCGGGTGGGCGGCGTGTCGGTGGTCGCCCGCACGGCCGCCGACCGAGCGGCGTGGACCGACCGGATCGCGATGGTGGCGCAGCAGCCGCACCTGTTCGCGCTGTCGGTCGCGGACAACCTGCGGCTGGGGCGGCCCGGCGCGGGCATCGACGAGGTGTGGGACGCGCTGGAGGCGGCGGGCGCGGCCGACTTCGTACGCCGCCTGCCGGACGGACCGGCCACCCGGGTCGGCGAGGGCGGCGCCGGCCTGTCCGCCGGGGAGCGCCAGCGGCTCGCGCTGGCCCGCGCCCTGCTGCGCCGCCCGTCACTGCTGCTGCTGGACGAGCCGACGGCCCGCCTGGACGGCGGCACGGAGCAGCACGTGCTGCGCGCCCTGGAAGCGGTGGCGGGCCGCGCGACCCTCCTGGTAGCCACCCACCGCCCGGCGGTGGCCGAACACACGGACACGGTCCTCCACCTGGACTCCCTGCGCCCTGCCCCGGTACCCGCCCTTGAGGAGACCCGCCGATGAACCCGCGTCCGGGCACGGAACGGGCCCCGGCCCCTGGCCAAGCCCTCGGCCTGGCCGCAACCCCGGGACTGGCGCCTCGCGCCCAGGCCGCAGGCTCGGCTCCGGCCCCCGCCCCTCGCGCCCCGGCCGCGGGCCCGGCCGTGGAACCGGCCTCAGCCACGGCACTTGGCCGGCGCCCGGCAACGGCGCTCGGCCAGGGCCAGGGCGAGGGCCCGGCCGCAGGCCCGGGGCAAGCCGCGGCCGGCGAACCGGCCCCGACCCCTGCCCTCGCCCCGACCCCGGAGCTCAGCCCGCTTCCAGGCCTTGTCCCGACCCCGGGCCCCGCCCACCGCCCGGCCGCGGGCCCGGCCCCGGCGCATCGCGTTCCTGCCGCAGGCCAGGGCGAGGGCCCGGCCGCAGGCCGGGGGCAGGCCACGGCCAACGAACCGGCCCTCGCCGCACCGGCGGACACGGCACCGCGCGGGGCGCCGCCCCTCGGGGCGCGGGCCCCCGAGGAGCCGTCACCGGGGGCGCCGCCCCCCAGGGCACCGTCCCCCAGGGCACCGTCCCCCAGGGCACCGTCCCCCAGGGCACCGTCCCCCAGGGCGCTGTCCCGCAGGGACGTGGGGCGGCTCGGGGGCGCCGCGGTGGCGGCCGCGCTCGGGGAGGGCTGCGCCATCGCGTTGACCGCGAGCGCGGCGTGGCTGATCTGCCGGGCCTCGCAGCAGCCGCCGCTCGGTGCGCTGATGGTCGCGGTGGTCGCGGTGCGCGCCTTCGCCCTGGGCCGGGGCGCGCTGCGTTACGCCGAGCGGCTGTGGGGCCACGACGCCGCGCTGCGGATCATGGAGCGGGTCCGGGGGCGGCTGCTGACGCTGCTGGCCCCGCACGCGCCGTACGGGCTGCGGGCGTTCAGCCGTGGCGAGCTGCTGAACCGGCTCGTCGCCGACGCCGATGCCGTGCAGGACGCGCTGCTGCGGGTGGCCCTGCCGATGCTGACCGCGCTGCTGGTGGGGGCCGGGGTCACGGTGGGGAGCGCGCTGGTGCTGCCCGCCGCCGGGTGGGCGCTGGGGGCGGGGCTGCTGCTGGCCTGCGTGGCGCTGCCCGCGCTGGCCGCGGCCACCGGGCGCCGCTCGGCCGCCCGGCTGTCGGCGGCCCGCGCCGAACTGGCCGCGCGCACCGTGGACCTGGTCGAGGGGGCGGAGGACCTCGCGCTGTGCGGGGCGACGGCGCTGGTGGCGGAGCGCGAACGGGCCGCCTCCCGCGCGGTGGCCCGCCGCGAGCGGGCCGGGTCGGCCGCCGCGGCCGCGATCGCCGCGGCCGCGGTCCTGGTCCAGCTCGGCACCACGGCCGCGGTGGCCGTCCTGGCCCTGCGCGGCACCGGCCCGGTGACCGCCGCGGTACTGACCCTGACCGCGCTGGCCACCCTCGACCTCGCCACCCCCGTCCGCGCGGCCGCCGACCACCTCACCCGCCTCACCACCTCCCTCCACCGGCTGCGCGCCCTGCACGCTCTCCCGACGACCACGCCCGGCGCGACGCCCGGCACGACGACCTGCACGACGACCGGCACGACGGCCGACGCGCAGACCACCGCAATGACCACCCCGACGGCCCCCGCCGGTACCGCCCCCGCCCGCCGGGGCCCTCGCCTCCCCCACGGCTCGCTCACCCTGGAGTTCACCGGCGTCGGCGTCACCCACGCGGGGGCCACGCGCCCCGCCCTGGCCGGGATCGGGCTCGTCCTCGCCCCCGGGCGCCGGATCGCGCTCGTCGGCCCCAGCGGGTCCGGCAAGAGCACGGTCGCCGGGCTGGCCCTGGGGCTCCTGGAGCCCACCGCGGGCCGGGTCGCGCTGGGCGGCGTACCGCTCGCGGAGCTGCCGAAGGGCGCCCTGCGGCCACGGCTGGCCGCCGGGCTGACCCAGTACCACCACGTGTTCGCCGGCACCGTGCGCGAGCACCTGCTGCTGGCCCGCCCCGGCGCGGCCGAGGGCGCGCTGTGGGCGGCCCTCGCCCGGGCGGGGGCCGCGGACTGGGTGCGCGCGCTCCCCGGCGGGCTGGACGCCGAGGTCGGCGAGGACGCGGCCGCCTTCTCCGGCGGCGAGCGCCGCCGCCTGGGCCTGGCGGCCGCCCTGCTCGCCGATCCGGCGGTCCTGGTCCTGGACGAACCCACCGAGTCGCTGGCCCCCCGGGACGCCGACGCCGTCCTCGCGGCGGTCCTCGCGCCCCGCCCGGACCGCGCGGTGCTGCTGATCAGCCACCGCACCATCGGCCTGGAGGCGGTGGACGAGATCGTCGTCCTGGACGCCGGCCGCGTCGTCCAGCGCGGCACGCACGCCGAACTCCTCGCCGCGCCCGGCCACTACCGCGAGCGGCACCGCACGGAGCGGGCGGCGGAGGCCGCCGACCCGGGCCGCGCGCAGCCGGCGTACCCGCACCGCGCACGGCCCGCGCACCCGCACGACCCCCACGCCCTGGCCGCCGCCCCGTGACCGCCCGCCACTTGCGCCCCCGTACGCCCCACCTCAAGGCCCTCTCCAGCCACAGCCGATCGGGCTCCCCCATCGTCGTGGTGCGACCGGCTGCCCCTGGGCGCGCGGGACAAGGCGAAGGAGTCCACCGATGACCATCACCCAGGCAATGCCCCCGGGCGTCGTCACGAGCCTGGGGCGGCGGTTCACCCTGTCGGCCCAGGCCCTCGACAGCTCGGTGACCCCCAACCCGGTCTTCCGCGACTGGTTCGCCGAGCAGCGGCGCACCAACCGCTACGACGTGCGGCGCATCCCCTTCGCCGAGCTCGTCGGCTGGCACTTCGAGGACTCCACCGGCAACCTCGTGCACGACAGCGGCCGCTTCTTCTCCGTCGAGGGCCTGCACGTGCGCACCGACTGGGGCGGCCACGGCGCGTCCTGGTCCCAGCCGATCATCAACCAGCCGGAAGTCGGCATCCTCGGCATCGTCGTCAAGGAGTTCAACGGGGTCCTGCACTGCCTGATGCAGGCCAAGATGGAGCCCGGCAACCTCGACACGGTGCAGCTGTCCCCCACCGTGCAGGCGACCCGCAGCAACTACACCGGTGTGCACAAGGGCGCGTCCGTCCACTACATCGACTACTTCAAACCGCCCCGGGTCGGCTCGCGGGTGCTCTTCGACTCCCTCCAGTCGGAGCAGGGCTCCTGGTTCCTGCGCAAGCGGAACCGGAACATGGTGGTGGAGGCGCTGGGCGACGTGCCCGAGCACGAGGACTTCGTCTGGCTGACCCTCGGCCAGATTCACCAGCTGCTCTACGAGAACAACGTGATCAACATGGACGCCCGCACCGTCCTGTCCCTGATCCCGACCTTCGCCGACGAGGGCCCCTCGCTGCACACGACGGAACACGTCCTGTCCCGGCTCACCGAGATCAAGGCGACCCGCGAACTGGTGCAGAGCACCCTGCCGCTGCACGGCGTCCAGGGCTGGCACCGCACCGACTACGCGATCGCACACGACAGCGGCCACCACTTCAGCGTCATCGCCGCCTCCGTCTCCGCCGCCAACCGCGAGGTCCAGCGCTGGACCCAGCCGCTGCTCGCCCCCGCCGAGCAGGGCCTCGCCGCCTTCGTGGTCCGCCGGATCGGGGGCGTACCGCACCTGCTGGCGCAGGCCCGCTCCGAGGCCGGCGTCCTGGACGTCGCCGAGCTGGGCCCGACCGTGCAGTGCCAGCCGGGCCGCGCGCTGACCCTGCCCCGGGAGCGGCAGCCGCGCTACCTCGACATGGTGCTCTCCGCGCCGAAGTCGCGGCTGCTGTACGACACGGTGCAGTCCGAGGAGGGCGGCCGCTTCCACCACGCGGGCAACCGGTACGCGCTGGTGGAGGTCGGGGACGAGTTCCCCGTCGACGTACCGGAGGACTTCCTGTGGGTGACGGCCGGGCAGCTCGCCGGGCTCCTCAAACACAGCAACTACCTGAACATCGAGGCCCGGACGCTCCTGACCAGCCTGCGGGCGGCCTGGGCGCTGGGCGGAGCGTACGCGCTGTGAGCGGGCGGAAGGCTCTGCGCGTCGGCGTGCTGGGCTGCGCCGACATCGCCGAACGCCGCATGCTGCCCTCGATGCTGCGCCAGCCGCTCGTCGAGGTCACCGCGATCGCCAGCCGCACGATCGAGAAGGCACGGCACTTCACCGACCGCTTCGGCGGCGTCCCCCTCGCGGGCTACGAGAAGGTGCTGGAGCGCCCGGACGTGGACGCGGTGTACATCCCGCTGCCGCCCGAGATGCACGTCGAGTGGACGCTGCGGGCGCTCGCGGCGGGCAAGCACGTGCTGTGCGAGAAGCCGTTCGCGACCTCGCTGCCGGACGCCGAGAAGGCGGTCGCGGCGGCCCGCGGCAGCGGCCTGCTCCTCATGGAGAGCTTCATGTTCCTGCACCACTCGCAGCACGCGCGGGTGCGGCAGCTGGTGGCGGACGGCCTGATCGGCGAAGTCCAGCTCTTCACCTCGGAGTTCGGCATCCCGCTGCGCCCGGGCGGGCTGCGCGCGAGCACCCTGCCGGAGGTGGCGGCGTACCCGGTGCGCGCGGCCCAGCTGTTCCTGGGGCCGGACCTGCGGGTGGCGGGCGCGCAGGTCCGCCCGGACAGCGCGTACGGTCCCCAGCCCGCCGGGAGCGCCCTGCTGACCTCCCCCTCCGGCGCGGCCGCCCACCTCGCGTACGGCGTCGAGCACGCCTACCTCAGCGGCTACGGCCTCTGGGGCAGCGAGGGCCGCCTGCGCCTGGAACGCGCCTTCAGCACCCCGGACGACTTCACCCCGGTCCTGCGCGTGGACCGCGCGGACGGCACGCGGGAGATCCCCCTGTCCCCCGACCACCACTTCACGAACATCGCGGGCACCTTCGCGACCGCGGTCCTGGACGCCGAGGACTTCACCCCGCACGCGGAGGCGATCCTCACCCACGCCCGCCTGATGGAAACGATCGCCACGACGGCGGCGGACCACTGACCCAGCGGACTAGAAGTCGGTGCAGGGCGGGACCCTCACCGGGCTCCGCCAAGGGCGACACCGGCCTCGGCGGCGGCCGTGTCGAGGATCCGGCCGATCTCGGAGGCGATCGCCCGGGCCTCGTCCGGTTCGGTGACGTGAGCCGCGCGGTCTTCGAGCAGGCGCAGCCGGGCAGCCGTCCCTGGGTGGCGTTCGATCGCGACGTACAGGGCCCACTGGCGCAGGAAGCGGCGCACGGGCGCGGAGCTGTCCTGCTCCCGGGCGCGGGCACTGGTGAGGGCGACGGCGGTGGCGCGTTCGGCGTCGAACGTCGCTACCGCGCCGGGGGCGATCCGCACCAGGGCCGCGCGCAGCTCTTCCGCGGTCGCGCCCGACTGCGGCACGCTCCCGCCGCGGGGTCGCTCCGCCGCGGTGCTCATGTCTTCCATGCGCCCCAGCCTGCCCCATTGCGGGGTCGCGTACGGGGCGTAGCGCACGCCCCCGCTCAGGCGCGGAGGCAGTCTGCCGCCCGCGTCGTCACGACGCCGACGGACCACCGACCCGACGTTCGAGCCCCCGGAGCAGGCGGACGTACGGGCTCCAGCGGGCCGGACGGGCCACCGTGCCCGTGCAGGCGAGCTCGGCGCGGTCCAGGGCGTCCTCCAGGCAGGCGTCGTGCATCGAGCGGAAGGCCAGGGGCCAGGCCAGGCGCGCCAGTCCACCGGTCTTCATCGCGAGGGTGTGCCGCAGCACGGTGCGCTCCTCGTCCACGGGCAGCACCGCGAACTCGTGGAAGCCGTGGAATCCGCGCGGCGCGCTGAAGGTGAAGCGGACCCAGGTCCCGGGCACGTACGCGGTGACCGCGTAGCGGACCGGCCCGTGGCCACCGGTCGCGCCGACCGCCAGGGGGCGGTCGAATTCCAGCGCGGGCCACTTCCGGTGCGCCCACAGCCGGTCCGCCGCACCGCCGGACAGGCTGTCAACGAGCGCGCCCACCTCGCTCGCCTTGGCGGCCAGCAGCCGCTCGTGCACGTTGTAGACGCCCATGGCGTCCTCCCCTCCACATTATTAGAGAGCAGTCTCTAATAATGTGGAGGGTACTCTCTGATTCATGGCGCGACCACCCCGCTTCGACACCGACCAGATCCTCGACGCCGCGGTCCAACTGGCCGCCTCCGCCGGACCGGCGGGCGTGACCATGTCCGCCGTCGCCCAGGCGATCGGCGCGCCGAGCGGATCCATGTACCACCGCCTCCCCGGCCGTACGGCGCTGCTCGCCGAGGTCTGGCTGCGCACCGTGGAACGCTTCCAGGAGGGCTACTTCCTCGCCCTCGGCAGCGCCCCCGACCCCCACGGAGCCGCCCGCGCGGCCGCCCGGCACGTCGTCGCCTGGAGCCGCGCCCACCCGCGGGAGGCCTCGCTCCTGCTCTACGGCGCCGACCAGTTCGGCCGCGCCGACTGGTCCGAGGAGCACAGGCAGCGCGCGGACCGGGGCAACGCCCGCGTGTACGACTCCCTCCACCTCCTCGCCGACGTCCTGGGCGCGGCAGGCCCCCGGGACCACGACCGCGTCATCCTGGCCCTGATCGACCTGCCCCTGTCCCTGGTCCGCCGCCACCTGCGCGCCGGCCACCCCCTCCCCCCGCACGCGGAGGACCTGGCGGAGGAGTCCGCGGCAGCCCTGCTGACCGCCACCTGAACCGGAGAGAACCGGGTCACCGTGGTGCCGGCGAGGTCGACGCCGACGGTACGCGCACGTCGCACGCGGCCTCGTCCGGCTGCGCGGTCACGGACGTACCGGGCCCCAGGGGCGTCTTGAGGGTGAAGGACCAGCACCGGTACTCCGCCCTCGGGCCCAGGAACGACATGGCAACGCGGATTTCCCGTTCATCACGCCGAATGGTCCATGGACCCGGCGAGACGTCCTTCAGCTCGTCATCCGTCAGGGTTCCGTCCTGCGCACGGTGCTGGAGAGCTTGACCGGTCAATCGCGTGTCGGTCGCGAGCTGCTGTTCCATACGCCTGGCCTGGCCCTCAGGGAGACTCACCTCCAGCCACCAGAGGAAGATGCCGACCAACGCCAGCGCAAGAACGAACAGCAGGAGCAAGACGACCCCCACCGCCCTCATCGCCGTCCGGCGTGCCGACGTGGGGAGCCGGGAGCCAGGGGCTTCCAAGGGGTTCACGTGCAGGAGCCTGCCCTGTGGGCCACGGGCCCGTACAGCCGATCTGGCGGAGCCCCTTGGCCCGGGCGACAGGATCCTTCCGGGTCAGGCGCGGAGGTAGTCGGCCGCCCCGCGCCGGGGCAGGTGCGCCCAGGTCCGGTTCCCGCCGCCCGGTTCGCGGGACTCACCGAAGCCCCAGGCACCGCCGCACGACCGCACCACCGCGGCCATGAGCCGCAGCGCCGCCCGCCGCCGGGCCTCGCAGTGGGCGGCGATCCGGGGGTGGGCGTGGGGCGCGTGGCCGTCGTAGGCGGTCAGGCGGAGCGCGTCGTCGCGATGGCGGACGGACAGGTACAGGCTGCGCCCCGGGTCCAACTGCCAGGCGGCCGCGACCAGTTCCCCGGCCACTTGTACGACGGCGGGCACCAGCGGGTCGAGCCCGTACGCGTGCAGGATGGACCGTACGGCGGACCGCGCGACCTGCGCCCCGAGCGGCTCCCGGGGCACGGTGAAACTGAAGCTGAGCGTGTCGAGCGCGGGCGGCCCGTCCCCGAGGCGGACGGTCGGCACCGGAGGACAGGGGGTGGAGGGGTGGGTGGACATCGCGGGACTCCCTGGGTCGAAGGTGACTACGGCGAGTTCGGCGCGCACGAATGGCTGACGCGGACGGGGAGCGTGGCTCGTCGCCAAGGCCCGAGGCATGCTGCGGCGATGCACTTCAACGGCCGCAAGGTGGCGCGCGCACAGCTGGAGCACCTTGCCGACGCGGCCGAGCGGGAGAACGTCGTCCTGCGCGTCCTGACCTTCGAAGGGGGCGGCTTCCCCGGCGCCGGGCAGACGGTGAACTACCTGGAGGGTCCCGTCCTACGGCTGGACACCGTGCAGGTCGACAGCACGCACGGCCCCGACTTCCTGCACACGGAGGCCCAGTTGTCCAAGTACCGTGCCCAACTGGACTGGATGGAACGTCTCAGCCTGACGCCGGAAGCGTCCCGCGAGTTCATCCACCGACTGGCGCGTCAAATCTGAGAGGGAACCGATGGCCGACATCGTCTGGGAAGAAGCTTTCTGCGGCGAAGGGGCAAGCTGCTACCGGATCGGGGTGGACGGCGACGGCAACAGCTACATCGCCGTCGCCGGCGCGGAGGCCTCGTACCTCACCGACAGTACGGACGCCCTGCGCGAGCTGATCCGGGACATCAAGGCGGGCAAGGCCGACCACCTCCTGGCCGACTGAGCCAGCCATCGTGGTGGATTCCCGGGGGCCGGTCAGACCGTGCTCTATGCGGAGGGCCTCACCGCGCAGCTGGACACCGTGCAGGTCGACAACTCCCACGGACCCGACTTCCTCTACGCCGACGCACAACTTCAGAAATACCGGGCCCACTTCGACCTCATGGAAGAACTGGCCCTGTCCCCCGACGACTCGCGGGATTTCATCCGGACCATCGCAAACCAGCTGTGAGAGAGGACGCCATGCCTGCCGTGACCTGGGAAGAGCCGTTCTGTGGCGAGGGGAACTCCTGCTACCGGATCGGGGTGGACGGCGATGGCAACAGCTACATCGCCGTCGCCGGCGCGGAGGCCTCGTACCTCACCGACTCGACGGACGCCCTGCGCCAGCTGATCCGGGACATCAAGGCGGGCAAGGCCGACCACCTCCTGGCCGACTGAGCCCCGGCCGCCCCCGTCTGTCAAGCCCCGAAAGTCAGGGGCATGACGAGGCGCGCGCGTACGGGCCTAATCGAGTCATGGGACCACACGGACCGAACAGGTCTGTCTCACCGGAGGTGAATCACCATGACCCGCACATCCCGTCTACAGCGCATCGCCGTCCTCACGGCCTCGGCCGCCCTGGCCGCAGGGGGCGCGCTCCTGCCCTCCACCGCATCCGCCGCCCCGGCACCATCGGCGGCGCCCAGCCACAGCGGTCACGGTTACTGCTACGACTGGTACTGGTACTGGACCTGGGACTATTGCCACGGCTACGACCGCCACCACCACAAGCACGATCGCGACCACAACAGGGACCACGACCGGGACCACGATCGCGATCACCACGACCGCCACCACGACCGCTGAGGCATCAGTTCTCACCCAGCCGGCGGCCGCGATCGTCTTTCGCGGCCGCTTCGGGCCGCACCTGACGGCAACGGCCGTCACTTTCCCGGTGGAGCCGGGCCCGCGTCCGGGCTCGGCTCCACCACCGGAACCAGCCCGGGGCCCGGGCGTTCACGCTCCGTTCCCCATGAGCCCCGATGGCGCCCGAACGCGAACTGCTGAAGCCCACCGCAGGCCTTGACGGACGAGATCTGGCGGCGTGCCATGAGAGGACACACCGCGACGGGGGATGGCACGATGGCGGCAGAGGGACACGACGGAACCGGTGGCGAGCCCGAGAGCCACAACGAGGTCCCGCAGAGCAGCGCTCCGAAAAGCCCACCCGGCAATGACTTCGTCCATGTCGCGTGGATCATCCTGGCCATCATCATCTTAGGGATGATCTTGAGCGCGGCATCCGGCGACTGCTCTCCCCACTGCAACCCCAACTCGCCCTTGTGGCACTGATCACCGAGCTGCCAGCGAAGCCAGTGCTGTGACCGGAGAGGTTCACCGACAAGGTGATCCAGTACCGCCCGTAGGTGATCGACAGCTGCCTGACCGGAACCGCTAAGGCTTTCGGCGACCGACCGTGGAGAAGCGCGGGGTGAGGCTCTTGCGGAGCCGGCTGGCGGCGGCCGCGGCGGGCCAGAGGCGGGAGGCGGCATTTCGGACGGCGATGCCACGGCGGGTGGCGGGAACCATCAGGGCCGCGGCGATGGTGACGTTGTTCTGCCTCGGGTCGACGAGGGTGCGGTGCCTGGCTTCGTATCGGGCGTACGCCGCCTGCGGGTCGCTCGGGGTGGCGGCGAGTTCCTCAGCGAGGGTGTGCGCCCCGGCTATCGCGAGGGTGGAGCCGTCGCCGAACAGTGAGACCGAGGATGCGGCGTCGCCGAGGAGCGCGATGCGGCCGTCGGCCCACCGGTCGAGACGTACCTGGCTGACGGAGTCGAGCCACACGTCGTCGGCCGTGCGCACCTGGTCGAGCAGTTCGGGCACGCGCCAGCCGCTGCCGGCGTAGGCGTCCGTCAGGACCCGCTTGTGCTGCGTGAGGTCGCGGTGGTCGAAGGCGTCGACGGCCGGACTGCGGAAGATGAACGCGGCCAGGCCTCGGCCGCGGACCGGGTGCACGGATGCCATGCGTCCGGGGGTGTTGTGGATGACGACCTCTCGCGTGTTCTCGGCGGGGCCGTCGAGGTGCATCGTGGCGACGTACAGGCCCATGTGCCGGACGAATCGCGACTCGGGCCCGAACGCCAGCCGGCGCGTCGTCGAGTGCAGCCCGTCCGCACCGATGACCAGGTCGAACCGGCGCGGTGCGGCGTTCTCGAAGGTGACGTCGACACCGCCCACGTCCTGGTGCAGTGCGGTCATGGTGTCGCCGAACATGAACTCGGCGGAGTCCTTGCTCGCTTCATACAGGATCGCGGCCAGGTCGCTGCGGGTGACCTCGACGTCGCGGCTGCCCGATGCCCGTTGCAGGGAGCGCATATTGACGCGGCCGGTCTGGCGGCCGGAGGAGTTGACGAAGCTGAGCGCCGTCACGTCGGTCGCGGCCTCGCGAACGGTTGGCATGATGCCCATCCGCTCGGCGACTTCGATGGCAGGACCGCGCACGTCGATGGGGTTGCCGCTGGAGCGCAGCCCTGCGGACCGCTCCACGACGGTCGGGCGCAAGCCGTGCCGGGCAAGCCAGTACGCGAGCGTTGAGCCGCCGACACCGGCGCCGGAGATCAGTACGGTCGGGCGGATGTTGATGGTCATCCTGCACTCCTGGCGAGTAGGGCTCCTCGGTACGCCATGAATGTATGACCAAATTTCATATCCAGTCAAATGGTCAGGAAGATTTTGACCAGAATCGACATCTAGTCATAAGGTGTGAGCATGATTGCGCGGACAGGGAAGACCGACGACCAGCCGCCCAGGGCCGACCAGCGCGTCGAGCGCGCGACGCGGATTCTCGACGCCACGGCGGAACTGCTACTGCGGCACGGCTACCGCAAGGTGACCATCGACGACGTCGCTGTCGGCGCGGGCATCGGCAAGGGCACCGTCTACCTGCACTGGAAGACCCGCGACCAGCTGTTCAGCGCCACTTTCGACCGCGAAGTCCTGTACGCGATGGAGGAGTTGCGACAGGCACTGCGGCAGGACCCGCGGGTGTGCCTGCTGCACCGCTTCGCGCACACCTATTTCCTGGCCGTCATGAACCGGCCGCTGCTGCGCGGGTTCCTCCTGTCCGACCCCACGCTGCTCGGCAAGCTGACCGAGTCCCGTGACACCGCCCGCGACGACCGGCACGATGCGCTGGCCCGCGGCTACTTCGAACTCCTCTCAGAACACGGCCTGCTCCGCGACGACATGGGCACCGCCGAGCTCGGCTACGCGTACCAAGCGACCTTCGAGGGCTTCCTGCGCACCGCGGCGGCCGAGACCGTCGAGGGAGCCGACGGGACGGACCATGCGGAACGCCGTGCGGACCTGCTCGCGTGGACCGTCCAGCACGCGTTCGAGAACGATCAGGCGCCTTCGGACTCCATGCTGCGCGAACTGTCGGCCGTCCTGGCCAAAGCGCTCACCGACCTTGTCGCCGCCGACCGCGCCGCCTCCGGCATCCCCGACGCCTGAGGGAACGGCTCTGAGACCGCCCCCGTACCCGACGGTCAAGCAGAGCTTGCGGAGCGCCCGGTGCCCTGAAACAGACGCGTTGCGGTCGACGATGCGGTCGGCAGGCGATTTCGACACTCCGGAAGGCCCTGGGTAGATCAGGCCATGGACAGGCCGGTGGCCCGGTCGGCGGGTGCCGGCCGGGCTCTGCGGCTGCCGAGGAGCGGGTCCTCGGCCGAGCGGGTCCTCTGCGGAGCTGCTCCGCTACTCCCCCTGGAGCGCGTAGAAGTCCGCGCCCAGCTGGTGGAACATGCCCGCCACGTCCAGCTGGTCCCAGTGCTCCGCCAGCAGGCCGTTCTCGACGCGCCAGATGTCGATCGACTGGAAGTTCAGCGTGCGGCCGGTGGCCGGTATGCCGAAGAAGGGGCCCTGGTGGGTGCCCGAGTACTCGAAGCGGCCCGCGATGCGGTCGCCGTCGACGATCAGGTCGTGGGCGACCACCTTGACGTCCGGGAAGGCGTCGAAGATCGACTGGAAGAACGCCGTGTTCGCCTCGATGCCGTCCGCGACGATCGGGTTGTGGTCGATGTGGTCGGCGGCGGTGTGCTCCGCCATCGTGCTCACGTCGTGGCTGTTGATCATGTCCACGAAGCGCTGGACGAGGTCCCGGTGGTTCTCCGACATGGGTGTGTCTGCCTCTCTGTACGGCTCGCGTCACGCAGGAACCGGTCGCTGCACCCCGACCATCCGCACTCGCGGTGGAGCCGCCCTGGAGAACCGGTTCAGGGTGACCCCCGACCGGACCCCCCACCGAACCCCTCACCGCACCCCCCACCGAACCCCCACCCCGGCTCAAGTGGCCGCTTCTAGCCTCTGGTGCCATGAAGGCTCTCGTACTCTCCGGCGGGGCCGGAACCCGCCTGCGCCCCCTCACCCACACATCCGCCAAGCAGCTCGTGCCCGTGGCGAACAAGCCGGTGCTCTTCTACGGCCTGGAAGCGATCGCGGACGCAGGCATCACCGAGGTCGGGATCGTCGTCGGGGACACCGCCGACGAGATCCGCGAAGCCGTCGGCGACGGCTCCAAGTTCGGCATCGAGGTCACCTACATCCCGCAGACCGCGCCGCTGGGCCTCGCCCACGCCGTCGTGATCGCCCGGGAGTTCCTCGCCGACGAGGACTTCGTCATGTACCTCGGCGACAACTTCATCGTCGGCGGCATCTCCGACCTCGTGGACTCCTTCCGCGCGGAGCGCCCGACCGCGCAGATCCTGCTCACCCAGGTCTCGGACCCCAAGTCCTTCGGCGTGGCCGAGCTGGGCCCCGACGGCCGCGTGGTGGGCCTGGAGGAGAAGCCGGAGGTCCCCAAGAGCGACCTCGCGCTCGTCGGCGTCTACCTCTTCACCCCCGCCGTCCACGAGGCCGTGCGCGCCATCAAGCCCTCCTGGCGCGGCGAGCTGGAGATCACCCACGCCCTCCAGTGGCTGATCGACGCCGACCTCGACGTCCGGTCCACGACGATCTCCGGTTACTGGAAGGACACCGGGAACGTCAACGACATGCTGGAGGTCAACCGGTCCGTCCTGGAGCGCGCCGAACCGCGCATCGAGGGCCTGGTCGACGCCGGGAGTGAGATCATCGGCCGGGTGCAGATCGACGAAGGCGCCCAGGTCACGGACTCGCGCATCGTCGGCCCCGCCGTGATCGGCGCGGGCAGCGTGATCACCGGCTCGTACATCGGGCCGTTCACGTCGATCTCCCGCGACTGCACCATCACCGACAGCGAGATCGAGTTCTCCATCATCCTGGACGGCTCCTCGGTGCGCGGCGCGAGCCGCGTGGAAGCCTCGATCATCGGCCGCAACGTGGAGGTGACCCCCGCCCCCCGGGTCCCCGCGGCCCACCGTCTCATCCTCGGCGACCACAGCAAGGTGCAGATTTCCTCATGACCACAGACGCCACACGCATCCTCGTCACCGGCGGGGCGGGGTTCATCGGTTCGCACTACGTCCGTACGCTGCTCGGGCCCGCCGGCCCGGGGGACGTGGCGATCACCGTGCTCGACAAGCTCACCTACGCGGGCAATCCCGCGAACCTCGATCCGGTGCGCGCGCACCCCGGGTTCCGGTTCGTCCAGGGGGACATCTGCGACGTCGCGCTCGTCGCCGAGCTGGTGGCCGGGCACGACCAGGTCGTGCACTTCGCCGCCGAGTCGCACGTGGACCGCTCCATCCTGGGCGCGGCCGAGTTCATCACGACCAACGTGCTCGGGACGCAGACCCTGCTGGACGCGGCGCTGCGCCGCCCCGGCGGGCCCGTGCCCTTCCTCCACGTGTCCACCGACGAGGTGTACGGGTCGGTGGCCGAGGGGTCCTGGCCGGAGACCGATCCGCTGAGGCCGAATTCGCCGTACGCCGCCTCCAAGGCCTCCTCGGACCTGGTGGCGCTGTCGTACCACCGGACGCACGGCCTGGACGTGCGGGTGACGCGCTGCTCGAACAACTACGGGCACCACCACTTCCCGGAGAAGGTCATCCCGCTGTTCGTGACGAACCTGCTCGACGGGCTGCGCGTGCCGCTCTACGGCGAGGGGCTCAACGTCCGCGACTGGCTGCACATCGACGACCACGTCCAGGGCCTGGAGCTGGTGCGCACGGGCGGCCGCGCGGGCGAGGTGTACAACATCGGCGGCGGCACCGAGCTGAGCAACAAGGAGCTGACCACCCTGCTCCTGGACCTGGCGGGCGCGGGCTGGGACCGGGTCGAGCACGTCGCCGACCGGCTCGGGCACGACCTGCGCTACTCCGTGGACTGCACGAAGATCTCCACCGAGCTGGGCTACCGGCCCCGCAAGGACTTCGAGCAGGGTCTCGCCGAGACCTTCGCGTGGTACCGGGAGAACCGCGCCTGGTGGGAGCCGCTGAAGCAGAAGGCCGCCCTGTGAGCCAGTGGCTGGTCACGGGCGCGGACGGGCTGCTCGGCCGGGACCTGCGGGCGGCGCTGGAGGCGGCCGGGCAGCCGGCCGTGTGCCTGGGGCGCGCGGAGCTCGACGTGCGCGACCGGCGGGCGGTGCGCGCGGCGATCGCCGCGCACCGGCCGGTGGTGGTGGTCAACGCGGCGGCGTACACGGACGTCGACGCCGCGGAGACGCACGAGTCGCAGGCGCGGCACGTCAACGGCGCGGCGCCGCTGCACCTGGCGAGCGCGTGCGGGGAGTTCGGGGCGCTGCTGCTGCACGTGTCCACGGACTACGTGTTCTCCGGCGAGGCGCGCGCGCCGTACCCGGAGGACGCGCCGCCCGCGCCGCGGACCGCGTACGGGCGCAGCAAGCTGGAGGGTGAGCGGGCGGTGCTGCGGCTGCTGCCGTGGACCGGGTTCGTCGTGCGGACGGCCTGGCTCTACGGGGAGGGCGGCGACAACTTCGTCGCTGCGATGATCAGGCTGGAGCGGGAGCGGGAGTTCGTCGACGTCGTCGAGGACCAGCGGGGTCAGCCCACCTGGAGCGTGGACGTCGCCGACCGGCTGGTGTCGCTGGGCCGGGCGGCCCGGCTCGGCGTGGCGCCCGGCATCTACCACGCCACCAGCGGCGGCGACTGCACCCGGCTGGAGCTGGCGCGCGAGGTGTTCCGGCTGCTGGGCGCGGATCCGGGACGGGTCCGGCCCCTCGCCGGCCCCCTGCCGGGTGCGCGGCGGCCCGCGTACAGCGTGCTGGAGCGCGGCCGCTGGGAGGCTGCGGGCATCGAGGTGATCCGGGACTGGCGCGAGGCGCTGGCCGCGGCGATGCCGGCGCTGACCGGTGCGCGGGTGCTGGCGCCGACGTAGGGCGCGTGGTGACGCGGGGCGGCGGGGCCCTCCGGCCCGGCGGGGAGTCCGGATGCTCTCCCCACCGGGCCGAGGGCCCCGCACGCCTCAGCCGCGGGGGCGCGTGCGGGCGTTCACCGTCAGCAGGGGCTCACCCAGCCGACCCAGTCCCATGACGCGTTCGCGTCCTCGGAGTAACCACCGGGCGAGGTCCAGCCGAGCTTTCCGTCGTGGCCGTAGAACTTCACGCGGTAGTTGGAGGGCTGGTTGTTGATCCAGGAGCCCGTCCCGCTGTACCCGATGCCGACCTTGCCGCACTCGAACAGTTCCCACTTTTTGCCCCCGAAATCAGGCTGCGGGTACAGACACACGTGGTCCCGCCGGCAACCGGCGAACGCCCCCTCGGTCCCCCGCGCGTTCAGGTCCCGGGCGCGCTCCTCGCCGGGCAGGGGAAGGGTGAGGGTGCCCTTCCCACCGAGGTCGATCGTGTTCGCGGCCACCTGCCGGCCACCGGTGGCGGCCAGTTCGGTGTCGATCCGGCGCTGGAGTTCCGCCGCCCGGCCCTCGTCCAGACCGGCGGCCCGGGCCTGCGCCGAGAAGTCGGCGTGCGCGGAGGCGGAGGCAGGAGCAGGGGCAGGGGCCGCGGAGCGGATGCCGGCGTCCGCCGGGCCCGCGAGGGCCACCGCGCCGAGGAGCGCCAGACCGAGCGCCGTCAGCCGTGTACGAAACAAGGACACGAAGTCTCCCATCGTCATCGGGGCGGGCCGGCCGGTCCACGCAATCGTCCCCGTACGGACCGGCCGGCCCGGGAGCGGAGCACCGTCGGCACCGCTCGCCCCGAAGACTGGCGGCGGGCGCGCTTTGGCCGCCCGGTCCCGGAGGCGTTCGCGCAGGTGGCGGGCGGTGCGGTCGGCGGACAACGGGGTTGTCCGCCGGACAACGCGCTCAGTCCGCCGCGGTGATGGAGCCGGCCGTGAGGCCCAGCGGTGTCCACCCGGTCCCGCCGCCCGTCCAGCGGGAGACCTCCAGGCGGCCGTCGACGCGGTAGACGGAGTCGGGGCCCACCGCGAGGCCGACGCCCGCGCCGCCGATGGGGCTCCACACCCCCGGCGTCCCGCCGTACGCGAGGATCTGCCCGGTGGCGGCGTCGACGGCGAAGAGCCCGGCGCCGCCCGCGTACAGGTTCCGCGCCGGACCGCCGATCCGGCGCCAGTTGCTGCCCTTGGCATCGCCCTGCCAGATCTCCTGGCCGTCGGGAGAGATCCGGGCGACGAAGTCGGGTCCGACGGCGAAGTCGGAGCCGGGGCCGCCCGCCTCCAGCCACGCGTAGCCGTACCCGGAGTAGCGGAACAGGCCGCCCGTCTGCGGGTTGGTCGCGAAGAGGCCGGCGCCGCCCGCGTACAGCCGGGTGGCCGCGCCGCCGATCGGGATCCACTCCGCGCCCCGGCCGGTCCACCGCATCACCGCGTTGCGCTGCTCGGTGATCGCGTAGAGGGCCTCCCCCGCCACGACGAACTGCTCGCCGGGGTTTCCGATCTGGGACCAGGTGCTGGACGGCTCGTCGTACTTGAGGATCCGGCCGTCGCCGGCGCTGGTGGTGAAGACCCCGGCGGCCCCGGCGTAGACCTGGTCGGCCGCGGGGCCGATCACCTTCCAGGCGCCGTCCCGGGCGGTCCACCGCAGCACCGTGCGGTGGTCCGGCGATACGGCGTAGGCGCTGCCCGCGGACTGCCGCGCGGGCGGTGGCGCGACGGCGGTGGGAGCCGTGGTGGAACCCGCCGTGGCGGGCGGGGTCCGCGGCGGGGTCGGCGGTACGGGCGCGGGGGCGCGCGTCGGCATCGCGGACGGGGACGGCGTGGCGGACGCGGACGGTGTCGGGGCGGCGCTCGGGGCGAGGGGGCGCGAGTGGGGCCGCGCCTGCGGCGCGCCGTTCGCGGACACGGTGCGCTGGCGGCCGAGCAGGACCCCGGTGAGGGCCACCGCGGCGACGACGACGAGGACGGTACAGACCGCCAGCACCGCGAGCAGGGCCCCGTCGGCCGGTGGCCGCGGCGGCAGGGGGGCGGGGAGCGGGGCCCGTACGGGGACCACGGGAAGCCGGTCGACACGGTCGAGCGGGGCGGGTCCGAGGCGGTCCAGGCGGTCCAGGCGGTCCAGGCGGTCCAGGCGGTCCAGAACGACCCCCTCCACGGCGGCGGAACGCTCCCGGCCGGCCCGCGTGCGCTCCCAGAGCCAGTGCGCGTCCTCGCGCTGCTGGGCCACGAGGTGGTGCAGCCGGACCAGTTCGACGGACACGGCCCGGTGCGCGGTGGCCGGGAGCGGGGCGCGGCCACCACCGTCGGCCAACGGCGGCCGGTCCGCGGGCGGGAGAGCCGGGAGCATCCGGTCCGGCCGGGCGCCCTGGCCCGGCGCGCGGGCTTCGGCTTCGGCCACTGCCCGCCGTACGGCTTCCCCCGCCTCCCGCGCGGCGATCAGCTGGTCGAGCGCCTGCTCGGGCCGCACCCGCAGGGGCTCGGCGGCCGCAGCGGCGGAGGCGCCCCCGTCCTCCGGGCCGACCGGGTCGACCGGGTGGTCGGGCTCCGGCGGGGCGGCTTCGGCCTGGTCCCGGAGCGCCGTCATCAGCGCCAGCAGCCCCTCCACGAGGTGCCCGGACGCGGCGAGGTCGTCCTGCGCGCGGCGGAGCGCGTCCTCCAGCCCGGCCGGCACCGCGCCCTCGGCTCCCGCCCCCGCCTGCCCACCGGCTTCCGCACCCGCCTCCGCCTCCGCCTGCGCGGTCAGCGCCTGCCCGTGCAGCCGCCGGGCCCGGACCAGCAGCTCGCGGCCGCGGCCGGGATCACGGACGCGGTCCTCGACGACGATGCCGAGGCGGCCCAGCGGGATCACCCGGGCACCGGAGCGGTATTCGCTCCAGGCCGTCTTGCCGCCCCCGAAGCGCTGGGCGAGTTCCCGCACCGTCATGCCCCGTGTCACGTCCCGCAGCAGCCCGGCCAACTCGTTGGCCGCTTGCGAGCGGCCCCTCGGTGCCCCTTGCGGACGTCCTGTCCTCGCCATGCCCGTTCGCCCCCCCCTGCTCTCGGCGGGCACAGGGAACAGGACGGGGCCGCTCATGTCCATCGCACGGTGTCGCACCTGTCCGGTTTCCCCTCCCCCGGCGGGGAGCGAGCCGACGCCGTTCAGTGCGCGATGGAGAGGCCGAACGGGACGAAGCCGTGCCGGGTGATGAAGGGGCCTAGCATCAGAACGGTCCATTCCAGGGCCCGTGCGGTGTAGAGGCCGCCGAGGTCGAGGATCCATGCGCGCGGCCAGCCGAGGTCCCCGAGCAGCGCCGACAGTTCCTCCTTGGCGTGCGGGTCGTCGCCGGAGAGGAAGGCGGTGGCGGGGGCGGGCAGGATCCGCGGGGCGGTCATCACCGAGTGGTCCATGGTGTTGAGGGCCTTGACCACCCTCGTCCGGGGCAGGACCCGCTGGATCTCCTCCGCGAGGCTGCTGTCCGGGTAGAGGGGGGCGACGGGGAACCCCTCGGGGCTGCGTTCGGCGGCGTTGGACACGTCCACCAGGATCCGCCCGCGCAGGGCGGGTTCGAGGTCGCGCAGCAGGGCGACGGAGACCTCGCCGGGGGTGGTGTTGAAGACGATCCCGGCGTGCTCGGCCGCCTCGGCGTGGCCGGTGAAGCGGACGCCCGCGGCCAGCGCCGGGTCGTCGGCGGGGCGGGGGCGCTCCGGCCGGGTGGAGCCGGTCAGCACCCGGTGGCCGGCGGCGGCGAGCCCGGTGGCGAGGCTGGTGCCGACGGCCCCGGAGCCGAGGACGGCGATGTCCGTCACGGGCGGTGGCCGGGCCCGTAGGAGGCGACGGCCTGCTCGTACGTGGGCAGCAGGCCCAGCGCCACGGCCTCGGCCAGGGTCGGGGCGAGCGCGTCCTTCTCGGAGCGCACCAGCGGCTCGGAGGTGTTCCACGGGATGCCGAGGGCGGGGTCCAGGGCCTGGATGTCGACCATGGTGCCCGGTACGTACTCCTCGGAGCAGAGGTAGTTCATGCAGGTGTCGTCGGTGAGCGCGAGGAAGGCGTGGCCGAGGCCGTCGGCGAGGTAGACGCCGATGCCCGACTCGGCCTCCTGCACGGTGGTGTCGAACATGCCGAAGGTGGGCGAGCCGACGCGCAGGTCGACCACCACGTCCAGGGCGGCGCCGCGCACGCAGGTCACCAGCTTCGCCTGGCCCGGGGGCAGGGTGGTGCCGTGGATGCCCCGCAGGGTGTTCCGCGAGGAGACCGAGAAGTTGACCTGCTTGACGGTGAAGGGCTGGCCGCTCAGTTCGGTGAGTTCGCCGATCCGCCAGGCCTCGAAGAAGCGGCCACGGTTGTCGGTCAGCTGCGACGGCGTGATCCGGAAGGCGTCCCGGACCTTCATCTCCTCGATTGCCATGCTTCCTCGGTTCGTTGTCGGCGGCGTGAACAGCGGGCCGTCCGATCCTCGGGGCACCGGCTCCGGCCGCGCTCGAACCGGGGTGGAGCGCGCCGGGCACGGCCGATGGCCCCCGCGGTCGGACGCGGGGGCCATCGGGTCGTGCGGGAGCGGACCGGTCGTCAGCGCACCGACGCGGGGGCCGGCTTCTCCGCGGACTTCTTGCCGCCGGAGACGGCGGGCGCGGCCTGCGACGGCACCGCCGGCGCGGAGCGCTCGGCCACCGGCGCGGCGGCGGGCTGTACGCCCTTGCCCTTGCCGGGGGCGATCAGCATGGACAGGGTGGCCAGCGCCACCCCGATGGCGCCGACCCACATGGCGGGGACGAGCCCGTCCACGAAGTTCTGCGGGGAGGCGTAGCCGCCGTTGGCGCTGAAGATGGAGGCCAGCAGGGCCACGCCGAGCGCCGCGCCGACCTCACGGGTGGCGGCCGTGACACCGGAGGCGATGCCCTGTTCCTCTTCCTTGACGGAGCCCATGGTCAGGTTCATCAGCGGTGCGTAGAAGAGGGCCATGCCGGCGCCGCAGATCATCAGGGAGGGCAGCTGGGCGACGTAGGAGACGTTCGGTTCGAGGATGAAGGCCCAATAGACCATGCCGCCGGTCATCATCGCGAGGCCGAGGGTGACGACGGGCTTGCCGCCGATCTTGTCGGAGACCATGCCGCCGATCGGGGCGACGACCATCGGCATCGCGGTCCAGGCGAGCAGCCGGACGCCGGCTTCCATGGCGCTGTAGCCCTGGATGCTCTGGAGGAACTGGGTCATCAGGAAGATCGCGCCGAACATGCCGACCGACATCAGGGTGCCGGCCAGGTTGATCGCGGTGAAGGCCCGGATCTTGAAGAGGCGCATGGGGACCATCGGGTGGGCGGTCTTGTTCTCCCAGACCACGAAGACGCCCATGACCGCGACGCCGCCGATGAGGGAGGCGAGGACGACGGGCGAGGTCCAGCCGTCGCCGTGGCCCTTGATCAGGCCGAGGACGATGCCGAACAGGCCGATGCTGGCGAGGATCGTGCCGACCGCGTCGAGCCGCGAGTTCGCGACCTTGCTCTCGGCGAGCTTGCGCCAGGACATCGGGGCCAGGGCCAGGCCGATGGGCACGTTCAGCCAGAAGATCCACTGCCAGGAGATGTGCTCGACGATCGCACCGCCGACGAGCGGGCCGGCCGCGATGGACAGGCCGTTGACGGCGCCCCAGATGCCGAGCGCCGTACCGCGCTTCTCGGCGGGGACGGCGGCGGTCAGCAGGGTGACGGAGAGCGGCATGATGATGGCCGCGCCGGCGCCCTGGATGGCGCGGAAGGCGATGAGTTCGTTGATGCCGGGCGCGAGCGCCGCGGCGGCCGAGGCGCCCGTGAAGAGCAGCAGGCCGAGGACGAACATCCGGCGGCGGCCGAAGCGGTCACCGAGGGCGGCACCGAACATCATCAGGACCGCGAAGGACAGGGTGTAGGCGTTGACCGTCCATTCGAGATCGGTCAGGCTGCCGCCGAGTTTCTCCCGGATGGTGGGCAGCGCCGTGATGATCACGAGGTTGTCCAGCCCTGCCATGAAGGAGGCGAGGCTCGTGGTGAGGATGGCCCAGAAGACCACCCCCTTTGCTCCACCGGCCGAGGCTGGGGGGTTGACGGTGCTCATCCGAGCATCCTTTCTGGAGGCAATGTCAGTAGGAGATGCTCATAACTCATCCGTGACACAGGCCGTTTCGGCGCTCACGACGCTACGGAACCGGACTACAGCCCTCCTCGATTCGTGGTGGACCCGGGGACGCACGGAGCCACCCTCCCCGGAACGGGGAGGGTGGCTCGGGTCCGGCGCGTGCGGGGGAGGTCAGGCGAGCTGGCGCTGGAAGGTCGCCATGTCGAAGTACAGCGTCTCGTCGACCAGGACGTCCCCGTCGAAGTGGAAGAACACCGCGACGGGGGCGTCGATGGACTTGCCGAGGTTGGGTATGCCCCGGTAGTCCGCTTCCTGCTTGCCGCGGGCCTGGGCCTCCAGGATCACGGCGGTGGGGGTGTGGTGGACGTGGTGCAGGTCGTGCTCCAGGTTCGGGAAGGCCGCCTTGAGGTCGGCGAAGTAGCCCTTCTTGATGGCTTCTTCACCGATCAGCGGGCCCTCTTCGAAGGCCTGGATGCGGTAGATGCCGCCGCGCGGGAAGGTGGCCAGGACGCCGTCGATGTCCCAGGCGATCTCGGCGACCGTGTGCGCGAGGACGACGGCCTCGCGCCGCTTGCGCAGGTCGGCGTCGGGCTGCGGGAGATCCGCGCCGGGCAGGGTGAATTCGTGCTGTTCGGTGGCCATGACCGTTCCTCCGCGCGTCGACCGGCTTGATGTCGCAGACGCTAGGGCCGCGACCTCGTGTCCCGCTCGAACGCCAGGGCGGACGGGCCGGTCGGTCGGACGGGGGGGGTGGTCGGGGGGGCCGCTCGCGGACGGTCAGGCGTGGGCGCGGGCCGGCTCCGTGCGCTGCTGCTGCGGGGGCTTGTAGGAAGGGCGGTATCCGCAGGCCAGGCCGACCGGCGCGAGCAGGGTGCACAGCGCCATGTCGAGGGCGAAGGGCCGGCCGGTGACGACGCGGTACTCGTCACGGAAGCCGAGGGCGAGCAGCGGCATCTGCAGGGCGGGTCCGGAGGCGCTGAGCCGGCCTTCGTTGGCCAGGCCCCACAGCGTCTCGAAGACCTTCTCGGTCTGGTAGGCGGGGGTGGTGCGCCAGACCATCCGGGTGGTCTCGGGGCCCGGGTTCCACATGGAGTGGCGCACGCCCGGCGGGATGTAGAACTCGGCGCCCTCGGTGTACTCGTGTTCGACGCCGTCCAGCTGGAGGACGATCCGGCCGCCGCGGACCTGCATGACCTCGGTCTGCTTGGGGTGGTAATGGACGGGCGGCTTCAGGACGGCCGGGGCGTACTCGACCTCGACCTCGACGTAGGCGCCGTTGGTCTGGGAGGCGGTGGTGAGGAAGGTGAGCCGGTCTTTTCCGAGCTGCAGGGTGTCTCCGGGGCGTGCCATCGGATGCCTCTCCTTGGTGTCCGGGGGGGGTGGTCAGGGCGAGGGGGTCAGACGGTGGTGGTGCTCGGCGCGGCGGCGGCCGCCGTGCCGGCTTCGGCGGGAGCCCCGGCGGGCCGGGCGCGGCGCTTGCCGGGGAGTCCGAAGTAGGCGTTCAGCAGGTTGAGCACGCCGATGCCCACCGCGATCCAGAATCCCAGGTGCAGTCCGTCCACCCAGGCGATCGCGGGGATCCGCCCGTCGGCGAGTTCGCCGTTGGTGCGGGTCATGGCGCTGGTGGCCACGGTCGCCACGCCGAGCGAGGCGCCGACCTGGAAGGCGGCGACCAGGACGCCCGAGGCGATGCCCTGCTGCTCCTGCGGGATGTCGGACACCCCGTGGACGTTGACCGGGATGCCGCAGCACTGCATGGAGGCGCCGAGGATCAGCAGCGCGGGCAGCACGTCGAGGAGGTAGTTCCCGTCGTGCGGCGCCCGGGTCAGCAGGACCAGGCCGATCACGGAGCCGATGGCGCCGAAGAGGTAGACGGGGCGGGGCCCGGACCGGTGCATGATCCGGGTGGCCGGGGCGGTGATCAGGATGGCGATGACGCCGAGCGGCAGGAAGGCGAAGCCGGACTTCAGGGTGGAGTAGCCGAGGCTGCGCTGGAGGTAGTAGCTGCTCAGGAAGAGGACGGAGGCCTGGACCCCGCTGGTCAGGACGCGGCCGACGCCGGCGGTGACCAGGGAGCGGGTGGCGAAGAGCTGGAGCGGCATCAGCGGGTCGGCGACCTTGCGCTCGACCACGACGAAGGCGACCAGCAGGGCCACCGCGGCGACGGCCGGGACCAGCACGTACGGCACCGAACCCCAGCCCTTGTCCTGGATGTTGACGATGGCGTACACGAGGGAGGCCAGTCCGCCGGTGACGGCGACGGCGCCCAGCACGTCGGGTGTGGAGCGGCTCGTGGACTCGGTGCGGCCGCTCGCCAGGATCAGCACGCCGACGACGGCGACGACCCCGAAGGGGATGTTGATGTAGAAGATCCACCGCCAGTTGAGGCTGTCGGTGATCAGACCGCCCGCGATGACGCCGAGGGTGCCGCCGAGCCCGGCCAGCGCGGCCCAGATGGCGAGGGCGGTGGTGCGCTCCTTGCCCCGCGGGAACATCGTGGTGACCAGGGACATCGCCGCCGGGGACAGGAACGCCGCGCCACACCCCTGGAGGGCGCGCGCGGCGATGAGCAGGCCGGTGCCGTCGGCGAGGCCGCAGAGTAAGGAGGCCGCGGTGAACAGGACCGCGCCGAGCAGGAACGTACGGCGGCGCCCCCAGCGGTCGGCGGTGCGGCCGCCGAGCAGCATCAGGCCGCCGAAGCACAGGATGTAGCTGGTCAGCACCCATTCGATGCCGGTGGCGGTCGCCTTGAGGTCGGACTGGATGGCGGGCAGCGCGAGGTTCACCACGGTGGTGTCGAGGAGCACCATGAACTGGGCGAGGGCGACGAAGACGAGCAGGCGCCATCGCCGGGGGTCGGGCGGGGTGTCGGTTCCCGGTTCCCCGGGGGACGCGGCCGCTGCCTGGTCCTGGATACGGGGTGCGTTCTTCTCGGTGTTCATGGCTCCCTCTCGGGTGGGCCCGCCGCTCCCGGCCCCGCGGCCGGGAGCGGCGCAGTCCGGTCAGGCGGCAGTGGCCTCGATGTAGCTCAGGGCGTTGTAGATGGTCCGGTTCGGGTCGGTGATGGCGCGGCGGCCGTGCATGACCCGGGTGTTGTCGATGACGGCGGCGTCGCCGTCCCGCCATTCGAGGTTCTCGGTGATCCGTGCGGTCACGGACTCGACTTCGGCCAGCAGCTCTGCGGACAGCTCGGTCCCGTCGGCGAAGGTGATCGTCGGCTTCTCGTAGTTGAAGGAGGGGCCGAGGATGCTGTTCGCGAACGAGCGCCGCTCGCCGAAGACGGTGCTTCCGGCGGCGGGGGTGCGGAAAGCGTAGCGGATGCCGCCGTCCGCCTCGGCCTGGATTTCGGTGCCGGGCAACTGGCCGGCGAGGGCCAGGAGTTCCTCCACCTGGATGTCCTCGGCGGGCTTGGTCTTGCCGAGCAGGTGGTGGGCCATGGCGCGCCACTGCTGCTCGCCGACGTAGCGGCTGTAGACGATGTCCTGGGCGGCGAAGGCCTCGCGGGCCTCGGGGCTGAGGGCGTCCCAGACGCGGTAGCCGTCGCAGACGGTGGTCTGGGAGCCGGAGGAGGCGGCCTTCTCGCAGAAGAACCAGGCGACGTGGGCGCGGAAGGGGCTGTTGCCGTTCTCGGTGTGCAGGCCGACCTCGGCGAATCCGGCGTCGACCTTCTGGGCGACCTCCGAGTAGAAGTCGCGGGCCGGGTCCAGGGTGGTGGAGGTGGAGGTGGCCTGCACCAGGGCGGTGAAGGAGTCCATGTCGGAGGGGGTGAAGCCGCGCAGCAGCAGGAATCCCGCCTCGGCGAGCAGGGCGCGCAGGGTCGTGGGGTCGATGTCCGCGAGGCTGCCGCCGTCGACGGGCTCGACCAGCAGGCCGCTGCCGGTGCCGTAGGGGGTGGTCTTCACTGCGGTGCTCACTGCGGTTCTCACTGCCGTGCTCATGCCTTCTCCTCGGTCGTGTCCCCGGCCGGGGCGCTCTGGTGCCCTCGCAGCACGTGGGTGCGGATGACGTCACGGCGCGGGCGTCCGGTGACGGTGAAGCAGGTGGCGTACTCGGGGTCGTCCTCGGACATGAGGTGGACGACGGCGGCGCGTTCGATGCCGGAGAGGCGTTCGGTGCCGAAGGCGTCGATGCGCGCGCGGGCGGTGTCCTGGTCGAGGCCGGCCTCGATGACGAAGAGGCCGTGCACCTGGTCGAGCCCGTCGGCGACGATGGCGGCTTCGCGGACGAAGCCGAGCTCGCGGTAGCGCGCTTCCACCCATTCGGGGGACACGTTGCGGCCGCTGGAGGTGATCACCATGCTCTTCTTGCGGCCGGTGATGCGCAGGTAGCCGTCCTCGTCGATCTCGGCGAGGTCGCCGGTGTGCAGCCGTCCCTGCTCGTCGACGACCACGCTGGAGGGGTCCTCGCGGGTGTAACCGGCGAAGAGGGAGGTGCTGCGGATCAGCAGTTCGCCGTCTTCGGCGAGTTCCGCCTGGACGTGGTCCAGGGGGCGGCCGACGGTGCCGAAGCGGACCTGGCCGGGGAAGTTCCAGGAGACCACGGAGGAGTTCTCGCTGAGTCCGTACCCCTCGTGGACGGTGACCCCGTAGGCGTCGAGGCGCTGGAGGATCTCCGCGGGTACGGGCGCGCCGCCGCAGGCGATGAAGACGGAGCCCTCGTGCCCGAAGATGCGCCGGCGCCGCTCGGGGATGCTCTCGCCGGGCTGCTGGTCGCTGAGGGCGAGGAAGAGTCCGGCGACGGTGGGCGGGACGACCAGGGCGGTGGGGCGGGCCTGGCGCAGCAGGCTCAGCATCCGGGGGGCGGCGTCGGCGGCGGTGCCGACGAGCGCGGTGCCGGGCGGCAGGAAGGAGACCGAGCCGCCGGCCAGGAAGGGCATGTAGAGCCCGGCGACCTGTTCGATGAGCAGGCTCAGCGGGACGATCGAGAGGTAGCGCTCGAAGACGGCGCTCTCGGTGCGGGCCCGCAGGGAGGTCAGGAGCGCGTCCAGGCCGTGGCGGCGGATCTGGACGCCCTTGGGGGCGGAGGTGGTGCCGGAGGTGTGGATCACCTTGATGACGGCGTCCTCGGCGGGCACCGCCGGGTGGGGGATGCCGGCCGACGGGGTCTCGGCGAGCAGCGCCTTGATGTCGACGGCGGTCACCGGGCAGCTGTCGGGGAGGACGCCGGGCCCGCTGTCGGCGGCCCAGCGGGCCAGGGCGCGGGCGCCGCCGTCGTCGACGTAGCAGAGGTCCGCGGTGTCGAGGAGGGAGGCGGCCTGTTCGGCGGCGAAGGCGGTGGGGACCGGGACTTCGACGGCGGCGGCGAAGAGGGCGGCGAGGTCGGCGACGACCCACTCGGGGGAGTTCTCGGCGAGCAGCCCGACCTTGGCGGGGCGGCCGTGCGCGGCGGCCCAGCGTTCCAGGTGCCCGGCGAGGACCAGGGCCGCGCCGATG
Source organism: Streptomyces sp. NPDC043876 (assembly GCF_056435825.1). NCBI lineage: Bacteria > Bacillati > Actinomycetota > Actinomycetes > Kitasatosporales > Streptomycetaceae > Streptomyces > Streptomyces sp. NPDC043876. The sequence continues at coordinate 59,006 of NZ_JBWKDV010000014.1, read as the reverse complement.
ATCTCGCGGTAGCTCCAGGTGGTGCCCGTACCGCCCTCGCCGGACAGGACGCGGACCATGACGGCGTCGCTGCCGGCCCGGTCCAGGAGGCCCTGGGCGAGGGAGACGGGCTCGTTGTCATGCGGCACGGGAGAGCACCTTCGCCTGCGGGCGGTTGCTGAGCAGCCGCATGTCGACGGATTCGAAGCAGTAGCGGCCGATGGCGGCGAGCAGCAGGGTGCTCTGGTCGACCGCCTTGGCGTAGCCGACCATGGGCCGCGTGTCGTAGTACGAGCCCCAGGAGGCGACCTCCTCCGGCTCCAGCCGGTCGGGCGAGGCGTCCGCGAGGGGGTGGAAGACGCAGCCGAGGCGCTGCATGAGCTCGGCGAGCCGGCCGGTCATGGTCATCACCGCGTACGGGCGTCCGAGGCAGGCCATGACCAGGGGGATCGACTTGATGATCTCGCCGCCGGCGGAGGCGCGGATGGAGGCGATGTTGCCGATCTGGAGGACCTGGTGGCGGCCGACGGGGTCGCCCACCTCGGCCGCGATGACCTCTTCGATCGGGGCGTCGAGGTAGCGCTCCAGCAGGATCGGCTCGTCCTCGGGGAAGGAGAGGCCCGCGCAGGCGAGGACCTGTTCGCGGCCGTTCTCGTCCTCTTCGAAGAAGGCGAGGAAACCGTCGGGGTCCGGGTTGATGGTCGCCTGGTACTGCTTGGCGAACACCTCGCGGGCCATCTCCCTGGCGACCAGCCAGTCCGGGGTACCGCGCTCGGACAGCGTGATTCTCATGGGTGGTGCGCCCCCTTACAGGGTCGAGTTACAGGGTGGAGTGGGCCGAGAGGACGGACCGGCTCACCGCCTGGGCACCGGTCGGGCGGCGGCGCGTCACCGGCTGGGCCCGGACGGCGAGTTCGGCCGCGTGCAGGGCGCTGTTGATGGAGGTCTCGGCGAGGATGCCGGGGGCGGCGACGGCGTCGCCGATGAGGTAGACGCCGTCGCCGCGGTCGATGGCGGGGCGGTCGCGCCAGCTGAGGCCGGGCAGGTCGAGGGCGCCGGTGCGGCCGCGGGAGACTCCCTCGCGGCGCCACTGGATGCGGTCCTGCCAGCCGGGGGTGGTGAGGTCGAAGAGCTTCTCCAGGCGGGCCAGGGCCCCGGCCTTCGTCTCGCCCGGGCGGATGGGCATCTGGCCTTGGAAGAGGGCCTGCCCCTTGGGCGCGAGGGAGGGGTCGTGGTCGGAGTACTGGGAGGTGAAGCCGCCCTCGTCCATGTCGAAGGAGACGTTGCCGTCCTTCTTGGAGTGGGTGACGGCCATGTCGAGCAGGGCCGCGGTGCCGCTGGGCCAGTCGAGGGTGGGATCGCCCAGCAGGCCGCGGGAGGCGGCGAGCGAGGTGGCGACGATGACCGGGCCGTCGGTGGGCAGTTCGGTCAGGCGCGAGTTGGTCTCGATGACGACGCCGTGGGCCTTGGCCCGGCGTTCCATGCGGTCGATGACCGTGCCCCAGCCGCCGATGAAGTACCGGCTCGGGAGCGGGAAGCGGGGGGTGCCGACGCGCAGCAGCCGCTCCCAGACGAAGGCGGCGGAGAGCCGGCCGGGGTCGCCGTCGAAGAGGATCGGGCCGAGGAAGCCGAGGGCTTCGTTGACCGTCTGCTGCTCGAAGCGCTCACTGGCCCAGTCCTGGAAGGACCGGTCGATGGGGACCTCGATGTCCCGGTGCATCCAGGTCATCTTCATGTAGCCGCCGGGCAGCGTCATGCGCAGCTTGCCCTGGTGGCGGAAGCGCATGCGGGTCCACTCGTGGAAGGAGAGGCGGACGTAGTTGCCGGCGAGGCCGCGCTGGAGCAGCCAGTTCCAGCAGGGGCCGTTGTCGAAGAAGGTGTGGGGGCCGTCGTTGGTGACGTAGGGCCCGGTGGCGGAGCGGGAGCGGCCGCCCAGGTGGGCGTGCGCCTCGTGGACGGTGACGCGGGCGCCCTGCTCGGCGGCGGATATCGCCGCGGTCAGTCCGGCGAGGCCGCCGCCGATGATCGTGATGTTCGCCATGGTTATCGCACTCACTCACCTTTGGGATGCGCGGATTCGCGGGTTCGCGGGCCGTTGCTCGGCCGCCGGGCCGTCGCTCGGCCGGGCCGTTTCTCAGCCGTCGAGCGTGGCCATGGCGCCCGCGGGATAGCGGTCTCCCACCAGGCTGCCGTGGGGGGCGATCCGGTCGAGGGCCGCGAGGTCCTGCGCGTCGAGCGCGACGGCGGACGCGGCGATGTTCTCTTCCAGGTACGTGACCCGCTTGGTGCCGGGGATGGCCACGACGTCCTCGCCCTGGGCCAGCACCCAGGCCAGGGCGAGCTGGCCGGTGGTGACGCCCTTGGCGGTGGCGAGGGCTTCCAGCTGCTCGACGACGTGCAGGTTGGCGTCGAGGTTCTCCTTCTGGAAGCGCGGCGCGATCCGGCGGAAGTCGTGCTCGGCGAGGCCGTCGAGGGTGCGGATGCGCCCGGTGAGCAGGCCGCGGCCGAGCGGGCTGTAGCCGACGAAGCCGATGCCGAGTTCGCGGACGGTCTCCAGGACGCCGTTGGCCTCGACGTCGCGGGTGGCGAGCGAGTACTCGGTCTGGACGGCGCTCAGCGGGTGGACGGCGTGGGCGCGCCGGATGGTGGCGGCGGAGGCCTCGGAGATGCCGAGGTAGCCGACCTTTCCGGCGGCGACCAGGTCGGCGAGGGCGCCGAAGCTCTCCTCGACGGGCACGTCGGGGTCGACGCGGTGCAGGTAGTAGAGGTCGAGGCGGTCGGTGCCGAGCCGGCGCAGGCTGCCTTCGACGGTGGAACGGATGTATTCGGGGCGGCCGTTGAGCTTGCCGGTGATCTGCCCGTCGGGGCTGACCTCGTTGCCGACCTTGGAGGAGACGACGACCTCGTCCCGGCGGCCCGCGATGACCCGGGCGACGAACTCCTCGTTGGAGTGCGGTCCGTAGAAGTCCGCGGTGTCGAGGAGGTTCACGCCGAGTTCCAGGGCCCGGTGGGCCGTGCGCAGGGCTTCCTGGTCGTCGGCGGGCCCGTAGGCGAAGGTCATGCCCATGCATCCGAGCCCCTGCTCGGAGACCGCCAGCCCCTGGCTGCCGAGCTTTCGTTGCCGCATCATCCACGCCTTCCCCGGGTAGTTTTCATCCCTAGAAACTCTAGCAGCGATAGCTCTTGAGAACTAGCAATGAAAGAGTCAATACCTAAGCTAGACAGCCGACCTGACGAAGCGTCGGGTGCTCAGCCGCCCGCCACCAGTTCGGCGGTGACCGACGACCAGCCGTGCCCCTGCTCCGCGGCCCCGCCCTCGGCCAGCGCCGCGTACGGATCGCTCCCGAAGACCTCGCCCGTCTCCCCGCGCAGCCACACGTCGAAGGCGTTCCCGGACTCCCGCAGCCGCTTCGCCGCCCCGGCCGGATCGCGCGCCTCCAGCTGGAGGACCACCACGTCCCGGTCGCCCACCCGCTGCGCCGCGAAGGACTCCTGGAGGATCCCCGCCCGGCGCCGGGAGGCCTCGTACTCCCGCAGGCGCTCCCCGGAGAGCTGCGCCTGTACGTCCTTCCAGCGCGCCGCCCGCTCCGCCGGCAGCTCCAGCACCACGGTCGCCGGCTTCACCGTCCGCCGGGCCGCCGCCTTGGCCGCCCCGCGCGCGGCCGGGGCCAGGCGCCGCATGCCCAGCACCGAGAGCATGTTGGACTCCACGCCGATGCCCCAGCGCTCGGCGATCAGCCCGTTCTCCAGCAGCCGCCACACCACCACGCCGGTGAACTCGATGAACTGCCCCGTGGGCGGCATGCCCAGGAACTCGCCCGAGTGCGTGCCGCGCCAGGTGTTGTGGATGACCACGTGGTCCCCGGCGGCGCTCATGTCCTCGATGGTCACGTGCAGGTCGGGGAAGCCCTCGCGCAGACCCGCGATGGTGTACTTGACCCCCTCCAGCCCCTCGGGGGCGCCCGGCAGCGGCTGGTGGTCGATCATGTCGGGGCTGTAGATCCGGTCGACGATGGAGAAGTCGCCCCGGTTGACGAAGGTGTCGAAGACCGAGCGGATGGTCTTCTTGTTCCGCTCCTCGACGCTCTCCCCGACGCTCACTGCGGTAGCCACCTCGGTGCGCTCCGTCTCTTGTATCGACACGTCCGTCCGTCCTTACGTCGTCACTTGGCGGGGGTCGGGGCGTCCCAGGTGAGGGTGAGCCCCGCGTACAGGTAGCGGCTCGCCTCGATCGCGAGCAGCAGGACGGTGTCCCCGGGCGTGATCCGCCCGTCCACCCAGCCCGCGTCCAGGGCCAGCGGCACCGCGGCGGAACCGGTGGCCCCGACGTCGGTGAGGTTCTCCACGATGTTCTTGCTCAGCGTCGCCTGGTCCTCGGCGGACAGGCCCGCGGTGCCGTACTCGCTGGCGAAGTACTCGGCGTTGCCCTCGGGCAGCACGCACGCGTCGATGTCGGCGAGGGCGAGGCCGGAGCGGCGCAGCATGTCGTGGATGCCCTCGACGAAGACCCGCGGCCCGAACTTCGCGGTGCCGGGGATGTCGAGGCTGATGTCCATCAGCCGCTTGCGCTGCTGCTGCTCGTGCAGCGGCGCGTCCGTCCCGCCGCCGGTGATCAGCATGCCGGGCTTGCGCGCGCCGCCCATCGAGCGCGTGGCGAAGACCTGGCGGCTGCCCGCGTGCGCCGAGCCCTCCTCGCCCGCCTTGAGCACCAGCGCGCCCGCGCCGTCGCCGAAGGTGTAGACGGTGAGCCGGTCGCGCATCCGGACCTTGTACGGGTCCTTGCCGAGGAAGATCGGCGCGAGCAGCGGGGAGACCGCCTCCGAGCCGATGACCAGGGCCGTCCGGTAGGTGCCGTCGGCGAGCTGGCGGCGGGCGATGTCCAGGGCCTGCACGGCGCCGACGCAGCCGGCCCGGACCTCGATGACCGCGCAGTCCTGCAGGCCGAGCTGCTCCTGGACGTAGGTCGCCGCGACCGGCAGCAGGTAGTCGGGGCTGGCGGTGGACATCACGATCAGCTCGACCTCGGACGCCTCCATGCCCGCCCGCTCCAGGGCCTGGCGGGCGGCCGCGGTGGCCATGGCGGAGGTGGAGGTGGTGTGGGCGCCGGTGGCCGGGTCGATCAGCCAGTGTCTGCGCTCGACCTGGATGCCTTCCAGGACGTCGTCCGGGAGCGGTCCGCAGACCTTGGCCAGGGCGTCGTTGTCGAGGGGGGCGCCGGGCAGGTGGGCGCCGGTGGCGAGGATCGATACGTGGCGGGTGGGACCGGCGGAGGTGGCGCCGGCCGGTGCGGTACTGGCTGACATGGTCAGTTCTCCGTTGCGGGACGCAGGACGAGGCTGATGTGGGTACCGCCGAGGGAAGAGCTGTTGATGAGCACCGGCCCGCTGCGCAGACCGTTGTCCCAGCCGGTGACGGCGAGCAGGGCCGCCAGCTGCGCACCCGCGCCGACCGGCTCGCCCAGGACGCGCTTGGGGCTGTGCACGGGCGCTCCGCCCGCCGCGGCGAGGCGGCCGGTGGCCAGCGTCTCGGGGGCGTCGGCCCGCTCCAGTCCGGCCGCGTTGGCCCAGATCCCGGCCAGTTCGCCGGGCTCCACCCCGGCGTGGGCGAGCGCCTCGCGCATGGCCCGTTCCACGCCCTCGCCGTCCTCGTCCCAGCGGCCGATGCCCTGGGCGTCCGAGGCGGTGCCGTGGCCGGCGAACTCGGCGAGCACCTTCGCGCCACGGGCCCGCGCGGTGGACTCCCGCTCCAGCACGAGCGCGATGCCCGCCTCGGCCAGGGTGTAGCCGGATCCGGCGAACAGCGGCAGCTTGCGGTAGGCGTCCAGGACGCCCGGCGAGAGGTCCTCGACCGCGGGGCACAGGACCGCGTCGGCGCGGTGCTGGAGCAGCAGGTCGTGGGCGACGGTCAGGGCGGAGGCCCCGGCCGCGTGCCCGGTGGTCACGGTGGAGGTGGGGCCCTTGGCGCCGACGTTCATGGCGACCTGGCCCGCGGCCGCGTTGAAGACGGTGTTGGGGAAGACGGCCGGGCTGCCGTGCGAGGGGCAGCCGCCCAGCACCGGGAGCAGGAACTCCTCGATGCTGCGCATCGGGCCGAGCCCGGTGCCCAGGACCACGCCGACGCGCTCGTCGGCGGTCAGTCCCGCGTGGTCCAGGGCGCCCTGGCAGGAGGCCACGGCGAGCTGGCCGAGCCGGTCCATGCGGCGGGCGACGCGGCGGTCGATGTAGGCGTGCGGGTCGAAGTCGGCGCGGGCGACGTTCAGTCCGCCCTCGTCCACGCCCAGCGGGACGCCCTCGCTCCAGGCCCGCCACAGCGCGTCGGGGCCGTCCCCGGCGGAGGTGATCGCCGCGAAGCCGGTGATGACGATCTTCTCGGCGGCGGGCGGGGCCGGGACGGTGAAGCGGTGTCCGGAGGGCCAGCCGAAGGCGACGCAGGCGTTGGCCCCGGCGAAGGCGAAGTTGTTGGAGAGCGCGGCGTTCATGGCCAACGAGCGCCCGGGGTCGGGCACCGCGTCCAGGCCGCACTTGGGGTCGACGCCGGTGAAGTTGGCGGTGGGCGGCGCGATCTGCTCGACCAGGGCCTTGACGGTGACGATGGCCTCGACCGCCCCCGCGGCGCCGAGGAGGTGGCCGATCATCGACTTGGAGCTGCTGAGCGCGGTCTTCTCGGCGGCCTCGCCGAAGGCCGCGCGGACCGCGTTGGACTCGGCGGAGTCGTTCTTCGGGGTACCGGTGCCGTGCCCGTTGATGTAGGCGACGTCCTCGGGCGCGATGCCCGCGGAGGCCAGCGCGCCGCGGATCGCGCGCGCGGCGCCCTCGCCCTTGGGGTGCGGGGCGGTGGCGTGGTAGCCGTCGGCGGAGAGCCCGTAGCCGAGCACCTCGGCCAGGATCGGGGCGCCCGCGGCGCGCGCCACGGACTCCTCGGCCAGCACGAGCATGCCCGCGCCCTCGCCGAGCGAGAGGCCGTCGCGGTCCCGGGAGTAGGGCGCGGCGGGCTTGGTGGACAGGGACTGCAGACTGGTGAAGCCGGCGAACGCGGTCTCGGTGAAGGCGTCGGAGCCGCCGACCAGCATGGCGTCGGCGCGGCCCGCGGCGATCGCCTCGGTGGCGTGGGCGATGGCGTGGGCACCGGAGGCGCAGGCCGTGTTCACGGACAGGGAGGGGCCCTTGAGGCCGAAGGCGCTGCTGAGCGCCTCGGCTATGGCCTGCGGCGGAACCAGCAGGTAGTGCCGGCCGTCGTCCTCGGGGGCGGTGTCGTCCATCGCTCTGCGGGCGAGCAGCTCGGCGCTGCGCAGGCCGCCGTTGCAGGAGCCGAAGGCGACGCCCCAGCGGTCGGCGGGCAGCGCGCCCAGGCCCGCCTGCTCCATGGCCTCCTCCGCCGCGAGCAGCGCGAAGTCGGCGGCCGGTTCGCGGACCTGCCCGCCGAAGGCGGCCAGGTAGTCGTAGACGGGGCGGCGGTCGGTCAGGACCTCGCCGCCGATCTCGGTGTCGTAGCCCTCCATGGGCATGCCGCGGACCGGGCCGATGGCCGTGTGTCCGGTGCGGATGCCCTCCCACAGCGCCTCGGCGCCGTCGCCCTGTGCGGTCACGGCGCCGACTCCGCAGATGACCACGGTGCGGGTGCGGCCCGGGCCGTCCTGCGGGGTGGTGTGGTCGTAGACGTCGTCCGTCATGTCCGCGCTCCTTTCGGGTGTGCCGGTCATGAGACCCGCCTCAGCGCCACCGCCACCGCCTGGCCTTCCAGGCCGCGGGCGAGGGCGAGTGCGCTGTCGGGCCGGGTGTCGCGCGGGGTGAGCGGGACGTAGTCCAGGTCACACTCGGCGGCGGGGTGGTCCAGGTTCCTGGTCGCCGGGATGATCCCGGAGTCCAGGCTCAGTGCGGCCACGGCCGCGTTCAGCGCCCCGGCGCCGCCGACCAGGTGCCCGGTCTGCGGTTTGACGCTGCTGATCTGCGCCGCCTTGGCGGACGTACCGAGCGCGTCGTGCAGGGCGATGGTCTCGCTGGCGTCGCCCTGGACGGTGGCGCAGCCGTGCGCCGCGATGTAGCTGCCGTCGGGGAAGATGCCGCCCGCGTCGGTCAGGGCGCGGCCGATGGCGCGGGACAGGCCGCGCGCCCGGGCCTGCGGACTGGGCGGCCGTACGCAGTCGTTGCCCGCGCCGAAGCCGGTGACCTCGGCGTAGCAGTGGGCGCCGCGGGCGAGCGCGTGCTCGCGCTCCTCCAGGACGAGCAGGGCGGCGCCCTCGCCGAAGACGGAGCCGGAGCGGTCCCGGTCGAAGGGGCGGAAGGCCTTGTCGCCGAGTTCGGGGCGGGTGGTCAGGACGCCGAGGCCGTCCATCTTGGACATCGCCCACCAGCCGGTGGCGTCGTCGTAGCCGCCGGCGACGACGATGTCGGCCTCGCCGCGGCGCACGGTGCGCATCGCCCGGCCGATGGCCATGGCGCCGGAGTCGGCGGTCCCGGCGAAGTAGGCGTTGGCGCCGCGGATCCCGTACTTCTCGGAGATGTGGAAACCGGCGGCGGGCTGGAGGCCCTCGACGAAGAAGAGCGGCGCGACCACCGAGGAGGCTTCCTGGCCCAGCTTGTACAGGTCGGGGGTGCCGTCCTCGGCGCGCACGGCCTGGAGCTGGGTGATCAGCTCGTCCATGCGCGGCATTTCCTTGTTGCTGCCCAGGAAGAGGCCGGCCCGGTGCCCGAGGTCCTTCTCGCCGTCGAGGCCCGCGTCCCGCAGCGCCAGGGTGGCGCCCGCGAGGGCGAGCTGGTCGCCGCGGCACAGCATGCGCAGGGTGCGGCGGCTGGCCCAGTCGGTGGGCCGGAAGTCGGGGATCTCGGCGCCGATGCCGGTCTTCAGCGGGGCCGGGTCGTAGGCGCGCAGCGGGCCGATGCCGCTGCGGCCCTCCAGCAGGGCCTCCCAGGTCGGTGCGGCGCCCTGGCCGATCCCGGTCATCAGGCCGATGCCGGTCACCATCACGCGCCGCCTGTTGTCGCTCATGCTGTGCCCTCCCAGGGCTTCTCGGCGCTCACGAGGGTGAGGACGCGAGCGGCGGCGACCACACGGCCCTCGACCTCGGCGGTGGCCCTGACATCGGTGCTGTGCTCGGTGCGGCCGATCACCTCGACGGTGATCCGGACCTGGTCGCCGGGTCCGACGAAGTGCTTGAAGCGCACCCCGCGCACGCCGCCCAGGCGCCAGTCGGCGGCGCCGCCCGCGACCGCCTTGGCGAGGGTGGCCATGGACTCCAGGAGCAGGACGCCCGGCAGGATCGGGTGGCGGGGGAAGTGGTGGTCGAAGGCGGGCAGGGTGGCCGGCACGTTGCGGACGCCGACGCCCCGTTCGCCGGGCACCAGTTCCTCCAGCCGGTCGAAGCCCGGGACGGCGGGGGTGGCGAGCGAGGTGGTCACGCGTCCTCCCGCGGGGCCGTGATGACGAGGGCGGTGTTGCTGCCGCCGAAGGCGAAGGCGTTGATCAGGGCCGCGCCCACCGGCATGGGGCGCGCGGTGTGCGGTACGTAGTCCAGGTCGAGGCCGCGGTCGGGCTCGTCGAGGTTGACCGTGGGCGACACCAGGGAGTGCCGCATCGCGTTGACCGCGGCGAGGACGCCGAGGCCCAGGCTGGCCGAGGTCAGGTGTCCGGACATCGACTTGGGGGCGCTGACCACGATGCGGCCCGCGTCGGCGCCGAACACCTTCTTGATGGCGACCGTCTCGGACTGGTCGTTGCCGTGGGTGCTGGTGCCGTGCGCGACGACGTAGTCGATGCCGCCGGTGCCGAGGCCCGATTCCGCGAGGGCGCCCTCCATCGCCTGGATGGCGCCGGAGCCGTCCGGCGGGGAGTCGGTGATCCGCCACGCGTTGAGGGTGGAGGCGTAGCCGATGATCTCGGCGAGCACGGTGGCGCCGCGCGCACGGGCGCTGTCCAGGTCCTCCAGGACCACGGCGACGGCGCCCTCGCCGATGACGAAGCCGGAGCGGTCCGCGGCGAAGGGCCGCGAGGCGTGCGTCGGGTCGTCGTTGTAGCGGTCGGTGAGCGCGCCCAGCAGGCTGAAGCCGAGCAGGTCGAGCCAGGTGGTCAGCGAGTCGTAGCCGCCCGCGACCATCATCTTGGCGTCGCCCTCCTGGATGGCGCGGTACGCCTCCCCGATGGCGTGCCCGGATCCGGCGCAGGCGGTGCTGATGCCCATCATCGGGCCGGTGCCGCCGACCATCCGGGCCATGGCGGCCAGCGGGACGTTCTGGTCGTCGGTCAGGGTGACCGCCGGGGGCTGGCAGATGAAGGCGTCCGGCGCTCCGCTGGTGGCCCGCAGGTGGCCGATGTCGAGGAGGGCCTGGAGTTCGGGGCGGCCGACGCTGGCGCCCATGGCGACCCCGCGCTCGTCGGCCGGGTACACCTCCTCGGACACCTGGTCGATGCCCGCGTCGCGGACCGCCTCCCAGGCGGCGGCGACGCCGAACTGGCCGACCCGCGAGAGGTGCTTGCGGCCCACGTGCGCCGGGATGGCCTTGGCCGCGTCGAAGTCCTTGACCTCGGCCGCGATCCGTACGGGGAACCCGGTGGCGTCGAAGGTGGTCAGCGGGCCGATGCCGCTGCGCCCGGTGGCGAGTCCCTCCCAGGTGGTCCCGGCGTCGTTGCCGAGGGGGGTGACCGCCCCGATGCCCGTGATGGCCACGCGCTTGGTCTGGCTCGTACCGCTCATCCCACCGGCCCTCCGCCCTGTAGCTGTCGCGCCATGCGCGCCGTGTTCGCCGGGTCGTCGAGCCGCTCGGCGTCGATGAGCGCGCACAGGATGCCGCTCGCGTCCAGGACGGTCTCGCCGTCCACGGTGACCGTGCCGTCGAGGATCGCGGCCTCGTCGGTCATCGATTCGATCCTGGCCTCCATGCGGAGCACCTCACCGGGCCGTATCGCGCGGCTCGCGGTGGCCTCGCCGACGGCGAGGAGCGCGGCGCGCAGCCGGTGGTCGGTGCTGAGCATGATCAGCCAGGTGGCCGACTGGCACAGGGCTTCGAGGGCGAGCCCGAAGGGCATCGCGGGACCGCCGCCGGTGTGCTGCCAGTAGTCCTCGCCGACGGAGGTGACCTTGCGAGCGGTGATGTGCTCGCGGGGTGTCCAGGATTCGATCCTGTCGATCAGATGGAATCGCATCGTCGTCTCTTCTTCCGGTCCTTTCGATCCTCGCGGTCCGTCACGGACGGCCGATGCCGAGCTGGGCGGAGAACCCGCCGTCGACGCAGAGCAGTTCGCCGGTGGTGTAGCCGGAGTCGGGGCCCGCCAGGAAGACGGCGGCCGCGGCGACCTCCTCGACGGTGGCGAAGCGGCGCAGCGGGATCTGCTTCTTGATGGACCTGCCGCCGTCCTTCTCCATCACCTCGCCCACCAGTTCGGTCGGGGTGAAGCCCGCCAGGACCGCGTTGACGCGGACGCCGAAGCGGGCGAACTCGATGGCGGCGGCGCGGGTGAAGGAGTTCAGCGCGCCCTTGGAGGCGGAGTAGTTGGACTGGCCGATCCAGCCGGTCTCGCCCATGGCGGAGGAGATGTTGACGATGGTGGCGTTGCCCGTCGTCATGAACAGCTCGCTGACGGCGTGGGTGCAGTGGTAGGCGCCGCCGAAGTTGACCTTCATGACGTTCCACCAGGCGTCGGGCTTCGACTGGTAGATCAGCCCGTCGTCGCTGATGCCCGCGTTGTTGACCAGGATGTCCAGGGCGCCGAGCCGCTCCACGGCCTCCGCGACCAGGCGGGCCGCGTCCTCGGGGTCGGAGACGTCGGCGCCGATCGCCACGGCCCGGCCGCCCGCCGCCTCGATCTCCCCGACGACCGCCAGGGCTTCCTCCTGGCGCGAGCGGTAGTTGACTGCGACGGCCGCCCCCTGTTCGGCCAGGGCCAGGGCGATGGCCTTGCCGATGCCGCGCGAGGCACCGGTGACCAGGGCGGTGCGGTCCTTCAGCTTCATCTGTCTCTTCCCGTTTCTGCTGCGAGGCGGGCGGCCTGGGTCTCTGGTGGGGGAGGGAACGGCGGGGGGCTCCGGGGCACCGTCGACCCGGAGCCCCCGCCGGTCTCTGCGCTACGCGGCGGCGGCCGCCGCGCGGGCGCGCTCGGTCAGCAGGTCGGTCAGGTTCTGGACGGTGAACAGGCCCAGCACGCCCTCGGCCGTCAGCGGCTCGCTGAGCTGGCTGCGGTCGAACTGCGGCAGGACCTTCTCCAGGTGGGTCAGACCGGTGTCGTTGACGACCTCGTTCTCGTCGCCGAACTCCTCGTCCGGGATGCCGCCCTGGAGCAGGTTGGCGATGTCGGCCACGGTGATCTTCACCTTGGTGGCGCGCTCCACGCGGAAGAGGATGTCGAGCAGGTCGATCGACTCGGCGCCCAGCTGACCGAGCAGGGTCGCCTCGGGCACGGCCTCGGCCTCGTCGATGCCGAGCGCGTCGGCGATGGCGGCCTGGACCGCGGAGAGGTAGTCGGTCGAGATGGTGGCAAGGGTTTCGGGCACCGTGGGCTGCCTTTCAAGAGGGTGGGCAAGGCGGGTTGTCAGGGCTGGGGTGGGAAGGCGTACGGGTCGGGCCGCGGCTCAGGCAGCGGCCGCCGTGGCGGGCTCCGGCCTCAGGTCGCGGAGCAGGGTGGTGATGCGCCGCGCGTCGTTGGTGCTGCGGACGGGCGCGTCGGGCGCGACGCGGCCCGCGAAGCCGCTGAGCACCCGGCCGGGACCGGCCTCCAGGTAACCGCCCGCGCCGAGCGCGGACGCCGCCTCCAGGACGCCGACCCAGCGCACGGGGCCGGCCAGCTGGCGGCGCAGCAGGTCGCGGGCGTGCGCCCCGTCGCGGACGAGGCCGGCGGTCACCGAGCTGACGACGGGCACCCGGGGCGCGTGGAACGTGGCCCGCTCCAGCGCCTCGGCGAACTCGTCCTCGATGGCGCCCATCAGGGAGCAGTGGAAGGGGGCGGAGACCTTGAGCGGCACGGCGCGCTCCGCGCCGGCCTCCAGGGCGAGCCGGGCCGCCTCGGCAACCGCCGCGCTCTGCCCGGAGATCACCGTCTGGCCGGCCTCGTTGTAATTGGCGACCTCGACCACCCCGAGCGGGGCGGCCGCCGCGCAGACCTCCTCGATCCGCGCCGGGTCCAGGCCCAGCAGCGCGGTCATCGCGCCGGAGACCTTCCGCGAGACCCCGGCCATGAGCTGCCCGCGCACGCGCACCAGCCGCAGCGCGTCGTCCGCGTCCAGCACCCCGGCCGCGATCAGGGCCGTGTACTCGCCCAGGCTGTGCCCGGCGACCGCGCCCGGTACGAAGCCGGTCTCGGCGCGCAGGATCTCGTACACGGCGAGGCTGGTGGCGACGATGGCGGGCTGGGCGATCTCGGTCGGTGCCAGCGCCTCCTCGGGAGCCGTGGTGCACAGCTCGGTCAGCGGGAGGCCCGTCGCCTCCTCTGCCCGGGCCAGGACGCGTCCGGCCGTGCGGGGGTGTTCGCGAAGGAGATGCCCCGCCATGCCCGCGCGCTGCGAGCCCTGTCCGGGAAACATCGTGAATAGGTTGTCGATCATCCCCGTTCCTACCTCACTGACTTGTGGCCGATAGGTCATCGAGCCGTCGGCGACCGGTTTTCGACTCTGTGAATCTGGCACTCTGTTCTGGCGCATTCCTCGAATTGACCTCGACTGCCGCCGAAGGTCCCGCCATTGACGGGGAAATGCGCACCGCCACAAACTGGCCGGCATGGTGAGGATGAGCGCACAGGAGCGGCGCACGAGCGTGGTGGGGGCGGCGATGCTCGAATTCGCCCGGGGCGGGTACGCCGGCACCTCGACCGGGAGCATCGCCCGGCGCGCGGGGGTGTCCCAGCCGTACCTGTTCCGGCTCTTCCCCGGCAAGCGGGCGCTCTTCCTCGCGGCGGCGACGCGCTGCGTCGCGGACACGGCGGCCCTGTTCGCGGCGGCCGCGCGGGGCCTGACCGGGCAGGAGGCGCTGCGCGCGATGGCGAACGCCTACACCCGGGTCATCGTCGAGGAGCCGGACCGGCTCCGGCTCCAGATGCAGGTGTACGTCGCGGTGGCGGCCGCGGAGGCCGCGGGCGACGCCGCCTTCGGCGAGGCGGTCCGGGCCGAGTGGCTGGCGGTGTGGGACACGGTCCGGGCCGCGCTGAGCGCGGACCCGGACGGGACGACCCGGTTCATGGCGCACGGCATGCTGGTCAACGTGCTGGTCTGCATGGGCTTCCCGGCCGGCCACCCGCTGTGGACCCGGCTGCCGGCGGACGGTCCGGCGGTGCGCGCGCTGCCCGGGTGACGCGGCGCGGGGCCGCCCACCCGGGCTCGGCGGTGCGCAGGGCCGTACGGCGTGCGGCGCCCCCGGGCGTACGGGCCTACTCGGCGCCGGGGGCGGAACTGGCCGCCGGGGTCCGGTCCCGGGCAGGGGTCCGCTCCGGGGTGGCGGGGATCCGGTAGCGCCCGCTCTGCCGGGCCCAGCGGGACCCGTAGGCGACCTGGCCCTGCTCCGCCGCGGCGAAGGCCTTCGTGTTCCAGTTCTTGCGCATGAACGCTTCCCGCACCTTGATCAGCAGCGGGTTCGTCACGGCGCCCATCTTGCCGATCCGCCAGGCGATGTTCTGCAGCGGCGCGGTGCGCTCCCGGCGCTCGCTCTCGTAGCGGCGCAGCGCCTCGACCGGGTCGCCGCCCGCGGCGAGGTGCTCGGTCAGCACGAGGGCGTCCTCCAGGGCCTGGCAGGCGCCCTGTCCGATGTTGAAGGTGATGGGGTGCGCGGCGTCGCCGAGGAGGGTGACGCGGCCCCGGCCCCACTCGCGTTCGGGCTTGCGGCCCTCGACGTCACCGCGCAGGATCCACTCCTCGGGGGTGGCCTTCAGGATGTCCGCGACCGGTCCGCCCCAGCCCGCGTGGCGGCGCAGCAGCATGTCCCGCACGCCGGGCAGGTCACGTCCGCCGGGCGCGCCGTTGGCGACGCTCATCCAGTGGACGAGGCCCGGGGCGACGTCGTAGTAGGTGAAGCGGGTGCCCGGTCCGAACATGGCGTTGAAGGTGCCCGGGGGGATGTCGGCGTGCTCCATCGGTGCCCGGCCGCGCCAGGCGATGTAGCCGCTGTAGCGGTTGTGGGCGGGGCCGAACATGGCGTCCCGGACCGCTCCGTGGATGCCGTCGGCGCCGATCAGCAGGTCGCCGCGCTCGGTGGTGCCGTCGGCGAAGCGGACGGTGACCCCCTCGCTGTCCTGGTCGAAGCCGACGACGTGGGCGCCGGTGCGCACCACGTCGCCGTGGAGGGCGTCGCGCAGGATGCCGTGCAGGACGGAGCGCTCGACGGCGATGGTGGGCGCGCCGTAGCGGGCGACGAAGTCGCCCACGGGCCAGGCGCCGAGGACCTCGCCGCGCCAGGTGCTGAAGTGGGCGGTCTCCTGGGCGGGGGCGATCGCCAGGACCTCCTCGGCCACGCCGAGGTAGTCCAGTGCGAGGACGCCGTTGGTCCAGATGTGCAGACCGGCCCCGCCGTCGCGCAGTTCCTCGGCCCGCTCCAGGACGAGGGGCTCGAAACCGCGCTGCTGGAGGGCGAGGGCCGCGGCGAGGCCGCCGATCCCTCCGCCGGCGATGAGTATGCGACGGGCATGTCCTATGGCCATCTTGTGTGCTCTCCTCGTGGCTGCCCGGACCGGTCCGGGACCGGTCGTGAACTCCCTGGCGGACTAGTGGAGTTGTCAACGCTAGCATTCCAAGCGTCGAACTTGATAGTCTCGGCAGAACATCTAGCGTCGCTACAAAGGTGGTTGTGATGGAAGTCCTCCTGCAAACGCTGGCCGTGATCGCCACCATGGCCAACGCGGTGGTCTACGGCACCGACGTCTTCGGCGCACTCGTCCAGCGCCCGGCCCTCGCCCACGTCGACGACGCGACCCTCACCAGCGTCATGGGCCAGACCCACCGCTTCGGGGACGCCCGGATGGTCGTCCCCGGCGTCACCGGCCTGGTGTCCACGGTGGCCACCGCGGGGCTGGCCGGCTTCGAGGGCAAGCCCGTGGCGTCCATCGCCGCCGGCGTCTCGGCGCTGGCCCTGGTGATCTGGCTCGCCATCTACAACAAGGTGAGCGTGCCCGTGAACAAGGCGCTCACCAGCGCGGCCCTGGAGTGCAAGGTGGCCCCCGACGCCCGCGGCCTCCAGCGCACCTGGGACAGCGTCATCAACGTCCGCGTCCTGCTCCAGGCGGTGGCCCTCGGCGCGATGTGCGTGGTCCTCTCCACCACCTGAGATCCGCTCCGCGGCGCGTACCGGCCCGGTACGGGGGCACGCGAACGGCACGGCGAAGGGGGCCCACCGGCGGGTGGGCCCCCTTCGCCTTCGCCGTGCCGGCGCTCCTACTGGAGGGCGATGTTGCCGAGGACGTCCGCGTCCGTGCTCTCGTCGCCGGCCTCGGTGATCTCGCCGGCGGCGCCCGGGACCACTTCCGACTCGGAACCCGTCACATTCTTCTTCTTGCTCGCCACGATGATGTCTCCTTCAGACGCGGAACACGCACGAATACCCCTTTGAGATTCCCCAGGCCGTCCGGCCGCGTCAAGGCGCTTTCCGCCCGCCCCAGCGCAATTCCAGGGCCCCTCCAGGAAATTGCGGAAAAGTACCCTGGGACCGGGATCCGACACGGGGAGACGCCCATCATGACCACCGCCCCGCACACTCCCGCCGCCGACGTGCTCGCCGAACTCACCGCGGTGCTCGCGGGGATGACCGGCTCCGAGGTGCACGCCGTCGACGCCGAGCGGCCCTTCGGCTTCCTGGGGGTCGACTCCCTGCTGGGCACGCAGTTCCTCGGCGCGCTCGGGGCCCGCTACGGCATCCGGCTCGCGGCCGAAGCGCTGTACGAGCACCGGACCCCGGCGGCCCTCGCCCGGCACATCGCCGGGCTCCTGCACGCCCCGGCCGCCCCGGCGCCGGCCGCGCCCATGACGGCCTGGGCCCCGCTGCGGCCCGTACGGCGCCCGGCCGCGGTCGCCGTGGCCGCCGACCCCGCCGCCCTGACCGGCGTACTGCGCGACCAGCTCGCCCGGATCCTGCGCTGCGCGCCCGAGGACATCGACCCGGGGACCCCGTTCACGATGCTCGGCCTGGACTCCATCCTGGCGGCGGAGTTCGTCGCGGGCATCAACCGGACCTGGGACCTGACCGAACAGACGGCGCTGCTCTACGAACACCCCGACCTCGCGGCGATGGCGGCCTACGTCACCTCCCGCGTGAGCGGCACCCCCGCGCCCGCCCCGGCGCCCGCCGCGCCCGCACCCCCCGCCGCCCAGGGCCCGGGCCTCGACCTGGAAGCACTGCTGGACGCGGTACGGGACGACGTGCTCAGCATCGACGAGGCGGCGGCCCTCCTGGCCGCACGCTGACCCCCGCCGGGCGCCCGGGGGCAGGGGGCGGCGGCTTCCGCACGCCCCGGAACGACCGCACGCACACTCCCCAGGCCGCAGACGAAAGGCACGCCAGGAGATGGAAGACCGGGAAATCCTGACGCGGTTCAAGAGCGGCACCCTGGAGCGCCGACGCGCGGTGGCGCTGCTGACGGGCGGCCAGAGCGCCGCCCGCTCCCCGCAGCCCCGCCCCAGCGTCCCCGAACCGTGCGCGGTCATCGCCCTCCAGGGCCACTTCCCCGGCGCCCCCGACCTGACCGCGTTCTGGCACCGCACGCTGACCCCCACCCCACCCCCGACCCACCCCCCGCACCGGGGCCCCGCCCCGGCGGAGGGCACGGGCGCCGCCGAGGGCACGGGCCGCCAGGCTGAGGGCGCGGAAGCTGCCGAGGGCACGGGCCGCCAGGCCGAGGGCACGGGTGCCGCCGAGGCCACGGGTCCGGCTCGGCACCAGGCCGCTGCTGTTCCGGCCGAAGGCGCGGATCCGACCGAGGGCACGGCTGCCGCCGAGGCCGCGGGTCCGGCTCGGCGCCACGCCGCTGCTGTTCCGGCCGAAGGCGCGGACCCGGCCGAGGGCACCGACCCGGCCTGGCGCCGGGCAGAGGGCACGGGCCCCGCTTGGAGCGAGGCCGAGGGCACGGGCCGCGCCGAAACCCCGGCGCGCGGCACGGTCCCCGCCGCACGGACCGCGCCAGCCCCGGCGGCTCCGGGTGCGCCGGGCGTCCCCGGTGTGCCCGGGATGCCGACCCCGGAGCCCGCGGCCGCAGGCCGCCCCGCACCCCGCCCCGGCCCGCCCGTCGCGAGCGCGGCCCTGGCCGCGACGGGCCGGGTGACGGCCACGAGCCCCCCGCGCCTGGCCGCGGTCCCGGGCACGGACCAGCACCCGTACCCCACCCCGGGCGCAGCCACCGGCCCGGACCCGACCCCGGCCCGCACACCCGGCTCCTCCGGCCGGACCGCGCCTGACCCGGCCGGAGCCACCGGCCCCGCGCCCCACCCCGCCACGGCGGCAAACGCTCCGACCGAAGCCCCGGCAGCGGAACGGGCGGTGGCCGCCTGGACCCCGGCCCAGGACCCGACCCCGGGTCAGGACCCGGCCCCGGCGCAGGGCCCGACCTCCACCCCGGGCGCAGCCACCGGCCCGGACCCGACCCCGGACCAGGACCCGGCCCGGGGGGCCACCGCCCCCCTCGGGCACTTCCTCGACGGAGTCGACCGCTTCGACCCCGACCTCTTCGGCGTCGATCCCGCCACCGCGGCCCGGCTGGACCCCCAGGAGCGGCTGCTGCTGGAGCGGGCCCGGCAGGTGCTGGAGGGCGCCGGGTGCGCCGGGGCCCGGCTGGACGCCCTCGGGTCCCCCGACGGCGCGACCCCGGCCCGCAGCGTCGGCGTGTACACCGCCGTCACCTCCCACGACTACTCCCTGCTGGCCCCCGGCGGGACCCCGCACGGCGACCCGGCCGGCCGGCTCTCCCGGCTGCTGGACCTGCGCGGGCCGAGCCAGAACGTGGACACCGGCGCCTCCTCCTTCCTCACCGCCGTGCACCACGCCCTCGCCGCCCTGCGCGCGGGCGAATGCGCGGCCGCCCTGGTCGGCGCGGCCGAACTGCGGCTGCATCCGGGCCGGTTGGCCACCGGGGACGGTGAGGGCGTGGTGGCGGTGCTCCTCAAACCGCTGTCCGCCGCCCGCGCCGACGGCGACCGGGTCCAGGCCGTGATCCTGTCCAGCGCGGTCGGCCACCCGGGCGGCGGCCCGGCCGCCCCGCTGGGGGAGCGCCTCGTCCAGCGGGCCCTGGCCACCGCCCGGGTCCCCGCCGCCGACGTCGCCGTGACGGAGGACGCCCGCACCGCGGCGGCCTCCGTCGGCCGCGCCGGGGCCGCCACCGGCGCCGCCGCACTGGCCCGCGCGGTCCTCCAGCTCCGCCACGCCACCCTGCTCCCGACCCCACCTCCCGCCGGAGGCAGCGGCGGCCGCGCCCAGCCCGCCCCCTGGCCCGCCGGCCCGCCCCGCCGCGCCCTGGTCTGCGTACACGAGGACGGCGCACCGCAGGCCGTCCTGCTCCTGGAGCAGGCCCCCGCACCCGACCCCGCCCCGGCCCCCCGGACCGCGGACCCCGCCCCCGCCCCCCGGCTCGTCCTGCTGTCGGCGCCCACCCCGGCGCACCTCGGCGCCACCGCCGGGGACCTCGCCCAGTGGCTGACCTCCCCCGCCGGCGCGGCCCGCGGCGCGGTCTGCGGCCTCGACGCAGTGGCGGGCGAACTGCGCACCGGCCGGGCCCCGATGGACTGCCGGCTCGCCGTCGTCGCCACCGACGTGCCCGGCCTCGCCGCGGCCCTGGCCGCCTTCGCCGCGGCGAGCGGCCTCCCGGAAGAGGGCGCCCACCCGGAAGCGGGCGGCCCCCCGTCCGCACCCGCCGTCCGCAGCGCCGACCTGCGCGCCGCGGGCGCCCGCGACCCGCTGCTACTGGGCGCGCTGGACGAGACCCGGGACTACGTCCAGGCCCTCTGGCGGGGCGCCCGGCTCGAACAGCTGGCCCGGCTGTGGCTGGCCGGGGTCGACGTCCTGGTCGCCGACGAGGCCCCCGCGCCCGGCGCGCGCCCCGTCCGCGACCTGCCGCCGACCGCGGCCCGCCCCCGCCCCCACTGGTTCACCACCCCTTCGTATACCGGCGGCGACGAGCAGGGAGGCCTGCGGTGAGCGGCGGCACGAACCGGCAGCAGCTGGTCGAGGCGGCCGCCGCCCAGGGGCCCACCGCCGAGGCGGTCACCCTGTGGCTGTGCCCCAACGACGAGGTCAGTCCGGCCCTCGCGGGCCTGCTGGCCGGGCACTGGCTGGACGCCCACGAGCACAAGACCGCGGGCAAGTTCCTCTTCGAGCGGGACCGCAGCCAGTACCTCATCGCGCACACCCTGGTGCGCCGCGCCCTGTCCCTGGAGGCCGGCCTGGCCGAGGCAGAGCTGGTCATCTGGCGCTCCGCCCGCGGCCGCCCCTTCCTGCGGCCCTCCCCCGACGCCCTGCCGCGCGACGGCGCCCAGCTGGACTTCAACCTCTCCCACGCGGGCGGCTACAACCTGCTCGGCATCGTGCGCCACCAGCGCATCGGCGTGGACGTGGAGCGGATGGACGACCGTGACGCCCAGGCCATCACCACCATCGTGCGCACCTTCGCGCCCGAGGAGCGCGACTGGGTCGACGCACTGCCGCCGGGGCGCGAACGCGACCGGCGCGCGCTGCGCGTCTGGACGCTGAAGGAGGCGTACTCCAAGGCCCGCGGCCTGGGGCTCGGACTGCCCTTCGACAGCTTCGTGTTCACGATGGACGACGAGCGCGGCGTGCGCGCCTTCGCCCCGCCCGAGGACGACAGGGCCCGCCCCTGGTGGTTCATCGAACTGGAGCCGGTCCCCGGTGTGCTGGTCGCCGTCGCGGTACCCGCCGACCCGGGGCAGGACGCGGTGATCCAGCTCAACCACGGCTTCCCCTGGAGCCGCAGCGCCCCGCAGACTTTCCCGCTCCCGGAGCCCGTCGGCGGAATCCCGGCATCCGTTCCCGCGTAACACCCCTCGAATCCTTTGCCGATAATTTGGAAACATTCGCGGATCCTCTCGCACCCCGGAAAGTTGATCTATATCAGCCATCACTTTCCCCCCGAAGATCCGCCAGCAGCGGTATCCAGCCCGGGCTGACCTGCAAAAAGGCCGAATGCGGCCGAATCCTCACCTTTCCCGATCCCCTGCCATGGAAAGGCGCTCAAGGACCACTACAGGAAATAGAGAAAGACCTGCGGCCCCCGCTAGCGTGCCTGGAGCGGGGGCAGATTTCTGCCTACCGGATGGAAAAGACAAGGAACTCGACGAGTACGGAGGAGACCGTGAGGATTCAGGTTCTGGGTCCGTTGAGTGCCGAGGTCAACGGGGGATCCATCGTTCCGACCGCGGGTAAACCACGGCAGGTTCTGTCGCTGCTCGCGCTCTATCCGGGGCGCGTCATGCCGGTTCCCACCCTCATGGAGGAGATCTGGGGGACGCAGCCGCCGCAGAGCGCGCTGACCACCTTGCAGACGTACATCCTCCAGTTGCGCAGACGCCTCGGCACGGCGATGGGACCCGACGCGCCCGGCGGTGCCAAGGAGGTCCTGGCGACCCGGCACGGCGGCTACTTGCTGCAGATCCCGGAAGAGAGCGTCGACGTACACGATTACGAGCGCCTGATCCGCGAGGGCCAGGCGGCCTTCGAGACGGGCGACAGCCAGGTCTCGGCGGCCCGTTTCAAGGCCGCGCTGGACCTGTGGCGCGGACCGGCCCTGGTCGACGTGCGCGTCGGGCCGATCCTCGACATCGAGGTGATGCGCCTGGAGGAGAGCCGGCTCGTCACCGTGGAACGGCGGATCGACGCGGACCTGCGCCTCGGCCGGCACGCCGAACTGATCGCCGAACTGACCGAACTGACCGCGCGCCACCCCCAGCACGAGGGACTGCACTCCCAGGTGATGGTCGCGCTCTACCGCTCGGGCCGGCAGGCCTCGGCCCTGGAGGTGTACCGCAGGCTGCGCATGCGGCTGATCGAGGACCTGGGCGTGGAGCCCTCCCCGCAGTTGCAGCGCCTGCACCAGGCGATGCTGTCCGTGGACCCGCAGCTCGACGTCTTCGCCGGGCCCCGGCACACCTCCACCTTCGACCTCTTCGCGGCCTGAGAGCGCCGCCCCGGAGCCACAGGGGGTGTCCGCCCACCCGAGGCGGCCACCCTCTCGAAGGCCTCTCCAGCCCCGGTCCAGCCGCGACGCGGACAGTGATGGGTCATCACCGGACCGCCGCCTGGAGTGCCGTCCGGAGTCTGGAGGTCGCACGTGCCCGTCCTGAGGTACCTGGAGAACCCGCTCGACGACCTGCTGCGCCGGGCCGCCGCACGCGCCGGTGACGCACCGGCCGTCACCACCGCCCGCACCACCCTCACCTTCGCCGCGCTCGACCGGGAGGCGGACCGGATCGCGCACGCCGTACGCCGCCTCGCGCCCCGGCCCGGCACCGTGGTCGCGGCCGCCGCGAGCCTGGACGCGGTGTTCCCGGCCGTCTACTACGGCACGATCCGCGGCGGCCGTCCGCTGGCCCTGGTCGACCCGGCGGCCGGTCCGGCCGCCCTGCACGAGATCCTCACCACCACCGGGGCCGAAGTCGCCTTCGTGCCCACGGCGCTCGCCGAGCTGCTGGTCGAGCCGGCGGGGCGGCTGCCGCGGCTGCGGACGATCGTGGTGACGGACGCCGTCGGCGAGGCGGCCCCCGGCCCGGCGCTCGCCCTCTCCGCGGCGCTGACCGGAGTACCGGACACCCCCGTGCGGACCGGGCCGCCGGTCGACGTGGACGCCGTGGCCTGCTGGCAGTTCACCCCGCACGCCGGGCCGGGGGGCGGCGCGCTGCGGGCGGTCCCCTTCAGCCACCGCAACCTCATCGCGGGCGCGGCCCAGACCGCCATCGCGCAGGGCCTGGACGCCGCTTCGGTCACCCTGAACCACCTGCCGCACTACCACCCCGCCCACCTCGACGCCGCCGTGCACGCGGGCGCCCGGCAGGTGCTGTGCCAGGACCCGGCACCCTGGGCCGGGATCGCACTGGCCGCCCGGGTGGGCGCGAGCCACTACCACGGCCTCGCGAGCAGGCTGGCCCGGCTGGCCGCCGACCGGCGCTTCGCCCCCGGCCACCCGGACCTGCCCGGCCCGCACCTGCGCGCGGTGCTCTGCGGCGGCACGCCGCTGGAACCGGCGACCGCGCGACGGCTGCGCGACGTGCTGGGCGCGCCGGTCCTCCAGGGGTACGGCCTGAGCGAGGTCTGCACCCTCTCCCACCACCAGACCCCGGGCTCCCGCCCGGACCTGGGCGCGGTCGGCGTCCCCCTGCCGGGCACCGAGTGCCGCGTCGTGACCCCCGCGGGCCGCCGGCCGGTACCGGTGTGGTCGACGGGCGAGGTGGAGATCCGCGGCCCCCAACTCACCGCCGCCCACGCCCCGGACGGCTGGCTCCCCACGGGCGACGCAGGCTACCTGGACGAGGACGGCAGCCTGTACGTAGTAACCCGCCCCAGCCCCTCATCCCCCCACCCCTGACCGACCGCCCCACCAACGCGACCCCGCGAGCCACTCCAGCCCCACCACATCAAGCCCTACCGGAGGCACCCCACACCCCCAACACCCGCAGACACCCACCAACCCCCGCCCTCCCCAGCCCCGCTACACCCAGCACCCAGCACCCAGCACTCGCCACATCCAGCCTCGCCGGCGTTTGAGGCGCCGCCGGAGGCACCCCCACACCCCAACCCCCGCAGACGCACCCACCAACCCCCACCAAACTCAGCCCCGCTACACCCAACACCCAAAACCCAGCCCCCGCCACATCCAGCCCCGCCGGCGTTTGAGGCGCCGCCGGAGGCAACCCCCGCACCCCCAACACCCGCAGACACCCACCAACCCCCACCAAAGTCAGCCCCGCCGGCGTTTGAGGCGCCCCCGGAGGGAACAGGCCGAGAAACGGCCCGCACCCGTACCCGCACCCGCTACCGACTCGGCGCGGAAGCCGGATCCGAAGCCGAACCCGGCGCCGGAGCGGAACCCGAAGCCGAACCCGAAGCCGAACCCGGAGCGGAACCGGACCCCGCCCCCAGCACAAGCGCAAGCGCCCCGGCCGTCCCCTCCGCCCCCGCAACCCCCGTCATCACCACCGTCACCGCCAGATCCCGCACCGGCCCCCCGGCCAGCACCTCCCCCAGCCCCAGCGCCACCCCCGCCCCGGGACCACACCCGCACAGGAACACCCGCCGCCCGGGGGCAAGTACACCCACCAGCTCAGGCGGCACCCCAGCCACACCAGCCACACCAGCCCCCGCCACCCCCACCGGCATCCGCACCTCCACCACCCTCTCCACCCCCCGGTACTCCCGCAGGAACCGCTCACCCACCCCCGCCACCACCCCCGGCACCACCACCAGGCAGATCACGTCGGCCGACGCCCCGCCCGCCCGCAGGACCCGCACGCCGCCCCGCCGCGGCACCGGCGGAGGCGGAGCCACCGCCGGGACCTCGACGTGGGCCAGCAGCGCCAGCGCCTGCCCCACCGTCGTCCCCGGATCCCGATCCGGAGACGGCATCCGAGCCAGCGCACGCAGCAGACCCACGCACTGCCCGAGCGCCGCCGCCGCGTCCTCGTCGGCCAGCCGCGCCCGGTCGTACACCGCGCTGAGGGCCAGCCCCCCGCCCCGCTCGTGCCGCGCGCTCAGCGCGATCGGCAGGCTGGTCCCGCCGCCCGCGGCACGCGGCTCGTCCACGCCGATCCCCTGCGCCTCCAGCTCGGCCCGTACGCCCGGCGGCAGTTCGGGCCGGTGGTCGAAGGAGACGACGGTGTCGGTGAGCCGTTCGCCCTCGCCGCGCCCGATCCACGCCCGGATCCGGTCGCCGGACACCCACGGGTACGCCGCCAGGTCCAGCAGCGCGTCCCGCACCTGCTGGAGCAGCTCGGCCAGCGGCGCCGCCGGATCCACCCGCACCGTCATCGGCAGCGGATGCCCGAGCACCCCGGGGATCCCCGCCGCCCCGGGCAGCGCGATGTCCCGGGGCCCGAGCTGCACCCCGAAGCTCACCCGCCGCGGCCCCGCGGCCCCCGCCGCCCGGTAGAGCAGCAGCGCCCACACCACGTGCAGCGCGCTGCTCTCCCCCGCGCCCCGGGCCGCCGCCCAGGACCGCAGCCCCGAGCTGTAGGGCTCGGCCAGCCGCCCGCGCAGCCGTCCCACACCGCTCTGCCGGGTCTCGGCGCCCCGGCGGCCCACCGCGGTGGCCGCGTGGCGCGGGGGTGCGGTCCGCGTCCACAGTTCGCGCGCACCCTCGGCGCTCTGCCGGGCCAGCCAGCGGGCGTGGTCGCGCAGGTCCGGGCGGCGCTCCCCGCCGGGCAGCACCCCGCCGGCCAGGTAGGCGCGGTAGAACTCGCGCAGCAGGAGGTGGACGCCGCGCTCGTCGAGCAGCGCCCGGTGGTAGGTCAGCAGGACCCGTACGGGCTCCCCCGGCCGCCCGTGCAGCAGGGTGAGTCGCAGCAGCGGCGGCCGGTCCAGGGCGAATCCGTGCAGCCGGTCCGCGGCGAGGAGTTCGGGCCAGCCGCTCTCCCCGCGGGCCCGGTGGACGATGTCGACGTCGGCGCGCGGGTGGAGCACGAGCCGGGCCACCGCCGTCCAGTCGAAGGCGGCCCGCAGCACCGCCTCCCGGTCGGCCACCGACTGCCAGGACGCGGCGAAGCGCGCCCGCTCCAGCGGGCCCGACCAGTTCCAGTACAGCTGCTCGATGTGGGGGTCGGGCTCGCCCTGCCGGGTGACCGACTCCCGAAGCAGGTCCCGCTGGTACCCGGCCAGGGCGAGCGGTTCCCCCGGCCCCGGGTGCGGCCCGAGCAGATCGGCGAGCAGCTCGGCACCCGGCCCGCCACCGGCGTCCGTACCCGTACCCGTACCCGCTCCCGCGCCACCGTCCGCGCCCGTACCCGTACCCGCGCCCCCGCCCCCGCCCCCACTCGGCGCCAGGCGCAGCGTGTGCCGCCCCGGCCCGTGGCACTCCAACGTGACCCGGAACTCCCGGTGCCGCCCGGCGATCCGCGCGGCGAACAGTTCGGCGTCCGCGTCGTCGCGCAGCCCGTGCACGCCGAAGACGAGCGGGGCGCCGGGCTCCGCCCGACCCGCCTCGCGCACCACGACGAGGACCGGCGGCGGCCCCGCGGGGCACGGCACGCCGGTCATCCCCGTCCCGGCTTTCCCCCGGCCGCCACCGGGAGCGGGGGGAGACCCGGGCTATCCGACCCGACCGGCACGACGGCCCCCGACCCACGGACGGTGCGCGGGCTGTGCTTCGGCGAGTTCCCTTGCCTTCACGGCGTACGCCTTCCCTTGGCCCCGGCCGGAGGTTACCGGTCCAAAAAGCGTAGTGGGCCCAGCGGTTCGGGGACCCTTTCCTCGAGCGGACCTGCAGCGCCGCGCGAACCGGTGTCGACCGGCGGCGGCGCCTGCGGTGCCCGCGCCGCCGGGGCGGCCGGCACCCGCCGGTGCGCCTCGCTGACCAGGTAGCGGTCCTGGACGAGGTGCGTGGCGAAGCTCCAGTTCCCGTCCCCGCCCGACGGGCCGCCCGCGTCCCCGGCCGGCCCGTCGGCCAGTACGGGCCGCGTACCCGCCCCGCCGCCGCGCCCCGGCTCGTACCGGAACCCGAAGCCGGCGAAGCTCCGCCGCATCCCGTGCCCGAGCGCCTTGGTGTAGGCCTCCTTCAGCGTCCACATCCGCAGCAGCCGGATCCGGCGCTCCTCTTCGGGCAGGGCGGCCAGTTCCGCGTCCTCAGCCGGGGTGCAGACGTGCTCGCGCAGCAGCTCGAAGGAGACGTCCCGGTCCGCGGGTTCCGCGTCCACCCCGATCGGCCCGGTCCGGCTCACCCCGACCACGATCAGCTCGTCGGTGTGCGCCAGGCTCACCTCCAGCTCGCCGCCGAGCCCGCGCAGGACGGGCCGCCCGCCGGGGCGGTAGCCGAGGTCGAGGCTGCCCACGGGTACGTTCAGCGCGCTCGCGGCGGTGTACTTCACGACCAGCCGGGAGACCGCGAAGCGCATCCGCCCGGCGGCGGTCGGCCCCTGCCGGTAGCGCGGCCAGTCGTGCCCGAGCAGCGGCCGCAGTCCCGGATCGAGCAGCGCGGCCGTCAGCCACTGGCCCCAGGTGGTGCAGACGACCGCCCGGCCGTCGTCGTCGAGCCGGTCGCCCAGCTCGTCCCACGGCCCGTCCGGCCCGGCGACCGCGAGCGGCAGCTGGCCCGGTCCGTCGGCCGGCGTCACGGCGCTCACCACAGCACCCGGGTCGCGTAGAGGTCGCAGTCGACGCCGAGCCGGTCCCGGGCGTCGAGTTCCGCCCACACCCGCTGCTGCGCCTCGATGTCCGCGGGACCGCCCGGGCCGCCCGGGGCGATGCCCAGGCGCGCGGCGATCCGGGTGGCGGCGAGCAGCGACCAGTGTTCGCCGCCCAGGAACAGGCCCCGCCCGGCGGCGGCTCCCTGCACGCCGAGCACGGCGGCCGCCAGGAGCAGCATGGCCTGCCGGTCGGCCAGCGCCCGTACCGCCGGATCGGCGGGGCCCGCGTGCGCGGCCGCCAGGCACGGTCCGTGCAGCGCGCGCTGTTCGCTCACCAGCCGGCCCGCCACCCGGGCCAGCGCCGCCGTCACCGCCCCGCCGCCCGCGACGGCGGTGGAGAGCCGGGCCGCGGCGCCGGTGAGCGCGCCGACCAGGGTGTCGTCGCTGCCGGGCGCCGGGGGCACGCTGCGGGCGGGCATGGCCTCGCCGAGCCGCAAGAGCGCGGCGCCCGTGGTGTCCGCCCGCCGCTCGAAGGCACGGGCCAGCGCGGGCAGTTCCCGTACGAGGTCGCCCTGATGGGCGGCCACGTCGGCCGGCCCGAGCCCGGCCCGGGGGAGGTCCGCGGCCAGTGCGGTCACCAGCCGCCGCTCCAGGGACCCGGCAGGCCGGCCGCATTCACCGAGTACGAGGTCCAGCTCGTCCAGTACCCCGCCCACCACCAGCGCCGTCGCGTAGCCGGCGGCCGCGCGCACGGCCCGCCCGCCGCCGCCGGGCAGCGCGCTCGCCCGCAGCCCCACCGCCACCAGGCTCTCGCAGGCCAGCAGATCGGCGAAGGCCGCGGCCAGCGGGCCGCGCCACTGCCGCACCGCCGGATCGCGCCGGCCTCCTTCGGAGACCAGCCGCGCCGCCGCGCGCAGCACCGTGCCCGTGGCGGCGGTCAGCGCCGCCGGACCCAGCAGCGCGGCGAACTCCGCGGCCCCCGCTGGCACCGGCTCCTCCCGTTCCAGGGCGGCGGCCAGGGCCCGCGCGCCGTGCGCGTGGCCGAGCGCCAGGTCCCGGCGGAACAGCGGGCGCAGCACCCGCGCGAGGTCGTCGGCCGCGGTGAAGCGCCCGCCGTGCGCCGCCGGCAGGCGCTCGGCCCGCGCCGCGGCCTCCACCGCGGCGCGCTGCGCCCCGTCCCGGCCGCGGACACCCGCGCGCAGGCCGTGGAACCCGTACGGGTTCTCCTCGTCGTAGGGGTCGGAGAGCAGCGCCTCCAGCCGCACCGCGCGCAGCGCCACGTCCACGGTGGGCGCGAGGGCGGCGTAGGGGTGCGCGAGCGCGAAGTACCTTCGGCGGTGCGGGCGTTCGGCGAGCCGAGCACCGGCCGGCCCGGTCACGGGCTCCTCGGTCACCGGCGCCTCGGTCACCGCGTCGGTCACCGGCTCGGCGGACCGGGTGGGGGCCATCGGACTGCTCCTTGTCGTCGGTGAGGTCGTCATCGCAGCCTGCGTACGGCGCTCCGGGCGTGCCACGCGGCCAGCTCCAGCACCTCTTCGCTCGCCCGCCCCAGCCAGGCGCGCACGTGGCGGCGGGCCTCGGCGAGGCTCGTCCCCTCGCCCAGCACCCGCCCGACGGCCTCCTCGTCGAGCATCACCTGCTGCGCGCAGACCACGCGGACCCCGTCCTCGTCCGGTACCAGGGACCATTCGCCGCTGAGCGCGGCGATCGGTTCGGGGGTGACCAGCTCCTTGTGGACGATCCGGGCGGCCGAGGGGAAGCACAGCCGCACCGCCCGCGTGGAGACCGTCCGCCCGCCGGGTGCGGCGCAGGTGTCCAGGACCGCGACCTGCACGCCCGGCACGTCCTCGATGACGCTGGACCACTCCACGTGCGGGACGGATTCGCTCCAGTCCCCGATCCGGTAGAGGAAGTCGTAGACCAGCTCGGCGGAGCCGCGGACGTGGATGCTGTCCTCGAAGGAGAACAGCAGCTGGTCCAGCCGCTCCCAGCGTTCGGCGCACTGCTTGAGCTGCGCGAGCTGTGCGTCCAGTTCCGCGTCCCATTCCCGGTGGCTGCGCTCGCTCTCGGCGGCGGGCAGGCCCACGAGGGTGCGGCGCTGGCTCAGGGTCACCAGCGACCGCGTCTCGCCCTTCGGTTCGACCGTCCAGGTGCCGGACACGGGCACGCCGAGGCGGGCGGTGTCCTCCTGCTCGAAGTCGACCGCGCGGGCGTGGGGCCGCAGCACGCGCCGGACGTGGAAGGACCGGACGCGGTCGTCGGCGACGTCCCAGAGCCGCAGCCGTTCGCGCTCGCCGTCGAAGTCCATCCGCTCGACGTGCACGGGGGAGGGCAGCAGGAGGGGCCAGCGCACGGCGTCGGCCAGCAGGCCGTAGACCACGCCGGCCGGAGCGGCCACCCACGCCGTCCGCTCGCTCGCGTGCACACGCTGCGACGACATGAATGCCCCTTTCACCTCTGCGGGTGCCCTCCAGGATGCACACCGCCGCTCGAACCTCCCTCAAGCGGACGGACCGGAGCGCCCCGCCCGGGCGGAGGAGGGGCCCCGCGCACGGGGCCCGCTCAGGCGGAGGCGGCCCGCCCCACCCGGCCGCTCTCGGCCAGCGCATCGGCCAGCATCCGCCAGATCTCGGCGGCCAGGTCGATGTTGGCGTCCTCCTGGGCCTGCTGGGCCAGGGTGCGCAGGCCCTGGATGCCGGCCGGGTCCCCGCCGAGTATCAGCAGCTGGTGGCGGAGCATCTCCAGCCGGACCTGGTCGCGGTACGTCATCCTCGGCGCGTCCCCCGCCAGTTCGCCGAGGAGGGCGCGCGCGTCGTCGTAGCGGGCGGTGGCGAAGGCCAGGTCGGCCTTGAGCGCGGTCAGGTCCTGGCGCAGCGCGGGGGTGCCGACGAAGGCGAGGGCGGCCTCCGCCTCGGCGGCCCGGCGCTGGGCCTGCTCGGGGTCGGCGGGCAGCCGTTGCAGGTGGAGCCGGGCGGCGGCCAGGCGCAGCCGGAGCCACAGCACCAGGTCCTCCTGACTGCTGAAGCGTTCGAGCGCGTCCTCCAGGCAGGCCTGGGCGCCGGGGTAGTCGCCCTGGCGCATCCGGACGGCGGCGGCCGTCCACATGGCCTCCGCCCAGAGGGCGTCCGTACGTCCCTCCACCAGCGCGGTCAGTTCGTCGGCGTGCGCCCGCGCCTCGCCGATGCGGCCGGCCTCGGCCTGGACGGAGATCAGTGCGAGCAGGGCCGTGGCACGGTCCTCCACACCCAGTTTCTCGCCGAGCGCGAGGCGGTGGGCCTCGACGGCGGCGTCGAGGGCCGGGGTGATGTCGCCGAGGGACCGCAGGCAGCGGGCGAGCCGGGTCAGCCCGCGCACGCGCAGCTCGGTGACGCCGACCTCGTCGCCGAGGGCGACGAGCCGGCCGAGCCGTTCGCGCTCGCCGGCGTGGTCGCCCTGGAGCCGGTCGGCCTGGGCGAGCAGCCACAGCGCCTGCCAGCGCAGTACGGGATTCTCGTGGGCCTCGGCGGCCAGGGCCTGGCGCAGCTCCTCGATGGCGTCGCCGGACCCGGTGGAGGCGGCGAGGGTGAGCGCGTGGGCCAGGGATCCGGTGGCGGGTTCCTCGAAGTCCGCGGGTTCCAGGCCGAGTCGGCCCGCGAGGTAGGTGACGGCCCGCTCGGTGGGCTGGCGCGCGCCGGATTCGAGGCGGGAGAGGTAACCGGTGGACATGCCCTCCCCGGCGAGCGCCGTCTGGGACAGGCCCCGGGCCGTCCTCAGCTTCTTCAGGCGGTGTCCGAACGCGGGCTGTCGCAGCATGAGCATCCCTGGGGTGAGCGGGGCAGGAGAGTCGCCGGCAGAACCGCACCGAGCGTAGGCCGCCTGGCAACACGCGGGCAAACCTTTGCCACATCGGGGCGGCTTCTCTCGTCCCGACCTCTCCCGGAGGTCTTCCGTTCCTCGAGCGTTCCTCCAGCGGATCGAGGCAGACTCTCCAGAACCCGGCCCCGCACCCGGCCGGGACCTGCTCTTTTCCGACGCCTGGGGGTCGATGATGAGGCCATCGGTGTGCGCACCACGCGCGGCCGTTCCGGCTGCCGCCTTTCCGCACATCGCAGACGACCCCGTCGACCCGCCCCAGGACCTCCAGTCGGACGACGACATCGGCTGGCCCAAACGCTGACGCCGCACGGCCGGCGACGGAGACGCCGTGCCGCTGCTGATCCGAATCGCCGGAACCCGTGCGCAGCCGGAAGCCGCCGATCACGAAACAGCGCTCACGTCCGAGGACCGCCGCCTACTGAAGCAGCCAGTACAACCCTCGCCAAGCAGAACCAACAACTCCAGCCCCGCCGGCGTTTTTGGCCCCACCCACCCGCACCCCCTGAACGCCCCCCCCGGCCCCCGAACCCCAGGCCGACTCGACTCACCGAACTCCCTCGCACCCTCGGCCCCCCTCAAGCTTCCAGGGCCTCCCCAGCCCCAAACCCTCTCGGCCCCAGCCCCCGGGTCGCTCGGCCCAGCCCCCGAGCCGCTCGGCCGATGGGCCCCCAGGCCTTTCGGTTCAGCCGGGCCACCCGCCCCAGCGAGCCGTTCCAGCCCCGCCGGCGTTTGAGGCGCCGCCAGAGGCCCCACCAACCCGCACGCTCCTGAACAAACCCCCGAACCCCGAACCCCAGGGCCGACTCGGACTCACCGAACTCCCTCGCCCCCTCGGTCCCTCGGCCCCCCTCAACCCCCAGGGCCTCCCCAGCCCCCAAGTCTCTCGGCCCCCAGCCCCGGGCCGCTCGGCCCAACTCCCTGGCCGTTCGGCCGATGGGCCCCAGACCTTTCGGTTCAGACGAGCCACCCGCCCCAGCGAGCAATTCCAGCCCCGCCGGCGTTTGAGGCGCCGCCAGAGGCCCCACCAACCCGCACGCTCCTGAACGAACCCCCGACCCCCGAACCCCAGGGCCGACCGGGGCTCACCGAACTCCCTCGCCCCTCGGCCCCCCTCAAGCTCCCAGGGCCTCCCCAGCCCCAGGTCGTCCCCTCGGCCCAACTCCCGGGACGCTCGGCCGATGGGCCCCCAGGCCTTTCGGTCCAGCCGAGCCACCCGCGCCAGCAAGCAATTCCAGCCCCGCCGGCGTTTGAGGCGCCGCCAGAGGCCCCACCAACCCGCACCCCGCGCACCACCCTCACCGAACCACCAAACCCCGCCAGAATCACAGCCCCGCCGGCGTTTGAGGCGCCGCCGGAGGCAACACCACCGCCACCCCCAGCCCCCACCTCAAGCAATCCCCCAGCCCACCTGGACCCACTCCCAGCCTCCCACCCCGCCCCCCTTTGCCACCGACGACCACCTCACCCGACCCCCCGCACCCCACCCCTCGGCGAACCCCCGGAATCCCCGGAGCCCCCCGAAGCCCCGCGCCCCAAGCCCGGCACCGCCGCAACCGCACCCCCGGTACCCGCCCCGGCACCCACCTCCCCGACCCGACCCCCGCCAGCCACCACAGCCCCCGCCCCACCGGCCCCACCGGCACCGCCCCCACCCCCCAACACCCCCAGCGGAGCAACGGCCCCCGCCAACTCCCCCTCCGTCAGCTCACGCCCACCCCCCGCCGCATACCCGTCCGGCCGGACCAACAGCCAGCCCCCCGCCGCCAGCCCCAACGCCCCCCGCAACCCCCCACCGGGATCCACCAACACCCTCGGCCCGGGCCCCGACCCCAAACCCACCCGCCGCGCCACACCCACACCCACACCCACACCCCTCCCCACCCCCACCCCAACCCCCCGCGACCACCCCTCCCCCACCACAGCCCGCACCGACAACCACCCCGCATGCCGGGCCGCCGCCGCCCGCGCCACCTCCGCGGCCTCACCCGTGCCCTCCGGTACGTACAGCAACGACCACCGCACATCCCGCAGTTCCCCCCGAAGCCCCTCCGCGAAGACCCGCGCACCGCCGCCCAGCCCCCCGGGCCGCCCCCCATACGAAGGCCCAAGCCCCGCCACACCACCACTCACACCACCACCACTCACACCACCACCCACACCAGCGCCCCCCACACCACCACCCACCCCACCAAGGAGGCCCCCCACCAGCTCCCCCAGCACCCGCCGCCCAATAACCCGCTGCAACAACCCACCTCCACCCCCGCCCCCAACCCCCCGCACGGCACCCAC
The DNA here is from genome assembly GCF_056435825.1 of Streptomyces sp. NPDC043876. Lineage (NCBI taxonomy): Bacteria > Bacillati > Actinomycetota > Actinomycetes > Kitasatosporales > Streptomycetaceae > Streptomyces > Streptomyces sp. NPDC043876. Next base: position 25,654 of record NZ_JBWKDV010000014.1, on the reverse strand, counting down.
ACCCACACCCACAGCCACTGCACCCACGCCACCCACCACACCCACAACAGCCGGCAATGCCACCCCCGCCAAGGCATTCGTCACCTGCGCCAACGCCTCAGTCCGCCAAGCCGCAGTCCGCCAAGCCCCCGTCAGCCACGCCGCAGTCCGCCAACCCCCCGCCCGCCCCGCCACCCCGAGCAGCGCCCGCGCCACCGGCACCCGTTCCTCCTCGTACGTCCCCAGCAACTCCCGCCCCACCCACCCCTGTTCGACCATGGCTAGTTTCCAGGCCAGGTTGTACGCGTCCTGCACCCCGGTGTTCAGCCCGTGCCCGGACGCGGGCCCGTACACGTGCGCCGCGTCCCCCGCGACGAAGCACCGCCCCTGCCCCGTCCGCGTGGCGACCGACACCCGGAAGGTCTGCACGGCGCTCCACAGCGGCGCGCCCACCCGGACCTCGCGCCCCAGCCCGGCCGAGAGTTTCTCGGCCAGCCGCAGTTCCACCGGGCGCCCGTCCCGGGCCCGGTCGGCGGGCGCCGAGTCCAGCAGTCGCCAGTACCCGGCGCGCCGGTGGGGAAGCATCAGCAGCACCTGCCCCCCGGTGTGCACCCAGTGCACACCGTCCTGCTCCGGCCCGCCCCACCCGGCAGCCGCCGGCCCGCCCCCCAGCACCCGCACCGACCCCTCCGACTCCTCCTTCGACTCCCCCGCCGCGCCCGCGTCCCCGCCCCCCGCCCAGCACACCGCCGCGTCCGCCACCTCCCACGTCTCGTGCGCCCCGACCGCCTCCGGCAGCCGCAGCCGCGCCCGAACCGTGCTCCGCGCTCCGTCGCACCCGACCAGCCAGGGCACGGCGCAGACCTCCCGCCGCCCGCCCGGGTGCTCCAGGTACGCCCGTACGCCGTCCTCGTCCTGGTCGAAGGAGGTCAGCCGCACCCCCCACTCCACCCGCACCCCGAGCCGCGCGACGGCCTTGCGCAGCACGCCCTCGGTACGGGCCTGCTCGATGACGAGCGCACAGGGGTAGCGCGTGGGCGCCGAGGCGTGCGCGGCGTCGAGCCGCAGCGACCGGCCGCCGCCCGCGGTCATCGTGAACGCCCGGTTGCGGCGGCCCTGTTCCAGTAGGGGACCCACCATGCCCATCTGGTCGAAGACCTCCAGGGTCCGCGGATGCACCACGACCACCCCGGCCCCGGTCCCGACCCCCGTACCGCGCCCGCCGCCCCCCGCACGCCGCGGCCCGGGTGCCGCGTCGACCACCCGGACCGGAATTCCCCTGCGGGCCAGTTCGTGCGCGGCGGTCAGTCCCACCGGCCCGGCTCCGACGATCAGTACCCGTACGCCCACCCGTACGCCCACCCGTGCGCCCGTTCCACTGCTTCGCGGCATGACGCCGCCCCCTCCCCGTGGGCCGTCGACCCGCTTCCGCGTCGGTGGCGCACCCGGTCCGCGCGGGCGCACCAGTGCTGCGGGCGTATTCACGGCGTTCCATCCTCGACGCCGCCGCTCGCGAACCGCCGGACACCCCCTGGAGACCGCACCCCCACCGGCCCCCCAACAGCCGGCGCCAAACAGGCCGTCCCAACTCAACCAGCCCCCACCCTGCAGACACCCACGGGTCACCCACCCCCGCGGGTCGTCCCCCGCCACGCAGATGTGATCCCATGATCATATGAAGACGACCCCAAGGACCCTCTACCTCTTCTGCTCCGCCGCCCCGCCCGTCTTCGACGTGGCCCACGTGATCGAAGACGCGCAGGCGCGCGGCTGGGACGTGTGCCTCGGCCTGACCCCCACCGCCGCCCACTGGGTGGCCGGGAGCCTCGACGGGCTGGCGGCGCTGACCGGGCACGCCGTGCGCTGGCAGTACAAGCTGCCCGGCGAGCCGGACGTCTGGGCCGCCGCGGACGCCCTGCTCTTCGCCCCCGCCACCTTCAACTCGGTCAACGCCTGGGCCCTCGGCCTCACCGACCGTTTCGTGGCCGGTTCGGCCGCCGAGGCGGTCGGCCAGGGCAAGCCCGTCGTCGCCGTGCCGTGCCTGAACGCCGCCCTGGCCGCCCACCCGCAGTTCGACCAGAGCGTGGCCGTCCTGCGCGGAGCGGGCGTCGAATTCCTCTACGGGGAGGGCGGTTTCGTCCCCGGCCCGGCAGGCCCGGACGCCCCCGACCACTTCCCGTGGGCCGCGGCCCTGGACGCCGTGGACCGCCGCGTCGCCGCCCAAGGCGGCGCGGCCGCCTGAGGCCACCGCGCCTGGCACCCCCACCTGCCCCCGCCCCCGAATTCCCCCCGCTCCCCCTACTCCCCGGTCGCCCCGTCGATCGCCTCGCGCAGCAGGTCGGCGTGGCCGTTGTGGCGGGCGTACTCCTCGATCATGTGGGTCAGGACGTAGTGCAGGGAGTACGTCTCGTCGATCCCGCGCGCCTCGTCCACGTACCGGCCGGTGACGTCGAGGGACGCGGCCGCGTCGACGATCGCCCGGGAGAGTTCACACGTCCGTTCCCACGTCGCGAAGGCCTCCTGCGGGTCCGCGTCCGCGACCTCCCACTCCGTCGGCCGCCCGGCGGCGTCGCGCGGCCAGTAGCCCCGCACGTCCTCGCCGCCCACGACGTTGCGGAACCACCCCCGCTCGACCTCGGCCAGGTGCCGGACGAGCCCGAGCAGGGTGAGCGGGGTGCTCGGCAGGGCCTGGGCACGCAGCTGTTCGGCGGTCAGGCCCGCGCACTTCATCATCAGGGTGTCGCGCTGGTACTGGAGGATGCTGGTGAGCGTGGCGCGTTCGTCGCCCACCTGGACCGGAAGGGTTCGCTGTTCGTCGAGCATCGGATGATCATGCCGGTTACGCGAGCGCCCCCGCCCGGATTTCCACCTGCTGGACGCCGCCCCGTACGCCGGCCCCCGCCGCGGACCCGACCCCGGCCCCCGCCCCCGCCTCCACGCCCGCCGGCACGGCCCGCCACCCCCCGCGCCGCTGCCCGGGCACCACCCCGGACGCCGAACCACCCGCCCGCACAGAAACCGGATCCCCCACCCGCACCGACGCCGAACCCGCCCGCACGGACACCGCCCCAGCCACCACCCCGGCCACCACCCCGACCACCGGCGCCTTCCACGGCGAGGGCCGCACCCCCGCCACACCCTCCGGCGAGACCCCGCCGCGCGCCCGGTACCACCCCGCGGCCACCCCCAGCCGCCCCAGCGGCCCGGGGCCGGGATCGATCCCGGCCAGCTCCCAGGCCCGGTCACTGCGGTACCACATGTCCCCGGCCAGCAGCGAGAACTGGCGCTCGCTCACCCACCCCGGCCGCGCCCGCAGCCCCGCCAGGCAGTCCTCCCAGGCCAGCGACCCGCCCGCGTCCGGCGCGTGCGGCAGCACCCCGTACGCCGCCAGCGCCTCCATCAGCGCGCCGTTGCGCACCGGTTCGGGATGCCCGGCGTGCAGCACCCCGGCCGGCACCGCCCGCGGGGTCACCGCCAGGGCGGCCACCAAACGTGCCAGGTCCATGACATCCACGAACGAGGCGAGTCCGCTCCCCCCGCTCCAGCCCGCGGGCACCCGCCGGAAGGCGTCCACCAGCGCCGGCACCGCCCACCGGTCCCCGTATCCGGTCACCAGCGGAGCCCGCAGCACCGTTCCGCCCACCGCGAGCACCGAGGCCTCCCCCGCGAGCCGGCTGCGGCTGGCGGCCGACACGGGCGCGGGCGCCAACTCGCCCACGCCCGCGCCCCGGTGCGGCCCGGGCCCGTACACCGCACAAGTGGAGAGGTGCACGATGCGCGGCACTCCGGCCCGCCGCGCCTCCGCCATCAGGGCCGAGGTACCGCGGACGTTGACGGAGTCGCAGCGCCGCTCGTCCCCGCCGACGTACGAGGCGAGCGAGAGCAGGACCGTCGCTCCGTCGCACAGCCCCCGCAGGGAAGCCGGATCCCCCAGATCCCCGCACACCTCCCCCGCCCGCGCGCGCCCGCCGCGCGAGAGGACGCGCACCGGCGCCCCCTCGCCCCGGAGTCTGCGCACGACCGCCGAGCCCACGAACCCGGTTCCCCCGCTGATCACGATCATCACGCCACCCCCGACTGACCGACCGGCCGCGTCCCCAGAAAAAAAGAGAACGCCCTTTATGTTATGAGGGCGTCCTCCGTTCGCGCAGGCGTTCGGCAGGGTTGGCATATACCGCCTTCGGGCGTCGGCGCCCTACTCCGCGGCCCCCTCCCGGCCCGCCGCGCCGCGGGCCCCGCCCGGCCGGTCCCCCAACGCCCGGAAGAACGCCCGTACGTCCCCCACCAGCAAATCCGGCACCTCCATCGCCGGGAAGTGACCGCCCCGGTCGTAGGAGGTCCACCGCACGATGCGGTCCGTCCGCGCCGCGATGTGGCGCAAGGGAATGAAGTTGTCACGAGGGAAGTCGGCGAAGGCGGTCGGCGTCGCCGACGGCTCCGGGGGCTCGCCGTAGTACGCCGCGTGCGCCCGCTCGTAGTAGAGGCGGGCCGCCGACCCGGCGGTTCCGGTGAGCCAGTAGAGCATCACGTTCGTCAGCACCTGGTCCCGGTCCACCGGGCATCGCGGGTCCGTCCACTCGACGAACTTCTCGCCGATCCAGGCCAGCAGGCCCACCGGCGAATCGTTCAGCCCGTACGCCAGGGTCTGCGGTCGGGTCGCCTGGATGTCGGCGTACCCCTGCCGTTCCCGCGCCCACACCCGGTAGCGCTCCCAGGAGGCCACCGTCCGCTCCCGCTCGTCCGGGTCCAGCCCGGCCAGTTCGCCCTCCGTCGGCGCGGTGACGGCTCCCGCTCCGGGCAGCAGGTTCAGGTGGACGCCGATGACCCGCTCCGGCCGGATCCGGCCCAGCTCCCGGGAGATCGCGGCTCCCCAGTCGCCGCCCTGGACCCCGTACCGCGCGTACCCGAGCCGTTCCATCAGTACGGCGAACGCCCGCGCGACCCGCTTGAACTCCCACCCGGTCCCGGTCGTGGGCCCGGACAGCCCGAAGCCGGGAATGCTCGGCAGCACCAGGTGGAACGCGTCACGCGGATCCCCGCCGTGCGCCCGCGGATCGGTGAGCGGCCCGGCCACCCGCTCGAACTCGACGACCGACCCCGGCCAGCCGTGCGTCATCAGCAGCGGCGTCGCGTCCGGCTCGGGCGAGCGGATGTGGGCGAAGTGCACCCGCGCCCCGTCGATGACGGTGGTGAACTGCGGCCAAGCGTTCAGCCGGGCCTCGGCCGCCCGCCAGTCGTAGCCGTGGCGCCAGTACCCGGCCAGCTCCCGCAGGTGGTCCCCCGGAACCCCGTAGTCCCAGCCCACGCCCGGCAGTTCGCTGGGCCACCGGGTCCGGTCGAGGCGCTCCGCGAGGTCGTCCAGCTCCCGCTGCGGCACGTCCAGCCGGAACGGCCGCAGCCCGGCCCCGCCCGCGTCCCCGCCGCCGCCCGCGTCCGCGCCACTACCGGCCCCGGCGCTCGTAAGAAAATCATGGTCCATGCACCGGAATGCTAACCACCGGCCGGAAACGCCGACCCCGGCCCGCCGCCCCCACCCCCTGCGCACGCGGGCGCCCCGCCGCGCACCGCCTCAGGCGGCGTAGAGGTCGAAGGTCGACCCCCGCTTCGGCCCCGCCACCACGTCCAGCGCGGGATCCACCGTCAGCATCGCCTGGTGCAGCCGCTGCAACGGCGGCGACGGCTCCACGCCCAGGTCCTCTATCAGCCGGGTGCGCAGCCGCCGGTAGACGTCCAGCGCGCTCGCCTGCCGCCCCGACCGGTACAGCGCCACCATCGCCTGCGAGTGCAGCCCCTCGTGCTGCGGATGCCGGGCGATCATCTCCGCCAGCTCCGCGAGCAGTTCACCGTGCCGGCCGAGCCGCAGGTCGACGTCGATCCGCCGCTCCATGGTGACCAGCCGGGACTCCTCCAGCCGCATCACCTCGATCTCCAGGATCGGCCCCACCCGTACGTCGACCAGGGCCGGCCCCTGCCACAGCGCCAGCGCCTTGCGCAGCTGCGCCGCCGCGCTCTCGTCGTCCCCGGCCTCGAAGGCGGCGTGCCCTCCGGAGACCAGGTTCTCGTACTCGAACACGTCCACGCACTCCGGCGGTATCTGGAGCAGGTACCCCCCGTGCCGCGTGGCCAGAACGTCCTTGGCACCACCGCCCGCGCCGTCCGGCCCGCCCCCCGGCCCGCCGGGGCCGCCGGGGCCCATCGCGGTGCCGAGTCTTCGGCGCAGCTGGAGTATGTAGGTCTGCAGCGTGGTCAGCGCGCTCTGCGGCAGTTCCGTGCCCCAGATCTCCTCCATGAGGGTCGGGACCGGCATCACCCGCCCCGGATACAGGGCGAGGAGCGTCAGGATCTGCCGCGGTTTGCGCGCTGTCGGAACGATGGAGCCCCCGTTGACCTCGGCACTCAACGGACCCAGAACCCGAAACTTCACGGTCTCCTCCGCACGTCGTCGAGCTACCTCGTTTTCGGCCATCTTCCGGCCTTCGACTCCCGAAAGATAGCCGCGCCCCACGCGATGTCACCGCATCCTCAAGTCCCTTTCGAGGCCCTCTCCACGCGCGGTGCGCACAGCCTTTCGGACAGCTGCTAGATTCCGCTCGAAGGCGTACGAAATGACGTACGAAGGGGGATCGCCACCGTCATGGAATTCCTTCTCCTCGGCCCGGTGGAAGCACTCGATCCGCGAACGGGCGCCCGCAGCGCTCCCTCCGGAGCCAAACAGCGCGCGCTGCTGGGCGCGCTCGCCGTGCACCGCGGCCCGGTCCTCTCCGCCGACCGGCTCATCGACGAGCTGTGGGGCGACGCCCCGCCCGCGGCCGCCACCGGCGCCCTGCAGGCCCACATCGGCCGGCTCCGCCGCTCCCTGCACGCCGTCGACGGCCGCGACCACATCGCCACGGGCCCCGCGGGCTACCGGCTGCGCGGCACCGCCTGCGGCACCGACGCGGACACCTTCGAACGGCTCTCCGCCGAAGGCCGCGCGACCCTCCCCACCGACCCGGTACGCGCCGCCGACCTGCTACGCCGCTCCCTGGCCCGGTGGCGCGGCGCACCCCTGGAGGGCGCGTCCGGCGGCCGGCTCTGCGCGGCGGAAGCGGACCGCCTGGCCGAGCTGCGCGTGACCACGCAGGAAGCCCTGTACGAGGCCTGCCTGACCCGGCCGCAGGCGGACCACGGGGCGCTGGCCCGGGAGCTGGAGCGCCTCACTGCCGACCACCCGACCCGGGAACGGCTCTACGACCTGCTGATGGTGGCCCTGTGCCGCGGCGGCCGCCGGGCGGAGGCCCTGGGCGTCTACGACCGCGCGCGCCACCGGCTGCGCGCCGACCTGGGCGTGGAACCCGGCCCGGCCCTGCGCGCGCGGGTAGCGGAAATCCTCGAAGGCCCCGCCGCGAACCCCGCTTACGGCACGGCCGCGGCACTGCTCGACCTCGGCGGCGAAATAGCCCGGCTCAGCGTCCGCGTGGAGGAACTCACACGCCGCCTGAATTCCCCTGGAGCATTCGCCGGATAACCGCAGCCGGAAATCCAGGTGAACTCGGCGATCTCAGGACGATAAACCAGCGCCGGCACCGGCGCCCGCACCCGCACCCGCACCCGCACCCGCACCCGCACCCGACAAGGAATCGGCCACGGCCCCGGATCCGGCCTCCGCCCCTTCCGCCTCGGCCACCCCCTCCGCCTCGGACACCACCCCGGCCCACAGCGGCACGGCCGCCCGCGTCCGGTACTCCGCTTCGCGCCCGGCGGCCACCACGCTCGGCAGCAACAGCGCCCACAGCGCCGTCACCTTGCGCTGCAACTCCCCGTACGGCATGCCGGTTCCGGACATGCCCTCGATCCCGCACGCGGCCGCCGCCACCAGCGACTCCGCGCTCTCCCAGCGCCGTTCCGCGCACAGCTCGCCCGTGTCCCGGGCCTGCCGCAGCAGCGTGCACACCGAGGTCATCCACGTCCGCTGGAAGTCGATCACCGGCGGCTGCTGGCCCGCGCACTCCTTGGTGATCCGGAAGCTCGCCGGGATCGCCGGGTCCTCGTGCAGCATCCGGGCCATCCAGTGCGTGGTGTCGATCAGCGCCTGCAACGGCGAGGCCCCGCCCTCGCGCAGCGCGCGCACCGCGTCGTGCAGCAGCGCGCAGCCCCGCTGCTGGACCGCCTCCGCCAGTTCGTCCTTCGAGGCGAAGTGGAAGTACAGCGCCCCCTTGGTCACTCCCGCGGCGCCCGCGATGTCGCCCAGGGTCGCGTTCGCGTATCCATTGCGGTGGAACAATTCGGCCCCGGCGCCGACGAGCCGCCTGCGGGTCCGCTCCGACCTCTCCTGCACCGCGCCGTCCCCTCTCGTCCCGCGCAGCCGAGCCGCGGCACTCGCCCTCACGTCCTCGTGCCCACCGGTCCGGCCGCGCGCGGCCAGAGCCACACCCGCGTCCGCACCGGCACCCGCGTCCACACCGGCACCCGCACCCGGCATCACACGCGGACGAGCCGCTCGCCGCCGCCCGCGTCCGTCGCTTCCGCGAGGCTCTCGGGGCCGGCCATGAGGATGGAGCGCTGCAAGCGGCGCAGCGCGGCGGACGGTTCGAGCCCCAGTTCGCGCACGAGCATGCCGCGCAGCCGCTGGTAGACGTCCAGGGCCTCACCCCGCCGGCCGGAGCGGTGCAGGGCGAGCATGAACTGCCCGTGCAGGTTCTCGTGGGTGCGGTAGCGGCTCGCCAGCACCGTCAGTTCGGCCAGCAGTTCGCGGTGGCGCCCCAGCCGCAGGTCCGCCTCGATGCGCTGGTCCAGGGCGCACAGCCGGGTCTCCTCCAGCCGCCGCGTCTCCATGTCGAGCTGGACTCCGCCCTGTACGTCGGCGAAGGCGGGCCCGGACCACAGGGCGAGGGCCTCGCGCAGCAGCCGCGCCGCGCCGGGGAAGTCGCCGGCGTCCATCGCCCGGTAGCCGGTCCCGGCCAGCCGGTCGAACTCGCGGACGTCGCTGGTGCCGCCGTTGCTGTTGAGCAGGTAACCGCCGGGCAGCGTCACGAGGACGTCCTTCGCGGTCCGGCCCCCGGTGGCGCCCTCGGGGGCCCCGCCCGTGCCCGGGTCCCGCTCCAGCGCCGTCGCGATCAGTGCGCGTAACTGCAGGACGTACGTCTGCAGGGTGGTCCGTGCGCTGCGCGGCGGTTCGCCCGCCCACAGCTCCTCGATCAGCGCCGACACCGGCACGACCTGGTCGGCATGGAGCGCGAGGAGCGCGAGGACCTGCCGGGGCTTGGGGGCGGTCGGCGTGATGGAGATCCCGTTCTCCCGCACGGCCAGTGCGCCCAGTACATCGATATCCACGCCGTACTCCCCTGTCCTTGGATGAGTCGCATCCTCAGTAGAAAACAGGACCGACGGTTTGTCAATATCAAACCGGTTGCGCTGTTTTGCAGCCCAGCGCCGCTCTACTGTCACTCAAGAACCCTGTCTGAGCTGGGAAGTTGTACGTCGGCCACCGCACCGGGCGTTGTTCCGTGGCCCTAGGTCACCCCTCAACAGGGCCTACAAGCAGGCCATCTGACACCCCGAAGAAGACCAAGCGGTCTGCTTCAGCGGCTGCCGCCCGCACCACTGCCGGTGGCCGCGCCCCGTACCACCCGGCCCCCGGTCCCCTCGGCCACCAGCCGCCCCAGCACCCGACGCGCCGCGAGCCGCGGCAGCATCAGGCTCCAAAACCGGGTGAGGGTCCGGCGCGAGACCCAGTCGGGCTCGTCGGCGCCCAGCACTTCCAGGCCCACCGTCGAGGCCACCACCGCGCTCGCGGCGTCCTGCGGCAGCACCCCGTCGGCGAGCGCGCCCTGGCGGGCCGCGGACCGGAGCACCTCGTCCACCCACACGCGCCACTGGCGTCGCAGGTCCACTCCGCTGCCCCGCGAGACGTCCGCGCACAGACCGAATCCGGCCCGCACGACGATGTCCTCCGCGAGGAGGGCCATCAGCTCGTGCGTGGAATCCACCAGTACCTGAAGGGCGTTGTCGGCCACCGCCGCCGGGCCGCCCGGGCGCCCCGCCGTGATCCGCCGCAATGCCTCCACCGCGCGGTCCTCGACGGCCTGCGCCAGGGCGGTCTTGCTTTCGAAGTGGAAGTGCAGACCGCCGGCGCTCACCCCGGCCCGCTTGCTGATCGCGGAGATCGACGCGGTGACGAACCCCTCTTCGGCGAACACCTCCGCGGCGCAGCGCACCAGGGTTTCCCGCGTGCGCACGGCACGTTCCTGCTTGACCATGGAGTCTCCGCAAACCGCCCTCGCGGTTTGTCCAAGGGAGTAAAAGATCTTCAGCCGACACAGTCGGTGTCCCTGCTGGAGCGGCGCTCGCGCGCCGCCGGAGCCGAGGGCGAGCGGTGACCGCCCCGGGGTCGCCGCGCGGTCGGCCACGACCGCCGGCGGAGCGGCCCACCGCGATGTCCCGGCCTACCGCCTGCCCGGGAACCCGGCGCCCACACCCGCGGGCTCGGCCACCGACCGTACCTCCGGCTCGCCCGCCCCGGCGGACGCCCCCAGCTCCACTGCCACCCGGGCCCCGCGGTCCGGTGCGATGTCCAGCCGGGACAGCATCGCGGGCGTCGCGATGCTGGGGTAGATGTGCTGGTAGACCGAGGCCACCCGCTCCTCGATGTCGTCGCGGTCGTTCAGGGTCTGCGAGTAGATCTGCGCGCCCGTCCAGCAGGCCGACAGGATCCAGGCGGTCTCGGCGGGGTCCACGTGCGGCAGCAGTTCACCCTGCTGTTTCGCCTGGACCAGCAGGTCACGGGTGAACTCGATCCAGCCCGGCACCGATCCGCCGCCGAAGATCTCGCGCATGCCGGGGCCGAGCGAGAGCCTGGCCCCCGCGCTGAGCATCGGTTCGATCTTCATCCGGTGTGCCAGCAGCATCGCCACGTCGACGAGTTCTTGGAGCTTGCTCTCCCTGGACGGCACCCCGGCCTCGCCGAACTGCTCGTCGAGCACGCCCTGCGCCAACTCCTGTTTCGAGGCGAAGTGGAAGTACAGCGCCCCCTTGGTGACGCCCGCCCGCGCGAGGATGTCGGCGATGGTGGCCGCGTCGTAGCCGCGCTCGTCGAAGACGAAAGCGGCCGCCTCCAAGATCGCGCGACGCGTACGGACCGCACGTTCCTGTCGTGCCACGGTGCCTCCGTTGTTCAGGGTCGGTTCAGGCTGGTCCCGCGCTTAGGATCCACCACCCCCGCTAAAACCAACCAGAAGGTCCGTATTTTATCAAGCAGACGACCTCCCACCCTTGATCATCCGGGAGCGAGCTCCCCCGGCCCGCCGCGCCTTCCCCCTGTCGCCCGGGGAGTCACACCGCTCAACGACCCGGGCCGCTCCGTCCCGAAGGACGGAGGAGCCCGGCACGTCTATGTCAAGTCGGCCCGGTCGGCCCGACCCAGCCGGGCCGAGCCGCCCCGATCCGCGCCGGGCCCGGCTAGCGGGCCGTACCGAGCAGAACCGGAAGCTCCTGCAGCCCGTTGGAAATGAACGACTCGACTTTGCGCAGTTCCCCGGGCCGGACGGCCAGCGAGAGATCGGGGAACCGCGCGAAGAGCCGCTTCAACGCCACTTCGCATTCCAGCCGCGCCAGCGAGGCCCCCAGGCAGTAGTGCGTCCCGAACCCGAAGGACAGGTGCTCCCTGCGGGTGGCCCGGGTGATGTCGAACCGGTCGGCCCCCGGCCCGTGCACCTCGGGGTCCCGCCCGGCCGACGCGAACGAGATGACCAGCGGCGCGCCCTGGGGGATCACCACCCCGTCCTCCATCTCGATGTCCTCCACCGCGAACCTCATCAGGGCGTACGTCGCGGGCGGCTCCAGCCGCAGCGCTTCCTCGACCGCGTCCTCCCACGAGGCGCGTCCGGTCCGCAGGTGCTCCAACTGGTCCGGGTGGCGCAGCAGTTCGTACACCGCGGAGCAGATCAGGTTCACCGAGGTCTCGTACCCCGCCGTGAACAGCAGGATCAGGTTGTCGATCAGCTCCTTCTCGCTCAGCCGGGAGCCGTCGCCCTCGTCCCGGGTGTTGATCAGGGCCGTGGTCATGTCGTCACCGGGGTGCTCGCGCCGGTAGGCGAGCAGCTCGGCCATGGTGACGTAGAGCTGCTCGCCGTTCGCCTGGGCGTCCTCGATGGTGATCGTCGTGTCGAAGAAGCCCTTGATGATCTTGTGCAGCGGGGCCCACGACTGCTGCGGGATCCCGAACATCTCGAAGACGATCCGGGTCGGCAGGTCGTGCGCGAACGCGGACCGCAGGTCCACCGCCTCGCCCGGCGGCAGTTCGGCCAGCCGGTCGAGCAGCTCGTCGGCGACCTGCTCGATCCTCGGCTGCATCCGGGCCACCCGCCGCGCGGTGAAGGTGGCCACGACGGGCTTGCGCAGCCGGGTGTGCTCGGGCCCGTAAGCGGTGATCATGTTCTGCACGGACACCCAGATGGCCAGGGGCCACTCGGCGCCGACCTCTCCGTTGATCCAGGCCGGCCAATGCCGGTACGCGTCCTTGCTCACCCTCGGATCGACCAGCAGCCGTCGTATGGCCTCGCTCCCGCTGATCGCCCACCCTGTCACGCCGCCCGGCAGGGCGACCGGCGTGGCGGTCCCCCGCTGGTGCAGGTGCGCCGCCTCGGCGTGGATGGCCGCTCCGGACGGGTCGAGCACATAGGGGCACTGACGGTTCATGCGTTGCTCTCCAGATGGTTGGCGTTGGATCGGCCATGAGCTGACGACACATTGGCAACGGGGTGCGCAGGGTGCTCCATCCCCCGTATTCCAAACCGCCCATCCGGTTTCTAACTCTTCGGTGGCGGGGTCAAGTTTGGCACTCGGGTCAGCGCTGCGCCAGCACACCCGAGCCACTCGACCTACACTCGACGGTGGCTTGAATTCCCCTCAGGGGCCCGCACGTTCCAACACCCCTTCGGACCGGGGCATATGACCGGAACACCAGCTCTCACTTGGGGCGGAACCCAGCCGTCGTCAGCAGCCGTCTTCCGACTGGAACTTCGCTGGTGAGACCCGCCCGAAGGGCCGGTATGCCCCTCTTCCGAGATGTTGACATCGGTACACGAGCGACATGCGGTCACCTTAGGCACCTTGCAAACAAAACCGGAGAGTACGTATCTTGCGTCTCGCGTGCGTTGCCCATCCCATCCGTCGAAACGGCTCTGTGGAGAGGTCCATGACGATGCTGACGATCCGGAAGAACCCTCCGACCCGCCCACTGGAGCCGACGGGAGCACCGTGGACCCGCTGCAACGAGGCTCCGGCTCCCCAGCTGACCACCACGGTGCCCCGGGAGTACGTCCACCGCTCCTCGCTGGCCGAGGTGTTCCTGACCGGTTGCGACCTGATCGGCGCCGACACCTTCTCGCTCACCGGCCAGTGGCCCCGCGCCCACACCTTCTTCACCAGCGCCGACGGGACCAGACATGACCCCGTCCAGGCCGGTGAGACGATCCGCCAGGTCGGCCTCTACCTGTGCCACGCCGTCTACGGCGTCCCCCTCGGCCACAACGTGCTGCTCTGGAGCCTGGACTTCGCCTCCGACCCCGACCAGCTGCGCATCGGCCGCGGGCCCAGCGAGCTCGCGATGATCGCCACCTGCACGGACTTCGGCTGGCAGGGCAACCGTTTCAGCGGCTTCCTCCAGGTCGACATCCACCGCGCGGGCCGCCTCGCCGCCACCGGCACCGCCCGCTTCACCTGCGTCGCCCCCGCCACCTACCGCCGGCTGCGCGGCGACCGCGGCCGCACCGGACTGGCCCGGCCCCTGGAACGGCGTACGCCCATACCCGCCGCCACCGCCGGTCGGATGCTCCCCTTCGACGTGGTCCTCGCACCCACAGAGGACGCCGGCCGCTGGCTGCTCAGCCCCGACCTCGACCACCCGATCCTCTTCGAGCACGCGAACGACCACCACCCCGGCATGGTCCTCGTCGAGGCCGCCCGCCAGGCGGCCTGCGGGCTGCGTCCGCAGGACGGCTTCGTCCCGTCCGCGGTGTCCACCGAATTCGACCACTACGCCGAACTGGACACCCCCTGCTGGATCGAGGCATCTCCCCGCACTCCCACGGTCATCGACGTCACGGGCCACCAGGAAGGCCGGACGATCTTCCGCTCCACCGTCACCGGGTCCGCCGTCACCACGCGCGCCCTCGCCGGCTCCGCCGTCGCCGGTTCCGTCCTCTGACCCTTCCGTCACCATCGGCCCCGGACCCCAGGCACCCGAGCGTCATCGCAGCCCGCCGTCCAGCCTTCCCACCGCCTCTGAAAAGCCTTACGGGGACCATCACATCGTGTTACCGTCACGCTCGTGACGGTGGGTAACAGCTTGTTGCTGGCGGGGAAATCGGCGCTGATCACCGGCGCCAGCGCGGGCATCGGCGCGGCCGCGGCCCGGGTGTTCTGCCGGGAAGGCGCGGCCGTGACCCTGATCGCCCGGCGCGAACCCCAACTGGCCGCACTGACCGAGGAACTGCGCGGCGCCGGTCACCGGGCGCAGTACGTCGTCGGCGACGTGACCCGCATAGAGGACGTGGCCCGTGCGGTCTCCGCCGCGGTGACCGCACACGGTTCCCTGGACGCGGCGTTCAACAACGCGGGAACCGGCGCCGAACCCAAGCCCCTCCACCTCCTCGACGAGGAGGTCTACGACAGCGTCATGGACACCAACGTCCGGGGTGTCTGGAACTGCATGCGGCAGGAGATCCGCGCCATGCTCGCCGGCGGCACCGGCGGCACCATCGTGAACAACAGCAGCACCGCCGGTCTGGTCGCCACCCCCGTGACCGCCGCCTACATCGCGTCGAAGCACGCCGTGCTGGGCCTGACCAAGGCCGCCGCCGCCGAGTACGCCCCCCACGGCATCCGCGTCAACGCCATCGCCCCCGGCTCCACGCGCAGCGAGATGATCGACGCCTGGCTGAAGCAGAACCCCGCCATGGAGGAGATCCTCCTCCAGTCGGCTCCGCTCCCCCGCATCGCGGCCCCGCAAGAGATCGCCGAGTCCGCGGCCTGGCTCTGTAGCGACCGCGCATCCTTCGTCGTCGGCGCCACCCTCTCGGTCGACGGCGGCTGGACGACGCGCTGAGCGTTAACGGCGTTAACGCCGTCCCGCATTAACGCCGTTAACAACCGGAAGCACACTCCTCACTTAACGCCGTTAACAACCGGACGTGCTCCCTCCACTTAACGGCGTTAACACCCCAGCCCCCTCAGCCCGCTAAAAAGTACTGGTCGACTGGTTTTCTCAAGCCCCCTCCCGCTAGATTGACCCCGCACCATCACCCACCCCGACCGAGGAGACCGCACGTGGCGAGGGCCAGGCAGGAACGGGCCGAGATCACCCGCCAGGCGATCCTCGACGGAGCGGCCATCGCCTTCGACCACTCGGGCTTCGGCGCGACCAGCCTCAGCGACGTCGTCAAGCACGCCGGTGTCACCAAGGGCGCCCTGTACTTCCACTTCCCGTCCAAGGAAGCCCTCGCCCGCACCCTGATGGACGAGCAGTTCCAGGTCTCCGAGGCCGTTCCCGCCCTCGTCGACCCCGGCCTCCAGACCCTCATCGACCTGTCCCACCAGATGGCCCACGCACTGCGCACCAACGTCCGCATCCGCGCCGGCATCCGCCTGGTCATCGAGTTCGGCTCGTTCACCGACCCGGACCCGTCCCCGTACAACGCCTGGATCGACACCGCGTACCGCTGCCTGCGCCCCGCCCAGGACCACGGCGACGTCCTCCCGCACCTCGACGCCGGCGACGTCGCGACCTACCTCATCGGCTCGTTCACCGGCGTACAGGTCACCTCCCACGTCCGGACCGCGCGCGAGGACCTGCACGCCCGGGTCACCGACCTCTGGAACTTCCTCCTCCCGGGGATCACGCCCGCCGCGCGCGTCCCCCTCTTCGCCCCGGCGGGCTCACCCGAGTGCCGGGCCGCGCTAGGAGATGCCTGATGGGCCTCACGGCCCCCGACTCCCCGACGGTCCCCGTCGGCTGACGCCGCCTCCAGGGCGGTCTCGTACACGCCGTGGCGAACCACGGGGGTGCTCGCCACGGCGTGTACGAGACCGCCCTGTCGCGTTCCCCGCCACCGCGCCCGACCGTCCCGGCTCAGGAGGCCCCCCTCCCCGCCAGGGCACCGCCCTGCCCGAAATCGGTCTCGTACCGCGCTCTCGCCCCTTCCGTTAGCAAAACTCAAGCGTGGCGCCCACATCACCCCCTGAACGTTAGTAAAGTCCCTCTCATGACTTCGCCCTCATCACAGAACGACCGAGAGAAGGTCGTCTCCAAGCTGCCTCCGTGGCTGCGCCAGGAGTTGAAAATCCGCACGGCACAGCTGCGGGTGGACATCCAGGACGCCGTCCACCAAGGCATCTCCCACTGGAGCGCCCTCGCTTCCGGCCCCTCCCCCGTCGACACCTCCGGCGCCGAATCGTTCTCCACCTGGCTGCCCGCCGGCCAGTGGGAGTCGTTCCGCTCGACCGCCAAGGACCGCGGTGTCTCCCTCATCCAGGGACTCGCCCAATCCGTCGGGCTGTGGCTGGAGATGAACCCGGCCCCCACCGTCAAGCGTCCCTCCGTGGTCCGCCGCATCATCGTGTGCAACCAGAAGGGCGGAGTCGGCAAGACCGCCATCACCGCCGGTACCGCCGAAGCCCTCGCCGAGGACCCGGCGAGCCTCCACCCGGTCCGCATCGCCCGCCAACTGGCCCGCCTCGCGGCGGAAGAGCCCCTGCACGCCACCGAGCCGCACGCGGCACAGGCACCGGCCGACGCGCCCCTCCCCCACTCCCCCACGAACCCGTTCGACCTGGAGGACCTCCCGGGCCTCGGCATGCGCGTCCTGCTCGTCGACTTCGACCCCCAGGGCCACCTCACCAAGCAGCTCGGCCAACAACCGCTCCCCATCGGCGGCGACAGCCTCACCTGCCACATGGCAAGTGAAGCCAAGGGCCCCCTCGCGGACCTCATCGTCCCCATCGCCGACGACCGCTTCGGCGACCGGCTGCACATCCTCCCCGCCTGCACCGACGCCTTCCTCCTGGACGTCCGCCTCTCCACCGTCCGCGCCCGCGAGGCCGCCCTCGAACGCGCCCTCGCCCCCGTCGAGTCCGACTACGACGTGATCCTCGTGGACTGCCCCCCGAGCCTCGGCCTCAGCATGGACGCGGCCATCTACTACGGCCGCCGCCGCGACGCGGAACAGCCCGGCGCTTCGGGCGCGCTGATCGTCGTCCAGGCCGAGGACTCCTCCGCGGACGCCTACGATCTGCTCACCTCCCAGATCAACGACCTCCGCGACGACCTCAGTCTGGACATCGACTACCTCGGCCTCGTCGTGAACCTCTACGACGGCCGGCGCGGCTACATCGCGACCTCCTCGCTGCAGGCCTGGATGGACATAAAGGATCCGCGCGTCGTCGCCATCGTCCCGGACCTCAAGGAACAGCGTGAGGCCGTCCGCGTGAAGCAACCGCTGTTCGTCTACGCGCCCAAGGGCGACCAGGCCATCGCCTTCCGCGCACTCGCCAGGGAGATCTCATGAGCAAGGCCGACAAACTCGGGGTCTCGGCGTCCTTCGCCCGCGCCCAGCCCGTCGGGGTCAGCTCCCGGCGCGCGGCCATCGCCGAAGCCACCGGAGCGCCCACCTCCGGAGTGGTCCCGCCGTCCGAGGTGCCGATCGAAGCCCTCGCCCACAACCCGTTCAACCTCCGCGAGGACCTCACGGAAATCGACGAGCTCGCCCAGTCCCTGATTTCCCGGGGCCAGCTCCAACCTCTCGCCGTCGCCACCCGCATGGCCTTCATGGAGGCCCACCCGGGCCAGACCGACGGCCTGGGCCGGGCCCCGTACGTCGTCATCGACGGCAATCGCCGACTGGCCGCCGCTCAGCTCGCGGGCCTCAAGACGATGCACATCCACGTCAACGACGCCCTCTCGACCTCGGCCGCGGACATCCTGGAATCGGCCCTGATCGCCAACGTCCACCGCGTCGACGTGGCCCCGATGGACCAGGCCCGTGCCCTCCAGGAACTGGTCGACGTCCACGGCTCCCAGGCCCAGGTGGCCAAGCGCCTCGGCAAGACGCCCGCATGGGTCTCCCAGCGCCTCACCCTCCTGAACCTCACCCCGACCCTCCAGGAGAAGGTCGACACGGGCGAACTCAAGGTGGAACCGGCCCGCCGCATCGGCCGCCTCCCCCAGGAGTCCCAGGCCGCCGCGGCGGAGGAGACCATTAACGCCGTTAACCCTCCGCGCCAGCGCACCCGTCCGACCCCGCACACCGTTAACGGCGTTAACGCCGTTAACGCCCCGACGACCACGTCCCGCTCCGAAACCCCAGCCCCGGGCCCCGCCCCCGCGCCCGCCGCCCACCGCATCACCATCACGACGGAATCCCCGGAAACCATCGCCGACGCCCTGACCGCCCACCTCACCCCGGACGAGCTCAAGGCCGTCACCGAACTCCTCATGACACGCATCTGACGCGGGCAGCACACTCCCGGGGGCGCTGACGGCATTAACGCCGTTAACGCCCCCGCGTGCGTTTCGTGTGCGTTCAAACGTGCGACTGGACTAAGATCCGCTACGGAGGTAGGTACATGCCCGACGAACAAGAAAGCCTCTTCGCAGCGGTCGACGCCCTGCTGGAGGAAGCCGCCGCCCAGGACGCGCTCCCGCACCCGGACGAACGCAAGCGCCTGCGCGAAGCCGCGGGCCTCAGCCAGGACCAGATCGCCAAGGCCCTATCCGTCCGCCGCGAAACGGTGACCTCCTGGGAAACGGGCCGTACGGAACCCCGCCCCCCGAAGCGCGCGGCCTACACCCGCCTCCTCGACGGCCTGGCCACCCTCCACCCGCACCCCATTAACGCCGTTAACACCCCGGCCCCCCACCCGGCCTCGACCCCGCCAACCGTTAACGCCGTTAACACCCCCGCCCCGGCAACTCCCCCCACCGAGGCACCGGCCACCCCAGCGCCCACCATTAACGCCGTTAACACCCCGACACCGGCCACTCCCCCCACCGAGCCGGCAGCCCCCACCCCGCCCACCGTTAACGCCGTTAACACCCCGGTCCCCCACCCCGCCCCGACCGCGCCACCCGTTGACGCCGTTAACGCCGTTAACGCCGAACCCACCCCACCCCAAGCCCCGGCCGCTCACCCCCAGCCCCCCGCCACCCCGGCCGCACCCCGAGCCACCCCCCGCCGCACCCTTTCGCCCTCCTCCCCCACCTCCCCGTCCCACGCCCCTTACACCCCCCTGGCCGTCCTGGACGGCAACGCCCAGGCCCACACCACCGGCGGCCTCGTCCTCAGCCTCCCCCCCAAGGCCGCCACGGATCTCCCCGCCCTCATCACCTGGGCCCTCAGCGAAGAAGCCGGCCTCCGCTCCCCCCGCCTCCACCGCAATGGCAAGGACGGCGACCCCCTCCTCGTGCTCACCGCCGAGGCAACCGAAGCCCTCGGCCTCCCCCTCACCCTCGAAGACCGCCGCGGCCTCCGGCTCCCCGACGACCACCCCGTGGTCCGGCAGCTCGCCAAGAGCAAGTGGCAGCTGACCCGCCGCGGCTTCGGCCCCTGGGCCCGCGTCTACCGCCCGGCCTCCCCCACCGCCGGCCGCCAGTGCGTCCAGCTCGCCGTGCTCCCCTGGGCCGCCCTCGACCCCCGCGCCTGGGGCGAGGACACCGTGGACCTCCCGGCCCCCGAACTCGCCCTGCTCCTCACCACCTACGCCACCCGCGTCCTGACCCCCCGCGGTTCCACCGCCGTCACCGGCCTCGAACTCATGACGGCCCTGCGCCCGCCGACCCGCGCCGTCCGCAACCCCGAGACCAACGTCTGGGAGTCGGCCCCCGTCCCCGGTTCCCTCACCCGTCCCGTCGACCCGGCGCCGCCGGAGGCCCCCGACGAACACCCGGTCGTCGCCGCCCTCTACCCCCGGGCCCACCAGCGCACCCCGGACCAGGTCCTCGACGAAGAGGCGTACGACTGGATCCGCGACCCCGAACTCCTCACCGACGCCGAATGCGCCCGCACCCACGCGGTCGGCATCGACGTCAACATGGCCTTCGCCGCGGCCGCGAACCGCCTCACCGTCGGCCTCGGCCCGGCGGTCCACACCCCGGCCCCCCGCTTCGACCCGAAGATCCCCGGCTGCTGGCTCGCCGACCTCTCGGGCCTCTCCCTCGACCCCCGCCTGCCGAGCCCCTTCACCCCCCACGGCAAGCCCCCCACCGGCCCGGCCTGGTACGCGACCCCGACCCTGGCCTACGCGCAGGAGCTGGGCCACGCCGTCGCGCCCACGGAAGCGTGGCTCCGCCCGGACAACGGCGCGTACCTCGACGCCTGGTACGGCCGCCTGCGCGACGCCTACATGGCCACGATGGCCGACCTGGGCGTCACCTCCGGCGGCACCGACGAGGCCTTCCTCCACGCCATGTCGCTCCACAAGCAGAAGGATCCCGCCCTGGCCGCGGTCCTCTCCGCCATCAAGGCCACCGTCAAGGGCGGCATCGGCAAGCTCCGCGAACGCCCCCAGGGCGCCGGCTACCGCCCGGGCGAAGCCTGGCCCGCCCTCGAACGCCCCACCTGGCGCCCCGACATCCGCGCCGCCGTGATCTCCACGGCCCGGGTGAACATGCACCGCAAGATGCTGAAGCTCGCCACCGCCGCCGACCTCTACCCCATCGCGGTCCTCTCCGACTGCGCGGTGTACCTGTCGAACGGCCCCAGCCCCCTGGACTTCCTCCCCCGCACCCCCGACGGCAAGCCCGTGCCGGGCGGCTTCCGCCTCGGCGTCAGCCCCGGGATGGTCAAGCACGAGGGCACCCAACCGCTCCTCTGGGCCGTCGGCCTCCTCGACGAGGGCCACAACCCCGCCCGCCACATCAAGGGCCACGACGCCGCGTCCGACGGAGAATAAAGAGACATGTCAAGCAACATCGAAGACAGCCTCGCGCAAGCGGACGAACACAACTTCACACGACCGATCCCGAAGTCCCCCCAGGCCCGCATGAGGTTCCTGCTCAAAACCGAAAAGAACTCGACCAAAGCGGTCGCACAGCGTCTCGGCATCTCCCCCCGCACCGTCGAGCGCTACCTCAAGGGCCAGATCAAGACTCCCCGCCCCGAACTGGCGGCCCGTCTGGAAGCCGAGGTCCGCAAGAGCTGGCAGCCCCTGGTCCGCAAGCGCGCCCGGGCGAAAGCGGCCAAGTCCACCGGCCTCGTCGTGGAGACCCGCGCCCGCTTCGGCTTCACCGCCGCCCCCGGCACCACCGACGACGGCCGCATGCGCCGCATCACCCAGCACCTCCCCCCGGAGTACGCGGCCCGCCTTTTCGCGGCCCAGGAATCCGGCGCCACCGAAGCCGAACTCCGCCACATCACCGCCCAGGGCCTCCAGGACGTCTACTTCCGCGACCAGGGCTCCCGCGCCCCCGGCCTCCTGGTCGACTTCACCGACATCGACTACATCGACTTC
Organism: Streptomyces sp. NPDC043876; assembly: GCF_056435825.1. Lineage (NCBI taxonomy): Bacteria > Bacillati > Actinomycetota > Actinomycetes > Kitasatosporales > Streptomycetaceae > Streptomyces > Streptomyces sp. NPDC043876. Next base: position 4,192 of record NZ_JBWKDV010000014.1, on the reverse strand, counting down.
GACTTCTGACCCGCCGCGTCCAAGACTGTGCGCAACAAGGCGGCCATCGATCGACCGGCCACCCGCAGCGGTTCCGGATCCCGGGCAGCCCGGCTGAGCATGAAGGCACCCTCCAACATCATGATCATCGAGTACGCGAGGGACCGCGCCGTCCTCGGCTCGGTCACCCGACGGCCGAACCACTGTGCCGCCGCGGCGACCCACTCCTCGAAAACCTCCGCCGTCGCGGTGCGCAACACCTCATTGCTGCTCGCGACCTCCAGGGCCACCGTCCCGATCGGGCACGCGTCGGCGTAGTCGGCCGCAGCAAGGTCATCTGCAGCAGCATCGAAGGCGCGCACGAGGGACTCCACCGGATCGGGCACGCTGTCCAGCAGCGCCAGGACCATCCGGCCGTACTCGGTTCCCGACACGCGGATCATGTCCTCGGCCAGCTCTTGCTTGCCCCCGGGGAAGAAGTGGTAGATCGAGCCGAACGGTGCGTCCGCCTCCGCCGCGATCCGCTTCAGGCCGGTGGCCGAGTAACCGTGTCGGCGGAACAGCACCGCGGCGGCCCGCTGAACTCTGGCTCGCGTGTTCGGCTCTCCCATTGCCCTCCACCCCACTTTCCCTTCAAGATTACAGTAGAACGATCTATCAAGTGAGGGGCTGGCATGCCGAGGATCGAGTTGTCGTCCGGACCGATCGACTACCAGGACACCGGTGGTGAAGGGCCCGTACTGGTCCTCGCCCACGGTTTACCCATGAACGAGACCCAGTGGCGCAAGGTGGTCCCCTTGCTGGACGGGTACCGCTGCGTCCTGCCCACGCTGCCCCTGGGCGGTCACCGTCAGCCGATGAAGCCGGATGCCGATTTGTCCCAGCGCGGTGTTGCCCTGCTCCTGGGCGAGTTCATCGAGGCGCTCGGTCTGGACCGGGTGACCCTCGTCCTCAATGACTGGGGCGGTGGTCAGTTCCTGGTGTCGGAAGGGCAGGACCAGCGCATCGCCCGCCTGGTGCTGGTGGCCTGCGAGGCATTCGACAACTTTCCCCCCGGGCCGGCCAAGGCCATGGCACAGGTCTGCAGGATTCCCGGCACCGTCTGGCTGCTGACGCGGCTCATGCGCGTTCCCGCCTTCCGCCACAGCCGGGGCGGATACGGCGGGATGAGCCTGCGCGGAGTGCCCGACGAGATCATGGACGACTGGTTCGCGCCCGCCACCCGCAACAGGGCCATCCGCAGGGACTTCGCCAAATTCGCCACCGGAGCACCCGGACGCAAAACCCTGCTCGCCTGGAGCGATCGACTGCGTGACTTCGACCGCCCGGTACTGGTCGTATGGGCGACCGAGGACCGCTTGATGCCACGTGAACACGGCCCCCGGCTGGCCGAGCTGTACCCCCAGGGCCAACTGGTCGAGATCGCCGACTCGTCCACCCTCATCCCCGAAGACCAACCCGAACGACTCGTCCAAGTACTCACCGACTTCCTGACCCAAACCGGAGCAGAACCGATCCGAAGGGTCTCCTGAACGCGGGGCGGCAGACGTGACAACCACCGCGCTTCGGCTCATCGGCGCCGTGGAAACCTCCGGGGGCAAAAGGGCCGGGCGCCCTCGGAGGCTGTTACCGAGCCCCCACGGAACCTGTCAACAGGTCACCACAGCCCACAGAGCCCCATCCAGACGCCCCGTCAAGCCCCTCCACGGCCCTTCTGAGCCTCTTTCTCTCACCCGTAGTGGCCAGATAGCCACCCACGCCCCACAAAGCCGAGAGGCGCCACCGAGCGGCATCAGCCACTCCGTAGCGTCTCATCACCGGCCAACGTCCCCCGGGCATCACCCGACAGCGTGCAAGGTTCGCCTCCGCTTGGCCTCGACGGCCTTCTTCGCGGCCGTCTGCGCGGCCCGCTTCTTCCGCTGCTCAGCGAGCTGGTCCTGATACTCCGCCACCGCACGGTGATAGCTGTCGACGTACCCGCGCGCGTCCAGCCGCTCGTCCATCGGCATCTCGTTCACTGCCGCGACAGCGTCCTCGAACGAGTTGTATCCGGCCAGCATCGGATTGATCTGGTAGACGCCGTTACGGACCTTGCGCACCAGCCGCGCCAGCTCCAGGCTCCGCAGCGCGGCGTTCACGCTCGGCCGGCTCAGGTCCAGCATCCCGGCGATGGAAGCCTGGTCGATGAGAATCCGCCCGCCGGGCTCACTCAGCGAACGCAGCTTCAGCAGCACCCGGTAGGCCGCGGGCGGGAGGTCCAGGTCAGAGAGAAGCCCGTCGGCGTTGACCGCGGCGAATCGCAAGGTGCTCACTGAGCTGTCCCTTCTTCCTTGCGCTGTCCTCGGCTAAGCCGACGCGCAGCGCGCTCTTTGGCCCGTTCGGCCCGCAGTTCCTCGATCGCCTGCCGCATGTGGTCCAGCGACGGGAACCGCACCAGATCCGGCAAGCTCGTGTCACTGCGAATCTGCGAGATGGTGCTGGACTGCTCCACCTTCACAAACTCACCCGTCGTCTCCGTACCCGGGATGAACTCGGCTACTCGGTAACTGTAGGGCGGGTTGAACTGATACACACCCCGCCTCACCTTGAAGACGATCCCATGAGACATCACCGTGTGGAGCGCCTCCGACGTCTTTGTCCGACTGACATCCAGGATCGTAGCCATCTCCTCCTGGGTCAGCGGAATCCGCCCCCCCGCTCGCTGACACGCGATGAGCAGCAGGATCAGGCGCAACGGCAGGGCTTCCCGGAAGTACTGCGCGATCACCAGGAAGAACTCGAGGCTGTCCATCGAGAACGCGTTGGGCTGGCTCTGGGTGCCGTAGAACTCCAGCGGCTTGCGCTCGCCGTCCAGGGTCAGCTTGCGGCTCGGGTAGCGCTTGGCCAGGCTGTCCAGATCCTTGACGGGCGCCAGCGGCTGACTCCACGCCGAGATCGCGTCATCAACGGGCAGATCAGGACGCGGCGCGCGCGACGGACTCGGCCGACGGCGCTGTGGCTCTGATGACACGAGGATGCTCTCCACTTCGTTGATCTGCGGAAAGCAGTATGTCAACAAGGGTGACACTAGTGTCACGCTCGTTGACGTTCGGCGTGTCTTACGTCCCCCCAGGGGGGACACATCTCGGCCACGCCCTCTCCGGAGCCCCCTCGGGCCCCCCTGGCTGAACCCCACCCCTCCCCCCGGCAGTTAGCCGACACATCTCCGCAAGAACGTCAGTTTCCCCGACGTTTTGGACCAAATACCGTCAGCCGCGCTGACGTTTTGTAGGCGTTGTGTCCCCCCACCAGCGACACAACGCCCGAGATATGTCCCTCCTGAGGGGACATATCTTTTCCCGCACACCCCATCTGACCTGCGGCGACGCATCTCCGTACCCTCTATAGGCCCGTGGTCGTCCCGCTGCGCGCACTCAGCGCCGTCTGTAAGGCACTTCTGCTCCGTGGTTTCTGACGGGTAATCAGGAGTTGTCGATCTTTCAAAGCTCCCGGACACCCTGTCCAGAACAGCCCCGAATCTGACTGATTCCCATTTCTATCCACAGTCCGTTTTGAATCAGAAACGCTCAGTCAGCGTTAACGGCGTTAACTCCCTTGGCCAAACAGTCATATCAGTCCTAACTATTCTCGACCGCATCTGATCAGCTCATCTTCATTCAACTCGCTACCTCAACACGTGCTCTCTACTGCCTCGCCGTATCGGCCCCATCCCCCTATGGGTTGAGCGAAGCCGAGCGCACGGCTTCCCAAGCACACTGCTCAGGGATGCCCTGGTCAAAGGCCAGGCCATTGGTGCGCGAAGCGGGCCAGCCCCCAACGCAGCAAGGGTCCTTCGCTTGTCGACCGAGCGAAGCGAGGTTGGTCCCTTCCCAGGCGCGCAGCGCATGGGAACCCGGGCCTCGGCCGAGGCCCGGGCCGGCCCCGAGCGCAGCGAGGGGGTCTCTCTTCTCTACCGAGCGAAGCGAAGTCGGTCCCGCCCCAGGCGCGCAGCGTCTGGGGTCCCTGGGCCGAAGGCCCAGGCCTTGGCCCACGAAGCGGGCTGGCCACCGAGCGCAGCGAGGTGGTCTCCCTTCTCGGCCGAGCGAAGCGAGGCCTGTCCCTTCCCAGGCGCGCAGCGCCTGGGGTCCCTGGGCCGAAGGCCCAGGCCTTGGCCCACGAAGCGGGCTGGCCACCGAGCGCAGCGAGGTGGTCTCCCTTCTCGGCCGAGCGAAGC
>NZ_JBWKDV010000013.1:105481-203782 GCF_056435825.1 Streptomyces sp. NPDC043876 | reverse complement strand
CGGGCGGAGCCCGGGGCGGCCCGCCAGGGCCGTTGTCCCCTGCGGGGCTCCTGGGGCTCCGCCCCAGACCCCGCGCCTCAAACGCCGGCGAGGCTAAATTCGCCCGGCGAGGCCGGATTTGCCCGGCAAGGCTGGATGGTGCCCGGCGGGACTGAAGCGCGCACCGGGGGGCCGGCCGGGTGGACCTTGGCCGGAATGGGGTTCTTGTGCGGGGGTGGTGGGGGGATGTGACATGGACCCGTCATGTCCGCCGTCCCTGCGGCGGCGTGCGCGACGCACCCACGCACCGCCCCACCCCCCACGAAAGGCAGCGTGCCGACTGTGTTGCAGACCAAGAACGTCACCCGCCTGATCCGCCGTACCCTCGCCGTCGCGGCGGTCGCCCTCGCGGCCGTCAGCCTCCAGCCCGGCGCGGCCAGCGCCGACCCGACCCCCGTCGTCGGCGGAACCCGCGCCGCCCAGGGCGAGTTCCCCTTCATGGTCCGTCTCTCCATGGGCTGCGGCGGCGCCCTCTACAGCTCGCAGATCGTGCTGACCGCCGCCCACTGCGTCGACGGATCCGGCAGCAACACCTCCATCACCGCCACCGCCGGAGTCGTCGACCTCAACAGCTCCAGCGCCGTCAAGGTCAGGTCCACCAAGGTCCTCCAGGCCCCCGGTTACAACGGCAAGGGCAAGGACTGGGCCCTCATCAAGCTCGCCAAGCCCATCAACCAGCCCACCCTCAAGATCGCCGACACCACCGCCTACAACAACGGCACCTTCACCGTCGCGGGCTGGGGCGCCACCCGTGAGGGCGGCGGCCAGCAGCGCTACCTGATGAAGGCCACCGTCCCCTTCGTCTCGGACGCCGCCTGCCAGGCCGCCTACGGCAGCGACCTGGTCCCCGGTGACGAGATCTGCGCCGGCTTCGACCAGGGCGGCGTCGACACCTGCCAGGGCGACTCCGGCGGCCCGATGTTCCGCCGCGACGACGCCGGAGCATGGATCCAGGTCGGCATCGTGAGCTGGGGCGAGGGCTGTGCCCGCCGCGGTTACCCCGGTGTCTACAGCGAGGTGTCCACCTTCGCCTCCGCGATCCGCGCCGCCGCCGCCACGCTCTGACCCCGTCCCGTCGACCTCCCCGTCCTTCCGGCCGCGCGGGACGCGGCCGCAAGGACGGGGGCCCCGGGCCCGTACGCACGGAGCCGTCTCACAGGCCGAGCGGCCGCAGACCGGGCCCCACCAGCCACGTAAGCTCGGGAACCATGACGAACGAGAACGTCCGCGAGGAACTGGCGCGGCTGCGGGACAGCATCGACAACATCGACGCGGCCGTGGTGCACATGCTCGCCGAGCGGTTCAAGTGCACCCAGCAGGTCGGCCACCTCAAGGCCAGGCACCAGCTGCCGCCCGCCGACCCGAACCGCGAGGCCAGCCAGATCGCCCGGCTCCGCCAGCTCGCCGAGAACGCCAAGCTCGACCCTGCCTTCGCCGAGAAGCTGCTCAACTTCATCATCGCCGAGGTGATCCGCCACCACGAGACGATCGCCGCGGGCGAGGACACCGAGGCGTAGGCCGGGCCGCATGCGGGGCCCGTCCGCCCCGACCCGTTCCGCGGGCGCCCGTACCGGCCCTTTGGCACGCGGCGCCGTTTTGGCAGCATGGGGCGCATGTCCGCACTGACGCGCAACGAAGCGCAGACCCGAGCCGCCCTCCTCGACGTCCACCACTACGCCGTCGCCCTCGACCTCACGCGGGGCGACGAGACCTTCGACTCCACCACCGTCATCCGGTTCAGCGCCCGCGCCGCCGGTGACACCTTCGTGGAGCTGAAGCCGGAGGAACTGCGCTCCGCCGCGCTCGACGGCAGCCCGCTCGACCCCGCCGCCCTGACCGGCAACCGGCTCCCGCTCACCGGGCTCACCGAGGGCCCCCACGAGCTGCGCGTCGAGGCGGTGATGCGGTACTCGCGCACGGGCGAGGGACTGCACCGCTTCACCGACCCCGCGGACGGGGAGACGTACGTCTACAGCCAGATGTTCCTGGACGACGTGCAGCGCGTCCTGCCCGCCTTCGACCAGCCCGACCTCAAGGCCGTCTTCGAGTTCACCGTCACCGCGCCCGCCCACTGGAGCGTCATCGCGAACGGGACCACCGAGCGGACCGGGGAACGCGCAGGGGACGGCGCCGGAATCTGGACGTCCGCGCCCACCCCCGTCATCTCCACCTACCTCGCCGCGATCGCCGCGGGCCCCTGGCACACCGTCCGCACCGAGCACGCCGGGCTGCCCTTCGCCGTGCACTGCCGCCGGTCCCTGGCCCCCCACCTGGACGCCGACGCCGAGGAGATCCTCGGCATCACCACGGCCTGCTACGACCGCTACCACGAGAAGTTCACCGAGCCGTACCCCTTCGACTCCTACGACCAGGCCTTCGTCCCCGAGTTCAACGCGGGCGCCATGGAGAACCCGGGTCTGGTCACCTTCCGCGACGAGTACATCTACCGCTCCGCCGTCACCGACACCGAACGCCAGTGGCGCGCCGTGGTCATCGCCCACGAGATGGCCCACATGTGGTTCGGCGACCTCGTCACCCTGCGCTGGTGGGACGACATCTGGCTGAACGAGTCCTTCGCCGAGTACATGGGCTACCAGATCCTCACCGAGGCGACCCGGTTCACCGGCGCCTGGACCGACTTCGGCCTCGCCCGCAAGGCCTGGGGCTACGACGCCGACCAGCGGCCCTCCACCCACCCCGTCGCCCCCGACCCGGAAGCCGTCCCCGACACGGCATCCGCCCTCCTCAACTTCGACGGCATCTCCTACGCCAAGGGTGCCTCCGCCCTGCGCCAGCTCGTCGCCTGGCTCGGCGAGAAGGACTTCCTCGCCGGCATCAACACCCATTTCCAGCGGCACAAGTTCGCCAACGCCTCCCTCGCGGACTTCGTGGACTCCCTCGCCGCCCACACCGACCGCGACGTCCACGCCTGGGCCGAGACCTGGCTGCGCACCACCGGCACCGACACCCTCGTCCCGCGCGTCGAGGACGGCGCCGGCGGCTGGACCCTCACCGTCGACCGGCAGGGCAGCCGCCCGCACCACATCGCCGTCGGCGCCTACGACGACGTACCCGGCGAGGACGGCGTACTGGAACGTCGCGAGCTCCTCGAACTCGACCTGCCCACCACCGAGGTCATCTCCGGCGCCGGTCCCCGCCCCGCCCTGATCCTCCTCAACGACGGCGACCTCGGCTACGCCAAGGTCCGCCTGGACCCCGGCTCCTGGGACACCGTGGTGCGCGCCCTCTCCGGCGTCCCCGACGCCCTGACCCGGAGCATCATCTGGAACGCCGCCCGCGACATGGTCCGCGACGGCGAACTCCCGCCCGCCGCCTACCTCGAAGCGGCCGCCGCCCACCTCCCGCACGAGGGCGACCTCGCCATCGTGCAGAGCGTCCTCGGCTTCGCCCGCGCCCACATCGCCGACCGCTACCTGCCCGCCGCGGACCGCGCCGGCGCGCTCGCCACCCTCACCGCCCTCACCCGCGCCCTGATCCGGCGCACCGAGGACGGCGCCGAACCCGGGCTGCGCCTGGCCTCCGTCCGCACCTTCATCGACAGCGCCACCCAGCCCGACACCATCGCCGCGTGGCTCGCCGACGGCACCGTCCCCGGCGGACCCGAACTCGACCCCGAACTGCGCTGGCGCGTCCTGGCCCGGCTCGCCGCCCTCGGCGCCGTCGGCGAGGACGCCATCGCGGCCGCGCTCGCCGACGACCCCAGCGCCACCGGCGAGGAAGGCGCCGCCCGCTGCCGCGCCGCCCTGCCCGACGCCGACACGAAGCAGGCCGCCTGGGACCGGATGTTCCACGACGACACGCTGTCCAACTACCTGTTCTCCGCCACCGCGCAGGGCTTCTGGCAGCCCGAACAGGCCGAACTCCTGCACGCCTACGTGCCCCGCTTCTACCCCGACGCCCTCGCCCTGACCGCCCGCCGCGGCCCCGCCATCGCCGAGGCCGTCGGCCGCTACGCCTTCCCCGTCCACGCCATCGACCAGGAGAACCTGCGCGCCGGACAGGACTGCCTGGACCACGGCGAGCCCATCCCGCTGCTCCGGCGCAAGCTCACCGACCAGCTCGACGACCTCGCGCGCGCCCTGCGGGTGCGGACCGCCCCGGTGGCCGACTGACGGCGGCCGAAAACCGCCCACGGGACAAACCCCGGCGGTTACCCCATTCGGGTCGGATCGTTGTCACGGGTGGGGGTCCGGCTGGTCCGGGCCCCGCGCCCCGCCCAGCTTCCGTGAGGACCCGCGTGACGAGCCGCACGACACCGCCGCCCGGCGCCCCGCCCCCGCTGCCCCCGCTCGCGGGCGGCAGCGGGGGCGCCGCCGCGCTGCGGCCCCTCCTCGACACCGTCCTCGACGCCCTCACCACCGGCGCCGCCGCCCGCGGCGGGCCCCTCCCCGCGGGCGGGCCCGACGCCGTCGCCGCCCGCGTCCGCGCCGCGCTGGGCGACGTACTGCCCGCGCACGGCCACGGCGACCACGAAGCCCTGCGCACCCTCGTCCACACCCTCGCCGAGGGCGCCGCCGACCCGGCCGACCCGCTGTGCGCGGCCCACCTGCACGGCCCGCCGCTCGCCGTCGCCGCCGCGGCCGACCTCGCCGCCAGCGCCCTGAACCCGTCCCTCGACTCATGGGACCAGGCCCCCGCCGCCTCGGTGGTCGAAGCGCTCCTGACCCGCGCCCTCGCCGCCGAGCTGTACGACACCCCGCACCCGGACGCCCTCGTCACCACCGGCGGCACCGAAGCCAACCAGCTCGCCCTGCTGCTGGCCCGTGAACACCACCGCCGCGCGGGCCCGCTGACCGTCCTGCACGGCGCCAACGCCCACCACTCCGTCCCCCGCGCCGCCTGGCTCCTCGGCCTCCCCCCGGCCACCGGCATCCCCACCCCCACCGGCACCCTGCACCCCGCCGACCTGGACGCGGCCCTGACCCGGGTCCGCCAGGAGCGCCCCGGGCCCGTCCTGGTCACCGCCACCGCGGGCACCACCGACGCCGGGCTCATCGACCCCCTGGACGCCCTCGCCGACGTCTGCGCCCGCCACGGCGCCGACCTCCACGTCGACGCGGCCTACGGCGGGCTCCTCGCCCTCAGCCCCCGCCACCGACACCTCCTGCACGGCCTCGGCCGCGCCCGGTCCCTCACCCTCGATCTGCACAAACTCGGCTGGCAGCCCGTCGCCGCCGGACTCCTCGCCGTCCCCGACACCGCCCTGCTGGCCCCCCTCGCCCACCAGGCCGACTACCTCAACGCCACCGACGACACCGAAGCGGGCCTGCCCGACCTGCTCGGCCGCTCCCTGCGCACCACCCGCCGGCCCGACGCCCTGAAGATCGCGGTCACCCTGCGCTCCCTGGGCCGCGACGGCCTCGCCCGGCTCATCGACGCCACCTGCGCCGTCGCCGCGGACTTCGCCCGCCTCGTGGAGGCCCACCCCGGTTTCGTCCTGCACGCCCCGCCCACCATCAGCACCGTCCTGTTCCGGCCGACCGACGCCGACGACGCCCGCCTCGCCGCGGTCCGCCGCACCCTCCTCCTCGACGGCCGCGCCGTCCTCGGCCGCGCCACGGCCGACGGCCGCCTCTGGCTCAAGGCCACCCTGCTCAACCCCCGCACCACCGCGGGGGACCTCGCCACCCTCCTGACCCTCCTGGAAGGCAGCACCCACCGATGACCGCTCCACTCGAAGCACCCCATGACCTCGTCGGAATCGGCATCGGCCCCTTCAACCTCTCCCTCGCCGCCCTCGCCCACGGACTCCAGCAGCACGAGTTCTCCGGCGGCCTCGCCACCGCCTTCTACGACCAGCGCCGCGACTTCGCCTGGCACCCCGGCCTCCTCATCGAAGGCGCCACCCTCCAGGTCCCCTTCCTCGCGGACCTCGTCACCCTCGCCGACCCGGCCAGCCCCTGGACGTTCCTGAACTACCTCAAGCACAAGGAACGCCTCTTCCCCTTCTACTTCGCCGAGCGCTTCCACATCCAGCGCGCCGAGTACGACGCCTACTGCCGCTGGGTCGCCGGGCAGCTGCCGGGCCTGCACTTCGGCCACCAGGTCGACGCCGTCCGCTGGAACCCCGAACGCGACCTCTTCGAGGTCGACTTCACCCAGGTCGACGCCGACGGCGAAGCCGAGGCCCTCGGCCGCACCTACACCCGCAACCTCGCGCTCGGCATCGGCACCGCGCCCTACGTCCCCGACCCCCTGCGCCCGCTCGCCGAAGCCCCCACCGTCCCGGTCGTGCACTCCGCCGAGTACCTCGACAACCGGCAGCGGATCCTCGGCGCGGAACACGTCACCGTCATCGGCTCGGGCCAGTCCGGCGCCGAGGTCTTCCTCGACCTGCTGCGCGCCCGCCCCGCCGGACGCGAACGCCTCACCTGGCTCGCCCGCACGCCCTCCTTCGCCCCCATGGAGTACTCCAAGCTGGGCCTGGAGCACTTCACCCCGGACTACACCCGCTACTTCCACGACCTGCCCGAGCCCGTACGGGACAAGCTGCTGCCCGCGCAGTGGCAGCTCCACAAGGGCATCGACGCCGACACCATCGCCGCCATCCACGACGAGCTGTACCGGCGGACCCTGCACGGCGGCTGGCCCGACGTCGTCCTCACCCCCGGGGTCAGCGTCCGCACCGCGGGCCGGGTCGCCACCACCAAGGTCGAACTCCACCTGGAACACCTGGAGCAGGGCACCCGCTCCCGGCTCACCACCGACGCCGTGGTCCTGGCCACCGGCTACCGGGAACGGCCGCTCGGGCAGCTCCTGGCCGGGCTCGACCCGTACCTGCGCAAGGACTCCTCCGGGCGCCCCCGGATCGACGACCGGTACCGGATGAAGCTCGACCCCACCGTCACCGGCACCGTCTTCGTGCAGAACGGCGAGCGCCACACCCACGGCGTCGGCGCCCCCGACCTCGGGCTCGCCGCCTGGCGCAGCGCCACCATCCTCAACACGCTCACGGGCAAGGACCCCTATCCGCTGCCCGCCCGCACCGCCTTCACGACCTTCGGCCTCGAACAGCGCGAAGCCGCCCGGCCGCGGGTGCCCGGCGCGCTGCTGCCGCTCGTGGAACACCCCTGAGACGGGGGCGGGGGTGGTTTCCGTTGCCACCCCCGCCCGGGCCCGCTAGAAGACCGGCACCCCGGCCCGCGTCAGCTTCCAGTCCACCGACGCGAACTGCGCCGGGTCGACCGTGCCCTTCGCCTTCACCCACTGGATGATGGTGTTGCGGATCTCCTCCGAGTTGGCCCACAGCTGCTTGGCCTTCGGCACGTGCGGGAAGTTGCCGCCGCCCGACGCCCGGTAGTTGTTGACCGCCAGGACGAACTGCGCCGCCGGGTCCACGGGCTTGCCCTGGAAGGACAGCCCGGTGATCCGCGACCCGGCCGGCTGCGCGATGTCGATGTCGTACGTCACGCCGTACACCGCGTCGTAGTTGTAGTCCGGGATGCTCTCCGCGTTCGTCAGCTTCGCCGGGTCCACCGGATCACCCGGCGCGGTGCGAACGTAGTACTTCGCCGAGAACTCCAGGTAGTCCTTCAACTGCGCGCCCGTCAGCAGCCGCGCTTCCAGGGTGTTCTCGAACGGGTACAGGCCCGCCGCGTCCTTGATGGTCACCTGGCCCGCCGGGATGGCCGCCGTCCGCGAGAAGCAGGAGGCCTGCGAGAGGACCGGCAGCGCCGCCCACTCGGTACCGGCCAGCGCCGTCTTCACCGTCTGGGCCTGCACGTGGCTGATCAGGTCGATGATCGGCACGTCCTTGAACGGGCCCTCCGCCGAGGACATCGCCGCCAGCGAGGTGCCGATCACCTGGTTGACGTACGACACCACCTTGCGGTGCTCGTCCGACAGCAGCCGGACGATCTTCGGGTCCTCGGCCGCGGTGTTGGAGTTCAGCACCCGCGCCCCGACCTTGTCGACCGACCAGCGGCCCTTCGCCCACGACAGCTCGAAGTCGAACAGGGTCAGGCGCTGACCCCACTTGAGCGGCTCGGAGAGCACGACGTCCTTGCCGGTCGCCTTGTTCTTCACCCGGTACTCCGGGATCTCGGTGTGCGCGTGGCCCACCAGGATCGCGTCGATCCCCGGCACCTGCTCGGCCACCAGGGCGGCCGCGTTCTCGATGTACGGGAGCTGGTCGCCGTAGCTCGACGTACCGCTCGACCCCGAGTGCGCCGAGACGATCACGATGTCCGCGCCCAGCGAACGCAGCCGCGGCACGTACTTCGCCGCCTGCTCCTCCAGACCGGGGAAGGTCATCTTCCCCTGCACGTTCGCCTTGTCCCAGATCGCGATCCCCGGGTTGGTCAGACCCAGCACCGCCACCTTCACGTCCGGGCCGTGCGGGGTGCACACCCGGTGCATGCTGTACGGCGGGAAGGCCGGCCGGAGCGTCTTCGCGTCCAGCGCGTTCGCCCCCAGCAGCGGGAAGTCGCACTGCTCCTCGAACTTCCGCAGCACCGGAATGCCGTAATTGAACTCGTGATTGCCGAGCGCCGCCGCGTCGTAGCCGATCGCGTTCATCGCCTGCGCCATCGGGTGCACCGGACCGCGGCGCGCCGTGATCGGGTCCACCTTGGCGTAGTAGTACGAGAGCTGGGTGCCCTGGATCGTGTCGCCCGCGTCGATCAGCAGGGTGTTGCCGCGTCCCTTCTCCGCACGGACCTGGTTCACCAGCGTGGAGATCTTCGCCAGGCCGACGTCGTTGTGCGCCTTGTCGTCGAACTCCTTGTCCGTGAAGTAGTCCCAGTTGAAGACATTGCCGTGCAGGTCGGTGGTCCCCATCACCGTGAACGCGTAGGTGCGCGGCGGCCGGGACCCCTGCGCGGCGGCCGGGGTGCTCGCGGACGCCGGGGCGCTCGCGGCCCCCGTCAACGCCACGGCGGCCCCCGTCGCGGCCGTGGTCCCCAGGAACGTCCTGCGGTCGAACGCCATGCCATCTCCCTCGTGCCGGGGCCCGCCCGGTGGGGCGGCCCCTGTGAAGCGTGAACAACTGCGTAGGTAACGCGCGTAGATTCTGACCCGGCGAGAGCGACGGCGACCAGCCCCGCCAGGTTGCGATCCGATGACCGGAGTCAGCGGGAGGCCGACAGTGCGAGAGTGAAACCATGACCGATGACGCAACGCCCCAGTCCTTCGGAACCCACCAGCCCTACGGAACGCCGCTGCCCTACGGGACCCCTGACGTCCCCCGGGTCGCCGTGCGCGGCGAAGCCCGCATCGAGGTCGACCCCGAGATCGCCCGCATCGGCATCACGGTCAGCGCCCGCGGCGTCGACCGCCGGGGCGCCCTCGAAGACCTCACCCGGCGCAACAACGCCGTCCTCGACCTGGTCAAGAGCTACGGGGATTCCGTGGAGAAGCTCGAAACCGGCGCCTTCTCGATCACCCCCGAACTCACCCGCCAGGGCCGCGGCGAACGCGTCCGCGCCTACCACGGCCGGGTCCTCATCACCGCCGAACTCAGCGACTTCACCGCCCTGGGTGAGCTCACCACCCGGCTCGCCGACCTCGAACTCACCCGTGTGGACGGACCGTGGTGGGCGCTGCGCCCCGAGTCGCCCGCCCACGGCCAGGCCCGCCGGCAGGCGGTGCTCGAAGCCGTCAAGCGCGCCCGCGAGTACGCCGAAGCCCTCGGCGCCCGGCTCGCCGCCCTCGTCGAACTGGCCGACCTCGGGGCCGAGGACGCGGGGCCCCGGATGCTGGCCGCCCCGGGCGGCGCCATGCGGTCGATGGCCTACGGCGGCGCCCCCGAGGAACACGCCCCGGCGCTCGACCTCGAACCCCAGCGGCAGACCGTCTACGCCCAGGTGAACGCCCGCTTCACGATGACTCCTCCGCAGCTCTGACGCACGTGCCGGCCGGCTTCGCGGAGGCCCCCGGGGGTGCTCATCAGAGCACCCCCGTGCACATTCAATAATTGTCAACAAGCTTTTGCCCAAAGGTTGTTGAGTGGTCACCCGGAACCAATTCTCTACTCCCCGGTAGGGGCATACGCTCAGCTCATGCGCCGAGCGAAAATCGTTTGTACCCTGGGCCCCGCGACCGACTCATACGACCAGATCAAAGCCCTGGTCGAAGCCGGAATGGACATCGCCCGCTTCAACCTCAGCCACGGCACCTACGCCGAACACGAGGAGCGTTACCACCGGGTGCGCAAGGCCTCCGACGAAACCGGCCGCAGCGTCGGAATCCTCGCCGACCTTCAAGGTCCGAAGATTCGCCTCGGCCGCTTCCGCGAAGGACCCGTACTCCTTGAACGCGGAGACGAGTTCACCATCACCGTCGAGGACCACGAGGGTGACCGCCACACCTGCGGCACCACCTACAAGGGCCTCTCCCACGACGTCACCACCGGCGAGCGCATCCTCGTCGACGACGGCCGCGTCACCCTCGAAGTCACGGGGGTCGACGGACCGCGCGTGCACACCCTGGTCGTCGAGGGCGGCATGGTCTCCGACCACAAGGGGCTGAACCTCCCCGGCGTCGCCGTCTCCGTGCCCGCCCTCTCCGAGAAGGACATCGACGACCTCCGCTGGGCGCTGCGCACCGGCGCCGACGTCATCGCGCTGTCCTTCGTGCGCAGCGGCCGCGACATCGAGGACGTCCACCGCATCATGGACGAGGAAGGCCGGCGCCTCCCCGTCATCGCCAAGATCGAAAAGCCGCAGGCGGTCGAGAACATCGACGACATCGTCGCCGCCTTCGACGGCATCATGGTGGCGCGCGGCGACCTCGGCGTCGAAATGCCCCTGGAACAGGTGCCGATCGTGCAGAAGCGCGCGGTGAAGCTCGCCAAGCGCAACGCCAAGCCCGTCATCGTGGCGACGCAGATGCTCGACTCGATGATCGACAACTCCCGCCCCACGCGCGCCGAAGCCTCCGATGTCGCCAACGCCGTCATCGACGGCACCGACGCCGTCATGCTCTCCGGCGAGACCAGCGTCGGAAAGTACCCGATCGAGACGGTCCGCACCATGGCCCGCATCGTCGAGGCCGCGGAAGAGGACATCCTCGCCAAGGGGCTGCCGCCGCTCACCGAGCGGAACAAGCCGCGCACCCAGGGCGGGGCCGTCGCACGGGCCGCCGCCGAGATGGGCGACTTCCTCGGCGCCAAGTTCCTCGTCGCCTTCACCCAGAGCGGGGACACCGTCCGCCGGCTCTCCCGCTACCGCTCGCCCATTCCGCTGCTGGCCTTCACCCCGGACCAGGCCACCCGCTCCCAGCTCAACCTCACGTGGGGCGTGGAGACCTTCCTCGGGCCGCACGTGGACTCCACCGACGCGATGGTCGCCCAGGTCGAGGAAGAGCTCCTGCGCATCGGCCGCTGCGTGCCCGGCGATGTCGTCGTGATCACGGCGGGCTCGCCCCCCGGCGTCTCCGGATCGACCAACCTGGTCCGCATCCACCACATCGGGGACGCGGTCCGCTGACCCCGGCGGCCGATGGCCGCCCGCCCGGGCCCCTGCGGGGCGCGGACGGGCGGGCGGCCAGGTGTGCCCAGGGCCGGTGAATCAGCGCCGATGACCCTTGTCGTGCCGGAGGGTTGCACTATCTTTCTTCCGTGGACGAGCTGATCGCCGAAGACCCGCCCCGTATAGGCCCGTACCGTCTGATCGCCCGGCTGGGTGCGGGCGGCATGGGCCTGGTCTACCTGGGCCGCTCCGAGGGCGGCCGCACCGTCGCGGTGAAGGTGGTGCAGGCGGAGTTCGCCGGTCAGCCCGAGTTCCGCAGGCGGTTCGCCCGCGAAGTGGCCGCGGCCCGCCGGGTGGGCGGCAACTGGACGGCGGCCGTACTCGACGCCGATCCCGAGGCCGCGATCCCGTGGGTGGCGACCCAGTACATCCCGGGACCGGACCTCCAGACCGTGGTGGCCAAGGACTTCGGCCCGCTGCCGGAACACTCGGTCCGCATCCTCGCCAACCGCCTCGCCCTCGCCCTGCGCGCCATCCACGAAGCCGGGCTGATCCACCGCGACCTCAAGCCGTCCAACGTTCTCGTCACCGTCGACGCCCCCCGCGTCATCGACTTCGGCATCGCCCGCGCGATGGAGAGCCTGACCGGGGACAGCCTGTACACGCGCCCCGGCATGCTGATCGGTTCCCCCGGCTTCATGTCGCCGGAGCAGGTCCGGGGCCTCGACCTGACCCCCGCCAGCGACGTCTTCTGCCTCGGCGCCGTCCTCGTCTACGCCTCGACCGGGCGCCTGCTCTTCGGGGCGCCCGACACCGGGCTGAACGCCCACCTCTTCCGGATCGCGGAGGAGGAGGCCGACCTGACCGGGGTCCCGGAATCGCTCGTCGACCTCGTCCGCGCGTGCCTCGACAAGGCCCCGGACCGGCGGCCCACCCCCGAGGAGGTCGCCGCCCGTACGGCGACGGACCACCCCGGGGAATGGCTGCCCGGCGCCGTCCTGGCCCAGCTCGGCCGCCACGCCGCCGAACTCCTGGACTTCGCCCCGGCGCAGGCGCCCGCAGAGATTCCGGCGCCGACCCCCGCGCCGACCCCGGCCCACACCCCCGCCCACACCCCCGCGCAGACCCCCGTGGAACCGCTCGCCGCGCGGCCGGACCCCCGTGTCGCGTCGGACAACCCGTACGCGCACCCGCTGCCCGCACCCCCCGCCTACCCCCCGACGACGCCCACGCCGCTGATCCCCGGGCAGACCTTCGGCCCCGTCGACGGCTCCTGGGCCACCACCGCCTCCCCGCTCTCGCCCCAGGACCCGTCGCCCCCGCACCCCCGGCGGTGGTGGGGCCTGGCGTTCCTCGTCCTGGCGCAACTGATGGTGCTGCTCCAGGCATCGGCCTTCAACATCGCGTTCCCCTCCATTCAGGCCGACCTGGGGATGCGGACCCAGGACCTGAGCAGCCTGGGCAACGCCTACGGGCTCGCCTTCGGAGGCTTCCTGCTGATCGGCGGACACCTCGCGGACCTGGCGGGCCGCAAGAGGATCCTGACCGTCGGAGTGGTCGGCCTGGCGGTGGCCTGCGGGCTCGGCGGCGCGGCCGCCAACGCCGACATGCTGCTCTGGGCCCGCGCCCTGCAAGGCGTCTTCGGCGCCCTGCTGACCGCCTCCGCGCTGTCGCTGGTGGCCAACGCCTTCACCGACCCGAGGGAACGCGGCCGGGCCTTCGGCGTGTACGCCACGGTCATCGGCAGCGGTTCGGTGCTTTCCCTGTTGGCGGGCGGCTGGTTCGTCGAGACCCTGAGCTGGCGCTGGTCCTTCTTCTCCGGCGTCCTCCTCGCCGTGATCGTCCTGATCGGTGCGCTCACCCTGGTGCACGACCGCCCGGGGAGCACGGGAGCCCGCCCCGACCCGCTCGGGGTCATCCTCGGCTCCGGCGCACTGGTCGCCCTCACCTACGGTCTGACCGGTGGCCAGTCCGAGGGCTGGGCCGTCACCCCGCTGGTCCTCCTGCTCATCGTCGGCGGTGCCCTCCTGTTCGTCGGCTTCATGTGGTGGCAGAGCCTGGCCTCGAACCCGGTGCTCGCACCGGACGGCAACCGCATCGGCGCCTTCCTCGCCGTGGCCCTGTCCGGCATCGGTCTCTTCACCCTTTTCGCGGCCCTGACCTTCTTCCTCCAGTTCGCCCTCCGGTTGTCCCCCTTCGACACGGCAGTGCACCTGCTGCCCCTGGTCGCCGCGAACGTCATCGCCTCGACCCTGATCTCCCCCCACCTGCTGCGGCGCACCGCCCCGCGGCTCCTGATCGTGGCGGGCCTGCTGGTCACCGCGGTCGGCCTGGCGCTGCTGGCCTCGCTCTCACTCCACAGCGGCTACGCACCGCTGGCCCTGCCCGGCATCGTCCTCGCCGGTCTCGGCTCCGGCCTGGCCGTGCCGGCGCTCTTCGCCGTCGCGACCGACGCCGCCGGACCGCACGCCGGCGGCGCCTCGGCCGTGATCTCCGGAGCCCAGCACCTTGGCCTCTCGATCGGCGCGGCGCTGCTCAGCGCGAGCATCGCGAACCAGGTACGAGCTGCGCGGGCGAGGTCGCTGCCCGTGGCGGTTGCCGAAGAGCTGCTCAAGGGTCACATCAACACCCTTTGGTGGGCCTGCGGGAGCACGCTCCTTGCGGCCCTGCTCGCCGCCGTGCTGATCGGGTCCCGGTCCGCGCGCCCCGGCGCCATGGCGCACCCCGACCCGTCCGGGGTGGGCCTGTCCTGACAGGCGCGTTCGCCGGACCGCCCTGACCGGCTCCAAGGGACACCCCCGGGCCCCCGGCGCCGACCCCGCGCGGCCTCAGCCCCGTATGCGGGGGATCGCCCCGGCCGCGGCTCTGAGGCTCCGGTCCCTGCGCACCTCGGGGGAGAGGACCGGCACCGGAGCCCCGCGCCTCCACCCGTCCCGGCTCGCGCCCGCGCCCGCGCCCGCCACCCTCGCGGCGAACGCCCGCTCGGCCGCCGAGTCGTGCTCCCGCAGTTCCCGCACCGCCCGCAGTCCCTGCGCCGCCCGCACCTCCCGGCGCCCCGGCGCGGCCGCCTGTGCGGACTCCCACCAGGCTTTCGGCTCCGGGAAGTTGGGGATCGGCACCTCGTGCCCCGCGGCGGCGAACTCCTCGCCCGTGGGCTCGTACCAGTGCTCCTGCCAGAGCTCCGGGCGCCCACCCTCCTGCTGATCCTGCTGATCCTGCTGTTGCCCTTGCGTGCTCACGCATCCGTTCATGACTCAGCCCCCGCCCCAGTCGAACCGATCTATCGAAACGCTACGCAGCGTTTCGATAAACGGTAGCGGCTATCGTGAAGCCGTGTCAACCACTCCCACCCCCCGAACCGGCGGCCGCCTCCGCAACGAGGAAGCCCATCGATCCGTCCTGGAGGCCACCGCCGCGCTCCTCCTGGAGAACGGCTACGGCGCCCTCACCATCGAAGGGGTCGCCCGGCGGGCGAACGTCGCGAAGAGCACGGTCTACCGCTGGTGGAAGACCAAGCCCGAACTCGTCATGGACGCCTTCACGCACGCCCCGGAGCCCGGCCCGGACACGGGCGGCCTCGCGGGCGACCTCACCGCGTTCCTCGCCGGCCTCTACGCCGAGGCGGGCGATCCCGTCCGGGCCCGCGCCCTCACCGGCCTCGCCGCCGAGGCCCAGCTCGCGCCCGCCTCCGCCGACCCCTTCCGGGCCTGGTGCCGGGCCCGCCGCGAGCTCGTCCGGTCCGTGCTCGCCCGCGCCGTCGCGCGCGAGGAGATCCCCCCGGCCACCGACCTCGACCGCGCCGCGGACCTCGTCCTCGCGCCGTTCTGGTACCGGCTCCTGATCACCGGCACCCCCCTCGACGCCGCCGACGCCTCCCGTGACACGGCGGCCTTCCTCCACGGCCTGGCGGCTCCGGAAGGCGGAAGCACGGACGGGAGGGGGAGCGGAAGCGGGAGGGGGAGGGCGCACGGCCGCGCGGAAGGGTGAAGGGACCCGCAAAGGACCGGCGATCCAGTCAGCAAGACAGTCGACAGCGCGGTCGGAATCGCTCGTTTGAGCTAAGGCCCGCAAGATTCGCGCGACCATGGAATATAAGGAAAGTGCCCCAGGTGGGATTCGAACCCACACTGTCCGCTGTTTGAGAGCGGCCTCTCTGACCAGTTGGAGTACTGGGGCCTACGAAACGAAGGACTCAACGAACCCTGCGCGAGACCACCTTACAGGAGCTAGGTAGGCTCAGGGGAGCTGTTATGCCCCGCAACGAGGAGCCCTCCGTGACCGCCGAGCACGAGTCGTCGCCCACGCCCGTCGACGCCGACCAGTCGCATGTCCCGCCGCTGACGACCCGCGTCGTCATCGCCGAGGACGAGGCGCTCATCCGGCTCGACCTGAAAGAAATGCTGGAGGAGGAGGGCTACTCCGTCGTCGGCGAGGCGGGTGACGGTCAGCGCGCCGTGGAGCTGGCCCGCGAGCACCGCCCGGACCTCGTCATCCTGGACGTGAAGATGCCCGTCCTGGACGGGATCTCCGCCGCCGAGATGATCGCCGCGGAGTCCATCGCCCCGGTGCTGATGCTCACGGCGTTCTCGCAGCGCGACCTCGTCGAGCGCGCCCGGGACGCGGGGGCCATGGCGTACCTGGTCAAGCCGTTCTCCAAGAGCGACGTGGTCCCGGCCATCGAGATGGCCGTGTCCCGCTTCGCCGAGCTGCGCGCCCTGGAGAAGGAGGTCGCCGACCTCTCGCTCCGCCTGGAGACCCGCAAGCTCGTGGACCGCGCCAAGAGCATCCTGCAGACCCAGTACGGCCTGACCGAGCCGGCCGCCTTCCGCTGGATCCAGAAGACCTCCATGGACCGCCGCATGTCGATGCAGCAGGTCGCCGAGGCGGTCATCGAGGACGCCGAGGAGAAGAAGAACGCCGCCGCGGCGGCCAAGGAGTAACCCCCGGCCGCGACCTCGCGCGCGGCCGCGCCCCCCGTACGACGCAAGTGACCCGCCCCGGAATCCGGGGCGGGTCACCTGCGTTGTGTGTCAACTCGGCCGATCGGGCCGGCCGGTCAGTCCTCGCCGAGGTACGCCTTGCGGACGTCCTCGTTGACGAGCAGCTCGCGGCCCGGACCCGACAGGACGATCTTGCCGATCTCCATGACGTGCCCCTGGTCCGCGAGCGAGAGCGCGGCCTGCGCGTTCTGCTCGACCAGCAGGATCGTGGTGCCCGCCGCCTTGAGTTCGGCGATGGTCGCCATGATCTTCTGCATCATGATCGGCGAGAGGCCCATGGACGGCTCGTCCAGCATCAGCAGCTTCGGCCGGCACATGAGCGCGCGGCCCATCGCCAGCATCTGCTGCTCGCCGCCCGAGAGGGTGCCCGCGGCCTGCTTGCGGCGCTCTCCCAGGATCGGGAAGAGGTCGTAGGCCCGCTGGACGTCCTTCTGGATGCCTTCCTTGTCCTTGCTCAGGAAGGCGCCGAGGAGGAGGTTGTCCTCGATCGTCATGCGCGGGAAGATGTGCCGCCCCTCGGGGGAGTGGGCGAGCCCGAGCGCGACGATGTCGTGCGCGGGGGTCTTCTTCAGCGACTTCCCGTTGAACCGGATCTGGCCGCCGCGCGGCTTGATCAGGCCGGACAGCGTCCGCAGGGTGGTCGTCTTGCCCGCACCGTTGGTGCCGATGAGGGTGACGATCTGGCCGGCCTCGACACTGAACGAGATGCCCTTGACGGCTTCGATCTTGCCGTAGGCGACCCGGAGGTCCTCGACCTCGAGGAGTGCGGTCACTTGGCTTCTCCGTCCGTGCTGGTGGTGCTGTGCGCCTCGGCGGCCTCGACCTCCGCGGCTTCCTCGGCGCCGGGGGCGCCTTCGAAGGGTTCGCCGAGGTAGGCGGCGACGACGCGCTCGTCACCCTGGACCTCGGCCGCGGTGCCCTCGATGAGCTTCTCGCCCTGGACGAGACAGGCGACGCGGTCGCAGAGGTTGAAGATGAAGCGCATGTCGTGCTCGATGACGAGCACGGCGATGCCCTGGTCCCGGATGGCGAAGATCAGCTCTTCGGCCGCCCGGGTCTCCTGCGGGTTCATGCCCGCGGTGGGCTCGTCGAGCAGGATGAGCCCCGGGTCGCTGGCGAGCGCGCGGGCGATCTCCAGCTTGCGCTGCTCGCCGTAGGGCAGGTTGCGCGCCAGGTGCTCGGCCTTGTGGGACAGGCCGATGAACTCCAGGAGTTCCAGGGCGCGCGCCCGGCTGGCCGCTTCCTCGCGGTGGAAGACCGGCAGCCGCAGCAGCGAGGACCACAGGCCCTGCTTGGTCCGGGTGTGCCGGCCGACCAGGACGTTCTCCAGCACCGTCATGTTGTTGAAGAGGCGGATGTTCTGGAAGGTACGCGCGATACCGGCCGCGGTGACCTTGTACGACTTGGGCGGCAGCACCGTGCCCTTGTACCGGACCTCACCCTCGGTGGGGATGTAGAGGCCGGTCAGGCAGTTGAAGAAGGTGGTCTTGCCCGCGCCGTTGGGGCCGATGAGCCCCACGATCTCGCCCGCCCTGACGGTGAGGTCGACGTTCTTGACGGCCGTGAGGCCGCCGAAGCGCATCGTGACGCCCCGCGCGTCGAGGACGGTCTCCGCCGCGGGGGCGGCGGGGGTGTCGGTGGTGGTGGTCGTCATGGGTTCAGACCCCTGCCTTGCCGAGGACCGTGGGCGCTTCCATGTCCTGGTGGAGTTCGAGCTGGTTGCGCCGGTTGGGGATGATGCCTTCGGGGCGCAGGCGCATCAGGATGATGAGCGCGACGCCGAAGGCGAGGAGCTGGTACTCCTCCATGCCCTGGAGCTTGTTGGGGATGAGGAAGAGCAGCGAGCCGCCGATGAGGGGACCGGAGATGGTGCCCATGCCGCCGAGTACGACGGCGGCGAGGAGGAACGCCGAGTTCGGCGGGACCGCGTTGGCGAAGACGTACTGCTCGGGCGTCACGGTGTACGAGACGTGGGCCTGTACGGCGCCGGCCAGACCGGCCAGGGTGGCGCCGAGGGCGAAGGCGATGAGCTTGACGCGGAAGCCGTTGATGCCCATGGCTTCGGCGGCGGTCTCGTCCTCGCGGATGGCGACCCAGGCGCGCCCGATGCGGGACTCCGAGCTGCGGCGGAAGACCATCACCACGATGAGGGTGATGAGCAGCATCAGCAGGAAGTAGTTCGCGAAGCGACCGATGGTGAATCCGGCGACGGTGTGCGAAGCGCCGAAGTCGAAGCCGAACAGGTCCACGTTCGGGATCGAGGAGATTCCGTTGGGGCCGTTGGTGACGTCGGGGCCGGAGACGCCGTCGAGGTTGTTCATGGAGATCCGGAAGATCTCACCGAAGCCGAGCGTCACGATGGCGAGGTAGTCGCCGCGCAGCCGCAGGGTCGGGGCGCCGATCAGCACGCCGAAGACCATGGAGGCGGCGGCGCCGATCAGGATCGCGGCCCAGAAGGGCAGGTGCACGCCGAACGGCGAGTTGGGCGAGCCGGAGACCAGGGCCGCGGTGTAGGCGCCGACGCCGAGGAAGGCGACGTAACCGAGGTCGAGGAGACCGGTCAGGCCGACGACGATGTTCAGGCCGAGCGCGACGGTGGCGAAGATGAGGATGTTGACGCCGAGGGTCGCGTACTGGTCGTCGGTCTGGGTGAAGGGGAAGGCCGCGGCGGCGACGAAGGCTCCGACGAGCGCGACGTTGCGGTGCCGGGCGGTGACCGCCGAGAAGCGGGCGATGAGCCCCGCCTTGTTCAGGGCGGCGGCCCCGAAGCCCGCGGTGATCAGGAAGCCGAGGAAGAGCTCCTGGTACGCGGTGGTGATGCCGAAGGTGAAGATGCCCAGGCCGATGCCGAGGAGGACCGCGATGAGCAGGATCTCCAGGTAGGCGGGCAGCGCCTTCATGGGGCGGACGGGACCGTTGGTGAAGGCGGCCTTCACGGTGGCCCACCGGTTGCGGCAGGCCAGCTTGAAGTTGTCCATGCCGCTGTCTTCGGGGTCCGGCTCCTCTGCCACCGGGCGCTCGAAGGGCAGCGCGAGGGCGCCGAGCAGGGCCAGCAGGCTGACGACCGCGAGGAAGAAGCCGCCGGGCTCCAGGTCCACGAGGTGGCCCAGTTCGGTGATGATCGCGATGATCGTGAACCAGGCGGTGGCGAAGGCGGCGAGCGCGGAGAGCTTGATCGCCGCGTCGGCGCCGGCCGGGACGAGCCAGCCGAGACCCTTGATGCCGTACGACGCGAGGCCGAAGAGGGCGGTCATCAGGCCGCCGACGAGGACCAGCCACTGCAGGCCCGCGGGGGAGCCGTAGAAGGTCAGGTCTCCGGGGAAGGCGGCGGTCCAGGTCCAGGAGAGGAAGGCGGAGAGGGCGGTGAGCGCGCCGCCGACCGTGGCGAGGGCGCGGCCCGTCTTCTCGGAGAGGGGAACGAAGCCCCGGACGGGGGTGGCGGTCTGCGCGGTGTCCGCGGTGTTGGTGGTCATGGTTGTCACGCCCTGTCGGCCACGCGCTGGCCCAGCAGGCCCTGGGGCCGGAAGAGGAGCACGAGGATGAGGAGTACGAACGCCCAGGTGTTGCCCCAGGTCTGACCGCCCAGCTGCTGGAAGCCGGGGATGTCGGCGATGTAGGCGGTGGCCATCGTCTCGGCGAGGCCGAGGACGAGTCCGCCGATCATGGCGCCGTAGATGTTGCCGATGCCGCCGAGGACGGCCGCCGTGAAGGCCTTGAGGCCCAGCAGGAAGCCCATCTTGAAGTTGATCTCGCCGTACTTGAGCCCGTAGGCGACGGCTCCGATGGCGGCGAACACGGCACCCAGGGCGAACGCGACCGTGATGATCCGGTCGGTGTTGATGCCCATGAGCTTGGCGGTGTCCGGGTCCTGCGCCGTGGCCTGCATGCCGCGGCCCGTACGGGTCTTCATGACGAAGTAACCGAGGAAGGCCATGGAGATGGGGGCGGCGATCAGCAGGAAGACGTCACCGGTCTGGATGGTGACACTGCCGAGGTGGAAGGGTCCGCCCGCGATCTCGGGGAAGACGATGGAGGACTTCGCGTTGGGGTACCAGGCCCATACCGCCTGCTGGAGGGCGAGCGAGAGGCCGATGGCGGTGATGAGCGGGGCGAGCCGGGGAGCGTTCCGCAGCGGCCGGTAGGCGAAGCGTTCCGCTCCGACGGCGAAGAGGGTCGCCACGATGACGGCGCCTATGAGCATGAGGGGCAGCGCGATCCACATGGTGGTGCCCGAGGGGAGGATCGTCCATGCGGTGAAGGCGCCGAAGCCTCCGGTCATGAAGATCTCGCCGTGCGCGAAGTTGATGAGCTGGACAATGCCGTAGACCATCGTGTAGCCAATGGCGACGAGCCCGTACATGGATCCCAGTAGCAGGCCGTTGACCAGCTGTTGCGGCAGTTCGTGCACCGCAGGTCCTCCGAGTCTTTCGACGGATGTGACACCGCGCGGGGCGCTGTGTGCGCGCCCCGCGCGGCAGGAGAGAAGTGGTACGGGCCGGTTACTTGGCGGGGTAGGTGCCCGACTCGACGGCCTTGAAGTCCGGGCCGTCGACCTTGTAGACGGTCAGCTGCTTGTTGGTGGCGTCGCCGAACTCGTCGAAGGAGACCTTGCCGGTCACACCGTCGAAGGTGACGCCCTGGACGGCTTCGAGCACCTTGGCGCGGGCGCCGTCGGGGAGCTTGCCGTCGTTGCCGTCGACCGTCTTCTTGACGGCCTCGATGATCGCCCAGGCGGAGTCGTACGAGTAGCCGCCGTAGGCCGCGTACGGGTCCTTGAAGCCGGCCTTCTTGTAGTTCGCGATGAACTCGGTGGCCGACGGGAGGGTCTCGACGGGCGCGCCGACCGAGGTGGCCATGTCGCCCGCGGCGGCGGGGCCGGCCAGGTCGACGAACTTCTTGTCGTAGATGCCGTCACCACCGATGAGGGGGATGTTGGCGCCCGCGGCCTTGATCTGCTTGCTGAGCGGACCGGCCGCCGGGTACTCGCCGCCGTAGTAGACGACGTCGGCGCCCGAGTTCTTGACCTGGGTCACGATCGCCGAGAAGTCCTTGGACTCCGGGTCGAGGTGTCCCTCGCCCGCGACGGTGCCGCCGAGCTTGGTGAACTCGCCCTTGAAGGTGGCGGCCAGACCGGCGCCGTAGGTCTTCTTGTCGTCGATGACGAAGACCTTCTTCTTGCCGCCCTTGTTGAAGAGGTACTGCGCCGCGAACGGGCCCTGGATGGCGTCCGTGGTGGCGGTGCGGAAGTAGCTCTTGTAGGTGCGGACCTTCTGGCCGGTGGCCCAGTTCGGCCCCTGGGTCAGGGACGGGCTGGTGTTGGCCGGGGAGATCTGGGCCAGCTTGGCGTCGTCGAAGACCTTCTGCATCGACTCGGACACCGAGGAGTTCAGCGGACCCACGACGCCGAGGACGTTCTTGTCGGCGACGAGCTTGGTGGCGTTCTGCTGTCCGGAGGACGGCTGCGCCTGGTCGTCGAGGGCCTGGATCTTGAAGGTGACGCCCTTGACGTACTTCTTCTCGTTGGCCGTCTTGACGGCGAGGTCCACGGAGTTCTTGATGCCGAGACCCAGGGCGGACAGGTCGCCGGAGAGCGGCGCGTCGACGCCGATGGTGACCGTGATGTCTCCGCCGCCGGAGGAGTCCGCCTTGTTGTCGCGGGAGCCACAGGCGGTGAGAGTGAGAGCGCCCGCGGCGAGGGCGGCCGTCACGGCGATGAGCGAACGATGACGCACGATCAGTCCTTTCCTGGCGCCGCGTCCCCCCTGGGACGCGCCGAGTCGAACGCGCGCAACCGAACTGAAGGACATCCGGCGGTCGCGGTAACTGGCCGTGACTCTAAGCCGCCCATCGGACGATATGGAGGGCTCAGGCCAATGATGTGACTCTCTTGTTATGCCACGGCGTAATACATAGCGGATCTCCAGGGGTGGAACGGGGGAATTCCGGTCGGTTCGTCTTGTCCGCATGCTGAGATGTGGCAGGACTGTCGGACGGTTTGAGTCCTGACAGGCCAGGCCTCTCAAGGGTTTTGGTCATGACCCCGCGGGAGGGGGCACATCTCGGCCTTCGGGACAGGCCCTGGTCAGAGCGGTGGAAAGATCCCTGGCATATCGGTCACCGAGGATGTAGCTGTGATCCTCTTTCCGGAATCCATTACTGAGGGTTACTTCCAAAAAAGGGAGTCCCGCATTCCGTGCAACATGCACACAGTCCGCCACGTGAATCTCCACAACAACCTCACGCACCTCTCCCGCCGCGACGACCACGGGTGAGGGTGGCCGCACGGTCACCGTCAGTGCACGCGACGGTTGCCCGATCCGCTCGATCGTCACCGCCGGCCCGGAGGACGTACGAGCACGCACAGTGAAGGTGAAGGCGGTCCCCGGCGGATTCGATTCCGGCGCCCCGGGCTCCCCGTAGGTCAGGGCGAGCAGCTGCGAGGGCGCGGCCGGGGGCGGCGGCGGTACGGGCGCGGGCGGCCGGGGCCGGACCGCGTAGAGGTAGCCCCCGCCGAGGCCGAGGGCGGCCGCCACGGCCACCGCGGTGAGCGCGCGGCGGTGGCGGGCGCAACGGGCGCGGACACGGCCCAGGAGAGCGCGGGGGGCGCGGAGGGCGCCGTGCGGGGTACCCGGGACGCCGGCGGGGCCGTCCGCGAGGTCGTCGGGCCCGTCGCCCGCGGTGCCCTCGCCCGGCTCGACCGGGCCGATGCCGCTCATCCCCAGGGGCCGCCGGTCGCCACGGCGGTGCGGTGGCGCTCGGCGCAGCGCTCGCGCGCCCCGCGCGCGGCGAGCCGGCGGGCGGCGGTGCCGGCGGCGGCGGGGCCGTCGTGGACCCTGGCCGCGCGCTCGGCGCGGGCGTCGGCGAGCACGGCGCGCAGGATCTCGTACTGGTCGCCGGACAGGCCCATCGACTGGTAGTCGAGACCGCCGGTACCGGCGCCCGGGGCGCCGCCGTCGCCGTCGAGGGCGGTCTCGGCCCAGCGGGTGACCAGGGCGGCGCAGAGGTCTTCGGGGGAGGTGGGGTGCGGGGCGGGGGCGGCGGCCCCGGACGCGGGGGGCGGCGTACCGGCGGCGGCTCCCGCGGCGGAATCCGCGATCGGATCGGGGGCCGGTAACGAGCAGCCCGTCACGGCGGCGGCGAGGAGCGCCGCCGCGCACGCCGCCAGGGCGCCCCGCGGCGCCGGTCCGGATCCCATGCGGGAACGCTAGACCGGTGCCGGGACGAGGGCAACTGGTCAGTCGTTACGGGCCTGTTGCGGGTTGGCGTCGCGCAGGAGGCAGGTGAGGCGGGCGGTGCAGATGCGCCGGTCCTGCTCGTCGGTGATGGCGATCTCGAAGGTGGTGGTCGTACGCCCCTTGTGCACGGGGGTCGCGGTGCCCGTGACCAGGCCGGACCGGGCGCCGCGGTGGTGCGTGCAGTTGAGGTCCACGCCGACGGCGACCTTGTTGATGCCGCCGTGCATCATCGCGCCCACCGACCCGAGGGTCTCCGCGAGCACCGCGGAGGCCCCGCCGTGCAGCAGACCGTACGGCTGGGTGTTGCCCTCGACGGGCATGGTGCCCACGACCTTGTCGGCCGAGGCCTCCAGGATGCGGATGTCCATGCGCTCGCCCAGGTGGCCGGCCGAGAAGAGCGAGGGCAGGTCGATGCCCAGCGCCGCGTATTCGTCGAGGACTTCCTGCGGGAACTTCACAGCCTGCTGCTCGCCCATGGGGACGGCTCCGTTCGTGTGCGTCAACGTTCGTGCGCGTCAACGTTCGTTAACCATCGTGTCCGAAGGGCCGTTCTATCAGGTCGGCCGTTCGATCAGGACGGCCGGGCGGGCCCCCGGCCCGCCCCTCAGACCGGTTCGAAGCGCACGACGACGGACTTGCTCGCCGGGGTGTTGCTGGTGTCCGCCGTCGAATCCAGCGGGACCAGCACATTGGTCTCCGGGTAGTAGGCGGCGGCGCAGCCGCGCGCCGTCGGGTAGTGCACCACGCGGAAACCGGGCGCGCGGCGCTCCACGCCGTCGCGCCACTCGCTCACGATGTCGGTGTACGCGCCGTCGGCGAGCCCCAGCTCGGCCGCGTCCTGCGGGTTGACCATGACCACCCGGCGGCCGCCGGTGATGCCCCGGTAGCGGTCGTCCAGGCCGTAGATCGTGGTGTTGTACTGGTCGTGGCTGCGCAGGGTCTGGAGCAGCAGCCGGCCCGCCGGGACGCGCGGGTACTCCACCGGGGCGGCCGTGAAGTTCGCCTTGCCGGTCTTCGTCGGGAAGCGGCGCTCGTCGCGGGGGGCGTGCGGCAGCTGGAAGCCGCCCGGGCGGGCGACGCGCGCGTTGAAGTCCTCGAAGCCGGGGACCACCCGGGAGATCCGGTCGCGGATGGTCCCGTAGTCCTTCTCGAACTCCTCCCACGGGGTGCGGGAGGCGGCGCCCAGGACCGCGCGGGCCAGCCGCGCGACGATGGCGAGCTCGGAGAGCAGGTGGCCACTGGCGGGGGCGAGGTTGCCGCGCGAGGCGTGGACCATGCCCATCGAGTCCTCGACGGTCACGAACTGCTTGCCCCCGGCCTGCACGTCCTTGTCGGTACGGCCCAGGGTGGGCAGGATCAGCGCGCGCCGGCCGGTCACCACGTGCGAGCGGTTGAGCTTGGTGGACACGTGCACGGTGAGGGCGGCGCGGCGGATCGCGGCCTCGGTGACCTCGGTGTCCGGGGTGGCGCCGACGAAGTTGCCGCCCATGGCGAAGAGGACCTTGGCCTCGCCGTCGCGCAGCGCCTGGATGGAACGGACCACGTCGTAGCCGTGCGCGCGCGGAGAGGTGATGCCGAATTCCCGGTCGAGGGCGTCGAGGAAGGCGGCCGCCGGGCGCTCGAAGATGCCCATCGTCCGGTCGCCCTGGACGTTGGAGTGGCCGCGCACGGGGCAGACGCCCGCGCCGGGGCGGCCGATGTTGCCGCGCAGCAGCAGCAGGTTGACGACCTCGCGGATGGTGGCGACGGAGTGCTTGTGCTGGGTGAGGCCCATCGCCCAGCAGACGATGGTGCGCTCCGAGGCCAGGATCATGGCCAGGGCGCGCTCGATCTCGGGGCGGGTCAGGCCGGTCGCGGTGAGGGTCTCGGCCCAGTCGGTGTCCTTGGCGGCGGCCGCGAACTCCTCGAAGCCGTGCGTGTGCTCCCGGATGAACGCCTCGTCCAGGGCGCCGGATCCCGCGCCGGAGGCGTTCTCGGACGCCTCCAGGACGAGCTTGTTGAGGAGGCGGAAGAGGGCCTGGTCCCCGCCGATGCGGATCTGGAGGAAGAGGTCGTTCAGGGCGGTGCCCTTGAGCATGCCGAGCGGGGTCTGCGGGTTCTTGAACCGCTCCATCCCGGCCTCGGGCAGCGGGTTCACCGAAATGATCTTCGCGCCGGCCGACTTGGCCTTCTCCAGCGCGGACAGCATGCGCGGGTGGTTGGTGCCCGGGTTCTGCCCGGCGACGATGATCAGGTCCGCCTGGTGCAGGTCCTCCAGGGAGACGCTGCCCTTGCCGATGCCGATCGTCTCCGTCAGCGCCGAGCCCGAGGACTCGTGGCACATGTTGGAGCAGTCCGGCAGGTTGTTCGTGCCGAACTCGCGGGCGAAGAGCTGGAAGAGGAACGCCGCTTCGTTGCTGGTGCGGCCCGAGGTGTAGAAGAGCGCCTCGTCCGGCGAACCGAGGGCGGTCAGCTCCTGGGCGATGATCTCGAACGCCCGGTCCCAGCTCACCGGCTCGTACCGGTCGCCGCCCTCGGGCAGCAGCATCGGCTGGGTGATCCGGCCCTGCTGGCCCAGCCAGTAGCCGCTGCGCCGCTCCAGGTCGGCCAGCGGATGGGCGGCGAAGAACTCCGGCGTGACCCGGCGCAGGGTGGCCTCCTCGGCCACGGCCTTCGCGCCGTTCTCGCAGAATTCCGCGGTGTGCCGCTTGTCGCCCTCGGGCCAGGCGCAGCCCGGGCAGTCGAAACCGTCCTTCTGGTTGACCTTGAGGAGCGTCCGCGCGGTCCGGGCGACGCCCATCTGCTGCTGGGCCATCTTGAGGGTGTGGCCGATCGCGGGCAGACCCGCGGCCGCGTGCTTGGGGGGAGTGACCTGCGGCGCGTCCTGCACCGGGTCCCCTGCGGGCGGTCTGGTGGCCATGTGGCTCCCCTTCAGGCATCGCAGCGGCACTGCTGCGGATCGCGCGTACACCTCCGATCCTGCCACGGCCCGCCGACATCGCCGACGCGGCGACCGGGGGCGACGCCGCCACCTCACGGACGGCGCGACCGGCGGCGACGCCGCAACCGCGACCGGCACCGCGACCGGCCGCGGGACCCGCGCCGCGGTCGGCCGTCCGGAATTGTCGGTGGGGCCGCCTAGGATCAAAGGCGTGGCAGATTCAGCATCGAAGAAGACCGACCAGCCGACCGCAGCGGACCGCCCCCGCCTGATGCTCATGGACGGGCACTCCCTGGCGTACCGGGCGTTCTTCGCGCTGCCCGCGGAGAACTTCACCACCGCGAGCGGCCAGCCGACGAACGCCGTCTACGGCTTCGCGTCGATGCTGGCGAACACGCTGCGCGACGAGGCGCCCACGCACTTCGCGGTGGCCTTCGACGTCTCGCGCAAGACCTGGCGCTCGACGGAGTTCCCCGAGTACAAGGCGAACCGCTCCAAGACCCCGGACGAGTTCAAGGGGCAGGTCGAGCTGATCGGCGAGCTGCTCGACACGATGAGCGTGCCGCGGTTCGCGGTCGACGGCTTCGAGGCCGACGACGTGATCGCCACCCTCGCCACCCAGGCCGAGGCGCTCGGCTTCGACGTGCTGATCGTCACCGGTGACCGGGACTCCTTCCAGCTGGTGTCCGAGCGCACCACCGTCCTCTACCCGACCAAGGGCGTCTCGGAGCTGACCCGCTTCACCCCCGAGAAGGTCGAGGAGAAGTACGGGCTCACCCCCCAGCAGTACCCGGACTTCGCGGCGCTGCGCGGCGACCCGTCCGACAACCTGCCCGGCATCCCCGGCGTCGGCGAGAAGACCGCCGCGAAGTGGATCAACCAGTTCGGTTCGTTCGCCGCCCTGGTCGAGCGGGCCGACGAGGTCAAGGGCAAGGCCGGGCAGAACCTCCGCGACCACCTGGACGCGGTCAAGCTCAACCGGGTCCTCACCGAGATGGTCCGCGACGTCGAGCTGCCCAAGACCCCCGCCGACCTGGTCCGCGCGCCCTACGACCGCAGCGCCATGACCGGCGTGCTGGACGTCCTGGAGATCCGCAACGCCTCGCTGCGCGAGCGCCTCCTCGCGGTCGACCCCGGCGCGGCCGAGGAACCCGCCCCCGCCCCGGCCGCCGGCGTCGAGCTGGACGCCTCCGTACTGGGCGCGGGCGAGCTGGCGCCCTGGCTGGAGGAGCACGCGACCGCCCCGCTGGGCATCGCGACCGTCGACAGCTGGGCGCTCGGCGCGGGCCGGATCACCGAGGTGGCGCTGGCCGCCGCCGGAGG
This sequence comes from Streptomyces sp. NPDC043876, assembly GCF_056435825.1. NCBI lineage: Bacteria > Bacillati > Actinomycetota > Actinomycetes > Kitasatosporales > Streptomycetaceae > Streptomyces > Streptomyces sp. NPDC043876. The sequence goes on along the minus strand of NZ_JBWKDV010000013.1, from coordinate 175,836 downwards.
GGCCGCGGCCTGGTTCGAGCCGTCCGCGCTGGACGAGGGCGACGAGCGCGCCTTCGTCGCCTGGGCCGCCGACCCGGAGCGGATCAAGGTCGTGCACAACGCGAAGGCCCTGATGCGGGTCTTCCCCGAGCACGGCTGGAGCCTGGACGGCGTCGCCATGGACACCGCCCTCGCCGCCTACCTGGTCAAGCCGGGCCGCCGGTCCTTCGCGCTGGACGTGCTGTCCAACGAGTACCTGCACCGCGAGCTGGCCCCCGCCGCCGCCGACGGCCAGCTGGCCTTCGGCGCCGACGAGACCGCCGAGGCCGAGGCGCTGATGGCGCAGGCCCGCGCCGTCCTCGACCTGGGTGACGCCTTCACGGGCCGGCTCGCCGAGGTCGGCGCGACCGGGCTGCTCCACGACATGGAGCTGCCCACCTCCGAGCTGCTCGCCCGAATGGAGCGGTACGGCATCGCCGCCGACCGCGAGCACCTCGAAGCGATGGAGCAGCAGTTCGCGGGCGCGGTCCAGCAGGCCGTCAAGGAGGCGCACGCCGCGGTGGGCCACGAGTTCAACCTCGGCTCGCCCAAGCAGCTCCAGGAGGTGTTCTTCGGGGAGCTGGACCTGCCCAAGACGAAGAAGACCAAGACCGGCTACACCACCGACGCGGACGCGCTGGCCTGGCTCGCCACCCAGACCGAGCACGAACTCCCCGTGATCATGCTGCGCCACCGCGAGCAGGCCAAGCTGCGGGTCACCGTCGAGGGCCTGGTCAAGTGCATCGCCGCCGACGGCCGCGTGCACACCAGCTTCAGCCAGACCGTCGCCGCGACCGGCCGCCTGTCCTCCACCGACCCCAACCTGCAGAACGTGCCGGTGCGCACCGACGAGGGCCGGGCCATCCGCCGCGGCTTCGTCGTCGGCGAGGGCTTCGAGTCGCTGATGACGGCCGACTACAGCCAGATCGAGCTGCGCGTCATGGCGCACCTCTCCGAGGACGCGGGCCTGATCGAGGCCTTCGCCACGGGTGAGGACCTGCACACCACCGTCGCCTCCCAGGTGTTCGGCGTGGAACGCTCCGCCGTCGACGCCGAGATGCGCCGCAAGATCAAGGCCATGTCCTACGGCCTGGCCTACGGACTGTCCGCCTTCGGCCTCTCCCAGCAGCTGAACATCGAGCCCGCCGAGGCGCGAGGCCTGATGGAGACCTTCTTCGAGCGGTTCGGCGGGGTGCGGGACTACCTCCAGCGCGTGGTGGAGGAGGCCCGTGCCACCGGCTACACCGAGACGGTCCTGGGCCGCCGCCGCTACCTGCCCGACCTCAACAGCGACAACCGCCAGCGCCGCGAGGCCGCCGAGCGGATGGCGCTGAACGCCCCGATCCAGGGCACGGCCGCCGACATCGTGAAGGTCGCGATGCTCCGGGTGGACCGCGCGCTCACCGCGGCGGGGCTCACCTCGCGGATGCTGCTCCAGGTCCACGACGAAATCGTGCTGGAGATCGCCCCCGGCGAGCGCGCGGCCGTCGAGGAGCTGGTGCGCCGCGAGATGGCCGCCGCCGTCGACCTGCGGGCCCCGCTGGACGTGTCCGTGGGCGTGGGCACGGACTGGGAGTCGGCCGCGCACTGACGGGCGCACCGGGGCCGCGGCGTCGGCTCGCCGCGGCCCGGTAGGCCCGTACGCCCGTTCCCGCTAGGAGGTGGGGACGGGCGTCCGTGTGTCGGAGCGGTCCGGGCCGACACCCCGGTCGCCGTCGCCGTCCCGGTCTCCCTCGCCCGTACGGTCCCGGTCGCCGCGGTGGCGCAGGCGCACCAGGACCCCGTACAGCAGCAGGGCCACGGCGAGCCCGCCGCCGGCGCCGAAGCAGACGGTCGGGATGATGTCGAGCGGGCTGCGGATCCGGTCGTGGTACGTGAAGAAGCGGGCCACCCGCATCCCCACCCCGGCGCCCCCGCAGACCACCGCCAGCAGGACGGCGCCCCAGCGGTCCACCCGCCCCGGCACCGGCACGGAATCCGGCGCGGGGGAGTGCGGCAGCCGGCGCAGCGCGCTCACCGTGAACCAGCCGAGCGCCACGGCGGCCACCGCCGAACTGCCGTACTGGAGCCAGGTGTAGAGGGGCAGCCCCCACGCCAGCGGGCGGCCCAGCGCGGGCAGCGCCCGCATCCCCCACCGGTCCATGTGCGTGAAGCTGTCCCAGACCACGTGCGTCAGCGAGCCGAGCACCGCGGAGAGGTAGAACCGGAGCACGAGCACGGACAGCCGGCGGCCCCGCCAGTCCTCACCGCGGACCAGGGCGTACGTCCGGCCCCGGGCCCGCCGGGGCAGCAGCGCGACCAGCGGCTCCCGCAGCAGCAGCCAGCATCCGGCGAGGGCGGCGGTCAGGGCGGCGTCGAGGGTGAGCACGCCCGCCACGGAGTGCGCGAAGTCCCCGTAACCCATCACCCCTTGGACGACGGCGTCCGCGAAGTAGAAGGTGTCGGGCGCGAACGAGCCCAGTACCAGGGCGGAGGCGATCAGCGGCCCCCGCGCGCGGCCGGTCCGGTGGATGGCCGGAAGGACGGCGGCCGCGTGGCTGAGTGTGAACGGCATGGCACCTCTCGTCGGTCTCTCGGGGCTCCGGTCCGCACGGCGGGCCCTGCGGTCTTTACTTCGGTCCCATGCGCCCCAAACGGTCGCGTCAGTATGCGTGACCTGCCCAAGACGTGCGGAAGTGGTGAATACCGGGGCCGCCTTGATGCAGTGTGAAGCGAGTTGACGTACCGTCGCGCGGACGTCGAAGGGGAGGGGCCCGCCATGACGGCTCGGTCAACAGTCCGGTCAACCGCCCGTTCAGCGGGCCGCCGCGCGGCCCGTTCCGGCCACGGGTGGCTCCGCGGCGGCCTGGCGGTCGTCGTCTCGGCCGTGGTGGCGGCAGCCGTGACCGGTTCACAGGCACCGGGCGCGCTGGTGCTCGCCGACGCGGGGAACGGCGCGCGCGACGAGCGGCCCGCCGTTGGACCCGGCAGCGCGACCGCCTCCGGGGGCGGGGACTCCGCGTACTTCACCGAACTCCCGCCCCTCTCCAGCCCCGAGCCGCTCGCCGAGCCGCAGGGCGAGGAGAGCCCCGGGCCCGTCCCGGCCGCCGCGGCCCCTTCCGGGGGGACGGCCGTGACCGGGGCCGCGGTTCCCGGCGAGGGCGCCCAGGGGATACCGGCGAGCGTGCTGGGGGCCTACCGGGACGCGGAGCGGAAGGTGGCGGCGAGCGACCCCGGCTGCGGGCTGCGCTGGCAACTGCTCGCGGCGATAGGCAAGGTCGAGTCCGGCCAGGCCGGCGGGGGCCGGGTGGACGCCGCGGGCACGACGCTACGGCCGATCCTCGGGCCCGTGCTCGACGGCAACGGGTTCGCGAACATCCCCGACACGGACGGCGGGGCGTACGACGGGGACGCGGCGCACGACCGGGCGGTGGGGCCGATGCAGTTCATCCCGTCCACCTGGGCGGCCTGGGGCCAGGACGCGAACGGCGACGGCCGGCGCGACCCCAACAACGTGCACGACGCGGCCCTCGCGGCCGGGCGCTACCTGTGCGCGGGCACGCGCGACCTGCGGGTGGGCGGCGACCTCGACCGGGCGGTCCTCTCCTACAACCAGTCGGCGGCGTACCTCGCGACGGTGCGGTCCTGGTACGCGTACTACCTCAAGGGCGCGCACGAGGTGCCGGACGGGGGGCCGGGGACGGGAGCCGGTACGGGCACGGGCAGCGGTACGGGTACGAGCCCGCGGCCGGGCACGGGCACGGCGGTGACGCCGCCGCCCGCGAAGCCGAAGCCGACCCCCACGCCGACGCCCACTCCCACCCCGTCTCCTGTGCCGACCCCGAAGCCGACGCCCACTCCCACGCCGACCCCCACCCCGAATCCCAGTCCCACGCCCACGCCCACGCCCACCCCGACCCCCACCCCGCAGCCGTCGACGACTCCGTCTCCGTCTCCGACCCCCACCCCCGCGCCGTCGGCCACGGCTTCCCCCGCCCCGAAGCCGAGCCCGAGCCGGTCGTCCGCTCCCTCCGCGCCCGCCGCGAGCCCCTCGCCCACCGGGCCGGCGAAGGCCTCCCCGAGTGCCTCGGCGGCGGGCGCGGAAAGCCCGTAGCCGGACGGTTCTCATCTCGGCCCCGCGTTGCTACGGTGCGCCAGACCTGACGACACATCAGATCTCGGAGATCCCGGAGGCCCCGGCATGCGCGCACTCGTCGCCGCCGCCATCGGGCTGGCCGCCGCGCTGGCCCTCGTCCTCACCGTCACGGCGATCGGGGTGCCGGAAGGCAGGACTTCGCCGGAGCCGCTGCTCACCACGATCCCCTCCGCCCCCGGAAAGTAAGAGGAGGCCCGGCCATGCGACGCAGAGCGAGCCTCGTCCTGCTTGCCCTAGCCGTGTTCTGCACCGCCCTCGCGCCGCTGCTGCGCTGGTACGCGTACCCGAGGCTGGCCAAGATCCCGCCGAGCCAGTACCAGGAGATGGTGCTGGAGGCGAAGGACGCGACCCTGCTCGACTACAACAACGGCATGGAGCCCAGGAAGGTCGACAAGGTCACGATCATCCAGACCCTCAAGGGCAACGTCGAGGCGTCCCGGGAGATCGAGGCGAGCGCGGGCAAGGACGTCGTCGTCTGGGACACGCTGACCTACATCGCCGGGCCGGACGGCAAGATGGTCTCCCAGATCCCCGAGCGCTACATCTTCGACGCGCACACCCAGGACCCGGTGCACGCCACGGGCGAGATGGTCGACGGGGACGCGGTCCGGCGCGAGGGCATCGAGTTCAAGTGGCCGTTCTTCACCGAGCCGCGCGACTACCTGTACTTCGACGCGCAGACGCGCACCTCCTCCCCGATCCACTACGTCGGCCCGCGCGCCTTCCGCGGCCTGGACGTCCACTACTTCGAGATGACCGTCCCCTGGACCAAGGTCCCGATGCCGAAGAAGATGCCGATCCCCGGTGTCGACCCGGCGAAGATCGAGGAGCAGACCGGCACCTCGCTCTGGTACTCGGCCACCATGAAGTTCTGGGTCGACCCGGTGACCGGGGCGCCGGTCAACGCCGAGCAGAGCATCCGGCAGGAGATGCGCGGCGGCATCGCGGCCGCGCGGCCCGACGGGAAGCTCACCGCCTTCGCCGGAGACGTGAAGATCCGGCCGGACTACCTCGACCACACCGTCGACCTGGTCAAGGCGAACCGGACCAAGGTGCTCGCCCTGCACACCTACGGGCCGGTGGGACTGCTGGTCACGGGCCTCGGCCTGTTCGGGCTCGCGCTGTGGCTGGAGGCGCGCGGCCGCCGTCGGCGCGGATCCGGCGACGGCGGGCCGGGCGGCGGCCCGGCCGAGCCGGCGGAGCCGGTCCCCGCCACCGCCTGACGTCCCTACGGGGAGGGGCGCCGGCGGTGGGTGGTGTGGCGGGTCGGCTCGGCGGTCGCCGGGTCGAGCGGCCAGGGGTGGCGCGGGTAGCGGCCGCGCAGCTCGGCGCGCACAGCGCGGTAGCCCTCCCGCCAGAACGATGCCAGGTCGGCGGTGACCGCCGCGGGGCGCCCGGCGGGCGACAGCAGGTGGACCAGTACGGGGACCCCGGCGACCTCGGGCGTCCGGGCGAGCCCGAACAGCTCCTGGAGCTTGACCGCCAGGACGGGCTGGGCGTCGCCGTCGCCGTAGTCCACCCGGATCCGCGAACCGCTCGGGACCTCGATCCGCTCGGGCGCCAGCTCGTCCAGGCGGGCGGCGTCGCCGGTGGCCCACGGCAGCAGCCGGTTCAGGGCCTGGCCCGCCTCGATCCGGCCGAGGTCGGCGCGGCGCCGGGCGCGGGACAGCTCGGGCTCCAGCCAGTCGTCCGCCCGCGCCAGGAGTACGTCGTCACGCGCGACGTCGGGCCAGGGCGCGCCGAGGGTGCGGTGCAGGAACGCGAGGCGGGCCCGCAGCGTGCGCGCGTCGGCGGACCAGCGCAGCAGGCCGAGGCCCTCGCTGCGCAGGCCCTCCAGCAGGGCGGCCCGGACCCGCTCCGGGGCGGGGGCCTTCAGTGGGCGCACGGTCAGCTCGATCGCGCCGAGGCGGTGCACGCGGCGGGCGACGACCTCGCCGTCGCCGCCGGCGGACTCCCAGTGCACCTCCTCGCCGGAGGACAGCAGGTGGGCGGCGGCCGCGCGGGCCGTGTCCTCGTCGAGGAGGGCGGCGAGCCGGATCCTGGCGGAGGGGGAGTGGGGGGCGCGGTCGGCGACGGCGACGGCCAGCCAGGGGGCGTTGCGCAGGGGTGAGCCTTCGGGCAGCTCGGCCCCCGTGCCGGAGGCCATGAGGTAGGCCCCCGCGCCCTTGCGCTGCGCGACGCGCTCGGGGAAGGCGAGCGCGACGATCAGGCCGACGACGGAGTCGTCCCCGAGCCCCTGGCCCTCCGGCCCAGCCCCCGCCGGACGCCTCCGCGGGCGTCCGGTGCCCGATGTCGCCTCCGGCGGCGCCTCAAACGCCGGCGGGGCTGGGTTGTGGCGCCCCTGGGCATCGCCGCTGGGCGCGGGGGCATTCAGCCTCGCCGGCGTTTGAGGCGTGCGCGGAGGGGTGTGGGGGAGGGCGCGGGTCAGGCGGGTGGATTCTTTGCGCCAGCGGGGGGCGTAGGCGTCGGTGGCGCGGCGGGCCTGGCGCCAGGCGGCGGCCAGGTCGTCGCCGTACTCCCGCGGCGGCTCCTCGCTCAGCAGCGCCACGACCTCCGCCGCCCGGCGCGGGCCGACCTCGGCCGCGCCGTCCAGCAGGGCGCGGGCCAGGCGCGGGTGCAGGCCGAGGCGGGCCATCGCGTGGCCCCGCGCGCTCACCCGGCCGGCCGGGGACACCGCGTCCACGGCCGCCAGCACCTCCCGCGCCGCCGCCATCGCCCCCGCCGGCGGCGGGTCCAGCAGCGCCAGCCCGGACGCGTCCGGATCGCCCCAGCAGGCGGCCTGGAGCGCGAACTGGGCCAGGTCCGCGATCCGGATCTCCGGCGAGGGGAAGGCCGGGAGCCGCCCGTGCTCCGCCTCGGGCCAGCACCGGTACACCGCCCCCGGCGCCTCCCGCCCGGCCCGCCCGGCCCGCTGCCGCGCCGACGCCCGGGAGGCCCGTACGGTCGCCAGCGCGCCCAGGCCCCGCGCGTGGTCCACCCGCGGCTCGCGGGCCAGCCCCGCGTCCACCACGATCCGCACCCCCGGCACGGTCAGGCTGGACTCCGCCACCGCCGTCGCCAGGATCACCCGGCGCCGCCCCGAGCCGCCCGCGAGGACCGCGTCCTGCACCGCCGCCGGGGCCCGCCCGTGCACCTGGAGCACCTCGGCGTCCACCCCGGCCAGCTGCCCCGCGACCCGGGAGATCTCACCGACCCCCGGCAGGAAGCACAGGACGTCCCCCTCCCGCTCGGCCAGCGCCCGCCGCACCACCGCCGCGACGTGGGTCAGCAGGGCGGGGTCGACGCGCATGCCGTGCGGCGGTCGCACCGGACGGACCGGCGGTGCCCACACCACCTCCACCGGGTGCGCCACCCCTGCGGCCTCCACCACGGGAGCGTCCCCGAGCAGCCGCGCCCACCCGGCGGCGTCGGTGGTCGCCGACGCCGCCAGCAGCCGCAGCTCCGGGCGCAGGGCGGCCCGTACGTCCAGCAGGAAGGCGGCGACCGTATCGGCGTCCAGGTGCCGCTCGTGGCACTCGTCCAGGACCACCACGTCCGTACCGGCCAGCTCCTGGTCCCGCTGGAGACGCTGGAGCAGGACGCCGGTGGTCACCACCTCCACCCGGGTGGCGGGGCCCACGACCCGCTCGCCGCGCACCGTGAAGCCGACCGAGGCCCCCACCGGCTCGCCCAGCAGCCAGGCCATCCGGCGCGCCGCCGCCCTGGCCGCGATCCGCCGGGGCTCGGCGACGATCACCTTGCGCGCGAGGCCGCCGCCCACCAGGCCGGCCAGGACCAGCGGCACCAGCGTGGTCTTGCCGGTGCCGGGCGGCGCGCAGAGCACCGCCGTGCCGTGCGCGTCGAGCGCCGCGACCAGCGCGGGCACGGACGCGCCGACGGGCAGGGACTCCAGGGCGGCGGTCCGGACGGCGGCGGGGCCGCCGACGGGGGCGCCGGGGCCGGAGGGTGTGCGGTTCGCGGGCGCCATGGATCAGTCGCGCTCGCAGACGAAGATCGCGGTGCCGGGGATCAGGTTGCCGCGCAGCGGGGACCAGCCGCCCCACTCCTGGCTGTTCCAGGCGGGCCACTCGGGCTCGACGAGGTCGACGAGGCGGAAACCGCCCGCGACCACGTCCCGGACCCGGTCGCCGAGGGTGCGGTGGTGCTCCACGTAGACGGCGCGGCCCGCCTCGTCCTGCTCGACGTACGGCGTCCGGTCGAAGTAGGACGCGGCGACGGAGAGACCCTCGGGCCCGGGCTCGTCGGGGAAGGCCCACCGGACGGGGTGGGTCACGGAGAAGACCCAGCGGCCGCCGGGGCGCAGCACGCGGTGGACCTCGCGCATCACGTTCACCGGGTCGGCGACGAAGGGCACGGCGCCGTAGGCCGAGCAGGCCAGGTCGAAGGAGCCGTCGCGGAACGGCAGGTTCCCGGCGTCGGCCTCCACCAGGGGGACGCCGCCGCCGATACGCAGGGCGTGCTGGAGCTGGCGGTGGGAGAGGTCGAGGGCGACGGGACGGGCCCCCTGGGCGGCCAGCCAGCGCGAGCACTGGGCCGCGCCCGCGCCGATCTCCAGGACCGAGAGCCCCTTCAGGGACGCGGCCGGGCCGAGCAGCGCGGCCTCGGCCTCGTCCAGGCCCTCGGGACCCCAGACGAAGCGGTCGTCGCCGAGGAAGGCGCCGTGGTCGCTCTGGTACTCGTCGGCGTTGCGGTCCCACCAGCTCCGGCTGGCGCGGCTGCTCTCCGCCTCCCCGGCGACGCGGCGCGTGGCCTCGGCGTCGTCGTCTCCGGCGGACGCTTCCGCTCCGTACGCTTCTTGGGGGTCGTAGTCCTCTTGGTTCATGGGGCCCGTCGTCGTAGTCTTCGAAAAAGAGGCAGGGAGCCGGTCATCACGGGCTCCCCGCCTACGAATTGTGCCGGGTAAATGGCGTTCTGCCCCGGGTGTCCGCCTTCGCGCATTGACCCTGTCCGGCTGCCCCCGTATGCTACAAGTTGCGCTGCGAGCCTGCGCTCCTCAGACCTAGCAGGCTGCGCTCGCATCTGTTGCAGTCCCCTCGGTTTTCGAGGCTCCCCACCGCTCTTCTTCGAGCGTTCCGGGGACCTCTTTGGCTGTCCGGTCAGAGGCAGATGGCGATAAGGGCTCCCGGCGTAGCAGTACCTACGACTTTCTGTCCGTAACCGGAGCCCTTTCCCACATGACGAGCAGCACCGAGACCACCGCCACCACTCCTCCGCAGGTAGCGGTCAACGACATCGGCGACGCGGACGCGTTCCTCGCGGCGATCGACGAGACGATCAAGTACTTCAACGACGGCGACATCGTCGACGGCGTCATCGTCAAGGTGGACCGGGACGAGGTTCTCCTCGACATCGGTTACAAGACGGAAGGCGTGATCCCGAGCCGCGAGCTCTCGATCAAGCACGACGTCGACCCGAACGATGTCGTCAAGGTCGGCGACGAGATCGAGGCCCTGGTTCTCCAGAAGGAGGACAAGGAAGGCCGTCTCATCCTGTCCAAGAAGCGTGCGCAGTACGAGCGCGCCTGGGGCACGATCGAGAAGATCAAGGAAGAAGACGGCATCGTCACCGGTACCGTCATCGAGGTCGTCAAGGGTGGTCTCATCCTCGACATCGGCCTCCGTGGCTTCCTGCCGGCCTCTCTCGTCGAGATGCGTCGCGTCCGCGACCTCCAGCCCTACGTGGGCAAGGAGCTCGAGGCCAAGATCATCGAGCTGGACAAGAACCGCAACAACGTGGTCCTGTCCCGCCGCGCCTGGCTCGAGCAGACCCAGTCCGAGGTTCGCCAGACGTTCCTCACCACCCTGCAGAAGGGTCAGGTCCGCTCCGGCGTCGTTTCCTCGATCGTCAACTTCGGTGCCTTCGTGGACCTGGGTGGCGTCGACGGTCTCGTCCACGTCTCCGAGCTGTCCTGGAAGCACATCGACCACCCGTCCGAGGTTGTCGAGGTCGGCCAGGAAGTCACCGTCGAGGTCCTCGACGTCGACATGGACCGCGAGCGCGTCTCCCTGTCGCTGAAGGCGACGCAGGAAGACCCGTGGCAGCAGTTCGCCCGCACGCACCAGATCGGGCAGGTCGTTCCCGGTAAGGTCACCAAGCTCGTTCCCTTCGGTGCGTTCGTGCGCGTCGACGAGGGCATCGAGGGTCTGGTCCACATCTCCGAGCTGGCCGAGCGCCACGTGGAGATCCCGGAGCAGGTCGTCCAGGTCAACGACGAGATCTTCGTCAAGGTCATCGACATCGACCTCGAGCGTCGCCGGATCTCGCTGTCGCTGAAGCAGGCCAACGAGTCCTTCGGTGCCGACCCGGCCTCGGTCGAGTTCGACCCGACGCTGTACGGCATGGCTGCCTCGTACGACGACCAGGGCAACTACATCTACCCCGAGGGCTTCGACCCCGAGACCAACGACTGGCTCGAGGGCTTCGACTCCCAGCGCGAGACGTGGGAGCGCCAGTACGCCGAGGCGCAGGTTCGCTTCGAGCAGCACCAGGCGCAGGTCATCAAGAGCCGCGAGGCCGACGAGGCCGCCGCTGCCGAGGGCGCTGCCGCTCCGGCCGCCGGCAGCAGCAGCACCGGTGGCGGCGCGAGCCTCTCCGGTGGTTCGTACTCCTCCGAGGGTGCGGACGAGACCTCCGGCGCCCTGGCGTCGGACGAGGCCCTGGCGGCGCTGCGCGAGAAGCTGGCCGGCGGCCAGAGCTGATCGCAGCGCATGGCGGTGCGCTCCGGCGCGCGGCTGAGCTGAGCTGAAACGGCGAGGCCCGTCCCCTTCGGGGGGCGGGCCTCGTCGCGTTTCCCCCGCGTCGCGTCCGCCGCGTTTCCGGCTGTCCGCGCGGGAATGGCCAACTGGGGAATGGGCACGGGTCCTTGAACGTTCTTGGCAGTGAACGTGACGAAGGGGAGTGGTGACGGTGCTCGATCCGCAAGGGCTGTACGAGTGGGATGCCGAGGGTCTGGCCGTGGTGGACCTGGCGCTCGCCCAGGAGTCCGCCGGGCTGGTCATGCTCTACCACTTCGAGGGCTACATCGACGCCGGTGAGACCGGCGAGCAGATCGTCGAGCGGCTCCTGGACGCCCTGCCCCACCAGGTGGTGGCCCGCTTCGACGCGGACCGGCTCGTGGACTACCGGGCCCGGCGCCCGCTGCTCACCTTCCAGCGCGACCGCTGGAGCGACTTCGACGCGCCCGCCCTGGAGGTCCGGCTCGTCCAGGACGCCACGGGCGCGCCGTTCCTGCTGCTGTCGGGGCCCGAGCCCGACGTGGAGTGGGAGCGCTTCGCCGCCGCCGTCCAGCAGATCGTCGAGCGGCTCGGCGTCCGCCTCTCGGTGAACTTCCACGGCATCCCGATGGGCGTCCCGCACACCCGCCCCGTCGGCATCACCCCGCACGGCAACCGCACCGACCTGATGCCGGGTCACCGCAGCCCCTTCGACGAGGCGCAGGTGCCCGGCAGCGCGGAGTCGCTGGTGGAGTACCGGCTCGCCCAGGCCGGGCACGACGTCCTGGGTGTCGCGGCGCACGTCCCGCACTACGTCGCCCGCTCCTCCTACCCGGACGCCGCGCTGACCGCCCTGGAGGCGATCACGGGTGCGACCGGTCTGGTGCTGCCGAGCGTGGCGCACGCGCTGCGCACCGAGGCGCACCGCACGCAGACGGAGATCGACCGGCAGATCCGCGAGGGAGACGAGGAGCTCGTCAGCCTCGTGCAGGGGCTTGAGCACCAGTTCGACGCCGCAGCCGGCGCCGAGACCCGCGGCAACATGATCGCCGAGCCCGCCGAGATCCCCTCGGCGGACGAGATCGGCCGCGAGTTCGAGCGCTTCCTCGCGGAGCGCGAGGGCGAGGCGTAGGGGGCCCGAACGTCGCTCCAGGCGCGGGGTCTAGGCTGCGGGCCATGCTGAAAGTGGGCCTGACGGGCGGAATCGGTGCCGGTAAGAGCGCGGTCTCACGACTGCTGGCGGGGTACGGGGCGGTGATCGTCGACGCCGACCGGATCGCGCGGGAGGTCGTCGAGCCCGGCACCCCCGGACTGGCGGCCGTCGTGGACGCCTTCGGGGAGTCCGTCCTTTCTCCCGACGGCACGCTCGACCGGCCGAAGCTGGGTTCGATCGTCTTCGCCGACCGGGAACGCCTGGCCACCCTGAACGCGATCGTGCACCCGCTGGTCGGCGCCCGCTCGGCCGAGCTGGAAGCGGCCGCGGGTCCCGACGCGATCGTCGTGCACGACGTACCGCTCCTCACCGAGAACGGGCTGGCGCCGCTGTACGACCTGGTCGTCGTCGTGGACGCGGCGCCGGAGACCCGGCTGGCACGGCTGACCTCGCTGCGCGGTATGGCGCAGGACGAGGCGCGGGCCAGGATGGCGGCCCAGGCGACCCGGGAGCAGCGACTCGCGGTGGCCACCCTGGTCATCGACAACGACGGGCCGCTCGCGGCACTGGAGCCGCAGGTCCGTGAGGTGTGGAAGGAACTGACCGCGCGCGCGGCCGCGCGCCGGGCCTGAGGAGCGGTCGCCGGGCCGCTTCCCCGTACGGGTTCGGCCCCGCCGTGCGTTGACGGCGCTGGGAGAGGGAAGGAAATACATCGTGTCCGACACCACGCCGCCGCCCGCGTCCGCGCCCGAGCCCGACCCCCGTCGGGAGCCGGGCCCCGGGCCGGGCGCCGTCAGCCCGGAGACCCACGTCATCGACTTCCGGGCCGCCGAGCAGCTGCTCGCCGCCCGGGACCCGCGGGGCGCGGTGAAGCTGCTCGACTCGGTGATAGCGGCCCATCCGGAGAACACCGCCGCCCGGCTGCTGCGCGCCCGTGCCTTCTTCGCCGCCGCCCAACTCAGGCCCGCGGCGCTGGAGTTCGAGCTGGTCCTGGAACGGGAGCCGGACAACGCCTTCGCGCACTTCGCCCTGGCCCGCACGCACCAGCGCGCCGGGCAGCCGGAGCGCGCCCGCAGGCACTTCCGGCTCGCCGCGGCCCTGGACCCGCAGCCGGAGTACCTCCAGGCGGCGGGGTTCGAGGACCAGTAGGGCGACGTGCCGCCCACGGGGTGTCCGGGGGCCGTCGTACCGGGCCGCCCGTCAGGGGTTGAGCTTGCGCACGGCCGTGGAGGTCGTCTTCTTGAAGGCCGGGACGGGCGCGTCGGCCAGGACGCCCATCCGTCCCCGCGTGACGACGGTCACGGTCGAGCCGTCGCGTCCGATGCCGTAGAGGTGGACGCCGGGCTCGGAGTCCGGACCGAGGTGTGCACGCCGTAGACGTGCGCCCCCTCCTCGACGCGGAGCGCGCCGTAGTCGTGCCAAGACGCTGTCCCGCCCGGGTTCGCGCGCAGCCAGTCGGCCGCGCAGGCCGCCGCCGTGCGCTTCGGCGCGGTGGCCAGCTTGCGGGCCGCCGCGTCGGAGGCCGGGGCGGACACGGAAGCCGCGGCGGCGGCGGACGTGGTGAGGGTGAGCGCGGCTGCCGCGGCGAGGACGGCGGCTGAGGCGGTGACGCGTCGGAACGCGGCGGGATCCCCGTGGTGGTCGGTGCGGTGTGCTGCGGTGCTGCGGTGCTGCGGTGCTGCGGTGCGGGCAGTGTGCTGTGGCGCGGCGCGGCGCGGTGCGGGGCTGGGCGGTGTGGTCGGTGCGGTGTCGCGGTACGTGCGGCTCGGTGCGGTGGCCGGTGCGGACCCGGCCCGGTGCGGTGGGCGGCGGTGCGCCGGGCGATGCGTACGGCGGTGCGTCGGGGCCGTGAGGCGGGTGCTGGGCCACAGGCCGCGCGGTGCGGTCCGTGCGGGTAGCCGTACCCCGGTCGCGGCCCGGTATTGCGGTGGTCAACGTCCCAGGTCAACGGCATTGTCAGTGGCCCCGCCTAGACTCTCCGGCAAGGACATCCACGGACGAGTCGGATGCGCGCCAGGGGAGGGAGGAAGGTCATGGCACACCCGCCGCCCGACCCCGCGCCCGCCGCGCTGCTGCGCCACGCCGCGCTCTTCCTCCCCGCCGAGGTGCCCCGGCAGGGCCGGATCGCGTTCTGGTCCCCGGCCGGCGAGGACCTGCCGGATCCCGCGGACCTCCCCGACGGCGTGGAAGCGGTCCGCGAACCCCTCGGCGCGGTCCACCCCGCCGGCACCACCGTGCGGACCCGGACCGTGCCCTCGCTCGTGCTCCCGCTCGCCGCGGCGCTCCCGGTGCTCGCCGCAGCCCCGCACCACCCCGCCGCGCATCCCGCCACCCGCGCCTGGGGGACCGCCGCCCGCCAGGCCCTCGCGCTCGCCGCGCGGGGCCGGCTGCTCCCCGGCCTGACCCCGGAGGGCTTCGACGCCTGGCGGATCGGCCCGCTGGAGGCCGAGGACATCGCCTATCTCCGCGCGGTCGCCGCCGCCCTGCCCCACGAGGGGTACGCCGCGCCCCTGCCCGGCAGCAGACCGCTGCTCCTGCCCGAACCGGAGGCCCTGGTCCGCGCCTTCCTCGACGCCGTCGCCGACACGCTGCCGCGGAGCCCGGCCGCCCCGGTCGCCGCCGGGCGCCCCTTCGCCGCGGCCGAACCGCAGCGGGTGCCGGGGCTGCGGGACTGGGCGGCTCAGGTCGCTGCCGGGGCCGACGCGGGGGTGGGGATCTCGCTGCGCCTCGACCTGTCGTCGTACCGCCTCTTCGACCCCGAAGAGGGCGCCGCGCAGGACACCGACGAGGTGCGCCGGGCCGGTGCGGCCGTGGTCCAGGTGCACAGCCTGGCCGATCCGACGCTGGTCACCGACGCGGGTGCGCTGTGGTCGGGAGAGGCCACCGACCGGTTCGGCCCCCGGGCCCGGGTCGACGCGGTGCTCGCGCTGCGCCGCGCCGCCCGGGTGTGGCCGCCGCTGCTGCGCCTGCTGGACCAGCCCGTGCCCGATGCGCTGGCCCTGTCGGACCCCGAGCTGGAGGACCTCCTGGGCGCCGCCGCGACCCGGCTCGCCGCGGCCGGGGTCGGCGTCCACTGGCCGCGGGACCTGGCGCGGACCCTGGACGCGAGTGCCGTCGTACGGTCGACGGCGCCCGGTTCGGCGACCGACGGGACCGCGTTCTTCGACGCGGAAGGCCTGTTCGCCTTCTCCTGGGAGCTGGCGCTGGGCGGGGACCGGCTGACCCCCGGCGAGATGGACGCCCTCGCGCAGGCCCACCGGCCGGTGGTGCGGCTGCGCGACCAGTGGGTGCGCGTCGATCCCGAGCTGGTGCGCAAGGCCCGCAAGCGCGAGCTGGGGCTGCTGGATCCGGTGGACGCGCTGGCGGCCGTACTGACCGGGGAGGCCGAGGTCGAGGGGGAGGCCGTGCCCGCCGTCGCGGTGGGCTCCCTGGCCGCCCTGCGGGACCGGCTGACCGCCGACCTCGCGCCGCTGCCGCAGCCGACCGGGCTGCGCGCCACCCTGCGCGACTACCAGGCGCGCGGCCTGGCCTGGCTCGACCTGATGACCTCGCTGGGCCTCGGCGGCTGCCTCGCCGACGACATGGGCCTGGGCAAGACCGTCACGCTGATCGCCCTCCACCTGCACCGGGCGCGCCCCGAACCGACCCTGGTGATCTGCCCCGCGTCCCTGCTCGGCAACTGGCAGCGGGAGATCGAGCGGTTCGCCCCCGGGGTTGCGGTGCGCCGCTTCCACGGCGCCGGCCGGACCCTGGAGGGCCTCGCCGACGGCTTCGTCCTCACCACGTACGGGACGATGCGGGCGAGCGCGTCCCGGCTGGCGGGGCAGGAGTGGGGCATGGTCGTCGCCGACGAGGCGCAGCACATCAAGAACCCGCACTCGGCGACCGCGCGGGCGCTGCGCACCATCGGCGCCCCGGCCCGGGTGGCGCTGACCGGCACCCCCGTCGAGAACAACCTCTCCGAGCTGTGGGCCCTCCTGGACTGGACCACCCCCGGGCTGCTCGGCCCGCTGACCGCCTTCCGCGCCCGGCACGCCCGGCCCGTGGAGCACCAGGCGGAGGAGGACGGCGGGAACGAGGAGGCGGTGGCCCGCCTCGCCGCGCTGGTCCGGCCGTTCCTGCTGCGCCGCAAGAAATCCGACCCGGGGATCGCCCCCGAGCTGCCGCCCAAGACGGAGACCGACCACCCCGTTTCGCTGACCCGGGAGCAAGCCTCCCTGTACCAGGCCGCGGTGGACGAGGCGATGGCCGTGATCGGAGCGAGCGAAGGCATCGCACGCCGCGGGATGATCATGAAGCTGCTCGCCTCGCTCAAGCAGATCTGCAACCACCCGGCCCAGTACCTCAAAGAGGAGCGGCCCCGGATCCCGCACCGCTCCGGCAAACTCGCCCTGCTGGACGAGCTGCTGGACACCATCGTCTCCGAGGGCGGCTCCGTGCTGGTCTTCACCCAGTACGTGACGATGGCCCGGATCCTGGAGCAGCACCTCGCGGCGCGCGGGATCCCGGCCCACCTGCTGCACGGCGGGACCCCGGTGGCCCGCCGGGAGGAACTGGTCGACCGCTTCCAGGCGGGCGAGGTCCCCGTGTTCCTGCTGTCGCTGAAGGCCGCGGGCACCGGCCTCAACCTCACCCGCGCCGGGCACGTCATCCACTACGACCGCTGGTGGAACCCGGCCGTCGAGGAGCAGGCCACCGACCGCGCCTACCGCATCGGCCAGACCCAGCCCGTCCAGGTCCACCGGATCATCGCCGAAGGCACCGTCGAGGACCGCATCGCGGAGATGCTGGAAGCCAAGCGGGCCCTGGCCGACGCCGTCCTCGGATCGGGCGAGGCCGCGCTCACCGAGCTGACCGACCGGGAACTGGCCGACCTCGTCTCCCTGCGCAGGCGCTCATGATCACCGCACGCGATGACCTGCGCCGCACCTTCGACTCGCTGCCCGCCGGCGCCGAGGCCGCCAGCTGGTGGGGGCGGGCCTGGGTGGCCGCCCTGGAGGGACTCTCCCGCGACTCCGCGCGCCTCGGGCGCGGGCGGGCGTACGCCGACGACGGGCACGTCGACGCGGTGACGGTCACCCCGGGCCGCATCGTGGCGTACGTGCGGGGCAGCCGGGCCCGGCCCTACCGCACGGAACTGGCCCTGACCGTCTTCGCCCCGCAGGAGTGGGACGAGCTGCTGGAGGACATCGCCGCCCGGCCTGCCGCCCTGGCCGCGCTGCTGGAGCGGGAGATCCCGCAGGACCTGGCCGGGCGGCTGCTGCCGGGTGCCGGGGACCTCGTACCGCGCTGCTCCTGTCCGGACATCGGGCGTCCGCCGTGCAAGCACGCCGCGGCGCTCTGCTACCGGGCGGCCCGGCTGCTGGACGAGGACCCGTTCGTCCTGATGCTGCTGCGCGGGCGGGGCGAGCGGGACCTGCTCGACGAGCTGACCCGCCGCAACGCCGCCCACGCCGCCCGCGAACAGCCCGAGGCGGACGGCCGCTTCCCCGGCGTCCCGGCGCGCGCCGCCGTGCACCGCTCCGTCCTGCCGCCGCTGCCGGCACCGCTCGACGCCCCGCCCGTGGGGGCCGCCCCGGCCTACCCGGGCGAGACGGGCGCCCCCGACCCGCTGGCGCTGGACCAGCTCGCCTCCGACGCCTCGGCGCGCGCCCACGCCCTGCTCACCACCGGCCGGGACCCGATCGCGGGCCTGACGCTGTGGCAGGACGCGGTCCGGCTGGCCACCGCGCAGCCGCCGACCTCGGGGCTGGCGGCTTCCACCCGCGCCCTGTACCGGGATCTGGCCGCCGCCACCGGCCGTTCGCCGGGCGATCTGGCCCGCGCGGTCGCGGCCTGGCGCCAGGGCGGCCGGGCCGGGCTGCTGGTCCTGGAGGAGCAGTGGGATCCGCCCGCCGGTCCCTTCGACCGCGCGCGCCCCGCACTGCTGGCCGCCGGGCTCGGTCCCTTGCGGCCCCGCCGCAACCGGCTCTGCGGGGACACGGCACAGCTCCGCCTCGGCCGGGACGGGCTCTGGTACGCCTACGAGTCCGAACCGGGCGAGGAGGACTGGTGGCCCCGCGGCCGCCCCTCTCCCGATCCGGTCACGGCCCTCGGCTCCCGGCACTGATCCACCGGCCGACCGCAGCGCGGCACGGCTCCGCTCAGTTGCCGTGCAGCGCGGCCGCCCAGCGGGCGAGGGTGGTGAAGTCGCGTACGCGCAGGCCGTGGCGGGGGTGGATGCGCAGGAGCAGGGCGGGCGCCGGGTGGTGGGCGCGGGTCCAGGCGCGGTCCCGGTCGGTGATCATGTCGTCGACCCAGGCGAAGGGCCGCCCGTCGGCCCAGTCGAGCAGTGGCCGGGTCTTCCAGTAGAGGCCGTCGGGATCATGGGCGAACAGTTCCGGCCATTCGATGACGGGCAGATCACCGGGTAGTCCGATGTGCGGGGCGATCATCGTGTTGGCCTGGTGCATCCAGGTGGTGGCCCAGGCGAGTTCGAAGGGCAGGGCCTGGAGCCGGGGGCCGTGCGTGGGGTGCAGGCGGACCCGCAGTCCCCGGCGGGCGCTCGCGGAATCCGGGTCGCGGCGGGACATCCACAGGGCCGGGCGCATGCGGTGGGTGGTGTATCCCCGCAGCCCGGCGAGGGGCGACCGGAACGGATTGAGCGGGCCGTCCACGTCGAGGAGCAGCAGCGGTCTGTCCATCATGAAGTACGCACTACCCAGTACACGATGGAGTGAAATGCCTACCGGCTCTATAACCCGAATGGGTCTCGGGCGTTGTTCCGGTGCGGGCGCGACGTCCGTGAACTCCTCCGGAAGGCAGGGAAGCTGATGCGACGCAGTCGTCGAAATGGCCTGATCGCGGCGGTGGTTGCGGGAGGTGGACTGGCTGCCGTGAGCGCGGGCGGCTTCGCCCAAGCCGACGCGGGCGCGGGTGGACAGGCGCTGGGTTCGCCGGGGCTGCTCTCGGGGAACCTGGTGCAGCTGCCGGTGCACACCCCTGTGAACGTGTGCGGGAACACCGTGAGCGTGGTGGGCTTGCTCAACTCCGCCTCCGGCAACCGGTGTTCCAACGCCGGTCCTGGCGAGCATCCGGACCCGAGGCCCTCGCATCCGTCGGGCCCGTCGTCCTCGACGGGCCCCTCCCGGCAGGGTGCCGGGAACGGCGGGGGCGCGGTCGCCTCGGGGCACGCACAGGGTTCGCCCGGCCTGCTGTCCGGAAACGGGCTCCAGCTGCCGATCGACCTCCCGGTGAACATCAGCGGCAACGCGGTGAGCGTGGTCGGCGCGGGCAACTCCGCCACGGGCAACACCTCGGTGAACGGCACCCCGCCCAGTGGCGGCAAGCCCGCGCAGCCGCCGACCGCGGTGCGGCCGCCCGCTCCGTCCGCCCCGGTCACCCCGCCCGCGCCGCCGCGCGCGACGGGAGCCGCGCTGGCGCACACGGGCGCCGAGGCGCTGGGCTACCTCGTCCCGGGCAGCGCCGCCCTGCTCCTCGGCGGAGCCCTGCTCTACCGGCGGTCCCGCGCCAGCTGAGCCGTGTCCGCGGGGCCGTGGCCGGGGCGCCAGGAGTCGAGGACCGCGTCGATCCGCGCGGCGAGCCGGGCGCGGGCCTCGAACCGGGGCACGCCCGCCATCAGCAGGGCGTCGTACTCGGTGTCCTCGTGCCGGACCGCGGCGCGGACCGCGACCGAGACGGCCTGCTCGGACAGGGCCCGCCCCGCCGCGCTGCGGCCCACCCGCCCGCTGCCCCGGACCGAGGCGTGCGCCGCGATCGCCCGGGCGCGGTCGGGTGGGCAGCCCGGGAACAGCCGCGCTATCTCGGCCGCGAAGAGCGCCGTGAACCGGGTGTCCTCCGCGGCCCGGCGCACCCGGTCACGGGCCCGGCGCCGGGCCCGCGCCTCGGCGTCCACGAGGCAGGCGGCTTCGGCGCGGACCAGCGCGTGCTCCTCGACCAGCAGGCCCTGGCGCTCGTGCCGGCGGCGCCGCTTGTTGAACCGCACCACGACCGCGCACAGCGAACTGGCCGTCCGGGCGCGGCGGGTGAGGGCGGCGTCCCCGCGCGGCAGGTAGACGAGGTGCCCGAGGTCCGCGCAGTCCAGGCAGCGGGGAACGCCCGACTCGCGCACGAGGTGCGGAAGCGGTCCGTGGCCGCACTCGGCGCAGCTGATCCGCTTGAGCGGCTCGAAGACGACGAGGTCCATACAGGAGTGATACCGCCGCCCCCGCCTTGTATCACCTTCCCCAGCCCGGGAGTTGGTGTTCCGGGAATTCTTTCCGGTCAACCTGGAGCCTGCCTACGGTGAACCACTCCAGGGGCGCCGGCCGCCCCCGGAGGGAGCGCGGAGGAGGCGTACATGGGCGGGCCGAAGCCGATGGCCGGGATCGCGGGCGCGGCGCCCCGCAGACGACGACTGCCGGCCCCCGCCGCGCGGGAAGAGCCCGGGCGCATACGCCCGGCGGCCGGGCCGTCGGCCCTGGCCGACCTCCTGGAGCGGGAGATCGTCCTGGAGCCCGGCGGTTCCACCGGCTGGCACTTCCACCACGTCCCGCTGCACGCCGTCGTCCGGTCCGGCACGCTCACCCGGTTCCTGTACGACGGCACGGTCGAGGTGCACGAGGCCGGGACGCGCTTCGTCGAACGCGGCGGCGCCGAACACGTCCACCTCGGCCGCAACCTCGGCGCCGAGCCGGTCGTCCTGCACGTCACCTACGCCCTCCCCGAGGGGCTGCCCCTCTCGGTCGACGCGCCCGCCCCCCGCCGCGCCCGGGACGGCCGGCCCGGCCCGGCCGCGGAGCCGCCGTCCGCCGCGGTCCCCGCTCACACCAGGCGGCGTATCTCCCCGCGCACCCGGTAGAAGCCCCCGGGCGCCGAGTGCAGCCCGTCCACCACGTACCGGGCGCCCGCCTCCCGGATGCCCCGCGGGAACTGCACGTTCCAGGAGGGCTCGAAGCCGCCCGATACCACCTGCACCCGCATCCGCCCGCCCTGCTGGACGCACTCGACCACCACGCCGCCCGCGGGCGCGACCGTCACCGTCGCCACCGCGGCCGGCGACGCGGCCGGGGTGAACACCGGCAGGGCCGCCGCCGACTTCACGTCCAGCGCGGTCGGCACCGAGCCCTGCTGGGCCGCCGCGATGGCCGCCTCGCTCGCGTCCACGCACACCAGCGATCCGTCGGTGGTCACCAAGTACAGCCGCTCGTCCAGGTACTGCATCGACAGCGCGGAACCGCTGCCCGTGCCCAGCTTCCACAGCCGCCGCCCGTCGGCGTCGAAGCAGTACACCGACGAGGACGAGTCCCCCGCGAAGACGTGCCGGCCGTCGGGCGAGGTCGCGCACGCGTACACCGCCGCGTCGCACCGGTAGGTGGCCTCGACCGTCCCCCGCGCCTTCGATATCCGCTCCACGGTGTACCGCGAGGTCCCCGCGTACACCGCGTGGTCCTCCTGCCAGCCGAAGAGCACCTGTCCCTTGGTCGCGGTGTGCCACAACTCGCCGCTGCCGTCCGGGGCGTACGCCGTCACGCCCGCGCTGTGCCCGTGGTAGACCGCGTCCCCGTCGGTCCGCACCATCCACCCGTTGGAACCGGAGGACCGGCGCGACCACTGGAACTCGTCCTCGTGGTCGATGACCGTCAGACCGCCGTCGCGGTCGGACACGGTGAGCACGCCCTCGTGGATGTCCAGCCAGAAGATGTCCACGTCCGCCGCGATGTCGTACGCCCCGAAGGGGACCTTCGACGACAGGTCGTACACCGTGCCGTCGTCGCAGCCCGCGTAGATCCAGAACTCGTCCGCCACCAGGCACTTGACGCCGTCCGGCAGCGCATAGCGGGCCAGCACCTCACCGCCGTGGCTCAGCGTGTAGACGTCCCCGGCCTGGTTGCCGACCCAGCAGCGGTCCTCGTCCACATGGATTCCGAACGCCGAGGCGCCCGTGCGGAACCGCCACAGCACCGGCGCCACCGCGCGCGCCGTCGAGGGAGCCGAGGCCACCTGGCGGCGGGAGACCGCGCGCGCCGTCCGCTGGCCCCGGACGGCGGGGGCGTACCCCTTGCGGACCTTCTCGCCGACCTTCTTCGCGGCGGCCGCCCGCGCCTTCTCCAGGGTCGGGAAGGAGGAGTTCTGCACCTGGCCCTCAGCCCCGATCCGGCCGTAGCGCACGGAGACGGCCGTCCCGTCGACGGTCACCTCGTAGAACTTGTGGGCGCCGCCACCTTCCTGCGACAGCTCCAGGTACGTCGTCTCGCGAGCCATGACAGACCCCTCCCCAAGGCCGGGCCGACGGCTCTTGCGCGTCGGTGATCCCTTGTCGAGAAACGCTACGGCCGACCACTGACAATGGGACCGTGCAGCTGGAAGCGATCACATGGCAGGGGATGGCCGAGCGGCTCGCGGGCCATCTCGACGAGGCGCGGCCGGCTCCGGGCGGCGCCGCGGACGCCGGCGGCGATCCGGGCGGGGCAGCGTCCTGGCTGCGGGTCGCCGTGGACGGCGCGCCCGCCGCCGGTACCGGCACGCTCGCCGGACACCTCGCCGACGCCCTGCGCCTGCGCGGCCGTTCGGTCCTCGTGGTGCCCACCGGCGGATTCCTGCGGCCCGCCTCGCTGCGCTTCGAGCACGGCCGGCGCGACGTCGACTCCTACCTCGACGGCTGGTACGACACGGCGGCCCTGTGGCGCGAAGTCGTCGGCCCGCTGGACCCGGGCGGCAGCGGCCGGGTGCTGCCCGACCTCTGGGACCCGGTCACCGACCGGGCGACCCGCAGCCCGTACGTGACCCTGCCGCCGGGCGGAGTACTCGTCCTGCACGGACCGTTCCTGATGGGCCATTGGTTCCCCTTCGACCTCAGCATCCACATCCGGCTGTCCGCCGCGGCCCTGGCCCGGCGCACGCCCGAGGCCGAGCGCTGGACGGTACCGGCCTTCGCGCGCTACGACGCCGAGACCGGCCCGGAGTCGGCCGCCGACGTCATCGTCCGCGCCGACGACCCCCGCCACCCCGCCTGGACCGGACCCCCGCGCTGAGCCGCGGTGCTCCCGCCGCCACCGCTCCCGCCGCCACCGATCCGCCGCCTACGGCCGGCCGCCCAGCCGGGTCACCGCCACCGCCCCCGCGCGGCACCCCGCCCGCGCCGCTTCCACCGGGCCCGCGCCCGCCAGCCGGGCGGCCAGGAACCCGCCGGTGAACGCGTCGCCCGCGCCCGTGGAATCCA
Source organism: Streptomyces sp. NPDC043876 (assembly GCF_056435825.1). Taxonomy (NCBI): domain Bacteria; kingdom Bacillati; phylum Actinomycetota; class Actinomycetes; order Kitasatosporales; family Streptomycetaceae; genus Streptomyces; species Streptomyces sp. NPDC043876. The sequence goes on along the minus strand of NZ_JBWKDV010000013.1, from coordinate 152,617 downwards.
CCGCCAGCGCGGGCTCCGCCGCGACCTCGGCGCTCACCCGGCCCCCCTCGGCGACCAGCGCCCCGGCCGGACCGCGGGTCACCACCACCAGCGGCACCCGCAGGCTCAGCTCCGCCGCCGCCCGCGCCGAAGGGGCCGGGCCGGGCAGCCCGGCCAGCAGCCGCGCCTCGTCCTCGTTGGGCAGGAGCACATCGGCCCCCGCCACCGCGTCCAGGAAGCGGTCCACCCCCAGCGCGGCCAGGAACCCGGCCGAGGCGGGGTCCACGCTCACCGGTATGCCGCGCTCCCGGGCCGACCGCAGCGCGAGGCGGGCCAGCTCCCGGCTGGTGTCCCCGAAGAAGAGGTAGCCGGACAGGTGCAGGTGGGCCACCCCGTCCAGCAGCTCCGGGGTCCAGTCGGCCCGGGAGAGCCGCAGCACCGCCCCGCTGTCGGTCAGGAAGGTCCGCTCCGCGTCCTTGCCGACCAGCGCCACCACCGTCCCGGTCGGCTCCACCGGATCGGTCACCAGCAGCGGCCGCACCCCGGCGGCCACCAGGGCGTGTTCGTGCCACCGCGCCGACTCCGCGCCCACCCGCGCGAGCAGGGCGACGTCGGCGGCGCCCTCGTGGGCCGCCCAGCAGGCCGCGTTGGCCCCGGCGCCACCGGGCATCGTACGGATCCGGGCGGCCGTGTCGGTGGCCGGAGCCAGCGGTTCCAGGTGCACGGCGACCACGTCCGTGACCACGTCCCCGACCACCAGCAGGCTCCCCGCGAACTCCGCGGCCGGTGCGCCGGGCCGGCCGGTGGGCGCGTGCCCGGGCGTTCCCCCCGGCCCGCTCACCAGGCCGCCCAGGCCGACGCGATCCGCGCGCCCAGGCGCACGTTGCCGCGCACCGCCGCGAGGTTGGCCTCCAGCGAGGCCCCGCCGGTCGCCCGGACCAGGAAGCCGAGCAGGAACGGGGTCACCGCCTGCCCCGTGATGCCGCGCTCCCGGCACTCAGCGAGCGCCTCGGCCAGGACCCGGTCGTGCAGGTCGGGGTCCAGCTGCTCCGACTCGGGGACCGGGTTGGCGACCAGCAGCGCGGAGCCCGGCCCGCCCAGGGCGTCCTGGGCGGCCATCACCGCGGCCACTTCCTCCGGCCGGTGCACGGTCCAGTCGACCGGCTCGCCGGAACTGCGCAGGTAGAACCCGGGAAAACGTTCCGTCCCGAAGCCCAGCACCCCCACGCCCAGCGTTTCCAGCCGCTGGAGCGTGGCGGGGACGTCCAGGACCGACTTCACGCCCGCGCACACCACAGTGATCCGGGTCCGGGCGAGCAGCGGAAGGTCCGCCGACTCGTCCTGCGCCCGCGCCCAGTCGCGGTGTACGCCGCCCAGCCCGCCCGTGGCGAAGACCCGCAGCCCGGCCCGGGCGGCCAGGAAGGCCGTCGCCGACACCGTCGTCGCCCCGGTGGCGCCCGCCGCCATCGCGGGGGCCAGGTCCCGGTGCCCGAGCTTGCGCACGCCGTCACCGGTGGCGATGCGCTCCAGCTGTGCCTTGTCGAGCCCGGCGTACGGCACTCCGTCGAGCACCGCGACGGTCGCCGGAACCGCGCCCTCCGACCGGACGAGCGCCTCCAGTTCCCCGCCCACCTGAAGGTTGCGGGGCCGGGGCAGGCCGTGCGCGAGGATCGTCGATTCGAGGGCGACGACGGGCCGCTGCTCCGCGAGCGCGTCGCGGACCTCTTCCGACAGGACCGGAACCGCTGTGTGCTGTGACATGTCCCCATCCATGGCACGGGATCCCGGCCGCCAAACGCGCCCCCGGCCCAACTGTCCGAGATGCGCGGGGTGCGCGCGGCGCTCGCAGTGCTCGCGCCCCTGGACAGGGTGACTCGTCCGCGCTCCCGATCCTGGACGTCCTGGTCACCGCGCCGGGCCGGCCGGCCGGGCTAGGGTTTCGCGCCATGAGCACCGAAGACCCCGCCGCGCCCGCCCCCGCGCCCACCTCCGCCCCCGCCTCCTTCGCCGTGTCCGTGCCCGATCTGGCGGATACGGAACTGGAGGCCGAGGAGCTCGACCCCGCGCAGATCCTGTCCGGCGACCCGGTGGTGACCGGCAAGGTGCTGTGGGAGTCCGCGGACGGCAAGCAGCTGCGCGGAATCTGGCAGATCACGCCCGGCACGGTCACCGACACCGAGGCGAACGAGCTGTTCGTCGTCGTCAGCGGCCGGGCCACCATCGAGGTCGAGGGCGGCGCGCGGCTGGAGGTCGGCCCCGGCACCGCCTGCGTGCTCCGGGAGGGTGACAGGACCACCTGGACCGTGCACGAGACGCTGCGCAAGGCCTACCACATCAGCCTTTGACGGCCCCGCCGCCGGTGGCCGCGGGGCCGGCGGCCACGGGGTGGCGGCGCGCGGTGAACAGCGCCAGCCCGGCCATCGGCAGCAGCAGCGCGGCGCCGACCGCGTTCAGCCAGCCGTAGCCCGCCTGGGCGACGATCAGCCCGGACACCGCCCCGCCGACGCCCGCGCAGGTGTTCATGGTCAGGTCGGACAGGCCCTGTACGGCCGCCCGCGCGGCCTGCGGCACCGAGTCCGTCAGCAGCGCCGAACCGGAGACCAGCCCGGCCGACCAGCCCAGGCCCAGCAGGAACAGTCCCGCCGCGGTCTGCGCGTGGTGCGCTCCGGCGGTGCCCGCCAGCAGCGCGGCGATCGCGAGCAGTCCGGCGGCCAGCCCGATCACGGACAGCCTGCCGAGCCGGTCGGCGAGCCATCCCATCACCGGCGAAAAGGCGAACATCCCGGCGATGTGCCCGCTGATCACCAGCCCGATCAGCTGGAGGCCGGCGCCGTGGTGGCCCAGGTCGACCGGGGTCATCACCATGATCGAGACCATGGCGGTGTGCGTCACGGCGACCGTCACCAGCGCCAGGCGCGCCCGGGGCGAGCTCCGTACGGCGGCGAACCCGGCCCGCAGCGAGCGGGCACCGGCCGCCTGCTCGGCCGGTCCGGCCAGCGCCCGCGCGGTCAGCAGCGGATCCGGCCGCAGGAGGACGCCGATCAGCAGCGCGGTGAGCAGGAAGATCGCGCCGGCCCACAGGAAGGGGCCGGCCTTCTCGGGTATGGACGTCCCCGCGAAGCTCCGGCTGGCCGGAGCCGACAGGTTGGGTCCCAGCACCGCACCGATGGTCGTGGCCCACACCACCGTCGAGATCGCCCGGGCCCGGTGGTCGGGGGCCGCCAGGTCGGCGGCGGCGAACCGGCACTGCAGATTGGCCGAGGACGCGGCGCCGAAGGCGGCCATGCCGACGAGCAGCAGCGGGAAGTTGCCCAGCACGGCGGCCAGGACCACCAGGCCCGCGCCGCCCGCGCCGATCAGATAGGCGAGCACCAGCCCCGGCCTGCGCCCGCGCGCGGTCATCAGCGCCGCGAGCGGGAGCGAGACCAGGGCGGTGCCCACGACGGAGGCGGTCGAGGCCAGCCCGGACATGGCTTCGGTGCCGCTGACCTCGGTGGCGAGCACCGGAGCCAGCGCGATGCTGATCGGTATGCCCAGGCCGCCCAGGATCTGGCCGGCTATGAGGACGCCGGAGGTGCGCCTGCGCAGCGTGGGCAGGTCGGCCTCGGTCACCTCGCGGACCTCAAGGGCCGTGCGGCCCCAGCGCCGCCGCGGGCCCGGGCGCGCCGCGCGGTCCGGCGGCGCGGCCGCGACGGGGTCGGCGGGAGCGCCGGGGTCGAGGGGCGCGTGGGGGTCGACGGGCGCGCCGGGCCCTACGGCGGCACCGGCTCCGGCCGGCGCACCGGGCTCGGCGGGGCCGCCGGAGCGGTCCGTACCGTGCGGGGCGGTCACGACGTACACCTCCGGTCCGGCGGGCAGGAGCGGACGGGCCGTGCGGGGCGGGGGACGGCGGGCGGGGCCGCGGCAGCAGTCACCGGCGCAGTGTCGCACCGCCCGCCGCCCGGGGGAACCGGATAGTTCCAGGTCAGCTGCCGGGGAGCCGCGGCCCCGCCGCTCAGAACAACGGCTCCGGGAGGACGCCCTCCAACGCCAGTAGGGTGCGCTTGGTCTCCACCCCGCCGCCGAAGCCGCCGATCCCGCCGCCGTTCTCCACGACCCGGTGGCAGGCCACGACCAGCGGCAGCGGATTGGAGCCCATCGCCGCGCCCACGGCCTGGGCCGCGCCGGGCTGGCCGACCCGGGCGGCCAGCTCGCCGTACCCGACGACCGCCCCGTACGGCACGGAGCGGTCCAGCTCCTGGAGCACCTGGCGGTGGAAGCCGGAGCTGAGGCGCCAGTCCAGCGGGAGGTCGAAGCGCCGCAGACCGCCCGCGAAGTAGGCGGCGAGCTGGCGTACGGGCTCGGCCAGCAGGACCTCCTCGCCCGGCGCCGGGCGGACGGCCGCCGCGCCCAGCCGGTCGATCAGCGGCCCGGCCGTCCGCGCGGACGCGTGGAAGGCGACCTTGACCAGACCTTCGTGGGTCGCGGCGAGGAGGAGCGGACCGATGGGGCTGTCGACCACGGTCCATTCGAGGTGCGGCCCCCGGGGCCGCTCGGTGCTGTCCACCCCACCACCGTACGGCGCCCCGCCGACAACGCCCCGGGGCCGCTTCCGGCCGCCCGGGACGGGCGGGTCAGTACCCGTAGACCGTCTGGCGCACCACGTCCGGGGCGTTGGTGATGATGCCGTCCACGCCCATCTCCACGACGCGCTCGGTCGTCTCCGGATCGTCCACGATCCAGGTGTCCACCTCCATGGGCCGGCCGTGCGGCCCCCGGAGGGCGTGCACGTCGGCCACCCACTCGGCGGAGATCTCCCGGAACCAGGGGTTGATCCGGTCGGAGAAGGCGGCGTACCGCTCCAGCTCGTCCTCCGGCGGCGCGCCGAGGAAGGCGGTCACCAGATCCGGACGCAGGCTGTGCACCAGGGCCACCGAGTCGGCGCTGAAGCTCTGCACGACGAGGCGGGAGGCGACGTGCCGGTCGTCGAGCCAGCCCGCCCGGTCGAGCTGCTCCAGGATCTGCCGCTCGATCCCCGGGTACAGCTCCGGCTTCTTGACCTCCAGCAGCAGCCGGCCCTGATTGCGCTGGACCCGGTCCAGGTACTCCGCCAGCGTCGGGACCCGGGCGCCGGCGAACTCGGGACGGAACCAGCTGCCCGCGTCGAGCCGGGCGATCTCGGCCGCGGTGAAGTCCTTCACCCGCCACGGGCTGCGGTTCGGGAACACCGTCCGGGCGTCGGTGGTCCGCTTGAGGGTGTCGTCGTGGATCACCACGAGCACGCCGTCCTTGGTGCGCTGGACGTCGTTCTCCACCCAGTCGAAGCCCAGCCGGGCGGCGAGGTCGATGGAGGCCAGCGTGTTCTCCGGGGCGTACGCCGAGGCCCCCCGGTGGGCGTACACCACCGGCAGCCCGAACAGCCCCGGCCGCGGCCCCGCCAGCGGAGCGGAGCGGGGCGCGGCGGCCCGGCCCGCGCTCCCGCGCAGCGCGGCGGGACGCACGGCCGCGCCCGTGGCGGGACCCGTGACCGGGCCCCGGGCGGTACGCGCGCCCGGCTCGGCCGGCGGTCCGGCCGACCGCGCCGGCGCCGGGTGGGCGGCCCGGGTGGCGCCGGCCGGCCCGCCCAGCGCGCAGAGGGTGATGCCCAGCACGGCGGCAGCCGCGGCAACGGTTCGGACGTACATCTGCGGTCTCCTCGGGTCACGGGTCAGCAAGGGGTCGACTCGCGGGTCGTGAAGGGGCCGGCCGGCGGCCCGGCCGGACGCGCGGGCGGGCGGGGGCGCGGGGCGCGCGCGGGCGGGAGCGGGAGCGGGGCGGGGGCGCGGGGCGGCGGGGCGGACGGCGCGGCCCGGCGGTGCGGCGCGCTCGGCGGCTCGGCGGTGATGACTGGTCCCGCCCCTCCTGGCGCATCTGACGGCCCGTCGCGGTGTGTGACGGCCTGCTCGCGATGATGCCGTTCCCCCTCGGCGCGTCGCCACCGAACTACGACAAACGGACCAGGGCCGCCGGGCGTCCCGGGACGTCACGGAGCCGGGACCGCGCTGGTCGCACGGGGGTCGGCCGCCCGTCGCGGAGCCCGGCGGGCGCGCGGATGCGTGAGTGTCAGTGGGGGGCCGTACGGTTGACTCATGCGGCCCGTATCGAAGATCGAACGCACGGTGGCGCCTTTCGAGGTCGTCAGTCCCTACCAGCCCAGCGGCGACCAGCCGGCGGCCATCGCCGAGCTGGAGAAGCGCATCCGCGCGGGGGAGAAGGACGTCGTCCTGCTGGGCGCGACCGGCACCGGAAAGTCGGCCACCACGGCCTGGATGATCGAGAAGCTCCAGCGGCCGACGCTGGTCATGGCCCCGAACAAGACGCTGGCCGCCCAGCTGGCGAACGAGTTCCGCGAGCTGCTGCCCAACAACGCCGTCGAGTACTTCGTCTCGTACTACGACTACTACCAGCCCGAGGCCTACGTCCCGCAGTCGGACACCTACATCGAGAAGGACTCCTCCATCAACGAGGAGGTCGAGCGGCTGCGCCACTCCGCGACCAACTCGCTGCTGACCCGCCGCGACGTCATCGTGGTCGCCTCCGTCTCCTGCATCTACGGCCTCGGCACCCCGCAGGAGTACGTCGACCGGATGGTCTCGCTCAAGGTCGGCGAGGAGTTCGACCGTGACCAGCTGCTGCGCCGGTTCGTCGACATCCAGTACACCCGCAACGACGTCGCCTTCACCCGCGGCACCTTCCGGGTGCGCGGCGACACCATCGAGATCTTCCCGGTGTACGAGGAGCTGGCCGTCCGGATCGAGATGTTCGGCGACGAGATCGAGGCCCTCTCCACCCTGCACCCGCTGACCGGCGAGGTGATCAGCGAGGACCGCGAGCTGTACGTGTTCCCCGCCAGCCACTACGTCGCCGGGCCCGAGCGCATGGAGAAGGCGGTCCGGGGCATCGAGGCGGAGCTGACCGCGCGCCTGGACGAGCTGGAGAAGCAGGGCAAGATGCTGGAGGCCCAGCGGCTGCGCATGCGCACCACCTACGACCTGGAGATGATGCGCCAGATCGGGTCCTGCTCCGGCATCGAGAACTACTCGCTGCACATGGACGACCGCGAGCGCGGCTCGGCGCCCAACACCCTCATCGACTACTTCCCCGAGGACTTCCTCCTCGTCATCGACGAGTCGCACGTCACCGTGCCCCAGATCGGCGCCATGTACGAGGGCGACGCCTCGCGCAAGCGGACCCTGGTCGACCACGGCTTCCGGCTGCCCTCCGCGCTGGACAACCGTCCCCTGAAGTGGGAGGAGTTCCAGGAGCGGATCGGCCAGACCGTCTACCTGTCGGCCACGCCCGGAAAGTACGAGCTCTCGCGCGGCGACGGCTTCGTCGAGCAGATCATCCGGCCCACCGGCCTGATCGACCCCGAGGTCGTCGTCAAGCCGACCGAGGGCCAGATCGACGACCTGGTGCACGAGATCCGCCAGCGCGTCGAGAAGGACGAGCGGGTCCTGGTCACCACCCTCACCAAGAAGATGGCCGAGGACCTCACGGACTACTTCCTGGAGCTCGGCATCCAGGTCCGCTACCTGCACAGTGACGTGGACACCCTGCGCCGCATCGAGCTGCTGCGCGAGCTGCGGGCCGGCGAGTACGACGTCCTGGTCGGCATCAACCTGCTCCGCGAGGGCCTCGACCTGCCCGAGGTCTCGCTGGTGGCCATCCTCGACGCCGACAAGCAGGGCTTCCTGCGGTCGGGGACCTCGCTGATCCAGACCATCGGCCGCGCGGCGCGCAACGTCTCCGGCCAGGTCCACATGTACGCGGACAGCATCACCCCGGCGATGGCCCAGGCGATCGACGAGACGAACCGGCGCCGGGAGAAGCAGGTCGCCTACAACACGGCGCACGGCATCGACCCGCAGCCGCTGCGCAAGAAGATCAACGACATCGTGGCCACCATCGCCCGCGAGGAGGTCGACACCGAGCAGCTGCTCGGCACCGGCTACCGCCAGCAGAAGGGCGGCAAGGACGCGAAGGCGCCGGTGCCCGTGCTGGGCGCCCGGGCGGCGGCGGTCAAGGGCGGCAAGGCCGCGAAGGGCGGCGCCCGGGGCGAGGTGCTCACCGACCGGCCCGCCGCGGAACTGGCCGCGCTGATCGAGCAGATGACCGAGCGGATGCGGGCGTCCGCGGCCGAGCTGCAGTTCGAGGTCGCGGCCCGGATCCGGGACGAGGTCGGGGAACTGAAGAAGGAGCTGCGGCAGATGAAGGAAGCGGGCCTCGCCTGAGCCGGAGCCGGTCAGTAGTGTTCGGGCGTGGAACAGCCGCAGGTACTCGCTGCCTGGGGGTGGCTATGGAGAGGGGACAGCGCGTGACGGTCAACATGACCAAGGGTCAGGCCATCAGTCTGGAGAAGGCGGACGGGGGGACGCTGACCGCGGTCCGCATGGGCCTCGGATGGCAGGCGGCCAAGCGCCGCGGCCTGTTCGGCGGCCGTACCCGGGAGATCGACCTGGACGCCTCGGCGGTGCTGTTCGCCGGCAAGGAGCCCATGGACGTCGTCTTCTTCCGGCACCTGCAGAGCGACGATGGTTCGGTCCGGCACACCGGCGACAACCTGGTCGGCGGCGCCGGCCAGGGGGGCGACGACGAGTCGATCCTCGTCGACCTCCAGCGCGTACCGGTGCACATCGACCAGATCGTCTTCACGGTGAACTCGTTCACCGGCCAGACGTTCCAGGAGGTGCAGAACGCCTTCTGCCGCATCGTCGACGAGACCAACGGCCAGGAGCTGGCCCGCTACACGCTCGACGGCGGCGGCCAGTACACCGCGCAGATCATGGCGAAGGTGCACCGCGCGGGCGCCGGCTGGAAGATGACGGCCCTGGGCAACGCGGCCAACGGCCGGACCTTCCAGGACCTGCTTCCGGCGATCCTGCCGCACCTGTAGTCACCGGTCCCGCCGCGCCTGCCGTCACCCGGCGGGCGGCGGCGGCCGCCGACAAGAACGCGTACGACGGGGGAGGGGCTGCACGATGACGGCCGAACTGGTCCGGGGGCAGAACCACCCCCTGTCCCGGCACCGGGTGGAGATCAGGGTCTCGGCGGGCACACCCGTGCTCGCCGGGGCCGCGCTGGGCGACGACCGGGGGATGCTGGACGGCCCCGGATCCCTGGCCCACCCCGGTGCGCCCCGGGTGCCCGGCCTGGAGGTGCCCGGCGCCGCGGCCGCTCGGCACGCCTTCGCGGTCGACCTGGACGAGGTCCCCGCCGCCGTGCACAGGGTCGGGGTCGTGCTGGCGCTGCCGCCCGGCGGCCCGGCCCGCTTCGGCGCGGTCGCCGCGCCGCACGTGGCCGTGGCCGCCCCCGACGGCGCCGAGCTGGCCGGGTACACCCTGACCGGGCTGGACGCGGAGACCGCCGTCGTCGCGGTCGAGCTGTACCGCCGCCAGGGCGCCTGGAAGGTCCGCGCCGTCGGCCAGGGGTACGCCGACGGTCTCGCCGCCCTCCTCACCGACCACGGGCTGAGCGCCCCGGCCGCCGCGGACCTCGCCGCCGAGGCCCACGCGGCCGCGGGCTCCGGGTCCGTCGACCCTGCGCCCGTCCCGGGCTCTCCGGGCTCCCCCTACTCCGCCGCGCCGGCGGGGACGGAGTCCGTGCCCGCACCGCCCCCCGTACCGGCGCCCGCGGCTTCCGCTACCCCGGCCCCGCCGACGGCCCCGCTCGCAGCGGCCCCGCAGGAACCGGTCCCCGGCCCGGTGCCCCCGCCGCCGCCCGCGGACCCCGGCTCCGGCCCGGACGGGCCGCCCACCATCAGCTACGCCCACCCGCGCCGCTCGCGCACCGACGCACCCCCGGCGCCCGCTCCGCAGGCCCCGCCCGCGCGGCCCGGCGAACCGCCCCGCCCGGTCGCCGGTGACGCCACCGGCTGGACCATGGACGAGCGGCTCTACAACCAGGTCTGGGGCATGTTCGAGGACCTGGCCCGCTCGGTCTCCGCCTACCGCGGCGCCGCCGACCACGCCGAGACCCGGATGGACCGCGAACTGGACGAGGCCCTCGCCGACCCCCGGAACCGGCTGGGCGGCTCCGGCGACGGCGCCCGGGAGAAGGCCCGGGCCCGCCGCGACGACCTGGTCGGCCGCGCCCGGGCCGTCCTGGACCGGGACCTCGCCCAGCTGACGGCCGAATCCGAGGTGGTCGAACCCGCGCTCCCCGCCGCCTTCGCCCACTGGGACAACCCCGTCTGGCACGCCCACCGGATCCCCGCCGAAGCCCCCCTGGCGCTGCGCCTGGGCGACCTGCACCTGCCGGAGTGCCCCGGGCTGCGCATCCCCATGCTGGTGCGGTTCCCGCTGGAGCGCGGGCTGTGGATCGACAACGGCCGGACCGGCTCCGAGGCGTCGATGGCGGCGGACACCGCCCCGCTGCGCCGGGCCGCCATGGACATGGCCGTCGCGCACGCCGTACGGCTGCTCGCCGTGCACCCCGCGGGCCGGTTCTCCGTGCACGTCATCGACGCCGCCGGAGCCGGGGCCGACGCGCTGGCCCCGCTCGTGCGGGCGGGCGTCCTGGCGGCGCCGCCCGCCGCGGGGGCCGCCGGGGTCACCGAGACCCTGGCGCGGCTCACCCGCCGGGTGGACCTCGTACAGATGGCGGTGCGGGCCGGGGCGCCGGAGGACCTGCCGCCGGACCTGGACACCGCCGAGCAGCTGCTGATCGTCCACGACTTCCCGCATGGCTTCGACGACCGGGCGGTCACCCGGTTGCGCTACCTGGCCGACGAGGGTCCCGCGGTCGGCGTGCACCTGCTGATGGTCGCGGACCGTGACGAGTCCTCGGCGTACGGGCCGCTGCTGGACCCGCTGTGGCGGTCGCTGATGCGGCTGTCGCCCGTCCCCGACAACCACCTGGCCGATCCGTGGGTGGGTCATGCCTGGACCTTCGAGGCGTCGTTCCCGCCGCCCGGCAGCCGGGTCCTGGACCAGGTGCTGGACCGGATCGTGGAGGCGCGAGGCGGGCGCGGCGCCTGAGCGGACGGCCCCGTGCGGGGCCGTCGGCCGAGCGGTTCCTGACCAGTGCCTGACCTTCTCTTGGCCTTCTCTTTACCAAAAGGGGTGGAGCGGGGTACCCTCGTGAGTGCGGAGGGGAGTATTCCTGCTTCCCAGCTACGGCGTGCCCGTCAATACGGACCGTGACCGGTCCCGGGGCGTCGGCCCACGGCCTCCTGGCCGCCCGGGTGGAAGAGACCTCCGGCAGCGATGACGCTGACGCAGTGCTGAGCCATCCGCCGGAGGCGAGTTCAACGTGGACGTTTCGTGGACCCTCTGGGTGCTGACCATTCTCGGTCTGGGCATCCTCATCGGAGCCGATTTCTTCATCGGCCGTAAACCGCACGACGTATCGATCAAGGAAGCGGGCATCTGGACGGTCGTCTGGATCGCCCTCGCCGCGCTCTTCGGCCTCGGCCTGCTGGTCTTCGGCAACGGCCAGGCCTCCCAGGAGTTCTTCGCCGGCTTCATCACCGAGAAGTCGCTGAGCGTCGACAACCTCTTCGTCTTCGTCCTGATCATGGCGAAGTTCGCGGTGCCCTCCCACCTCCAGCAGCGGGTGCTGCTCGTGGGCGTGCTGATCGCCCTGGTGCTGCGCGCCATCTTCATCGCCGCGGGCGCCGCGATCATCGCCAGCTTCTCCTGGGTCTTCTACATCTTCGGCGCGTTCCTGATCTACACCGCGTGGAAGCTCATCCAGGAGGCCCGCAAGGACGAGGCGGACGAGGAGTTCGAGGAGAACCGCCTCCTGAAGTCCGTCGAGGAGAAGTTCGGCGTCGCCGACAGGTACCACGGCACCAAGCTCTTCATCCGGGAGAACGGCAAGCGCGTCCTGACGCCGCTGATGGTCGTCATGCTCGCCATCGGCACGACGGACATCCTGTTCGCCCTGGACTCCATCCCCGCGATCTTCGGCCTGACCCAGGACCCGTACATCGTCTTCACGGCCAACGCCTTCGCCCTCATGGGCCTGCGCCAGCTGTACTTCCTCATCGGCGGCCTGCTCAAGAAGCTGGTCCACCTCAGCTACGGCCTGTCGATCATCCTGGGCTTCATCGGGATCAAGCTCGTGCTGCACGCCCTGCACGAGTCCGGGGTGCACGTCCCGCAGATCTCCATCCCGGTCTCGCTCGGCGTCATCTGCGGCGTCCTGGTGATCACCACGATCACCAGCCTGCTCGCCTCGAAGAAGCAGGCGGCGGCCGAGGCCGCCGCCGGGGCCGCGTCGCGCGACAGCGTCGGCTGAGGCGCGCGGGATTGCGCTCAGGCGGGGGCGGCCGCTTCGGCCGCCCCCGCCGTGCGTACGGCCACCGGGCGCGTCTCCGGCAGCAGGGCGAAGCACGCGAGGCTGACCAGGGCGATCACGGTCAGGTACGCGGCCACCCCCCAGGGCGGCCCCGGGCCCTCGGCCAGCGCGGTGGCCACGACGGGCGTCAGCGCGCCGCCCAGCACCCCGCCCAGGTTGTAGCCGACGGCCGCCCCCGTGCACCGCACGCGCGGCGGATACAGCTCCGGCAGGTACGCGCCCACCACCGCGAACATCGTCACCATGCCCAGCAGCGCGCCCAGGCAGCCCAGCGTCATCAGCAGCGGGTCGGCGGTCCGCAACAGGGCCACCAGCGGGAACATCCACACCGCGCAGGCCGCGCTCCCGGCCAGGCAGAGCGGGCGCCGCCCGTACCGGTCGCCCAGCACCGCCACCAGCGGGGTGACGCATCCCTTCACGGCGACGGCCGCCATGACGCAGGCCAGCATCACGCTGCGGTCGACCCCCAGGTGCTCGGTCGCGTAGGCCAGGGACCAGGTCGTCACCGCGTAGAAGACGGCGTAGCCGACGGCGAGCGCGCCGCCGGTGAGCAGGAGCAGCCGCCCGTGGTCGCGGACGACCTCGGCCACCGGCGCGTTCGCCCGCCGGCCGTCGGCGGCGAGCCCGCGGAACTCCGGGGTCTCCTCGACCGACCGGCGCAGCCACAGGCCCGACAGCGCCAGCAGACCGGCCGCCCAGAACGGCACCCGCCAGCCCCAGGACGTGAACTGGCCGTCCGTGAGCGCGGCGGACAGCGCCAGCATCAGCCCGTTCGCCAGCAGGAACCCGACGGCCGGACCCATCTGCGGGAAGCTCGACCACAGCCCGCGCCGGTTCTCGGGGGCGTGCTCCGCGGTCAGCAGCACCGCCCCGCCCCACTCCCCGCCGAGCCCGAGGCCCTGGAGGAAGCGCAGCAGGAGCAGCAGCACCGGAGCGCCGGCCCCGATCGAGGAGTACGCCGGGACGCAGCCCACCGCCACCGTGGCGAGCCCGGTCAGCAGCAGGGACGCGAGCAGCACCGGCCGCCGGCCGTACCGGTCGCCGACGTGGCCGAAGAGCACCGAGCCCAGCGGGCGGGCGAGGAAGCCCACGCCGAAGGTGCCGAAGGCCGCGAGGGTCCCGGCCAGCGGCGAGAAGGTGGGGAAGAACAGGGGGCCGAGGACCAGGGCGGCGGCGGTCCCGTAGACGAAGAAGTCGTAGAACTCGATGGCCGTGCCGACGAGCGAGGCCGAGGCGAGGCGGAGCATCGAGGGGGAGCGGTCCCGGTGCGGGGCGTGGTCACGGGGGCCCGGATCGGACGGGTCCGGGCGGGTGGAGCGATCTTGGTGCATGGTGCAGCAAGTACCCCGCCGCGCGGGGCCGGGGGGCGGCTTCGCGCCTCCTTCGCCGGAACGGGTGGAGCGCCGCCGCGGTGTTGACGCGGGCCGCCCTTCCGCTGGGGAGGGGCGGCCCGGAGCCGGGAGGGAGGAGGGGTTACCAGCCGCGCTCGCGCCACTGCGCGAGCTGCGGGCGCTCGGCGCCGATCGTGGTGTCGTTGCCGTGGCCGGGGTAGACCCAGGCCTCGTCCGGGAGCTGCCCGAAGAGCTTCTCCTCGACGTCGCCGAGGAGCCGGGCGAACGCCTTCGCGTCGCCCCCGGTATTGCCGACGCCGCCCGGGAAGAGGCAGTCCCCGGTGAAGACGTGCGGGTGCCCGTGCGGGTCGTCGTAGACCAGGGCGATCGAGCCGGGGGTGTGGCCGACCAGGTGGCGGGCGGTCAGGGTGACCCGCCCGAAGGTCAGGGTGTCGCCGTCCTCGACCGGGACGTCCGTCGGCACCGGGATGCCCTCGGTGTCGTGGCGCCCGGCGTAGGTCCGGGCTCCGGTCGCGTCGACCACCTCGCGCAGGGCGCCCCAGTGGTCGCCGTGCCGGTGGGTGGTGACGACCGCCGTGATGCCGTCGTCACCGATCAGGCCGAGCAGGGTGGCGGCCTCGGCGGCCGCGTCGATCAGCAGCTGCTCGCCGGTCGCCCGGCAGCGCAGCAGGTAGGCGTTGTTGTTCATGTCGCCCACGGCGACCTTGGAAATCATCAGGTCCGCGAGTTCGTGCACGTCGGCCGGACCGCCGACCTTCACCGCTCCGCTGTACGTCATGACCTGATCCTAGAGCGGAGGCAGCAGAGGGAGGGGACCGCCCGCGGTGGTCAGGGCGTCGCCCTTGTCGCCGCGCCCGGCCAGCCAGGCCAGGAGCTGCGCCGGGGTACCGGTCAGGGTGACCGGGGAGCCGTCGGCGGAGCCGGTGCGCCAGGTGCGGCCGTCCCCCGTAGACAGCGTCACCGGCGGCACCTCGGGGTGCCCGGACCAGCGGTCGGCCAGGAAGACGATCTCGCGCTCGGTGAACTCGTCCGGGAGGTCCGCCAGCTCGTAGCCGATCCCGAGGTCCACGTGGTGCAGCTCGACCTCGACGAGGCGGCGGAAGGGGATCCGGGAGGCGCTGTCGGTGACCCCGTTGCGCAGCTCGACCGTGCGGGACCAGTCCTGGGGGGCTCCGGCCACGGTCTCGAAGGCGGCGGCGGAATTCCGCACGTCCTCCAGCTGTTCCACCAGAGGCCGCCCTGCGTCGCGCGCGATGTCGGCGTCGCGGGCGGTGGCGCTCTCGTACATCGGACGCCCCTCGAACACGTTCACGAGGGCGTCGGCGTTGCGGGAGAGGTGGGCGAGGACGTGACCCCGGGACCAGCCCGGCAGGCGTGACGCCTCGGCCACGGCGGCGTTGTCCAGTTTCGCGGCCGCGGTCAGCAGTCGGTCCGTGGCTTCGCGTAGGGATCGCAGGTCGTGCACATGATCAATCATGGGGCCGACCCTAGCGCTGCCACACGATCGGGTGAAGCACTCTGCGGAGTGCCGTAAATCGAATGCACGTGCTATACGCTCGGAGAACAAGACACACACCCCAGCGGCGCCTCCCCCCTCCCATACTCTGGATGGCCGGGGCCCGTCCCCCGCTCTCTCAAGAAAGGTGCGGACCGGCGTGACCGACCGTCTCATCGTTCGTGGCGCTCGCGAGCACAACCTCAAGAACGTTTCGCTCGACCTGCCCCGCGACTCACTCATCGTCTTTACCGGACTCTCCGGGTCGGGCAAGTCCTCCCTGGCCTTCGACACGATCTTCGCCGAGGGCCAGCGCCGCTACGTCGAGTCGCTGTCGTCCTACGCCCGTCAGTTCCTGGGGCAGATGGACAAGCCCGACGTCGACTTCATCGAGGGCCTCTCCCCGGCCGTCTCGATCGACCAGAAGTCGACCTCGCGCAACCCGCGCTCCACCGTCGGCACCATCACCGAGGTCTACGACTACCTCCGCCTGCTCTTCGCCCGCATCGGCAAGCCGCACTGCCCCGAGTGCAGCCGTCCGATCGCGCGGCAGTCGCCGCAGGCGATCGTCGACCGGGTGCTCGCGCTGCCCGAGGGCAGCCGCTTCCAGGTGCTCTCGCCGCTCGTGCGCGAGCGCAAGGGCGAGTTCGTCGACCTCTTCGCCGACCTCCAGACCAAGGGCTACAGCCGGGCCCGGGTGGACGGGACGACGATCCAGCTCTCCGAGCCGCCCACGCTGAAGAAGCAGGAGAAGCACACGATCGAGGTGGTCGTCGACCGCCTCACCGTCAAGGACGGCGCCAAGCGGCGGCTCACCGACTCGGTGGAGACCGCGCTCGGCCTCTCCGGCGGCATGGTCATCCTGGACTTCGTCGACCTCGCCGAGGACGACCCCGAGCGTGAGCGGATGTTCTCCGAGCACCTCTACTGCCCGTACGACGACCTGTCCTTCGAGGAGCTGGAGCCGCGCTCCTTCTCCTTCAACTCGCCCTTCGGCGCCTGCCCCGAGTGCACCGGTATCGGTACGCGCATGGAGGTGGACCCCGAGCTGATCATCCCCGACGAGGACAAGTCCCTCGAAGAGGGCGCGATCTCGCCGTGGTCGCTCGGCCACACCAAGGACTACTTCCAGCGGCTGATCGGCGCGCTCGCGGGCGAGCTGGGATTCCGTACGGACATCCCCTGGGCCGGACTGCCGCAGCGGGCCAAGAAGGCCCTGCTGTACGGCCACAAGACGCAGATCGAGGTCCGCTACCGCAACCGGTACGGGCGCGAGCGGGCCTACACGACCGCCTTCGAAGGCGCCGTGCCCTTCGTCAAGCGGCGGCACTCGGAGGCGGAGAGCGACACCAGCCGCGAGCGCTTCGAGGGCTACATGCGCGAGGTGCCCTGCCCGACCTGCGAGGGCACCCGGCTCAAGCCGATCGTGCTCGCGGTGACCGTGATGGGCAAGTCCATCGCCGCGGTGTCCGCGATGTCGATCAGCGAGTGCGCCGAGTTCCTGGGCGAACTGCGCCTGGACGCCCGCGACAAGAAGATCGCCGAGCGGGTGCTCAAGGAGGTCAACGAGCGGCTGCGCTTCCTCGTGGACGTCGGCCTGGACTACCTCTCGCTCAACCGCGCCGCGGGCACCCTGTCCGGCGGCGAGGCCCAGCGCATCCGGCTGGCCACGCAGATCGGTTCCGGCCTGGTCGGCGTGCTCTACGTACTGGACGAGCCGTCCATCGGCCTGCACCAGCGCGACAACCACCGGCTGATCGAAACGCTGGTGCGGCTGCGCGACATGGGCAACACGCTGATCGTCGTCGAGCACGACGAGGACACCATCAAGGTGGCGGACTGGGTCGTGGACATCGGCCCGGGCGCCGGTGAGCACGGCGGCAAGGTCGTGCACAGCGGCTCGCTGAAGGACCTGCTGAAGAACACCGAGTCGATGACCGGGCAGTACCTGTCCGGGAAGAAGTCCATCGAGCTGCCCGAGGTGCGGCGGCCGGTGGACGAGAGCCGCATGCTCACCGTCCACGGCGCGCGGGAGAACAACCTGCGCGACATCGACGTGTCCTTCCCGCTGGGGGTGCTGACCGCCGTCACCGGCGTGTCCGGCTCCGGAAAGTCCACGCTGGTCAACGACATCCTCTACACGCACCTGGCGCGCGAGCTGAACGGCGCCCGGACGGTACCCGGGCGGCACACCCGGGTGGAGGGCGACGACCTCGTCGACAAGGTCGTCCATGTCGACCAGTCGCCGATCGGCCGCACCCCGCGGTCCAACCCGGCGACGTACACCGGCGTCTTCGACCACGTGCGCAAGCTCTTCGCGGAGACGATGGAGGCGAAGGTGCGCGGCTACCTGCCGGGCCGCTTCTCCTTCAACGTCAAGGGCGGCCGGTGCGAGAACTGCTCCGGCGACGGCACGATCAAGATCGAGATGAACTTCCTGCCCGACGTCTACGTCCCGTGCGAGGTCTGCCACGGGGACCGGTACAACCGGGAGACGCTGGAGGTGCACTACAAGGGCAAGTCCATCGCCGAGGTGCTGAACATGCCGATCGAGGAGGCCCTCGGCTTCTTCGAGGCCGTTCCGACGATCAGCCGGCACCTGCGCACGCTCAACGAGGTCGGGCTCGGCTACGTGCGGCTTGGGCAGTCCGCGCCGACGCTGTCGGGCGGTGAGGCGCAGCGGGTGAAGCTGGCGTCGGAGCTGCAGAAGCGGTCGACGGGCCGGACGGTCTACGTGCTGGACGAGCCGACGACGGGTCTGCACTTCGAGGACATCTCGAAGCTGATCAAGGTGCTGTCGGGGCTGGTCGACAAGGGCAACTCGGTGATCGTCATCGAGCACAACCTCGATGTCGTCAAGACCGCCGACTGGGTCATCGACATGGGCCCCGAGGGCGGTTACGGCGGCGGTCTGGTGGTCGCGGAGGGCACGCCGGAGCAGGTGGCCTCCGTGGGGGCCAGCCACACCGGCAAGTTCCTGCGGGACATCCTGGGCGCGGAGCGGGTCTCGGACGCCGGTGTGCCCGCGGCGCGGGCCGCGACGAAGAAGCGGGCCCCGGCGAAGAAGGCCGTGGCCGCGGCGGGCGCCGCCACCGCGAAGAAGGCGGCGGCGAAGAAGACCGCCTCGGCCGCCGCCCCGGCCAAGAAGGCGACCCGGGCCCGCAAGGCCTGAGCGGGGTCCGGGGCATCACCCCGGACCCCGCGCCCCCCGCTCCGCCCCCGCGGCCGACCCCCGAGGCGGTCGCCGGGGCGGGGCGGGGCGTCAGGTGGCGATGCCCACCGCGTGGCGGGAGGACGCCGGGTCCGTCAGGGCGGCCAGCAGGGCGTCGGCGACATCGGCGCGGGGGATGGTGCGGGCGGCCCGGACGTTCGCGTCGACGGCGCGGCGGTAGGTGCCGGTGCCGGGCTTGTTCAGCAGGCGCGGCGGCCGGACCACCGTCCACTGCGTGCCGCTGGCGCCGATCACCGCCTCCATCACCGCCAGGTCGGCGTACACGTCCCGCAGCGCGCGCCGCAGCAGCGGCATGACGACCGCCCGGGTGAGGACGCCGTCCTGCGCGTGGTCCGGACCCAGCGGCGCCGCGCTCACCGCGGAGAGCCGTCGCACCCCGGCCCGGTCCATGGCCGAGACGATCGCGCTGAGCGCGGGGCCGGCCACCGGGGCCAGCCGGGCCTGCTTGTTGCTGCTCGGGCCGAGTGCGGAGACCACCGCGTCCCGCCCGCGCAGCACCGGGACCAGTGCCTCCTCGTCCGTGACGTCGGGGACCGTCGCCACGCGGAGCCGTTCGTGCTCCGGCACCGTCAGCCGCGCCGGGTCCCGCACCACGGCGGTGACCTCGTGACCCGCGTCGAGCGCCTGGCGCACGACCTCGCGGCCCACGCCTCCCGTGGCCCCGAACACCGTGATCTTCATCGTGGACTCCTCATCGTCGGTTCCGGTCTCCTCGTGGACCACGCCCCAGGGTGGGTGAGTATTCACTCACCCCTCCCTCCGCTAGGGTGAGTGAATGCTCACCCCGAAGTCAAGCGAATCCGGCCGGTCCGGTCGGCCCACCCCCCAGCGCCTGCTGGACGCCGCCGAGACCCTGATGCGCACCACCGGTCTCGCGAACGCCACCACCAAGGCCATCGCCCGCGAGGCCGGCTGCTCGGAGGCGGCGCTGTACAAGCACTTCGCGAACAAGGAAGAGCTGTTCGTCCGGGTGCTGCTCGAACGCCTGCCCAACGCGGGCGCCCTGATGGCTGCCCTGGCCGCCGCCCCCGGGGAGCGGCCCGTCCCGGAACGGCTCGCGGACATCGCCGGGCACGCGGCCCGCTTCTACGCCGACGCCATGCCCATCGCGGGCTCCCTCTTCGCCGAACCGGCCCTGCTGAGCCGGCACCGCGAAGGCCTCGCGGAGATCGGCAAGGGTCCGCACGCGGTGCTCGACGCGCTCGTCGACTGCCTGCGCCGCGAGCGCGAGCACGGCAGGATCCGCGCCGACGCCGACCCGCGCGCGGCCGCCGCGCTGCTGCTCGGCGCCTGCTTCCAGCGGGCGTTCTTCCTGCACTTCTCCGGCCCGGCGGTCGTCGAACCGGTGGCCGACTTCGCCCCGGCCGTCGCCGCTACGGTGTGGGCCGCCCTGCGCTGAGCTCGGCGGCGTACGGCGGTTCCGCGCCCGCCCGGGTGCAGGTCAGGGCGGCCGCGCGGGCGGCGTACGCCAGCACCCCGGGCCAGTCCACCGGCGCGCCGGACCCGTCCCACGCCTGCGGGCCACCCGCCAGGCGGTGCAGGAGCGCGGCGTTCACGGTGTCACCCGCGCCGATCGTGTCCGCGACGGCGACCCGCAGCCCCGGCACCGAGAACCGCCCGCCGTCCCGGGTCCACGCCGACAGCCCCGCCGCGCCCCGGGTCAGCACCACCGCCGACGGCCCGGCCGCGAGCCACTCCTCGGGCCGGCCGCCCAGCCAGGCCGCGTCCTCCTCGGAGAGCTTGAGCAGGCGCACGTACGGCAGCCAGGACAGGAAGCGGGCCCGGTACGCCGCCGGGTCCGCGATCAGCGCCGGGCGGACGTTGGGGTCGAGCAGGGTCAGCAGCCCGCGCGCGGACTCCCGGCGCAGCAGGGCCTCGTACGCGCTCGCCCCCGGTTCCAGCACGAGCGAACAGGTCCCCAGGGCCAGCGCCAGGGCCCCCGCGGGAAGGGCGTCGGGCAGCGTGAAGAGCCGGTCGGCGGTGCCCTCGACGTAGAACCCGTAGGCGGCCGAGCCGTCCGGGGCCAGCGAGGGCACGGCCAGCGTGGTCGGCTCCGGCCCGCGCTGCACCGGCGCCAGGTCCACCCCCGCCGCTCGCAGCCCGGCGAGCAGCATCTCCCCGAAGCCGTCCGTCGACACCCGGGAGCAGAAGGCCACCTCGGCGCCGAGCCGGCCCAGTGCCAGCGCCGTGTTGTACGGGCCCCCGCCCGCCCTGGGCACCAGCGCGCCCGGCGGCTGCGCCACGGGCACCAGGTCGATCAGGGCTTCTCCAGCGACGACGATCACGCGGGGGAAGCTACCGCATCGGGCGGCGGTATCGTCGGGTGGGCGCGTCGGCGGCGCCCCAGCCGCCACGGCCGACCCACCGGTGTCCCCCCGTACCACCCGCCCCCAGGAGAGCCCCATGTCCGCGCCGCAGTCCGCCGCCGCCCGCCGTACCGTGCTCAAGGGCGCCGCCGCCCTCGCCGGGTCCGCCGGGGCCGGCCTCACGCTCGGCGCCTGCTCGCCCGGGACCGGCGGCGAGGGCGCCTCCGCGACCCCGACCGCCCCCGTGGACCTGGGCGCCGCTGCGGACGTGCCGGTCGGCGGCTCCAAGCTCTACCGGGAGCACAAGCTCCTCGTGCACTGCCCCGCACAGGGCCAGTACGCGGCGTTCAGCGCCCAGTGCACCCATGCGGGCTGCGTGCTGGACAAGATCGTCGAGGGGCACGGCAACTGCCCCTGCCACGGCAGCCGGTTCGACGCCGCCACCGGCAAGGTGGTGCAGGGCCCGGCGACCGAGCCGCTGCCGTCCGTCCCCGTCCGCGCCGAGGGCGGCAAGCTCATCGCGGGCTGACCCGGCGGGCGGCCGCTCTCTAGGGGGTGTCTGATGGATCTCCGTGGCGTCGCGACGCCCGGCACGCGCTCTCGCCGCACCGGCCGAAAGCCCAAGTACGTCCAGTACGCGAGCTTCCGGCCGGCACACCGAGAGCACGCACCGGACGCCGCTCCTTACCCACGGAGATCCATCAGACACCCCCTAGTCCCACTCCCAGCCGATGCCGAGGATGCCGCGCCGGACGCCCTGCTCCACCAGGTGGACCGCGCGGTGCCCGCCGCTCGGGGTGAGCGCCGACAGCTCGCTGCGCGGGGCGCCGGGGCCCGACTGGCGAAAGCGCCGGCAGCTCACGGGCAGGGCGGCCGCGTCGAAGCGGACCTGGAGCACGTACTGGCCGCCCGCGTAGCCGAACCCCCGGACGTACTCGCTGCTGCGGCTGCCGGTGCCGTCCTCGAAGCCGTAGCCGAAGACGTACGTATCGCCGCTGCGCAGCCGCGCGTCGAAGAGCAGCTCCGCGACCACCAGCCCCGCTTCCGGGTCCCGCCGGATCCGCCCGGTCCGGCAGTTGTCGTGCGCCAGTACCCGCACCGCGGCCGGATCGCAGCCCGGGTCGCCCTCGTGGATCGCGAGGTAGCGGTCGATGCCGTCCCGGTGGGCCCGTACGACGTGCTGGGAGTCGCGGCCCAGCAGCTCGCGCCGGGCCCCGATCCGGACCCGTTCGTGGTGGCCGACCGTATGCAGTCCGCCGTCCGCCGGGAGGCCCATGCCGGCCAGCAGGTCCTCGACGGCCGCCCCCGTGCCCACCAGGGACCGGAAGGGGCGCGCGGCCGGGCGGGGGGCGTCGGTGCCCGGCCCTGCGGACCCGCCCAGGAGCCGTACGAGCGTGCCCGGGGGCAGTTCCAGGATCTGCTCCAGGGCCCGCACCGCGCGCAGGGACTCGGCGCGCCGGGGCCGCCGGGCGCCCTGCTGCCAGTAACTGAGGCTGGTGACCCCGACCTTGATGCCGCGCGCGGCGAGCCGGTGCTGGACCCGGTGCAGGGGCAGGCCGCGGGCGGCGAGCGCGGCGCGCAGTGCGAGGTGGAAGGGCCCGGCGCGCAGCAGCAGCGCGAATTCCTCCGGATGCATGCCCTCGGGCGCCGCGCCGTCGCCCGGGCCGCGCGGCGGGCCGCCCCGGCTCCCGGACCCGCCGCTCCGCACGGTCGGCAGCATGGCGACTCCTTTGTGAACGTTCACGCGTGAGGGGGCGGGGGAGTGCGCCGGTGACGCCCGTGGTCCAGGTGACAGAGCGGCGGCCGTTCACATCCCGGCTTCCTCATTCACATTGCAATGTCACCGCGTATTGAAGCGTGTTGACCTGCTCGCGACAACACCCCGATGCTCCTCCACAGCGTCCGGACGCGGTCCTCCACCCCCACTCCCCCCTCGGGAGGAACGCGATGCGCGATCCCCACCGGCGGCTTTCCCTGGCCGCCTTCCTCACCGCTCTCCTGTTCGCACTGCCCACCGGCACGGCAACCGCCGCCGACGCCGGGGCCGGCAGCGCGACGCTCGCCGCCAAGCGCCTGAACATCACCATGCAGGCACAGCAGAAGACCAACTGGTGCTGGGCTGCCAGTGGCAACACCATCGCCACCTGGTTCGGCCGCACCTACAGCCAGAACCAGTTCTGCAACGCCGCCTTCAACCGCCAGCAGGGCTACGACTGCCCCAACAACCAGGCCAACCTCGCCAACGTGCAGACCGCCCTGCGCTGGGCCGGGATCAACTCCGGCTCGTACGTGACCGGCTGGCTCCAGTACTCCACCGTCCAGAGCGAGATCAACGCCAACCGGCCGGTCGAGACCCGCATCCAGTGGGCCAACGGCGGCGGCCACATGCACGTCGTCTACGGCTACGACACGGCCAGCAACTGGGTGTACTGGGGCGACCCCTGGCCCTCCAGCGACCGCTACAACTGGGCCTCCCACGCCTGGTACGTCGACAACAGCACCTTCTCCTGGACCCACTCGCTCTACCGGATCGGGGCGTGAGCGCCATGAACCGACGCGCAGCCGCCCTGGTGACCGGCGCCCTCGCCGCCGCCCTGTTGGGCCTGGCCCCGCAGGCCTCGGCCGCCCCCGTCCCGCAGCCCCCGGCCGCCACCGCCGAGGTCCGGGCCGCCGCCCACCAGGCGGCCGCCGCACCCGAGACCCTGGCCACCCTCTCCCGGTTCTTCTCCCGGGAGGGCAAGGTCTCCCTGACCACCGCCCGGCCCCGCATCGAGGGCGAGGCGATCCCCGTCAACTACCTCTCCCCGGAGTTCGTCGCGGGCCGGGCGGGCGCGCCCGTCGCCCGGCTGGAGTTCCTCGCCAGCAAGGCGGTGTCCTCCGACGGGCAGGAGGCCGCCCTGTGGACCGCCCGGACCGGGGCGGGCTGGCAGGTGGTGAACATCGCCACCGGTGACGACGAATTCCGCTACGCCCGGCTGGGGGCCGCCGCCCTGCCCGGCGGGACGGTCTTCCGCGAACCGCAGATCGACGCCTGGTACGTCGCCCGGGGGAGCAGTGTGCTGCCGCTGGACGAGGACGCGACGAAGGCCGTGGGGGCGCGGGGCACCACCCTCGCCGCCTACCGGGAGCGCGTCGTGAAGGCGTACGGGGACAAGCTGCCCGGCTCCGCCTATGCCCAGGAGGGTGAGGCCGGGGGGTTCGGGCCTGCCGAGGCGGGTGCGGGGTCCGTGGCCGTGGCCGTGACCGGGGGTGACCCGGACGCGGGGCCCGGTGCGGTGGCCCTCGCGGGCGGGGGCGTGGCCGCAGCGCTCGGGGTCGCCGGGCTCGGCGCGCTCGGCGTGCGCAGGGCTCGGCGCCGGGCGGTGCGGGTGTAGCCGCCCGGCGGGGGTGGGGTCCGGCCGTCGCTCGGGCGGCCGGGCCCCGTCCGGGTGCGGCGCCGCCGCCGGGGCTCCGCCCCGGACCCCGCGCCTCAAACGCCGGCGGGGCTGGACGGGGCCGAGCGGGCCTCGTCGGCGGACCCCGCGCCTCAAACGCCGGCGGGGCTGGATTGTGCCCGGCCGGGCTGGATTGTGCCGAGCGGGGTCCCGCGACGCCGCCAAGGTGAGGGCCGGTTGTCAGAGGCCGCAAGTAGGCTGATGCCATGGCCGACCCTTCCAGCTACCGCCCCAGACCGGGACAGATCCCCGACTCCCCGGGGGTCTACCGATTCCGCGACGAGCACCGCCGGGTGATCTACGTCGGGAAGGCCAAGAGCCTGCGCCAGCGCCTGGCCAGCTACTTCCAGGACGTCGCGGGCCTGCACCCGCGCACCGCCACGATGGTGACCACCGCCGCGTCCGTCGAGTGGACGGTGGTCTCCACCGAGGTCGAGGCGCTCCAGCTTGAGTACTCCTGGATCAAGGAGTACGACCCCCGGTTCAACGTCAAGTACCGCGACGACAAGAGCTACCCCTCGCTCGCCGTCACGCTCAACGAGCAGTACCCCCGCGTCCAGGTGATGCGCGGCCCGAAGAAGAAGGGCGTGCGCTACTTCGGGCCGTACGGGCACGCGTGGGCCATCCGCGAGACCGTCGACCTGATGCTGCGGGTGTTCCCCGTACGCACCTGCTCGGCCGGGGTCTTCAAGCGGTCCGCGCAGATCGGCCGCCCCTGCCTGCTCGGCTACATCGGCAAGTGCTCCGCGCCCTGCGTCGGCCGGGTCACCCCCGAGGAGCACCGGGAACTGGCCGAGGACTTCTGCGACTTCATGGCCGGGCGCACCGGCACCTA
The DNA here is from genome assembly GCF_056435825.1 of Streptomyces sp. NPDC043876. NCBI lineage: Bacteria > Bacillati > Actinomycetota > Actinomycetes > Kitasatosporales > Streptomycetaceae > Streptomyces > Streptomyces sp. NPDC043876. Next base: position 127,663 of record NZ_JBWKDV010000013.1, on the reverse strand, counting down.
CCTCACCCGCCTCGAAGGCGAGATGCGGGTGGCGGCCGAGGACATGGAGTACGAGAAGGCCGCCCGGCTCCGCGACGACATCGGGGCCCTGCGGCGGGCCATGGAGAAGAACGCGGTGGTGCTCGCCGACGCCACCGACGCCGACCTGATCGCGGTCGCCGAGGACGAGCTGGAGGCCGCCGTCCAGATCTTCCACGTCCGCGGCGGACGGGTGCGCGGCCAGCGCGGCTGGATCACCGACAAGGTCGAGGCCGTCGACACGGCCGGGCTCGTCGAGCACGCCCTCCAGCAGCTGTACGGGGAGGAGCGGGGCGAGGCCGTGCCCAAGGAGGTGCTGGTCCCGGCCCTGCCCGAGGACGCCCCCGCCGTGGCCGAGTGGCTCGGCGGCCGCCGCGGCTCCCAGGTCAGCCTGCGCATCCCGCAGCGCGGCGACAAGAAGTCCCTGATGGAGACCGTCCACCGCAACGCCCAGCAGTCCCTGGCCCTGCACAAGACCAAGCGCGCGGGCGACCTGACCACGCGCTCCCGGGCGCTGGAGGAGATCGCCGGGGCACTGGACCTGGACACCGCCCCGCTGCGCATCGAGTGCTTCGACATCTCGCACCTCCAGGGCGACGACGTGGTGGCCTCCATGGTGGTCTTCGAGGACGGCCTGCCCCGCAAGAGCGAGTACCGCCGCTTCGAGATCAAGGGCTTCGAGGGGCAGGACGACGTCCGCTCCATGCACGAGGTGGTCTCCCGCCGCTTCCGCCGCTACCTGCGCGAGAAGCTCCGGACGGGGGAGTGGTCGCCCGAGGAGGGCGCGGTCGTCGACGGGCTCGACGGCGGCCTCGCGGGCGGCGAGGTCCCGGCGGAGACGGATGACGGCCGCCCGAAGCGTTTCGCCTACCCGCCCCAGCTCGTTGTGGTGGACGGCGGCCAGCCGCAGGTCGCCGCCGCCCAGCGGGCCCTGGCCGAGCTGGGCATCGACGACGTCGCCGTGTGCGGCCTGGCCAAGCGGCTGGAGGAGGTGTGGCTGCCCGGCGAGAGCGACCCGGTGGTGCTGCCCCGTACCAGCGAGGGGCTCTACCTGCTCCAGCGGGTGCGTGACGAAGCCCACCGCTTCGCCATCCAGTACCAGCGCGGCAAGCGGGCCAAGCGGCTGAAATCCGGACCGCTGGACGACGTACCCGGCCTGGGGGAGAGCCGCAGGCTGGCGCTGATCAAGCACTTCGGTTCGGTGAAGAAGCTGAGACAGGCGACAATCGACCAGATCTGCGAGGTCCCGGGTATAGGCCGCAAGACGGCCGAGACCGTGGCCGTGGCCCTCGCCCAGGCGGCTCCCGCCGCTCCGGCCGTCAACACGGCCACAGGAGAGATCATTGAGGACGAGGCCCCCGCGCCCGCGGGAGCACCGTCCGAACGGGGGAGCGAGCAATGACCGAGCACGCAGCAGAGCGCGACCGAGACGGAGTACAGGTGAGTACGGGCACGACAGTGGAGCCCGGCGATACCGCCGAGGCGGCCATCCCCGAGCTGGTGATCATCTCCGGCATGTCCGGAGCCGGCCGCAGTACGGCGGCCAAGTGCCTGGAGGACCTGGGCTGGTTCGTCGTCGACAACCTGCCCCCGGCGCTGATCCCGACGATGGTGGAGCTGGGAGCCCGCTCGCAGGGCAACGTGGCGCGCATCGCCGTCGTCGTCGACGTCCGCGGCCGCCAGTTCTTCGACGCGCTGCGCGAGTCGCTCTCCGACCTCGAAGCGCGCGGGGTGACCCGGCGCATCGTGTTCCTGGAGTCCTCCGACGACGCGCTGGTGCGCCGCTTCGAATCGGTCCGCCGCCCGCACCCGCTCCAGGGCGACGGCCGCATCGTCGACGGCATCGCCGCCGAGCGCGACCTGCTGCGCGAGCTGCGCGGCGACGCCGACCTGGTCATCGACACCTCCAGCCTCAACGTGCACGAACTGCGCGCCAAGATGGACGCCCAGTTCGCGGGCGACGAGGAGCCCGAGCTGCGGGCCACCGTCATGTCCTTCGGCTACAAGTACGGCCTGCCCGTCGACGCCGACCTCGTCGTGGACTGCCGCTTCATCCCGAACCCGCACTGGGTCCCGGAGCTGCGCCCCTTCACCGGGCTCAACGAAGAGGTCTCGGGCTACGTCTTCAGCCAGCCCGGCGCCAAGGAGTTCCTCGACCGCTACACCGAGCTGCTCCAGCTCATCGCCACCGGCTACCGCCGCGAGGGCAAGCGGTACGTGACGATCGCGGTCGGCTGCACCGGCGGCAAGCACCGCAGCGTGGCCATGTCCGAGAAGCTCGCCGCCCGCCTCGCCTCCGAGGGAGTAGAGACCGTCGTCGTCCACCGGGACATGGGGCGCGAGTGACCGGACGGAGCCTGCGGCTGCGCCGCCTGCGCCGGCTGACGGCGGGCCGGGGCGGCAACGGCGCCCCGGCCGCCGAGCTGCGGCGCGGCGCCGCGCCCGAGGCGGTCGCGCCCAAGGTCGTCGCCCTCGGCGGCGGCATGGGCCTGTCCGCCTCCCTGGCCGCGCTGCGCCGGATCACCGGCGACCTCACGGCCGTGGTCACCGTCGCCGACGACGGGGGCTCCAGCGGCCGGCTGCGCGAGGAGCTGGGCGTCCTGCCGCCCGGCGACCTGCGCAAGGCGCTGGCCGCGCTGTGCGGGGACGACGAATGGGGCCAGACCTGGTCCCGGGTCATCCAGCACCGCTTCGAGTCCCGCGGTGACCTGCACGGGCACGCGGTCGGCAACCTGCTGATCGTCGCCCTGTGGGAGAAGCTCGGCGACCCGGTGCAGGCCCTGGACCTCGTCGGCAAGCTGCTCGGCGCGCACGGCCGGGTGCTGCCGATGTCGGCCGTGCCCCTGGAGCTCCAGGCGCTGGTGCGCGGCCACGACCCGGCCCGCCCGGACGACGTGGACACCGTCCGTGGCCAGGCCACGGTGGCGCTGACCCCGGGCGAGGTGCAGTCCGTACAGCTGGTGCCGAGCGACCCGCCGGCCGTGCCGGAGGCCGTCGCCGCGGTCCTGGACGCCGACTGGGTGGTGCTCGGCCCGGGCTCCTGGTTCTCCTCGGTGATCCCGCACCTCCTGGTGCCGGAACTGCTCGACGCACTGGTCCAGACGAAGGCCCGGCGGATCCTCTCGCTGAACCTCGCGCCGCAACCCGGTGAAACAGAGGGGTTCTCTCCGCAGCGTCATTTGGAGGTTTTGGCCCGACACGCCCCTAAACTCGCCCTGGACGTGGTGCTGGCCGACGAGGCCGCCGTGCCCGACCGCGAGTCACTCTCCGATGCCGCGAAACGGTTCGGTGCCGCGGTCGAGCTGGCGCCGGTGGCCAGGCCCGACGGGACTCCGAAGCACGATCCGGAGCTGTTGGCCGCCGCGTACGACCGTATTTTTCGGATGCATGGAAGGATCGGCCCATGGCGATGACGCCCGCGGTGAAGGATGAGATCGCCCGGCTGCCCGTCACCCGTACCTGCTGCCGGAAGGCGGAGGTCTCGGCGATCCTCCGGTTCGCGGGCGGGCTGCACCTGGTGAGCGGCCGCATCGTCATCGAGGCGGAGCTGGACGCGGGGATCGCGGCGAGGCGGCTGCGCAAGGACATCCTGGAGATCTTCGGCCACTCCTCGGACCTGGTGATCATGGCCCCCGGCGGGCTGCGCCGCGGCAACCGGTACGTCGTCCGGGTCGTCGCCGGCGGTGACCAGCTGGCGCGCCAGACCGGGCTCGTCGACGGCCGCGGCCGCCCGATCCGGGGCCTCCCCCCGCAGGTGGTCTCCGGTGCGACCTGCGACGCGGAGGCCGCCTGGCGCGGTGCCTTCCTGGCCCACGGCTCGCTCACCGAACCGGGCCGGTCCTCCTCCCTGGAGGTCACCTGCCCCGGTCCGGAGGCCGCCCTGGCCCTGGTGGGCGCCGCCCGCAGGCTCTCCATCGCCGCCAAGGCGCGCGAGGTGCGCGGGGTGGACCGGGTGGTGGTCCGCGACGGCGACGCGATCGGCGCCCTGCTGACCCGCCTCGGCGCCCACGACTCGGTGCTGGCCTGGGAGGAGCGCCGGATGCGGCGCGAGGTCCGCGCCACCGCCAACCGGCTCGCCAACTTCGACGACGCCAACCTGCGCCGCTCGGCCCGGGCCGCGGTGGCCGCGGGAGCCCGCGTCCAGCGCGCCCTGGAGATCCTCGCCGACGAGGTCCCCGAGCACCTGGCGGCGGCCGGGCGGCTGCGCATGGAGCACAAGCAGGCCTCCCTGGAGGAGCTGGGCGCGCTCGCCGACCCGCCGCTGACCAAGGACGCGGTCGCCGGCCGGATCCGGCGGCTGCTGGCGATGGCCGACAAGCGGGCCCAGGACCTCGGCATCCCGGGCACCGAGTCGAACCTCACCGAGGCCGAGGAGATGGCCGACAACCTGGTCGGCTGACCGGGCCGATCCGCCGCGGCCCCGGCCGCACCGTCCGTCCTCGGCCGAAAGGGGCCCGCACGTGATCACGTGCGGGCCCCTTTCGGCGTTTCCCATTGACATGGGCATGTGAGGGTCGTGAGCCTGTCGTGCGAACTCTTTCGTGGCAGACGACGCCCAGGGGGGCACATGAGGCACCGCGCGAGATCGATCCTCGCCGCAAGCGCACTCGTCTTCGGTTCACTCGCCGCCGTACCGGTCGCGGCGCAGGCCCAGAACGGATCCGCGGCAGGACCGGCCGCCGATGAAGTCCGGGTCTACGACGCCGACATCACCAAGGAGCAGGTGCCCCTGGTCCTCGCCGCGGGCCAGGACGCCCACGAGCTGACCGCGCAGGCACCGGACCGGGGCACCGCCCGGGTCGAGCTGTTCCTCACCACCGCGCAGGCCGGCCAGCTCGGCGCCCAGGGCGTCAAGCTCGCCGAGCGCAAGGTCCCGGCCAAGGCCGCCGCGCGCGCCAAGGCGGCCGGCGACGGGGTCTTCCGCCCCTACAGCGGCAAGGGCGGTCTCCAGGAGGAGATCGTCTCGACCGGCCAGAGCCATCCCGGCCTCACCAAAGTCGTCTCCATCGGCAAGACCGTGGAGGGCAAGGACATCCTCGCCCTCAAGCTCACCAAGAACGCCCGGCAGGCCAAGGACGGTTCCAAGCCCTCGGTCCTGTACATGTCCAACCAGCACGCCCGCGAGTGGATCACCCCCGAGATGACCCGGCGGCTGATGCACCACTACCTGGACAACTACGGCAAGGACCAGCGCATCACGCAGCTGGTCGACTCCACCGAGATGTGGTTCGTCCTGTCCGCCAACCCGGACGGCTACGACTTCACCCACGCCCCCGACGGCGACCGGCTGTGGCGCAAGAACATGCGCGACAACACCGGCGACGGCAAGCACACCGCCCTCGACGGGGTCGACCTCAACCGCAACTTCCCCTACAAATGGGGCTACGACAACGAGGGCTCCTCGGCCAACCCGTCGAGCGAGACCTACCGCGGCCCGAAGGCGGAGTCCGAGCCCGAGACCGCGGCGCTGGACGCCTTCGAGAAGCGCATCGGCTTCGAGTACGCCGTCAACTACCACTCCGCCGCCGAGCTGCTGCTCTACGGCGTGGGCTGGCAGGTCGCCACCCCGACCCCCGACGACGTGGCCTACAAGGCACTCGCCGGCACCCCGGAGCACTCCGCGATCCCCGGGTACTACCCGCAGGTCTCCTCGGAGCTGTACACCACCAACGGCGAGGCGGACGGCCACGCGGGCAACGTCAACGGCGTCATGATGTTCACGCCGGAGATGACCACCTGCCAGACCGCCTCCGACAGCGTCCCGGACGACCAGTGGAAGTCCGAGGACTGCGCCTCCGGCTTCAACTTCCCGGACGACGAGAAGCTCGTCCAGGCGGAGTTCCAGAAGAACGTCCCCTTCGCGCTCTCGGTCGCCCAGTCCGCCGCGCACCCGGACAAGCCGGTCTCCTCGGTGGGCCTGAGCGCCGCCGACTTCACGACGGACCCCTTCACCACCTCCTACGCCGCCCGCGGCGAGGACCAGAAGGTCTCCGTCACCGCCCGCAAGGCGCTGAAGGACAAGGAACTCAACTACCGGATCAACGGCGGCCGCGTCCACGACGAGGACCTCAAGGCCTGGAAGGGCGGCGAGACCTACGGCGGCGACGACAACAACTGGTACGACCAGTACCGCGCCGCGGTGGAAGGCGCGCGGCCCGGGGACAAGGTCGAGGTCTGGTTCACCGGCCGCGACGGATCCAAGCGGGTCTCCAGCGAGCACTTCACCTACAGCGTGGCCGAGCGGCCCCGCGCCGACGTCCTGGTGATCGCGGAGGAAGGGGCCAAGGCCCAGCAGGCCCAGACGTACGTGGACGCGCTGCGCGCCAACGGACGCTCCGCCGCCGTCTGGGACGTCGCCACCCAGGGCGCCCCGCACCACCTCGGGGTGCTCTCCCACTTCGGCACGGCCGTCCACTACACGGGCGCCCAGGCTCCCGGCGGCCCCACCCAGCTGGCGGTCCGCGACTTCCTGAACGAGGGCGGCAAGCTGATCGAGGCCGGTGAACTGGCCGGCGGCGACGCCAAGGTCGGGCGCGCGGTCACCGACGACTTCAGCCAGTACTACCTCGGCGCCTACGACCGCAGCACCGGCACGGGCGCGACCGGCTTCACCGGCGCGGGCGCGCTCGGCGGCGCCAAGGGAACGCTCGGCGGCGCCCCCGGCAACCCGCTGGACCGGCCCGGTGCCTACAGCGTCACCTCCGACACCCTGGCCGCCGCGCAGTTCCCGCAGTTCAAGAGCGCCCAGGCGGGCCTGTACGACGGCATCGTCAATCCCTACGCCCCCTACGCCGGGTCCTGGATGGCCTCGGCCGTCCACAACGACAACGACTGGAAGCGCCTGGTTCGCACGGTCGACCTGACCGGGGTCAGCGCCGCCGACCGGCCCACCCTCAAGATGGCCCTGAACTGGGACACCGAGCCGGGCTACGACCACGCCGTCCTGGAGGCCCACACCACGGGCGCCGAGGACTGGACCACCCTGCCCGAGGCGGGCGGCCAGAGCGGCACGGCCGTCCCGGCGGAGTGCGCGGGCGGCTTCTTCATCAACGGCCACCCCTTCCTGCGCCACTACCTCACCCTCGCGTCCGGCGGCTGCACCGCCGAGGGCAGCAGCGGCGCGTGGAACAGCTTCACCGGCTCCTCCGGCGGCTGGAAGCAGGTCTCCTTCGACCTGAGCGCGTACGCGGGCAGGACCGTCGAGGTCTCGCTCTCCTCCATCACCGACCCGGGCAGCGGCGGCCGCGGGGTCTTCGCGGACGAGGCGCGGCTGTCCGTCGGCGGCGCCGACCAGGCGGCCGAGGGCTTCGAGACCTCGCTCGGGGCATGGACGGCGCAGGGCGCACCTGCCGGAAGTCCCGATGTTCCGGGCGATTGGTCCCGCTCCGGGGAGCTGTTCAAGTCCTACGCGGCGGTCACTACGCGTGACACCGTGCTCCTCGGCTTCGGCCTGGAACACCTGCCGGCCGCGAAGGACCGAGCGGTACTCGTCGGTAAGGCGCTCCGCTCGCTGTAGCACTGACCTGCGGACCCCCCTCCCCTCACGCTGAGTGAGGGGGGACGAAGTGCCCGACGGCCCGTACCGCAGCGTGTGGTACGGGCCGCCGGGGCGTGTCAGGCCCCTTCCGATGTCACCCCCAAGCTCACGGAGAGGTAGGGTCATAAGCGGTCGGGGACATCCCATACAGCTCGCCGGCGGACAGGCCGGCGCACCAACGAGGAGATCGGTTCGTGACGATCCGCGTAGGCATCAATGGTTTTGGCCGAATTGGCCGCAACTACTTCCGGGCGCTCCTGGAGCAGGGAGCGGACATCGAGATCGTCGGTGTCAACGACCTGACTGACAACGCGACCCTGGTGCACCTGCTCAAGTACGACACCATCCTGGGCCGCCTCAAGGCCGAGGTCTCCCACACCGACGACACCATCACGGTCGGTGGCAACACCTTCAAGACCTTCGCCGAGCGCGACCCCGCGAACCTCCCCTGGGGCGAGCTGGGCGCCGACATCGTCATCGAGTCGACCGGCATCTTCACGAAGAAGGCCGACGCCGCCAAGCACATCGCCGCGGGCGCGAAGAAGGTCCTCATCTCGGCTCCGGCCAAGGACGAGGACATCACGATCGTGATGGGCGTCAACCAGGAGAAGTACGACGCGGCCAACCACCACGTCATCTCCAACGCCTCCTGCACCACCAACTGCGTGGCGCCGATGGCCAAGGTCCTCCTGGAGAACTTCGGCATCGTCAAGGGCATGATGACGACGGTCCACGCGTACACGAACGACCAGCGCATCCTGGACTTCCCGCACTCGGACCTGCGCCGCGCCCGCGCCGCCGCCGAGAACATCATCCCGACCACCACCGGTGCCGCCAAGGCCACCGCGCTGGTCATCCCGGAGCTGGCCGGCAAGCTCGACGGCATCGCGATGCGCGTCCCGGTCCCGACCGGTTCCGTGACCGACCTGGTGATCGAGCTGGAGCGCGAGACCACGAAGGAAGAGGTCAACGCCGCCTTCCTGAAGGCCTCCCAGGGCCAGCTGAAGGGCATCCTCGACTACACCGAGGACGCGATCGTCTCCTCCGACATCGTGAACTGGCCGTTCTCCTGCACCTTCGACTCTTCCCTCACCATGGTCCAGGGCAAGAGCGTCAAGGTCATCGGCTGGTACGACAACGAGTGGGGTTACTCCAACCGTCTCGTCGACCTCACCGTCTTCGTCGGCGGCCAGCTCTAATCTTCAGGGCAGGCACCGCGATGTGAAGCATCAGGGCTCGGGCAGCGCGATGAAGCGCTGTGCGGGCCCTGTTGCTTGCCTCGTACCTCTCGCTCCGCACAGGCGAAAGCCATGTATGGGGATAAGGAGTAGAAATACACATGAAGACGATCGACGAACTTCTCGCCGAGGGCGTCTCCGGCAAGCGGGTCTTCGTCCGCGCCGACCTGAACGTGCCGCTCGCCGGCACCGAGATCACCGACGACGGCCGCATCCGCGCCGTCCAGCCGACGATCGCGAAGCTCGCCGCCGCCGGCGCCCGCGTCATCGTCGCGTCCCACCTCGGCCGCCCCAAGGGCGCGCCGGACCCGGCCTTCTCGCTGGCCCCCGCCGCCGCCCGGCTCGGTGAGCTGCTCGGCCAGGACGTGGCCTTCGCGACCGACACCGTCGGCGCCTCCGCCAAGGAGACGGTCGCCGCCCTCGCCGACGGCCAGGTCGCCGTCATCGAGAACCTGCGCTTCAACGCCGGTGAGACCGCGAAGGACGACGCCGAGCGCGGCGCCTTCGCGGACCGGCTCGCGGAGCTGGCCGACGTCTACGTCGGCGACGGCTTCGGCGCCGTCCACCGCAAGCACGCCTCGGTCTTCGACCTGCCCGCGCGCCTCCCGCACGCGGCCGGCTACCTGATCGCGACCGAGGTCGCCGTCCTGAAGAAGCTGACCACGGACGTCCAGCGCCCGTACACGGTGATCCTCGGCGGCGCGAAGGTCTCCGACAAGCTCGCCGTCATCGACGAGCTCCTCGGCAAGGCCGACCGCCTGCTCATCGGTGGCGGCATGGCCTACACCTTCCTCAAGGCCCAGGGCCACGAGGTCGGCATCTCCCTCCTCCAGGAGGACCAGATCCCGGTGGTGCTGGAGTACATGGAGCGCGCGGAGAAGAACGGCGTCGAGCTGGTCCTGCCGGTCGACGTGCTCGTCTCCACGGACTTCCCCGACCTCAAGACCAAGGCCCCGGCCACCTTCGAGGTCGTCGACGCGGACAAGATCCCCGCGGACCAGGAGGGCCTGGACATCGGCCCCAAGAGCCGCGAGCTGTTCGCCTCGAAGATCGTCGACGCCGAGACCGTCTTCTGGAACGGTCCGGTCGGCGTCGCCGAGCATCCCGACTACGCGGGCGGCACCGCCGCCGTCGCGCAGGCCCTGCTCGACAGCAAGGGCTTCACCGTGGTCGGCGGCGGCGACTCCGCCGCGGCCGTCCGCAACCTGGGCTTCGACGAGACGAAGTTCGGCCACATCTCGACCGGTGGCGGCGCGTCCCTCGAATACCTCGAGGGCAAGACGCTCCCCGGCATCGCCGCTCTGGAGGTCTGACCCCGTATGACCACGCGCACCCCGCTCATGGCCGGCAACTGGAAGATGAACCTCAACCACCTCGAGGCCATCGCGCACACCCAGAAGCTCGCCTTCGCGCTCACCGACAAGGACTACGACGCCGTCGAGGTCGCGGTCCTGCCGCCCTTCGTCGACCTGCGGTCGGTCCAGACCCTGGTCGACGGCGACAAGCTGAAGATCAAGTACGGCGCCCAGGACATCTCGGCGCACGAGTCCGGCGCGTACACCGGGGAGATCTCCGGCGCGATGCTCGCGAAGCTCAAGTGCACCTTCGTGGCCGTCGGCCACAGCGAGCGCCGCCAGTACCACGGCGAGAGCGACGAGCTCTGCAACGCCAAGGTCAAGGCCGCCTACGCGAACGGGCTCACCCCGATCCTGTGCGTCGGCGAGGGCCTGGAGGTCCGCAAGGCCGGTCAGCAGGTCGAGTACACCCTCGCCCAGCTCGACGGCGGCCTCGCGGGCATCCCGGCGGAGCAGGTCGAGTCCATCGTCATCGCGTACGAGCCCGTCTGGGCGATCGGCACCGGTGAGGTCGCCACCCCCGAGGACGCGCAGGAGGTCTGCGGGGCGATCCGCACCCGCCTCGCGGAGCTGTACTCGCAGGAGCTGGCCGACAAGGTCCGCATCCAGTACGGCGGCTCCGTCAAGTCCGGCAACATCGCCGCGATCATGGCGCAGCCCGACGTCGACGGCGCCCTGATCGGCGGCGCGGCCCTGGACGCCGACGAGTTCGTCAAGATCGTCCGCTTCCGCGACCAGTGAGCACCTTGATCGTCGCAGCGAGTATGCGCTAGGACGGATCCGTCGTACCCTTGCGGGGGCCGGAGGCTGGAGCGACAGTCACCGGCCCCCGTCGGGGTTCACAGCACACCAGGGAATGTCAGAAAGTAGGAATCAGCCGTGATTATGGGGTTCTCGATCGCCCTGGTCGTCTTCAGCCTGCTGCTGATGCTCCTGGTGCTGATGCACAAGGGCAAGGGCGGCGGCCTCTCCGACATGTTCGGTGGCGGCATGCAGTCCTCCGTCGGCGGCTCCTCGGTCGCCGAGCGCAACCTCGACCGCATCACGATGGTGATCGGCCTGCTCTGGTTCGCGTGCATCGTCGCGCTCGGTCTGCTGATGAAGTCGCAGGGCAACTGAACGATCCGGCCCTTTCGGCGGTCAGGCAGGCTCCACCCGATCTATCATGAGGTCCGCGCCCCTACTCCGGAAGTAGTAACTCCGGTCACTGGACGCGCGTTGGGCCTTACGTAGACTGGGGCGCCCGCAGCGGAATTCCATTCACGCTTCGCGGCACCATCACGCAGGGAGTTACGACCGTGGCAAGTGGCAACGCGATCCGTGGAAGTCGGGTCGGAGCGGGGCCGATGGGCGAGGCCGAGCGCGGCGAGTCCGCGCCCCGCCTGCGCATCTCCTTCTGGTGCTCGAACGGGCACGAGACGCAGCCCAGCTTCGCCAGCGACGCGCAGGTGCCGGACACCTGGGACTGCCCGCGCTGCGGGTTCCCCGCGGGCCAGGACCGGGACAGCCCTCCGGCGCCCCCGCGCACCGAGCCGTACAAGACGCACCTGGCGTACGTACGGGAGCGGCGCACGGACGCGGACGGCGAGGCGATCCTCGCCGAGGCCCTCGCCAAGCTGCGCGGCGAGATCTGAGCCGCACCACCCCACGACATCGGGCCCGGCCCGCGGAAGATCTTCTTCCGCGGGCCGGGCCCCTTTGTGTCAGTTGTCCGGCCCGGCTTCCGATCCCTTAGGTTGGAGTACGGCGGGGCACAACAGGACGGAAGAAGTGGGTTGATGTCCGAGATGAACGCAGACGGACGTACGAGGCTCCACCGGACGCCGGAGTGGCTGGCACTCGGCAAGCACCGGGAAGAGCTGGGGCAGACGCATCTGCGGGAGCTGTTCGAATCCGACCCGGGCCGCGGCACCGGCTACACCCTGCGGGCCGGCGACCTGCACATCGATTACTCCAAGCACCTCGTGACCGACGAGACGCTCCGGCTGCTGCGCGAACTGGCGGCGGCCACCGGCGTGGAGCAGCTGCGCGAGCGCATGTTCCGCGGCGAGAAGATCAACACGACCGAGGACCGCGCGGTCCTGCACACCGCGCTGCGCGCCGCGCCGCAGGACGTCGTCGAGGTCGACGGGGAGAACGTCGTCCCCGCCGTCCACGCGGTCCTGGCCAAGATGGGGAACTTCGCCGACCGCGTCAGGTCGGGGGAGTGGCTCGGCGCCACCGGCAAGCGCATCAAGAACGTCGTCAACATCGGCATCGGCGGTTCCGACCTGGGTCCGGCCATGGCGTACGAGGCGCTGCGCGCCTTCGCCGACCGGCAGCTGAACCTGCGCTTCGTCTCCAACGTGGACGGCGCCGACCTGCACGAGGCGCTCCAGGGCCTGGACCCGGCCGAGACCCTCTTCATCGTCGCCTCGAAGACCTTCACCACCATCGAGACCATCACCAACGCCACCTCGGCGCGGGCCTGGCTGCTCGCGGGCCTCGGCGGCGACGAGAGCGCCGTGGCACGGCACTTCGTCGCCCTGTCGACCAACGCCGAGAAGGTCACCGGCTTCGGCATCGACCCGGAGAACATGTTCGAGTTCTGGGACTGGGTCGGCGGGCGCTACTCCTTCGACTCGGCCATCGGCCTCTCGCTGATGATCGCGATCGGTCCGGACGCCTTCCGCGAGATGCTCCAGGGCTTCCGCACGATGGACCAGCACTTCCGCACGGCCCCGCCGGAGCAGAACGCCCCGCTCCTGATGGGCCTGTTGGGGATCTGGTACGGCAACTTCCACGACGCGCAGGCGCACGCCGTGCTCCCGTACAGCCACTACCTCTCGCGCTTCACCGCGTACTTGCAGCAGCTGGACATGGAGTCCAACGGCAAGTCGGTGGACCGCCAGGGCGAGCCGGTGGACTGGCAGACCGGTCCCGTGGTGTGGGGCACGCCCGGCACCAACGGACAGCACGCCTACTACCAGTTGCTCCACCAGGGCACGAAGCTGATCCCGGCGGACTTCATCGGCTTCGCCCGCCCGGTCCCGACGCTCTCCCCGGATCTCGCCGCGCAGCACGACCTGCTGATGGCGAACTTCTTCGCGCAGACGCAGGCGCTGGCCTTCGGCAAGACCCCGGACGAGGTCCGCGCGGAGGGCGTCGCCGAAGACCTCGTCCCGCACAAGACCTTCCGCGGGAACCACCCGACGACCACGATCCTGGCGCAGGACCTGTCCCCGTCGGTCCTCGGGCAGCTGATCGCGCTCTACGAGCACAAGGTGTTCGTCCAGGGCGCGGTGTGGAACATCGACTCCTTCGACCAGTGGGGCGTGGAGCTGGGCAAGGTCCTGGCCAAGCGGATCGAGCCCGCCCTCGTGGAGGGCGCGGAGGTGCCCGGCCTGGACGCCTCCACGCGGGCCCTGGTGGCCACGTACCGCGAGCTGCGCGGCCGCTGACTCCCGCGGGGTCCCGCAGGGGCCGTACGGACGCGAGAGCGCCCCGCACCGGACGGTGCGGGGCGCTCCCGTGTGCGCGGGGCGTCTCAGGCGGAGGCCGGGGGGTACAGCGCGGGGGGCAGCTTCGCTGCGGCCGCCCGGTCGAGCAGCCACAGGGTGCGCGCGCGCCCGTACGCGGCGGCGGCCGGGGCCTGGACCTCGCCCGCCCCGCCGAGCGCGACGGCCACCGCGCCCGCCTTGTCCTCGCCGGCGGCGAGCAGCCACACCTCGCGGGCGGCCCGGATGGCCGGGAGGGTGAGGGAGATCCGGGTCGGCGGCGGCTTGGGCGCGCCGTGCACGCCGACCACCGTGCGCTCGGTCTCCCGGGCGGCGGGGTGCTCCGGGAAGAGGGACGCCACGTGCGTGTCCGGGCCCACGCCCAGCATCAGCACGTCGAACCGGGGCACGGGGCCGTGGTCCTCGGGAGCGGCGGCCTCGCGCAGCTCCTGCGCGTAGGCCGCGGCGGCCGCGTCCACGTCCGATCCGTGGGGACCGTCGGAGGCGGGCATGACGTGCACGCGCGCGGGGTCGACGGGGACGGCGTCCAGCAGGGCGGCGCGGGCCTGGGTGTGGTTGCGCTCGGGGTCGTCGGCCGGGACGTAGCGCTCGTCGCCCCACCACAGGTCCAGCCTGCCCCAGTCGACCGCGTCCCGGGCGGGCGCGGCGGCGAGGGCGGCCAGCAGGCCGTTGCCGTTGCGGCCGCCGGTCAGGACGACCGACGCGGTGCCGCGGGCGGCCTGGGCGTCGACGATCTTCGTGATCAGCCGGGCCGCGGCGGCCTGCGCCATCAGTTCCTTGTCCCGGTGGACGACGACCTGAGGAGTCGTCATGCCCATGCTGGTGCCGCCTTCTTGGTCGGGTGAGGGGGTGCGGTGTCGGGGGAGTGCGGAGCGTGCGGTGGAACGGGCGCGGCGCCGTACGCGCCCCCGTGCGGGGGATGCGTACGGCGCCGCGCCGTGCTCACTTGGCCGCGGACTTCTTCGCCGCGGCCGGTGCGGCCGAGCCCGGCTTGGCCGGACGCTTGGCCGCGGACTTCGCCGCCGGAGCCTTAGCGGTGGCTTCGGCCGCGGGCGCCGCGGGGGCGTCCGCCGGAACCTCGGCAGACCCGTGGTCCAGGCCGTGCACGCCGAACTTCAGCGCGGACTCGTAGGTGTTGTCCGGGTCCAGCCGGCGCAGCTCCTCCGCCAGCAGCTCGGCCGTGTCGCGGCGCTTGAGCGCCACCGCGCGGTCGGGCTGCCCCGGCATGCACAGCGTCGCCAGCGAGCCGTCCGCCCGGTCCAGGACGATGCCGCCGTCCTTGGTCGCCAGGCGTACGGCCGTCAAGCCCGGGCCCTCGGAGTGGGTGCGCTTGACGGGGACCTGGAGGCGGTCCGCCAGCCACATGGCCAGCAGCTCGCAGCTCGGGTTCTCGTCCTCGCCCTCGACCGTCGCCGACACGATCCGCAGCGCCTTCTGCTGGTCGAGCGCGGCCGCGAGCATCGAGCGCCACGGCGTGATCCGGGTCCAGGACAGGTCCGTGTCGCCGGGCGCGTAGGCGGCCGCCCGGGTGGCGAGGGCCCCGATGGGCTCCTCGGACGCGTAGGTGTCCGTGATCCGGCGCTGGCCCAGGGCCCCCAGCGGGTCGCCCGCCAGGTCCGGCGGCGCGCCCTGCGGCCACCACACGACCACCGGGGCGTCCGGCAGCAGCAGCGGGAGGACCACCGACTGCGCGTGGTCCACCAGCTCGCCGTGCAGCCGCAGCACCACCGTCTCGCCCGTGCCGGAGTCCGCCCCGACGCGGATCTCCGCGTCGAGCCGGGCGTCGCGGCGGCTGCGGGGCGAACGGCTGACCCGCTTGATCACGACGATGATCCGCGAGGGGTGCTCGTGGGCCGCGTCGTTCGCCGACTTGAGCGCGTCGTACGCGTTCTCCTCGTCGGTCACGATCACCAGCGTCAGGACCATGCCGATCGCGGGCGTGCCGATGTCCCGGCGCGCCTGCACCAACGCGGCGTTGATCTTGCTGGAGGTGGTCTCCGTGAGGTCGATCTTCATGGCCGGCGCCAGCTCCGTCCGTCTCGTGCGAGCATCTCGTCCGCCTCGACCGGTCCCCAGGTGCCCGAGGGGTACTGCGCGGGCTTGCCGTGCTTGTCCCAGTACTCCTCGATCGGGTCGAGGATGTTCCAGGACAGCTCGACCTCCTGGTGGCGCGGGAAGAGGTTGGCGTCACCCAGGAGCACGTCCAGGATCAGCCGCTCGTACGCCTCCGGGCTCGACTCCGTGAAGGACTCGCCGTAGGCGAAGTCCATCGTCACGTCCCGGACCTCCATGGAGGTGCCCGGAACCTTGGAGCCGAAGCGCACCGTCACGCCCTCGTCCGGCTGGACCCGGATGACCAGGGCGTTCTGCCCCAGCTCCTCGGTCGCGCCCGACTCGAACGGCAGGTACGGGGCCCGCTTGAAGACGACCGCGATCTCCGTCACCCGGCGGCCCAGGCGCTTGCCCGTCCGCAGGTAGAACGGCACGCCCGCCCAGCGGCGGTTGTTGATCTCCAGGCGGATCGCGGCGTAGGTGTCGGTCTTCGACTTGGGGTCGATGCCGTCCTCTTCGAGGTAGCCGACGACCTTCTCGCCACCCTGCCACGCGGCCGAGTACTGGCCGCGCACGGTGTGCTTGCCCAGGTCCTCGGGCAGCTCGACGGCGGTGAGCACCTTGAGCTTCTCCGCCACCAGCGCCTTGGGGTGGAAGGAGCCGGGCTCCTCCATCGCGGTCAGCGCGAGCAGCTGGAGCAGGTGGTTCTGGATGACGTCGCGCGCGGCGCCGATGCCGTCGTAGTACCCGGCCCGGCCGCCGATGCCGATGTCCTCGGCCATGGTGATCTGCACGTGGTCGACGTACGACCGGTTCCAGATCGGCTCGAACATCGTGTTCGCGAAGCGGAGCGCCAGGATGTTCTGGACGGTCTCCTTGCCGAGGTAGTGGTCGATCCGGAAGACCTCGTTGGGCGGGAAGACGTCGTGCACCAGCTGGTTGAGCTCCTGGGCACTGGTCAGGTCGTGACCGAACGGCTTCTCGATGACGGCGCGCCGCCAGGAGCCCTCCTTCTGGTCCGCCAGCCCGTGCTTCTTGAGCTGGGCGACGACCTTCGGGAAGAACTTGGGCGGGACGGAGAGGTAGAAGGCGAAGTTGCCGCCCGTGCCCTGCGCCTTGTCCAGTTCCTCGATCGTCGACTTCAGCGTCTCGAACGCCTCGTCGTCGTCGAAGTCGCCCTGGACGAACCGGCAGCCCTGCACCAGCTGCTGCCAGACCTCCTCACGGAAGGGCGTGCGGGCGTGCTGCTTGACCGCGTCGTGCACCTCCTGTGCGAAATCCTCGTCCTGCCACTCGCGGCGGGCGAAGCCGATCAGCGAGAAACCCGGCGGCAGCAGGCCGCGGTTCGCCAGGTCGTAGACGGCGGGCATCAGCTTCTTGCGCGACAGGTCACCCGTAACGCCGAAAATGACCAGGCCGGACGGCCCCGCGATGCGCGGGAGCCGCCGGTCCTGTGCGTCACGAAGCGGGTTCGCTCCGTTCACAGACAAAGTGTTCAGGCCTCCGTGGGTGCGAGGCGCTCAAGCTCCGCCTCGGTCGACTTCAGCAGGTCGTTCCAGGACGCCTCGAACTTCTCGACGCCCTCGTCTTCGAGCAGCTGCACCACATCGTCGTACGAGATGCCCAGCTTCGCGACCGCGGCCAGCTCGGCGCGCGCCTGGTCGTAGGTGCCGCGGATGGTGTCGCCGGTGACCTCGCCGTGGTCGGCGGTGGCCTCCAGGGTGGCCTCCGGCATGGTGTTGACCGTGCCGGGGGCGACCAGGTCCACCACGTACAGGGTGTCCTTGTAGGCCGGGTCCTTGACGCCGGTCGAGGCCCACAGCGGACGCTGCTTGTTGGCGTGCGCCTTGTCCAGGGCCGCCCAGCGCTCGGAGGAGAAGACCTCCTCGTAGGCCTCGTAGGCCAGACGGGCGTTGGCGAGCGCCGCCTTGCCCTTGAGGGCCTTGGCCTCGTCGGTGCCGATGGCGTCGAGGCGCTTGTCGATCTCCGAGTCCACGCGGGACACGAAGAAGGAGGCCACCGAGTGGATCTTGGAGAGGTCCAGGCCCGCGGCCTTGGCCTTCTCCAGACCCGCCAGGTAGGCGTCCATGACCTGGCGGTAGCGCTCCAGCGAGAAGATCAGCGTGACGTTGACGCTGATGCCCCGGCCGATGACCTCGGTGATCGCGGGCAGGCCGCCCATGGTCGCCGGGATCTTGATGAGCGTGTTCGGGCGGTCCACCAGCCAGGCCAGCTGCTTGGCCTCGGCGGTGGTCGCCTTGGTGTTGTGGGCCAGGCGCGGGTCGACCTCGATCGAGACCCGGCCGTCCTGGCCGTCGGTGGCGTCGAAGACCGGCCGCAGGATGTCGGCGGCGTCGCGGACGTCCGCCGTCGTGATCATCCGGATGGCTTCCTCGACGGTCACCTTGCGGGCGGCGAGGTCCGAGAGCTGCTGGTCGTAACCGTCGCCCTGGCTGATGGCCTTCTGGAAGATCGACGGGTTGGTGGTGACACCGACCACGTGCTGCTGGTCGATCAGCTCGGCCAGGTTGCCGGACGTGATGCGCTTGCGGGACAGGTCGTCCAGCCAGATCGCCACGCCCTCGTCGGAGAGGCGCTTGAGTGCGTCTGTCATGGGATTGCATCTCCTACTTGTGTTGTACGGGCGTCAGCGCGCGGCGGCGGCGATCGATTCCCGGGCGGCCGCGGTCACGGCCTCCGGGGTGAAGCCGAACTCGCGGAACAGCACCTTCGCGTCGGCCGAGGCACCGAAGTGCTCCAGCGAGACGATCCGGCCCGCGTCGCCCACGTAACGGTGCCAGGTCAGGCCGATGCCGGCCTCGACGGCGACGCGCGCCTTCACCGAGGGAGGCAGCACACTGTCCTTGTACTCCTGGTCCTGCTCTTCAAACCACTCGACGCAGGGCATCGAGACCACACGGGCCGGGACGCCCTCGGCCTGCAGCGCCTCGCGCGCGGCGACGGCGAGCTGGACCTCGGAACCGGTGCCGATGAGGACGACCTCGGCGGGACCGCCCTCGGCCTCGAAGAGCACGTAGCCGCCCTTGACGGCGTCCTCGTTGCGGTCGTACGTCGGCACGCCCTGGCGGGTCAGCGCCAGGCCGTGCGGCGCGCCCTTGCCGTACACCTTGGTGTGGCGGCGCAGGATCTCGCGCCAGGCGATGGCGGTCTCGTTCGCGTCGGCCGGGCGGACCACGTTCAGGCCCGGGATCGCGCGCAGCGCGGCGACGTGCTCGACCGGCTGGTGCGTCGGGCCGTCCTCGCCGAGGCCGATGGAGTCGTGCGTCCACACGTAGGTCACCGGCAGGTGCATCAGCGCGGACAGGCGCACGGCGTTGCGCATGTAGTCGGAGAACACCAGGAAGGTGCCGCCGTAGACACGCGTGTGGCCGTGCAGGGTGATGCCGTTCATGGCCGCGGCCATGGCGTGCTCGCGGATGCCGAAGTGGATGGTGCGGCCGTACGGGTCGGCCTCCGGCAGCGGGTTGCCCACCGGCAGGAACGAGGAGTCCTTGTCGATGGTGGTGTTGTTCGAACCCGCGAGGTCGGCCGAGCCGCCCCACAGCTCCGGGATGACCGCGCCGAGCGCCCCGAGGACCTTGCCCGAGGCGGCGCGGGTGGCGACGCTCTTGCCGGTCTCGAAGACGGGGATCTCGTCTTCCCAGCCCGCGGGCAGCTCGTTGGCCTGGATGCGGTCGAACTCGGCGGCGCGCTCCGGGTTGGCGGTGCGCCAGGCGGAGAAGTCCTTCTCCCACGCGGCCCTGGCCTCGCGGCCGCGGTCCAGCGCCTTGCGGGTGTGCGCGATGACCTCGTCCGACACCTCGAAGGTCCGGGCCGGGTCGAAGCCGAGGACGGCCTTGGTGGCCGCGATCTCGTCGTCGCCGAGGGCCGAGCCGTGCGCGGCCTCGGTGCCCTGCGCGTGCGGCGCGGGCCAGGCGATGATCGAGCGGGCGGCGATGAAGGACGGGCGCTCCGTCTCGGCCTTGGCGGCCGCGAGCGCGGCGTACAGGCCCTTCGGGTCGAGGTCGCCGTTCTCCAGCTGGGCGACGCGCTGGACGTGCCAGCCGTACGCCTCGTAGCGCGCCAGGGTGTCCTCGGAGACGGCCGTCTCGGTGTCGCCCTCGATGGAGATGTGGTTGTCGTCCCACAGCAGCACGAGGTTGCCGAGCTTCTGGTGGCCGGCCAGCGAGGAGGCCTCCGCGGAGATGCCCTCCTGGAGGCAGCCGTCGCCCGCGATCGCGTAGACCATGTGGTCGAACGGGGAGGTGCCGGGGGCGGCCTCCGGGTCGAACAGGCCGCGCTCGTACCGGGCGGCCATCGCCATGCCCACGGCGTTCGCCACGCCCTGGCCCAGCGGGCCGGTCGTGGTCTCGACGCCCGCGGTGTGCCCGTACTCGGGGTGGCCGGGGGTCTTGGAACCCCAGGTGCGGAACGCCTTGAGGTCGTCCAGCTCCAGGCCGAAACCGGCCAGGTAGAGCTGGGTGTACAGGGTGAGGGACGAGTGCCCCGCGGAGAGCACGAAACGGTCCCGGCCGACCCAGTCGGGGTCCGACGGGTCGTGCCGCATCACCTTCTGGAAGAGGGTGTAGGCGGCGGGGGCCAGGCTCATGGCCGTCCCGGGGTGGCCGTTCCCGACCTTCTGCACCGCGTCAGCGGCGAGGATGCGGGCCGTGTCAACGGCGCGCTGGTCCAGTTCGGTCCACTCGAGCTCTGTGGTCGTCGGCTTGGTGCTCACCGTGGGTCAGGGCTCCTCTCCACATGTCGAATCCCGGTGACGTACCGTGCACCGGCGCGATTCCGAGCCTACCCTCGCCGCGGCGTGCAGCTATTCGAGTGCCACCACGCCGTCACCACCTTGGCACGTCCCCCGGGCCCGCCGGGTTCACCGCGATCGGCCCAACACGGGGCGACCCCCGCGCGGGGCGACACAAGGGCAACGTCTACAGTGGCGTGGTACGCGCAAGTCTTCACCGGGCCTTCCCGCCCGGAGCTTGCTGGGAGTCTCTGTCAGGGGTGTGCGTGACGGCCGTCGAATCCCGTCCAGCGGGGGTGCTCGGTACCTCATCCGGTCACCGGCCGTTCGGGGCCCGGGCCATGGCCTTCGTGGCGCTGACCAAGCCGCGGATCATCGAGCTGCTGCTCATCACGACCGTGCCGGTGATGTTCCTCGCCGAGCAGGGCGTGCCGTCGCTGTGGCTGGTCCTGGTGACCTGCTTCGGCGGCTACCTGTCCGCGGGCGGCGCGAACGCGCTGAACATGTACATCGACCGCGACATCGACGCGCTGATGGACCGGACCGCGCAGCGGCCGCTGGTGACCGGCATGGTCAGCCCGCGCGAATGCCTGGTCTTCGGCATCTCGCTCGGGGTGGTCTCCACCCTGTTCTTCGGACTGCTCGTCAACTGGCTGTCCGCCGCGCTGTCGCTCGGTGCGCTCCTCTTCTACGTCGTGGTCTACACGATGCTGCTGAAGCGGCGCACCTCGCAGAACATCGTGTGGGGCGGGATCGCGGGCTGCATGCCGGTGCTCATCGGCTGGTCGGCGGTCAAGAACGAGGTCTCGTGGGCCGCCGTCATCCTCTTCCTCGTCATCTTCTTCTGGACGCCGCCGCACTACTGGCCGCTGTCGATGAAGGTCAAGGACGACTACGCGCGGGTCGGCGTACCGATGCTGCCGGTGGTCGCGGGCAACCGGGTCGTGGCGCGGCAGATCGTCCTCTACAGCTGGGTGATGGTGGCGGTCTCGCTGCTGCTGACCCCGCTGGGCTACACGGGCTGGTTCTACACCTCCGTGGCGCTGCTGGCCGGCGGCTGGTGGCTGTGGGAGGCGCACGCGCTGCACGCCCGGGCCAAGTCCGGCGTGACGGGCGCGAAGCTCAAGGAGATGCGGCTGTTCCACTGGTCGATCACCTATGTGTCGCTGCTGTTCGTGGCGGTGGCCGTGGATCCCTTCCTCCGTTGATTACTCGCCGGTAGCATGCCAGTCATGGCAGATACCGCAGCAGTCACTCCCGAGGCCACCGGCGACAAGAAGCGGGCCCGTACCGCGGCGAAGCTGGCCAAGCAGATCGGCGCCTTCGCGGCGGCCCACGGCGGCGCCGAGGGCCAGCTCGCCTACATCGGGCAGGCGGGCACCCGGATCGTGCTCGTCGGCACCGACGGCGGCTGGGGCGACCTGGTGGCCCCCGACCACGCGTGCGCCGAGCTCGCGGCGCAGCAGGCCGGCCTGACGCTCCAGGACGCCTTCGACGGCGAGATGGCGGCGCGGGTGCGGACGGGTCCGTACGAGTGGACCCGGATGGCGGGCCTCCAACTGGGCGGCCCGAAGAACCCGCCGGTGCGGGGCGCTGCCGCTGAGCCGGAGCCGGTGGCTGAGCCGGTGGCCGCGGCCGAGCCGAAGCCTGTGGCCTCCTCGGCCCCCGCTGCCGCGGCGCCTGCTGCGGCGAAGCCGGCCGCCGAGCCTGCGGCTTCCGCTGCCCCCGCTGT
>NZ_JBWKDV010000013.1:105108-105383 GCF_056435825.1 Streptomyces sp. NPDC043876 | reverse complement strand
GTCGTCGAGCCGAAGCCGGTGGCCTCCTCGGCCCCCGCTGCCGCGGCGCCTGCTGCCGCGAAGGCAGATGCCGAGCCTGCGGCTTCCGCCGCCGAGCCGAAGACGGCCGCGGCCCCCGCTGCGGCGAAGCCGGCCGCCGAGCCTGCGGCTTCCGCTGCCCCCGCTGTCGTCGAGCCGAAGCCGGTGGCCTCCTCGGCCCCCGCTGCCGCGGCGCCTGCTGCCGCGAAGGCAGATGCCGAGCCTGCGGCTTCCGCCGCCGAGGCGAAGCCGGCGGT
>NZ_JBWKDV010000013.1:0-105013 GCF_056435825.1 Streptomyces sp. NPDC043876 | reverse complement strand
TCCGCGGCCCCGTCCTCCGCGGCCCCGTCCTCCGCGGCCCCGTCCTCCGCGGCCCCGTCCTCCGCGGCCCCGTCCTCCGCGGCCCCGTCCTCCGCGGCCCCGTCCTCCGCGGCCGCGGCGTCTGCGCCTGCCGGTGCCGAGGCGAAGCCCGCCGCGGTCCCGGAGGTCGCCGAGCCGAAGGAAGCGGCTTCCCCGGCCCCCGCCGCGGCGGAGCCGAAGCCGGCTGCCGAGGCTACGGCGAAGCCCGCCGGTGCGGAGGCCGAGCCGAAGGCTGCCGTCGCTTCCCCCGCCCCCACAGCGGTGGAGCCGACTGCGGCGAAGCCCGCTGCCGAGGCCGCGGCTGAACCGGCCGGCGCGGTGGCCGCCCCGAAGCCCGCGGCCGAGGCCAAGGCCCAGCCGAAGCCCGTGGCTTCGGCGGAGCCTGCGGCCTCCGAGCCCGAGGCGGTCGACCCCGAGGCGGCGAAGCCCGCCGGCGCGGCGGCTGCGGAAGCTGATGCCGCTGACGCGGACACGAAGCCCGAGGCTGCGGAGCCCGAGAACGGGACCGGTCCGGCCGCCAAGTAACCGCAGCCCGGCCGGTCCGGCCGAGGCGGACCCCCGGGCCGGGGGTCCGCGCCGGGTTCAGCGCCCCCGCTGCTCCGACCTTGCCGGTGGAGCACGCCGGGCCGTGCTGACCGCCGGTGTTGGAGGCGAGGCCTGGGGCAGGGGCAACCGCCCCGCCCGCCGGGCCCCTGGCTGTAGAAGCGTTCGCCGCCAGGCGGCGTGGCGCTGTCGCATGCGATCACCAGCCCCGCCGACGGCTTGGGCCGGGCCTGCGGCACGGGGACCGCGTCCGCCCGCAGGAGCCTTGGCCGTGGGGCCGTTCGCCGCAGACGGCGTGCCGCCGCCGGGGCCGACCCTCCCAGCCCCGCCGGCGTTTGAGGCGCGGCCTGCGGCATGGGGGCCGCGCCCGCCTGTAGGGGCCTTGGCCGTGGGCCGTTTCGTGAGGCGGCGTGCCGCAGCCAACTCCAGCCCCGCCGGCGTTTGAGGCGCGGCTCGGGGCCGGGCGCCGTGGCCGCCCGTCGGGCCCTGGCCCTGGGGCCGTTCGCTGCCAGGCGGCGGGCCCCGCCGCAGGCGACCTCAGCCCCGCCGGCGATTGAGGCGCAGGACCGGCCCGCAAGCAGCGTAGGCGTGTCGCTCCGGTCGGCGCTGCCGCAGCCAACTCCAGCCCCGCCGGCGTTTGAGGCGCGGCCTGCGGCATGGGGGCCGCGCCCGCCCGTAGGGGCCTTGGCCGTGGGGCCGTTCCGTCAGGCGGCGTGCCGCTGGCAACTGCAGCCCCGCTGGCGTTTGAGGCGCGGCCTGCGGCATGGGGGCCGCGTCCGCCCGTAGGTGCCTTGGCCGTGGGGCCGTTCCGTGAGGCGGCGTGCCGCTGGCAACTGCAGCCCCGCCGGCGTTTGAGGCGCGGCTCGGGGCAGGGGCGCCGCGGCCCCCCGCAGGGGCCTTGGCCGAGGGGGCGTTCGCCGCAGGCGGCGTGGCGCTGCCGGAGGCCGGCCCCCGGCCCCCGCCGGCGACTGAGGCGCGGTCCGGGGCCCGGGGCAGGGCCCGGTGCGGGGTCGGTCAACAGCGCGAGCAACACCTCACACCCCGCTCACCCGTTAGGACGGATGGAAGAGCACCGCACGTTCGCCCACGTCCGCAACGGGATGTCCGGATGATCGAAACGCCGCCCCTGGTGGACCAGTACTGCCACGGACTGCTCCGCACGGAGCTGGGGCTCGGGACCTTCGAGGACCGGCTCGGCCGGTCGGTGGGGCCGGCCGCCGCCGGGACCACCTTCTTCGACACGCAGGCCGGCTTCGCCGTGCGCCGCTGGTGCCCGCCGCTGCTCGGGCTGGAGCCCCACTGCCCGCCCGCCCGCTACCTGGCCCGCCGCCGCGAGCTCGGCGTCCAGGAGTCCGCGCGCCGACTGCTGCGCGGCTCCGGCACCGGCGCCTACCTCGTCGACACCGGCGCGCCCGGGGACCTGACCGGCCCCAAGGAACTGGCGCTGGCCGGGGACGCCGAGGCCCACGAGGTCGTGCGCCTGGAGCTGCTGGCCGAGCACGTCGCCGACACCTCCGGCACCGCCGAGGCGTACCTCGCCAACCTCGCCGAGGCCCTCCAGCACGCGGCCGCCGGAGCCGCGGCCTTCGCGGCGGGGGCGGGCGCGGGCCCCGGATACGGCTCGGCCCTGGCCTTCGCCCCCGGCCCTCCCGCCCCCGGCGAGGTGCACGGGGCGGCGGCGCGCTGGCTGGCCCGCCGGGCCAAGGGCGGGCCGGTGCGGGACCCCGTACTCGTACGGCACCTGCTGTGGAGCGCGGTGGAGTCGCGCCTGCCGCTCCAGCTGCACGCGGGCTCCGGTGATCCGTACGAGTGCCCCGACCGCGGCGATCCGGCCCTGCTGACGGACTTCGTCCGGGCGACGGCGGGCGTGGGCGGGGACCTGGTGCTGCTGCACGGGTACCCGTACCACCGGCACGCCGCCCACCTCGCGGCCGCGTTCCCGCACGTGTACGCCGACCTCGGCCCGGCCCTCGCCCGCACCGGGGCGCGCGTCGACACGGTGCTGGCGGAGCTGTTGGAGCTGGCGCCCTTCGGCAAGCTGCTGTTCTCCAGCGGCGCCCGCGAGCTGCCCGAACTGCACGTGGTGGCGGCCCGCGGGTTCCGGGCGGCGCTGGGCCGGGTGCTGGGCGGCTGGGTCGCCGAGGGCGCGTGGTCCTGGCGGGACGCGGAGCGCGTGGCGGGGCTGGTCGCGGCGGGCAACGCCCGCCGCGTCTACGCCCTGGACCGGCCGTAGCTTCCAGGCGTCCGGACCGTCAGACCGACGCGGGGAGCGCCGGGTCGGACTGGGCCGGGATCCCCGCCCGCTCCGCCGTGCGTTCGCGCAGGCTCAGCACGACGCGCAGGACGGCGATCCACACCAGGCAGGAGCCGAGCATGTGCGCGGCGACCAGCGCTTCCGGCAGCTTGGTGAAGTACTGGACGTACCCGATGGCGCCCTGGGCGAGCAGCACCACCAGCAAGTCACGGGCGCGCGCCCGGGTGTCGTCCGGCGCGTCCACCACCCGCAGCACCAGCCACGCCGCCACCGCCAGCGCGCACACCACCCAGGCCGCGATGGCGTGCACGTGCGCGGTGCCCGACCAGTCGAACGGCATCCGCTTGATGTCACTGCTGTCGCCCGCGTGCGGACCGGAACCGGTGACCACCGTGCCCGCCGCGATCAGCACCAGCGTCGCCGCGAGCAGCGCCCAGGAGAGCTTGCGCACCGGCGCGGGAACCCGCGGCCGCGGCGCCGTGTCACCCTCGCGGGTGCGCTGCCAGGTGACCGTGGTGACGGTGATCAGCGAGGTGGCGAGCAGGAAGTGGCCCGCCACGCTGTAGGGGTTGAGGCCCGTCATGACGGTGATGCCGCCGAGGACGGCGTTCCCCATCACGATGACGAACTGCGCCCACCCGAGCCGCGTCAGCGTCCGGCGCCACGGCTTGGCCGAGCGGGCCGCGATGATGCCCCAGCCGACGGCCGCGCACAGGACGTACGTCAGCATGCGGTTGCCGAACTCGATCGCCCCGTGGAAGCCCTGGGCGGGAGTCGCGAACAGGCTGTCGTCCGTGCACTTGGGCCAGGTGTCGCAGCCCAGGCCGGAGCCGGTCAGCCGGACGGCGCCGCCGGTGACGACGATGACCACGCTCATCACGACGGCGATGAGCGCGGCTCGCTGGACGGTGCGCGCGGAGGGCGTCCAGCGGCTGGCGATATAAGCGAGGGGGGAGAACACGCCCCTATCGTAGGCGGCGCCTTGTGCAAACTTTCACGAGGGGGCGCCGCCAGGTGTGTCAGGCGCGTCACTTGGCCCTTCCGGTGCGATGACCAGCCGGAACCGGGCGCCCGCCGGGTCCCCTTCCTCCTGCCACCAGACCCGGATCCGCCAATGCGCGCCGGGGCCTGGGTAGTCCGGGGAGCCCGTGAAGCCCCGGTACACCTCCTGCGCGACCTGCTCCGCCGTCCGGTTCGTCACGTCTGCGGCGCTGTGCCAGGGATGTCCCTGTACGTTCCACAGCCCGTCGGGGCCCCGCACGTCGACCCGCCACACCGCCCGCCACGCCAGGCCGGCGAGCGCCTCCGCCACCCGCTCACCGTCCAGGCGCAGCCCCGCGGCGATCCGCTCCGGTTCCACGCCCTGGATGCGCGCGGCCAGCGCGGCCCGCGGGAGCAGTCGCTCGGGCAGCAGCCCGTCCGAGCGCAGCCCCGCCAGGGACGCGAAGTCGAGGAAGCGCAGCCGCAGTTCCAGCTGTCGTTCGATGTGTGCCAGGGCGTCCTCGGCCTCCTGGGCCTCCTCCGGCCCCGGACCGACCTGGAGCAGCCGCCGGAAGTCCCGCTCGGCGTCGACGGCCCAGGCGACCGAGTCCTCGGCCAGTCCCAGCTCGGCGAGCCGGTCCCCGAGGAACACCTTCGCCTGGGCCAGGCCGCGCTGGTTGACCGGATCGCGCGGGTCCAGCCCGGCCAGGACGTCCACCGCCGCGCGGGTCACGTCCAGGGCCCGCTCGCCGGCCGCCCGCTCCATCGGGCTCGGGCCCTCCTCGGCCGCCGCGCCGAGCGGGTGCCGGGGCAGCCGGTCGGCGTCGCTCAGCGGCCAGGCCAGCCAGACCCCCTGGTTGATCAGGCCGCGGGCGTACCAGCGCGCGTACTCGGGGGAGTGCCCGGCGGCCTGCCGCGCGTGCCGCAGGCCGTCCTCCAGGGCGGACAGCGCTCCCGCCCGGTCCCCGTCCGCGAACCGGCGGGCCGCCAGGTCGCCCAGGCGCAGACCGAGCCGGGCCGCGCACTCGGGATCGCCGAGCGCGGGCTCCCGCAGGGCGGAGATCAGCTCGCCCAGCAGCCGCGCGCGGTCGCCCGGCTGCGCGTGCGCGGCGCCCGACCGGATGCGGTCCCACTGTTCGTCCAGCCGCAGTGCGGCCTCCCGCTGCGCCATGCCCGCCCCCCGGCCTCGTGTCGTGTGGAGTGTGGAGGCGCCCATCCTCGCGGGAAGCCGCCGGCAGAAGGAAGGCCTTCCTGCCGGCGCGATACGGAACCGGTCACTCCCGCGCGGCCCCGCCGGGGGACGTGGTCAGCGGGGCCGGAAGACTACTCCCAGCGGAAGAACCGCGCCGCCGCGCCAAGGCCCAGCGCCGACCACACCGCCAGCACCGCCGCGTCGCCCCACGGCAGCCCCGCGCCGTCGCGGAGCACCGCGCGCAGCCCGTCGGAGAGGGCCGTGATCGGCAGCAGTTCGAGTACGGAGCGCACCGCCTCCGGGAACTTCTCCATCGGCACGATCACCCCGCCGCCGACCAGCAGCAGCAGGAACACCAGGTTCGCGGCGGCCAGCGTCACCTCGGCCTTGAGCGTGCCCGCCATCAGCAGCCCGAGCCCGGAGAAGGCGGCGGTGCCGAGCAGCAGCAGCGCGGCCACGGACAGCGGGTTCCCCTGCGGGGACCAGCCGAGCGCGAGCGCGATCACCGACAGCAGGGCGACCTGGAGCACCTCGGTGACCAGCACCGAGAGGGTCTTGGCCGTCAGCAGGGCCCAGCGCGGCAGCGGCGAGGCGCCGAGCCGCTTGAGGACCCCGTACCGGCGGTCGAAACCGGTGGCGATGGCCTGGCCGGTGAAGGCGGTGGACAGCACCGCGAGGGCCAGGACGCCGGGGGCGAGGAAGTCCACCGACCGGTCGGGGCCGCCCTCCCGCGCGGGGACGGCGACGATGTCGACGGTGGAGAACAGCACCAGCAGCAGCGCGGGGATGATCACGGTGAGCAGCAGCTGCTCACCGTTGCGCAGCAGCATCCGGGTCTCCAGCGCGGTCTGCGCGAAGATCATGCGGGACACGGGCGCGGCCCCCGGCCCGGGGGTGAACGTACCGGCGCTCATGCGCGCAGCTCCTTGCCCGTGAGGTCGAGGAAGACGTCTTCCAGGGTGTGCCGTTCGACCGTGAGGCTGTCCGGCATGACCCCGTGCTGGGCGCACCAGGAGGCGACGGTGGCCAGCAGCTGCGGGTCGATGGCGCCGGTGAGGCGGTAGACGCCGGGGCCGGTCTCGGCGGCCTGCGTGCCGTCGGGCAGCGCCTTGAGCAGGGAGCCCAGGTCGAGGGAGGGTCGGCCGGTGAAGCGCAGGGTGTTCTCGGCGCCGCCGCGGCAGAGCCGCTCGGGAGTGCCGTGGACGACGACGCGGCCCGCGTCGACGATGGCGACCTCGTCGGCGAGCTGCTCGGCCTCGTCCATGTGGTGGGTGGTGAGGACGACGGTGACCCCGTCGGCGCGCAGCTCCCGGACGAGGTCCCAGGTCGCGCGCCGGGCCTGCGGGTCCAGGCCGGCTGTGGGCTCGTCGAGGAAGACCAGCTCGGGGCGGCCGACGACGGCCATGGCGAGGGCCAGGCGCTGCTGCTGGCCGCCGGACAGCCGGCGGTAGGGGGTGCGCCCGCAGTCACCCAGCCCGAGCCGCTCCACCAGGAGGCCGGTGTCGAGGGGGTCGGCGTACAGCGCGGCCATGTGGCGGAGCATCTCGACGGCGCGGGCGCCGGAGTAGATCCCGCCGGACTGGAGCATCACGCCGATCCGCGGCCGCAGCGCCGGGGCGTCGGCGACCGGGTCCAGCCCGAGGACGCGCACGGATCCGGCGTCGGGGCGGTGGTAGCCCTCGCAGATCTCGACGGTGGTCGTCTTGCCCGCGCCGTTGGGACCGAGGACCGCGGTCACCGAGGCCCTCGGGACGGTGAGGTCGAGGCCGTCCACCGCCGTTTTGGGGCCGTACCGCTTCACCAGTCCGCGGATCTCCACGGCGGGGTCGTTGCTCATGCGGGTGAGTCTACGGAGCCGCCCGGGGGGTCCCGGGCCCCGGGTCGGGGGGCCGCGGACCCTCCCGCGTCACACTGCGTCGACGCATTAGGTGACCCTTAGTGATGGAGGCCACCAGGGGTGTCTTCCGGCACGGCTTGTCGGTCCGCGGGTAATTACGCAACAATGGCGTTGTGAAATACGGCGAACGGCTGACCGAGACCCCGCACGGGGAACTCGCGACCGGGGAGCGGTCCACCCGCAACCGGGTCGCGCGGTCGATCCTGGACCACGGTCCGTCGACCGTCGCCGACCTGGCCCAGCGGCTCGGCCTCACCCAGGCCGCCGTCCGGCGCCACCTGGACGCCCTCGTCGCCGACGACGTGGTCGCCGCCCGGGAGCAGCGGGTGTACGGCGCCCGGACCCGGGGCAGGCCCGCCAAGGTCTTCGCGCTCACCGACTGCGGCCGGGACGCCTTCGACCAGTCCTACGACGCCCTCGCCACCGAGGCCCTGCGCTGGATCGCGCAGTCCGCGGGCGGCGGGGAGCAGGGCGAGGCGGCGGTCGCCGCCTTCGCCCGGGCGAGGCTGGACGCGCAGGCGGTCGCCTACCGGGAAGCGGTCGAGGCGGCGGATCCCGCGGACCGCACCGAGGCCCTTGCCAGGGCGTTGACCGCGGACGGGTACGCTGCTACGGCGAAGAGCGCCCCGGGGCCGCACAGCGGAGAGCAGCTCTGCCAGCACCACTGCCCGGTCGCCCACGTGGCCGAGCAGTTCCCGCAGCTGTGCGAGGCGGAGACCGAGGTCTTCTCCCGCCTGCTCGGCACGCACGTGCAGCGGCTCGCCACCATCGCGCACGGCGACGGAGTGTGCACGACCTTCATCCCACGAAGCGCCGCGCCCGCCCCGCACGCCCCACAGACCGACACATCAGCATCAGCTTCTGTACGCACCGCCGGGAGGAACCCCGCATGACCACGGAGATCGCTCACCCTGAGCTGGATGGCCTGGGCACCTACGAGTACGGCTGGGCCGACTCCGACGCGGCCGGTGCCGCGGCCAAGCGGGGTCTGTCCGAGGCCGTCGTCCGCGACATCTCGGCGAAGAAGTCCGAGCCGGAGTGGATGCTGAAGCTCCGCTTCAAGGGCCTCAAGCTGTTCGACAAGAAGCCCATGCCGAACTGGGGCTCCGACCTCTCCGGCATCGACTTCGACAACATCAAGTACTTCGTGCGTTCCACCGAGAAGCAGGCCGCTTCCTGGGAGGACCTGCCCGAGGACATCAAGAACACGTACGACAAGCTCGGCATCCCGGAGGCGGAGAAGCAGCGCCTCGTCGCCGGTGTCGCGGCCCAGTACGAGTCCGAGGTCGTCTACCACCAGATCCGTGAGGACCTGGAGGAGCAGGGCGTGATCTTCCTCGACACGGACACCGCGCTGAAGACGCACCCGGAGCTCTTCCAGGAGTACTTCGGCACGGTCATCCCGGTCGGCGACAACAAGTTCGCGTCGCTGAACACCGCCGTGTGGTCGGGCGGCTCGTTCATCTACGTGCCCAAGGGCGTCAAGGTCGACATCCCGCTCCAGGCCTACTTCCGGATCAACACGGAGAACATGGGCCAGTTCGAGCGGACGCTGATCATCGTCGACGAGGACGCCTACGTCCACTACGTCGAGGGCTGCACCGCGCCGATCTACTCCTCGGACTCGCTGCACAGCGCCGTCGTCGAGATCATCGTGAAGAAGGGCGGCCGCTGCCGCTACACGACGATCCAGAACTGGTCGAACAACGTCTACAACCTGGTCACCAAGCGCGCCGTGGCGTACGAGGGCGCGACCATGGAGTGGATCGACGGCAACATCGGTTCCAAGGTCACCATGAAGTACCCGGCCGTCTACCTGATGGGCGAGCACGCCAAGGGCGAGACCCTCTCCATCGCCTTCGCGGGCGAGGGCCAGCACCAGGACGCCGGCTCCAAGATGGTCCACATGGCGCCGAACACCTCCTCGAACATCGTCTCCAAGTCGGTGGCGCGGGGCGGCGGCCGCACCTCGTACCGCGGTCTGGTCGAGATCGGCGAGGGTGCGCACGGCTCCAAGAGCAACGTGCTGTGCGACGCCCTGCTCGTCGACACCATCTCCCGCTCGGACACGTACCCGTACGTGGACGTCCGCGAGGACGACGTGTCCATGGGCCACGAGGCCACCGTCTCCAAGGTCTCCGACGACCAGCTCTTCTACCTGATGAGCCGCGGTCTGACCGAGTTCGAGGCGATGGCCATGATCGTGCGCGGCTTCGTCGAGCCGATCGCGCGCGAACTGCCGATGGAGTACGCGCTGGAGCTGAACCGGCTGATCGAGCTGCAGATGGAGGGTTCGGTCGGCTAGTCCGGCCCCACCCCCGCAGCGCAGATCCCTTTGACGCACGACGCAGGAAGAGAGCAAGACGACAGCCATGGCAGAGGCTCAGAACGCCCCCAAGGACCCGACGGTCCCGGGAGGTACCCCCGCGGTCGGTTCGACCACCGCCGGCGCGATCGCGGTGGCCGCCGAATCCACCGTCGCCACCCGGATGAGCGCGCCCCCGTCCTTCGACGTGGCGGACTTCCCCGTGCCGCACGGCCGTGAGGAGGAGTGGCGCTTCACTCCGCTGGCCCGCCTGCGCGGTCTCCACGACGGCACCGCGGTCGCCAACGGCACCATGAAGGCGCAGATCGACGCGCCCGAGGGCGTCACCATCGAGTCGGTGGACCGCGACGACGCCCGCGTCGGCAAGGCCGGCACGCCGGTCGACCGCGTCGCGGCCCAGGCGTTCTCCTCGTTCGCCAAGGCCACGGTCGTCACCGTGCCCAAGGAGCAGGTGCTCACCGAGCCGGTGCGCGTCTCGCTGCACGGCGAGGGCGGCACGACCTTCGGCCACACGGTCTTCGACGTGAAGCCCTTCGCCGAGGCGATCATCGTCATCGACCACACCGGTGACGGCGTACGCGCCGCCAACGTCGACTTCCTCGTCGGCGACGGCGCCAAGCTCACCGTCGTCTCGGTCCAGGACTGGGACGACACCGCCGTCCACTGCTCCCAGCACAACGCGCTGGTCGGCCGCGACGCGACCTTCAAGTCGATCGTGATCACCTTCGGCGGCGACCTCGTCCGGCTGCACCCCCGCGTGAACTACGCCGGTCCCGGCGGCGAGGCCGAGCTGCTCGGCCTGTACTTCACCGACAAGGGCCAGCACCAGGAGCACCGCCTCCTGGTCGACCACGGTGCCCCGCACTGCAAGTCCCACGTGGTCTACAAGGGCGCGCTGCAGGGCCAGGACGCGCACGCGGTCTGGATCGGCGACGTCCTCATCGAGAAGACCGCCGAGGGCACCGACACCTACGAGATGAACCGCAACCTCGTCCTCACGGACGGCGCGCGGGTCGACTCGGTGCCGAACCTGGAGATCGAGACCGGCGAGATCGTCGGCGCCGGCCACGCCTCCGCGACCGGCCGCTTCGACGACGAGCAGCTGTTCTACCTCCAGTCCCGCGGCATCCCCGCCGACGAGGCGCGCCGCCTGGTCGTGCGCGGCTTCTTCGCGGAACTGGTCCAGCAGATCGGTGTCGACGACATCGAGGAGCGCCTGCTGGCGAAGATCGACACCGAGCTGCAGGCGTCCGTCTGATGACCTACGTCAAGGCCTGCGCGCTGAGCGAGCTGGAGAAGGACACCCCCAAGAGGGTGGAACTCGACGGCACGCCGGTGTCCGTCGTCCTCACCGAGGGGGAGGTGTTCGCGATCAACGACATCTGCTCGCACGCGAACGTGTCCCTCTCGGAAGGCGAGGTCGACGACTGCATGATCGAGTGCTGGCTGCACGGCTCGGCGTTCGACCTGCGGACCGGCAAGCCGTCCGGGCTCCCGGCCACGCGCCCCGTACCCGTATACCCCGTCAAGATCGAAGGGGACGACGTGCTCGTCTCCCTCACCCAGGAGTCCTGAGGTATCCATGGCAACGCTTGAAATCCACGACCTGCACGTCTCCGTCGAGGCCGAAAACGGCGCCCGCGAGATCCTCAAGGGCGTCGACCTCACCGTCAAGCAGGGTGAGACGCACGCCATCATGGGTCCGAACGGCTCCGGCAAGTCCACCCTCGCGTACTCGCTCGCCGGTCACCCGAAGTACACCATCACCGGTGGCACCGTGACCCTCGACGGCGAAGACGTCCTGGAGATGTCCGTCGACGAGCGTGCCCGCGCGGGCGTCTTCCTCGCCATGCAGTACCCGGTCGAGGTCCCCGGCGTCTCGGTCTCCAACTTCCTGCGCACGTCGGCCACGGCGATCCGCGGCGAGGCCCCCAAGCTGCGCACCTGGGTGAAGGAGGTCAAGTCCGCCATGGAGCAGCTCCAGATGGACCCGGCCTTCGCCGAGCGCAACGTCAACGAGGGCTTCTCCGGCGGTGAGAAGAAGCGCCACGAGATCCTCCAGCTGGAGCTCCTCAAGCCGAAGATCGCGATCCTCGACGAGACCGACTCCGGCCTCGACGTCGACGCGCTGCGCCAGGTCTCCGAGGGCGTCAACCGCGTCCGCGAGAGCGGCGAGGTCGGCACGCTGCTGATCACGCACTACACGCGGATCCTGCGCTACATCAAGCCCGACTTCGTCCACGTCTTCTCCGAGGGCCGCATCGTCGAGTCCGGCGGCGCCGAACTCGCCGACAAGCTGGAGGCCGAGGGTTACGTGGCGTACAGCACGAAGGGTGGCGCTACCGCGTGACGCAGCTGCCCGGCCTCCTCGACATCGAGGCGATCCGCAAGGACTTCCCCCTGCTGGATCGTGTGGTCCACGACGGGAAGAAGATCGTTTACCTGGACAACGCGGCGACTTCGCAGAAGCCGCGCCAGGTGCTCGACGCGCTGAACGAGTACTACGAGCAGCACAACGCCAACGTCCACCGCGGCGTGCACGTGCTCGCCGAGGAGGCCACGGCGCTGTACGAGGGCGCCCGCGACAAGGTCGCCGCCTTCATCAACGCGCCGAGCCGCGACGAGGTGATCTTCACCAAGAACGCCTCGGAGTCGCTCAACCTGGTCGCGAACATGCTCGGCTGGGCGGACGAGCCCTACCGGGTCGACCGCGAGACCGAGATCGCCATCACGGAGATGGAGCACCACTCCAACATCGTGCCGTGGCAGCTGCTCTCGCAGCGCACGGGCGCGAAGCTGAAGTGGTTCGGCCTCACCGACGACGGCCGCCTCGACCTGTCCAACATCGAAGAGGTCATCACGGAGAAGACGAAGATCGTCTCCTTCACGCTGGTCTCCAACATCATGGGCACGGTCAACCCGGTCGAGCAGATCGTCCGGCGCGCGCAGGAGGTCGGCGCGCTGGTGCTGATCGACGCCTC
Organism: Streptomyces sp. NPDC043876; assembly: GCF_056435825.1. Lineage (NCBI taxonomy): Bacteria > Bacillati > Actinomycetota > Actinomycetes > Kitasatosporales > Streptomycetaceae > Streptomyces > Streptomyces sp. NPDC043876. The sequence goes on along the minus strand of NZ_JBWKDV010000013.1, from coordinate 92,800 downwards.
GCAGGCCGCTCCGCACATGCCGCTCGACGTGCAGGCGCTCGGCGCCGACTTCGTGGCCTTCACCGGCCACAAGATGTGCGGCCCGACCGGCATCGGCGTCCTGTGGGGACGCCAGGAGCTGCTGGAGGACCTGCCTCCGTTCCTCGGCGGCGGCGAGATGATCGAGACCGTGTCGATGCACGCCTCGACCTACGCGCCCGCCCCGCACAAGTTCGAGGCGGGCACGCCCCCGATCGCCCAGGCCGTCGGCCTCGGTGCGGCCGTGGACTACCTGACCGCGATCGGCATGGACAAGATCGCCGCCCACGAGCACGCGATCACCGAGTACGCGGTCAAGCGCCTGCTGGAGGTGCCCGACCTGCGGATCATCGGCCCCACCACGGCCGAGGACCGCGGCGCGGCCATCTCCTTCACGCTGGGGGACATCCACCCGCACGACGTCGGCCAGGTCCTGGACGAGCAGGGCATCGCGGTCCGCGTGGGACACCACTGCGCGCGCCCCGTCTGCCTGCGCTACGGAATTCCTGCGACCACCAGGGCGTCGTTCTACCTGTACTCCTCTCCGGCCGAGGTCGACGCGTTGATCGACGGGCTGGAGCACGTACGGAACTTCTTCGGATAACGACGAAGGCGGCGAGGGCGACGAAGGCGACGAGGACGCAGTGAAGCTGGATTCGATGTACCAGGAACTGATCCTGGACCACTACAAGCACCCGCACGGGCGCGGCCTGCGCGACGGCGACGCCGAGGTGCACCACGTCAACCCGACGTGCGGTGACGAGATCACGCTGCGCGTGAAGTACGACGGCGAGACGCTGACCGACGTCTCCTACGAGGGCCAGGGCTGCTCCATCAGCCAGGCCAGCGCGTCCGTGCTGAACGAGCTGCTGGTCGGCAAGGACCTCGCCGACGCGCGCCGGATCCAGGAGACCTTCCTGGAGCTGATGCAGTCGAAGGGCAAGATCGAGCCCGACGAGGCCATGGAAGAGGTGCTGGAGGACGCGGTCGCGTTCGCCGGTGTCGCCAAGTTTCCCGCGCGGGTCAAGTGTGCTCTGCTGAGCTGGATGGCGTGGAAGGACGCGACCGCCCAGGCTCTGGGCGACGCGGAGAGGAAGACGGCATGACCGAGAACGCGACGCCCGAGGCGTCGATCACGCCGGCCAGCGAGGAAGAGGTCCGCGAGGCCCTCTACGACGTGGTCGACCCCGAGCTGGGGATCGACGTGGTCAACCTGGGCCTGATCTACGGCATCCACGTCGACGACGCGAACATCGCCACCCTCGACATGACGCTGACGTCCGCGGCCTGCCCGCTGACCGACGTGATCGAGGACCAGGCGAAGTCGGCGACGGAGGGCATCGTCAACGAGCTGCGCATCAACTGGGTGTGGATGCCGCCGTGGGGCCCCGACAAGATCACGGACGACGGCCGCGAGCAGCTGCGCGCGCTCGGCTTCAACGTCTGACCGGTCGCACGACCTTCGACGCAGCGCGTCGGCGCGCCGGCAGAGACCCCCCGCACGGGTACGCGGGGGGTCTTCCGTATGTCCGGGCCGCTGTTCTCCCGGCGTGTTCTCCCGGCGGACGGATCGCGTGCACCGGAAGTTGGCCGCGGTCGCCGAACCTTCTCGACGATGACCATGGACTTCCGCCGCTCCACGGGCGAGAGTTCCGGTCCGCATGGTTCGCGCTCGCATCCGTCCGAGGGACACCGAATGAAGCCGATGAAGCCGATGAAGCCGTTCACGAAGCAGCTGGGCACGGCGGGAATCGCCGCGCTGATGCTGGCCGGCCTGATGAACATGCCCGCCCAGGCCGTCAGTTACGGCACACCGACCATCGCGCTCTCCGCCGGGTACCTCTCCGGGGCCGTCGGCGGGGTCGGCGATCCGGTCGTCGGTGTCACGGTCGGCCAGAGCGGCGCCGACGCGTCGGCGCTCACCGTCAGCGCGACCGCGTCGAGCAAGTCCTCGGTGGCCGGCACCGGCGACGTGAGCGTCACCGGTGCCGGGGCGGTCCGCCGGCTCGCCGTCACCGCGCGCGGCCGCGGCTACACCAACCTCACCGTCAAGGTGACCGGGCTCGGCGGCAAGAGCGCCACCAGGACCCTCGCGTACGCCGCCTCGGGAGCCGTGGGCAACCCGGCCGACGCCCGCTACCTCACCGGATCCGCGGACGCCTCGGCGGCCGTGGACGTCGGGGGCGGCTACACCGTCGTCGCCGACGACGAGTCGAACGTGCTGCGGCTGTACGACCGTTCCGCTTCCGGCGCCCCCGTGCGCACCTGGGACTTCAGCACGCAGCTCGGGGTCACCAAGGAGGTGGACATCGAGGGCGCCACGCGTGTCGGCGACACCATCTACTGGACCGGTTCGCTCGGCAACAACAAGGACGGCGAGTACAAGGCCCCCCGGAACACGGTGTTCACCACGAAGGTGAGCGGGTCCGGGTCCACGACGCAGCTCGCGTACGGGCGCTCCTACAAGAAGCTCCGCGACGACCTGGTGGCCTGGGACAAGGCGCACGGGAACCGCTACGGGTTCGCGGCGGGCACCGCCGACGGCGAGGCGCCCAAGCAGATCGACGGGTTCAACGTGGAAGGGCTGGAGTTCGCGCCCGGTTCCACCACCACCGCCTACCTGGGCTTCCGCGCGCCGCTGGCCCCCGCGGTGCCCGGCGGCAAGGCCCTGCTCGTGCCGGTGACCAACATGGACCGGGTGCTCGCGAGCGGCGCCAAGGCCACCTTCGGCGCGGGCATCGAGCTGGACCTCGGCGGCCTCGCGGTGCGGGACATCCGCAAGAACGCGGCCGACCAGTACCTGATCCTGGCCGGTTCCTGGGCCGCCGACGACAACACCGACCCCTACGCCCTGTACTCCTGGGACGGGGTGCCCGGGCACGTCCCGGTGAAGCGGACCGACCTGCCGACCCGGGACGCGGGCGGCTGGGAGGCCATCGTCGAGGTGCCGGACCTGAGCGTGCCGGGGGCCCGGGTGCAGCTGATCACCGACTGCGGCTCGGCGGACCTGTACGGGGACGGCACCGACGCCAAGGACCTGACGCACCCGGAGTGGAAGAAGGCGCGCTCGGGCTGGTTCACGATCGGCTGACGCACCGCAGCGTGGCCGCGGCGGCGGACGTACCGCTCGGCTCGACGACCTACCACTTCAAGACCCTGGACGACCTGCTGGTCGCGGCCCTGCGGCAGGCCGACGAGGGCTTCGCCCGGGACCTCGCCGAGAGCCCCGCCCTGGCCGACCCGGTGGTGGACCTCGCGACCGCGCCGGCCCGGCTGCTGGGCGAGGCCCTGGCCCTGGACCGGAGCCGGATGGAGCCGGAGTACGAGCTGTACCTGGCCGCCCTGCGCCGCGCCGCGCCGCGGCCGGTGGCCGCGCAGTGGTGCGGGGCTACGGCCGAGGCCCTCGCGCGGCGCACGGACCCGGTGACGGCCCGCGCGCTGGTGGCGGTGCTGGACGGGGTCGGCCTCCAGGTGCCGCTGACGGGGGCCCCGTACGACGAGGCCTACGCCCGCGAGGTACTGGCCCGGGTCCTGCGGCCCGCCACGCACTGAGCGCGGCCGGCCGGTACACGGCTCCCACGAGCGCCGCAGCCCCTGGCGGCCGACGGCGCGCGGAACATGCCCAAGTAGCCGCTGCGCGCCCCGCCGGCCGGGGCCGCCGGGCCGTCGTGCCGGGCGTGTTCGCGCAGGTCCGGACGGGTGGCGCGGCGCGCGCCGCGACCGGCACATGAGACCGGTTCGCCCCGGCGGGCCGTCGCCGGTTAGGTTTCGGGCATGACTGCTACGCGTACTACCGGCGCCGTCGCCGCCGGACTTGCCACCCTCGCCGCCGACGGCACCGTCCTCGACACCTGGTTCCCCGCCCCCGAGCTGGTCGCCGATCCCGGCCCGGCCGGCACCGAGCGCCTCACGGCCGAGCAGGCCGCCGAGCTGCTCGGCGCCGGGGCGCCGAAGGCGGTCCGCCGCGACGAGGTCCGCGGCGTCGAGGTCGTAGCGGTCCGCACCGTGATCTCCTCCCTGGAGGACAAGCCGCTGGACGCGCACGACGCGTACCTGCGCCTGCACCTGCTCAGCCACCGCCTGGTCCAGCCGCACGGCCAGAACCTGGACGGCCTCTTCGGCCTGCTCGCCAACGTCGCCTGGACCTCGCTGGGCCCGGTCGCCGTGGACCAGATCGAGACCGTCCGCCTCAACGCGCGCGCCGAGGGCCTGCACCTCCAGGTCACCTCGATCGACAAGTTCCCGCGCATGACCGACTACGTCGCCCCCAAGGGCGTGCGCATCGCCGACGCCGACCGCGTCCGCCTCGGCGCGCACCTCGCCGAGGGCACCACGGTCATGCACGAGGGCTTCGTGAACTTCAACGCGGGCACCCTCGGCACCTCCATGGTCGAAGGCCGGATCTCCGCGGGCGTCGTGGTCGGCAACGGCTCCGACATCGGCGGCGGCGCCTCCACGATGGGCACCCTTTCCGGCGGCGGCAAGCAGCGCATCTCGATCGGCGAGCGCTCCCTGGTCGGCGCCGAGGCGGGCGTCGGCATCGCCCTGGGCGACGAATGCGTCGTCGAGGCCGGCCTCTACGTCACCGCGGGCACCCGCGTCACCCTGCCGGACGGCCAGATCGTCAAGGCCCTGGAGCTCTCCGGCGCCGACAACATCCTCTTCCGCCGCAACTCGGTCACCGGCGCCGTCGAGGCCCGCCCGAACAACGCGGTCTGGGGCGGGCTGAACGAGATCCTGCACAGCCACAACTGAGCCGTCCGCACCGCTCGTCACGACGGAGGCCCGTCGGCCGGAGATCCGGCCGACGGGCCTGCGTCGTCTGTGCTTCGTGCGCTGTGCTCGCGCGTCCCGTCCGGCAGGTCAGTGCAGCGGGATCGTGCGGACCAGGCCCGCGAAGGCCTGCTGTTCCGCCTCCGTCAGCTCCACGCGCTCCAGCGGGTGGGCGTCGCGGTCGCGCTGGGCAGGGATCACCGGGAGGCCCTCGAAGGCGCCCGGCCCGGGGTGGTGGAACCGGCTGTCCCACAGCATGTGGCCGAGACCCAGGATCCAGATGAAGGCGGCCACCAGCAGGACGGCGAGGCCGATTTCCTGGGCGAGCGAAACGGAGGGGAACACGTGGTCCTCCCGGGAGTGCGGGCGGTACGAAATCGGGCGTGAGGACACTCTCCACCACACATCGCGAAATGCGGTGGGGCTGTGGTCAGGATCACGCCAGGGCCGAAGGTCCCGATCCGGGCCCTTTTCCGGCCCCGGGCTCGGGGTGGGAGGCCCGGCCGGGACGGCGGCCGGGCCTCCCACGGGCGCGGGTTACGGGCGGAAGCGCAGCACCTGCGGGTCGTGGTCGCTGTTCTGCGCCGAGAACTCGGCGTTGATGTGCACGCTGTCGTACGTGAAGCCGGTGATCGCCGGGCTGGTCAGGATCTGGTCCAGCACCTGGGCGTTGCCCTGGTAGACGTACGAGTAGCGCTCCGACTTCGGCAGCGACTGGATCGCCGGGTAGAGCGCCCCGCCGTCCCTGAGCGCGGTCGTGGTGCCCGAGAAGTCGAAGTCGTTGATGTCACCGACCGCCAGGACCTTCGCGTCCTTCTGCGTGGCCAGCAGGCTCTTCACGAAGCCGTTCACGGCCTGCGCCTGGAGCAGCCGCTTGGCCTCCGAGGAGCGCACCGGGGGCTGGTGGACCGAGGTCAGGCCCTCGTCGCCGCCCTTGGAGCCGAAGTGGTTGGCGATCACGAAGACCGTCTTGCCGTGGAAGACGAACTCGCCGGCCAGCGGCTTGCGGCTGTCGGCCCACGCCGGGTTCGCCGGGTCGATCCGGCCGGGGGAGTGCGTCAGGGCCGCCTGGCCCTTGTGGTCCGCGGTCACCTCCGTCGCGGTGAACGCGTCGCCCGGGGCGCGGTCGGTGAAGGAGACGCGCAGCGGGTTGAAGAGGAAGACCTGGCGGATGTTGCCGCCGGGCTCGCCGCCGTCCTTGTTGTTCTCGGGGTTCACCGTGCGCCACTGGTACGCCGGGCCGCCCGCGGCGGTGATGGCCGCGGTGAACTTGGCCAGCGTCTGCTCGGCGGAGACCGTGCCGTCGTTCGTGGCGCCGTTGTCGTCCTGGATCTCCTCCAGGGCCACGATGTCGGGGGAGGCGAGGTTCTCGACGACGGCCTTCGCCAGGTTGTCGAACTTCGTCTGCGGGTCGCTCGGGTCGAGGTTCTCGACGTTGTACGTGGCCACCGCCAGCTCGTAACCGGCCTGCGGCTTGGTCTTCTCGGGGGCGAGGGTGCCCGCCTTGACGGTGCCGAGGGTGCGGGCCACCAGGGTGTAGCCGCCGAACTGGTTGAAGTCCAGCGGGCCTTCGGTGGTGCCGGTCAGCTTGTCGCCGACGTTCGCCACGGGGAAGGGCTGGGTGGCGAGCGGGGCGAGCTGCTGGATCTGGAGCCGGCCGGTGTTCTGGGACGCGTACGAACCGTAGAGCGTGCCGCCGCGCTTGAGGGGGTTCTCCCAGCCCTTCACGGTGACCCACAGCTCCGCGTGCGGGTCGGTGGCGCCGACGACGCGGGAGGTGCCGATCTTGATGTTCATGCCCTCCAGCGACTCGTAGTAGTCCAGGGCGTAGCGCGCGGGCTCCAGGGTCAGCCCGTTGATGCCGTTGGCCGCGGCGGGGTCGCCGGTGGGGGCGTACTCGGCCGGGACCGAGTACTCGTTGACCGCGACGGCCGCGGGGAGCGCGTTGCCGGAGGAGACCACCGTCACGACGGGCTTGGAGATCTGGGTGATCGACTGGTTGCCGGAGGACACGCCACCGGGGACGTACTCGCCGACGGTGCCGGAGACCGTCACGGCGTCGCCGACCGCGACGGTCGGCACCGAGCTGGTGAAGACGAAGATGCCCTCGCTGGTCGCGTCGTTGTCGTCCGCGTCCGGGTCCTGGATCCAGAACCCGCGCGAGCCGTAGGCGCGGACGCCCGTCACGATCCCGGCGACGTCCGCGACCGGCTTGCCGTTCAGCGGGGATATGCGGGTGGTGCCCTGGATGTCGTGGATGCGCACCGGGTCGGCGGCCGTGGCGCCTTCGGCGGCATCGGCGGAGCCGGCGAGCAGACCGGTGGCCAGGGCGGTGGCCACGAGGGCCGCGACGGCGGCGGAACGGGGATGCGAGGAACGCATGGGCGGGAACTCCGGTGTGTGGGTGGGTGAAGCGGAGCGGGTGCGCGACCCGTCCGGCATCCGGGTGGGCCGCCGAACAGATCTACGCGCGTCAATTTCCTTCCTGAGCCGCGACGTTGTCAAGGCCTCCAGGGGATACGGCGGCCGACTGTGGGATGAACCAAAGGCGATGGCCCCCGGGGCGCCGCCCCGATGCGTCTACGCTGGTGAGCGCTGTCACACAGTTCACGCGAGGAGAAACACCCCATGCCCGCTGAGGCGCACCCCACGTTGCCGCCGGTCCGGCTGCACTCCGAGGCCGAACTGGCGCGCGACGCCCTCGCCGCACCGCTGTTCGCCCGCGCCGTGCGCCTGGCCCGCTGGACCGGCCCCGGTACCCCGGTCGGCGCCGGCGGCGAACTCCTCGCCGACCGGCTGCCCGAGGCGGTGCGCCTCCTCGGGTTCGGGGACGACGACCCGGACGGGGCGGCGTACGCGAGCGAGGCCTGGCGGGTGGCGGTGGACACCGGCCTCATCGAGGTGACCGACGTCGAGGACCTCGCGGAGGAGGACGCCGGGGCGAGTGCCTCGGTCGCCGCCGGGGAGGCCGGTGCGGAGGAGGACGCGGAGGCGGACGCGGACGCCGCGCCGGACGTCTTCGGTGTCGCCGGGCCGGGCGAGGACCTCGCCCTGGTGACCGGCGGCGCGCCCGGAGACGTACTGGACCTGTGGCTCGCCGCGCTCGACGCCGTCCTCGCGGACGCGGCGGTCCCCGACCTCGACGACCTCGTCGACGCCCTCGACGCGGGCGGCGACATCGACTTCACCCGGCTCGACTGGAACCCGCAGCGCGAGGCCGACTTCCTGGACGGCGTGCTCGCCAACCTCTACCTGCTCACCGTCGCGGAGGGCGGCGCGGCCGACACCCCGGTGCCGCTGCCCGTCCTCGCCGCCTCGATGGTCGTGCCCGACGGCATGGCCGACCCCACGAACGAGGTGCTGGAGCAGGTCTCGGACGCGATGATGCGCCTGGACGACCAGTTCCGGCAGCTGGAGCCGATCGGGCTGGTCGTCTTCCGGCCCGTGGACGAGGAGTTGATGGCGGAGACCGACGGCGAGGAGCCGCTCCCCGCGCCCGACGACCTCGACGACGAGGACGTCTCCCGGTACGGCATGGTCCGGCTGACCCCGCTCGGCCTCTACGGGATCCGCGCCCGCATGCGGGAGGCCGGCGTCGAGGCGCCCGCCATCGGCGATCTGGCCGACAAGGGCGCGGACGCACTGCTCGACGCGGTGTCCGGCTACCCCGAAGAGGCCGCGCAGGCCGAGATCGAGCGGTGGATCGAGGGCCGCGAACTGCCGGAGGCGGTCGCCGAGCTGCTCGCCGCCGCGCGCGGCGCGGACGCCGGCGGGCCACTGCGCCGACTGCGCTGCCAGCAGGCCCTCGCCCCGGCCGGACCGGCCGCGGAACCGGTGGTCCGGGCGGTCCTGGACGACGCCGAACTCGGCGGACTGGCCCGGGTCTGGCTCGCCGAGCACGGCGCCGCCGACGTCCCCGCCCCCTCCGAGGCCATGGTGTTCTGGCTGACCGTCGACACGATCGCGGCGCAGCTGGCCGAGGACGCCGAGTCCGCTGAACTGCCCGATCTGATGGTCGGCCTGACGGCGCATCACACGGGTTTCTTCGACGCGGTGTGGCGGGTGGAGCACCCGTACACGGCGCAGGTGCTGGAGGCGATGGGCCGGATGCACCCCGACCGCAAGTCCGCCAAGGATGCCCGCAAGGCGGCCTTCAAGGCGCGTTCGCGGCAGTCGCCCGGCACCTAGGCGAAAGGAAAGAGGCGGCCTAACGCGCCGTTCCTGGGTGGGAGTCGGCCAATCGGCGGCGGGAAAGGGGACCACTCCTCTTGGCGGGGAAGTCAGCCGCCGTTCACATAGGGGCGCGATTCTGGCCTCGCCGACCGCACGATTCCGGCCCATTCCCCACCCAGGAGAACAGATGCCGCTCAGCCGCAGAGACTTCACCGCCCGCACCGTCCTCGCCGGAGCGGGCGTCGCGCTCACCGGAACGGTGGGCGCCCTCGCCACCGCCCCGGGAGCCCTCGCCGCGGACGACACCGCCACCGCCGACGCGTACGGCCGCCCGGGCCGGCCCGGGTACGGGCCGCTCGTCCCGGACCCGGCCGGACTCCTGGCCCTCCCGGCCGGGTTCTCGTACCGCGTCATCACCCACAGCGGCGTGACGAAGCTCGACTCCGGTGAGAGCACCCCGTCCAACCACGACGGCACGGCCGCCTTCGAGGGCCACCGCGGGGTCACCCTCCTGGTCAACAACCACGAGCTCAAGGGCAAGCGGGAGAACTGGGCCCACCCGGTCCCGCTGACCGAGGGCCTCGTCTACGACCCGGCCGCGGCCGGCGGCTGTACGGTCGTCGAGGTCCGGCGCGGCGGCGAAGTCGCCGAATGGGTGGGCGTCGCCGGTACCTCCACCAACTGCGCGGGCGGCGCCACCCCGTGGGACACCTGGCTGACCTGCGAGGAGACCGAGGACCTCGCCGGCAAGAACGGCATGACCAAGGACCACGGCTACGTCTTCGAGGTCGACCCGAACGACCGCCGCGCCAACCGCGACCCGCGCCCCGTGAAGGCCTTCGGCCGGTACGCCCACGAGGCGGTGGTGATCGACCCGCGCAGCGGCCACGCCTACCTGACCGAGGACGCCTCCGGCCCCAACGGGCTGCTCTACCGCTGGACCCCGCCGCAGGGCTTCCGGCACGGGCGCGGCAAGCTGCGGACGCTCGCCCCCGACGCGGGCGTGCTGGCGGCCGCCAAGTGCTTCGACAAGGCCGGGCAGTTCGTGGACGACCTCTCGCGCGCCACCACGGTGGGCACCGTGTACGGCGTCGACTGGGTGACGGTCGCCGACCGCGACGCGCGCACCGTGTCGGTCCGCAAGCAGTTCGGGGCGGGCGCGGTGACGCGGGCCCGGAAGCTGGAGGGCATGTGGTGGGCCGACGGAGGTGCGTACTTCGTCTCCTCCTACGCCCGCGAGGAGAGCCCGGGCGCGGCGCACGACGGCCAGGTGTGGTTCTACGACCCGAAGCGGCGCACGGTCCGGCTGATGGTCGTCATCGGGGTGAACGCCGACCCGTCGGCGGAGGGCGGCTTCGACGGCCCCGACAACATCACGGTGTCCCCGTACGGCGGCCTGATCATCGCGGAGGACGGCAGCGGGCTGCAGCACCTCTTCGGGGCCACGGAGGACGGGCGCACCTACCCGCTCGCGCGCAACGAGCTGAACATCGGGACCGCGGCCGAGCCCGAGTACTCGGAGTTCACGGGTGTCTGCTTCTCCCCGGACGGGCGGACGCTCTTCGCCAACATCCAGGAGCCGGGCATCATGCTGGCGGTCACCGGACCGTGGCGCCGCTCCAAGCAGCACTGAGCACCGAAGCGCTGAGCACCAGTGCACTGAGCGGCGCACCACGCGGGGGTGGGACGTGGACAGGGGGGATGGGCCCGTCGCCGGGACCCGGGGGGACGGCGGCGGCCTACAGGGCCAGGGAGCCGACTTCTTCGTGGCTGCCCGCGGCCCACTCGCCGAGGAGGAACTCATACGCCTCGGAGGGCCACTCGCTGTCCACCCCGGTCTCGACGAGGTGCCGGATCGCCTCGTTCGCCTCTGCGGCGGACGGGCGGGCGGGACCCGCGGTCGGGAGTGTCTTGTACATGGGGTCAAGGCTACGGGCGGGCACTGACAGCCACCTCCGGTTAAACCGCGGCCCGGGGTGGCGTGGGTCACCCCGGGCCCTCCGCCGGACCCGGCGGGCGGCGCCGACCTGCGTCAGAGCGCCTGAGCGGCGGGCTTGACCATGCCGCGCACTGTGCGGGACTTCACAAAATCTCCGATGGCCGTCATCTCCCATTCGCCGGAGAACTGCTTGATCAGCTTGGCCATCATCACGCCGGTCTGCGGTTCGGCGCCGGTGAGGTCGAAGCGGACCAGCTCCTCGCCGCTGGCCGCGTCGATCAGCCGGCAGTACGCCTTGGCGACCTCGGTGAACTTCTGGCCGGAGAAGGAGTTGACCGTGAAGACGAGGCCGGTGGCCTCGGCGGGGATCCGGCCGAGGTCCACGACGATGACCTCGTCGTCCCCGGCGCCCTCACCGGTCAGGTTGTCGCCGGAGTGCTTGATGGCGCCGTTCAGGATCGACAGCTTGCCGAAGTAGCAGCTGTCGATGTGGTTGCGCTGCGGGCCGTACGCGATGACCGAGGCGTCGAGGTCGATGTCCCGGCCGCCGAAGGCCGGCTCCCAGCCGAGGCCCATCTTGACCTGGGAGAGCAGCGGGCGGCCGCCCTTGACCAGGGAGACGGTCTGGTTCTTCTGGAGGCTGACCCGGCCCTTGTCGAGGTTGATCTTTCCGGCGCCGGGGGCGGGCTGGGCCGGCGGGGCGGCGGGCGGCGCCTGCGGCGGCGGGAAGGCGGCGGCCGCGGCGGGGGAGGGCGGCGGGGTGTGGACGGCGGCCGGGACGGGCGCGGGGGCGGGGGCGGCGGGCTCCTCGTCCACCGAGACGCCGAAGTCGGTGGCGATCCCGGCGAGGCCGTTGGCGTACCCCTGGCCGACGGCGCGGACCTTCCAGGCGCCGCCGCGCAGGTACACCTCGACGACCACCAGGGCGGTCTCGGTGCCCAGCCGCGGCGGGGTGAAGGTGGCGATCACCGCGCCGCCGTCGGCGTCGCGGACGGTGGCGGTGGGCTCGACGCCCTGGAAGCTCTGCCCGGCGGCGTCGGGGCTGGCCGTCACCACGATCCGCTCGATGCCGGGCGGGACCGCGGAGGTGTCCACGGTGATCGAGTCCGGCGCCGAACCGCCACCGGACCGGTAGCTGACACCGGGGCCGGCGGGCTGGTTGTAGAAGATGAAGTCGGCGTCGGAGCGCACCTTGCCGTCGGCGGCGAGCAGGAGCCCGGATACGTCCAGCCGTACCGGAGCGGCCACATCCACCGTCACGCGGACGGCATGGAGCGGCAGGTTCGAACCAGGGGTCATAGCGGTCATGCCGGGAGAACGACCGAAGGCCCTTTGCCGTTCCCTTACCCGCGAGCGGCGCATCCGGTTGCCCCGTTCGGCCCCGTCCGGCCCTGCGGGTTCCGGGCCGCGGGCTACCGGCGGTTGCGGGGGTGGTTCCGCGCCGTCCGCTCGTTGCCGAACTTGTAGGCGCCGGTCCAGCGGGCCATGACCAGCTGGGCGTCCCCCGACGCCACCTCGGCCAGGAACTTCTCCGCCCGCGCCCCGCGCAGGGTGCCCGCCGCACGGCCCTGGTGGGTGATGACGACGGCCCCGTCGCGGCGTTGTTCGTACGTGAATCCGTGCGGTCTCGGCATGGCGGCAGCCTGCCTCCCGCCGGGAGGCGCGGGCAACCGGATTTGCCGCCGCGGCGGCCCGGGCCGGACGCCACGACGGCCGTCATGACGTCCGGCCGCGGGGTGGCTAGGAGGCGCCGGTCACCAGGCGGGGCAGGCCCAGCGGGTTGGCTTCGCGCAGCTCCGGCGGAAGCAGCGGGTCCGGCACCGACTGGTAGGCCACCGGGCGCAGCCACCGCTCGATCGCCGTCCCGCCGACCGAGGTGGAGTGCGAGGTCGCGGCCGGGTACGGGCCGCCGTGGTGCTGGGCGGGGGCCACCGCGACACCGGTCGGCCAGCCGTTCACCACGACCCGCCCGGCCAGCCGCGTGACCAGCCCGATCAGCTCCGCCGCCGGGGCGGCCGCGCCCTCGGGCCCGGCGCCCGCGCACTCCGCCGCCGACAGCTGGAGGGTGGCGGTGAGGTTGCCGGAGAGCAGGGACAGGACGGCGGCCGCCTCGCCCTGGTCGGCGTACCGCACGACGACGGTGACCGGGCCGAAGCACTCCTCCAGCAGCGCCCCGTACGTCTGCGGCTCGGCCAGCAGGCCGTTCGCGGCGACGGTCAGGTAGCCCGCGCCGACCGTGTGCGGGCCGCCGGAGCCGGGCGCGACGGGCGCGGTGACCCCGGGCAGCGCGGCCCGCTCGCGGACGCCGGCGACGAAGTTCTCCCGCATCCGGTGGTCGAGCAGGACCCCCGGACCGGTCTCCCCGAGCGCCTTGGTGAGCGCGCCGGTGAGCCGGTCGCCGTCCGCTCCTTCGGGTACGAGCACCAGCCCGGGCTTGACGCAGAACTGGCCGACGCCGAGCGTGACCGAGCCCGCGAGGCCGCCGCCGATCTCCTCGGCGCGCTCCGCGGCGGCCGCGGGCGTGACCACCACCGGGTTCAGTGAGCCCAGTTCGCCGTGGAAGGGGATGGGGACGGGCCGGGCGGCGGCCGCGTCGAACAGGGCCCGGCCGCCCCGGATGGAACCGGTGAACCCGGCGGCGCTGACGAGCGGGTGACGGATCAGCTCCAGGCCCGAGTCGAACCCGTGGACGACGGACACCACGTCCGGCGGCAGCCCGCTCTCCTCGGCGGCGCGGCGCAGCAGCGCGGCGCACAGCGCCGAGGTGGCGGGGTGGTCGGGGTGCGCCTTGACCACGACGGGGCAGCCCGCGCCGAGCGCGCTGGCGGTGTCGCCGCCCGGGACGGAGAAGGCGAGCGGGAAATTGGAGGCGGCGTAGACCGCGACCACGCCGAGCGGCACCTTGTAGCGGCGCAGTTCGGGCCGGGGCGGGCTGAGGGCGGGGTCGGCGCGGTCGATCCGGACGTCGAGGTACGAACCGTCCTCGACGGCGTCGGCGATGGCGCGCAGCTGGTAGGTCGTGCGGCCCAGCTCGCCGGTGAGGCGGCCCGCGCCGAGGGCGGTCTCCGCATCGGCGGCCTCGACGACCTGCGCGGCGGAGGCGTCCAGGAGCGCGGCGGCGGCGCGCAGGAAGGCGACGCGGACGGCGCGGTCGGCGAGCGCGCCGAGGGCGGCGTGGGCCGCGCGCACGGCCTGGTCCACCTCACGGGGTGTGGCCTCGGCCGCGACCTGATCGCGCTGCTTCCCGGTACGGGGGTCCACACTCCAGACTGGTGTTCCTGCCATGCTGCACTGCCTCCTGGGCCTGGAGAGGGATCGTTCAGTATTCTGAACGCCGTTCTGGTGGATGAATGATCACATCCGCTGCGGACTCTATTTCCGGGTCTTCGGGGTTGACAAGGCAAAGGGGCGAAAACGCGCATGACGACAGCCGGGTCGGCGGGTACGGAGGAGGGTGCGGCGGCGGGCGCGCCGGTGAAGTCCGCGGTGCGGACGGTGCGGTTGCTGGAGCACTTCGCGGCGCGGCCCGGCCTGCACAGCCTGGCCGACATCCAGCACGACCTCGGACTCCCCAAGTCCAGCCTGTACATGCTGCTGCGCACGCTGGTGGGCATGGGATGGGTGGAGACCGACGCCCAGGGGACCCGTTACGGCATAGGGGTACGGGCGCTGCTCGTCGGCAGTTCGTACATCGACGGGGACGAGGTGGTCGCGGCCGCCCGGCCGACCCTGGACCGGCTCTCGGACGGGACCACCGAGACCATCCACCTGGCCCGGCTGGACGGTACGAGCGTGGTCTACCTGGCCACCCGCCAGTCCCAGCACTACCTGCGCCCCTTCACCAGGGTCGGCCGGCGGCTGCCCGTGCACTCGACCGCGCTGGGCAAGGCGCTGCTGGCCACGCACACCGACGAGGAGGTGCGGCTGCTGCTCCCGGAGCGGCTGGAAGCGGTCACGCAGCACACGATCACGGACCGCGAGGCGCTGATCGAGGAACTGGCGCTGGTACGCGAGCAGGGGTACGCGGTGGACCGGGAGGAGAACACGCTGGGGCTGCGCTGTTTCGGGGTCGCGGTGCCCTACCGGTCTCCGGCGCGGGACGCGGTGAGCTGCTCGGTGCCGGTGGCGCGGCTGACGCCGGGGCACGAGCGGGTGATCAAGAAAGCGCTGTTCGAGGCGCGGGACCGGCTGACGGTGGTGACGCGGCGGATGTGAGGCGTCCGGTCCGGGGGTGTCTCCCCCGGGCGGGGGAGACGGATCACCTTCACGGGGGAGGTGGCGGGGCGGCGCAGACGGGACCGTGGACCCATGAACACGCGAGCCGTGAAGACGGCGCATCCGACGCGGTCGGCGGATCTCGACCAGGTACCCGGCCCGCAATCCCCGGCACTCGGGGCGGCGGGCGGGGCCGGGGCGGGGATCGGTGTCGGCCGCAGGGTCCTGAGGGCGGTGGCGCTGGCCGCCACCGTGCCGTACCTGACGCTCAAGGCGGCCTGGCTGGCGGGGAGCGGGATCGGGATACCGCGGGGGAGCGTGCTGCGGGATCCGGGGCTGTTCTTCACCGTGGCCAATTCCCTGACGCTGGCGATGGACGCCTGCCTCATCGCCCTCGTGCTGGTGCTCACCCGGCCCTGGGGCATGCGGGTGCCGGCCTGGCTGCTGGTCGTCCCCGCCTTCGTGGCCACCGGGCTGCTCACGCCGATCCTCACGGGGTTTCCGGGCCAGCTGCTCATACGGGCGCTGGGGGTGGAGGCGGACACGGGCGCGGCCCGGGCCGTCCGGGAGCCCTTCCTCGATCCGTGGGTGTTCGACGTCGTCTACACCGGTTTCACCGTTCAAGGACTCGCCCTCGCCGGTTTGTTCGTGCCCTATGCGCGACAGCGCTGGGGCCACCGGTGGCAGGGCGTGCCGGGTCCGCGGCTTCCGTCGTCCACGGGGGTGGTGGCGGGAGCCGCGGCGGCGGCGGGCCTGTTGGTGGGCGCGGCCTACCTGTACTGGGGGTTCGGGGGCACGGCCGGGCTGACCGCGGGGCAGCGGGCCGAGCGCACCGCGGACTGGACCGTGGTGTCGGTGATCCACGCGGCCTGTGCGGGGGGCGCCGGTGCGGGCGCGGTGCTCCTGGGCCGGGGGTGGTGGCCGGGCAGGGGGCCGGGCCGGGGCCGGGCCCGGTGGCCGCTGGCCCTCGCGTGGACCGGATCGGCGGCGGCGCTCAGTTGGGGGGCCTGGCTCCTGATCGCTTCCCTGAGCGGGGAGTTCGAGGGTGCGCAGGGCACCACGGGTGGCATGTACCTGGCCTACGCTGGCCAGATGATCACCGGTTTGCTAGGGGTCGCCGTGCTCGCGAGGTTCCTCACCGTCCGGCGCACGGACCGGTGAGCGGGTGGTCGGGGTGATCCGGATGATCGGGGGGATCGGGTGGTTCGGCGATCGGAGGGGTTCGGGTGGCGGGGGCGGGGGTGAGCAGGGACGGGCTGAAGGCGTTCGGGTTGCGCTGGGTGCACCTGGTGCTCGGCGGGGCGCTGCTGATGCCGTACTTCCTGCTGGCCCAGGTGGTGGTGGGGGTGGTGGCAGGCGGGGTCAATGCCCTCAGCTCCTTCCCGCTGACCCTCATCGCGTACGCGGCGGCGCTGCCGCTGGTGGCGGTGAGTGCGGTGTTCCCCCTGGTCAGGCCGATGTCGGTGGCCGCGGTCCGGGCGCTGTGCGGGGTACCGGGGGAGCGGCTGGCGCAGGGTCCCGGCCGGTCCTGGCCGGCCCGGGGGCGGACCTCGGCGTGGTGGACCCTGCACCTGGGGGTCGGGGCGGCCCTGAGCGGGATGACGCTGGCGGTGCCGCCGATGGCGGTGGTGCTGATCGTCCTGCCGTTCGTGGGCGGGCTGCGGGACGTCCGCTGGGGACTCGGCTGGGTGGGCACCGGTACCGGGGCCGCGGCGTACGTCGCCCCGCTGCTCGGGTTCGGGCTGCTCGGCGGGCTGGCGCTGTGCGCGGCGGGGGCCGCGGCGCTGCTGGCCCGGCTGGCGCCCGTACTGCTCGGGCCCACCGGAGCGGACCGGCTGGCCGCGGCCGAGGAGCGGGCGGCCGACCTCGCGGTGCGGGGCCGGCTGGCGCGGGAGCTGCACGACGCGGTGGGGCACGCGCTGAGCGCCGTCACCCTCCAGGCGGGGGCGGCCCGGCGGGTGCTGGACACGGATCCGGAGTTCGTCCGGGAGGCGCTGGCCGCGATCGAGGACACCACGCGGCGCACGGTGGGGGAGCTGGACACCGTCCTGGGCCTGCTCCGGGAGGGCGAGGGAGTGGGCGAGGGACCCGGCGCGGCGCCCGCGCCGACCCTGGCCGCCGACCTGGAGGGGCTGCTGGCCCGCAGCCGGGCGGGGGGTGTGCGGATCACGGCCCTCCAGGACCCGGGACCCGTCGGCGACTGGGGGCAGCTGCCCGCGGTCGTCTCCCGGGAGGCGTACCGGATCGTCCAGGAGGGCCTGAGCAACGCGCTGCGGCACGGCGGCGGGCTTATCGACCTGCGGATCCGGGTCAGCGAACCGCGGCGAGCGGGCGGACGCCCGGGCGCCGCCGTCCCCGACGCCCCCGGTGACCGGCGCGCCCCCGGTGCCCCCGGCGACCACGCCGATCCCGGCGCGCGTGGCTCCCACGACGACCACCACGGGGAACACCGTCACCCCGGACCGCGCGAACTGGAGTTGATCATGACCAACCCGCCGGGTACGGCCGATGGGCGGGAGCCGCGGGCCGGTGGGGGGCGCGGGCTGCGGGGGGCCGCCGAGCGGGCCGCGCTGCTCGGCGGCCGGGTGCAGGCGGGGGAACGGGACGGCCGGTGGCTGCTGCGCGCCGTCCTCCCCTTCGGTGGCGGCGCCCGGTGAACCGGCCGCCGCTGCGCATCGTGGTCGCGGACGACGAGCGCATGGTCCGCACCGCCCTGCGGGTCATCCTGGACGCTGAGCCGGACCTCACGGTGGTGGGTGAGGCGGCAACCGGCGCCGAGGCCGTCTCCCTGGTCCGGTCCCTGGCCCCCGACGTGGTCCTCATGGACGTCCGGATGCCGGAGACCGACGGCATCCGGGCCACCGGCCAGATCCTGGCCACCATGGCGGAGCCGCCCCGGATCGTGGTGGTGACCACCTTCGAGAACGACTCGTACGTGTACGAGGCGCTGCGCGCGGGCGCCGCGGGGTTCCTGCTCAAGCGGGCCCATCCGGAGGAGCTGATCGGCGCCGTCCGCCTCGTCGCCCGCGGCGATTCGCTGCTCTTTCCGGCGGCGGTCCGCTCGCTGGCCGCCGCCCACCGGCCTGGCCGCCCCGCCGCCGCGGTCTGGGCGGCCCGGCTGACCGAGCGGGAGGCCGACGTGCTGCGCCTGATGGCGACCGGGCTGTCGAACCACGAGATCAGCGAGCGGCTCGGGGTCGGCCCGCAGACGGTGAAGACCCACGTGGCGGCGGTCCTGGCCAAGACCGGTTCCCGTGACCGGACCCAGGCGGTCATCGCCGCCTACGAGGGGGGCTTCCTCATGAGGAAAGGCTGAGAAGCCCGCCACAATCGGGGCAGAGTGGAACGTCCGGGGACGCCGGTGCGTCTTTCCGGGAGATGAACAAGACGATCAGGCGCGCGTCGGTCTTCTGTCTGCTTCTGGTGCTTGCCCTGCTGGTGCGGGTCACCTGGGTGCAGGCGTACCAAGGCCAGGCCCTCGCAGACGACAAGAACAACCAGCGGAACATCATCGGGCAGTACGAGAACCCGCTGGGCAACATCATCGTGGGCGGGGAAGCGATCACCGGCTCGACGAAGACCGAGGGGAGCAAGACCTACGCCTACAAGCGGACGTACACCGACGGCCCGCTGTACGCGCCGATCACCGGTCACACCTCGCAGGCGTACACCTCCACCATGCTGGAGGGGATCTACAAGAACGTCCTGAACGGCTCGGACAACCGGCTCAAGTCGTTCATGGACGTCCTCACCAACAAGCGGGCCGACCCGGGCAACGTCCTGACGACGATCGACAAGGACGTCCAGAAGGCCGGGTACGACGCGCTCCAGGGCAAGCAGGGCGCCGCCGTCGCGATGGACCCGGAGACGGGGGAGATCCTCGGCATCGTGAACAACCCGTCCTACGACCCGGGCAGCATCACGGGCAACACCAAGGCCGACGAGGCGGCGTGGGTGAAGCTCTCGGAGAACCAGGGCGCCCCCATGCTCAACGTGGCGCTGCGCAAGCCGCAGGCCCCCGGCTCCACCTTCAAGCTGGTCACGCTGGCGGCGGCGCTGGAGAACGGCCTGTTCAGCTCCATCGACACGCCCACCGGCATCCCGGACCCCTACACGATCCCCGGCACCACGACCGCGCTGAAGAGCGAGGCCCCCACCCCGGGCTGCAACAACGTGACCCTGCGCGAAGGCCTGAAGAAGTCCTGCAACAACGTCTTCGCCGAGCTGGCCTACCGGCTCGGCCAGGACAAGATGCGCGCCATGGCGGAGAAGCTCGGCTTCAACGCGGACACCAAGATCCCGATCGGCACCACTCCGACGAGCAAGTACCCGTCGAAGAAGATGTCCAAGGACCAGGTGGCGCAGACCGGCATCGGCCAGTTCGACGTCCAGGCCACCCCGCTCCAGATGGCGATGGTGACGGCGGCGATCGAGAACGGCGGCAAGCTCGTCGCCCCGCACGTGGTCTCCGAGGTCACCGACTCCAGCGGCAACGTCCTGGAGAGCTTCAAGGACCCGAAGTCCCAGCAGGTCATGAGCGAGCGGACGGCCGCCATGGTCCGCGACGCCATGAAGACGGTGGTCTCCGACGGCGGCGGCAAGCCCGCGCAGGTCCCCGGCGCCGAAGTCGGCGGCAAGACCGGCACCGCCCAGCGGGGCGTCAAGAACAGCCTCGCGCCGCTGGCCTGGTTCACCTCATACGGCAAGGCGAACGGCAAGCGGATCGCGGTCGCCGTGGTCATCGAGAACTCGGACACGGACCGCTCCGAGATCGGCGGCGGCAGGCTCGCCGCCCCCGTGGCCCAGAAGATGATGAGCGCGTGGCTGGGTAAGTAGCCGCCCGTACAGAAGTGCGAGCGCGCCGGGAACCCGAGGGGGTCCCGGCGCGTCTTGTCTCCCATGATCAGGACCGCACTCCCCGCCGACCTCGACGCGATCGCAGACCTGCACGCCCGCGCCCGCGCCACCTACTACCGGGGCAGGATCCCCGCGGACGCCTACGCGGGCGAGGACGAGCGGGCCCGTACCCGCGAGGGCTGGGCCCGGGCCGTCGCCCGCGGAGACGGCGGCGCCGAGGGCGCGAGCGCGGTGCTCTGCGCCGAGCAGGACGGCGAGCTGACCGGAGTCGCCGCCTTCCGCACCGTGGACGGCGAGGCCACGCTCACCCAGCTGCACGTCGATCCCGGCCACTGGCGGCGCGGCACCGGCACCGCCCTGCACGCCGCCTGCCTCGACCGCTGGCGCCGGGCGGGCATACCCCGGGTCCGGCTGGAGGTCTACGAACACAACCTGCGCGCCCAGGCCTTCTACGCCGCCCACGGCTGGCGCCCCGACCCGCGCACCCCCCGGGCGGGCTCCCACCACACGCTCTGGCTGACGGTCGGCGCGGAGTGAGGGCCACCGGGGGGCGGTGCGCCGGGGAATGAGCGGCGCCGGGTGGGCGTTGTGCCGCTGGGACGGCGGAGGCGACCCCTGCGCACCCCCAGAGCCCACCCGGACCCGGAGAGAAGAAGGATCATGCGCGTCGAGATCTGGAGCGACATCGCCTGCCCCTGGTGCTACATAGGCAAGGCCCGTTTCGAGAAGGGGCTGGCCGCCTTCGCGCACCGCGAGGAGGTCGAGGTGGTCCACCGGTCCTTCGAGCTCGACCCGAACCGTGCCAAGGGGAGCGTCGCACCCGTCCTGGAGATGCTGGCCAAGAAGTACGGCCGCACCCTGGAGGAGGCGCGCGGCATGGAGGAGCACGTCGCGGCGAGCGCCCGCGCCGAGGGGCTGGAGTACCGCACCGAGGGCCGCGACCACGGCAACACCTTCGACATCCACCGCCTCCTGCACCTGGCCGCCGCCCAGGGCCGCCAGGACGAGCTGCTCGACCTCGCCTACCGGGCGAACTTCGCCGAGGAGCGGTCCGTCTTCGACTCCGAGACCCTGCTGGCGCTCGCCGTCGAGGCGGGCCTGGACGCGGGCGAGGCGGCCGCGGTGCTCGCCGACGCGACCGCCTACGCCGACGCCGTGCGCGCCGACGAGCGCGAGGCGGCCGAACTCGGCGCGAACGCCGTGCCGTTCTTCGTCCTGGACCGCCGCTTCGGGATCTCCGGCGGACAGCCGGCCGAGGTGTTCACCCGGGCGCTGGAGCAGGCGTGGGCCGGGCGCGAGGACGTACCGGCCCCGGCCGCGGCGGACGCCTGCGAGCCGGACGGCGCGTGCGCGGTGCCGGGCCAGGGCTGAGAACCGGGGGCCCGCGCCGGGCCCCGGATCCCGCCACGTTCGGCCGAACCGGCCATGGACGAGGGGCTGTTGCTCCCGCAGAGTGGGGACCATGGATCTTCCCCGTGCCGACGTGAGTCGTGCCGAACCGAGTCCGGTCGAACCGAGCCGCGCCGAACCCGGTCTCGCCGACGCGGTCCGGGCCGAGTTCGGCCACACCACCGCCTACCTCAACACCGCCACCTGCGGGATCCTCCCGCGCGCCGCCGTCGCGGCCGTGCACGCCCTGGCCGACGCCGCCGGGGCCGGGGATCCCGCCGGGTTCGGTGACCTCGGCGTCGTGGGCCGGGTGCGCGAGGGCTTCGCGCGGCTGGCCGGGGTCGCGCCGTCGCGCGTGGCCGTCGGCTCGGCGGTGTCCACCCATGTGGCGCTCATCGCCGCCGCCCTGCCCGCCGGGGCCGAAGTCCTGTGCGTCGAGGACGACTTCGCCTCCGTGCTGAACCCCTTCGTGGTGCGGGGCGACCTGACGCTGCGGTTCGTCCCGCTGGAATCGGTCGCCGAAGCCGTCGGCGAGCGCACCGCGCTGGTCGCGCTGAGCGCCGTACAGTCCGCGGACGGCCGGCCGGCCGACCTCGCGGCGATCCGTGAGGCGGCCTCCGGGTACGGGGCGCGGATGCTGGTGGACGCGACGCAGGCGGTCGGCTGGCTGCCCTTCGACGCGGCGCCCTACGACTACACCGTGACCGCCGGGTTCAAGTGGCTGCTCGCCTCGCGCGGGGTCTCGTACCTGACGGTCTCCGAGGAGGCGCAGGACACGCTGGTGCCGCTGCACGCAGGCTGGGTGGCGGCCACCCCGGGGCGGGAGTCCTTCTACGGGCCGATGCCCGAACTCGCCCACGACGCCCGCCGGTTCGACGAATCACCGGCCTTCCTCGCCTACCACGCCGCCGAGCCGTCGCTGGCCCTGCTGGAGCGGGTCGGCATCGAGGCGGTGCACGCCCACGACACCGCCCTGGCGGCCCGGTTCCGGGCCGGGCTCGCGCGCCTGGGGCACGAACCCGTCCCGGGCAGCGCCCCGATCGTCTCCGTCCCGGGCCTGGCCGACCGTCAGCCCGCGCTGCTCGCGGCGGGCATCCCCACCGCCGCCCGCGCGGGCGCGCTGCGGGCCTCGTTCCACCTCTACACCACGGAGGCGGACGTGGACCGGGCCCTCGACGCCCTGTCCGGCTGAGCCTGTCCGGCTGAGCCCTGCCCGTCCGACCGCTGCCCGTCCGACCCCCGGCCTCAGGCGGCCCCGGCGCGCCCCCAAGCCGCGGTGGCCGCGTCCACGGCCGGAGCCGCCGGGACGGACAGGGCCGCGGCCAGGGCCGTCAGCGAGGCGTGCACCGCGGGGAGCGCGGCGGCCGGGCCGAAGTGGTTCACCCGGATCATCTCCTGGGCCAGCGCGCCGCCGCCCGCGGCCAGCGGGGCCGAGGGGTCGGCGGCGAGGGCCCGTGCGACCACCGACGCGGCCCCCGTCACCCGCAAGGTGGTGGCCACCGGGGCCGCGTCCGCCGCGTCGACGACGTACGGGTCCACCCCCAGCGCCGCCGCGCCCGCCCGGGTCGCCGCCGCGGCGGCCGCGTGGCGGGCCATCACGGCCGCCGGGCCCTCCTCGGCGATCCGGGCCAGGCACGCCTCCAGCGCGAGCATCTCCAGCTGGGCCGGAGCGTGCAGCAAGGTGGTGCGGCCGCCGTCGATCCAGCGCTCCTTCCAGTCCAGGAGGGAGAGGTACGAGCGGCGCGGCGCCGACGGGTTCGCCGCGAACCGGGCCCACGCGCGCTCCGAGACCGACACGGCCGACACCCCGGCCGGTCCGCCCATCGCCTTCTGCGCCCCGATCACGCACAGGTCCACGCCCCACGCGTCCGGCAGCAGGGGTTCCGCGCCCACCGAGGCCACCGCGTCCAGCATGAACAGCGCGCCGTGCGCCCGGACGACCTCACCGATCTCCGCGACCGGGTTGGTGTTCCCGGTCGCCGCCTCCGCGTGCACCAGCGAGACGAAGTCGATCTCCGGCCGTTCGGCGAGGGCGCGTTCGACCTGCGCCGCGCTCACGGCCGTGTCGAACGGCACCGTCAGGTCCACCACGGTCGCGCCGCAGTCGCGCAGCCAGTTGCCGAAGGTGGTCCCGTACGGCCCCGTCACGATGTTCAGCGCCGTCGAACCGGGCCGCGCGCCCGAGCGGATGCAGCCCTCCAGCGGGAGCAGCGCCTCGCCCTGGGTGATCACCACGTCCTGGCGGGTGGAGAGGAGCTCCGCGACCCCTCGTTCGATCGACGCGAAGCGCTCCGCCGTCAGCGGCGGCAGGTCAAGGAGGGGGTGGGGCGCGGTGCTGGTCACGGGGGTGCTCTCTTCGTCCGAGGTTACCGGCAGAGCGTACCGAGCGGGTGGCTACAGTGCCGCCATGAGCGATGTGCTGCACGTGAAGGGGCGGGTGCTCGTCGGGCCGGACGAGGTCCGCGACGAGTTGTGGGTCGTCGGTGGCCGGATTTCGTACGAGCGCCCGCGCGCCGGGGCCGGTGCGCACGAGGTGACCACCGTGAGCGGCTGGGTGCTGCCGGGGCTGGTGGACGCGCACTGCCACGTGGGGCTCGACGCCCACGGTCCGGTGGACGACGCGACGAGCGAGAAGCAGGCGCTGACGGACCGGGACGCGGGCGCCCTGCTGCTCCGGGACGCCGGATCCCCCTCCGACACCCGCTGGATCGACGCGCGCGACGACCTGCCCAAGGTGATCCGGGCCGGCCGGCACATCGCCCGGACCCGGCGCTACATCCGCAACTACGCCCACGAGATCGAGCCCGCCGACCTCGTCGCGTACGTCGGCCGCGAGGCGCGGCGCGGCGACGGCTGGGTGAAGCTGGTCGGTGACTGGATCGACCGCGAGGTGGGTGACCTGACGGCCTGCTGGCCGCGCGCCGAGGTGGAGGCGGCGATCGCCGAGGCGCACCGGCTGGGCGCCCGGGTGACCGCCCACTGCTTCGCCGAGGACTCGCTGCGCGACCTCGTCGAGGCGGGCATCGACTGCGTGGAACACGCCACCGGCCTGACCGAGGACACCATCCCGCTCTTCGCCGAGCGCGGGGTCGCGATCGTCCCGACGCTGGTGAACATCGCGACGTTCCCCCGGCTGGCCTCGGGCGGCGAGGCCAAGTTCCCGCGCTGGTCGTCCCACTTGCGGCGGCTGCACGAGCGGCGCTACGACACGGTGCGCGCGGCGTACGACGCGGGCGTGCCGGTGTACGTCGGGACGGACGCGGGCGGTTCGCTGCCCCACGGGCTGGTCGCCGCGGAGGTCGCCGAGCTGGTGAAGGCCGGCATCCCGGCATCGGCCGCGCTCTCCGCGACGGCGTGGGGAGCGCGCGCATGGCTGGGCCGGCCCGGACTGGAGGAGGGCGCTCCGGCGGACCTCGTGGTCTACGGGGAGGACCCGCGCGCGGACGTGTCCGTCCTGGCCGACCCGCGCCGGGTGGTGCTGGCGGGGCGGATCCGCGGCTGAGGGCGCCGGGTTGACCGGTGCGTGACGCCGACCGGTGCCCGGTCGTTGGGAGTGGCCGAAACGTGTGGGGTGCGGGACTGTGGCGCACTCCTGTGCCCCCTGATTCGAATATCTGCGTGGAAACCACCCTTTGGGGTGAACTCACGTCAGGTGGCCGCCTGTTCACTCTCCGTGCGTAAAGATTCCGGGGTCCAGGCCGTCGGCGCGCGATGTCCCCCATGGGCGACGCGACGGCATCCACCTCCCCGGAGGTTCCACCACCGTGAACAGCAACACCTTCCGCATGCCCGCGGCCGTCCTGCTCGCCGCGGGCGCGGTCGCCCTGCTCACCGCCCCCGCCGCCCACGCCACGGGCGGCTCCGGCACCGCGACGAAGGGCGGCGCGGGCGCCGTCGGCACGTCGGGAGCCGTCGTCCTGCGCACCGGGCTCGACGTGGGCCTGCTCAACAAGGCCGTCGACATCCCGCTGACCGCCACCCTGAACGAGGTCGGCGCCCCCGCCGACGCCGCGAAGACCGCCCTGACCGTCACCCTCGACGGGGTGGAGCAGGGGCAGCCGGTGAGCGTCCTGCGCGCCGACGCCGCCACCTCGAAGGCGACCGCGGACAAGACCGGCGCCCGGGCCGAGGCCAACCTCGTGCACGCCAAGGTGCACGTTCCCGGGCTGCCCGCGCTCTCCCTGATCGAGGTCGACAAGGTCACCTCGAAGGCCGTGTGCGAGCCCGGCAGGGCGCCGGTGGCCACCTCGAACGTGCTCGGCACGGTGACCGCGCTCGGCAAGAAGATCACCCTGTCCGCGGGCGGCCCGACCCGCGTCGCCGTCCCCGGCGTGGGCGAGGTCGGCCTGGAGCTGTCCAGTACGCGGACCACCTCGACCACCGCCGCCGCGGCAGCCCTGCGGCTCACGGTGTCGCTGAACCCGGGCAACCTGAACGTCGCCCAGGTGACCGGCGAGGTGGTCCTGGCCGAAGCGCACTGCGAGCGGGCGGGCGGCATCGTGCCCTCCGTCGCCCCGTCCGCGGCGCCGCCCTCTGCCGTGAAGCCCGCCGCGGTGGCCGACGTCAAGCCCCGGTCGCAGGGCGGCGGGGCCAGCCTCGCCGAGACCGGGGCCGGTTCGGTCACCCCGTACGTGGCGGGCGGCGCGCTGCTCCTGCTGGGGGCGGGCGTCGCCGCCCTCGTGGTGACCCGCGGCCGGGGCCGCGGCCGGACCCAGTAGCGGTCCCGACCCCGGCCACAACGCTAGCGGGTGGCGTGCGTCAGCCCCTGCTCGGCCGCCTTGCGCGAGAGCACCGCCTCCGTCACCTGCCGGTCGACGGCGGCGTACTCCGCCCGCTTGCCGGCGCCGAGCCCGGTGTCCGAGGCGGCGCAGGAGGCACACACCACGCGGAACGGCGCGTCCATGTCCGAGTACTGGGTGAGGAATTCGGCCTTGGTCACCTCCCAGCGGCCCGGCCGGGAGGCCGACGGGGAGAAGGTGAAGCGCGGGATCGAGCCCATGTTGCCGCGCTTCATCTCCGGCGGCACGAAGCTGGCGACCTGGTCGCCCATCCCGTACACCACCCAGGTGCCGTTGATCTTCTCGTACGGCTGCGGCACGTGGTTGTGGGTGCCGAGGATCAGGTCGATGTCCGGCTGCCCGTCCGTGCGGGACGCGGTGAGCGCCCGCGCCAGCTCCAGCTGCTGGGCGTCGGGCGCGGTCTGCCACTCGGTGCCCCAGTGCACGCTGAGGACCACCACGTCGGCGCCCGCCGCCCGCGCCGCCCGGGCGTCGGCCAGGATCCGCCCCTGGTCAATCAGGTTCACCGACCAGGGCTTGCCCTCGGGGACCGGGATGCCGTTCGTGCCGTAGGTGTACGACAGCTGGGCGATCTTCGCGCCGCCCGCGCTCAGCAGCGCCGGGGTCTTGGCCTCGGCCGCGCTGCGGGCCGAGCCGGTGTGGCCCAGACCGACCCGGTCGAGGTGGTCGAGCGTCCGGGCGAGGCCGGGGTAACCGGCGTCCAGGGTGTGGTTCGACGCCGTCGAGCAGCTGTCGTACCCGGTGTCCTTCAGGGCGTCGGCCAGTTCGTGCGGTGCCTTGAAGGCGGGGTAGCCGGTGAAGGGGCCGCCCGGCTCCCCGTACGGTATCTCGTGGTGGCAGATCGCCACGTCCGCGGCGCTCACCACGGGCTTGACGCCCGCGAGTATCTTGCGGAAGTCGTGGCCGCCGTCGCCGCCCGCGTCCAGCGCCGAGCGCTCGATGATCGAGGGGTACGGGATGATGTCGCCCGTCCCGACGAGGGTGAAGGGCCGGGCGTCCGAAGGGGTGGCCGCCCCGCCCGTCGCCGCGCCGGTCCCGCCCGTCCCGCCCGGCTCGGGCGCGTCGGCGGCCAGCCGCTGCCCGGCCGCCGGGGCGCCGCCGTCGAGCAGCCTCGGCACGGCGTGGACGCCGCCCGCGACGAGGGCCAGCCCCGCCGCGCCCACCGCGATCCTGACGGATGTCCTCATCCTGGTGTTCCCCCGGAGCCTCGCGCACCGGCCCGTTCCGGCCACGCTTCGTGTCCGAACACTCTCGCACGGTCGTTCGCGGCGGGCGAGGCGATCACCGGCCGCCCCGCGGTCAGGACGACGTCAGCGTCAGCGCGTGGTCCAGCGCCTGGAGCAGCCGCCCCGTCGTCGCGCGGTCGCGCACCGCCAGCCGGAGCCAGGACCGGTCCAGCCCGGGGAAGGTGTCCCCGCGCCGGACGGCGAAGCCGAGGGCCCGCAGCCGGTCCCGTACCTCCGGCGCCCGGTCCACCCGGATCAGGACGAACGGGCCCGCCGCCTCTCCCGCCACCGTGACCTCGTCGAATTCGGCCAGCCCGGCCAGCAGGTGGGTCCGGTCCACCTCGATCTGCCGCGCGGCGGCCTCCGCCTCCGCCAGTGCCGCCGGGCCCACGCACGCCTCGGCCGCCGCGAGCGCCGGGCTCGACACCGGCCACAGCGGCTGCGCGGCCGACAGCGCGGCGATCACCGCGGGCTCGGCCAGCACGTACCCGATCCGCAGCCCGGCCAGCCCCCACGTCTTGGTCAGACTGCGCAGCACCACCAGCCCGGGCACGTCCGTCCGGCCGGCCAGCGCCTCGCGTTCCCCCGGCACCGCGTCCATGAAGGCCTCGTCGACCACCAGCGTCCGCCCCGGCCGGGCCAGCGCGGCCAGCCCCGTCGCGGGGTGCAGCACCGACGTCGGGTTGGTCGGATTGCCGATGACCACGAGGTCCGCGTCCTCGGGTATCGCGGCCGGATCCAGCCGGAAGCCGTCCTCGGGCCGCAGCAGCACCCGCTCCACCCGGTGCCCGGCGTCGCGCAGCGCCGCCTCCGGCTCGGTGAACTGCGGGTGCACCACCACCGGCCGTACGGCGCCCAGCGCCCGGGCGATCAGGACGAACGCCTCCGCCGCCCCGGCCGTCAGCAGGACGCGCTCCACGGGCAGCCCGTGGCGCGCGGCCACCGCCGCGCGCGCCGCCCGCCCGTCCGGATAGGCCGACAGCGTGTCCAGCGAGGCGGCGATCCGCTCCTTCAGCCAGGCCGGGGGTGTGCCGGACCGTACGTTGACGGCCAGGTCGACCAGCCGCCCCGGCGCGTCCACCAGCTCCGCGTCCCCGTGGTGGCGCAGGTCGTGCGCCTCGGCCCGGGCCACCGCGCAGGTGGCCGCCGCCGACTTCCGCTTGGGGACGAGCAGCTCGCCGCCCGCCGCCAGCGCCGCCGCCTCCGCCACCGAGGGCGTGCCGGCCGCCGCCCGGGCGGCCTCGCTCGGATGCGGGACCGCGATCCGCTCCAGCTCCCCGGGCCCGTAGGTCAGCAGCGGCACGCCGAAGCGCTCGGCCGCGCCCGAGATCCCGGCCTCGGCCGACTTCGACTCCACCGTGGCCAGCGCGGTGAGCGCCGCCACGGCCAGCCCCGCGTCCCGCAGCGTCTCCTCGACCAGGGCGCACACCTCCGCCGCCGAGACCCCCGAACGGCCGCCGACCCCGACGACCACCCGCTCGTACCCGCTGTAACCGCCCTGCTCGCCCACCGGTGACCCTCGCTCCCTCGACATCGTCAGCCGTCAACTTCGCATCGTCCGCCGCCCCGCGCGCGAAGGTGCGCGCGGGGCCGGCAGTCGGTATCCAGGGGCCTATGGCCGTGATCGTGGCGTTGGGCGCGTTCCTGATGACGCTGGCGGGCGGGTGGACGGCGCAACGCGTCACCGACCGCCGCCACCTCGTGCTGGGCCTGGCGGGCGGGCTGATGCTCGGCGTCGTGGGCCTGGACCTGCTGCCGGAGGCGATGCGGGCGGCCGGGGACGAGGTGTTCGGCGTCCCGCTCGCCCTGCTGCTCTTCGTGGCCGGGTTCCTCGTCGCGCACGTGGTGGAGCGGGCCCTGGCGGTCCGCCAGGCCTCGCACGGCGGCGCGAACGGCTCCGGGCACGGCGAGCACGGGGCCAGGGTGCCCCAGGTCGGCCTGACGGCGGCGGGCGCGATGGTCGGCCACAGCCTCGCCGACGGGGTCGCGCTGGGGGCCGCCTTCCAGGTCGGCGGCGGGATGGGGGTGGCCGTCGCGCTGGCCGTCATCACCCACGACTTCGCCGACGGGTTCAACACCTACACCCTCACCAGCCTGTACGGGAACGCCCGCCGCAAGGCCCTGATGATGCTCTTCGCGGACGCCGTGGCCCCCGTCGCCGGAGCGGCGTCCACCCTGCTGTTCACCCTTCCGGAGGAACCGCTGGGGGGATACCTCGGCTTCTTCGCCGGCATCCTGCTCTACCTCGCGTCGGCCGAGATCCTGCCCGAGGCGCACCACCGCCACCCCGCCCTGTCCACGCTGATGTGCACGGTGGGCGGGGTCGCGGGCATCTGGCTGCTCGTGGGCCTCGCGGACTGACCTCACGGGACCTCCGCTGCCCCCGCCGGCGCCCCCGCGCGCACGGCGGCCGCGCGCGCCGCGGCGACGAAGCGCCACGCCACCGACGGCTCCGCGGCCCAGTGGGTGTGCAGGTAACTGGCGTGTACGGAGCCCAGGACGAAGCCCTCGACCCGGCGCTCGGGACGGGTGAAGCCCCACGCGGGCGCGGCGCCCGCCCCGGCGCCGTCGCCGGTCCCCGCCCCGGGCTCGATCACCGTGCGGTGGAACTCGTGACCGCGCAGCCTGGTCCCCGCCCGCGCCAGCGGGCTGTCGGAGACCGCCACCGCCTCCCGGTAGCCCAGGGTGAGCCGGTCCGACATCCGCGCGTCGGCGTCCAGCACCCCGCACATCGGCTTGCCGTCCAGCGAACCCGCCAGGTAGAGCAGCCCCGCGCACTCGGCGGCGACCGGCGCCCCCGACGCGGCGAAGGCGGCCACCGCCGCGCGCAGCGGTGCGTTGGCCGAGAGCTCGGGCGCGTACATCTCGGGGAACCCGCCGCCGATGACCAGCCCGGCGGTGCCCTCGGGCAGCGCCTCGTCCCGCAGCGGGTCGAAGGTGACGACCCGCGCCCCGGCGGCGCTCAGCAGCTCCCCGTGCTCGGCGTAGGAGAAGGTGAAGGCGGGCCCGCCCGCGACGGCGACGACGGGTACGGCGCCGCCGCCGGGGCTCCGCCCCGGACCCCGCGCCTCGAACGCCGGCGGGGCTGGAAGATCCAGCCCGTCCGGCGCCCGGAACAGGGCCTGTTCCGGGGCCCAGGCTTCGCAGTCCAGCGGCGGCGCGGTCCGGGCCAGCGCCATCAGCGCCTCCAGATCGCAGCCCGCCCGCACCTGTTCGGCCAGCGCCGCCACCGAGGCCAGCGCGTCCGCCCGGCGCTCGGCGACCGGGACCAGCCCCAGGTGCCGGGAGGGCGCCGCGACCTGCGGCACCCGGCGCAGCACGCCGAGCACCGGCATCCCGGCCTCCTCCAGCGCCTCCCGCAGCATCACCTCGTGCCGGTCGGAGCCGACCTTGTTCAGGATCACGCCCCCGATCCGCACCTGCGGATCGAAGGACGCGAAGCCGTGCGCGAGCGCCGCCACCGACCGGGACTGCGAGGACGCGTCCACCACCAGCACCACCGGAGCCCGCAGCAGCTTCGCGACCTGCGCCGTCGAGGCCAGCTCACCGCGGCCGGCCGCCCCGTCGTAGAGGCCCATCACGCCTTCGACCACGGCGAGGTCGCACCCGGCCGCGCCGTGCGCGAACAGCGGGCCGATCAGGTCCGGGCCGGACATGAAGGCGTCCAGGTTGCGCCCCGGCCGGCCGGTGGCCAGCGCGTGGTAGCCCGGGTCTATGTAGTCGGGCCCGGCCTTGTGCGGGGAGACGGCGAGGCCGCGCTCCGTGAAGGCCGCCATCAGACCCGTCGCGACGGTGGTCTTGCCGCTGCCGGAGGACGGCGCGGCGATCACCAGGCGCGGGACGGTCACGGACGTCACCACTCGATGCCTCGCTGGCCCTTCTGGCCGGTGTCCATGGGGTGCTTGACCTTGGTCATCTCGGTGACCAGGTCCGCGAACTCGACCAGCTTCTCGGGGGCGTTGCGGCCGGTGATGACCACGTGCTGGGTTCCGGGACGGCCGCGCAGCACCTCGATCACCTCGTCCACGTCGATCCAGCCCCAGTGCAGCGCGTAGGTGAACTCGTCCAGGACGTACAGGGCGTGCGTCTCGGCGGCCAGGTCGCGCTTGACCTGCTCCCAACCCTCCTTGGCCGCCTGCTCGTTGTCGAGCTGCGCGTCGCGCTGGACCCAGGACCAGCCCTCGCCCATCTTGTGCCAGACGACCGGACCGCCCTTGCCCGTCTCGCCGAGCGCCTTGAGGGCGTTCTCCTCGCCGACCTTCCACTTCGCCGACTTGACGAACTGGAACACCCCGACCGGCCAGCCCTGGTTCCAGGCGCGCAGCGCCAGCCCGAAGGCGGCCGTCGACTTGCCCTTGCCGGGTCCGGTGTGGACGAAGACCAGCGGCCGGTTGCGGCGCTGGCGCGTCGTGAGCCCGTCGTCGGGAACGACGGACGGCTGTCCCTGCGGCATTAAGCGGCCCTCCTGTGGGTCGGGGATGAGGTACGTACGTTCTTCACGAGCCCGGCCAGCGAGTCGGCCCGCAGCCCGTCGAGGGTCACCGCGGGGCCGCCCAGGTCGGCGGCCAGCAATCCGGCCAGCCCCAGCCGGACCGGACCCGCCTCGCAGTCCACGACCACCGAGGCGACGTGCTCGCCCTGGAGCAGCAGCGCGGCCCGGCGCGCGAGCGCCCGGGCGTCACCGCCCGCCGGACCCGCCGAGGTGGCGCGCCCGTCGGTGACGACCACCAGCAGCGGGCGGCGCGACGGGTCGCGCAGCCGCTCCACGCGCAGCACCTCGTGGGCCTTGAGCAGCCCCGCCGCCAGCGGGGTGCGCCCGCCGGTCGGCAGCTGCTCCAGCCGGGCCGCCGCCGCGTCCACCGACGAGGTGGGCGGCAGCGCCAGCTCGGCGCCGGCGCCGCGGAAGGTGATCAGGCCGACCTTGTCGCGCCGCTGGTAGGCGTCCAGCAGCAGCGACAGGACCGCGCCCTTGACCGCGCCCATCCGCTTGCGGGCCGCCATCGATCCCGAGGCGTCGACGACGAAGAGCACGAGGTTGCCCTCGCGGCCCTCGCGCGTCGCCTGGCGCAGGTCGTCCTTGCGCACGACCAGGCCGCGGCCGCTGCGCCCGCGGGCCAGCTGGTGCGGGGCGGCCGCCTGGACGGTCGCCGCGAGGTGCAGCTTGGTCAGCTGGCCCCGGGGGCGTTGCGCGCCGGTCGTGCGCCCGTGCGCGGTACGGGCCCGCGAGCGCCGCCCGGACGCGCCCTCGCCGAGCCCCGGGACGCTGAGCATCTTGGTCCGGAAGGGGTCGGCGGCGCGCACGGCCGCCTGGGTGGGTCCTTCGGCCGCGTCGGCGCGGGCCGGGGCGGGCTCGGGGGCCCCTTCCGGCTCCGCGGGACCGGCCGGTCCGTCCGCCTCCGGCGCGTCCGCCGGTCCGGTCTGCGGCGCCGGGTCCTGCCCGTGGCCCTGCGGCGGCAGCCCGCCGCCGTCCGGGCCGCCGTCGGGGTCTCCGTCGGGGCCGTCCCCGGGGCCGCCCTCCGGTCCGCCGTCGTCCGGACCCTCCGGCTCCGGCTCCGGGCCGGGCTCGGGCTCGGGCTCCTCGTCCGGGAACCCGTCGAGGATCTCGTCCAGCTTGTCCTCGTCCAGCCCCGGCGCGTCGAAGGGGTTGCGCCGCCGCCGGTGCGGCAGCGCCAGCAGCGCGGCCTGGCGCACGTCCTCCTTGCGCACGTCGGTGCGCCCGGCCCAGGCCGCCAGCGCGGTGGCGGTGCGCGCCATCACGATGTCGGCCCGCATCCCGTCGACTTCGAAGGCGGCGCAGGTCGCCGCGATCTGCATCAGCGCGCCGTCCCCGAGCACCACCCGGCCCAGCAGCGCCCGGGCCGCGATCACCCGGGCCCGTACGTCCGCCTCGTCACCGGCCCAGCGCGCGGCGAAGCCCGCGGAGTCGTCCTCGTACGCGAGCCGGCGGCGCACCACCTCGACGCGCTGCGCGGGCTCCCGGGAGGCGGCGACCTCGACGGTCAGCCCGAACCGGTCCAGCAGCTGCGGCCGTAGCTCACCCTCCTCCGGGTTCATCGTGCCGACCAGCAGGAAGCGGGCGGCGTGCCGTACGGAGACGCCCTCGCGCTCGACGTAGGAGGCGCCCATCGCGGCGGCGTCGAGGAGCAGGTCGATGAGGTGGTCGTGCAGCAGGTTGACCTCGTCGACGTAGAGGATCCCGCGGTGCGCGTCGGCCAGCAGGCCCGGTTCGAAGGCCTTCACGCCCTCGGACAGGGCCCGTTCGATGTCCAGCGCGCCGACGAGCCGATCCTCGGAGGCGCCGACGGGCAGCTCGACCATCCGCGCGGGGCGCGCGGCGGCCGGGCCGGGCTCGTGCGGGCCGTCGGGGCAGGCCGGATCCGGCGCGGTGGGCGCGCAGCTGAACCGGCAGCCGGGGACGACGTCCACGTGCGGCAGCAGCGTCGACAGCGCGCGGACGGCGGTGGACTTGGCCGTCCCCTTCTCGCCGCGCACGAGCACGCCGCCGACCGCGGGGCTCACCGCGTTGAGCAGCAGCGCGAGGCGCAGGTCGGTTTGACCGACCAGTGCGGTGAACGGGTAGGGGGTGCTCACGTGTTGCTCACTCCTTCGAAGGTGCGGACCGTACCCGGGGCTCCGCCCCGGACCCCGCGCCTCAATCGCGGGCGGGGCCGGAGGGTGTCAGCCCGTCCGGCGTTTGAGGACCGGGTCCGGGCGGAGCCCGGTTTCGGGAAGGGGCGGGGTGGGGGAGAGCCCCGCAGGGCCCGGGGCGCCGTCACGGCGCGCCCGGCGGCAGGAACGGGAGCCCCGCCGGGGCGCCGGACTCGATCAACCGCAGCAGCGCATCGGTATCGGCGTGCTCCTCGATCAGATCGCCGAGCAGATCCAGCTGCTCCTCCCGCAGGGAGCCGAACGACGTGTCCGGGGCCGGAACGAACCGGCGGCCGGCGGCCCGCGCGACCTCCCGCAGGAAGGCCCGCCGGAAGCCATCGCTCTCCAGTGACCCGTGCCAGTGGGTGCCCCACACCTCACCGACCCGGCACCCGTCCAGGAAGGGGGTGCCGCCCCGCACATCGGCGACGCCGTGGTGGATCTCGTACCCCTGGACGCTCTCGCCCAGCGCGCTCCCGCTCGGCCGCGCGAGGGTCTTCTCCCGCTCGAAGCGGACCCGCACGGGCAGCAGCCCGAGCCCCTCGACGACCCCGGCCCGGGACTCGACCTCGTCCTCGATGGACTCGCCCAGCACCTGGAAGCCACCGCAGACGCCCAGCACCGGACGCCCCTCGGCGGCCCGGCGGGCCAGCGCGTCGGCGAGCCCGCGCTCGCGCAGCCAGGCCAGCGCCTTCACGGTGCCCCGGGTGCCGGGGACGACGACCAGGTCGGCGTCGGCCAGTTCCTCGGCCCGGTCCACGAACCGCACCACGACGCCCGGTTCGGCGGCCAGCGCGTCCACGTCCGTGAAGTTCGACATCAGCGGGACCGCGCACACCGCGATCCGCAGCACGTCCTCGCCGACCGGCGGGGCGACCACGGACTCCCGTACGGCGCCGCGCAGCGAGACCCGCAGGCCGTCCTCCTCGTCGATGCCGAGCCCGTGCCGGAAGGGCAGCACCCCGTAGGTCGCCCGCCCGGTCAGCCCGCGCAGCATCTCCATGCCCGGCTCCAGCAGGGACACGTCCCCGCGGAACTTGTTGACCAGGTACCCCGCGATCAGCGACTGGTCCTCGGGCGACAGCAGGGCCGTCGTACCGAAGAAGGAGGCGAAGACCCCGCCGCGGTCGATGTCGCCGACCACGACCACCGGGAAGCGCGCGGCCCGCGCGATCCCCATGTTCACGATGTCCGTGCGCCGCAGGTTGATCTCGGCCGGACTGCCCGCCCCCTCGCAGATCACGGCGTCATACGTGCCCCGCAGCTGCTCCAGGCAGTCCGTGACGATGCCGAGCAACTGCTCCTGCCTCCCCCCGTGATAGCCGCGCGCACTCATCTCACCCACCGGCTTGCCCAGCAGCACGACCTGGCTGCTGCGGTCGCTGCCGGGTTTCAGCAGCACCGGGTTCATCAGCGCGGTGGGTTCGACCCGCGCCGCCTGGGCCTGCATCGCCTGGGCGCGGCCGATCTCGGCGCCCTCCAGGGTGACGAAGGAGTTCAGCGACATGTTCTGTGCCTTGAAGGGCGCCACCTTCACGCCCTGGCGGGCCAGCCAGCGGCAGATGCCCGCGGTGACCACGCTCTTGCCCGCGTCGGAGGTGGTGCCGGCGACCAGGAGTCCGCCGCCGCGCCGTGCGCCGCTCATGCGCTTCCCTTCGTCGTACGACCGGATGCGCGGCGTGACGCGCGCAGTGACGACACCAGCGACCGCAGGGCCACGCATGCCCCGAGGGAGATCCAGGTGACCCGGCGCGAGAGCCGTACGGCGCGCTCGATGTCCGGGGCGTCGACCGGACGGCCCGCCGCCCCGTTCAGCACCGCCCGGTGCTCCACGCGCCCCGCGTACGCCAGGGTCCCGCCGAGGCGGACCCCGAGCGCGCCCGCGAAGGAGGCCTCCACCGGGCCGGCGTTCGGGCTGGGGTGGGCGGCGGCGTCCGCGCGCCAGGCCCGTACGGCGCCCCGCCGGTCGGGTCCGGCCGCCACGGCGGCCAGCGCGGTCAGCCGGGCGCCCGGCCAGCCCGCGACGTCGTCGAGCCGGGCCGAGGCCCAGCCGTAGCGCAGGTAGCGCGGGGAGCGGTGGCCGACCATCGCGTCCAGGGTGTTCACGGCGCGGAAGAACAGCAACCCGGGCACCCCCGCCAGGGCGCCCCAGACCAGCGCGCCGACGACGGCGTCCGAGGTGTTCTCGGCGACGGACTCCACGACGGCGCGGGCGATCTGCTGCTCGTCCAGGGCCTGCGGGTCGCGTCCGCACAGGTGCGGCAGCCGCTCCCGGGCCACCTCGGTGTCCCCGGCGGCCAGGGCGCCCCCGATGGCCCGGGCTTCGCGGCCCAGCGAGGTGCCGCCCACCACCGCCCAGGTGGCGGCGGCGGTCAGGGCGATGCGGGCGGCGGCGGGCCGGGAGCGCACGGCGCGGGCGCCGAGCGCGCCGACGGCGGCCGCGCCCCCCGCGCACACCAGGGCGTGCAGGGCGCCCCGGGCCCGGCTGTGGCCCCACAGGGCCCGTTCGACGGTGGCGGCGGTCCGCCCGAAGGCGGCGACGGGATGCCCGCGGCGCGGATCACCGAGGATCCGGTCGCCGATCAGGCCGGCCGTCGCGCCGTACGCGAAAACGCGATCGGCACGCATGTGGCAGGTAGGTCCTCACTCAGGGTCCGCGCCCTGGTTCGACGTGTCCGGTGGCGAGAGTTCCTGGCTTCCGGGGAGCCGTCGGCTCCTCGGTGACAGTGGCGGGACCGCGCCGGATTCGCACCGGACTTCCTCTTCATGCCGCCGTGTTGGCTCCGGCAGTCCACCACGCCCCGCGAACGCCCGTCAACTTGCCGTTGACCTGCGAAAGCTCCCCCCGGCGGTGGGCCGGAGGGAGCTTTCGGACGTGCTGGGGCGGGTGGGACGCGCGGGGGTGGCCGCGCGGCGTCAGCTGACGATCAGGTAGATCGCGTAGCCGACGGCCACCGCGCAGAGCGAGAAGCAGGCGTAGGCGCCGGTGCGTGCCAGGTGGGCGGCGCCGCCCCGGCCGGTCGCGGCCTCGTGCTTCGACAGGCCCACGATGCCCAGGGTGAACAGGGTCACGAGGGCGACGGTGGCGGAGAGGCTGACGCCGAACACGGAGCCGAGTGCTGCCCAGTCGATCTTCATACTGCCGATTCCTCTGTGGGTCAGACCGCGGCGGCGGGAGCCGCCGGGGCCGGGGGAGCGGCCGGTGCCGGGGTGGGGATGGTCGCCTTGAAGGCCTCGTCCGTGACCGCGGCGGTGGTGCCCGCGAGCGGCGGAACGACGACGGCGGCGATCGCGGTGGTGACCACGCCGGGAGCCTCGGCCGGGGCGTCCGGCGTGCCGTTCACGTTGGTGTGGTCGACGACCTGGCGGCGCGAGACGAGCCAGATGGCGACGCAGGAGCCGACGAGGAAGAGCGCGACGGCGGCCACGCCGACGTCACCGGTCCGCATGACGAGCTCGGCGCCCGCGGACACCAGGGCGGCGGCCGGCAGGGTCAGGCCCCAGGCGATGAACATCCGGCTGGCGGTGGACCAGCGGACCACGCCGCCCTTGCGGCCCAGGCCCGCACCCATGACCGCGCCGGAGCAGGCGTGGGTGGTGGAGAGGGAGAAGCCGAGGCTGGAGGAGGCCAGGATGACGCTGGCGGCCGAGGTCTGGGCGGCGAAGCCCTGCTGCGGCTGGAGGTCGGTCAGGCCGCTGCCCATGGTGCGGATGATGCGCCAGCCGCCCAGGTAGGTGCCCATCGCGATCGCCATGCCGGCCGAGAAGATGACCCAGACCGGCGGGTTGGAGCCGGGGGCGAGCGCACCGCCGGCGACCAGCGCCAGGGTGATGATGCCCATGGTCTTCTGCGCGTCGTTGGTGCCGTGCGCCAGGGAGACGAGTCCGGCCGAGGCGATCTGACCGGCCTTGTAGCCCTTGGCCGAGGTCTTCTCGTCGACGTTCTTGCCCACCTTGTAGGTGAGCCGCGAGGCCAGCATCGCGGCCACTCCGGCCACGATGGGCGCGGCGACCGCGGGGAGCAGCACCTTGGTGACGAGCGTGCCGCCGTTGACGGCGCCGAGACCGGCGGAGGCGACGGCCGCACCGACCAGGCCGCCCATCAGGGCGTGCGAGGAACTGGACGGCAGGCCGACCAGCCAGGTGACGAGGTTCCAGAGGATGGCGCCGACCAGCGCGGCGAAGATGACCTCCGGCTGGATGCCTTGCTCGTTGACCAGGCCCTTGGAGATCGTCTTGGCGACCTCCACGGACATGAACGCGCCGACGAGGTTCAGCACGGCGGACATGGCCACCGCCGTCTTGGGCTTGAGTGCGCCGGTCGAGATGGTGGTGGCCATCGCGTTGGCCGTGTCGTGGAAACCGTTCGTGAAGTCGAACACGAGAGCGGTAATGATCACGATCCCGAGGAGAAGCGTTATGTGCTCCATTTACCCAGGCTTCTGTTTGACGTCAGTGGCTCGCCGACCGTAGGCAACCTGAGTGAACGGAAGATGAACTGGACCGGGCGGAGCGGTGTACCGATCCGGGGACGGTTCGCCGCGCTCGTCCCCATTGGACCGCTGATGCACCTGTTTACGCACGTCAGGGGCTGGATGGACCCCCGGCCGACCGGGGGTCTCCCACCCCGCCGTCGCGTGCGTCCGGGACCCCGGGTGAGACCCGGATCACGCCCGCCCGGCGCGCGTCCCCGGTCACCGGAACGACCGCCTCCACTGGCCGGGCCCGCCGCCCCGGCCGACACTGGAGCGGTGCCCCCCGCAACCACGACGGCAGCGGCCGTCACCGCCGCCCTCACCGCCGCCGGACTGGCCGCTGCCGCCGGGGTGGCCGCCGTCGCCGCCGGCCGGTACGCCGCCGACGCCGCCCTGCGGACCGAACCCGGCCGCCCGCTGCCCGGCGGACCGAAGCTCGTCGTCCACTCCGCCACCGCGGACCGCGTCGCCCTGACCCGGTCCCTCGCCTCCCTGTGGCCCGGTACGTACGGCCTGGCCGCGCCCGGTGTGCACGCGGTCGTCGGGGCCGTCCTGCCCGACGCCCCGCACGACCCGGACACCGTCGTCCGGCGCCTGGTCGGGGTCACCCACGGCTCCCTCGCCCCCGGCACCCGGGTCCTGCTCACCCCGCAGATCCACGCCGGCAACCCGCGCGCCGCCCTCGGCCTCGACCACGCCGACGTGGACGTCCCCGGGGAGCTGGGCGCCCTGCCCGCCTGGTTCGTGCCCGGCGCCCGCGACACCTGGGTGATCACCGCGCACGGGCTCGGCGGCACCCGCGAACACCCCATGGTGGTCATGCCCTTCCTGCACCGCCACCGGCTGCCGGTCCTCGACCTCGCCTACCGCGGCGACCTCGGAGCCCCCGTCCCGCCGGACGGCGTCGGCCACCTCGGCGCGTCGGAGTGGCGCGACCTGGACGCGGCGATCCGCTACGCCCTGCGCTTCGGCGCCCGCCGGGTCGTCCTGTACGGGTGGTCCACCGGCGCCACCATGGCCCTGCTCGCGGCCGAGCGCTCCGCCCTCGCCGACCGGATCTCCGGGCTGATCCTGGACTCCCCGGTGCTGGACTGGCGCACCACCCTGGAGCGCCTCGCCGCCGCCCGCGGGACCCCGGCCGCGGTCCTCCCGCTCGCCGTGCGGGCCGCCGAGGGGCGCACCGGGCTGCGGGCCGGCCGGCGGCCGCCGGGCGCCGACCCGGCGGCACTGCGGATGCCCGTACTGATCTTCCACGGGCCCGAGGACACCCTCGCGCCCTGGGAGCCCTCGCGCCGCCTCGCCGCCGCGCGCCCGGACCTCGTCACCCTGCGGACCGTCCGGGACGCCCCGCACGGCGCGATGTGGAACGCGGATCCCGCGGAGTACGAGGAGGGCCTGCGCCGGTTCCTGACCCCGCTGATGTAGCCACCGTGGCGCGAAGGCGGCTTTGCCCCGGTATGACCCCTCGGTGTCCGGCGGTAACGGCCGGTTCCGTTTGGGCTTTCGGGCCGTGACGGGCGAGACTGCTTCCGTGACGTCCCGAAAGCCTGATGAGCAGTTGGCTCGCGACTCCAGACTCCGACTCGTCTCTCCGCGCTCCGTCGCCACGGCCCGCAAGGCGGTGACGGACCGGAGCACCCGGCCGGCCCCCCGCCCGCCCGCCGGTACCCCCGCCGCGCCCGACCTCGCGAACCGGGCCCGCGCCTCCCTGGCGGACGCCGTGCGCCTGGCCCGCTGGGCCGAGCACCACCTCGGCGTCGCGGACGGGTCCCGGCCCGCCCCGGCGGGCGCACTGCCCGCCGCCGACGTCGAACGGGCCGCCCGGCAGCTGGGTCTGACGCACGGCCAGATCCAGGTGGGCTGGGACCGCGCCCGGCTCGCCGGACTCGTCGAGGTGCACGGCGGACACGCCCGCCCCGGCTGGCGCCTGCGCGCCTGGGACCGCGACGACACGGCCGTCCTGCGCGGCTGGGTCGCCCTCTTCGACGCCTGGTCGCTCGTCCACCCGGCCCCGGCCGACATCGCCCCCTCGGCCGTCGCCGAAGTGGTCGAGTCGATGCCCCAGGTCCTCTCCCTCCTCCAGCTCTCCGCCGGACCCGTGACCGTCCCCGCCCTGCTGGACCTGCTCGGCCAGCGCGTCGTCGAACTGCGCGACGAGCGCTGCGAAGTGCCCTACGACGCCGCCTCCGGGGCGGGCGCCGCCGGCCTCGGCGGCCCGAGCGCCGCCGCCCCCGCGCGCGCCGCCGACCGGCCCGTCCCGCTCGCCCGCCTGCTGCGCTGGGCGCTGGGCGGCCTGGCCGCCGTGGACGCCGTCACGCTGGGCCCCGCGATGGCCGCGCTCACCCCGCTCGGCAGCTGGGCGGTCTGGGTCAAGCTGGAACAGATCTGCGTGGCCGCCCAGAGCACCGCCGGGAACATCGAGCAGTCCGCCGCGGCCATGCTGCACGGCTGTGCCCGGCTCACGCCCGGCCCGGCCCGCGCCGAATACCAGGCCTGGCTCGCCGCCCGGCCCGTCGGACACGCCGTCAGCGAGCTGCTGCACGCCGCCCGCGGCGAGGACGCGCTGCTGCGCGGCCTGGCCTTCGAGGCGCTGCGCGTGGTCGGCGCCCCCGCCGAGCCCGAGGTCCGCGCCGCGGTCCGCGAGCCCGCGCTGCGCCCCTACGCCCTGCTCTGGCTCGCCGAGCACGACGGGGTCGACCCGGACGAGGCCCAGGAAGTGCTCACCCGGGAGGAGTCGACCTGGCTGTGGGTCGACACCGCGGCCGCCATCGCCGACCACGGCGAGGCGGAGCTGCTGGCCCGCCACCTCGACTCGGCCGTGCGCACCACCGTGCCCCGGCTGCTGGACGAGGTCCGCGCCGTCGGGCACCCGCGCACCGTGCAGGTGCTCGTGGCCCTCGCCGCCGCCCACCCCGACCCCGCCCTGGCCAAGGCGATGCGCCGCGCCGCCTTCCAGGTCCACACCGGCGGCGTCTGAAACCGGCGCGGTCCCGGCGCAGTCCCGGCGCGAGGGGCCCGGCCCTTCGCGCCCGGACCCCGCCGGACCCGCGCCGCGGGTCAGACCTGCGGCGCGTACGTCCCGAAGCTCCAGATGTTGCCCTCGGCGTCGCGCGCCATGTAGTCCCGCGACCCGTAGTCCTGGTCGGTCGGCGGCATCAGGATCTCCACCCCGTGCTCCTCGGCCCGGCGGTGGTGCGCGTCCACGTCCTCGACCACGATGTAGACCCCGGCCGGGCCGCCCTCGGCCATGGCCTTGTCGAAGACCCCGCCCCGGCCCTTGCTGCCCAGCATCACCATGCCGTTCCCGTAGGCCAGTTCGGCATGCATGACCGCGCCGTCCTCACCCTCGTACACCGCGGCCTGCGTGAAGCCGAAGGCCTCGGTCAGCAGCTTGATGGCGGCCTGGGCATCGCGGTAGAGCAGTGTCGGAAAGATGGTCGGAACGCCTGCCATGACGATCACTCCCTCTCGTGCGTGTGACCCGGACCACAAGTCTCGCAGGCGGGTGTGACAGTCAGCGGAAGGTGTTGCACTGGGCCATGTCGCCCGTCCGGTACCCCTGGTAGAACCACTGCTGGCGCTGCTCGGCACTGCCGTGCGTCCAGGACTCCGGGGTCACCCGGCCCTGGAACTTCTCCTGGATGCGGTCGTCCCCGACCGCCGCCGCTGCGTCGAGGCCGTCCTTGATGTCCTGGTCGGTCAGGCTGGTGATCAGCGGCCGCCCGGTGCTCTCGTCCGGGGTCCGGGTGGCGTTGTGCGCCCACACCCCCGCGTAGCAGTCGGCCTGCAGCTCCACCTTGACCGCGTTGCTGTTGGCGCCCTGCTGCCCGTCCTGGGCCTTCTGGAGGGTGCCGGTCAGGTTCTGGATGTGGTGCCCGTACTCGTGGGCGACCACGTACGCCTGCGCGAAGGGGCCGCCGGTCGCGCCGAACTTCGTCCGCAGCTCGTTGAAGAACCCCAGGTCCAGGTAGACCTTCCGGTCACCCGGG
Source organism: Streptomyces sp. NPDC043876 (assembly GCF_056435825.1). Taxonomy (NCBI): domain Bacteria; kingdom Bacillati; phylum Actinomycetota; class Actinomycetes; order Kitasatosporales; family Streptomycetaceae; genus Streptomyces; species Streptomyces sp. NPDC043876. The sequence goes on along the minus strand of NZ_JBWKDV010000013.1, from coordinate 50,299 downwards.
CAGTAGAACGGGCCCACCGCGGAGGTGGCCGTCCCGCAGGCGGTGCCCACCCGGCCCGTGAAGAAGACCGTCGGCGCCGCGGTGTAGCTGCCGCCGCGCCGGGCGAACTCCTGCCGCCAGTAGTCCTGCGTGCTGTTGACCACGGCGACCAGCCGGCAGTCCTCGCGCGCGTTCGCGTCCCGCCCCTTGCGGCAGGTCTGCTGCACCTGCGCGGCGGAGGAGGACGTGGCGGCCGGCTCGGGGCTGCCGTCGGACAGCCCCAGCTGGTCGGGGCCCACCCCGAGGAGCAGCCCCAGGACCAGTGCGATGAGGCCCACGATGCCGCCGCCGACGGTGGCTCGCCCGCCCGGAATGCGACTGCTCCGGACGTCCTGGACCTCGGAAGTATCCAGATCGGCGTCGTCGTCGAACTGCATCCCGCACGCCCTCTCATCAAGTGGGGGAGGTCACATCCCGCCCCCTGCGGCGAGTGCCGGCCCCCTCATCCTGGTACGCATGCCCCGGAACCGGCGCCGTATAGGGGCCGAACGGGGGACGCGGGTCGGTGCCCGGCCGGGGGCGGGCGCCCCGAAAAGTAGTTGCGCGCCCCCGGTAGAATGGCTCCATGGCAAATCTCCTCGCGGATTAGCGGCGCCGAAGACTCGCGTCCCTGCCCCCCTTCCGCCGTCCCCACCGCCCTGGAGTATTTCCGTGATCACCGCCACCGGCGTCGAGCTGCGCGCCGGCGCCCGCGTCCTCATCGAGTCCGCCTCGTTCCGCATCGCCAAGGGCGACCGCATCGGCCTGGTCGGCCGCAACGGAGCGGGCAAGACCACCCTCACCAAGTGCCTCGCGGGCGAGGGACAGCCCGCCGCGGGTTCCATCACCCGCTCCGGCGAGGTCGGCTACCTTCCGCAGGACCCGCGCACGGGCGACCTCGACGTCCTGGCCAGCGACCGGATCCTCTCGGCGCGCGGCCTCGACGTCCTGCTCAAGAAGATGCGCATGAACGAGGAGCGCATCTCCTCCGGCTCGGGCGCCACCCGCGAGAAGGCGATGCGGCAGTACGAGCGCCAGGAGACGGAGTTCCTCACCAAGGGCGGGTACGCCGCCGAGTCCGAGGCCGCGACCATCTCGGCCGCCCTCGGCCTGCCCGACCGCGTGCTCGGCCAGCCCCTGCACACCCTCTCCGGTGGTCAGCGCCGCCGCGTCGAGCTGGCCCGGATCCTCTTCTCGGACGCCGACACCCTGCTCCTCGACGAGCCGACCAACCACCTCGACGCCGACTCCATCGTCTGGCTCCGCGACTACCTCAAGAACTACCGCGGCGGCTTCATCGTCATCTCCCACGACGTCGACCTGGTCGAGACCGTCGTCAACAAGGTCTTCTACCTGGACGCGAACCGCGCCCAGATCGACGTCTACAACATGGGCTGGAAGCTCTACCAGCAGCAGCGCGAGGCCGACGAGAAGCGCCGCAAGCGCGAGCGCCAGAACGCCGAGAAGAAGGCCGCGGCCCTCAACTCCCAGGCCGACAAGATGCGCGCCAAGGCGACCAAGACCGTCGCCGCCCAGAACATGGCCAAGCGCGCCGACCGGCTGCTCGCCGGCCTGGAGGCCGTGCGCGTCTCCGACAAGGTCGCCAAGCTGCGCTTCCCCGACCCGGCGCCCTGCGGCAAGACCCCGCTGACCGCCGAGGGCCTGTCCAAGTCGTACGGCTCGCTGGAGATCTTCACCGACGTCGACCTGGCCATCGACAAGGGCTCGCGCGTGGTCATCCTCGGCCTCAACGGCGCCGGGAAGACCACCCTGCTGCGCCTGCTGTCCGGCACGGAGAAGCCGGACACCGGCTCGGTCGTCCCCGGCCACGGCCTCAAGCTCGGCTACTACGCCCAGGAGCACGAGACCCTGGACCCGGAGCGCTCGGTCCTGGAGAACATGCGCTCCTCGGCGCCGGACCTGGACCTGGTCGCCGTCCGCAAGACGCTCGGCTCCTTCCTCTTCTCCGGTGACGACGTCGACAAGCCCGCCGGGGTCCTCTCCGGCGGCGAGAAGACCCGCCTCGCCCTGGCCACGCTGGTCGTGTCCTCGGCGAACGTGCTGCTCCTCGACGAGCCCACCAACAACCTCGACCCGGCCAGCCGCGAGGAGATCCTCGGCGCGCTGCGCACGTACAAGGGCGCCGTCATCCTCGTGACGCACGACGAGGGCGCGGTCGAGGCGCTGGAGCCGGAGCGGATCATCCTGCTGCCCGACGGCGTCGAGGACCTGTGGGGCCCGGACTACCGGGACCTGGTGGCCCTGGCCTGACCCGGCCCGCGCCTGGTCGGGGCCGGTGGGGGCCGGTCTCCGTCCGCTCGGGCGCGTTGATCCAGTTGCTTATGGATCATTCGGCCCACGAGTGATCCATCATCTGAGTGAGAACGTCTCGTACCCCCGCACCCTGTACAACGGCCCCGGTCGCGCACTCACCGTGCGCGGCCGGGGCCGGCTGTTCTTGTGGCGTACCCCCTGACCTGGCGATTCCCACGGTGGGTGGCCGGTCGTGACGGAGGGCGAGGAGTGGAGGCGAAGATTCCGTTCTGCTCGGGTGTCCACTCCGCGAGAAAAGCGCTCGCGCCGACCTTGCCGAATGGGTGGCCAGGAACGCCGGGAGGGGTGATCATGAGAAGTCCAGAGCGCACTTCCCATGAGGAGGCACGGGTGGCCGAGACTCTGAAGAAGGGCAGCCGGGTAACCGGCGCCGCGCGCGACAAGCTCGCGGCAGACCTGAAGAAACAGTACGACTCCGGCGCGAGCATCCGGGCGCTGGCCGAATCAACCGGCCGGTCCTACGGATTCGTTCACCGGATGCTCAGCGAGTCCGGAGTCACGCTGCGCGGACGCGGTGGCGCGACGCGCGGAAAGAAGGCGGCTTCGGCCTGAGGCCCCGGCCGCAGGCTTCGGTCCGATCCGGGCCATCCGGCCGGGTTCGACATCGCTCCTAGAGTCCTTCGGTGCCCCCCGGTCGGCTTTCCGGCCGACCGGGTGGTTACTGTGCAGTCACTTGAGGCCGAGTCCGCGGCCGACTGCACACCGGAGGCATACAGATGGCTCTGCTCGACAAGGACGGCGTACGGCTCACCGTCGACGACACGGTCGCCTCGGTGACACTGACCAACCCGGCCAAGCGAAACGCCCAGTCCCCCGCGCTCTGGCGGGCGTTGGCGGAGGCCGGCCGGTCGTTGCCGGGCACCGTCCGGGTCGTCGTGCTGCGCGGCGAGGGCAAGTCCTTCTCCGCCGGACTCGACCGGCAGGCGTTCACGCCCGAAGGCTTCGAGGGCGAGCCGTCCTTCCTGGACCTGGCGCGTGGCTCCGACGCACTGCTGGACGCCACCATCGCCGAGTACCAGGAGGCCTTCACCTGGTGGAGGCGCAACGACATCATCTCCGTCGCCGCGGTGCAAGGTCATGCCATCGGCGCCGGCTTCCAGCTCGCGCTCGGCTGTGACCTGCGCGTCGTCGCGGACGACGTGCAGTTCGCCATGCGCGAGACCAGCCTGGGGCTGGTGCCGGACCTGGCTGGTACGCGGCCGCTGACCGACCTGGTCGGCTACGCCCGTGCCCTGGAGATCTGCGCCACCGGGCGCTTCGTGCACGCGGAGGAGGCCGAGCGGATCGGCCTGGCCAACCTCGTCGTGCCCGGGTCCGAGCTGGACGCCGCCGTGCAGGACCTGGTGGCCGCGCTGGTGGCGCCGCCGCGGGATGCGGTGATCGAGACGAAGGCGCTGCTGCGGGGGGCGTCGGGCCGTGCGTACGACGACCAGCGTGCCGCCGAGCGTGCCGCCCAGGCCCGCCGCCTCCGAGACCTGGCCGGCCTCGCGGACTGACCCCCGCCGCTCCGAAGCCGCGGCCGCCCCCGCCTCAGCCCGGCCTCAACCGCCGGCCGGCCTGACGTGCCCCATGCGGCCTCAATCGCCGGCCGGGCTGACCTGCCTCCGGCGGGCCCTCAAACGCCGGGCAGGCTGACGTGCCTCCGGCGGCCCTCAATCGCCGGGCAGGCTGACACGCCTCCGGTGGCCACTCAATCGCCGGGCGGCTGGATTTGGCTGCCCGGGGTACCCCTGTAGCCCCGGGTCAGCAAGCCATTTTCAGCCGCCCTGCGTCCGAGGGTCGCGACCCTTCCCAGCCCGCCCGGCGTTTGGGGGCCCGCCGGAGGCCACCCCAGCCCGACCGGCGTTTGAGGGCAGGGGAGGGGTCCGCTACGGGAGGAGGAGGGCCTTGCCCGGGATGGCGCGGGATTCGATGGCCCGGTGCGCATCGGCCGCCGCGGCCAGCGGGAAGGTCCGCCCGATCACCGGCCGCAGCCGCCCCGCCACGGCCCCCGCCATCGCCGCCCCGGCCAACCGCACGGTCTCCGCCGCCCCGAACCGCACCTCCGCGATCCCCCGCAGCGCGATCCCCCGCGCCGCCACCTCCGCCGGGTCCAAGGTCGCGAAGCCCCCGCTCGGCGCCCCGTGCGCGGAGACCCGGCCCCCGTCCCGGACCAGGCCGAAGCCCGCCAGGCCCAGCTCCCCGCCGACCCCGTCGAGCAGCACGTCCACCGGCCCCCCGACCCCTTCGGTCCAGCCCGGGTCCGTGTAGTCGACCACCACGTCGGCGCCCAGTTCCCGGACCAGCGCCAGCTTCGCCGCCCCCCGGGCCGCGCCCACCACCCGGGCCCCCGCGGCCCTGGCCAGCTGCACCAGCAGGGTGCCCATGCCGCCCGCCGCACCCAGGATCAGGACCCGCTCGCCCGGCCGGACCGCGATCGCCTCGGTGATCCCCGTGGCCGTCACCCCGTCGTGCGCCAGGGCCGCCGCCTCGGGGATGCCGAGTCCGTCCGGTACCGGGACCAGGAGGTCGAGCGGGACCCGGATCAGCTCGGCGTACGTGCCCTTCGTGCCGGGGGCCGCCAGCACCCGGCGGCCGAGCAGGCCGGGGTCGACCCCCTCGCCCACCGCGCTCACGTGCCCGGCGGCCGCGCCGCCCGGGACGTACGGCGGGCGCACCCCGAAGGCCTCGCCCCAGCCGCCCCGGATCTGGGTCTCGACGTACAGGGTGTCGATGGCCCCGGCCCGCACCACCACTTCACCCGCACCCGGCTCCGGGTCCGGTGCCTCGACCGGGACCAGGACCTCCGGACCGCCGTACCCGTCCACGCGTACCGCTCGCATCGCACATCCCCCGTCGTCGTGCCTTCCGGTTCCGTGCGTCCAGTCTCGAACCTCGATCATGGTTGAGGTCAAGCGCGATCGACACGCTCTGCCCGCCGTCCGGCGTAGTCCCGGCGCATCGGCGGCGGGACGCGCTTACGGTGGGAGAAAGTCCGCACGCGCGAAAGGACACGGCGATGAGCGAATCGGCATCCGGATCCGGATCCGCCTCGGGAGGGCTCGCCCGGCCCCCGGCCGACCGGGGCCGCACCACCATCGCCGACGGCGTGGTCGAGAAGATCGCGGGCCTGGCCGCCCGCGAGGTGGTCGGCGTCCACGCGATGGGCAGCGGCAGCGGCCTCTCCCGCACCTTCGGCGCGGTCCGCGACCGGGTCCCGGGCGGGGCCCGGGCCTCGGTCAGCCGGGGCGTGAAGGCCGAGGTCGGCGAGGTGCAGACCGCCCTCGACCTGGAGATCGTCGTGGACTACGGCGTGGCGATCCGCGAGGTGGCCCAGGCGGTGCGGGAGAACGTGATCGCGGCCGTGGAGCGGATGACCGGCCTGGAGGTCGTCGAGGTCAACATCGCGGTCAGCGACGTCAAGCTGCCCGACGAAGAGGACGAAGAGCCGGAGTCCCGGCTCCAGTAGGCCCCCGCACCCATCCACCCCCGCACCCATCCACACCCGCACCCATCCACACCCGCATCCATCCACCCCCGCACACCGCACCCGTGGACCACGTGGTGCGCGCGCCGAGAGGATCCCGCATGAGCATGGCGGTCGTCGGCCTGTTGGCCGGCATGGCACTGGGGTTCGCCGGGTACTTCGGCGGGTTCGGCGCCTTCGTGCTGGTGGCGGCGCTCGGCGCCGTCGGCTTCTTCGTGGGCCGGTTCCTGGACGGGGACCTCGACCCCGGGGACTTCTTCCGTCCCCGCGACCGGGGCTCCCCGCGCGACGGGGACCGCGACGGCCGGCGCCGGTGAGGCCCCGATGACCAGCCCCCGCGACGCCCGCCCCGGCGCCCCGCGCAGTACCCCGACGAAGGTGCCCCCGGCCGACCGGGGCGCCACCCGGATCGCCGACCGGGTCGTGGCCAAGATCGCCGCGCAGGCGGCCCGGGAGGCCCTGGCCGCGCTGCCCGCCGGGCCGCCCGCCGACGCCGCGCCCCCGCACGCCACCGTCACCGTGCACCACGACATCGCCCGGGTCCGGATCAGCCTGGAACTCGGCTACCCCGCCGACCTCGCCGCCCAGTGCGCCGCCGTACGGAGCCGGGTCGCCCTCCGGGTCGAGGACTGCGCCGGCATGTCCGTCCCGGAAGTCGCCATCGACGTCGAACGGCTGCACCCCGCCCAGGTCGGCCCCGCCCGGCGGGACCGGCTGCAGTGACCGCCCCCGTCGGCCCCGGCAAGGACCCGGCCGGGCCGGAAGCGGCCCCGGCCCCCCGCTTCCGCTCGGCCCGCCGGATCCCCGCCGCGCTCACCGCCCTCGTGGTGCTGGGCGCCGCCGGGATCTTCCTCTACGACCTCGCCGCCGTACGGGCCCACCGCCCCGGCATGCGCTGGCGCCGCGAACTGGCCCGGCTGCTGGAGCGGCACGCCCCCGCCGACACCTGGGTGATCGTCGCCGCCGCGGTGCTGGTGCTGGCCGGAGCGGCCCTGCTGTTCCTCGCTCTGGCCCCGGGCCTGCGCTCGGTGCTGCCGCTGCGCTCCCCGGCGACCGGACGGTCCACCGGCCGGGGCGCGGAGGTGCGTGCCGGGATCGGGCGCAAGGCCGCTGCGCTGGTGCTGCGGGACCGGGCCATGGAGGTGTCCGGGGTCCGCTCGGCCCGGGTCGCGGTGTCCCGGTCCCGGGTCACCGTGCGCGCGGCGTCGCACTTCCGCGCACTGGACGACGTACGGGCGGACCTGGAGGCGGTCCTCGCCGTCGGGCTCGCCGAACTGGGCCTGGCCCACCAGCCGCAGCCGCGCGTCCGGGTCAGCCCGGCCGGAAAGGGGTGACCCGCACATGCTCGGGGTGGTCAACCGGATCCTGCTCGCCCTCGTCGGGCTGGTGCTGCTGGCGGGCGGCGCCGCCGTCCTGACCGGCTACCGGCCGCTCGACGGCCGCCACGCGCCCCTGCTGAGCGCCGCCCGGCGCCGGCACTGGCACACCGAGGGCTGGTGGTGGTGGGCGGCCGTCGCGGTCCTCGCGCTGTGCGTGCTGCTCGCGCTGTGGTGGCTGCTCGCCCAGCTGCGCCGCTCCCGGCTCCCGGCCGTCGTGGTCGACACCGGGGACGGCGCCTTCGCGCAGCTGCGCGGCCGCGCCCTGGAGGAGGCGGTGGCCGCCGAGGCGGGCGCGCTGGACGGGGTGGCCCACTGCCGGGCCGTCCTGCGCGGGCGCCGTACGGCCCCCGCCCTGCGGCTGGTCCTGCGCCTGGAGCCGCACGCCGTCCCCGCGGACGTCCTCGGCGCGCTGGCCGGTCCGGTCCTCGACCACGCCCGCGCCTCGGCGGGCCTGGCCGAGCTTCCCACGGAGATCCGCTTCCAGGTCGCGGACCACCGCGCCCACCGGGTCAGCTGACGCCCTGCGGGGCGTCAGAACCCGTGGCGGGCGCCGCCGTCGACGGGGAGCATGACGCCCGTCAGGTACGAGGCCGCCGGGGAGAGCAGGAAGGCGGCGGCGCGGCCGAACTCCCGGTCCGTGCCGTAGCGGCGCAGCGGGATGCGGGACTCGTTGGCGGCCCGGGCGGCGGCCGCGTCCCCCGAGAGGGCGTCCAGCTCCCGCACCCGGTCGGTGTCGATCCGGGCGGGCAGCAGGCCGACGACCCGGATCCCGCGCGGGCCGAGGTCGTCGGAGAGGGACTTGGCGAAACCGGCGAGGCCGGGGCGCAGTCCGTTGGAGATGGTGAGTCCCGGGATCGGTTCGTGGACCGACCCGGAGAGCACGAAGCCGATGACCCCGCCCTCGCCCAGCTCGGCGGCGGCCGTGCGGGCCAGGCGCACCGCGCCGAGGAAGACCGACTCGAAGGCATCCCGCCACTGCTCGTCGGTGTTGTCGGCGCCGGAGCCGGGGGCCGGACCGCCGACGCTGATCAGGATGCCGTCGAAGCGGCCGAAGCGCTCGCGGGCGGTGGCGACGAGGCGGGCGGCGGCGTCCGGGTCGGCGTTGTCGGCGACGGCGCCCACGGCGTTCGGGCCGAGCGCGGCGGCGGCGTCGGCGACCCGCTTCTCGTCCCGGCCCGTGATGACGACGCGCGCGCCGTCGGCGGTCAGTTCGCGGGCACTGGCGAAGCCGAGGCCGCGCGTGGCCCCGGTGACGACGTAGACGCGGTCCTTCAGTCCAAGATCCATGCGGGTACGCTACGCCGTCGCGTGCTCGGGCTCGGCGGAACCCCCGGGTCCGGCGCCGCCGCCGTCGCCTTCCGCGCCCGTGGCAGCCTTCGCGGCCGCCTCCTCGCGGTCGCGCTTCTCGCGCCGCACCAGGATCACCCAGCCCACCGGCACGGCGGCGGTGAACAGCCACCACTGCACGGCGTAGGCCATGTGCGGGCCGATCGAGTCGTGGTCGGGCTCGCCGACCGGCTGGGGGCTGCCGTCCGGCGGGACCGGACCGGTCAGCTCCAGGTAGCCGCCGAGCACCGGCTTGCCCAGGTACCGCGCCTGCTGGGCGCTGTTGACGAGCATCACCTGACGGTCCGGCAGGCCCTTGCGGTCCGTGATGCCGCCGTCGCCCTCGACCTCGTCGGCCTTCAGCCGCCCGGTGACGGTGACCTGGCCCGCAGGCGCGGCGGGCACCGCGGGATAGGCGCGCGGATCCCCGCCGCCCGGTACCCAGCCGCGGTTGACCAGGACCACCCGGCCGTCGCCCAGCACCAGCGGGGTGACCACCTGGAAGCCGACCTTGCCGTCGTTGGAGGTCCGCATCCGCACGACGACCTCGTGGGCGGGGTCGTAGGTGCCGGTGGCGGTGACCGCGCGCCAGAAATCGGCGCGCGGAACCACGTGACCGGGCGAGGTCAGCGCGGTCATCGGGGCCGGCTCCGCGGCCAGGTTCGCCGCGATCAGCTCGTTCTGGGCGACCCGGTGCTCGTGGCGGTGGAACTGCCAGAACCCCAGCTGGATCATCGAGGGGATCAGGACGAGGGCCAGGAGGTGCAGGCCCAGCCACTGCCGGGTCAGTACAAAGCGGTACACGCCCACGACGGTACCCCTCCGCGTGCGGGCTCCGGCGGCCGGGTGACCCACTCGGGGGGAGCCGCCGGCCGGCTGCGGTGGCCGCCCGCGCGCGGCGGCCGGTCAGGTGCGGTCGACGACGCCCACCTTCCCCTCCGCGCGGGCGCAGTGCGCCCCGCAGAACCACTGCCGGTCCACCTCGACGCCCTGGCCGATGATCTGGACCCGGCAGTGTTCGCAGATGGGCGCCATCCGGTGGATGGCGCAGGAGAAGCAGTCGAAGACGTGCACCGCGCCCTGCGCGTGCACCTCGAAGGACATGCCGTAGTCGTTTCCGCAAACCTCGCAACGTGCCATGGGCCACAGCGTGGGACCGGACGGGGCGGACGGGAAAGCGGTCGCCGGGCGAGTCGCCCGACGCTCACCCGTCTGCCGCAGCCACGTCCCGCAGGAGCTGGGTGAAGGCGGCCTCGTCGAGGACCGGGGTCCCGAAGGACTTCGCCTTGACCGTCTTCGAGGTCGAGGAGTCCGGGTCGTTCGTGACGAGCAGGCTGGTGAGCCGCGACACGCTCGTCGCGACGTGCAGCCCCGCCTCGACCGCCCGGTCCTCCAGCAGCTCCCGGTCCACGGAGGTGTCGCCGGAGAAGGCGATGCGCATGCCCTGTTTGAGCGGTTTGCCGTCCTCGTACCGCCCCGGGTTCGGGTGCGGGCACGGCGGCCGCTTGCGCGACTGGCGCCAGCTTCCGGCGCCCGGACCGGCGCCGCGGTAGGACGCCTGGTGGCCGATGCGCGGGGTGGCCGGGGTGTCCGACCACTCGGTCAGCGGGCGGCATTCGAGCAGCGGAAGGCGGACGCCGTCCCGCGCGGCCGCGTGCAGGGAGGGCCGGAAGGCCTCCGCGAGGACCCGGGCGTCGTCGAGGGCGTGGTGCGCGCGCTGCTGGACCACGCCGAAGTGCGCGGCGAGCGACTCCAGCTTGTGGTTGGGCAGCGGGAGGTTCAGTTCCTTCGACAGGGCGATGGTGCACAGCCGCTGGCGGACCGGCGCGCTGGCCGAGGCCCGCGCGTACTCCCGGGCGATCATCTGCCAGTCGAAGATGGCGTTGTGCGCGACGAGGACCCGGTCGGCGAGGCGTCCCGCGAACTCCTCGGCGATGTCGCCGAAGAGCGGCGCGTCCCGCAGGACGTCGCTGGTCAGTCCGTGGATCCAGACGGGCCCGGGGTCGCGCTGCGGGTTGACCAGGGTGTACCAGTGGTCCTCCACATTGCCCTGCGCGTCCAGCCGGTAGACGGCGGCGGAGATGATCCGGTCGTCGCGCGCGAGCCCGGTGGTCTCCACGTCGACGACCGCGTACCCCTGGGGGTACGCGGTCGGCCAGATCGTCTCTGCGGTCGTACGGTCGTCGAGCATGGTCACAGAGGATATCGGCCCGGACCGACAGCCGTGGCCCGTCCGCCCCCGGCCGAACCCGGCGCGAGGACTCCCGCCGTCACCCGCCGTCATCCGGGCGAAGGGTCCGGGGACTTCGGCGGGCTCGGCGCAGGGGGCTCCAGCAGGGCCCGTACCAGCGTCCGCAGCGACAGCAGGAACAGGCGTTCCGGGTCCGCCGGGCGGGCCAGTGCGCGGGAGAGGGCCGGGTCGTCCGGGGCGGCGGCCGGGTCCCAGACCTCGCCCTCGGCGGGGGACTGGGCGGGGGAGCGTTCGCGGTTGCGCTCGATGAGGACGAAACCGACGATCTGGAACTGGACCACGCGGACCGCGTCCGCGGCGCGGGCCCCGCGCAGTCCCGCCGCGTGCACCTCGTGCACGAGCGCCTGCTGCGCGGGCAGGAACATCCGCTCGGTGAGCCCGCGTTCGTGCACCATCGCGATCAGGTGCGGGCGCGCGCGCAGCTCCCGGCGCAGGGTCCGGGCCACCGAGACGATCCGGTCGGCCGGGGTGCGGCCGGTGGGGCGGACCGCGCCCATGTCCTGGACGGTCCGCTCGACGAGGGCGTCGAGCAGCGATTCGCGGTTGCCGACGTGCCAGTAGATGGAGGTCACCGCGGTGCCGAGTTCGGCGGCCAGCTTGCGCATGGTCAGGGCCGCCGGGCCGTGCTGTCTGACCAGGGCCGAGGCGGCCTCCAGCACCTCCTCGCGGGTGAGCGTGCTTCTGGCCATGACGGCCCCCAGTCTGTCCGGTGGGTCTCCAATGAATCTGGCGATGCGTCAGTTCCTGTGCGTGCAGCCCTCTTTACCCTTCATCGGCGGCGGTGTAACTGTGTTACAGAACCTCCCCGGCCACCGCTGGGGAGACCCCCCGAAGGGTGGTGCTTCCCATGGCACGCGTACGGTACGGCGCGCGGACCGAAGCCGAGATCTCGGCCTCGCGCGAGAAGAGTTCACGACTGCCGGACATCTGGTCCACCGGTGTGGTGGCCGTCTGGGAGAGCGATCCGGACGTGGTGGCCGCGGTGCTCCCGCCGCCGCTCAAGCCCGCCGAACGGCCCCTCGTACGGGCCAACATCAGCAAGGTCGACCTGCCCGGCTACCCCCTCGGCGCGGGCTCGGTGGCCGTCGCCGCCCGGCACGGCGCGGTCGAGGGCTGGTACCCGCTGGTCATGCCGATGACCCACGAGCGCGCCCTGATCGGCGGCCGCGAGGTCTTCGGTGAACCGAAGAAGCTGGGCGAGGTCGCCGTCGAACGCGACGGGCTCGTCGTACGGGCCTCACTCGCCCGGCACGGGATCGCCTTCGTGGAGGTGCGCGGGGCGGTGGACCGCGAACTGCCGCTGCCCGAACCGGCCACGAAGACCGACTTCTACTTCAAGTTCCTGCCCGCCGTGGACGGCGAGGGCTTCGACGGCGATCCCGTCCTCGTGCACTGCACGCGCGGCGAGAAGGTCCGCAGGCTGGAGCACATCACGGGGGACATCGTCCTGCGGGAGTCGATGTTCGACCCGGTCGCGGACCTGCCCGTGTGCCGGATCGTCGAGATCACCATCGGCGAGAAGACCACCGACCAGAAGGGCCGGGTGGCCGAGCGGGTCAGCGCCCGGGCGCTGCTCCCCTACATCCACCAGCGCTACGACGACCCCCAGCAGATCCTCGACGCTCCCCCCGAGGGCGCGTCGGCGGGGGGCGTGTGAGATGCGGCTCGCAGCAGGACAGGTCGCCGTCGTCACCGGCGCGGCGGGCGGCATCGGCCTCGCCATGGCCCGCCGCTTCGCCGCGGAGGGGCTGAAGGTGGTCCTCGCCGACGTCGAGGAGGGCGCCCTGCGCAAGGCCGCCGACGCACTCGCCGCCGACGGGGCCGAGGTGCTCGCCCGGATCGTCGACGTCAGCGACCGGGACTCGGTGCTCGCCCTCGCCGACGCCGCCTACGACGCCTACGGCGCGGTCCACGTGCTCTGCAACAACGCGGGCGTCGGATCCGGGGCCGAGGGCCGCATGTGGGAACACGAGCCCAACGACTGGAAATGGGCCTTCTCCGTCAACGTCTGGGGCGTCTTCCACGGCATCCAGGCCTTCGTCCCGCGCATGATCGCCGGCGGCGCCCCCGGCCACGTCGTCAACACCTCCTCCGGCGACGGCGGCATCGCCCCGCTGCCCACCGCCTCCGTCTACGCGGTGACCAAGGCGGCCGTGGTCACCATGACCGAGTCGCTGTACGCCCACCTCAAGGCCGAGGGGGCGCCCGTCGGCGCCTCCGTCCTCTTCCCCGGTCCGCACATGCTGCGCACCGGACTGTGGGAGTCCCACCGCAACCGGCCCGACCGGTATGCCAAGGAGCGCCCGCGCAAGGCGCCGTACCGCACCCTCGACCAGTACGAGGCGGCCATGCGACGGGCCGGCCACGAGGTGGAGTTCACCCCGGTCGAGGAGGTCGCCGAGCACGTGGTCGACGGCATCCGCGCCGACCGCTTCTGGATGCTCCCGGACAGCGAGCACAGCGACCGCCAGATCCGCGCGCGGTCGCAGTCGATGCTGGAGCGCGCCAACCCCGCCTACCTGGAAAGCTTCATCCTCGACTGAGGAGTCGTGCAGTGACCGAGCAGAGCGACCGGACCGACACCGCGTACGAAGACCCGTACCTGATCATCTCCTCCGACTGCCACGCGGGGCTGCCCACCGAGCGGTACCGCCCCTACCTCGACTCCCGCTTCCACCGCGAGTTCGACGAGTTCCTCGGCCGGCAGGGCGCCCGCCGCGAGGAGGCCACCCGGCTCGGCGTGCGCAACGAGGCCTTCGCCGAGAAGTGGTTCCACGACCACGAGGAAGGCCTCAAGGGCGGCTGGGACGCCACCCAGCGCCTCAAGGAACTCGACGGCGACGGCGTGGCCGCCGAGGTGGTCTTCCCCGACGCCGACGCGGTCGACAGCCAGACCGCCGCGCCCTTCGGCGTGGGCCTCGGCCTCTCCGGCGACCAGGACCCGGAGCTGGGCATGGCGGGCGCGCAGGCGCACAACCGCTGGCTGGCCGAGTTCGTCTCCCAGAACCCCGAACGCCACTGCGGGGTGGCGCTGCTCCCCATCACGGGCGAACCGGACCGGGTGGTCGCGGAGATCCACCGGGCCAGGGAGTCGGGGCTCGGCGCCCTGATGATCCCGTCCATGTGGGTGGACAAGGCGCCCTACCACGACCGCCGTTACGACCCCGTGTGGGCGGCGGCCGCCGAGACGGGGATGCCGGTCGTCACCCACTCGGGGGCCGCGCCGCGCCACGAGTACGGCGACCACCTCGGCATCTACGTCTCCGAGGTCACCTGGTGGCCCGCCCGCCCCCTCTGGTTCCTGCTGTGGTCGGGGGTCTTCGAGCGGCACCCCGGCCTGAAGTTCGGCGTCGCCGAGTCCGGCTGCTGGTGGCTGCCCAACCAGCTGTGGTTCATGGACCGGCTCTACCTCGGCGCGCACGGCGGCAAGAAGCTCTCGCCCTTCGCGGAGCTGAAGCGGCCGCCCAGCGAGTACCTGGACCGGCAGGTCTTCGTCTGCGCGACCAACACCAAGCGCCGGGAGCTGGCGCAGCGTTACGAGATCGGGGTGGACAACATCCTGTGGGGCTCGGACTTCCCGCACCCCGAGGGCACCTGGCCGAACACCCGCGGCTGGCTGAAGAACACCTTCCACGACATCCCGGTCGACGAGACCCGCCGGATGCTGGGGCTGGCCGCCGCCGAGGTCTTCGGCTTCGACACCGCCGCCCTCGCCCCGCTGGCCCGCCGGATCGGCCCGACCCCGGCCGAGCTGGGCCAGGACCCCGACCAGGCGGCCGTGGCCGCTTCCTGGTCCCGCTCCCGCGAGGTCGGCCGGCACTGGCTGACCGACCACGACTTCCCCGTCCTGGGGGTGGCCGGATGACCGCCGACGGGGACCGCTACACGGTCATCTCGGCGGACTGCCACGCGGGCGCCGACCTCCTCGACTACAAGCCGTACCTGGAGAAGCGGTACCACGACGAGTTCGACGCCTGGGCCGCCTCGTACGTGAACCCCTACGAGGACCTCCTCGCCGACACCGCCGACCGGAACTGGAACTCCGGGCGCCGGCTGGCCGAACTGGAGGCGGACGGGATCGTGGCGGAGGTGCTCTTCCCGAACACCATCCCGCCCTTCTTCCCCAAGGCCTCGCTGATGGCCCAGCCGCCCACCGCCGGGGAGTACGCGCTGCGCTGGGCCGGGCTCCAGGCGCACAACCGCTGGCTGGCCGACTTCTGCGCGGACGCGCCGGGGCGGCGGGCCGGGGTGGTCCAGATCCTCCTGAACGACGTCGACGCGGCGGTCGCGGAGATCCGGCGCACCAAGGCGGCGGGCCTGACCGGCGGGATCCTGCTGCCGGGCGTCCCGCCCGGCTCGCCGGTCCCCGAGCTGTACTCGGCGGCGTACGACCCGATCTGGGCGGTCTGCGACGAGCTGGACGTCCCGGTCAACCACCACGGCGGCTCCGCCTCGCCGCCGCTGGGGGACGAACCGGCGGCGCGCGCCGTCTTCATGGTGGAGACCACCTGGTTCTCGCACCGCGCCCTGTGGCACCTGGTCTTCGGCGGGGCCTTCCGGCGCCACCCGGGCCTCAAGCTGGTCCTGACGGAGCAGGGTTCCGGCTGGATCCCGGGCGTCCTGGACATGCTGGACTACTACCACGGCCGGCTGGTGAACGCCGCGGCCCGGGCGTCCACCGCGGAGTCCAAGTTCGGCGCGGGCCTGGCCGACTCCATGGGCAAGGGTCCGAGCGAGGTCTGGCGGGACAACTGCTTCGTGGGCGCCAGCTTCATGCGCCCCCACGAGGTCCCGCTGCGGGACCGGATCGGCCTCGACAAGATCATGTGGGGCAGTGACTACCCCCACGACGAGGGCACCACCCCCTACTCCCGCGAAGGCCTCCGCATCGCCTACGCGGGCCTCCCGCGCTCCGAGGTCGCGGCCATGGCCGGGGGCAACGCCGCCCGGGTGTACGGCTTCGACCTGCCGTTCCTGGACGCGCTGGCCGCGCGGCACGGCCCGCTCGTCTCGGAGATCGCCGAGCCCCTGACGGAGATCCCGCCCCAGGCCACCAGCCCGGCCTTCGCCCGCGGCGCCTCGGTGCGCGTCTGGTAGCGCGGGGAGACCCGCCCCGGGGCGGCTCGGGCACGAGGGCTCCGAGCCGCCCCGGGGTACCGCGGGTAACACCGATGAATACCGATCGGTAACAACATCTAGCGGGCCGGTGGAAGGCGCCTCTATGGTGCGGTCATGCCGAACCTGCCCGATGTCGTGCTGTGGTCCATACCTGCCTTCGTGCTGCTCACGGTGGTGGAGCTGGTGAGCTACCGGCTCCATCCCGACGAGGACGCCGCCGGGTACGAGGCCAAGGACGCCGTCACCAGTCTCGGCATGGGGATCGGCAGCCTCGCCTTCGACTTCCTCTGGAAGATCCCGATCGCCCTGATCTACGCGGCGGTCTACGAACTGACCCCGCTGCGCGTCCCGGTGCTGTGGTGGACCGTGCCGCTGATGCTGCTCGTGCAGGACTTCCTCTACTACTGGCAGCACCGCGGCCACCACGTCATCCGCATCCTCTGGGCGTGCCACGTGGTGCACCACAGCAGCCGCAAGTTCAACCTCACCACCGCGCTGCGCCAGCCCTGGACCAGCTGGACCTCCTGGCCGTTCTACCTGCCGATGATCGCCCTCGGCGTGCACCCGGCCGCCGTCGCCTTCTGCTACTCGGTCAACCTCGTCTACCAGTTCTGGATCCACACCGAGCGCATCGGCAAGCTGCCCCGGCCGGTCGAGTACGTCTTCAACACCCCCTCCCACCACCGCGTCCACCACGCCTCGCAGGGCGGCTACCTGGACCGCAACTTCGCCGGGATCCTGATCGTCTGGGACCGGATCTTCGGCTCCTGGGTGGGGGAGACCGACCGGCCCGAGTTCGGCCTCACCAAGAACATCGCGACCTACAACCCGCTGCGGGTGGCCACGCACGAGTACGCCGCCATCGCCCGGGACGTCCGGGCCGCCACCAGCTGGCGCGAGCGCGCGGGGCGGGTCTTCCGCGGACCGGGCTGGCAGCCGGCCGCGGCCGGAACTCCGGCGTCCGCCGCCTCCGCTGCCACCGTCCCCGCCCCTGCTTCCGCCCCCGCCCCCGCTTCCGCCGAGCCCGCCGCGTGAGCGGCGTCCCCGGCCGCTGGGCGCCCGGGCCCGCCGCCCTCCTCGGCTTCGCCGTCGCCACCGCCGCCGACCTGGGGTCCCTGCTCGCCGGCTGGCACACCGGGCACCTGCTCTTCAAGCCGCTCCTGATGCCCCTGCTCATCGGCTGGGCGCTCACCCGCGGCGCGCCCCGGCCGCTGGTCGCCGCGCTGGTCTTCGGGTGGGGCGGGGACCTCGCGCTGCTCTTCGACGCCGAGGCCGCCTTCCTCGTCGGCATGGGTTCCTTCGCCGCCGGGCACGTCTGCTACCTGGTGCTCTTCGGGCGGCGGCCGTCCTCCCCGCTCGCCGGGGCCGCGTACGGGCTCGCGCTCGCCGGGACCGTTTCGCTGCTGTGGGGTGACCTCCCGGCCGGCCTGCGGATCCCGGTCGCCGGATACAGCCTGCTGCTGACCGCGATGGCCTGGCGGTCCGGGGCCCTGGGCCGGTGGGCCGGGCTGGGCGGGGCGCTGTTCCTGCTCTCCGACACGCTGATCGCCACCGGGGTCGCCGGGTGGCCGCAGCCGCCCCGCCCCGACTTCTGGATCATGGCGACGTACGCGGCGGCGCAGTACCTGCTGGCTGCGGGAGCACTGGCGGATCACCGGGCGTACCGTAGGGAAGTCGTACCAGTCTGACCGTTCCGGCCACTCCGCCCCCGCGTCACCGAAGGACCGCACCATGCGCGCCACCGTCATCCATGCCCCGCACGACATCCGCGTGGAGGAGGTGCCCGACGCCGCCGTCCAGCGGCCCGAAGACGCCGTCGTGCGCGTGCTGCGCGCCTGCATCTGCGGCAGCGACCTGTGGGCCTACCGGGGCGAGGCCAAGCGGCAGCCGGGCCAGCGCATCGGGCACGAGTTCCTCGGCATCGTCGAGGAGACCGGCTCCGCCGTCTCCGGGCTGCGCGCGGGCGACCTCGTCGTGGCCCCCTTCATGTGGTCCGACGGCACCTGCGACTACTGCGTCGAGGGCCTGCACACCTCCTGCGTGCACGGCGGCTTCTGGGGCTCGGTGGGCTTCGACGGCGGCCAGGGCGAAGCGGTCCGCGTCCCGTACGCCGACGGCACCCTGGTGAAGCTGCCCGCCGCGGCCGCCTCCGACGAGCACCTGCTCACCGGGCTGCTCGCCCTGTCGGACGTGATGGGCACCGGCCACCACGCCGCCCTGGGCGCGGGCGTCCGCCAGGGCTCCACGGTCGCCGTCGTGGGCGACGGCGCGGTCGGCCTCTGCGGGGTCCTGGCGGCCAAGCGCCTCGGCGCCGAGCGGATCATCGCACTGGGCCGCCACTCCGCCCGTACCGACATCGCCAAGCTCTTCGGGGCCACCGACGTGGTCGCCGAGCGCGGCGAGGCCGCCGAGGCGGCGGTGCGCGAGCTGACCGGCGGTCAGGGCGCGCACGCGGTCATCGAGGCCGTCGGCACCGAGCAGTCCATGCGCACCGCCGTGAACATCACCCGCGACGGCGGGGCCGTCGGTTACGTCGGCGTGCCGCACGGCAGCGGTACGGGTCTGGACCTCGGCGTCATGTTCGACCGGAACATCACCCTGCGCGGCGGGGTGGCCCCGGTCCGCGCCTACATCCCCGAGCTGCTGGCCGACGTGCTGAACGGCACGATCGACCCGGCGCCCGTCTTCGACCGGACCGTGGCCCTGGACCAGGTGCCGGACGGCTACCGCGCGATGGACGACCGCAGCGCGCTCAAGGTCATGATCAAGGCCTGACCGCGCCGCCCGGCACGGGGGAGGGGCCGGACGGGGTGTTCCCCGTCCGGCCCCTCCGTCGTCCGCGCAGGGACCGGGCCGGCTACTTCACCGCGGCGAGGGCGTTGACCGCGCCCGCGCCGTAGTAACTCGTCTGCCCCCACTTGCTGGTGCAGGTGGCCGCGTCCACGAGGGCGCCCGTCGCGTCGTAGATCTTGTCCGGGCAGGCCTTCTTGTCCGCCTGCGCCTTCAGCAGCGCCTGGAGCTGCGACGGCGCGGCCCACGGGTGCGTGCTCTTGAGCAGGGCCAGGACGCCGACGACGTGCGGAGCCGCCATCGAGGTGCCCTGCTTGTAGCCGTAGCCGCCGCCCGGCAGCGTGGACAGGACCCGCCCGTTGGCGTCCGGGGTGGCCGGGACCTGCCACTTGTCGCCGCCCGGCGCGGTCACGTCGGCCACGCCCAGCCCGTAGCTGGAGTAGTACGAGCGCAGCCCCTGGTCACCGGTGGCCGTCACGGTCACCACGCCCGGGACCTGCGCGGGCAGGGACGGGCAGGCCTTGGGGTCGACGGTGCGCGGCACGGTGGTCGCGTCGTCCGGGCTGGTCTCGTCCAGGATCGAGGGCGCGGCCAGGTCCCAGTTCTCGTTGCCCGCCGCGGCCACGGTCAGGGTGCCCTTGCGCTCGGCGTACCGGCCGGCCCGGGTGACCGCCTCGACGAGGGCCTTCTGGTCGTCGTCCGTCTTGCAGTTGAAGTACCAGGGGTCCATGTAATAGCTGTTGTTCGTCACCGCGATGTGGTGCTCGGCGGCGAAGACGAAGCCGCAGACCACCGCCTCGGCGTAGAACAGGTTGGTGCCGGGCTCGGCCACCTTGATGGCGGCGACCTTCACGCCGGGCGCCACGCCGCTGATGCCGATGCCGTTGCGGGCGGCCGCGATGGTCCCGGCCACGTGGGTGCCGTGATCGCTGCCGTCGGCGTACGGGCGCCAGGCGCCCTCGGTGGTGTCGGCTGTCCCGCCGACGCAGTTGGCCGACTGCTCCTTGGAGAAGTTGGCCGCGAGGTCGGGGTGCGTGTCGTCGACGCCCGTGTCGATGACGCCCACGGTGACGTCCGGGCTGCCGTCGTTTATCTTGTGCGCCTGGTCGGCCTTGAGGGCCCGCAGGTCCCACTGGTTGGGCTCCAGGGGCTCCTCGCCCGGCGCGGCCTGCGCCGCCGCCTTCGCGGCGTCCGCGGCGCTGAGCTTCTGGGTGGTGCCCTCCTCGTCGGTCTGCACCGCCTTGAGCGGGGCCGTACGGGTGGCGCCCACCGAGACCACGAGCCCGCGCTGGGTGCGCAGGGCCTTGGCGAAGTCGGGGTTCTGGGAGTGCGCGATCACGACCCCGATCTGCTCGTAGGCCGTCACCACCGTGCCGCCGGCCCGCTCGACGGCCTTCTTCGCCTCCTTCACCGGGGCGTAGGCGGTCAGGTTCACCACGTACGACAGCTCCGGTCCCGTGGTGGTGGCGGGCTTGGCCGCGGCCGTCGTCCCCAGGGGCGCGGCGGAGGCCGCGACCGAGGGGAGGAAGGCGAGCGAGGCCGTGAGCACCAGGCCGACCGGCACGGCGAGCGCGCGCCGGCGGGCGGTTCCCAGATGAGCCATGGGTTCTCCACATCATCCGTGAAAAAGCCGTCGCGGCGCGGGTCGCGTCACGACGGGTTCATGACAGGTGAAGCTAGCGCCCGCGTTCCCGTCCGCGCCATCAGTTCGGGGAATCAATTCCCCCGTTCGCGCAATCGGCCCCGCCGCACCAGGGGACACCGATCCGGAACCCAACTCTCCACAGAATCGACGGGTGTTGAACCGTCCCGTCGCGCGAGCCGTGCCGTTGACAGGGGGGCCCGTCACGCCGCCCCCTCATGGAGGCCGTCCTGTCCGTCGGCCCCACCGCGCCCACATCCCAAGGAGAGCCGCCCGTGACCACGCAAGCAGCGCCGCCGCCCGACGGCGCACCCCCCGGGCCGGCCGGCTCCCCGAGCCGGGCGGTCCCCACGGCCCACGCCTTCGTCCAGGTGCAGCAGAGCGCGGAGTTCGCCGCTCTGCGCCGTTCGCACCGCTCCTTCGCCTTCCCGCTCACCATCGGGTTCATCGCCTGGTACCTGCTGTTCGTGTTCCTGTCGAACTACGCGGGCGGCTTCATGGGCACCAAGCTCTTCGGCAACGTCAACGTCGCCCTGGTCTTCGGCCTCGCCCAGTTCCTCAGCACCTTCCTCATCGCTTGGTTCTACTCGCGGCACGCGGCGGCGAAGCTCGACCCCAAGGCCGAGGCCATCAAGTCCCGCATGGAGGACGACGCATGAGCAGCTCCGCCGTCATCCAGCTCGCCGCCTCCTCGACCACCGAGCACCGGCCGCTGATCATCACCCTCTTCGCGGTCTTCGTCGCCGCGACCCTCGCCATCACCGTCTGGGCCGGACGCCAGACCAAGAGCGCCTCCGACTTCTACGCGGGCGGCCGCCAGTTCAGCGCCTTCCAGAACGGGCTCGCGGTATCGGGCGACTACATGTCCGCCGCGTCCTTCCTCGGCATCGCCGGAGCCATCGCGCTCTTCGGCTACGACGGCTTCCTCTACTCCATCGGCTTCCTCGTCGCCTGGCTGGTGGCCCTGCTCCTGGTCGCCGAACCGCTGCGCAACGCCGGCCGCTACACCATGGGTGACGTGCTCGCCTTCCGGATGCGCCAGCGTCCGGTCCGCACCGCCGCGGGCGCCTCCACCATCGTCGTCTCGATCTTCTACCTGCTCGCGCAGATGGCGGGCGCGGGCGTCCTGGTCTCGCTGCTCCTCGGCATCACCAGCGATGCGGGCAAGATCCTCATCGTCGCGCTGGTCGGCGTCCTGATGATCCTGTACGTCACGATCGGCGGCATGAAGGGCACCACGTGGGTGCAGATGGTCAAGGCGGTGCTGCTCATTGCGGGCGCCCTGCTGATGACCGTCATGGTGCTGTGGAAGTTCCACTTCAACGTCTCCGACCTGCTCGGCGCGGCCGCCGAGAAGAGCGGCAAGGACGGCTTCCTGGAGCCCGGCCTGAAGTACGGCGCGACCGGCACCTCCAAACTGGACTTCCTCTCGCTGGGCCTGGCCCTGGTCCTCGGCACCGCCGGCCTGCCGCACATCCTGATCCGCTTCTACACCGTGCCCACCGCGAAGGCCGCCCGTAAGTCCGTGAACTGGGCCATCGGCATCATCGGCGCCTTCTACCTGATGACCATCGCGCTCGGCTTCGGCGCGGCGGCCCTCATCGGGCCGAAGGAGATCAAGGCGAAGAACCCGGCCGGCAACGCGGCCGCCCCGCAGCTCGCCGAGTACCTGGGCGGCGTCGGCACCACCGGCGGCGCGGTCATGCTCGCCGTCATCTCGGCGGTCGCCTTCGCCACCATCCTCGCCGTGGTCGCGGGCCTCACCCTCGCCTCCTCCTCGTCCTTCGCGCACGACATCTACGCGAACGTGATCCGCAAGGGGAAGGCCACGGAGAAGGAGGAGATGCGGGCCGCGCGCTGGGCCACCGTCTTCATCGGCGCGGCCGCCATCCTGCTCGGCGCCTTCGCCCGCGACATGAACGTGGCCGGCCTGGTCGCCCTCGCCTTCGCGGTCGCCGCCTCCGCCAACCTGCCGACGATCCTCTACAGCCTCTTCTGGAAGCGCTTCACCACCGGGGGCGCGCTGTGGTCCATCTACGGTGGCCTGATCTCGTCGGTCGTCCTGGTGCTGTTCTCGCCCGTCGTGTCCGGCAAGCCCACCTCCATGTTCAAGAACGCGGACTTCTACTGGTTCCCGCTGGAGAACCCGGGCCTGATCTCCATCCCCCTCGGCTTCCTCCTCGGCTGGCTGGGCACCCTGCTGTCCCGGGAGCCCGCCGACGCCGAGAAGTTCGCGGAACTGGAGGTCCGGTCCCTGACCGGCACCGGCGCCCACTGACCTCGGGCTCCCGCCGAAGGACCGAACACCCCGCGTGGCCGTGTCGTACTTCCCTACGACACGGTCACGCCACCTCTGGTTCCTTTGGGCCGCCCTACGGGGCGCGGGTGTCGCGTAGGCTCGAATACAACGCCCGCACCCATACGGAGCAGGCGTGCACCTCTACAACACCGGACAGGGGAGGGGGCCCACCGTGCTCATCGACACCTTCGGCCGCGTGGCTACTGACCTGCGCGTCTCACTCACCGACCGGTGCAACCTGCGCTGCACGTACTGCATGCCCGAAGAGGGACTGCAGTGGCTGGGCAAGCCGGACCTGCTCACCGACGACGAGATCGTCCGGCTGATCCGCATCGCCGTCACCAGCCTGGGCATCACCGAGGTCCGCTTCACCGGCGGCGAACCGCTGCTGCGCCCCGGCCTCGTCGGGATCGTCGAGCGGTGCGCGGCCCTGGAGCCGCGCCCCAGGATGTCCCTCACTACCAACGGTATCGGCCTCAAGCGCACCGCCGCGGCCCTCAAGGCCGCCGGCCTGGACCGCGTGAACGTATCGCTGGACACCCTGCGGCCCGAGGTCTTCAAGACCCTCACCCGCCGCGACCGGCACAAGGACGTCATCGAGGGCATGGCCGCGGCGCGCGACGCGGGCCTCACCCCGGTGAAGGTCAACGCCGTCCTGATGCCCGGCCTGAACGACGACGAGGCTCCCGACCTGCTCGCCTGGGCCGTGGAGAACGCCTACGAGCTGCGCTTCATCGAGCAGATGCCGCTCGACGCCCAGCACGGCTGGAAGCGCGACGGCATGATCACCGCCGGCGACATCCTCCAGTCGCTGCGCACCCGCTTCACGCTCACCGAGGAAGGTGCCGACGAGCGCGGCTCCGCCCCGGCCGAGCGCTGGGTCGTCGACGGCGGCCCGGCCACCGTCGGCGTGATCGCCTCCGTCACCCGGCCGTTCTGCGGCGCCTGCGACCGCACCCGGCTCACCGCGGACGGCCAGATCCGTACGTGCCTGTTCGCCACCGAGGAGTCCGACCTGCGCGCCGCCCTGCGCTCGGGCGTCCCGGACGAGGAGATCGCCCGCCTGTGGAAGGTGGCGATGTGGGGCAAGAAGGCCGGTTCCGGCCTCGACGACCCCTCCTTCCTCCAGCCCGACCGCCCCATGTCGGCGATCGGCGGCTAGAGGGAGACCGACAGGTCGGCGGAGGGCTCGCAGCGCGGTCGTCAGGACGGCCGCTCCGAGCCCTCCGGCTGTACCCACTCGTCGAACTTCACGACGTCCTTGAGGAAACCGCGCACGCTCAGGAACCGGCTCAGGTGCTCCCGGTGCTCCTCGCAGGAGAGCCAGGTCTTGCGCCGCTCCGGCGTGTGCAGCTTCGGGTTGTTCCACGCCAGGACCCACACGGCGGCGTCGCGGCAGCCCTTGCCGGAACAGGTGGGCTTTTCGTTCGCATCAGGGGAGTCGTTCGCATCAGGGGAGTTCACAGCCTCAACCCTACAAACCACGCGAACGGAAGGGCGACGCCGAGCAGCCACGGGGGGAGCTGCCCGGCGTCGGTCCGTCGCTCCGACGGGGGATGCGGAGCGCGTAGGCAGTATGTCACGCACGACCCGGTGCGGTGCACCGGAACTTCATGATTGATCTGAGCTTTTCTTGAGGTTTCCCGCCTCCAGTGCGGGGCGCACGGGCGCCGGGAGGAAGTGCGAGGGCAGCGAGGGCGCCGACTCGCGCCCCGCGTTGGCGATGACCACGGCAACGTAGGGCAGCAGCGCCCCCAGCACCAGCGTCACGATCGCCACGGGCCGTTCCACGTTCCACAGGATGACGGTCAGGAGCACCGACAGCGTCCGGATCCCCATCGAGATCACGTACCGGCGCTCACGGCCCCGGACGTCTTCCGCGAGACCTTTGCGTGCTCCGGTGATCCGGAAGACCTCGGTCCCGTTCCGCTTCTTGCGCAGCACGTTCCACCACCCGATCCACCGCCGGACACCTCCCGGTCCGGACCCTTCCACGGTACGCGGCCCGCTTCGCGGCGGGGAGGGCGGGTATCGCCCGAATGGAACCACCGACGTGCGGACCGCGCGGACCGCCCCGAGACTGGCCTGACATGCGCACACCGCGCCACGAGGAGGCGACATGCATTGGTTGTGGGCGATCATCGTCGGATTCGTCCTGGGCCTGATAGCCCGGGCGATCCTTCCCGGGAAGCAGCACCAGCCGCTGTGGCTGACCACCATCTTCGGCATCGTCGGGGCCATCCTCGGCAACGCCGTCGCGGGCTGGATCGGTGTGCACGACACCCGGGGCATCGACTGGATCCGCCACCTGCTCCAGCTGGCCGGCGCCGTCGTGGTCGTCGGACTCGGCGACATGATCTACATGGCGCTCAGGGGCAACAAGCGGCAGGTGACCTGAGCGACGCCGCGCGCGGAGCGCACGCGCGGCGACCCGGCGGCGCGGCCCCGGGGCACGACGGAGGGGCCGGTACGGACCGTGCGTCCGTACCGGCCCCTCGCCGTGTCACCGTGCAGTGGTACGGGCGGTCAGCCCGTGACCTCGACCGCGGCCAGGTTCTTCTTGCCGCGGCGCAGCACGAGCCAGCGCCCGTGCAGCAGGTCCGCCTCGGCCGGCACCGCGTCCTCGGCGGTGACCTTGACGTTGTTCACGTAGGCCCCGCCCTCCTTGACCGTGCGCCGCCCGGCCGACTTGCTCGCGACCAGCCCGGTCTCCACCAGCAGGTCGACGACCGGCGCCAGACCGGAGACCTCGGCGCGCGGCAGCTCGGACAGGGCCGCGGCCAGCGTGGCCTCGTCCAGGTCCGTCAGCTCGCCCTGGCCGAACAGCGCCTTCGACGCGGCGATCACCCCGGCGCACTGGTCCGCGCCGTGCACCAGCGTCGTCAGCTCCTCCGCCAGCGCGCGCTGCGCGGCGCGCGCCTGCGGACGCTCGGCGGTCTGCGCCTCCAGCTCCTCCAGCTCCTCGCGGGACCGGAAGGAAAGGATCCGCATGTAGGTGGAGATGTCGCGGTCGTCCACGTTCAGCCAGAACTGGTAGAACGCGTACGGCGTGGTCATCTCCGGATCGAGCCAGACGGCGCCGCTCTCGGACTTGCCGAACTTGGTGCCGTCCGCCTTCACCATCAGCGGTGTGGCCAGCGCGTGGACCTGCGCCTGCGGCTCCAGCCGGTGGATCAGGTCGAGCCCGGCCGTCAGGTTGCCCCACTGGTCGGAGCCGCCCTGCTGGAGGGTGCAGCCGTAGCGCCGGTACAGCTCCAGGAAGTCCATGCCCTGGAGCAGCTGGTAGCTGAACTCGGTGTAGCTGATGCCCTGGTCGGACTCCAGGCGCCGGGCGACGGAGTCCTTCGTCAGCATCTTGTTGACGCGGAAGTGCTTGCCGATGTCCCGCAGGAACTCGATGGCGGACAGGCCCGCCGTCCAGTCCAGGTTGTTGACCATGACCGCGGCGTTCTCGCCCTCGAAGGACAGGAACGGCTCGATCTGCGTGCGCAGCCGGTTCACCCAGTTCGCGACCGTCTCCGGGTCGTTCAGGGTGCGCTCGGCCGTGGGGCGCGGGTCACCGATCTGACCGGTGGCCCCGCCGACCAGCGCCAGCGGCCGGTGCCCGGCCTGCTGGAGCCTGCGGACGGTCAGCACCTGTACCAGGTGTCCCACGTGCAGCGAGGCCGCGGTCGGGTCGAAACCGCAATAGAAGGTGACCGGACCGTCCGCGAACGCCTTGCTCAGCGCTTCTTCGTCGGTGGACTGGGCGAACAGCCCGCGCCACTTCAGTTCGTCGACGATGTCCGTCACGGTCTCTCGACTCCTTCGGTGTCTCACAAATGCTGTGGTCAGTCTAGGTGGGTCAGACGCCCTGGCTGACCGAGCTCATGTTGAAGTCCGGGATCCGCAGGGCGGGCATGGCGGTCCGGGTGAAGTAGTCGTTCCACTCGCGCGGCAGGGTCTTCTCGGTCCGCCCGGCCTCGCTGGCCCGCGAGAGCAGGTCCACCGGCGACTCGTTGAAGCGGAAGTTGTTGACCTCGCCCACGACCTGGCCGTTCTCCACGAGGTAGACCCCGTCCCGGGTCAGCCCGGTGAGCAGCAGCGTCGCCGGGTCCACCTCGCGGATGTACCAGAGGCAGGTCAGCAGCAGGCCGCGTTCGGTCGCCGCCACCATCTCCTCCAGCGACTTCTCGCCGCCGCCCTCCAGGATCAGGTTCCCGAAGCCCGGCGCCGTCGGCAGCCCGGTGAGGGCCGCGCTGTGCCGGGTCGTGGTCAGCCGCGACAGCTCGCCGCCGCTGATCCACTCGGTGGCGGGCACCGGCAGGCCGTTGTCGAAGACCGACGCGTCGTCGCCCGAGCTGTGCGCGATCACGAACGGCGCGGACTCCAGGCCCGGCGCGTTCGGGTCGCTGCGCAGGGTCAGCGGCAGACCGGAGATCCGTTCGCCGACCCGGGTGCCGCCGCCGGGCCGGGAGAAGACGGTCCGGCCCTCGACCGCGTCCCGGGCCGCCGCCGACCACATCTGGTAGATCAGCAGGTCCGCCACGGCGGTGGGCGGGAGCAGGGTCTCGTACCGCCCGGCGGGCAGCTCGACCTTCCGCTCGGCCCAGCCGAGGCGTACGGCGAGCTCCGCGTCCAGCGCGGTCGGGTCGACGTCCTTGAAGTCCCGGGTGGCGCGTCCGGCCCAGGCGGACCGGCTGCGGTCCGGGGACTTCGCGTTGACCTCCAGGGTGCCGGTGGGCTGGTCGTGCCGCAGCCGCAGGCCCGTGGAGGTGCCGACGTAGGTGGAGACCATCGTGTGGTGCGCGAAGCCGTACAGCTCGCGCCCGCCCGCCCGCGCCCGGGCGAAGGCCTCGCCCAGCGCCGGGGCGAAGTCCCCGAAGACCGCCGAGGAGGTCTCGGCCGGCCCGTCGGTGAAGTCGGGCGCGGCCGGTGTGCCGGTGACCAGGGGCTGGGCGTCCTCGGCCGGGCCCGCGCCGCGGGCCGCCGCCTCGGCCGCGCGCACCAGCGGCTCCAGCTCCTCGGCGGTGACGGCGGAGCGCGAGACGACCCCCGAGGCCGTGCCCTCCCTGCCGTCCACCGTGGCGATGACCGTGAGCGTGCGGCCGCGGGTGACACCGTTCGTGGTCAGGGCGTTGCCCGCCCAGCGCAGGTTCGCGCTCGACTCCTCGTCGGCGATGACGACGCATCCGTCGGCGGTGGACAGCTCCAGTGCCCGCTCGACGATCTCGTGGGGCTTGGTACGGATCGGCATCAGCGTCCGGCCTCCTGCGTGGTGTTGAGGATGTTCACGTTGCGGAACAGCGCGGAGGGGCAGCCGTGCGAGACGGCCGCGACCTGCCCGGGCTGGGCCTTGCCGCAGTTGAAGGCGCCGCCCAGGACGTAGGTCTGCGGGCCGCCGACCTTCTCCATCGAACCCCAGAAGTCGGTGGTGGTGGCCTGGTAGGCGACGTCGCGCAGCTGCCCGGCCAGCCGGCCGTTCTCGATCCGGAAGAACCGCTGCCCGGTGAACTGGAAGTTGTAGCGCTGCATGTCGATCGACCAGGAACGGTCGCCCACCACGTAGATCCCGCGCTCGACCCCGCCGATCAGGTCCTCGGTGGAGAGCCCGCCCGGATCCGGCTGGAGCGACACGTTCGCCATCCGCTGCACCGGCACGTGGCCGGGGGAGTCCGCGTAGGCGCAGCCGTTGGAGCGGCCGAGCCCGGTCAGCTTCGCGATCCGCCGGTCCAGCTGGTAGCCGACCAGGGTGCCGTCCTTGACCAGGTCCCAGCTCTGCGCCTCGACGCCCTCGTCGTCGTAGCCGACCGTGGCCAGCCCGTGGGGCGCGGTGCGGTCCCCCGTCACGTTCATGATCGAGGAGCCGTACGTCAGCTTGTTCAGCTGGTCGAAGGTGGCGAAGGAGGTCCCCGCGTACGCCGCCTCGTACCCCAGCGCCCGGTCCAGCTCGGTGGCGTGCCCGATGGACTCGTGGATGGTGAGCCACAGGTTCGACGGGTCGACCACCAGGTCGTAGCGCCCGGCGCGCACGCTCGGCGCGCGCATCTTCTCGGCCAGCAGCTCCGGGATCTGCTCCAGTTCGCAGTCCCAGTCCCAGCCGGTGCCCGTCAGGTACTCCCAGCCGCGTCCGGCGGGCGGGGCGATGGTCCGCATCGAGTCGAACTCGCCGGTCTCGCCGTCCACCGCGACCGCCGTGAGCTGCGGATGGATCCGGACCCGCTGCTGCGTCGTGACCGTCCCGGCCGTGTCCGCGTAGAACTTGTTCTCGTGCACGGCGAGCAGCGAGGCGTCCACGTGCGCCACGCCCCCGGCCCGCAGCAGACGGGCGCTGAAGTCGGCGAGCAGCGCCGCCTTCTCCTCGTCCGCCACCTCGAAGGGGTTCACCTCGTAGGCCGAGACCCAGGTCCGGTCCGCGTGCACCGGCTCGTCGGCGAGCTCCACCCGCTCGTCGGAACCGGCGGCCTTGATCACCTTCGCCGAGAGCTGCGCCATCGCCACGGCCTGCGAGGCCACCTTGGCGGCGCCG
Organism: Streptomyces sp. NPDC043876; assembly: GCF_056435825.1. Taxonomy (NCBI): domain Bacteria; kingdom Bacillati; phylum Actinomycetota; class Actinomycetes; order Kitasatosporales; family Streptomycetaceae; genus Streptomyces; species Streptomyces sp. NPDC043876. The sequence continues at coordinate 21,168 of NZ_JBWKDV010000013.1, read as the reverse complement.
TCCATCGTGAGGTCCACGCCGGAGGCGAAGCCCCAGCTCCCGCCGTGCACCACGCGGACCGCGTAGCCGAGGTCGGTGGTGTCGGAACTGCCCGACGGCTTGGCGTCCCGCTGGCGCCAGGAGGCGCTGCGGATCCGCTCCAGCCGGAAGTCGGCGTGGTCGGAGCCCAGCGCGCGGGCCCGGGCGAGGGCCGCGTCGGCCAGCGCCCGCAAGGGCAGCGCGGCGAATGCCGCGTCGATGGAATGGGGCACGGACGTCCTCCCGTGGTGCGGATCGGTTGCCCCGATCATGTCGCGCCGGGGCCCGCACTGCCTACCGCTTTCTGTAGGGACTCGACAGACCCCGTCCCGAGGCCCTGTCGGAGCCCGATTCTTTGGAAACGGTCGGTGACCGATAGGTTTTCGGGTATCCAGACTGCTAGCGAAAGGGTGATCCGTTGAGCCGCTCGGTTCTCGTCACCGGAGGAAACCGGGGCATCGGCCTCGCCATCGCCCGAGCCTTCGCCGAGGCCGGCGACAAGGTGGCCATCACCTACCGCTCCGGCGAGCCGCCGGAGGTCCTGGCCGAGCTGGGCGTGCTGGCGGTGCGCTGCGACATCACCGACTCGGAGCAGGTGGAGCAGGCCTACAAGGAGATCGAGGACAAGCACGGCGCGGTCGAGGTGCTCGTGGCCAACGCGGGCATCACCAAGGACACGCTGCTGATGCGCATGTCCGAGGAGGACTTCGCCTCCGTCGTCGACACCAACCTCACCGGCACCTTCCGCGTCGTCAAGCGGGCCAACCGCGGCATGCTGCGCGCCAAGAAGGGCCGCGTGGTCCTGATCTCCTCGGTCGTCGGCCTGCTGGGTTCGGCGGGCCAGGCCAACTACGCCGCCTCCAAGGCGGCCCTGGTCGGCTTCGCCCGTTCCCTCGCCCGCGAGCTGGGCTCCCGCAACATCACCTTCAACGTGGTGGCCCCGGGCTTCGTGGACACCGACATGACGAAGGTGCTCACCGACGAACAGCGCGCCGGGATCGTCGGGCAGGTCCCCCTGGGCCGCTACGCGCAGCCCGAGGAGATCGCGGCTGCCGTGAGCTTCCTGGCGTCCGACGCCGCCGCGTACATCACTGGAGCCGTCATTCCCGTTGACGGCGGATTGGGCATGGGTCACTGATCACCATGAGTGGAATCCTCGACGGCAAGCGCATCCTCATCACCGGGGTGCTGATGGAGTCGTCCATCGCCTTCCACGCTGCACGGCTGGCCCAGGAGCAGGGCGCCGAGGTCATCCTCACGGCGTGGCCGCGCCCGACGCTGACCGAGCGCATCGCCAAGAAGCTGCCGAAGCCGGTCAAGGTGATCGAACTCGACGTCACCAACGACGAGCACCTGGCCCGTCTGGAGGGCCTCGTCCGCGAGGAGCTCGGCAGCCTCGACGGAGTCCTCCACTCCATCGGCTTCGCCCCGCAGGACGCCCTGGGTGGCAACTTCCTGAACACGCCGTTCGAGTCGGTCGCGACCGCCATGCACGTCTCGGCGTTCTCGCTGAAGTCGCTGACCATGGCGTGCAAGCCGCTGTTCCCGGCGGAGGGCGCGGCCGTCGTCGGCCTGACCTTCGACGCGCAGTTCGCCTGGCCGCAGTACGACTGGATGGGCCCGGCCAAGGCCGCGCTGGAGGCCACCAGCCGCTACCTCGCCCGTGACCTGGGCAAGGAGAACATCCGCTGCAACCTGGTTTCGGCGGGTCCGATCGGCTCGATGGCCGCCAAGTCCATCCCGGGCTTCTCCGAGCTGGCGGACGTCTGGAACTCCCGCTCCATGCTGACGTGGGACATGAGCGACCCGGAGCCGGCGGGCAAGGCCATCGTGGCCCTGCTGTCCGACTGGTTCCCGAAGACCACCGGCGAGATCGTCCACGTGGACGGCGGCCTGCACGCGATGGGTGCCTGACCCCTCGTCGCACGCGCCCCTGCGTCCGTACGGCGGCGGCCGCGCTTCCCCTTTCCGGGGAGCGCGGCCGCCGCCGTTTTCCGTGGCCGGGCCGTGCTCCGCAGGGGTTCCTCGATCAGATGTACACCGCCCGATGGGATCTTCCCGAGTCGAAAAGGCGGACATATGCCTGCAAACTGACCGAGTCGGGGTGGTTCCGGCGTGCGTCGGGGAGGAGGTGCGGAGTGCGTACGAGGCGCAAGCGGGCGGTATCGCTGCTCTTCACCTCGGTCCTCGTGACCGGCCTGCTGCTCCCGGCCACGGCAGGATCGCGGACCGGTTCGGCCGACCCCGTCACGGCGGCGGGCCTCGGCGGAGCCCTGAGATCCGGAGCCGCCGATCCCGGAGCCGGGGCGGAGGGCCCGGGCATCGCGGGACTCCCGCTCGGACCCCCGGACCCGGGGGCGCCCGACACGGCCACCGTGCACGTCGCCGACCTGCCGGTCGAACCCCCGGTGCGCGGCGCCCGCAGCGGCCCCGAGGAACTCTTCGGCGCCGACTGCGCCACCCGGATCGAGGGCTCCCAGGTCAAGGCCTCCTGCCACAACCGCTTCCCGGCGACCGACTTCGTCCGGCTGCACGTCGAGTGCGACCGCTGGTGGGACGTGGACGGGGACAGTGCCCCGGTCGCCGTGGGACCGGCGGCCCGGCTGGAGCTGACCGGCCGCTGCTGGAAGGAAGTCCGCTCGGCCTGGGTCAGCCACGGGCGCCAGTAGCGGCGCGGCGGCCACGCCCTAGGCGCGCCCCAGGCAGACGAACGGGTACCCCGCCGCCTCCGACGCCGCCGTGTCCGCGTCCCCCCGCCGGATCGCCTCGATCAGCCGAGAGTGGTCCAGGTGCGCTTCCGGAGCCAGCTCGGGGCCCACGTCGCCGCGCAGCCAGTCCGCCACCAGGTCGCCCAGGTCGGCGTACAGCCCGATCAGCACCTCGTTGTGCGAGGCCGTCACCACCGCCATGTGCAGGCCGACGTCCGCCGCCACGAACAGCTCCGCGTCCCCGCTCGCCCATGCCTGCTCGCGGCGCGCCAGCAGCGCGTCCAGCTGGACCAGGTCCCGCTCGGTCCGCCGCTCCGCCGCCAGCCGGGCCGCCGAGGACTCCAGGGTCGAGCGCAGCTCCGCGATGTGCCGGGGATCGGCCCCCGCGAAGCGCCGGTGCATCACCCCGGCCAGCTCGCTCGTCGCGAGGACGTAGGTGCCCGAACCCTGGCGGATGTCCAGCAGCCCGTTGTGCGCGAGCGCCCGGACGGCCTCGCGGACCGTGTTGCGCGCCACGCCCAGCAGCTCCACCAGCTCCGGCTCGGTGGGGATGCGGGAGCCCACCGGCCACTCGCCGGAGGTGATCTGGTTGCGGAGCTGGGCGATCACCTGATCGACGAGGGCGGAGCGGCGGGGGGACGTCAGCGGCATGGGGCCTTCTCCAGGGAGAGCGACTGCACGAGTGGCCGAAAACCCTCGGTCAAGGCTTCGGGGGTGGACAACCAATCATCCCATGATTCTATGATGGTTCAATGTCCGACGAAGAAATCCAGACCCTGAACCGGCCCACGGCCGCCCGCACGGCACCCGAACAGCTCCGCCCGACGGCCCCGGAGCCCGCCGTCGCCCCCACCCCCACCTGGCTCGGCCCGGTGCTCCTCGTCGGAATCGTGCTGGCCGCCCTGAACCTGCGGCCCGCCATCACCAGCCTCGGCGCCCTCTTCGAGGAGACCCGCACCGGCCTCGGCATGAGCGGCACGGTCGCCGGACTCATCACCTCCGTCCCCGCCCTCTGCTTCGCCGTCTTCGGCGTCACGGCCCCCCGGCTCTCCCGCCGCTTCGGCCCCGCCGCCGTCGTCTGCGCGGGCATGGCAGCCGTCGCCGCCGGCCTGCTGATCCGCCCCTTCGCCGACGGCGCCGCCGGCTTCCTCGCCGCCAGCGCCCTCTCGCTGGCGGGCATAGCGCTCACCAACGTGCTGCTCCCCGTCATCGTCAAGCGGTACTTCCCCGACCGGGTGGGCACCATGACGGGCCTGTACTCCATGGCCCTGGCCGCCGGCACCTCGCTGGCCGCCGCCGCGACCGTGCCGATGACCGCCGCCCTCGGCGGCAGCTGGCGCACCGGGCTGCTGGTCTGGGCCCTGCTCGCGGTCCTCGCCGTACTGCCCTGGCTGGCCATCGCCGCGGCCGCCCGCCGCGAGAAGCGCGCCCTGCGGACCGCCCTCGCCGCCACCGCCGAAGCCGCCCCGGCCCCCCGGCCCGACGCCGGCCCCGGCGTCCTGCGCAGCCGTACCGCCTGGGCCCTGGGCTGCTACTTCGGCCTCCAGGCCACCGGCGCCTACGTCACCATGGGCTGGCTCCCGCAGATCTTCCGCGACGCCGGGGTCTCGGCCGGCACCGCGGGCGTCCTGCTCGCGGTCACCATGGTCATGGGCGTACCGCTCGCCTTCGTCATCCCGCGCCTCGCCGGACGGATGAGGAACCAAGGCCCCATCGCCGTCACCCTGGGCCTCTTCGGCCTCGCCGGATACCTCGGGCTCGCCCTCGCCCCCGCCGCCGGAGCCTGGGCCTGGGCCCTCCTGCTCGGCGTCTCGAACTGCGCCTTCCCCCTCGTCATCACCATGATCGGGCTGCGCGCCAAGTCCCCGGCCGGAGTCGTCAAGCTCTCCGCCTTCGCCCAGAGCACCGGCTACCTCATCTCCATCCCCGGACCGCTCCTCATCGGCACCCTCTACCAGCACAGCGGCGGCTGGGACCTGCCCCTCGCGCTGATGGCCTGCCTGATCGTCCCGCAGCTCGTGCTCGGCGTCCTGGCGGGACGGGACCGCACGATCGAGGACGAATGCGGCATGGGAGACTGACCGGCATGCCAGTCCTCGAACCGAACCCCCCGAACGGCCACAAGAAGCTCGGCCTCGTCCTCGGCGCGATGCTCCTCGTGACCGTGATCATCGCCGTCCTCGCGAGCTCCGTCTCCCCCTGACACCGCCCCGCGCGCCGGTCCCCGGGCGGGGGTGGGGTTAACCCCACCACCCCCTAGGGGGCCAGGCTCAGGGTGAAGTGGGGTGTGCCCCGGATGGGAAGCGCGCCGTCGGATCCATAGATTCGAAGGGAGCGAGCCACTCCCGGCCGAACACCCCAGCATCCCGGAGGCGGTCATGTCGGCCACCCTGCACACCCGAACCGTCCGTCCCGCCCGCCGTGTCACCGGCGGCGTCGCGGACGCGCGTCTGCACTGGTGGGTGCTGGCCCTGCCCGCCCTCGCCTTCGGGCTCCTGCTGCTGCTCCTGGCCGGATCCGGAGAGGCGCGGGCCGCCGGCCCGGCCCCCGCCCACACCTCGCCCCTGGCCCAGGTCACCCAGCAGATCCTGCGCGTCGTCGGCTGAGCACGCGCCGTACGGCCGGTCGCGCAGGCCCCGTCCCCGCGCGGCGCGGCGCCCCGTCCCCGCACGGGTGATGCGCCCAACACCCTGCGCCCCATGGCTCATTTCATGCGAAGCTGGGAGTCATGAGCGCCGAATCACCCCGCAGGATCGTCCTCCTCCGGCACGCCAAGGCCGAGTGGTCGGACGGCACCGACCACGACCGTCCGCTGGCCGAGCGCGGCCGGGGCGACGCACCCGCCGTCGGCCTGAAGCTGGCCGAGACCGGCATCGACTTCGACCTGGCCCTCTGTTCCACCGCCGCCCGGACCCGCGAGACCTGGAAGCTGGCCGTCCACGCGCTGCCGCACCGCCCCCGGACCCTCTACGAGGACCGGCTGTACGACGCCTCCCTCGGCGAGCTGATCGCCCTCCTCAACGAGACCCCCGACGACATCGCCGACCTCCTCGTCATCGGGCACAACCCCGGCATGCACGCCCTCGCCGACGGCCTCGCCGGCCGCGCCGAGGGGGACACCCGTACCCGGATGACCCGCACCGGCTTCCCGACCGCCGCCCTGGCCGTGGTCTCCTTCACCGGCCCGTGGAAGTCCCTGGAGCTGGGCACCGGCACGCTGCTGGACTTCTGGACCCCCAAGGACCACTGACCGCGCACCTGCGGCGACGGGCCCCGGCACGGTGTGTGCCGGGGCCCGTCGCCGTCCGGGGGCGCGCGCCGCGCGTACGGACGGCGCCCGCCGCGCGTCGTACGGACGCCCTCACGCCAGGTCGGCGGCCTCGACCTCTTCCCGGGTGATCCCGAGCAGGTACAGCACCGCGTCGAGGAACGGCACGTTCACCGCCGTGTCCGCCGCCTCCCGGACCATCGGCTTGGCGCAGAAGGCCACGCCCAGCCCGGCCGCGTTCAGCATGTCCAGGTCGTTCGCGCCGTCGCCGATGGCCACCGTCTGGGCCAGCGGCACCCCGGCCTCCGCGGCGAACCGGCGCAGCAGCCGCGCCTTGCCCGCGCGGTCCACGATCTCGCCGGTGACGCGGCCGGTCAGCTTGCCGTTCTCGATCTCCAGCGTGTTGGCGGCGGCGAAGTCCAGGCCGAGCCGCTCCCGCAGGTCGTCGGTGACCTGGGTGAAGCCGCCCGAGACGACGCCCACCTGGTAGCCCAGCCGCTTCAGCGTGCGGATCAGGGTCCGGGCGCCCGGCGTCAGCCGGACCTCGGTGCGGACCTTGTCCACGACCGAGGCGTCGAGCCCGGCCAGCAGCGCCACCCGGGCGTGCAGCGACTGCTCGAAGTCCAGCTCGCCCCGCATCGCCTGCTCGGTGACGGCGGCGACCTTGTCCTCGCAGCCCGCGTGCGCGGCGAAGAGCTCGATCACCTCGTCCTGGATGAGGGTCGAGTCCACGTCCATGACGACGAGGCGCTGTGCCCGGCGGTGCAGACCGGCCGATACGACGGCCACGTCCACCCCGATGTGCTTCGCGGCCAGCGCCAGCGAGGTGCGCAGCGGTTCCGTCTCGGTGCCGGAGACGGCGAATTCGACCGCCGTCACGGGATACTTCGCGAGCCGGAAGATACGGTCGATGTTGCCGCCGATCGCGGTGATCCGGGCGGCGATGGCCGCCGTGGACTCCGAGGTCAGCGGGTTGCCGAGGACGGTGACGTGGGAACGGCCACTGCCGCGCGGCCGGTTGTCGCCCGTACCGGAGATGATCTCGGCCTGGAGTCTGAGCGACTCCGCCCAGCTGTGCACGGTGGCCCGCAGCTCGCCCTCGCCGCCCACCTCGGGGCGGGTGACGAGGGCGCACAGCACGATGCGGCCACGGGTGACGACCTGCTCGATGTCGACGACATCGACGGAGTAGGCGGCGAGGGTGTCGAACAGCCCGGCGGTGATCCCGGGACGGTCCTTGCCGAAGATCTTGACGAGGAGGGTGGGGACGTCGGACGTCTGCGAAGCGCTCATGGTCCCCTCACCGTATCTTCCCCGGTCCCGGCGGCACCTCCCGTCCCACCCTGCGGACGGCCTCCGGGGGCCGGGAGCCGGGGGCGGCCGGGCCGGGGGGCGGGGTCCGGCGGGGCCGGGGCCGGTGGGGGCGCCCGGGCCGGGGCGGCTCCTGTACGTGCCACCGCTGCCGGGAGCGGTGCACAGGTCGGCAATCTTGTCCTCTATGGGACATCTTGCCGGGCTCGGGGCGGTTTCCCGGGCAGCCCGGATTCCCCTGGCGGCCCCGGGCCTGAAATAGTTCCCCCGGATGTTCGCCATCCCTAGACTCCCTGACGTCAGGGGGATCCTCGGGGGACAAAAAGTGGGGCTGGAGTGCCGGAACACGTACTGGAATTGAATGGCAGGACCTGGACGCTCGATCCGTCCAGGTCGTACTCCCTGGGGCGCGACCCCCAGGGTGACGTGGCGATCGATGACGCCCGGGTGTCGTGGCGCCATGCCACCATCAGCTGGAACGGGCGGGGTTGGGGGATCGAGGACCACGGCAGCACCAACGGCACCTACGTGCACGGTGCCAGGGTCCAGCAGACCGAACTGGTGCCCGGTACGCCGGTGCACCTCGGCAACGCGCAGGACGGCCCGCGGCTGAATCTGACCGTCGCCGCCCCGGTGTCGGTCACGCCCGTGCAGGCCCCGGCCCACCAGCCGCCGGCCAACTGGCAGGAGCAGCCGCCGCACCAGCAGCACCAGCAGCAGCCGCAGCACGGGTACCCGCAGCACCAGGCGGCGCCGGCGTACCAGCAGCCGCAGCCGCAGCCGCACGTCCCGCACCAGCAGGGCGTCGCGCAGCAGCCGCCGTCGGGCCCCGGGTACAGCGACCGCAGCCCGACCACGTTCCACCACCTCGAACTCGGCCACGTCATGCGCATCGGCCGCGCCCTGGAGAACGAGCTGGTCGTCTCCGACCTCCAGGTCTCGCGCCTGCACGCGGAGTTCCGCTCGATGCCGGGCGGCCGCTTCGAGATCCACGACCTCGGCAGCCACAACGGCACCTACGTCAACGGCCAGCCGCTGCCGAAGTCCGGCACCGCGCTGCTCGGCCCCAACGACATCGTCGGCGTCGGCCACTCCACCTTCCGGATCGTCGGCGACCGGCTGGAGGAGTTCGTCGACACCGGCGCCGTCTCCTTCTCGGCCCGCCACCTCACGGTCACGGTCGACGGCGGCAAGCAGATCCTCAAGGACGTCTCCTTCGGCGTCCCGGAGAAGTCGCTCGTCGGCGTCATCGGCCCCTCCGGTTCCGGCAAGTCGACGCTGCTCAAGGCGCTGACCGGCTACCGCCCCGCCAACCAGGGCGACGTCCTCTACGACAACCGCAACCTGTACAAGCAGTTCGCGGAGCTGCGCCAGCGCATCGGTCTGGTCCCGCAGGACGACATCCTGCACAAGGAGCTGACCGTCCGGACGGCCCTCAAGTTCGCCGCCAAGCTCCGCTTCCCCGGTGACACCGCGGAGTCCGAGCGCGCGGCCCGCATCGACGAGGTCCTGCGCGAGCTGAAGCTCGACATCCACAAGGACAAGAAGATCACCTCGCTCTCGGGCGGTCAGCGCAAGCGCGTGTCCGTGGCCCTGGAGCTCCTCACCAAGCCGTCGCTGATCTTCCTGGACGAGCCGACCTCCGGCCTCGACCCGGGCATGGACCGCGACGTCATGCAGCTGCTGCGCGGGCTCGCCGACGACGGCCGTACGGTCCTCGTCGTCACCCACTCCGTGGCCGAGCTGGCCATCTGCGACAAGCTGCTGGTCATGGCCCCGGGCGGCGCGGTCGCGTACTTCGGCCCGCCGGACGAGGCGCTGAACTTCTTCGGCTACCAGACCTGGGCCGACGTCTTCTCCGCCTTCGAGAACTACCGGGAGTACGACTGGGCCGGCCGCTGGAAGGGCTCGCAGCACTACCAGCTCTACGCCGCCGACATCGACGCGGTCGCCCCGCAGTCGGTCACCATGCCGCCCGCGCAGCAGATGCGTCCGCCCAAGCCCCAGGGCTGGGGCTCGCAGCTCTTCACGCTGATGCGCCGCTACGTCTCCGTCATCGCGTCCGACAAGGGCTTCATGGGCCTGATGGTGATCCTCCCGGCGGTCCTGGGCGTGGTCTCCACGGTCATCCCGGCGACCTTCGGCCTGGCCCCGCCGACCCCGCCCTCGCAGTTCAACGGCGACGCGGGCACGATCATGCTGATCCTCGCGGTCGGCATGTGCTTCTCCGGCGCCGCGAACTCGGTCCGTGAGCTGATCAAGGAACGCGTGATCTACGAGCGCGAGCGCGCCACCGGGCTGTCCCGGTCGGCGTACCTCATGTCCAAGGTCATCGTCCTCGGCTTCATCACCGCCATCCAGGGCGTGATCATCTGCGGGATCGGCTTCTTCCCGCGCGACCTGCCCGCCGAGGGCCTGATGATGCCCCCGGCCGTCGAGCTGTGCCTGTCCGTCATCGCGCTCGGCTTCACGTCGATGATGTTCGGCCTGGTGATCTCGGCCCTGGTGAAGACCGCCGAGAAGACCATGCCGCTGCTCGTCATGTTCGCGATCGTCCAGGTCGTGTTCACCGGCATCCTCTTCCAGATCTACGACTCGATCGGCCTGGAGCAGTTCGCCTGGCTGATGCCGTCGCGCTGGGCCGTCGGAGCCGCGGGCACCACGCTGAACCTCGGCAAGCTCATGCCGCCGTGGGACCGCGACAACCCCACCAACACCGACCCGCTGTGGGACCACACGATCGGCCAGTGGAGCCTGGACATCACGGTCCTGCTGCTCCTCGGCATCGTCTGCGGCTTCGCGGTGGCGCGCCTGCTGCGCCGCCACGAGCCGGAGGTCATGCGCAAGTGACCCGCGCGCCCGTCGGTACGGGCGCCGGTACGCGGATACGCCACAGGGCGGCACCCGGAACTCCGGGGGCCGCCCTGTGGCGCATGGGGGCTGGAGGTGACGTCAATGGCCGAGCCGCAGGGCTCAGTAGGCGCTGTTGACGTTGTCGATCGAGCCGTAACGGTCGGCGGCGTAATTGGCCGCGGCGACGATGTTGGCGACCGGGTGGTACTGGTCGAGGGGGGTGCCGGCCACGTGGTAGGCCAGGAAGGTCGGGCGGATGACCTGGAGCAGGCCCATCGAGGGGATGCCGTTGCGGGCGTTGATGTCCCAGTTGTTGATCGCCCGCGGGTTGCCGCTGGACTCGCGCATGATGTTCTTGTAGAGCCCGTTGTAGGAGCCCGGAATCTTGTGCGCCTTCATGATCGCGAGCGACTCCTTGATCCATCCGTCAAGGTTGTTCGCGTACAGGGGCTTGCGCGGGACCGAGCGGCTGGCGGCTTCCTTGTCCGCGCGGTCCTTCTTCGCGGCGGCCTCCGCCTTGGCCTTCGCCTTGGCCTTCGCCGCGGCCTGAGCGGCCTTGGCCTGCTTGTCCGCGACGACCTGCTGCACGGTGAGGTGCTGCTGCAGGTTCTTCGCCTGCGCACCGTCCACGGCCTGGGTCCAGGCCACGGGAGCGGCCACGACGGTCTCGGCAGCTTCGCCCGTGCCGGCCGGAACGAGGGAGAAGGCGAGGGCGGCGGCGCCGAGGGTGGCGACTCCGGCGATCGACATCTTGTGGCCCTTGGTCAGACGACTGTGGCCGGGGGTGCTGGTCTCGGACATGCGTGGTCAACCTCTTCGGGTAGCGGGAGCCGCAGGAAAGCGCCGCGGTGGTGTTGAGCCGCGGCGCTGTGCGACGGGAGCCATTGTTAGCGGCGGCAAAATCCTGTGGCAAAGGTGTGACGTACGAAGCCCGATAGTGGATCAAGGGCCCCGGCTGCGGCCCACCGCCGGACCCCCCGGCCCCTCCCCGTAGCCCTGACAGGGCCTTTATCCGTCCACTAAGCAGCTTCGTAAGTGATGTGCGTCCTATGTGCGGGCTCACATCGGGGACGTAACGGTTTCACCGTGCGTTGCGGTAGCAATCCACAGGGTGAGCGTTCTCGTCCTCAAGGCGTACATTCCGGCCCCGCGGCCTCGTACGAAAGGCAGACGTGCCCCTCCCTCCGGCGTACGCCGCCCTTGCCGGGGCCCACCCGAACGGGGCCCGCGGACCTAGGTCGCAGGCCCGATTCCGCAGGTCACGGCCGCGAGTACGGTGACCCCATGCGCAACGGACCCGACGGAACCCGTACCGGTCTGGCCGCGGTGAGCACCGCGCTGCTCGCCATGAGCCGGCACCTGGAGGTCCGCGACGTACTGAAGACCATCGTCGTCTCGGCCCGCGAACTGCTCGGCGCCGAGTACGCCGCCCTCGGCGTCCCGGACGACCACGGCGGCTTCGCCCAGTTCGTGGTGGACGGCATCGACGAGGACCAGTGGCGCCGCATCGGCCCGCTGCCCCGCCAGCACGGCATCCTCGCCGCGATGCTGCACCAGGACACCCCCGAGCGGCTGGCCGACGTACGGCAGGACCCGCGCTTCGGCGGCTGGCCCGCCGCCCACCCGGAGATGTCCGACTTCCTCGGCCTGCCGATCCGGGACGGCGAGGAGACCCTCGGCGCCCTCTTCCTCGCCAACAAGCGCGGCCCCGCCCGGGAGCCGGGTACCGAGCCCGGTGACGGCGGGACCGGCCCCCGCGGCGGCTTCACGGAAGAGGACGAGGCCCTCCTCGGCATCCTCGCCCAGCACGCCGCCATCGCCCTGACCAACGCCCGCCTATACGAGCGCAGCCGCGAGCTGACCATCGCCGAGGAACGCTCCCGGCTCGCCCACGAGCTGCACGACGCCGTCAGCCAGAAGCTCTTCTCGCTGCGGCTCACCGCCCAGGCCGCCGCCGCCCTCGTGGACCGCGACCCCGCCCGGGCCAAGGGCGAACTGCACCAGGTCGCCGCCCTCGCCGCGGAAGCCGCCGACGAGCTGCGGGCCGCCGTCGTGGAGCTGCGCCCCAGCGCCCTCGACGAGGACGGCCTCGTCGCGACCCTGCGCCACCAGATCAACGTCCTGGACCGTGCGCACGGCGCCCACGTCACCTTCCGCTGCGACGGCGTGCGCGCCCTGCCCGCCTCCCAGGAGGAAGCCCTCCTGCGTGTCTCCCAGGAGGCCCTCCACAACGCCCTGCGCCACTCCGGCGCCGACCGCGTCGAGGTCACCCTGAGCCGCACTCCCGCCGGGGGAGCGCTGCTCAAGGTCGTCGACTCCGGCAGCGGCTTCGACCCCCAGGGCGTCCGCAAGGCCGGCCGGCACCTCGGACTCGTCTCCATGCGGGACCGGGCGAGCGGGGCCGGCGGCCGCCTCACCGTGCACTCGGCGCCCGGCGCGGGCACCACGATCGAGATGGAGGTCCCCGGTGGCTGACACTCCGGCCCGGATCAGGGTCCTGCTCGTCGACGACCACCAGGTCGTGCGGCGCGGGCTGCGCACGTTCCTCGAAGTACAGGACGACATCGAGGTGGTCGGGGAGGCGTCCGACGGCGCCGAGGGCGCCGCGCGCGCAGAGGAGCTGCGGCCCGACGTGATCCTGATGGACATCAAGATGCCGGGCACCGACGGTCTCGACGCCCTGCGCCGGCTGCGCGAGCTGGCGAACCCCGCCCGGGTGCTGATCGTCACCAGCTTCACCGAGCAGCGCACCGTGGTCCCCGCCCTGCGCGCGGGCGCCGCCGGATACGTCTACAAGGACATCGACCCCGACGCGCTCGCCGCGGCCATCCGCTCCGTCCGCGCCGGGCACGTCCTGCTCCAGCCCGAGGTCGCCGAGGCGCTGCTCTCCCAGGACGAGCAGGGTCCGGCCCCGGGGCGCGGCGGGTCGCTGACCGACCGCGAGCGGGAAGTCCTCGGCCACATCGCGGACGGCCGCTCGAACCGCGAGATCGCGCGGGCCCTCGTCCTCTCGGAGAAGACGGTCAAGACGCACGTCTCGAACATCCTGATGAAACTGGACCTCTCCGACCGCACGCAGGCCGCATTGTGGGCGGTCAGGCACGCAATCGCCGACTGACGGGACCGAATCCGACCGCCTGCTGTCCGGGATGAGATTCATACGGTCGGGTGTATGTAGCCCACATGGCGTATCCCGGGCGCCCCTCCGGCCGTTCTTCAGGACGTGCCGCGGCGGCTGGCCGCGGCAGACGTACTGGAGGACGAGAACGTGAAGAACTTCAAGAAGGCCGCTGCCGCCACCCTGATCGCGGGCGGCCTCGTCGCCGCCGGCGCCGGTGTCTCCTCGGCGCACGGCGGTGCGTCCGCGGACGGCGAAGCCGTGGGCTCGCCCGGCGTGGCCTCCGGGAACCTGCTCCAGGTCCCCGTGCACGTCCCCGTGAACGCGGTCGGCAACGCGGTCAACGTGATCGGCCTGCTCAACCCCGCCTTCGGCAACACCGGCATCAACCACTGACGCCACCCCACCCCCGCGGCCCCGCTTCCCCCCTCTCCCCGGAAGCGGGGCCGCGCCGCGCCCACCGGGCACTGCTGGCCCGGGGGTCGCCGCCGGTCCCGCCCCTACCCCCGCTCCCGTTCCTCCACGTACGCGTTGTACGCCGCCACCTGGGCCCGCCGGGCCACCCGTTCGACCGGGCGCAGGGCCTCCGCGCGGGCCGCCATCTCGGAGGCGGCCACCGCGCCGCCGTGGCCCCGTTCGTACGCCAGGGACACCAGCAGCCCCACCCGCTGCGCCAGTGACAGCACCCGCACCGCCCGCGGCGGATACCCCGGGGCCAGTACCTCCCGCCCCGCCTCCGCCCGCGCCCGGTACGCGGACATCGCCGCCTGGGCCACCGGCCCCGAGGCCGCCACGTCCAGCCGGGTCAGTACGGCCGTCGCCTCCCGCAGCGCCTCCGCCAGCTCGCGCTCCGCCTCACCGAGCGAGGGCACGTCGGCGGGCGGGGCCTCCCGTACCGGCAGGCAGTGCCACACCACCTCGACGTGCACGTCACCCGTCGGCCCCGCCTCCGTCACCCGCGGTACGAGCCCCAGCGCCGCACCGACGGCGACCACGGCCTCCTCGGCGTCCAGCGCCCGCGCGTTGAACTCCGGCGGACCGCTCAGGCCCAGCGGATGCCCCGGCGCGGGCAGCGCCACCCGCAGACCGGTGACCCCCAGCGCCCGCAGCCGCCCGAGCCCGAGCGTCAGCCCGACCGGCCCGCTCTCGCCCGGCAGCTCCGCCACCCGGTGCACGGCGTCCGCCCCGACGATCGACACGGCGGCGTCGTCGGGCGAGACGAGACCGGCCAGCAACGCGTTCCCCCAGGCGGCCAGCCGCCCCGAACGTGGTTCCACAAGCATTCCCCCACCTTAGTGACCGGTCGGTGACCCGCCCCCGCGGCCCGCCCCGCACGGCCTGGCGACCGCGGCCCCCGCCGAGTGGCGTAGGTTTTCCCCTGGGGCTGCGCCCACAGGCGCCCAGAGAACCGTCACCGCACACACCTGCAAGGGGAGACAACACGCTCATGAGCGACGTTCTGGAGCTGGAGGACGTATCCGTGGTCCGCGAGGGCCGCGCTCTGGTGGACCAGGTCTCCTGGTCGGTCAAGGAGGGGGAGCGCTGGGTCATCCTCGGCCCCAACGGCGCCGGGAAGACCACCCTGCTCAATGTCGCCTCCAGCTACCTCTTCCCGAGCAGCGGCAGCGCCACCATCCTCGGCAGCACGCTGGGCCGGGTCAACGTCTTCGACCTGCGCCCCCGCATCGGCGTCGCCGGCATCGCCATGGCCGACAAGCTCCCGAAGCGCCAGACCGTCCTGGAGACCGTGCTCACCGCCGCCTACGGCATGACCGCGACCTGGCAGGAGGAGTACGAGGAGATCGACGAGCAGCGCGCCCGCGCCTTCCTCGACCGCCTCGGCATGACGGACTACCTCGACCGGAAGTTCGGCACCCTCTCCGAGGGCGAGCGCAAGCGCACCCTGATCGCCCGCGCCCTGATGACCGACCCCGAGCTGCTGCTGCTCGACGAGCCGGCCGCCGGCCTCGACCTCGGCGGCCGCGAGGACCTCGTCCGCCGCCTCGGCCGCCTCGCGCGCGACCCGCTGGCGCCCTCGATGATCATGGTCACGCACCACGTCGAGGAGATCGCCCCCGGCTTCACCCACGTCCTCATGATCCGCCAGGGCAAGGTCGTCACCGCCGGTCCCATCGAGCTGGAACTGACCTCCCGCAACCTCTCCCTCTGCTTCGGCCTCCCGCTCGTCGTCGAGCGCAGCGACCACGAGCGCTGGACCGCCCAGGGCCTGCCGCTCCGCTGAACCCCCGTGCGCGGAGCCCCGCGCACCCTGTCCGGACCGCGCCCGGCCGACCTACCATGACCATGTGATGAACATCGACGCATGGGTGTGGTGGCTCATCGGCGCGGTCGGACTGGGGATCCCCCTGGTCGTCACCGCCATGCCGGAGTTCGGCATGTTCGCCGTCGGCGCGATCGCCGCCGCCGTCACCGCCGCACTCGGCGGGGGAGTGGCCGCGCAGATCCTGGTCTTCGCCGTCGTCTCCGTGGCGCTGATCGCCGTGATCCGCCCGATCGCCAACAGACACCGCGACCAGCGGCCCCAACACCGCAGCGGCATCGACGCGTTGCGGGGCAGGAGCGCCGTCGTCACCGAGCGGGTCGACGGCAGCGGCGGCCGGATCAAGCTCGCCGGGGAGATCTGGTCCGCCCGCGCGCTCGACGCGGACAGCAGTTTCGAACCGGGTCAGCAGGTCGACGTCGTAGAGATCGACGGAGCGACCGCCGTCGTCATGTGACGTCATGTGACCAAGCACCCGACTCGCGGGCCCCCGGTCTGCGAGACTCCGCTCAACGGGGCAGCACAGACAGCCGGAAGGGCACGGGGAACCGCATGCAACCGATCATCATCGTTCTGATCATTCTGGTGATCCTCGTCTTCATCGCACTGGTCAAGACGATCCAGGTGATCCCGCAAGCCAGCGCGGCCATCGTCGAAAGGTTCGGGCGCTACACCCGCACCCTCAACGCGGGCCTGAACATCGTCGTCCCGTTCATCGACTCGATCCGCAACCGGATCGACCTCCGCGAGCAGGTCGTCCCCTTCCCGCCGCAGCCAGTGATCACCCAGGACAACCTGGTCGTCAACATCGACACGGTCATCTACTACCAGGTGACCGACGCCCGGGCCGCGACGTACGAGGTGGCCAGCTACATCCAGGCCATCGAACAGCTCACCGTCACCACCCTGCGCAACATCATCGGCGGCATGGACCTGGAACGGACCCTCACCTCCCGCGAGGAGATCAACGCGGCCCTGCGCGGCGTCCTCGACGAGGCCACCGGCAAGTGGGGCATCCGCGTCAACCGCGTCGAGCTGAAGGCGATCGAGCCGCCGACCTCCATCCAGGACTCGATGGAGAAGCAGATGCGCGCCGACCGCGACAAGCGCGCCGCGATCCTCCAGGCCGAGGGTGTCCGCCAGTCCGAGATCCTGCGCGCCGAGGGCGAGAAGCAGTCCTCCATCCTGCGCGCCGAAGGTGACGCCAAGGCCGCCGCGCTGCGCGCCGAGGGCGAGGCCCAGGCGATCCGTACGGTCTTCGAGTCCATCCACGCCGGGGACCCGGACCAGAAGCTCCTCGCCTACCAGTACCTCCAGATGCTCCCGAAGATCGCCGAGGGCGACGCGAACAAGCTCTGGATCGTCCCCAGCGAGATCGGCGACGCCCTCAAGGGCCTCAGCGGAGCCATCGGCAACTTCGGCCCCATGGGCGGCGGTTCCAACGGCCTGCACCGCAAGGACGAGCAGCCGGCCGCCCCGGACCGCCGCGAGCAGCCCCCGATCGACTAGTCCCCGGCCGCCTTCGTGCATGATCGGTGCGGCCCCTCGACCTTCACGGCGGGGAGGCGACCCACTCATGCAAGGAGGATGGCCTTGTCCATCTGGGAAGCACTCGCGGTCTTCGCCGCCGGCGTCGGCGCCGGCACCATCAACACCATCGTCGGATCCGGCACCCTGATCACCTTCCCGGTGCTCCTGGCCACCGGCCTGCCCCCGGTCACCGCCAACGTCTCCAACACGCTGGGCCTGGTGCCCGGTTCGGTCAGCGGGGCCATCGGCTACCGCAAGGAGCTGAAGGGCCAGGGCGGCCGGATCCTGCGTCTCGGCGCCGTCTCCCTGGTCGGCGGCCTCGCGGGTGCCGTCCTGCTGCTCACCCTGCCGTCCGACTCCTTCGACACGATCGTGCCCGTCCTGATCGGCCTCGCCCTCGTGCTCGTCGTCCTCCAGCCGCGCATCGCCCGGGCCGTGCGCCGACGCCAGGAAGCCGCCGGGGGCGAGGGCCCGCACCCCGACGGCGGCCCGGTCCTGCTGACCGGCATGCTGCTCTCCAGCGCCTACGGCGGCTACTTCGGGGCCGCCCAGGGCGTGCTCTACCTCGGGCTGATGGGCTCGCTGCTCCACGAGGACATGCAGCGCGTCAACGCCGTCAAGAACATCGTCGCGGCCCTGGTCAACGGCATCGCGGCGGTGTTCTTCCTCTTCGTCGCCGACTTCGACTGGACGGCCGTCCTGCTCATCGCCGTCGGCTCCACCCTCGGCGGGCAGATCGGCGCCAAGGTCGGCCGACGGCTCCCGCCGACCGCCCTGCGCGCGCTCATCGTCGTGGTCGGCCTCGTGGCCATCGCCCAGCTCCTGCTCCGCTGAGCGACGTAGCAGAACTACGCCTCCTGACGTACCCCCCGTACGTCAGAAGAGCGGCGGAACCCGGCCGGTCACGCGATCCGCTCCAGCCACTCGGGCAGCTCCTCCCGTACCCCCGCCCCCATGGCCAGCAGCATCGCGTCCGCAGGAGACGGCACGAAGGGCTTCCGGAGCAACGGCATCCCCGCCTCCTCCGGAGTCCGCGCCGCCTTGCGGTGGTTGTCCACGGCACACGACGCCACCGTGTTCAACCACGTGTCCCCGCCGCCCTGGGCCCGCGGCACGACGTGGTCCACGGTGGTCGCGCGCTTGCCGCAGTACGCGCACCGGTGCTGGTCACGCGCCAGCACCCCCCGCCGTGACCAGGGAGCATGTCTTCGGAAGGGCACCCGGACGTACCTGCACAGGCGGATCACCCGCGGCATCGGCAGGTCCATGGTGGCCCCGCGCACACGGAGTTCGGGATGCGACTGCTCGACCACGGCCTTGTCCTGGAGCACCAGGACCACCGCCCGGTTCAACGTCACCGTCGACAGCGGCTCGAAGCTCGCATTCAGCACCAGCGTGTCCCGCATCTCGCCCACCTCCCGTGTGCAGGCCCGCGACCACCCTGGCGGCGAGGCCCGCAACCACTCTGGCCGCGCCCGCCACCGGGGACAACGCAATAAAAATGCCCGGTCCTGGCCGTCTTTAGACCAGGACCGGGCAAACGCTCGGAGAACTCAGCCCGCCGGAGCCTCGAACTCGCCGATCAACTGCGCCCGCCCCAGCGTGTGGAAGCGCAGGTTGAACCCGACCACCGCGGGGGAAGCGTCCGCGTCCGGACCCAGCTTCTCCGTGTCCACCGCGTAGACGGTGAACACGTACCGGTGCCGTTCCCCGGCCGGCGGCGCCGCCCCGCCGAAGTCACGGGTGCCGTAGTCGTTCCGTGCGTGCACCGCACCCTCCGGGAGGCCGGGCATCGATCCGGTGCCCGCCCCGGCCGGTAGCTCCGTGACCGAAGCGGGCAGATCGAAGAGCACCCAGTGCCAGAAGCCGCTGCCCGTCGGCGCGTCGGGGTCGAAGCAGGTCACCGCGAAGCTCTTCGTCCCCGCGGGGAACCCCTCCCACCGCAGCTGCGGCGAACGGTTCCCGCCCGACTTCACCTGCGCGTCGCCCAGGTCCGCCCCCGGCGCGAGATCGGCGCTCTCGACCGTGAAGGACGGCACCTCGGGGTGGAAGGTGTGCGGAAGGGGCGCTCTGCTCTGGTCGGTCACTGCTCAACCTCCGTTGACGGGAACCCGTACGTCTCGTACGTCTCGTACGGCAGGAGCCTAGAACCAGTTGCGCTGCGAACCCACGGAGGCGATCCACTGGTTCAGGTACGCCGCCCAGTCGGTCCCCTGGTAGGACTGCAGCCCGACCTGGAAGCAGCGGTAGGTGTCGCTGCCCTCGGAGAACAGCCCCGGCTTCTTGTCCATCTCCAGGACGACGTCCATCTCGCGCCCGTCGGCCACGAAGGTCAGCTCGACCTGGTTCAGCCCCCGGTACTGCGACGGCGGCACGAACTCGATCTCCTGGTAAAAGGGCAGCGTCTGCCGCGTCCCCCGGATGTGCCCGCGCTCCATGTCCGCGCTGCGGAACCGGAACCCCAGCTGCCCGAAGGCGTCCAGCAGCGCCTGCTGCGCCGGCAGCGGGTGCACGTTGATCGGGTCCAGGTCACCCGCGTCGACCGCCCGCGCGATCTCCAGCTCGGTGCTCACCCCGATGTTCATCCCGTGCAGGTGCTGACCCCCGAAGTGGGTGACGGGCGTCTCCCACGGGATCTCCAGGCTGAACGGCACCACGTGCAGCGCGCCGGCCTGGACCTGGAAGGCACCGCCGAGCCGCTGCTTGGTGAAGACGATGTCCTGCTTCAGCTCCTGGTCGCCGCTCTCCACCTCGACCCGCGCCTGGAGCCCGACGTTCAGGCCCTCGATCTGCTGCTCCACGGACCCGCCCTGGATCCGGACCTCGCCCTGGACGATCCCGCCGGGCACCACGTTCGGCTCGGTGATGACGGTGTCCACCGAAGCACCACCGGCACCCAGGCTCGCGAACAGCTTCCTGAACCCCATGTTCCAGACTCCCCTTGACGACGTGCACTACGGACGTACCTCTACTACAAACGCGGAACCCTGACCCCCGGTTGCAACACCGGGCGTTCCACTACGCTCGACCGAATGAGCGCGCGACCCGACCGTACGCCCCTGACCCGGGGTTTCTTCGACCGCCCGGCCCTGACCGTGGCCCCCGACCTGCTCGGCCGCACCCTGGTGCGGCGCGGCCCCGACGGGCCGATGGAACTGCGCATCACCGAGGTGGAGGCGTACGAGGGGGAGGCCGACCCGGGCTCCCACGCCTTCCGCGGCCGCACGGCGCGCAACGCGTCGATGTTCGGTCCGCCCGGACACGCGTACGTCTACTTCATCTACGGCATGTGGTTCAGCCTGAACCTCGTCTGCGGCCCCCCGGACCACGCGAGCGGGGTGCTGCTCCGGGCGGGCGAGATCACCGCGGGCGCCGAGCTGGCCCGCAAACGTCGACTTTCCGCCAAAGCGGACAAGGAACTGGCCAAAGGTCCGGCCCGCCTCGCGACCGCCCTCGCCATCGACCGCTCCCTCGACGGCGCCGACCTCTGCGCGGGCCCGGATGCCCCCTTGTCCGTCCTTACGGGCATCCCCGCCGATTCCGCCCTGGTCAGTACGGGCCCCCGCACCGGAGTCGGCGGCGCGGGCGCGGACCATCCGTACCGGTTCTGGATCACCCGGGACCCCACGGTGAGCCCGTACCGGGCCCACGTGCCGCGCCGGCGCTCAACTTGACTCGCCCCTGGCAGACGCCTAACGTAGTCCGAGCCGCTAGAACGGAGCACTGCTTCTGCAGACCCTCCGGAGGCGGCCAACCCACTACTGCGATCACCCTGACGGGGATGAATTCGGCATGTCCGAATTCAGCGCCGGCGGCCCGATTATGAGCCGCAAGGGAAAACCGCTAACGTAGTGAACACGCCGAAAGGCAAGGCCCCCAACGGCCACCAAATGCGAATTCCACTCCGGTTAAACGGAACGGAATGAGCGTGGTAGAGTTGGAAACGAAGAACGAAGCCCGGAGGAAAACCCCAGTAGTGATACTGCGGGTGAGTACAAAGGAAGCGTCCGTTCCTTGAGAACTCAACAGCGTGCCAAAAATCAACGCCAGAAGTTGATACCCCGTCCATTTCGGTGGATGA
>NZ_JBWKDV010000012.1:0-237754 GCF_056435825.1 Streptomyces sp. NPDC043876 | reverse complement strand
GTCGGGGCTTTTGGTGCGGGGTTCCGCCCGTTCCGGGCGGTTGTGGTGGTGGGGGGCGGGGCCATAAATGGCCTTACATTTGGGCCTTTCGGCCCAACAAAGCAAAAGGGAATCCCCCTTCGGGGGATTCTTGGGTGGTTTATGTCGGCCCCCTTTCGGGGGCCTTGTTGGCGGCTTGAATTCCCCCGTTGGGGGAATTCTGGTTGTGGTGGGTTGGAAATTCCTTCGGAATTTCTGGCCCCTGTCGGGGCTTTTGGTGCGGGGTTCCGCCCGTTCCGGGCGGTTGTGGTGGTGGGGGGTGGGGGTGGGGCCCTGTCGGGCCCCGTGTGGTGTGGGTGGCCCCTGTCGGGGCTGGGCGGCTCGGGGTGGGTGTGGCGGCCCTGTCGGGCCGTGGGGGGTGTCTTGAGTGGGTGTGAGGTTGTGGTCTGTCAGTTGGGTGTGGGTGAGCGCCCGTTGGGCGCTGGGAGGGGGTGGCGCGGCCGTTGGCCGCGTTGGGGTCTGGCTCGGGTGTCTGGGGAGGGCCAGGGCGCCGGCTGCGGGCCTTACTCAGGCTTGGAGGTGCCTGTCGTTCGTGCGTCTGTGGCGTGGATCGGCTACCAGGACTTCAGCCCGGGTGGCTGGTGATGGGTCTACGTCACGCCTCTGGGCCGGTCTGGGGGTGTACCGGGTGCCGACGGGGTTCGGTGGTTCGTGCCTCCTGCTGGGGGCTGGCTGGACAACCGGCGGGGCCGGCGCGAGGGGGTGCGTGGTCTTCCCCTGTGGCCGGGCAGGGTTGTGCGCCCTGTCGGGCGCGGTGTGAGAGCCGTCCTGCCCCGTGGCCCCATGGCGGCCGCGGTGGTGGCCTCCTGGTGGAGGGGTCCGGTTCGGGGCAGGAGCTGGTTGGCGGTCCGGTGAATTGACGTTCGCGAGGCGGTCTGAATTGGGCTGGTGAAAACTATCAGAGTGGGTGAATTTGGGGGTCCCCTTCCGGTTCTGCGGCTGATGATTTCCCTATCGGGTGTGCGGGGTCAGACTCTCTGTCATTGGGGTGTCAGGGCTGAAGTCCCGATTCAATAAATGGTGTGCGATTTCGCATCCTGGGACGAGTGTGCGGGGTCTTTTAATTCGCGGGCGATGCGCCCTAGTGAGGCTCTTCCTACGCTCTCGGATGTGCGGCTATTCCTCTCGTAATCCTGATTCGAATTTTGTTGTTTAGGTCTACTTCTTGGGTTCTGGCTGGGAGGTGGGCCGGCGCCCGTTGGGCGCGGCTGTGCCGGGGTTGGGGCTCGGGGGCCGGGGATCCGGGTAGCCTGCGCGCGAGGATTGCAATATACAAAGAGACCGGCGGGGGAACATGGTTCGGAGCGCGG
The DNA here is from genome assembly GCF_056435825.1 of Streptomyces sp. NPDC043876. Classification (NCBI taxonomy): domain Bacteria; kingdom Bacillati; phylum Actinomycetota; class Actinomycetes; order Kitasatosporales; family Streptomycetaceae; genus Streptomyces; species Streptomyces sp. NPDC043876. Next base: position 236,405 of record NZ_JBWKDV010000012.1, on the reverse strand, counting down.
TACATCCGGTGTGGATCGCTGTCGAGGCTGGGGTCGGGCGGCGGGTCAAGGACGCCGTGGAGGTGCACAAGGAGCAGCGGGCCAGGTTGTCGGCCGAGGGTGGGCGGTGGCGTACGCGGGGGCTTCCGCGGGCGGAGGCCGCTGCCGTGCGCGCGGCGTGGCGCGGTGAGGTGCAGCGGTTGCGGGCCTCGGGTGAACTCCTCGACGTACGGGATGCCTTGATCACCTATGGGGTGCGGGAAGAGCTGCGGGTGCGGGAGTGGGACCGGCAGTGGGATCCGGCGCCGGAGGAGGCGTGGGACCAGGGCCGGTGGCCGGGCTCCCGTGACAGCGGCCCGGGCGGCTATCCCGAGCGTCTGTCCGCACGCCTCGACGCCGATCTGGTGGCCCAGGCTGTGGCGGCGTGCTGGTGGAGTTCCCTGCCGGCCATCACGGCGTTGCGGGCCTGGCGGGATGCCAACCCCGGGCTCACCCCGCGCCGGTACGTACTCGACGAGGAAGGGCTCGCCCGTCTGGTCGGTCCCCTCGTCGAGTACGAGATGCTGGCCCGGCAGGTCACCACCACCGGCGCCATCTGGCGGGCCGGCGTCACCCGCGGCCTCGCCCAGGCCACCGCCTCGAGTCCCTCGCCCCGGCCGCCTGAACAGCGGGCGCCCGTACCGGAGCAGAGCAGGGCTCCCCGGTCGGCGGAGCGGGAACGACGAGCAGGAGAACCAACGTGAGCCAGGACGGCCTCGACGGGCCGGCGCGGTTGGCCGCGCACGGCCACGTCCAGGCCGCTGACGCGGTCACAGCACACCGCCCGGATCACCCACTCGACGACGCTGACCTGCACGCGGTGGAGGACGCCGCCCGCCAACTGCTGCAGACGGCCGCCACCGAGGGGGTCGTGGGCCCGGACGTCTTCCTGATGGGGAACAGCCTCGCCGGCGCCCTGCCCGTCGGCCACGCCTTGGGTGACCAGCTCCGCGAGCCGCTGCACGGCCACAACCTTGTGAGAGACGCCCGCGGCCTCCAGGCTGGCGTGCGACTGGACATCCCGCCGCTCCCCAACTGGCTGTAGCCCGGGCGCACCTCCCGAGCGGGCAGGTCCGGTCGGAAGGCGCGCCCTGGGTCCGGGTGCCGGGCGCGGCTGTTGGCAGTGGCCGGGCGCCCCCTTCCCACCAGCGCGAGGGCGGCACCGGCTGAGCCACCTCAAAGCGGTCAACTCCGGTACTCGCGGGGCGGCAAACCACTCGCTCCGGCCGCACGGGGCGCGCTGCCGCGCCGATGCCGCCGCACCCCGGCGTCAGCCCAGGACGTCGCCCGCACACAACGCTGCGGGCGCTCCCCGGAGAACGCCCCGTACAGCAGCTCCTCGCATTCGAAAATCCGCCGGTCTCTCCGTCACCAAATTCCCTCCTCTGAATTTGTTCTAAATTCGATATCAGGAGGCTCTGAATTTCTCTACCACGCGTTTACCAGGCGCGACCTCGAAGGCGCAGGGGCGTGAAGAGGTGCCGAACCGGCGCTCCGGCGTGTACGGATGCGCCCGCCCGGCGGGCGGCCTACCGGGCGCAGCGGCCGTACGGCGCGCAGGCCGCGGTACGACCTCCGTACGGGCAGTGGCGAGGGCTGGGCGGTGTGGACAGGTCTTGCTCGCCTCTGGCCTCGGCCTGCGCCGATGTGGGGAGCAAGGAGTCGACGTCGGCCTCGGCGTCTGCGGCGATCGGCTCGCGCTCGCGGCCCGCCCGCCGTCCCCGTCCCGCCTGTCGGCGTCGAGCCGACCGTCCCGGGCACCTTCGAGCTGGCGAGGCGGCCGCGGTCAGTCCGCCTGGGGTCGGCGCGGGGCGGGGCCGGTCCGGCGTCTTCCCCGGCGGCCGGGCTGGTCCCGCCGCCACCGAGCAGCAACGTACGGGCCGCCGGCTCAGGAACGCCGGCCCAGGCTCGGCAGCCCGGCCGAAGCCGCCCGCACACTCCGGCCGCGGCGCGCGGCCCGGCCCTCTTTCAGCAGCCCGCGGGCCCTGGCCCGCCACAGCTGCGCGTCCTCGGCGCGGCCGGCCTCGCGGTGCACCGCGGCGACGCGCAGCGCGGCAGCGCGTGCCCGGGCCGCCAAGACCTCGGCGACGGCGGCCATCGGGCCCTCTACCTGTACGGCCCCGGGAGCGCCTCGCAGGCACAGCACCAGGCGCCGGTCCGGCTCGGCGCCACCGAGGTCGCGCACGAACACCCGGGCCCGGGACGTGCCCGTGGCGATCTGCGCGAGGCCCTCCAACTCAGGCCACGTGCAGGGCAGCAGGACGTCCTCCAGCGCGGCATGCGGGATCGGCGGCCAGGAGCCCGCCCGCGGGGTCCGGTCCTCACATCGCACTCGTACGCCGATCACCGGCCAGGGCACCCCGGCCAGCGCCGGATGCGCGATCTCCTCCCCCACCACCTGCTCCTCCGTCCCACTCGACCCGGTCACCGCAGTATCACCAGCGCGCCCCGCCCCACGCCGAGGTTCACGAACACCCAGCCCACAACGGCGGGAGCCGGCCGCAGGTGGCGGTCAAGCCGGGCGCGGCGGCGACACCCACGCGTGAGGGCCAGGGAGGCCGTACAAGGCGCGGGCGTCGCCGGTGAAGGGCTTGGCCAGGCCGCGCGGGAAGGGGCTGTTCACCCCGTCGTCAGGCTCAAAGGTGGCCCGGACCACCAGAGGGGTCCCGGTGGCGCTGCGCAGGCGGTGGTGGCGGTCCGCCTCCTCGATGTCCACCAGGGGCCCGATCTTCGTCCACTGCTTGCCGCGGGAGACCGGCGGCCCTTCCTCGCTCCAGGCGGTCCAGTACACGTACGGGAGCGGAAGGAGCCGGCGCAGCAGGCGCAGGCCCTCGGCGTACTGCGCCGGGCTCATGCCCAGGTACGAGAGCTCTCCGCGATAGCGGGCCAGCTCCGCCGTCCCTCCGGCTTCGAACCGCCAGTGCAGGTAGGTCGCCTGGGGCTGCATCAGCCGCTGCGGCACCCGCAGCGCGGTCTCCATCGACCCGAGCCAGCTGTTGCAGCTCCGGCACACCACGCCGCGCACCCGGCCCGTGGCCGCGTCGTGGTCGACGGCCGCCGAAGGGCGGCGCCGGCACAGCTCGCAGTCAGGGTGCTGCTGGAGCAGCCGGGCCCGCTCGGCGTTCGACATCCGCGCGTACACCAGATCCGGGTCACGCCGCGCCCGCCACCGGGCAGCGGACACCACCGGCACCGGATCCGCCCGCGCACCGTGCGGTGGCCTCAGCGACCCGGTGGCCGCCCGTTGACCGCCTCCAGCAGGTGCGCCGTCCTCGGCGGCCCGGGGTTCGGGTCCAGGTGGGGCGCTCGGGGCGGCTGGCGGCTGTGGAACGGACGGTGCGCTTGCGGCACCGCGCCCCCGCCCCCACCGCACCAGACCGGCCACCCGGGCCCACACCGTCATCGCCGCCTCCCGCCAGCACGGTACGAGCCCGGCAGCGCCCCGGAACAGGGCGCACTCCCGGTCGGCCGTGCGCCCCTGCCCGCAGCAGACCGGGCCCTGGGATCCAGGCCCGCTGCTGCTCCGGGGCGAAGGGGGTGATGCTTGAGCATCGCCGGCAGCCCCTGCCCCGCCCAGCAGCACGATGGCGCGACCCACAGCGGCCGGGACGAACCCGGCCGGCAACTTGGCGGTGACCCGGACCCCGGCAGTTGGCCGCCGGCCAAGGCTGGCATGACCCGGCTGCCGAGGTCAGTCGGCGGTCGTCCGGACGACGTCGACTTCGCCCGCGTTGATGAGGGCCTCGCGCAGCTGCGTGACGGCGTCGGCGTGCGGGTGGCCGGTCACCGCCTGGGCGTCCTGGAGCAGGATCCGGGCGGGGCGCAGGACGTCCCGGGCGCTCCACAGGTCTGCGGGGCGGGCGACGAGGCGGGCGGTGAGCTCGAGCGCGTCCGGGGTGGCGGGGTGCGCGGAGGCGCGCCAGGCGGCGGTGGCTGGGTCGTGTGGTGCGGTGTGCTCGGCGCTGGCCCGGGCCAGGGGCAGCCACGTCTGGTCGTCGAGGGCGAGGTCGGCGAAGTATCCGGCGCCGGCGAGCGCGCCGGGCGGCAGGCCGGCGGTGAGGGCGGCCCGCCAAACGGTGGTCACTGCGGCGAGCTCGGCTGCGGTGGCTGGCCGTGCGGGGGGCCGGGTGAAGCGGAAGGGGCGGAAGTAGAGGTCGCCGCGCTGCGGTTGCAGGCGCCAGGCCATGACCTGCAGGAGCCAGGAGGCGGCGTCCGGGCCGCCGGGTCCGGCCGCGATCCGGGCCAGGACGTCGGCCGGGTCACCCAGGAGGTGCGGGTCTTCCGTGAGGGCGTGGGCCAGGTGCTCGGCCGGGCCGCCGGCGCCGGGGCGCAACGCCTGGAGTACGGCGGTGCGGTCCAGCGAGGCGAGCAGCTGCGGGTCGGCGGGGCCGCTGTTCAGCCAGGCGGCGGCCGGGGTGGGGCCGCCGTCCAGGGTGGTGAGCGCGGTGTGGTGGCGGGCGGTGAAGTCGGGGGCGCAGATGCTCAGGGCCATCAGCCGGGCGCCGAAGGCGGCGGTCACGACCGGGTTGGTGAGGCTGGCGGTGAGGATCGTCCCGAGGAGGCCCCAGACGTCGCCGGGGAGCGGGGCGCCGGGCCGGATCGCCGCGGCCAGCGTGCAGTTGAGGAGGCACTCCAGCGCCCGGACCGCACTCTGCGGTGCCGGCGGACGGCCGGCGGCCGGCCGGGCGGGGGCCGGGGGCGGGGGCGGGCCTGCGGCGGGGTGGGCCAGGGGCTCGGCCAGGGTGCGCAGGCGGTCCAGGGCGGCGGGCAGCAGGGCGCCGAGGCCGGCTGGTCCGGCGGTACGGCCCCATGCGTGGGCGAGCAGGCCGAACAGGGCTGCCTCCGCAAAGCGTTCCAGCGGCCCCGCCGGCGCCGACCCGGGCCCGGGTGCAGGTGCGTGCAGGCGGAGTGTGGCGGCGACCGCATGGTCGAGGCTCTGGCCCGGCAGGGCGCCGGGCCGGTCCGCGGCCTCTTGGACGGCGGCGAGGTAGAAGGCGCGCAGGACGGGCTCTTCCAGCGCGGCGAGGACCGCGGGGACGTTCTCGGTCCAGGCGGCCGGATCGGCGGCCACCAGGCGGCTGACGAGGTAGGCGTGGTCCTCCGCGCCGGCGTCCCGGGCGGCGGCCAGGGCCCGGGCGGTGGCCAGCGGCCCCTGTCCGGCGGTGAGTTCCAGCAGGTCGGTGCCATCGAGGTCAGTGGGGGCCGGGGCCGGCACCGGGCGGGCGCCGGCGCGCGGGTCGGCCGGGCCGCCGGGCTCGAAGCGGCGCAGCCCCTCCAGCAGCGGGGCGAAGGCGGTGCGCAGGCGCACGGGCAAGACCGGGGACCAGTCCCACACCCGCAGCCACGACGCGAGCGGCTCAAACGTGCTGTCCGCGTGCGCGGCGTCCTCGCCCAGCGCTGCGGCGATGTCCCCGGCGGCGGGCGGCCGGCCGAGCGCCGGCGCGGCCGCGGCCTCCAGTGCGGCGGTGGCCCGGGGCGTGCAGGAACGCCACACTGCGGCGACGAGGCGGGCCGGCTCCGGGTGCGGGGGGCCGGCCAGCAGGCGCGGCACCAGCCCGTACGCCAGCTCATGCCACCGCTCCGCCTCCGGCTCCGGCCGGGCCGCGGCCGCTGGTGCCTCATGCGGATCGTCATGCGAGCCAGCCGGGACGTCATGCAGGTCGTCATGCAAGCAGCGGCCAGGGACACCGGCGGCCAGGTGCGCGGCCCATATCCGGTCGGCGAGCCACCCGTCGGCGGCTGCGGCCTTGGGCCACTGCGCGGTGCGCTCGGCCAGGCCGACGCCGGCGGCCGCGTCCGCGGCGGCCAGCTCCAGGACGGCGCGCGCCAGGAGCGGCCCGCCGAACGCGCCCGGGGCGCCGAGGCGGACGCGGTCCAGGTCCTCGTGGAAGACGCTCCAGCGGGCGGCCGGCGCGGTGAGCTCCACATCCCGCACGAGGAGGGACGCGGCCACCGCGCGGACCATGCGCACCGACCGGTGCGGTGCGGCGGCGGGCCCGCGCGGGTGGGCGGCGGCGACCAGTTCCTTCAGGAGGCGCCCGGCCAGGTCTTCCGGCATCCGGGCACTGTCCGCCCGTACCGCGGCGGCCCAGTCGGCCGGGTCGCCGTCGAAGGGCCGGCGCCGGCCGGTGACGGGCCGGGCCGCGGCGGCGCGGGCGCCGGCCTCCGCGGCCCGCATACGGTCGGCCGCTTCATGCTCGGCGTCGACCGCGGCCTGCAGCAGACGTTCGGCCACCAGAATCCAGTCGCGATCCCGGCCGGCCATCGGCACCGCGCACGCCCACTCGGCTGCCAGGCGCAGCACCCGGCTCCGGACCAGGGCGGCCCCTTCCCCCACCGAGACGCTGGCCACGTGCTCGGCGAGGACGGCGCGCACCAGCGACGGCGCCAGCAGCGCGGCATCACCGGCGGCCAGGCTCAGCAGCGCGTCCAGCGCGGCCCGGCCCCCGGCGGCGACGGCCAGGGCGTGCTCCGCCAGCCACGCGCCGGCGATCTGCGGGGCGGTGGTGGCCAGGTGCTCGAAGAACACTCCGGCCGGCCAGGCGCCGCCAGCCGCCGGGTCGGGGAGCAGCAGGTGCGGGGCGTGCTCCTGGAGCAGGGGCAGCCAGGCCGCGACGGGAGCGGAGCGGAAGAAGAACGCGGTGGCGCGCGGGTCCGCCCACCGGGCCAGCTCCCGCACGTGGCCGGGGCTCGGGCGCTCCAGCGCGGTCAGGTCAAGGACCCGTGCGGCGCGGCCGGGCAGCGGCACCAGCAGCTCCCGGGCCGCCGCGAGGACCTCGGCGTAAAGGCGGGCCGCACGGCCGTCGTCGGCGGCAGCGCCGTGCAGGGTGCCCGAGGTCTTGTCGTACACCTCGCCCCATACCTCCAGGGCCTCCTCCTGGGCGGCGCCGGGCCTGACCCCCATCAGGCGCTCGGCGATCCCGGCGGCCCGCCCCAGGTGGTAGCCGCCCGGCTGGGTCAGTTCCCCGCGCAGCACCCCGGCCGCCGCCTCCACCCGGTCCCAGGCCGCCGGATCCGCCCCGGCAGGGCGGGGCGGCGGTACGGCGGCGGGGGGGCCGCCGGGCGCAGCGGCCAGGGCGTCCAGCAGGTTGGTGGCGGCCGCCTTCAGCCCGACCCTGCGGGCCGGGGCCCCTGGCAGGCTCAGCAGCGCGTCGGCCGCGCCCCGCAAACACGACTCCGCGACCTCCCCCGGCCGCTCCAACCCGGCGCCGGCCAGGACCCGGCGCGCATCCCGCAACAGGCCCAGCGCCCGCACGCCCCGCGGGCCCTGCGCGGTCAGCGCCTGAGCGAGGACCTCGTCGACCGCGGGCGGTTCGTCCTCGCCGGCCGGCGGCAGCTGGTTGCTCACCGGTGCACCGTAGAGCCTGCGGCCGGCGCCCGGGCCGGAACCGGACAGCCCAGGGGGTGGCGGGACGGCCGGAGGCAGGGTCGGGGCCCGCCAAGCGTGCGTCGTCGGAGCGGATGTTGGCCGTCCCGATCGACCCATCGTGCTCGTGCCGGCGAGCGAGTCCGACATCAGCGGCCGGCCAGCAGACCGTGAAGTACGCCGCCCCGGTATGACACCCGTGGCATGAGGGGGCGGACCAGGTGCCGCATCGACACCTCAGCGGGGAATCGGATGCGGCCGTGGGGCAGTTGCAGGTCGAGCGGTGCACCGGGCGCGAGAGCCGCGAAGCCGTCAGCCGCGTAGTACGGCGCCAGGTGGGGCTTGTGGGCGTGGATGCCGGCGAGCATCGCTTCGTAGCCCTGACGGGTGTAGGAGCGGACCAGCTCGCCGACGAGCAGGTGCCCAAGGCCGTGGCCGCGCGCTCCGCCATCCACGGACACCGCTTCCAGCTCGACGAGCGATCGCAACAGCAAGAGGCAGGTCGGCCGCCCCAGGCCGGCCTCCATCCCCATGACCCACGGCACCGGAGGGATCGCGTGGGCCAGTGCGGCGATCCGCCCCGTCTGCCGGTCCTCGGCGACCACCAGCGTCGCAGTGCCGAACTGAGGTGGCATCCTCCAACCGGTGCGCATCCGGTCGACGATCTCCTCAGGCATCGACTCGTCGAGGAACTCCACCGGCTCCAGGAGCCTGCGCACCGCGCCAGCGTCGTCGTCCTGGGTCGCGGGCCGGATCAGGTAGCGCTCCAACGGCATGGCGCCGGGGCCGGAGTGCGGCGCCGTGCCAGCTGGGAGGGTGTGGCGGTGTTCTGCCCGTCGTCGAGAGGCTCGTCCCATATCGTTCATCCTCCCCCGAGCCTGGCCCAGTCCGCGGGGAGTTGGCGGAACGGGGCCGGGTCCCTGGGCGAAGTCACGGTCGGCAACGCCAGGTCCGGGCCGCGGTGGCTGCAGCCGCCGCAGGTCCTGTGCCGTGGCTCTGGTGGCGGGCGTGGGCGCGCGTCAAATGACGGAGAGGGCGCACGGCACGGGACCAGTTTCGGGGCCGGAGCTGCGGGCCGCGGTCGCCGCGTGTGCCAGCCTCACAGCAGAGCGGTCGCTGACCCCGGCGGGGAGCACCTGCCAGTCGCAGGAGGGAGCACCGGAATCGCCCGGCCCAGACTTCGCTGGCCCGGGCGGCGCCGCGGCGGCCCTCCTTCGCGGCGCGGGGCAGGTTGGCCATGGACGGCGGGGACTGTAACCCAGTCCCGGAGATCGCCGCGCGTCGCATCCGGGGATGCGCCACAATCGCACCCCGGGTGCCGGTGCCCGGCCGACTTGGGGGCAGGGCAATGGAGCACGTACGGGCGTTGCTGGCTGAGTACGGGCAGCTTCGCGGTGACGGGCTCGCGGCGCCGGACAGGCACCGGCTCCTCGTCGACATCGTGGCGGCCCTGGTGCGGCGCACCGATTCCGAGGCGGTCGTCGACGACGGATCGCCTGAGAAGCCGGCCGTCTTCTTCGAGCTGGCCGGACGCGACTACGCGCTCACGGTGATGTCCGCCTCGGGTGCTGACGCGGTCGATGCGGCACGGGCCGCTGTTCGTGCCCATGAGCGGGGAGACGTCCGGCTCGGTGAGCGGTGGGTGCTGGTGTGCGCGGGGACTCCTGGCGGTGCGGTGGATGACGCTCTGCGGTCGGCCGTGGGGTCGCGGGGTGTCCTCCTCGACCGGGACCATCTTGAGGCCGCGGTATGCGGTCTTGTGGAGTTCGCGGAGTTGGTCCGTTCTGCTTTCCGCCGGCCGCACCTGCCGTACGCCCCGCTGCACGAACTCCTGCTGCAGAAGCCGGACGCGGTCGCCCCCGTGCTGACATTGCCGCCGCGGCCATCCGGTCCGGTCACCGTGCCGGCCCGCACGGCTGCGGGCATCACGGCCGATGTCGTCCTGGCCGGCGAGGCGTGGCCATTGCGGCCGAGCGGCCTGACCGTGGAGTCTGCCGGGCGGGCGCTGATCACCACCGAGGCGGGGCTCGCGGAGCTGGATCTGGTGCGGGGCGGAACGCGGTGGCGGCTGCCGCTGCCGGGGGTGGCGGGTGCACCTGTCGTGCTGCCGGACGGGGCCTTGTGCGTACGGTGCGGGCCGGCGGTGGTGATGTGGCGCGAGGGTGTGCTGCGGGCGGTGGGCGGAGGGTTCGAGGCGAACTCCAGTCTGCTGCTCGGCCCTGACTCGGGTGTGTGGGTGCTCTCAGGGTCCGGGGCGACGCTCGGCACGGGGACCGGGTCCACTCTGGCACTGACCCGGCTGGGGGATGAGGTCGGCGATCAGCAGCGGTTCGCCATCGCGTTCGATGCGGCGGTGCGGTCGGCGGGCTGGCTTGACGGCCGCCGCTTCTTCCTGGCCGCCAGCGGGCACAGTGCCGTCGTGGATCTCTCCGTCGGCACGAGCGCCGACGACCGTGAGGGGTGGCTCGCCACCCCGGTGTCCTACCCGGGGCACCTGGCCGCAGGGGGGCCGGACACGGTGCTGCTTGCCGGGTCCGCCGGCTCCGGTATCGGTGTGGAGCTGCACACCGTCGACGTGTCGGCCCGAACCAGCACTCGGGTGGCTGAGGTGGAGCTCGGGCAGGTGCTGGGGCTGGCCCAAGCGCCGAACAGCGGGCCGGCGTACGTGCTGGGTTCGCTGCCCACGAACGAGGCGGGCGCCGTCCACCCTATGCTGCTGAGGGTCACCGGGCACTTCCCTTTCCGCTCACCTTGCGCCGAGGTACGGCCGGCCGCCACGGACGCTCCGTATGGCGTGGTGCGCGAGCAGGCCCGCGGCGAGCGCAAGGACTACGCCCTCGAGAAGTTTGCGCTGCCGGGTGGCACCGGCGGCATGGGCGTAGTGCACCAAGCCCGGCACAAGAAGAGCGGCGCCGTGGTCGCTTTCAAGAAGACCAAGTCGCTGCGCGAGAACCTCACCGCGCGGATGCTGCGTGAGATCGAGGTCGCCCAGGTCCTCGGCGGGAACCTCCACGTCATGCCCGTTCTCGACTCAAGCCCACGGGGCGACTGGTTCGTCATGCCGCTGGCCCAGGCCACCGCCGAACACCGGCAGCTGGAGTTGAGCCGCGACGGTGAGGAGCTGCGGGCCCTGGTGGACGCGGTCGCCGCCGCCCTGGCCGACGCTCACCGGCTGGACTACCTGCACCGGGACATCAAGCCGGCCAACATCCTCCATCTCGACGGCCGTTGGGTACTCGGCGACTGGGGAGTGGTGCGGCGCCCCCGCGGCAGGACGACCAGCCCCCGCACCGGGAGCCAGATCGGCACGGTGGAGTTCGGCGCCCCCGAACTGTCCGTCGATCCTCACAACGCGACGGCCGCCAGCGACATCTTCAGCCTCGGGCAGGTCATCGGCTGGCTGCTGACGGGCACCGACCCGGCGCCGGGGATGGCCCTGCTGCCGCCGCCCGGTCCCTGGCGCAGCATCGTGAGGCAGTGCACCTACCGGGACCCGCTGCAGCGGCCGCAGACGATCACCGCGTTCCTCGACCTGGTCGAGCAGGAGACCTCACCGCACCTCGACCTGCCCGTCGCGAGGGCCCACCAGCTGGCGGCGGCCGCCCAGGAAGGCGACCTCGACGCGGCCCGCCGGCTGCTCACCCTGGCCGCGGACCAGGGTGACAGCTACGAGCTGTACCTGGATGTCCTGCCCCTTGTGGAGATGAACGTCGCCGGGCCGCTCCTTGTGTCCCACCCGGAGCAGGCCATCACCCTGGTGCACGCGATGACCGGGCACGTCCACGGAGATGGCACCGGCTGGCCGCACTGGAGCGAGTCGAAGCGGGCCATCCACTGGCTGCGGGGCGTCGCGGCCCAAGCCGCGGATGCACAGCAGTGGGACCTGCTGGAGGAAGCGGCGGGCAGCATGTGCATCTGGGACGCCGCATCCAACGAGTGGGACCAGCAGGCCGCGACCCGGGACTGGGTGCGCCGGCTGCGGGGCCAGTCCGCTCAAGTCGTAGCCGCCGTCCTGCGGGCCCACCCTGACAGCGCCAGGAACCTCGCGGAACTGGCGGACGAGCGCGGGGTCGACATGACGATCCGGAGTGCCGTGGGCGCCGCCACCGGGCACTAGTCCTGCAGAGGGCCGCCGCGATGGTCCTGCGGGGCCCCGCTGGTGATCTGGTCGACCCGTTCGAGAACGAGGGCTACCAATGCCCTTGGGGGTAGTCCGTCAAGCAGCCGCCGTACGCAGGCCGGGGCGCGTGCCCGTACTGCCGCCACAGCTCCCGCAACCGCCGCCGGTCACTGCTGCTCGTCCGCCTCGCCCGTGCAGGTCGGGCGGACGAGCAGCGGCACTACGGCCAGGCGGAGGTCAGGCGGTGCGGGCCGCCAGGAGCTGCGCCCGGGTGTAGGTCGTCGATCCGAGCAGCGGCAGCGCCGGCGGCTTCGGGTGGCCGTCGAGGACGCCGGCCACTCGCTGGACCGGCCGGAGGGCAGCGGCATGTAGCTCACCAGGGCGGCTGGCCCCAGGTGGTGCGGCCGCGCGGGACGGCGGTCAGCCGGCAGCGGCCCGGTAGAGGATGCGGGGATCGCCAGGCCAGGGGCGAAACCCGCGGCGCTGGTAGGCGCGTTGGACCGCGGGGGTCGCGGGGACGGCCGCGATCCCGATGCGGTGGGAGTCGGCGTGGGCGAGAGCGGCCCCCACCAGCCGTCCGGCGGACAGCGGCTCGTGTTCGTCGACGACGAGGGTGGCGGCTTCCCACCAGGTGCTGCCGTCGGCGCGCAGGGCGCGCAGCGCTCTCGCTGCGGGTAGGGCGGAGCGGGCGTGCCAGATCATGCGGAGCGCCTCGGTGGCCAGGACGGCTGTCGGTGCGAATGCCAGCAGGTAGAGGAGCCAGAGCGGCATCGGGAGGACGGTGTGCGCGGCGATGGCGGCAGCGCCCGGGAGGGTCATCGCGGTCATGGCCGCTGCCACGGCAAGGGCGCCCACCCCGAGCGTGGCGATACGGCGCGGCCACGGGGTGCACGGTCCGCCGAGGGTGAGGGTGGCGCTGCCGTGGGCCAGGACGCGTCCCTGGGCGCGCATCACCGAAAGGGCCAGCAGCCACAGGCACCAGGCGGCGGGACGGGTGGCCGCGTGCAGGGCCGGCGGCCCCAGGCGGCGGTGGGCCAACGCGGCCCGGGCGGGCAGCGTTCGCCAGGGTGCGTGGAGCTCGCGCGGCACGCTGCTCGGCGACATGCGATCCCTCCGAAGAGTCCGGGGCCGCTCATTCTCGCGCAGGCAGCAGCGAACTCGTGGGCTGGTCCGTGCTGTCCTGCCGACGGGATCCGGGGCGGCCGCCGGCGGTGCTCGTCGCATCTGGTGTCGCCTCGGGCGGCGGAACGTGTAGGCGCCGCGAGGGCCCGGGGGGTGCCGGGGTCGGCGCCGTTGCGGGCGCCGGCTCCCCGGCGGGGAAGGAGCGGCCCACCGCTCTCCGGGTGTTCCGATCTCTGCGACCAGCAGCGCTTCAGAACTCTCCGGGTGGCTCGCGCCGTACCGGATCCCTCGAACTTTTCCTGGAGTGGAAGGAGTTCGCAAGTCGGCTGGAACGGATGTGAGGCGCGCTCCGGAGTCTCGAGGCACGGTGGCCGCACACCGGGGGGCTCGGCGGCATGGAGTTCGTTGCGGTGGGACGGGAACGCCGGTGAAGCACCCGAATCACAAAATGCCCATTTGGGACGGGCGTTGGCGAGGATGGTCACGGGGCGTGACAGTCTTTTCACCGTGCGGGCCCGGGATCGGCGGTTGCCCACAGCTGCCTCCCGGCATGCGCCCGCACGCGACCAGCAGCCCTGCCCCGGCCCACGCGCCGGTGGCCGCAGCAGAACCCGGAGCTCCACATGAGCAGCAACATCCCCACGGCGTCGCCGCACTTCCCGCCCGCGCCCGCGTCCGTGCCCGGGCCCGTCCCGGCCGAGGCGGCCGGTCAGCGCCTGGGCCAGACCCACCGGATTGTCTGGAGCAGCGTCGTCATGCTGCTGGGCACCGCTCTGTTCATCGCCGGTACGCCGATGACCGACATCTTCATGCTGCTCTGCGGCTGCGGGCTGATCTCGGCGACCACCCTGACCGTGACGGCTGGCGGCCGGCGGCTGGCCGAGGTCCTCATCGAGGCGGCCGTGCGGGCCGCCGCCGGCAAGTAGGGGGCGGCTGTGAACCGTCTTGTCCTGCGCCCGTACGCGGGCCTGGCCGAGCACATGGTGCGGCTGCGCCTCACCGCGGGCCTGACCCAGGAGCAGCTGGGGCGCCTGCCAGGGCTGTCCCGCAGCACGGTCCAGCGCGCCGAGTCCGGAACCGGCGCGCCGTCCCGCGAAGTCCTGCGCACGGCCATCGGCTTCTGCAACGGCACCGAGGAGGACCAGCGCGTCGCCGTGGAGCTGCGCGCCCGCGGCCGGACCCTGCAGCGAGGCCGGAAGGGCGCCCGGGGCGCCCCCCACCGGCTCGCCATGCGCGACCGCCCCGACCTCCAGGCCGTCCTCGCCGCCGACTTCGAGAAAGCCGGGGCGACGCTGCGCGACTTCGACCGCCACGTCCCGGGCGGGGATCCGATCCCCCTTGGGACCGCCTGGCGCATCTCCCACCGCCTCGCGCTCCCGGCCACCGCCGGACAGCTCGAGACCTGGATGGAGGTCTGCCGCATCCACCCGCGGGACCGGCAGATCTACCGGGACACCTACGCGAGCGTCACCACCGGCCGGATCCCGCGCCGCATCCCCGCCCGCACCCGCGTGCACCGGGAACTGCCTACCGGCGAAGCCCCCAGGTGGCAGGGCATCGCCGAGTCGGTGCGCCCGGGAGAACCGCAGCTGCTGACCGACCAGCGCCCCCAGCTGGTCCAGATGCTGCAGGCCCTCGTGTTCACGGAGGCAGCACGCAACGGGCTCCATGTCGAGGTCTCCTCCTGGCCCAAGGGGGGTGGTCCTGACCAGAGCTTCCGAGAACTCGGCATCGACGCGGTCATCCCCGGCAAGGACGGCACCCTGCTCGTGTTCCAGTGCAAGCGGTACGGCGGACCCGAGGCCCCGCCGAGCGCCGTGAAGGCCGGCCGCCGGCCCGGCCGGCCCCCGACCATGCCCCTGCTGTCGGCTGCGATCCCGGCGTAGCCCCTGCGGGCCGCACGCGTCAGTCGGCCGAGACCGGGCGGCGGCGTCAGACCCGGCGCCGCCGCCGCTGTACCGCGGGCGGTCGCTCCCGCTGGACTTCTCCATGGTCCGGCGGGAGTGAGCCCGTCGGTGCGGCTATCGTCTGGTGGTGCTGACACGCAGCGCAGACCGGGCGGCCGCTCCCACGCAGCGCCGCCCTGCAGGTCGAAGGCTCGCCGGACGGGATACCGGCACCCGGGACACCGGGCGAGGGCCACGCGGGATGCGACGCCGCCCTTCCAGCTACGGCGCGCAGCGTGGGTACGTGCCGGAGAGCGACACCGTCATGGGCCGGAAGAAGACCAGCAACGACCTCGCCGCCCGGGCCCGCCGGCTCGCCGCCCAGGCCAACATCCCTTACACCGCGGCCCTGGCCTCCCTGCGCACCCCGCGCGCCGCCCGTCCGCCGGTCCAACCTCCCCAGCCGGCGGCGACGGTGGGGCATGGCCCTCTGGCTGGACTGCTGGGCCCGCTGCGGCCGGGCACGCTGACCGTCCTGGCCGGCAGGACCATGTCGGGGACCACAGCGCTGGCTCTGGGAGTGGCCCGCCACAACCTGGCCGGCGGCCTGCCGGTGGTCCTGGCCGAGCTGCAGTCGAGCCCGAGGGCGACTCACCGGATGCTGCTGGCGGCGGAGTCCGGGCAGGACCTCGATCGCACCGCGGCCCAGCCGCCCGACCGGGCCCGTCTCGCCGAGGCCGCAGACCGGACGGGCCGGTGGCCACTGCGCCTGATCCGGCCCGGACACGACGCTTTCTCCCAGCTCGGCGCCGCCGCGCGTGGCATCGGTGCCCGGCTGATCGTCATTGACGACCTCGGGCTCGCCGGCGACCCCGGTCAAGACCTCTCCCCCGACTCGGCCGCCACCCGGGCCGCCTCCCTCGCCGCCGGCCTGGACATCCCGGTCGTCGCCACCACGCACCTCGACCCCTACCCGGGTGACGTCCCTCGTCCCGCCGACCTGTGCTACCCGCGGATCCTCGAGCACGCCGAGCACTTGGTCCTCCTGAACCGGCCTGCTCTCCACTCCCCGGCCGCTGGCCGGCCCGACCTCGTCACCTGCCACGTCACCGGACGCGCGGGCGCCGAACTGGGCCGGGTCAGCCTCCGCTTCGAGCCCGAGTTCCACCGCATGACCGCCCGCGGTTGATCGCCGGGGACCGGCGCCCGGAGCGCCCGGGCACCGCGTCGATCCCGCGCGAACGACGGAGAAGGCTGAGCCGGGGCTGGGAAGGGAGTCCCAGGGCGGCCTGCCGGCGTTCGTGCGCTGCGAGGAACGGCACACGGGCCCGCTCGGATGGGCCAGGTGTCAGTTCCGGCGTTTCCAGCCGCGGAGTTCGAGGTGGGAGATCTTGACGCCTTCGGCGAGGCGGCCGGTTTCGACCATCCAGCCGGTGAGGGCGGCGGTGACGTCGCCTCCGCTGGCGGTGACGCGGTCCTGGAACTCGCGGGCGTCGAAGCCGGCGGCGCCGTTGCCGTAGCTGCGTTCCTCGGTTCCGTCGGGGCGCTCCACAATGTGGTGGGCGCGGCCGGTGGGGTACTCGCGGTCGGAGGGCATGAGGAAGCGGCCTTTGGAGGCGCGGACGGTGAAGGCGACGACACCGTCGGGTTCCGCGGCGGCGGCGTCGACGATCGGTTTGAGGCGGGAGGCGCCGGAGGCGATGTGCTGCTTGCCGGCCCGGGCGATACCGGAGGTCCATTCTTCGCCCGGTGCGGCGTGCTGGGCGGCGTCCTTTCCCCGGACCCGGGCGATGCGGCCGGTCTTGGTGCGGCGCCGGGTCACGTACTGGGCGGCCAGGGATTTCAGGGAGGCAGTGTCGCGGGGGCCGCCGGCCTGGACCTCCTGGACCACCGCGCGCAGCGCCTGGGTGTAGGAGGCGCCGGAGCCGGGGCCGCGGGTGTAGAAGTGGCTGACGATCGCGGAGTTGCGGCCGAGGATCTCGGCGACCTGGCGCTTGCTGAAGCCCTCGCCGAGGAGGGCGTTGGTCAGGCGGGCGGCTTCGCTGGGGGGCGGCGCGTTCTTGCGGCGCCTGCGCGGGGGCATGGGCGGGAGTCCTCCTCGTCGTGTCGGGTGGGCGGTCAGCGGAGTTGGCCCTGTTCCTGCTGCTCCTGGAGCATGGCGCGGCCCAGGGACTGCAGGGTGGAGAACTCGGCTTCGTCGGTGGGCGCCGGCACCGGGTACGGCAGGACGCCCTTGAGGCGGTAGTCACCGCTCTCTCCGTTGTAGGGCCAGTCGGCCGTGGCTGTGGTGTAGATGGCGTCGGTGCGGAACGCGACGACGCTGCCGGCGGGCAGGTGGAGGGCGCCCACATGCGTGGTGGTTCCGTCGGCGGCCTTGGCGCGGGTGGAGAGCAGGGCGGCGCGGGCCGCGGACCACACGCCGGTGCACCACTCGGGATGGGCGTTCTCGTTGCGGCTCATCCGGGTCCGCTCCCAGGTGATCGTCTCGCCGTCCATCGACAGGATGCGGCCCCCCGGAGGGATCTGGTCCTGGCGGCCGGCGGGCACGGTGCCGGTGGTCGTGGTCGGGCGCTGCGCGAAGGAGCCGATGCCGTACAGCAGGATGCTGCGCACCGCGCGGGAGGCGAGCTTGTAGGACTGGCGCAGCTCGTCGCTGCCGGCCAGGGCGGCCGCGGCCTCCAGGGCTCCCCAGATCGTCTTCAGTTTCTCCGACCAGTCCTTCAGCGGGGTACCGGCTTCCCACAGCAGCCCGTCGAGGATCTCGACCTTCCAGGGCACGAGGGGGTTGCGGAGCGCGAGGTTGACCTCGGCGCCGCCGCACCAGGTGGTGAAGGTACGGCCGGCTTCGTGGGGGTAGGACCAGGCCTTCTCGCCCTCGATGGCGAAGGGCAGGATGCCCACGTGGTTCCAGCCGTCGGGGATGGTGACCTTGACCTGCCAGTGGCCGGGAGCGAACAGGGCGTTGGACTGTTCCTTGGCGCTGAAGGAGGCGAAGGCACGGGCGGTGACGCGCTGGGGGGCGCCGACGCCGGAGGTCCAGGTGTGCTTGCCGTAGGCCAGGGTGCGGTCGAACTCGTGGAGCTGGGGCAGCTGGGCGGGTACGCGG
This sequence comes from Streptomyces sp. NPDC043876, assembly GCF_056435825.1. Classification (NCBI taxonomy): domain Bacteria; kingdom Bacillati; phylum Actinomycetota; class Actinomycetes; order Kitasatosporales; family Streptomycetaceae; genus Streptomyces; species Streptomyces sp. NPDC043876. Next base: position 218,787 of record NZ_JBWKDV010000012.1, on the reverse strand, counting down.
GGCGGGGTGATGAGTTCGGTGCGGCCCTGGCCGGAGGTGGCGTGGAGGAGCTGGCGGATCTCGTCCGACATGACGGGGTAGCCGTCGATCCAGCGGGCGCCGGCCTTGGTGGGGATGGTGCGGGTCCAAAGGTCGCGGCCGGTCTGGCTGGGTGAGCCCATCAGGACGACGTCGGGCCACTCCTTCTTCAGGCCCTCCCACAGGAGGGTGAAGGCGTGGCGGACGACGGCGACGTCGGCGCCGTCGGGGTCGAACCACTCGGCGACGTTGCGGATCTGGATGTGGCTGTTGCCGCGCTGCCAGCGGCCGACGGGGTTGCGTTCGTGGATGAAGTGGCCGGCCATGGAGTCCTTGCCGCGGCGGGTCTCAACCGTCCAGCCGCTGGGCATGGGGGCATCGAGCCAGGCGCGTACGGCGTCGCGGAGGTAGGGGTAGCGGGCGGCGTCGCGGTGCCAGGGGTCGCCGGCGGTGAGGTAGATGCACTCGACGGTGTCGGGGACGTGGGCGAACACGGCGGTGAGGATCTCATCCGCGCTGCGGTGGCCGAGGTCCAGGCGTACCCGCTGCCCGCGGTGGATCAGGTCGCCGGTGGTGGCGTCGAGGAACACCATCGGGCGGACCTGCTGCGGGTACTTCGGGCGGGTGGAGCGGAGGTTGTCGGCGGCGACGGTGAACCAGCGGTCGCCGTCGGCGCCGGCCGGGATGGTGGGCAGCTCCCGCCCGGCGGGAGCCGCAGGGGAGGCGGCCGGGGGGCCCGGGGGTGTCGCCGGGCTGGCAGCCGGTACGGGCGCAGCCGGCGGTTCCTGCGCAGCGGCCGGCTCCACGGCGGCGGGGGTGTTCCGGGGCGCGGTGCCGTCTTCCTCCGTCACCGGGACAGCGGCCGGCTCGGACACGGGAGCCAGGGTCGGCCCGGACACCGAGGCGGCGGCCGGGGTCTTGTCCGGGGCTGGCGCGGCGGGGGCGCCGGCCTCCGGCGGGGCAGCTGCGGCCGGTACGGGCGCGGGAACGAGGGCCGGTACGGGCGTCGGGGCAGCGGCGGGCTGGGCCGTGTCCGGGGCTGGCATGGCGGGGGTGGGCGCCGGTGCGGCGGACGGCTGGTGTGCGGCGTGCGGGGTCAGGGCGGGGGCCGGGGCGCCGGGCAGCGCCGGACCCGCGGCGGTGGCCTTCGGCGCCGCGGGTCCGGGCTGGGTGGCGGCCGGCTCCGGGGCGAGGTGGGGGGCGAGGTCGGTGATGTTCTTGACCGACAGGCCGGCGGCGGGCGCGATCCGGTCGGCCTGGGCCTTCTCGTAGGTGGCGACGGCCTTGATCTGGCGCTCGCGGCGGGCGTGGAGCTTGGCCAGGGCGCTCTCGGCCTTCTTGATCTCATCCCGCAGGCCGCGCAGCTGGGCCAGGCCCTCGTTGAACTTCTGGGCGTCCATGGGTCAGTTGCTCCTGTCGTGGGGCGCGCGGGTCTGGACGGTCACGCTGTACTCCGGGGGGACGGAGACGGTGAGGTGGCCGGCGGCGCTCAGCGTGATAACGGCCTGCCCGACCACGGTGTGGCGGGTGGGAGGTTGGCCGGCGGGGGACTGCTCGCCCTCGAGGAGGTCCTTGAGGGCGAGGACCTTCACGGGCGTGCCCTCGCCCGTTTTCCAGGTCGGCGCCGGCGCGCTCAGCTGGGCGGCGTAGCGGATGGAGGGCGCGCCGTGGAAGACGATGCGGCGGCGGGGTTCGTCGTCGGTCCAGTGCCAGCGGTCGCCGCGGCTGTCGGGCAGGACGTCGTAGACGGCCATGGTCTCGCCGAGCCGGCAGGCGACGATGACCGCGATCCGGTCCGGGTCGAAGTGCCGCAGGGTGGTAGATCGGCCCTTCCACGGCGACCAGGCGCCGAGGACCACCTCGTCCTCGGTGGCGCTGCCGTCCTCGACGGTGGGCCAGCGGCGGCCGACGTTGACGGCCAGGACCTGGTCCGCCTCCAGGAGCTCTACGGGCGGCACGTCCGTCACGTCTGGGTTCATGCGCCCACCCTAGAACACTTCGCAATGCTGCCGCAGGAGCATCGCGAAGTATTCATGTCAGGGGGTGCGAGCGGAAGCTGCAACAGCTCACAACACCCTCACAGCAACCCGCCCTACCTGGGAAAACAGCCCTACAACCTCACAGCCTCACAACCCGCCTCACAGCCTGGCGGGCTCCGCGAGCAAGAGCCCCTCTGCCGCTCTCCCGGTCGCGGGACCGCGCCGCGGGAAGGACGGCGCCGCCAACGCCCCGAACTGCTCGCGGTGTTCGGCAACGGATGTCAGTCGGCCGCGGGCTCCACGTCCGGGCACAGTGCCCGGTCCACGCGTCACCCCGCGGCTGAACACGGCGCCCCGCCCCGACGCCGGGAGCAGCCACCGGCTACAGGGTGATGGCCAGCAGGATCACGGCCATCGGCGGGATCAGCGCGGCACGCCCAGCCCACCGGCGCGCCCTGGCCAGGACCGGGCGGCCGGGGAACAGCCGGGAGACCACCACGAGCAGCGGGGTGGCTGTCCAGGACGCCCACCAGAAGGCCATGATGACCGCCACGGTCTGGGGGTGGGCGTCCGTGGCCATCGGGGCGAGCGCTCCGAAGAGGAAGGCCACGGGAATCAGGAGCACCGTCCAGGCCGTCATCCACATCGACACCCCGTCGGGGCCCGAGTTCTCGGCGGGGCTGGCGGCAGTCGGGGCTGGGATCGCTTCACGCATGGGCACAGCCAAGCAGTTCCGGCTGCCGGCTGGCCTGCGCGGGTGTACTCAGGGCACCTCGCTCCAGGTACTCATCGTGCCCGGGCGGCCAGCGCCGGGTTCCCGGTGCCGGCCGGTGCGCGCCGTCTCGCACCGCGCTCGGGCCGCCCTCCCCCCAGCAGCAGTCACAGGGGGTGCGAACGTGCCTGAGCATCACGACCCTGCAGTCCCGCAACAGCTCACAACACCCTCACAGCACCCGGCCCCACCTGGGAAAACAGCCCAACAACCTCACAACCTCACAGCCAGGCTGACAGTGAGCCGGCGCAGCCACCGGGTCTGCCGGGCCCGGGTCATGCGGGGCACGGCGCCGCCCGGGCCTTCCGGCTGCTCGCGCTGTCACCCGCGCCGGCTCCAGGGGCCCGATGCCGGCGGCTCCTCGCATCCCGGGCTCACGCCTGGCCTCTGCCGCAGGCGAGAAACCTCCCTGGCCCAAGGTGGCCCGCGCCGGCCTTTCCGCCCCAGACTCCGTGCGAACAAGGGGTCGGCCCAGCAGCCCGTGAAGTTCCCCGTCGCAGGCCTTCGATGCGCGGCGTGTACCGCAACAGCTCATAACACCCTCACAGCAACCGGCCCCACCTGGGAAACAGCCGGGCAGGCACACAGCCTCACAGGCCGGCCACGCGCGCAACAGCCGGTCGCGGAAGCAGGGGGCGCACCTCCCGGGCCGCGGGCCGGCCCCCGAAGCCGCAGCGGCCGTGGGACCGGCCATCGCCGCTACCACGCAGAGCACTGGAGCTCTGCTCGTCAGGAGGCTCGATCGCCACCGCGCGGTCCTGTGACCACCGTCGGCCTCACGTTCGGACCCCGCACCGAATCGGACTCCGCGGAGAACACCGAAACCGGCGCAACCGCGAACGCCCCGGCGGCATCGGCTGAAGCTGGCACCCCGCCGCAACTGCGACGCCGGCGCAACGCCGCTCGGCCGCAACAGGCGCAACAGGCGCAACAGGTTCGCCTGCAACAGCCCGGGCCGGGCACGCCGCAACCGCAACGGGGTACCGGCGCAACCGGCGCAACGCCCCCACAGACGCAACACCCGCATCCGCAACAGCTCGCAACACCCTCACAGCACCCCCCTTCACCTGGGAAAACAGGGGAGAAGCCTCACCCCCTCACAGGTTCTTCCCCAGAGGCACAGCCGGTGCATCCCGACAGTCCGCCGCAGTGACCGTCATGCGCCGGCCACCCCAGCGACAACGCCCACTCCGGCCGCCGAGGACGCGCAACAGGCCCCTCTCCCAGCAGCGCGCAACAGGCAACTCCCCCACCTGGGTCCCGCACCGCGGACGAACAACAGGTCTCCCAACGCAACGCCGACGGCCGCGTACCCACAGGCCGGGCTCCGGCGGCCGCCCCGACGATGCCCGGCGCCGGCACGAGGACCCCGCCCCGCGGCCTCCCACAACAAGAACGGCCGGTCCCTCCAGTCCCTCCCCGGCCCCACGGCCAGCCCGCCCGCGTGCCGGAGAGCGGAGGCAGCCGGTGAGGCGTGACCCTGCCCGTACGGACGCCCTCGGCGTCGGACCAGCCGGGTCTCACGCAGGCCCGCTTCAGCTCACAACACCCTCACAGCACCCGGCCCCAGCTGGGAAAACAGCCCAACAACCACACAGCCTCACAGCCCGGGCCGAAGGGAGGGCGGCGCCGGCCGTCGGTCAGTCACCGGGGACACGTCGGGCGCACGGCCCGGGAGGACCACCACACCTCTCGGTCCATCGGGTTGTCGGGGCCGGGCCGTCGGCTGAAGTCGCGGGTGGCCCTCACGCGGTACTCGTAGCTGCTGTCCGGGTACGGGCCGCCGGTCTCGAGTACCTCGGCGGTTCCCTCGGGTGTGGTCGAACTGGTCGCCCACTGCTGGCCGATGTGGGTGACGCGGGTGCCGGGGGGCAGCGAGTGGGTCACAGGGTCTCCTTCGGGTCGGTGCCGGGCGCCGTCGTACGGCGAAGTCACCGATGCTGGTGAACGGCCCGGACGCGGTGTCCGGGACAAGGGGGCAGGGTGGCCGCGAGGTGCCGTCGGCTGGTGGTCAACCGGAGCTCCCGGGCGCCGTTCCTCGGGCCGCGGAGAGCGCCGAGGTCCAGGCGGGGTGGGTGAGGTAGGCGGCCAGGGAGCGTTCGAAGGCCGGGTCGGGGTCGTCGGCGCCAAGGTCGTACGGGCGGGAGTCGGGGGCGTAGTCGGCCGGCGGGTGCCAGTCGGGTCCGGGTAGTGGGAGGACAGGGTCGCGGCGCAGGTGGGTACGGACGGCTTCGGCCACCTGCTCCGGCAGGTCCAGCGGGCCGGCGCCCAGCGGCTCGGGGTGGTTGTTGGACCCGTCGGGGCGCACCGCGGCGTACTGCCAGGCGCCCTCGTCGTCCCACAGGATCAGCAGCTGCTCGCCTTCGTCGGGGTCCGCCGCGGGGGCCAGGGTGAGGGTGATGACGATCTGGCGTGGCTCTCCGCCGTCGGACCAGGAGTCGGTGACGGGCAGTCCAGCGCGTTCCAGGGCGTCGGTGACAGCTGTGGCGTACGCGTCGTGGATGGTGTGGTGGCCGCGGCCGGCCCGAACGTAGATCTCCTCGGTGAGGCGGTGGCGCTCGGCCAGCCGCTGGCCGGGGGTGGTTCGGCGCACGGGGACGGTGAGGCGGTCGGGGAGTTCGCCGGCCGGGAGCGGTCCGGTGGCCTGGCGGCCGATCGCGTCGAGGACGCGGTCGAGTTCGGTGTCCCGGTCGCGGTAGTCGAGGTCGGCGGTGCGAGCGCGCTCCCCGGGCACGAGGACACTCCAGCCGGGGTAGTGGGGGCGCCGGCGCTCCAGGACCACCGCAGGGGTCGGGGTGCTCCCGCCGCGGGAGAGGGTCAGAGCCTGGTGGTAGCCGATGCCCAGTTCGGCCTGCAGGGCGCGGGCGCGTTGCTTGTGGGCGTTGTGCTTGGTCACGATCGTCTCCCGTACGGCCGGGGTTCCCACGCCACCCGGCACCGGGGGTGGACCGTGCAGAGGGTGGGGCGCGCCGGATCCCGTGGAACCTTCTCCCAGCGGCTGCCGGCGTGGGCGGCAGTCGGACGGATGGGCGTTCGGCTCGCCCTGGATGTGCACGGTAGCGGGCGGCACCGACACGGCCGGCCGGAACGCCGGTCGCGCCGGCCCCGGGACGCTCGGGCGGCAGCTCAGGGTGTGGCGTGCGGCGGGGCGGTGCCCAGGTAGTCGCGGAGCCATGTGGTGACCGCGCGGGCGCACAGGGCCGCGTCGGCGGCGGCGTCCAGCGGTGTCGGCGATCCGTCGAAGATGGTGGCAACGTACTCGCCGTCGGCGCCGTGCAGGTGCGCGGACCAGCGCTCGTGGTGCTCGGTGGCGGGCCGGTCGGCCCGCTCGCCGGCGTACATCAGGACGTGCGGGACACCGTAGGGAGCGTCCTCGTCGTCCGGGTCTTCCGGGGCGACGGCCGTGATCAGGTAGCTCGCTCCCCTGTCGCCACCCGGGAAGGCGGGGTGGCCGAGGGCGGCCAGCTCGGCGCGCAGCAGGTCGCCCTCGGTCGGGGCGGGGGATGCCTGCGTAGACAGATTGCCGGTGGGCATGATCGTGCTCCTTCGAAGCGGATGAGGTGGCGAATCGGACTACGTGCTGGGTCTGAGCCGGCGCGCGTAGAACTGCCAGGCGCTCAGGAGTCGGGGGTGGTAGGGCACCGCGGCGTCCGGGTGCCGGTGCGTGATGTGGGCCGCAGCCTCCGCGTGGGCTTCTTCGACGCTTCGGGTGACACCGGACCGCCTGCACGAGTGGTCCATCGTCTTTCCCGGCTGCCGATGCAGCGGGGCGCCGATGACGTACACGCCGCAGTGCCAGCCCCACGGGTAAACCCGGTTGAACCGGTGCCGGTAGACGACCGCGACCGGCCCGGCAGCACCTTTCATCGTCAGCCACGCGTGGATCAGGTCACTGCTCCCTGAGTCGAGGACGGCCGGGGTGACCTGCACCCAGGAAAGCGCCAGCGGTGGGCATGCCTGCGCAAGGAGCGGGGAGTGGGCACTCACCGGTTTCGGCTCGGGGAACTCGGGCCAGTCGGCCGGTGCGTCCAGCGGTCGGGGGATGAGCAGCGTGCTCACGTTGTTGTGCTCCTTGCCAGTTGGGGCGAAGTCGGCGATAGGGCTCGGCGGGGGCAGGCGTGGCCTCAGGACCCCAGCGCATCCAGGACGCCGTGCAGCTGCTGCCGGGTCTCACGCAGTGCCTGTTGGGACGTGCCGGCCTCATGGAGGTCGGTGGCCGCGGTACGGCCTTCCTGGAGGGCGAGGTCGAGGTTGGAGAGGCAGGCCGAGAGGGCGCCCATTTCGTAAGCGAGGCCGTGGGGGGTGACGGGGCGGGCTCCGAGAACGAACACGGCACGGCCCTGTCCGTCGTAGGGGGCGGCGGCCAGGTCCCGCACGGTGGCGTAGTCGTCGGAGGTGCACCACTGGAAGAGGCGGGTGCGAAGGAATGCGTGCAGGGCGACGTCCATGCGCAGTGCGTGGGGGTTGGCCCGGTCGGCGTCGCCGGCGGCCTCGACGATGTGGGTGAGGGGGCGCAGGCGGGTCCATCCCGAGTTGGTCTCGGTGGTGTCCACGCCGTGGGCCTCAGCGTTGCGCAGCCGGGCACAGGTCCGCGGCCGCGCGCCCGGGCGATAGGTCTCTTCCTGCTCGATCGCTTCGACCAGCCAGACGGGCTCGTGTCCCGCCTGGTAGGAGCCGATGTCGGACCGGTCGACGATGAGCAGGCCGGCGGTGATCGTGTGGCCGTAGGGCATGACGGGCTCCAGTGCAGGAACGGATGGTGGGGGAAAGCGGGTCGGCCTCGGGCGGCCGGATGCCGCGGTGGCCCGGGCGGGGGTGGTCCCGAACCCGTCGAACGGCCGGGCGCTCAGGGGGCGTCCGGGGCGACGCGGTCCGGGGAGCGGGTGGCCTGCGGGGGATCTGGCACGGGGGTGTGGGCCAGGCGCACCGCTTCGGGGATGGCGTCTGCGGACGTGGTCTGCTGCGCGACGGTGTAGCGGCCGCCGATCCAGCCCGCCCATTGGTCGTTCGTCTCAGGTCTTTCCGGCCGGTGGTGGTAGCCCTCGGCCTCGCCGTCCTGCCAGGACGCCAGTTCGTAGAGCCGGGTCGTCACCGACCAGCTCCCGTTCGGGTTGCGGGCCCGCCATCCGAACTTCTCGTGAAAGCGGGTGACGGTGGTGGCGTGCTCCAGGCAGACCCGGTTGGCAGGGGCCGCCGCCGGCCGCAGGTCGTCATCGTCGTCGGCGCATGCGCAGTCGTACTCGGGTTCCTTGAGGGTGAGCCGGGCGATGTCGTCGGTGATGCGCTTGAGGGAGGCGCGGTCGGTCGACAGGTCCGGCCGGTAGGTGCCGTCGCGCCAGATCAGGGACCAGCTGAGCTCTCCCTCCTCGGCGGTGTCCGCCTGGATGTCGGCGGTGAAGTCTCCGTCCTCGTCCCAGCCGTGCTCAACGTCCCAGCCTTTGCCCGCGGCGAGGCCGATGAGTTTCGTTGCCCGGGCGGGCACAGTGCGCTCCTTGACCGCCGTCACGGCGGCCGGTCGGCCGGCGACGATGACGGTGCCGGTGGTGCGGGCGGGCGGCATGGCGGCTCCTCTCGGGTGTCGGGGATCCCGGCCGCTCCGGGCGTGCGCGGCCGGGTGCCGCGGGCGCACCGGACGGGGCGAGGTCCGGTCGCGGCTGGGGGACGGCGGCCGGTTCAGGGCCGCGCGGGCTCGGCGGGGTTGAGCTCGGCAAGAAGGGCGCGCAGGTGGCCCCAGGTGAGGCCGGTACGGACGCCCTGGCCGTAGACACCGCTGGTGGCGGTGATCGCGAACTCGTTGTCCGGCTCTCCGGCGTGGGCGGCCAGCACCTGCTCAAGAGCCTCTACGTGCGTGGCGGGCGGGTTGGGTAGGCCTGGAGATGACGGGTGAGGCTGTTCACGGCGGGGCCCCTTCGGGAGACAGTGGGTGGCGGCTGCGGAACGAACCGCAGTGCGGCAGGGGCTGCCCCCCTCACAAACATCATCTTACGCATGGATGAGTGGACATGGAATAGCCGGACGGTATTTTAATGAATGTCTTCAGGTGGTGCGCCCCACCGAACCCGGGGCCGGCGGGTCAGCGGCGTCACATCAACACGGTCGCCGAGACGGCCGCCGGCGCTTTTGGGCGCGCGGGGCCGCGGTGGGTGCGTGATGCCCCAACCAGGTCCCACGGTTCGAAGCGCCGGCGGACTCCTCCCGCCGCTCAACCGCTCGGCGGGGATCAGGCCGGCCCGCACGATACGGCGGCCCCGGCGCGTCGGGGGTTACTCGCCGGGGTGCGCTTGCGCCGCGTCGGCGAAGGCGGTGACTGCTTCGGCCGTGGCGGCACGGGCGTGCCTGATCCGCTGGATGTCCGCCGGGTGGGCGTTGCGAACGGCCCCGACGCTCGCGAGGGCGGCGATCAGGGCCCAGTAGGCGGTGTTCCAGACGTCGAGCGTCCCGGCGGTTTCGCCGGCGTCGGTCGCGGCGTAGATACCGGCGCGGGAGAGCACCTCCGCCAGGGCGCCGGAGTTGTTCGGGTCGCCCGGCTCGGCGCCGAACGCGGCGGCGGCGGAGCGGAGCTTGGATGTCAGGATGTCGGCGGTGTTGCCTCCGACGACCAGTTCACGCAGGTTCACCAAGGGCCCTTCGGGTTCGGTGCGCGGCGGCCGGTGGCCGCCGGCGATGAGGTTGGTCTTCGCCGGCCCGGGGCCTGGCCGGCCCCGGGCGGGGCGTCTCAGCTTTCGTCGGCCTCGGCGGTGCGGATGGCGTCGGCGACGTCGGCCGCGACGGCGTCCAGGCCGTGCGCGGCAGTGAGCTCCGTGAGGTAGGCGAGCGGGTACGGCCTGTCGTCCTGGACGTACAGGTCCCCGTGGTTGTTGCCCCCGCTGTTGTCCACGCCCACGAGGTAGTTCCTGCCGGAGGGCGCGGCGATAACGCCGGTCACGCCCCAGAAGCCGGACGCGGCGCTCCAGCCGTCTCCCAGGAGGCTCCGGGCGGCGCGGGCGATGTCGGAGACCGCGAAGACGTATTCGGTGCCGGGGGCGCCCTCGTACTCGTGGGCGATGGTCGATTCCTGCGGGGTGATGGGCACGGGGCGCCTTTCGCCAGTTCGGTCCGGTGGTCGCTCCTGGCCGGGAGCAGGCCGTACGGGGCGCAGCTGCGCCTCGCACGGCGGGGCTGGAGAGCTTCGACCGCCCCGCACAACACCCATGATACGCATGGATGAGTGGACATGGAATAGCAGTCCGGTACTTTAATGAATGTCTCCGTACGGCGGGCGGCCGCCGGGGCGGGCACACAACCCGCCGAGCACCGACCCCCGAAGCGGTGCGCGCGAGGGCGAACGCAGGCCGGGGCCAGGTCAACCGACAGCGGACGGGGAGCCGCATCCCACGGCGGGCGTGCGAGGCGGCGCGGCCGACTCGCACCCAGGGGCGGCAATCGGCCGACCTCGGGACCGCACGCCAGGGAGCCCGGAATCCCAACGCCAGAAGACACGCATGGATGAGTGGACACGACTCGAATCGTGCGGTACCTTAATGACTGTCGCCACGCGGTCGGGATCTCCGGCCGGCTCCAACCACTCCCCCTCTCCAAAGGAGTTCCACCATGGCCGGAATCTGGGTCCTCACCAACGCGGTCGACATGCAGCTCTACTGCGGCGACATCGTGCGCCTCCAGCCGCGCCACGACGGCGAGAGCGACGAGGTCCGCTCGGGCCACCGGTGGGCCGACGGCATGCCGGAGATCCTGGAGCGCTGGCACATCGAGGACATCCGCAACGGGTGGATCACCCTGCACCAGGCGCGCCTCGACGGCATCTGGCGCGAGACCGGGGTGGTCAAGAAGGTCCGCCGCAACCGGCGGGCGCTCTTCATGATGTGCCTCGCCCCGGGCGACGAGTACGACGCCGCCCGACTGCCGGAATGGGCGCGGGCCGCCGCGTAGCACCCCCCGCCCCGCCCGCGGCGCCGCGCGCCCGGGCGGGGCCACTGCGCGAACCGAAACCCGCACGCGCCCCGGCGGCGCGCCACCCCGAGGAGAGCCCATGAGCAGCAAGAGCGCGCGCCAGGAGGCCGCAGAGCGAGTGAAGGCCGGCTTCGCCGACGAGGTGCGCAGCGCCCTGGAAACGCACGCCTTCCGGCGCCTGGACGACGTCGTCGAGGTCCACTTCCGGCACACCGCCCGCACGCGCGGCTTCGGACAGCGGGCCAGCTGCGTGACCGAGGACAGCGTCTTCTGGCGCGACCTGCCCGAGCTCGACGACAGCCTGGACGTCCTCGCCGCGCATCTGCGCCCGCTCGCCGGCGAAGTCCTGCGGGTCGACATGGCGACGGGCGTCACCGAGATGCTCGGCGGCGCACAGTAGTTCGCATGGATGAGTGGACACGACAAAGAGAGTCGGGTACCTTAATGAATGTCGGGAGGGCGCAGCACCCCCGGCCCCCGCCCCGGGCAACGAGTACGACGACGCCCGCCCGCCGAACGACGGAGAATCTCGATGACCGCCACCATGACCCAGGCCCCCCGCACCCGCATCACGGACGAGAAGCGCGAGCCCGGCAACCGGGCGATGAAGAAGGTCTGGATCCTGGAGAACCTGATCTTCCACGCGCGCACCGGCACGGAGGAGCGCGACGCCGCCGTGCGCATGCTGGACCGCGCCATCGCCGCCGCACAGAAGAACGGCCAGGTCATCAAGAAGGGCAGCGACAGCGACACCTCCACTTGGCACGGCTACCGCCTCCCCGAGGTTCGCTACGGCGCGAAGTACGAGGAGGTCAAGAACCTGTCCACCACGGAGATCGCGAAGCGCATCCGCGCGGACATCAAGCTCGCACGCAAGGTCGAGGCGAAGCTGGGCACCGCGACCGGCTCCGAGATCGCCATCACCGACTCGCTCGGCGCGCTCGCCACCATGCCCAAGCAGATCAAGGTATCCGTCCGCAGCGAGTACTTCGCCGGTGGCAGCGCGATCCGTGTGAACGTCTACAACCTCCCGGAGAAGGGATGGGGCTACATCCAGGAGACGGACATGTGGGGGCAGCCGCGGTGGGTACCCGGGCAGGAGTTGCAGTCGATCCTGAGGGCCCTCAAGGAGATCCACAGCGCCTACAACTTCGACGGGTCGGACTCGATGGTCGACTACTTCCACGTCAACTACTACGGCCAGGTGGAAGTCGACTGGCGCGAGCGCCCCTGACCGCCGCTCTGCTGCACCCCAGCAGCCGCCCCCGCCCAACAGGCCCGCCCCCACACTGCCACTGGCCGGGGGCCGGCCTCCCCCGTTCCGACCCTGCGCCCGCCCGACCGTCCCAGCCCCGGCCCCCGCACGGCTCCCCCTCTCGTGCGCTGCGAGCGACCGGCCACCGGCCGGGCCAACAAAGACGCGACCCTTCCCGCCCCGCGCGCCACAAGACCGCCGAGCGGGTGCAGGAAGGCTTCCGCCACGAGGTGCACGCCGCGCCGCGCTCCCGGAAGTGCAGTTCCGACACCCACGACGCGCGCATGTTGGCGTCCCGGCGGGCTGCATCTTCCAGCGGGAATTGCCCGCCTCGACGAGAGCCTGGACGTCCTCGCCGCGCATCTGCGCCCGCTCGCCGGCGAAGTCCTGCGGGTCGACATGGCGAGGGGCGTCACCGAGATGCTCGGCGGCGCACAGCAATTCGCATGGATGAGTGGACACGACAGAGATAGTCGGGTACCTTAATGAATGTCGGGGCGGGGTGATCCGCCCCCCCGCCCCGGCACCCCAACCCACCCCACATCGGAGGACAACATGAACGACGAAACCGGCGCCCTCCTCCTCACCGCAGACGCCCGCATTGAGGTCATCTCCCTGCCCGCCAGCAACAGCCTCGCCACGATGCGCACCGCTCTCGGCTGCGGCATGCTCGACGTTCTGCGGCTCAGCGACCATCTCGACATGTGGTTCGACGACGAGTACCTCTACAATCACGCGGGCCAGCCCAACACCCTGGCCACTGAGATCGCCCGGCGTTTCCAGCCCGGCGCCAGCACGATCCTCGGCCCCGTCCTGCTCACCGGGATTGACCAGTCCACCGGCGAGACTCTGCCGCTCACCGTCGACCGGCTGCGCATGCTCCTCTCCGCTGTCCTCGGCTCCGTGGGCTGAAACCCGACACCCGGCGCCCGTGATCCCCACGGGCGCCGCCCCTGTCGCCCCAGCCGGAGCACCGACCCTCCCCACGAATTGGAGACACACCCATGCCGACCGCCTTCAACCGCATGTGGGACACCCGGGCCGTCATCCTCAAGAAACTCGTCGAGCACGGCGCCTACCCCACGACGGAGGCCGCCGAGCGGCCGGTGCAGGCCCTCACGGATGCGATGTCCGCCCACAACGGGGAGCACCACGCCCTGGTCGTGGCCAACGCTGCCGCCACAGCGCGGATGTTCGGCGACGAGCACCTGGTCCCGGGTTTGATCACCGCGCTCGCCTACATTCTCGGCGCCCCGCAGGACCTTCACCGCGCCAAGCAGTTCATCCGCCGTGCGCACCCCAACTTTGACCGGGCCCCCATCTGCGGCGCCTGCGGGGTCCGCCGGGCCCAGACCCCGTAAGGGGCGCAGGCGACACGGGTCCGCTGGACCGTACAGTCTCGTGGCGGCCCGGCCGCTCCCTCGCCGAGCTCCCGTTCTGGCCCGCGGAGCCAGCCAGGCCCCGGGTGGGGCGTTTTGCGGCTCATGGCCATAGGTTGTGCTGCCTGACTCCGGCCGTACGCCGGGCACCCCTGAGCGGAGGATCCAATGGCCATGCCGTGTCGCTGGCGTTTGCGGGGCTATGCCTCTGACGGCTACTCCGGTGCGGAAGCTCGGTCGCTGCTCGTACACAGTCTGGACTGGGCAAGCCAGGAGACGTGGTTCGAGGATGACCAGAGCCGCCTCCTGCATGTGGTTACCAACGGCGAGCGCGCGATGGTTGCTCTGGTGGACGGCGCAGGTAGCCCCGGCGAGCACCTCGTCGATCCGCGCGGCGAGGGCGTCTCTGGTGGATATCTGCTGTCCGACGGACAGATCGAGACGTACTCCGACAGGGAAACCGTCCTCTTCCCCGTCGCCTGCCAGGCTGTGGCGCACTTCCTCGATCACGACCTCTGGCCCCATGACGTGGTGGTGGAGGGAGAGGGCTGTCCCTGAGCCGGCACTGGCGCCAAGGAGATCAGGCGGGCGAGGCCGCGGCGGTCCGCCGGTCAAGCCGTCGTGGGTTCCCTTATCCACAGGCAACGCGATCTAGCCTCCCGTCATTGCCCATCGAGGAGAGCAACTATGACGATGCAGCCCGAGCCGCAGACCGCTTCCCGCCTGGCCGGCCAGCCCGCACCACGCCCGGTCCAGCCACCGGAGCCGTCCGGGCAGCCCACCCGGGGCGACGCCTCCGACCCCCTGTGTGGGGTGTACCTCCGGCTCGTGGCGGTCGAGTCCATACCGCCTGAGGTCCTTCGGCACTTCAGCTACCTGCGCCCCATCGCGACTGACTTGCTGGAGGGCATCGCGCTGGACACCCCGGACAACATCCGGCTCCTGAGCGATGAGGACGTCGCTCAGGTCGGCTGGAACACGCTCTACGCAGCCGCGCGCGCCAACCTGCTCGCGGACCCGGTCAACTACGACACCGTGGAGCGCCCCGGCGGCGCCGTCCTTCATCTGCTCGGCAGTCCGTCGTCGATGTTCGCGGCCAGTAAGGCGCTCGTCTTCGACGAGGCCGTGCGCGCTGCGGGCGGCCCCGAGATTCCTGAGGAGGGTGCACTGCTCACCGTCGCGAACCGGCACAACCTCGTCTTCTACCCCCTGGCCGACCAGCACGTGGGCGAAGCCGTCAACGACCTCGCGCAGTTCGGCCTCGGCGCCTACGAGGACGGTCCTGGCCGAATCTCCCCGCGGGTCTTCTGGTGGCGTGGCGGGACCTTGACCTCGATCTCGGTCTTCGACGAGGCGAGCAAGACAATGAGAATTGCACCGCCTGAGGAGCTCATGACCACCTTCCGGCGGCTGGCTGGTGCAGTCGGCTAGCAAGGCTCCATCCGGGGCGGCCCGACGCATTCCGCGTCGGGCCGGCCCTGGTTTCGTCCGAAGCAGGTTCCACGAACTGATCAACGGCCGTCCAGTCGCGCTCGACGCTCTGGAGGCTGCGAGCCGAACGCCGGAACGAACCCGGGGAAGCCACACCCTAGTTACGCATGGATGAGTGGACATGGTATCAGTTCTCGCGTACTATAGTTCATGTCGGAGGGGGTAACGCCTCCGACCCCCAATCAAGTCCAGGCGCCTGATCATCGTCCTGGGCCCAAGGGCGGGTAGCTCCTGCCTGGAACCGGAGTGTGATGGGAGCACGCCTCCGTCGAGGAGGAGGAGCGGGATCGAAACCCGCCGGTTCATTCGATTTCCCCTGAACGGCGGGCCTCTGAGCCCGTAGTCATCAGAACCCCGAGGTGGCCGCCAGGGCTGGAGCGCCCCTCCGCCACGTGTCTGGCCGCTGCCCCGCGCTGCGGAGGGCGCGCCCATCGCGCGCCCTCCGGTGCCCCACCCTTATCCCCGTCTTTCTGCACTCAGGAGTCACAACATGAACAAGGCCCAGCTCGTGGAAGCGATCGCGGACAAGCTCGGCGGCCGCCAGCAGGCGGCTGACGCCGTCGACGCCGTTCTGGATGCGATCGTCCGTGCGACTGTCAAGGGTGATCGGGTCTCGGTCACCGGGTTCGGCTCGTTCGAGAAGGTAGAGCGTCCGGCCCGCTACGCCCGGAACCCCCAGACCGGTGAGCGGGTCCGGGTCAAGAAGACCTCCGTGCCGCGCTTCCGCGCGGGCCAGGGGTTCAAGGACCTGGTCAGCGGTACGAAGAAACTGCCCAAGGGCGGAGAGGTGTCCGTGAAGAAGGCGCCCAAGGGCAGCCTCACCGGCGCCGCCCCCAAGGGCAAGAACGCCTAGGCAGTGTCTGATGGCTCTTGCCCGGATGGTGGATCTACTCCCGTTCCGGGCAAGAGTCGGCCATGGTGCGTCGGCATGAACTGACGAATGCTCAGTGGGATTGCATAGCCCCGCTGCTGCCGGAGACCGGCGCCCCAGGCGGTCGGTGGGCCGATCACCGGACCGTGGTCAACGGAGTGCTCTACCGGACCCGGACCGGGATTCCATGGCGTGACCTGCCCGAACGCTACGGATCCTGGCAGACCGTCTACGAACGCCACCGCCGCTGGTCGGCCGACGGGACCTGGTCGAAGATCCTGCGAGCATTGCAGGCCGGTGCCGACTCCACCGCCCCGGACGCGGACGGCGCGTGGGCGGTCAACATCGACTCCACCACCTGCCGAGCCCACCAGCACGCCGCCGGAGCCCCGCATGCAGCCCCGGCCGACCACCCCGAAAAGGGGGCGGCACACGTGAGGACCCAGAGGGCCGCGAGGCCCTGGGACGCTCCCGGGGCGGACTGACCAGCAAGGTCCACCTGCTGGCGGATGACCGTTGCCGACCGCTGGTATGGCTGACCTCGCCCGGCCAGCGCGGGGACAGCCCGATGCTCATCCCGCTCATGCAGGCCCTGAACGTGGCCCGCACCGGAGCCGGTCGCCCGCGAACACGGCCGGACCGGGCCCGTGGTGACAAGGCCTACTCCAGCCGAGCCAACCGCGCCTACCTGCGTAAACGTGGGATCAAGGCAACGATCGCCCAGCCGGACGACCAGCGTGCGAAGCGCCGTAAACGCGGCCGAGCCGGCGGCCGCCCGCCAGCGTTCGACCGCGAGCAATACCGCCAGCGCAACACCGTCGAACGGTGCATCGGGAAGCTGAAACAGCACAGGGCAGTTGCAACCCGGTACGACAAACGCGACTACATCTTCAACGGCACACTGGCCACCGCAGCCATCGTGATCTGGCTCCGCGACCTCATCAAAGAGCCATCAGACACTGCCTAGTCCTGACTTCCGGCGTGGGGCGGGACCTACTGGTTCCGCCCACGTCACTTACAAGCCCAGGCCGTCTCGTCCCCAGGCAACAACCGGAGGTCCACAGGCCCCGGTAGATGGCCGGCACGCCCCCTCCCGAGCACCCTGTTCCTGGTGAGGGTCCTACCAGCTGAAGGAGCTCCACCATGACCCTCTATGCCTCTGCCCAGCGAATCGGAGGACGTTCTCACCAGTGCGACGCGACCTCCGTTGCCACGGTCGGCGAGGCGCGGGCATACGTACTTCTCGACGGCATCGGCTCCGACGACACCGTTCGGGCATGGACGCGGGCAGCATCCCGTCGTCTGGCCCATGCCGCAGCTGCCCTGCAGGACGCCGAATCCGGGCTGCGCGCCCTTCACGCCCGCTACGCCGCCGAACCCGCCCGCAACCATGCGTGGGAAGAGCTGCCGCTGGCCGCGGCAGTCGTCGCCGTAGCTGTGCCGGGCAAAGACCTGACCGTCGCCTGGTCCGGGGATTCACGTGCCTACCTTCTCCACAACGGAGGACTGGAGCGCCTGACCGAGGATCACAACGAGCGCCGCGTCTACCCCGCGTGGGGCAACCGGAATGTGGTCACCTCCTGTCTCGGAGCCACGCAGACCGACGAGGAAACCCAGCGGCATTACCGGCACCCCGTCATCGAGAGCGTCAGCCGGCGCGCCGAAGGCCGTCTGCTGCTCGCCTCCGACGGAGCGTACGAGCCTCTGGAGGACTCGGGCCGGGACCTGGCCATGCACCTCTGCGGCACGCCTCGTGAAGCTGCCCTCGGCTTCGTCCAAGCCGCTATCGGACACGCCGGAGCCCACGTGGACAACGCCACGGTCCTCATCGTGGACCTCACCGCGTAGCCCACTTCGGCTCTTCGACCAGCACCACCGACGGTGCCGGGTCGCGCCGCCCTCCCACACCGGTTCGAGCACGGAGGCCGCCGGCTCGAGCTTCCGGATTCCCGTCTCCCGGAACGTTGGGGCCAGGGTCGGTGATGGGGGGCGGAGTAGATGTACGCGGCGTCCGGTTCGCCTTCACCTGGCTGAACGAGGTACCCGTGCTTTCGTGAGCCCGGCGGGGTCGACGATGAAGGGGTAAGCGTCGATTACCGCGAGTACCAGCCCTTCCTCTGGCGCCACCTGCCCTGTCCTCTACGGTCGTTGACCGTCGCATACGCCGAGCGGAGGCCCCGATGGAGCCGCGCAGCCAGGTCAGCATGGACGCGAGATGAGCGTGGCCGCCGCCGTGGAAGCCCTCCTGTTCTCGGACCCTGCCCGGTCCGGGGGAGTTCCGCGACGAGCTTTGCAGGGTGCTGATCCGTGCAGGACGCGCCTGCTACGTCGCGCCGCTCCGACCCGGCGCGCCATCCCGTAGCGCCTGAATCGGCGGCTACCGCAGCCCCCTCACCGTCAGCATTCGCGCATGGATAAGTGGACACGAGTTGAAAATTACGGTATCTTAATAGATGTCGCGAAGGGATGGCGTCAGGACGCGGCACACGACGTGGGCAGCAGCCCGGTGAAGGAGACCCCATGAGCACCCAGCCCCGCACCGAGGCCCCGGCCGACTCACTCTCCCCTCTGGAGAGGGCGATGCTCGCGGTCGAGTCGCGCACCTGGCAGCACCCCGGCCCCAAGGAGCGAGTGATCCGCGAGCGCCTCGGGCTCAACCCCGTTTCCTACTACCAGCACCTCAATCAGCTCATCGACCGTGCAGCCGCCCTGGAGGCAGCACCTGGGACGGTCAACCGGCTCCGGCGCATCCGCGAAGTTCGGCGCAACAACCGGTAGGGGCCGGGGGCCGACCTCGCGTCGGCCCCAGCTCCCCCTCACATCGGGGACGACGTCAACCCTCACCGCCGGAGAGCGACTGCGCACCTTCGTCCTCGAGCAGCTGACCACCGCTGCGCGCGGCCGCCCCGCGAACACGCGCGCCACGCCCAGCGGCAAGAACCGGCCCCCAGGGCCGCCATCCGAGGCCGCCTCTCGCCCTGCCACGGCGACGGCGGGAAGCCCGCGACCGCGAGGCCACCGCCGGCGCATAGGGGGCCGGCCACCCTCCCCCCATCCGCATCGACCCAAGGAGACAGTCATATGGCGCGCAACATCGGCGCGGGCCCGTCTGGGGACTACTTCCGCACCGCAGTAACTGTCAGATACACGGACGCGTCCGAACTTGAAGCCGACCTCCAGCGGTACCGGCGAACCAACGAGGTCGCCCGCGACTTCATGACGCTCACCTGGTTCGAGGGCCCCTACAGCAGCCCGGGGAGAGCCTGGGCGAGAGTCACCATCTGGGAGAAGGAGTACGCAGGCCGGAACTCGGGCGCGACGGTCACCTGCGAGCCGCAGAGCTGCAAACCCGACTGGAAGGCCTTGCCGCCGCGCACGGGGGGCACCGACGGAACTTGCTGAGCTGCGTTGTTCCAATGCTCAGTGGAGATCGCTTCCCAACCGCTCCGTCCCGTCCCCCCGCCGGGGCGATTCGCCTACGCGTGTTTGTTGAGCGCATCACAGATCTCCTGACCGGTGATGCGGCCTGAGTCGTAGAGGATCTGAGCTGCCTCCACGATCCCGCGCCAGTACCGGACCATCAACTCACGGCTGTCGTCGCACGCTTTGCGGATCGACGACTCATCTGCCGTGAGCTGTTCCATAGCCGCGAAGTCGTGGCATGCGCCGCTTCGCGCGGCGCGGCTGCGCTCCGGGGTCCACAGTTCCATCTCCCGCAGCCACTGTTCCTGGGCCAGGAGGCCGCCGTGCAGAAAGATGAGTTGAGTGCGCTGGGCAGTGTGGTCAGGCACCCAGGAGATGTCCGTGAAGGCATCCGTCGCCGCATCAGGTGCGATCGTGAGTTCGCAGGAACTGACGGAGCAGTTGCCTGTGGCCAAGCCTGTGGCCGCGTGCCCTACCTCATGGACCGCGGTATAGAGGCGGTACTGACGGTCGGTGAACGCCAAGGCCTCGCCGATCGTCTGTTGACGTCCCCCTGAGGTCATAGTTCGCATTGTCGCTCACCCGCGCAATGAGCGTCTGTCGTTCCGTCGGTACGCAGAGTCAGTTTCATCGGCGCCCAAAGGGGGCGCTGCATGGGTCCGCATGGATAGGTGGACGCGAACCCGAATCTCAGGTATCTTAATACATGTCGGCGCGATCGTGCCGGATACCCTCACGGTCGGAGTCGCCATGCTCACCAACACCGCCCTCCTCGTGCGCACCTTCGAGGTCCGGCTGCTCGACCCGAACGGCTACAGCGTCATCGCGGAGCACCGCGTACCAGAGCCCGAGGTCGAGGCTCTCCGCAACCTGTACCTGAGCCGCGACGCGGTCGAGCACGCGGCCGAGTGGGCCGACATCGGCTACCGCCTCATCGACTACCGCGTTCGGGTGTTCGAGGTCACCGGCCGCTGAAACGGGTGCGGCGCCCGCTCACCAGCGGGCGCCGCATCTCCGCCCCAAACCCCCACCAGGACAGTCGCCATGAGGACCCATCAGCAGGCACGGCACGACGCGGCCCGGCTCGCAGACACGATCTGGCGGGACCTCCTGCCACATGACGACACCCGAACGGACCGGACCTTCTCCCGTCACCGTGTGGAACAGTTCCCGGCCGCACAGTCCCGTCCCCGGGTCCTCACCACCGCCGAGGATGTCGCACCAGGGGATCTCCTGCTGGCCGTAGACCTACCGCGCCGCAAGTCCACGACCCACGCCTGGACGCACAGCGTGCGCGAGGCGATGCAGTCCCGGCGAGCCTCGGTCGTCCTGGTGCAGGCGGTGACCAGGTCCCGGATCCTCGCATCCCCGGTCCCCGCGCCCCCCCACGCCGGGGGTCGACCTCTGTCAGTTCGGAACCCCGGCCGTGGGCAGAGCCGGTGGGGTTCCGGCCTGGCGCCGCAGCCCGGTTCCTCGCCCGCCTGGGGACCGCCGAGGAGTTCCGCGTTCAGATCAGAGCGCACCTCCTGTTCAGCGCGTGGGAGACGGCATTCGCCTCCGCCGAGAAGGACGAGCGGCTCGCCCGCGAGGCGCAGCGCCTGGCAGCCGATGAGCACCGCGTGACGCTTGAGCGCCTGGACCAGCTCGCCGAGGCGTTCAACAGCATCGTGGCTACGCCGGACGACCCGCTGGTGCTGGTGAACTCGTCCACTGGCGAGGTGACGCTCTCGGCGCCGTGGCTCGCCAAGTCAGGACGCCTCGGCATTTGCCTGATCGGCCTGCGCGCGACCCACCACGTCAGCGCGGAGGAGCGCGGCCGGGCCGTGGAGTTGCCCCAGGCCCTCGGCGCGCCGGCGCTCTGACTCCACATCGATCGGCCCGGAATCGGAATGAGACACGAGGTGCCCACCTGAACCGGTACATCACCGCCGGGAGCCGGCCACTGCTGGCCGCCCGGCAGCCCGACCTATCACGTATCTTAATGAATGATGACTCTTCGGGGGTGGTCCCCGAGATTGGAGCCCCCCGATGGAAGACGACAGCAAGCAGCCGCATGACGGCACCCAGACGGACCTGGAACAGGTGAGGGCAGCGTTCGAGGCCCTCCCCGCGAAGGTGACGATCGCGGACATCGCCGCGGCGACCGGCCGCACCGAGTACGGCGTACGAAACTGGGTGAACCAGAAAAGGGACCCTTTTCCCGCGCCGACACCCGACTCCGGAAGGACGCACTACCGCGACCGCGACGCAGTCCTGGCGTGGTACGAGAAGCAGCCGTTCGCGACCGAGGCGGGCCGGCAGGGGCCGGGGCGCACCCGGCACACGGTCAGCACGGCGGTGCCCGTGGCGCCACGCATGACGCGCAAGCAGCTGGCCGACACCCTGGGCGTGATCGTGGAGGCCATCGCGGGGCACATCAGGAAGCACCCGCCGGGCTCCGAAACCCCCTTCCCGTCCCCGGGTTCGGATGGCCTGCTGGATTGGGAGGAAGTCAAGGCGTGGTTCCTGCAGCGTGCCTCCGCCCCCCGTAAGGCGCCGGTCCTCTCCCAGCGCGACGAGAACGGGCTGACCCCTCGTGAGCGGGAGGTGCTGGCGCTGGTCTCGTCCGCCGAGGCCGAGGGCAAGGAAGTGACCTCCCAGTGGCTGGCCGGCGAGCTCGACGTGGTCCCCGACTCCGCCGCGCGTCTCCTGCGTGCGGTCGCACGCTTCCGCACGGCTGGTTGAGAGAGCTACACCAGGCCCGTTGATCATCATGGATAAGTGGACATGATTCTTTTGTTCGGGTAGCCTTTGAGGTGTCGGGCAGCGATCAGCTTCCCGTCCGGCAGGCCCACCAGGGCAGGTGGGGCACTCACGGCCCCTCCCCGCCGCCCGTCCACGCGGAGGCAGTCCATGGGCTACGAGCAGATAGTCAGCGGTTCCATCAGCTTCGACCGCCCCGTGGCGGTCAGCGTGCAGGACTACACCCGCCTGCTCGAGTTCGAGATGGCCGTCTGCCACTCCGAATTCGAGTCCTCGGCCCGCCCCCTGCTGGTCGGCGTCGCCCTTTCCGGCGGCGCCGACGGCTGGGCCAGGCCCTGCGCCTGGCTGGGTCTCTTCACGACCCTGGAGCGGATCGCCCGCACCCACGGCCGCAGCATGACGGCCCGCGCCGACTGGTTCGGCCAGGACGGACCACGGGACCGGGGAGTGCTCGTGGTCGATGCTGGGGGCCTGATCCACATGGCCCCCAGCAGCGACGGCCGCACCGGTCTCGCCTCCCACCGTGCCCGAGTCTGCGACTGCGCAGAGTTCCGCAGTCCGGGCGCCGCCTTCCCCCGCGTGCCCACGCCCGACTCCGGTGTCCGAGCCGAGCCGTACACGGCGGGCCCGTTCACGGACTACCGCGTGATGTGCGACGAGCACAGCGAGGTCGCATACCACCAGCGGCACGCCGACGCAGCCGACGCCTGCGAGCGCCACATCCTCAACGAGCACGCGGACCGGCTGCTCCCGCCCATGGCGCCCGCTTCATCCTGAGGACGGCGATCAGGGCGCCGCCCGAATGCCCGCGTTCCGGCGTGGGCCCGTCCCGGTCCCACCTCTTCGGCATTCCCGTCTTGGGGGACGACAGGCACGCCTGTAGGGCAGGCATCGTGCCCGCCCCCGTCCCTTGCTCACCCAACGCACGCCGCACGCCGGAACTCGGACGTGTCATGCCCACTTCCACCACAACTCCTGGAGCACCCATGACCAGTGCCAACACCCCCGCTACGCCTTCCCCGAGCACCGACACCGACACCGACAGCCTGACCAAGATGAGGCGGCACCAGCACCTGACCGGCGAGGCCGCCGAGAAGTTTCAGCAGGACGTGGCCCGCCACTACAAGGGGGGCAAGTCGATCCGCCAGATCGCCGAGGAAACCGGACGGTCGTACGGCGCCGTCCACCGGGGCCTGCTACTGGGCGGGGTAAAGCTGCGCGGCCGGGGCGGGAACACCCGCGGCAAGTCCGCGCCCCAGGCACCGGCCGAGTGACGCTCGGCCCCGCCGCTCCTTCGTCACCAGGAGCCAACCCCTTCCACACCGGTCCGCGCTTCGTCCCGCGTTGCGCGGCTTCCGGCTGACGCCTTCCGGAGATTCCGATGGGATACAACACCGAGTTCGAGGGCGCCGTCGCCGTCGTCCCTGCGCTCAATGCCTCCGAGGTCGCCTACCTCAAGGCGTTCGCCCGCTCGGGCCGCGCCGAGCCTCAAGGGCCCCTACTGCGTGGAGCCAGTCCACATCTGGCCTGCGGGCGAGGCACCCTCGCTTCCCACGGTCGCAGAGGACGTCACCGACGTGAACCGGCCGCCCATGGGGCAGCCCAACCGGTTCTGCCACTGGGTGGCCAGCGATGACGGGACCCTCATCCACTTCGACGGTGGCGAAAAGTTCCACGACGCCGAGGACTGGATGAGGTATCTGATCGAACACTTCCTGCGTCCCGGCGCGCTCGCCCAAGGCCATCCCGGGTTCGAGGGGTTCACGTTCGACCACACCGTCAACGGGACCATCCTCGCCCAGGGCCAGGGCCAGGGCTGGGGCGACTCCTGGTGTCTCGTCGTCACCGACAACGTCGTGGACGTCCAGTACTGACCCTCCCCGGCATGCCGGTCCCCTCCCGCGTTCCGACCAGGAGGGGGGCCGAACCCGGCGAATCACGCCGAGAAAGGGCTTCCACCATGTTCAACCGCACCTACGCCGACTGCGAGTTCATCCGACGTGACATGAGCCCCAGAGGTCTCATCTCCGTCGGCCTGACCGACCAGCAGGGCAGGAACTTCTACGCCGTGAACGCCGGCATGGACTACGCCGCCGTGCAGGCCGACCCCTTCCTGCGTGAGCACGTCCTGCCGCAGCTACCCCGGACCGCCACCCTCGCCCTCGACCGCGATCACCCCGACGTCAAGCCCGCGGGCCAGATCCGCGACGAGATCGCCGCCTTCTTCGCCGAGGCCCCAGAGTCCCGCGTTTACGCCTACTACGGCGCAGGCGATGTCATGCGGATCCACGCCCTGTGGGGACACGACTGGAACGCCATGCCTTCGAGCATCCCCCGGCGTCTCTCCCACGACCTCGCCGACCTGATCGAGGAGGCCGGAGTCCGGGCCCAGATACCCGAGCAGCAGACGCCGGCCCATCACGCCCTGAACGACGCCCAGTACAACCGGCTGATCCACGAGGTCGTAATGCGGGCTGTCGGCCAGCTGCCGCCGCCGAAGCCGCCGACACAGACCCGCGAGCAGCTCTTGGAGCTGCTGGTGAACAGCCTGCGGCGTAGTCCGGTCCCCGGACGGGGCCGGACCCCGGAGGAGCTCGCCGCCGTACTCCCGCAGTGGGTTGCGGACGACATCGCCGCCTACGAGCCCGGCCTGCGGGAGCTGCGCGGTGCCGCGCACGCAGCCGAGCTCCGGTACCGGGAGGCCCTGGTGCGCTACTTCTCGGCGCTCCCCTCCGAGTCACCCGCGTGAGGCTTCCCGGCGCCCGGACCCGCGCTCCGCCCAGGCGGCTCCGCCGATCCCGGTATTCGACACCTCCTGCATAGGAAGAGGACACCCCCATGAAGCCACGTTCGTACGTGGAGATCAGCCAGCCGCACTCCCCCGCGCCCGGCCGGCTGGACAGCGAGGTCCGCTTCGCCGTGTCCAGCAGGGCCCGCGCGCAGGCGCACCGCAGCGCGGCGCTCCGCCTGGCTGACGCCTTCGACCTGGAGTACGTCACGCCCTGGCGGGTCAACCCGCGCTGGAGCATCTACAAGGAGCAGACCGAGGGGATCCGCTACGGCGCCCCGGACGAGCGGCGCCTGCAGGTCAGCGGGCCCGCGGGAACCGTGACGCAGTTCCTGGCGGCTCTGCCGCTGCTGCTGGAGCAGCTCGAAGCGGCGGCAACCCGCGCCGCCCGGGCCTTCGGCTCCTGGCGGCGCTCGGCGACTGCCGAGGCGGCCTGGCACCTTGACTACGAGGACGCCGGAACGCTGAGGGTCCGCGCGCAGCAGTTCCGCACGGACGTCCTCGCCCACCTGGTCGGCTTCCTGGGCAAGTCGTCTCCGGGCGTGGCCGCCGACCGGGACGGTTCGCGGCCGCTGTGGGAGCAGAGCAGGGCGGTCGCCGCCGAAGTCTGGGCCGGCGGGCCGATGGCGCTTCGGGCCGATACGGCCGAGGAGCTCCCGGCCGGGTGCGACCTGTCACTGCTCCCCTGGCTCCCGATGGCCACCCGCGCGCGGCCGGTGCCGTCCACGGTGGAGGAACTGCTGCGTCTGGCCGGCTCCGACCCTGCTCCGGCCGAGCCCGGACTCCGGTTGCGCCAGGACCCCCTGCCCATCAGCGCGGACAGCTCCTCGGCGCGGTCTTCGACGCGGGCTGGCGTGCTCAAGGTCGCACCGTGACACACGGATTCGCCGGTCCGCCTGCGGACGCGGTGCGGGGCGGTCACCGGCCGGCCCCCGTCACGGCCGTTGCTCCACCGTCCAGCCACCACTCCAGCGCCGGGGCGAGGTCGCCTTCCCGGGCATGGCGGGGTGAGCCCGTGATCGACGCAACCGCAGTGCACCCGGCGGCCTGTGGCTGCACCTCGTGCCTGGTGGGCGAGTCCGTGCCCCTGAACGGAGCAACGGAAGCCCAGGTCGCCGCGCTACTGCTCGGCAAGCTCGAAGACCGCACCGGCGCGGAGTTCCGCATCCAGGCCACCTACCAGGCGTGCGCTGCGGCGCCGTTGACCGAGGCCGTGCCGAAGGCGGTGACCGTGCAGGCGTCCCAGGGCCTCATGTGGTTCTTCGACTCCGCGTTGCTGCCCCTGCGCCCGACGCCCTGAACCAACCTCCCGAAACACGCGCATCCCGCATGGATAGGTGGACATATGATCGACTAGCGGGTACTCTTTGAGTGGCGGTAAGGGCAAGGCCGCCACCCTCCGGCCGCCGGGGACGAGCCATCTCGTCTCCGGCGGCCGGTCTGCATCCGCACGAGAAGGAGAATCGGTGACCCGCATTAACCGCACCCCTGAGCAGCAGCGCAGCACCGCCGATCTCGGCATGTACGGCACGCTGGAGATCACGGCGACGTCCGACCCCGATTTCGGGGCGGTCCATTTCGAGCTGCGCGCTCCGCATGTGCGAGGTTCGGTCATCGTTTCCCCGGCCGCCGCCCTGGTGGACCCCAGCGACGCCCTGCGCCCGTACGGATACGACATCGCCATTTCCACCGAGGTGGCCGCACTGCCGTTCCCGGTCCCCGCGTCACAGCCGCTGAGCGTCAACGGCATCGCCCTGTCGGGCACCATGAAGGCCCTGATCGCAGAACCCTGGTCCGTCAGGCCGCAGCGGCGAATGAAGTCCGGCGGCTTGACCTCGCTGCCCCGGCCCACCGACGCCTATGCCCGGACGGTACTCCTGTGCGTGATCCGTGCGTGGGACCAGCGCACGGACCGTGGTGAACTCGAACGCGCCGCCCGCAGCACCTCGGCGGTCATGGCCTACAGCCGTCACAGCAGGCGGCTGGCCGGGCAGATGCGGTTACTGCGCGCGGCGCAAGCGCAGGTGGCGGATTCAGAGGCACGGCTGGCCGTGCTGCTTCCATCCGCCCGGGCTGCGGTCTCACAGGCCTCCCGCAGGCTGACCCTCATCGACGACGACCACATGCCGAGCCTGCTGTCCGGCGAATAGGGCCGAGCGGGCCGCTCACCGCGGCCCGCACCATGCCGACCCCATCGCCGAAGCCGCCCATCCACCGCATCCCCATGCCCCTGGAGGAACCATGCCGCCCATCGGGTCCGCCCCGGCCGCCGGCAGAGAAGACATCGCCGTCAGCAGCACCACCGTGCTCGAGGCCGGCCGGGTGCGCTACACCATCGAAGGCCGCCGTCTGCACGGCTCCTTCGTCGTCGTCCCTCTCGCCCTGGCCGGCGGGCCGTTGACCCCGCAGGCGGTCAGGATCGAATTCGGAGACGGCCCAAGCCTCGGCTACCTCCAAGCCCGGCCGGACGAACCGGTCATCAACGGCATCACGGTGCACGGCTTCACCGACGACATCGACCCCGAACACCCAAGGCGCCATTTCCTGCTCGGCAGGCACACAGTCCGCTCCGACGGGCGCGACCTTCCCCGCGGAACGGAAAGGCGCACCCAGACGGTCATCCTGGCGCTGCTCGCGCGCTGGCGTCAGCGTGCCGACCTACCCGCCCTGATGCTCGCGGCGGTGCGCGCGCGGACCCACGAGCTCGCGGCCCACGAGAAGCAGGAGGGCGACAAGGTGCGGCTCCAGCTCGGCAAGGTCGACACAGAGCGCGCGGTTCTGCGGCAGCGCGTCAGCACGCTCACCGGGCTGCGCCGACGGCGCACCCCCCAGCCCGCCCTGGCCGATCCCCGGCTGGTGGCGGTTCCGTTCGCCGACGAGAGCGGCCGGCCCCTGGGCGTTCTCAGCGTCCGCGAGGTCGAAGTGGACCCCGTCGCGGGCACCGTGGTGTACGAGGCCCATGGGCCGCAGGTGGCCGGCCGCTTCACCATCGGCTCCGAGCTTCGCACGTCGGACCCCGTCCCCGGCGGCATCCACGTCACCTACGGACACGCCGCGCTCTCCTCCTCGGGCCCTCTTCCGCATGAGCCGACGGTCAACCGCGTGCCGATATGCGGGGAGTGGAACACGTCCCGGCCGGTCACCGCGGTCAGCCCCGACCGCGTGGCCGCGCGAGTGCGCACCAGCGGCCGGGCTGGTGGCAGCCCGCCGACCCTCACCCAGGTTCGTCTGTCCGGTGCGGTGCGCGCCCTGGCCCTGCGCTTCCTCGCCCGGCCGGATCTGCAGGAGCTGCGGATCGCGGCCGGGAAAGCCGACTGCGCATACCGGCTCGCGATGGACCGAACGGAGCTGCGGCGGCTCACCGCGGAATCCCGGACACTGCGGAACCGGCTGGCGGTTCACCGGTCCAGGAGGTCTCGATACCAGTCACTGCGCATGGATGAGTGTACTTCTGATCTAGAAACAGGTACCATTATTGATGTCGGCGCGAGTGCGTCGACCGAGGGGAGGAAACATGTTCGCGCTGACACAGAGCGAGAAGAAGCACCTGCGGGCAGCCAGCCAGCACCCCGAAGGCCAACTCCCGCACGGTGTGAGCGAGCGCGTCCTGGGCTCCCTGTACGAGGAACTGCTCATCGTCCGCTTCGACAGCGACGGGTACGTCATCACCTCCGTGGCGTCCGCACTCCTCGACCGGCGCAAGGGCCCCTTCCGAATCACCCCGGCCGGTCGTCTTGCGCTGCTGAGTACGCCGCAGCAGCGGGCGCTGATCCACGACATCGGCGAGAACGGACAGCTCGCCACCGGCACCCCGTGGGCGACGGTCAACTCGCTCGCCCAGATGCGGCTCGTGGAATTCCGCGACGCACACGGCGCCGTACAGGCCACCGACGGAGACACCGGCGGCAGCCGAGGCCAGCGCAACACGCCCCACCTGACGGAGATAGGCCGCACGATCGCCGGACTCATCCGCGATCGCACCCCCTGACCCGGCCAGCCCCCTTTCCGGGGCGTACGTCCGGGGCCTTTGGCCCGGGCGTATGCCCCCTCACTCAACACCTCTTCGAACGGAAGGCCCCCATGCCGCACGAGCAGAGCTCCACTACCGAACCGCACCGCGCCAGCGTCTCCAGGCGCCTCGCCTTCACGGCGCTCGTCGCCGAGCTGGTCGCGTTCTACGCCGTCGCCCGCTTCATCGAGTACCTCCTCGACTTCAACTCGCCGTACCTGCTGGGCCTGCTCAACGTGCTGCTCGGCTGGGCCCTGCTCCCGGTCAGCAAGACCGCACAGGCGACCGGCTTCGGGCTGCGCGCCCTGCTGCGCCGCCACCAGTAGTCCACGCCCTGCCCTGGGGCCACGGCTCGGTCAACTGAGCCGTGGCCCCCCGTCCCCTGCCCGCTGACCGCCGTGAAACCCTCCCAGCCCGCCTCGCGCCTCTGGAGATTCCGATGTCACTACTCGCCGACCAGGCCCGTACCGCTCTGGCCACCGAACCCTCGCTGAAGGGCTGCACGCTGAAGGTGACCAGCCACGCCCGTCGGCTCCACATGGGCCTGTCCATCAGCGACGCGGGCTGGGTAGTGACCGTTCGGACACCACCGGGGACCAGCCACGAGCAGGTGGTCGCCTTCGTCATCCACCAGAGGCCGTGGATCACAGCGAACCGCGCCCACGTAAGCGAAAACGCCGCAGCGACTCCCCGCAAGGAGCTGGTCACCGGCGAGGGTTTCGACTTCATCGGCGCCCCCATGCGCCTCAAGGTCACCGACACCCCCGGCCCCGTGGCGCGCGTCCGCACCGGGTCGGGCTGGTGGCTCACCGCCAACCGTGCGGAGCTCGCCCAGCGCGGAGCCGCCCCCGTCATCGACTGGTACGCCGAGGCGGGCGCGGGCTGGCTCCAAGAGAACGCCCCTGAGCTGTGGCAGCGCATAGCCCCCCAGGCCGCCATGCCCGCGCTCGCCGTCGAGCGCTCGACCAGGCGCTGGGGTTCGTACCACTGCCCCCGCCACGAGGTACGCCTGGCCTGGCACGCCTTCCAGCTCCCGCGTCCGCTGCTCCACTACGTGCTGGCCCACGAGCTGGTCCATGCCGCGCGGCCCGGCGGCCGGCCGCACGGCCCGGAGTTCTGGAACCTCTTCCAGCGCCACCTGCCCACCGCCCGGCGGGACCACCACCTCATCCGCAAGGCCGGGCCTCAGGTGTGGGACGGCGCGATCCGCCGTGCACCCTGACCGGGCTGCCACTCACGCTCTCCCTTCAACCACTGAACCAAGGAGCCCCCGTGGCCACACGCCACCCCCGGCTGTACGCCCTCCACGCCGACGGCACCGAGTGCCCGCGCAGCGGTCCCGGCGCCCACAGGTACACCGTCTCGGGCAAGCCGCTCACGGCCGGGTGTCCCGGGCGAACCTGCTGGGTCGCCGAGTGCCGTTGCGGCTGGAGCACCACCGCTTCTCTCAAGGTCGCGGCAGACGAGCCCCGCAAGCGCCACAGCTGCCCGCGCCCGCCGGGGTAACCCGCCCGCTGGCCACAGCGCCCCTCGCGCCGTGCCCTCCGTCTCCTCGCCACCGGCTTGCCCACGCCGCTTCCCCCACCTCGCTCTGGAGCCACCGTGCGCACCCCGCCTCCCTCGACGACCAGCCGCTACTCGCAGATGAGCCCGCTCGAACTCGTCGACCTCGCCGCCTTACACCACGCTGAACTCCAGCGCCTCTTCGGGACACCGATGAACCGGCAGGCCCGGGCCGACGCATCGGCCCACGCCGCCCACCTCGGCTTCGCACTCCTGACCTGCCGCGACAACTTCGGCCGTGACCTGTGGAACAAGCACCTCGCGCCTACTCTGCGCGACGTCATCTTCCTGGAGGAACTCGACGCCGCCTGGAAGACCCGGCTGCGCCTGGCCTCCGTCCTGTACATTCCCAACCCGCCTGCCCCGCAGGTCCGGCTCGCCGAAGCCGCCGCACCCCACCTGACTGCGCTGGGCGAGCACCTTGCGGAGGCGCAGGCCTTCCTCGACCAGGGGCTGCGCGGATGACCCCCCGCCTCGGCCGGCTTGCCACGGCGCCCGGTCGCCGGTGAAAGCCGTACTCGAAACCTGGTGGGACGTCTCCCTGGACTCCTACGCCCGCGACAACGGCATCGATTCCGCGAACGTGCCCCGCGAGCTGTCCTGGTACATCTCCGCCAGCATCAACGACATCGCGGCGCTCGACACAGCAGAAGGCTGGGCCCGCGACCACGGCAGGCCGGGCCGCCTACGGGTCGCCGGGAGCCGCGCCCACGTTGGCCTTGCCTGGTGCCTGGACGTCGACCGTGCGGCCTGGCTCGCCACCCGCGGCCTCGGCCCTCGCGCCGGCGCCCGGCGGGACCTCCTCGATCACATGACGCAGGAGCTGTACCACCTGCCCTCGCTCTGCACCACGGACGCGGTGATGCGCGTCCGCTTCCGCGCCGCCAGCCAGCTGATAACCCGCACCCTGCGCCCCCAAGACCGACACCGCAGCGCCAGCCGCCTGCCACATCCCTAGAGCGCGACACAATATGAGGGGAGGAACGGATGAGTGACTTGGACGGGGTCTTGATCGGCTGGCAGTTCGCCGCTGTACTCATGGCTGCGAGCCTGGCAATCGGGCTGCCCTGGGCCGCGTACACCGGGCGTCACACCGGCTCGCACGGCCCCGGTCTGGTGCTGATCATCGGGGGCGCGACATTCAGCGTGGGTGTCCCCGCGGTGCTCTCCGCCGACGCCCAACCTGTCGTCTTGGGGTTCCTCGGTGGCGGCGCGGTGGGCCTCGTCATGGGGCTAGCCGTCTGCGTGGTCATGTCCATCCGTTGGGTGCGCGCGGGATCCTCTGGCGGCTGAACCTGGATCACCCGAGGGTCCGCCTGCGCCAAGGCGGCCCACAACAGGTACGTAGCACCCTTCAGGCGAGGTTCGGTTACCCACGGCCCCATCCCACCGCCTTCCTACTTTCTCGGCGAGGTCCTCATGTCCACTACTTACCGGGTGATCGTCGACCGTTCCGTTCCCGCCCGGGACGCCGATCTCATCGCAGTCGTTCCCCCCGAGCTGCTGCCGGCGCCTACGGGGCCTGTTCCGGACCGTCCCGCCTGGGCAGGACGGGCACCCCGGCGGTTCGAGCGGGGAGACTCCTACCGATGGCTGCAGTACAAGGACGGCTACCGGGCCGCCGCCAAGCATCGCGGCCGCTACCGGATTGAGGCCCTCACCCCCCTGTCCGCGCAACTGCAGCCGCTCCAGGACCGGATGGATGCCGTGCTGGCCATCGTCAAGAAGGCGACGGACCCGCAGATCCGCACGGTACTCGGGGCCGAAGTCCAGGCCGTCGCCGAACTGCTGACCCGGCATGCCACGCTGTCCGCACACAAGCCCCTTCCCGAGGACACCAGCAGGGCGTCCCGCGAATTCTACGGTGCCCGCAGCGCAGCACTCGATGCGGTCCTCGGCGCGGCCGAGGACCGTATCCGGCGGATGGAGGAAGT
Organism: Streptomyces sp. NPDC043876; assembly: GCF_056435825.1. NCBI lineage: Bacteria > Bacillati > Actinomycetota > Actinomycetes > Kitasatosporales > Streptomycetaceae > Streptomyces > Streptomyces sp. NPDC043876. The sequence goes on along the minus strand of NZ_JBWKDV010000012.1, from coordinate 186,613 downwards.
CGCCGCGGTCAGCCGGCGGGCAGATCAGGCCCAGCGACTCGCCGAAGCCCTCCCCGCGGCGGAGAACCACAACGATGAGGTCCTCGACCTCCTCGCCCGGGCCACCGCGGGGTCCCTGGCAACGGACGTGGACCAGCTGGCCGCTCTCGCGCAGTTCCGCCTCACCCACGCGATCGAGGGCGCCGAGTCCCGGGCCGCCGCCATGACCCTGGCCATCACGCCGCCTGCGGCGGCATCTTCGCTCGCCGATCGTGCCGCGGCCCTGGCCGCAGACATCCACTCCCTTGCCGAGGAAGCCCCTGCGCTCCTGAGGGACGTCGCACGGAGTATCGACAGTTGGCTGGGCAGCACCGGCCAGGCGCCCGCGCCCGGCGCCGGAGGGTCGGCCTGCGGCTAGTCCGCCCGCGCGGCCTCGCACCGCGCCGGCACTTCCCCGCGCCACACTCCGAAGGCGTCACGAGACTGAGCGGGTCCGCACCCGACGGCATCTCTAGCCGCAGACGAGTGCTTCCGAAGCCTGATACTCGAATTTTCGCATGGTTAAGTGGACACAATCAGCTCGTTCACGTATCTTAATACCTGTCGCCGCGGGCTCGGCCGGACATCGTCTCCCTGATCCACAGCCCTCCCACCTCATCGTCAAGACCGACCCATACATCCCGCCCGACCCCAGGAGGGCCGCCAGTTGACTCGCTCATCGCCTCGATCGTTCCGCCCCGGCCCCGGAGCCAGCGCCCAGCACATGGCGAGGCTCATCCGCTCCGAAGAGATCCGCCGTCAGCACCGGACCGCCCGGTGGCTGCTTCCGCTGACGGCACTGCCCTGTGCCGCGCTCGCCGTCTGGACCTGGAGCCTGGGGGGCTGGATATCCCTGCTGGGCGCCCTCGTTCCCCCCGCGTATACAGCCCGCCGTGTCTACCGTTCGTCCGGCAGCAGCTGGGCCAAGGGGGCAGCTGGCGAGCGGCGCACCGCTCGCATCCTGATCCCCCTCGTCTTCTTCGGGGCTGGACGATGGGCCGTCCTCCACGACCGGGCCATACCCCGGTCCTCGGCAAACGCGGACACGATCCTCGCCGGTCCCCCGGGCATGGTCATGGTGGATTCGAAGAACGTGCTGTCGGCGAAGTCCACGCTGCGCGTCAGCAACGGCCAGCTGTATTCCGGCCGGTACCGGATGGCCCTCGACACCGTGGAGTGGGAAGCCTCCCGCATCCAGCAGACGCTCGGCACCCCCGTGACCGCGATCGTCGCCGTCCACGGAGCAGCCGTTCCCGGCGGCCGCCTGCGTATCGGGAACGTGATCGTCATCCCCGCCAGCCGCCTTCGCTCCACGCTCCGGCGCCTCCCTCGCCAGCCCGGATGGAACAAACGCCACGTCCGGAGCATGGCCATGCTCGCCGACGCTCGATTCCCCCCGAAGACCTGACCTCAGCTTTCCCGCCCTCCCAATCCGTGACGACCAGAGGAACGCACTTGCTCACTTCCCACCTCGCCGGCGAGTTCATCGCCTGCCTCCTCAAGCGCGGCGTCCCCGCCACCTACGACTCCAACGAGCGGCTCGTCGTCGCAACGCCCCCTGGTGCCCCGTCCACCCGCACACCCGGCGGTGAGCACATCGTGTTCGTGCACATCGGCACCCATCTCAAGGGGGCGGCCCCGGAGTTCGTCCAGGGACTGGTCGCCACCGCCTGGGGCAGCGACGGACCGCCGGACTTCGCGGAGATCACCACCGTCTACCGAGGCACCTCCCACGCCTACTTCTCGACGGACGCCGAGCGGTGCGCCCAGGCCGTCGCCGAGTGGTTCACCGTGCCCCGCCGAACCAACGGCGACGTGCTGCTCACGGCGCTCAAGGCCTACGGCATCACCGGTGAACCCTGCTACGACACGTACGCCATCCCGCTCGACCCCAACGCCCGGCCGGGCACGGTCGGGGAGGGTCCGCACCTGTGGGTCTGCGGTCCGGACGGGTTCCTCGACCGCGTTCCAACCGCCCACGACGGCTGGGTCGTGGGGGTCTCCGACCACGGAGGCAAGCCCGACGGCGGATATCTGTACCGCAGCGACGGCAGCGCCGGCTGCACGGCCGACTCCGATGCGGCAGCGGCCATCATCGCGAGCTATCTCAACACCCCCGGCCTGCGCCCCACAGCGACCTGACAGCCGGGGCCGGGGTCCGGACGGTCAGCCGTCCGAGGGCCGACGACCCCGGAAATCCGTCTCCCTCATCCACAGGCCCCGCACCGCAGCCTCTCCCCAGACCAGAAGTCGATCAAGGCTTCCCGAAGGGAGAGACGCCATGTGCCAGTCAAAGGCCGACGGCGGACGGCGCTGCGTGTCCTCGCACCCCGCAGTGCGCGCAGCCCGCAAGGCCGTGCCGCCCGGACTCGCCGAACTCCTCGCAGCCACCGAGGACCAGGCCGCTCACGCCGCGTACGCCGAAGCCGTGCAGGCAGCGGCACAAGCGCGCGAGGCCGCGGCCGCCGGCGACGACGAGCTGGCTGCCGCCTACGCCAAGCAAGCCCGCGAGGACGCCGAGCTGGCCCAACAGCACCTGGCCGGCAACAGCGAAACCAACGCCGGCCTCATCGGCGAAACCCCACCGCCCGGCGCCCCTGAACACGTCCGCTCCGCCTACGCCCTCGCCAAGGCCACCGGCAACCACCAGGCCGTCCTCATACCCGGCCCCGGCGACCACCAGACCGTCGCCTGGGACGAAGACGGATACGCCGGCGCCGTCACCATCCACCCCTCCCCCGACGACGACACCCGCCCGAGCACCCGCGTCACCCTCACCGACCTCGACCGCAACCGCTACGAAGCCCTGGCCAAGTCCCCCTGGGACTACCGGACCGAACACGGCCAGGTCATCTACGACCGCGTACCCGCCGACGTCGCCGAGGAGATCCTCCACACCGCCCGCACCGGCGAGCCAGCCAAGCCCTGGCGAAAGCACGGCCTCACCGCTGGAAAGAACCGCGACGCCCTCGACGACGACGACATACACCGCCTGCACCGGGAGTCTTACGCATGGGCCGCCGAACTCGACGACGACCAGCACGCCTGGCTCCAGGGGTACTGCGACGACGACTACGAGCCCATCAACCACCACCTCTACACCGGCGCCGACCTCGATGACGCCCCCGAAGGCCTGTCCGCGTCAGCACGCGAGATCACCGAGCACCTCGACTCCGCTATAGCCTCCGCTCCCGAACCCGAAGACCCCCACATCACCTACCGCGGATACACCCCACCCGAGGCCATCAGGGCAGCCGACAACGTCGTGCCCTGGGTTCAGGACAATTTCAGGGTCGGCCAGGACTACCGCGACGACTCCTACATGAGCACGTCCCACTGCCCAGAAGTCGCCGCCAGCACCTTCGCCGAAACCGAGTTCCGAGGACGCGACGGCACCCTGGGCAAGGCCTCCCACGGTGTCGTCTTCGAAGTCGTCTCCCGCCACGGAGCCGCCGTCACTGCACTCTCCCACGACGAAACCGAGTACGAACGCCTCATGCCCCGCAAGGCCACCTACCGAGTTGTCGGGATCCACGACAACGTCATCATCGACAGAAACCGATGCGTCGTCGTTCAGCTGGTCCACCTCGACGAAATCCCACGCCACTAGGTTTCCCGTTTCCCACCCGCAGTGGTACCGCTGACACTGGTATGCGGTCCCACGCCAGCATTGGAGAACAAGACATGTCCCAGTCCCGCTCATCGCGTCTACAAGGACAGCCGGCACCCCAACCCGTCGCAGACGGCCATGAACCGCTGGCACCGGCCCGAGTGTCATTCGACGATCTCGCTGCCCAGAGTGACGACCGAAGCCACGGCGAGCTCCTCGCATACCTTCCAGCGGCAGTTCGCGCGGACCTCGGGCCCCAACCAGCTTCAGGTCCCCGCCTGGACCCCGTGAGCCTCCGGCGCATTCGGCGCCACTACATCGCCCACTCTTCCGATGCCTCGGCCCTCCCCAGCTCGCTTCGCGAGGTCCTCGGCCTGTAGCCCGTGCCGCAGCCCGGAGGATCACATGATCCAGCCAGCAAGTTTCACTTTTTCACAAACTTCCATGCATTCATCAAGGCGGTTGTTAAGTCAGTGCCCAAGGCGGTTACTACGGCACTCACCATGGCGAGTGTCAAGGCGGTTCTCCAGGCGGCGCCTAAGACACTTTCCATGGCGGTTCCCAACGCAGTCTTCAAGGCGGTTCCCATGGCGGTCACCAAGGCACTCACCAAGGCGGCAGCCAAGGCGGTTGCTACTGCGCTTGCCTAGGCGGCGCCCAAGGCGATTGACATAGCAACACCCATAGCAATACGTATGGCGGTCCTCATGGCAGTACCTACCGCACCAATGCATGCACTCACTCATTCAGTTGCTCACCCACTTCCGCATTGAGAGCAAGGCGCCACCTTCCATATATGCACCAGGCTCCACACGCTCGCTTCCTGTTCATTTGACGTATCATTTGGCACCCACTACAACGCCTAGACAGGCACCTTGGCTGGCTTGACGCCCTTCTTTCACACCTAAGCCCGTATGGTTTTGCCCGCCTCACGCCCTCGCCTCTCGCCCCTCCCGCTGCAGACGAATCTCCTGTAGTACTCACTCTGTTTAGTGCAGTGATTCGTAGCTTCGCGTGTTTCTACAAAACCTCACGCTACGAGCGCATATCGCGCATTCAGCGGCATCCATGCTCATCTAGACACCCCAAAGCGTGCTTCTGGGCGACAGTGCAGCGAAACGTCAGCGCATGCTCGCGTGCACGTTCTGATGCCCTACGCCGCCCGCTTCCACGCAACGTCGAGCCCATGAGCGCGCGGTGGACGGCTGCTGTTCATCCTCAGCACCGCCCCGCCTACCCTTGACGAAGCGCAGGTCGACACCTCTACACGGTCCACACCAGAGCCTCAGGTAACCCATCCGGCTGAGCTGTCACTCCGTTGGTGGCACCTCTCTGCTTTTGACTCACGCAACACCCCCCGGACCACTTCCCGGAGCATCCGGATTGGCAGCAGGCCGCGCTGAGTCGCGCACACCGGGACGGGCGCGCTCACCCCACCAACGCCAATCCCCAGCTCAACGCCTCGCCATGGAGCGCAAGCGTTCAGGGCCGCACACGATCTCAACGCCACCGCCCGCAACGTCGCCTCAGCCAGCGCCAGGTCGGTCAAACCCATCAGCAGCCAAGGCTCCATGTCGACAACCGCACCGGGCAGTTAGCGCCACCGAGCGCATACCGGTATATAGCGGTTCCGAACTACCAGCAGGCGGTCCTGTCAGTACCGAACCCCCGCTCACGATGCGCCTGAGACACGCATATAACGCCCCATTGAAGCCGAACTACTGGGGCAGGCTGTTACCCTGTGCGCCGTCGGGTGAACCTGGCAGGCCCAGCAGTGAACTGGCCCCGTCCTCACCCGCGCTCCACGGCAAACACACCTCGGTAAGGACCGCAATGCAGGTACTCGTAGTCGCCAGCCAGAAGGGTGGGGTTGGGAAGACGACCACCACCGTGAACATCGGGGCCGCGCTGGCGACTGCCGGCAAGAGAGTCCTTCTGATCGACCTCGAACTGCAGGGACAGCTCGGGGTCTCGTTGGGCGCCTTCACCAAGAAGCCCAGCGACATCGGCAGCGCTCTGCTCGACTACATCGACGCTGTGGATGCGGACGATCTCAGCTCCATGCCGTCTCTGCACGAGCGGATGATCGACCGCAGCGTCCTCCTCAAGGGATTCGACGGACCTGGAACTCTCCACGTCATCGGCTCCGTCATGGGCGTCACCGAGCGAGCGCGCACCGAGGTAGCCAAGCGGGGCTGGAGTGCCACCGCCACGCTGCGCCGACTCCTCCTGACCGTCGAGAACGACTTCGACTTCGTCCTCATCGACACGCCGCCTTCCGCTGATGCCCTCGCTTCTGTCGCCCTTGCCGCAGGTGACTACGTGCTCGCCATCTGCAACCCGCGGCTGGCCACTGCTGACGGTGCACGCGTCGTGCGTAACAACACCCAGCGGGTGCCCGAGCGAACCGCTGATGACGAGAGCGGCCTCGTCTGCCGCCCCAAGTTTCTCGGCACAGTGGTCAACGAATCCAGGCCCCCGTCGAAGCGAACCGACGAGGCCGATGCCGTCGACGCCTACCTTGCCAAGTGGGATCTACATCCCTTCTCCGCCGAGATCCGCACGAGCGATCAGATTTCGGCGTCCTACGGCATCAGTCGACCGATTGTGATCGATGAGCCGGCATACGCAGCGAGCCGCTGGTACGAGGACCTCACCCAGGAAATCATCGACCGCATCGCAGCTGGTGCGGCATGAGCGGGCGGGGCAAGAAGCGCGCTTTCGACTTCAGTGCGGTCGAGCACGTCGGGAACGACGCAGACGTTGGCGGCTTCCTCGGCAACACGGAGGCGGAGGAGGAGCGCACCACCGAACGACTCCCGGTTCCGTCCCCGGCTAGTGAGCGCGTTCCGACTACCGAGGAACCCGCCGCCGAGCAGCCCGCCGCCGAGGAACCCGCCGCCGAGCAGCCCGCCGCCGAGCAGCCCGCCGCCGAGCAGCCCGCCGCCGAGGAACCCGCCGCCGAGCAGCCCGCCGCCGAGCAGCCCGCCGCCGAGCAGCCCGCCGCCGAGCAGCCCGCCGCCGAGCAGCCCGCCGCCGAGCAGCCCGCCGCCGAGCAGCCCGCCGCCGAGCAGCCCGTGCGCCGCCGCCGGCCCCAGGCCCGGGACCAAGGTGTCCGATTCACAAGTATTACGTCGGACCCGCCCATCCTTCGGACGAAGGCCAAGAAGACAAAGCTCAAGCCTGGACAGGCTGCCGTGGTGGACTCGTTCCTCGACCAGCGCACCCGCCGGAACTGGGTCTCCTGGTCAGGGCGGTTGGTCCCTGACACCGAGAACGCCTTGAAGGACCGGGCGTACGAAGACGCGGAGACTTCCGGCCGTCGGCTCCTCTCAGCCAGCCACTACTTCGACGCAGCGATCAAAAGCCTGCCGGAGGACAGCGACGAGGTTGAGAGGCTTGCGACCGACTGGCTGATCGACCGCTGGGATGGAGAGCATCCCAAGGGAGAGAACGCCCAGTTCAGCATCAGCCCGGAGGCGCAGCAGCGGCTCACCGAGTTGAAGAAGTCACTCCGAGGTACGCGTCACGGCATCTGGATCGATGTCCTGAGCGCTGCGGGCGACTGCCTCCTCGACCTCCTCCAGGACGAAGGGCCGATGCCGAGCCCCTGAGTAGGTCGGAACAGCACGCCCTTGGGCCGAGCCGGATACATCCGGCTCGGCCCAAGGGCTTTCTGGAATCCTCCTGGAGCTCATCGAAGGACAGTCCCGAGAACCCTTCACTTCACTAATTCACTTGGCTCCGGGCAGTCATGCAGGCACTCCCTCATGCAATGAGGCGAACAGGAGAGCAAAGCTCCCACGGATGCAGCAATGCGACAGGCCCGCCCCGTTCACTTCATTGACTCTGCCAGATCCATCCTCTGATTCTGTCGCATCGTCAAATGTGGACCGCTCATCCATCACAGCGACATAAATGACCTGGTCAGCGGCGGATCTGACGATCCGGAGGGCTGTGATGAGTCCTGTCGCGACACGCCGGTATGGTTCTGGCAGTCCCACAACGCTGGTCTGACGCGATACAGTGGGCCAACACATAGAGAGGTGTTCGACATGCCTTCGCCCACAGGCGCCTGGTCGCTTCGGAGACTTGCATCCGAAGCCGGTGTGCTCCCCAAAGTTGCTCGCGATGCGGCAGCCGAAGGGGTCATCGACCAGATGGTCATCGTCGAGTCGGACATTCTCCTCGTCCGCCTGTACGGGGCGCTTAAGCGCCATGTCTGGCCCGAGGAACGGCGTCCGGCCAACAAGGATCAGGGGCTACGGCTCTGGGAGCAGATAGCGATCGATACCGTCCGGGGCGCAACTCCGGAGGAACTGGGCCCCGCAACTGGCCTCTTCATCCACCAAACAGGTGCCCGGCTGGCTAATGGTCCGGGCGAGTACTGCACAGAGTTGTTCCGGCTGCAGGACGAGCCCTTCTACTACGCCCCCATCGGGAAGTGGTTCCGCGAGCTCCCGTCCCAGCGCCACTACAGCGAGTGGGCAGCTAGCTGATGACCTGCGGCCCGATCCCGGAACGATCACAACCACCCACCTAGCCAGAGGTCTGGCATCGGTGCACAACGGGCCCGAGACCGGCGGTCACGGGCCCGTTGTCGTTACCGAAGGAGCGGAGGCTCACACCAACATCCACACCCCCTCTACGACCACTTAGAAACAAGCGGGTGGTCGCCTCAAGCTCACACCTTCGACTGGAGTCGATCATCGCTACCGGTACGAGGGCGGGCTTCGCTCTGCCTTCATCCGATGCGAAGCCTGCTCGATTCAAGTCCTTCAACGCCGCTCGGCGCGGCCTAGAACCGCGCCGCATGAGGCTGGTTAGTGCTGGCCCGGTGTCAGCGTCCGGCCCGGGACTGCCCCTGCAGTTGAGCCGATCGATGCGTGCGCGCCTGCTGACCGCTGTGCGGGCCGTGTTGGCCGATCCTGCGCTGGCTGGTGCTCGGGATTCGGTGCTGCTGGCCGCGGTTGTGCTGCTGGCCAAGTCGCCGGCGTCTTCGCCCGCGGTTCTGACGCGGGCGCAGGAATTGGCGCGCTGGTCCGGCTACTCAAAGTCATACGTTGATCACCACGTGCTGCCTGAACTCCGGGGTAGGCGTGTCGCTCTGTCTCGACCAACGAAGGACGGGGAGGGCCAAGTCGATGGGCTTGAGCTGACCCTGACGGCGTTGGTCCGGGCGCGTGCCGAGGGGCCGGCCCACGCGCTATCGCTATCGCAGCGGGAGCTGGCGACGTTTTTGCGTCTGGCTGAAGCGGTGTTCGGCCCGGGTTGGGCTCCCAAGGACGCTCCGGAGACGCCGCCGGGGTTGCTCGGCGGCCGGCAGGGACCGGGGGCTGCTTCGGACCGCTTGGTGCTGCTGCTGCTGGTTCTGCTGGCTCGCCCGAACGGACGGGTGGTGATGGCGCCGGGTTCGGTGGCAGCGGGTCATGGGCGGGCGGCGGCCACGGTCGCCCGGCAGCTGGGGTGTGAGCTCGATGATGCTCAGCGGGTCGTCGGCCGCCTGGAGGCGGCGGGGCTAGTCGAGGTCCACGGTGAAGGAGCCCGGGAGCGCCTGGTTGTGCCGGCGGTCGCCGCGGCACACCGTGCTGCGTCTGCCGTTGAGCCCGCCGGGCGCATCGAGTCAACGCCGGCTGCGAAGGACGCTGGCTCGACGAACTCTGGCTGTGTGCACTGCGAGCACTGTGCGGCTGGTTCCGACGATGGGGCGGGTGAGCTGTCGGGGGAAGGGTTTGTTCAGGACTCGTTCGACGACGTACTGGGTGAGGTTCCGGCCGGTCCTGTCGGTGCACTCAGGGTTCGCTCCAACGTCGATGAGGCTGACGAGGCGCCTGAAACCTATGGGGCGACTGGGGTTGAGCAGGATTCGCAGGCTGATTCGTACGTCGGCGATGGTGCACTCCTCCACACCGACCACCCTGATGTGGTTACTGCTGATGCTTCTTCTGACGGTGATCTGGAATGCTTTTCCGGCTCTGCCGTCTCGGGTTGCGGTCCGCTGCCGGACCGCGCACGGGCGGGCGAGGATGCCGCCGAGGTGAAGTCGTCGACTGGGGGCTCGTCTTGCGCTGGGCAAGGCCCGCTGCGCGGGGACAAGCCTCCTGCTGCTGATGGGGGAGTGGCTGCGGCTGGTGGGCCTGCGTGGCTGTGGGCGCAGGGTTCTGCTGCTGTGCCGCGGGACCTCGGCGTGGTGCTGGAGCCGGTCCAGTCGCTGTGGTCCCGGTTGGTGAAGCCGGGGACGCAGCGGTGGCTTGCTGGTCTGGTCCGCGGCGAGCTGGACCGGGTTGTTGATCTGGTTGGTCGTGATCGGGCTGTGCGGGTGCTGGCCGGTCGTCTCGAGCGGCGGCTGGCTGAGCTGTTTGGTGCCCCGGTGACCGATCCGGTGGCGTGGATGGTGGGCCGGGGCCTGCCGCAGCGCCCGGGGTGCTGGTCGGTGCTGTGCGACGACGGCCATCGGATGAACACCGGCCTGGGCTGTGACAGCTGCGAGGCCGTGGTCGGTGACCGGCGTGAGCTTCGGGCCCGTATCCGCTCCGAGGTTGTCGCGGAACTGGCGGGGTTGGGTCCGGGGGAGCGGCGGGCGGAGGTGGAGCGCCGGCTGAACCTCGGCGTTCAGCGCCAGGCGGCCATGGACCTGATCCGGAGGGAGCGAAGCGCTGCCGAGACGGCCCTGCGCCTGGAGGCCGTGGAGCTCCGGCGCGCTGAGCTCGCAGCTCAGGAGGCAGAGCGGGCCAGCCGGCCGTGCGCGGACTGCGGGGTCGTAGAGGCCGGCGGGTTGTGCCTGGGCTGCACTGCGGCCCGCGGTTTGGCGGAGGAGGTGCGCAAGGCGGTCGCGGTGGCGGTCGCGATGCGGGCCGACCTCAGCAATCACCAGGCCGTACGGGAGCTGTCCGCTCGGATCGAGGCGGACACGGTGGCCAGTGCGGCGGCGGCAGCCGACGCCGCGAGCGTCGATGACCCAGCCGTGAGGGCCTTCGCCCGGCTTTCCGCGGTGCGCCAGATCCTGGCGCGGCGCACGGGGTGGGCCCTGTACCGGCTGGAGCGCGGGTCGGTCGCCGACGCTGCGGCGAAGCAGGCCGGCTGGACCACCCGGCGGCGGGCGCCGCAGTACGCGAGCGCCGCCGACCTGCTGGAAGCGGTGGCCAAGGCGGAGGCCAAAGCCCGGGGGGAAGCGGCCAGGGACCTGCTGGGCGATCTCCTGGCGGAAGTGGAGCGGGCAAGGCCTCGAGATGCCGGCCGGCCACCCACCGACTGGGCCGCGGCGCTGTCCGACCTTGCGGAACGGCCGCTGCCCGGCGAGGAGGTTGCCGTCAGCGCCGACACCACGGGCGTACTGGTGAGAGCGGCGTGAACGGATGCGGGGGCCGGCGCCGCAGAAGTGGGCTGGTGTACGTCGTTCCGCAGCAGGAGCCGTCGGCGAGGCTGCGAGCCTGGGTGGATGCGCTTCCCGGTCTGTCGGCGAAAGCCCGCCGACTGCTGCTGGAGGGCGACACCCAGCGCCGGTACGGCGGCCGCACCGAGGACGAGGCAGGATTCCGGGTGACTGCCGCACTCGCGGCGATGTTCTCCCAGCCCGGCCGGTCCTTCTCCCAAGCCGATTTCTATACGGCCCTGGTGCTGCGCCCCACAGCGGGTGGAGCCTGGGCCAGAGGGCTGCGGGCCCGCAAGGGCGAGCGCTACCTCGAGGGCAAGCTCGCCGAGATGCTCGACAAGGCCCGCGCGTTCTGCGCCGCCTCGCCGCCTCTGACGAACGTGCTGATGCCGGCCTGGAGATCGCGCTGGCCCGACAGGCTGTTGAGCGGCACACATGGCGGGGGAGAGCTGCCGGTGCGGACGAGAAGAACCTGACCGCCCGGCTCCGGCTGGCCGAGAAGGCCGGTGGGCTCGTTCACCAGGTCGCGGTACGTCAGCTCGCCGAGCTCATGGGGTGCGCCCGCTCCACCGCGGAGGCCTCCAACTCCCGTCTCACGGAGCAGGGCTGGCTTCGGATGCTGGAGGCCGCGGGGGGCCGGGGAGAGGGCTCTGCTGTTGGACCGCACCGAAGACTTCAGTCGGCACGGCTGCGACCTGGGCACTGATGTCTATTGTACGGTGGCTTGCCGCGCATCTGCCGCACAAAGGACTTCAGCATCAAGTTGCTGCTCAATCCGTCAACTCTTCATCCTCTTCCACCCGGTGAATGTGGATGTACCGGCCAGTTGGCCGATCGAGGACCAGCGTGATGGGCTCGGGTCCGGTTGACGGCGCCTCCTCGATGTCGGTCATGACCCAGTCGTAATCCTCCCCGCCATCCGGGTCAGTGGGGCGCGGAGCCAGGCTCAGCGGGATCGACGCTGCCACGATCGTGTCGTCCGGCACCCTCGCCAGAGCCGCCCGCAAGCGGCCTACCGTCCATGCCTCGACGGTGTGGTGGTAGCCCTCCGAGCTGATTCGACGGTCGCTCATCCTCTGCTCCTTCGCTTGCCGGACCGCGCGCCCGGCTGCGTCCTGACCAACGCGCTTGCCGACCAGAAGTGTTCGGTGCGGCACTGAAGGACCGAGTGAAAAGTCTCGTGCGCTACTGAAATCTTCGGAGCCATCCGACATCTGCCTGGAAACTCCTCGTCCCCGAAGCCGCCGGTGACCAACGTGCGGCGCCGGGACAGTTCCCACCTGCAGGAGAGGGGGGCAGAAAGTGTCCCGGAAACGCTCAGCCGCCGGCACGTGACAGCCGGGCGCTGGACCGGGTCATGGCTCATGACGCCTTCCACGCCCGCGCCCACGGCACATCCGCGGCCCGGTTGCTGTCCTGCCTCACGGCCCTGGACGGAGCGAGCACGGCGGACCTCGCCGAAGCGACCGGGCTCCACCGAACGACCGTACGTCGCCGCCTCCGTGCCCTCCTCGACGACCACCTCGTAGAAGTGGCCGGCGACCTGTACTACCTGCCGCGCCGCCTCGAATCTGGCGCCGGCCTAGCCCCTGACCAGCGGCAACTCAAGCATTGCCCGGGAACGCGGAACGGACGGCCTTGGTGAAGCCCGCCGACTGCGGCACCAGGCGCAACGCAAGGCCTGGCAGCGGTGGCTGGCCGAGCAGTCCGCCCGGATCCGCGAGAATCGGCGGCCTCACCGGCCGCCCGTACGCCTCGTCCCCGAAGGCGTCGTCGACATCACTACCGGTGAGCTGGACCCGGCCTGGTACGGATGGGACGTCTCCGATCCGTACTGGCCGATTCCGCGAGACGACCTGCGGCTGCCTGACTCCCGGCCTGCCGCGCAACAGGTGGCGTGACCGTCCCCCATAGGCCGGGACGCAGGAACAATGGCAGGCAGCACCCCGTCGACCTCAGCAGGAGTCATGGCACGCCCGACCTGGTCCTTCACCACCGAAGTCCTCGCCGACCGGTGCGCAGCCGCCGCCGCTGCCGCGGACCGAGTACGTGCCGGCAAGGAGCACCTCGCGCAGATCCGTCCGGCTCACTGGCGGGAGTTGAGCGAAAGTGATCCGGCTGCCTATCAGCGTGAGCTGGCCGCCCACGTTCGGGGTTCCGCTTGGCAGCGTGGAAACGAGGGCCTTCACGCCGCGGCGGCGGTGAGCGAGATTCACGACGCCGCGCTGCTGCGGGCCGCGAACCGGGCCCTGCTTCGTCGAGCGGCCGCACGGTCGGCCCCGCGCCGGTTGCCGGGGCCTCGTCTTCTTCCGGGCGGGGTCACTCCCCGGTGGTGGACGGAAGCGGTCACCCGCTCCGACGCGGGCATCTGGCGGGCCATCCCTCAGCCGGGCCCCGAGTCCGCGCTCGCCCCTGGTGACTCGCCCCTGGTTCAGGATGTCGCCAGCCAGGCTCGGATGCTCCAGGCCAGCCTGCTCGGCCACCGCACCAGGGACAAGCTGTACGAGGTGTACGAACCGGATCACCCGGCCGAGAGAGAGTCTGGCCCCTTGCCGAGCCGCGGGCGCGGCCTGCGGGTGCAGCTGGGCCGTGAAGAGGAATTCGACCAGGCCCACACGGACTACTTCGCCGTCTGGACCCGTGCCCGTCGCTATGGCGACTCGGTCGTCGCCCTGTTGCGCTCCACCAGCTGACCGGCCCAGCGGCGCGAAAACCGCTGACTCAGATGCCGCGCGCCCCCGCTGCGCACGGCAGCGTCAGGGACCCCCGCCCGAGCGCTGGCAGCGCAGGCCAGCCGGTAGGGTGCTGCCCTCGCTCAATGGAGGTAGACCATGGACGACGAACCCCTGGACCAGTGGGCCGCACGGCGTCAAGGTCGGCTTCGCAAGCCCGGCGAATTCAAGGCCATCACCCTCAGCACCGGCCCCCAGCGCGCCGCGCACCTCGACCCCCAGGTCCCGCGCCTGATCCTCGAATGGGACGGATTCTCCTGGCAGCCCGTGGCCACCGTCGAGAACTACGCGGCGGCAAGCCAGTTCATCAACCCCACCCAGCGAGCGGAGGACACGCAGGTGCCCGGCCACTCGCCGGCGCCGAAGAAGGAGCCCGGCCGACACCGAAAGCCCCGACCGTGAAGGAATCGGGATTCCGGCAAATGGCTATCCGTTGTTCGCCCACTGCCATGCCCCTCCGCGCTGGACGGGACGAGCGTCAGCGCTCCCAGTTGCGACATGCCTACATCGCGTGGCCGAACGGCGCCGACGGGCCCCCTCGCGACGGGCTCGTCGAGGAGGCCACCAGCTGGTTCTGCTTGCCCGCCGCCCTGTTCTGACGCTCGCCTTCACCCTGATGGGCATCAGCTCAAGCAGGGCGCAGGCCAGCAGGGCGCTACTGCTGGTGGGGCGGGAAGGGCGCCTTGCCGCTTCCCGTGGCCGGGCCGAGCAGGCGCAGGAACTCTTCCTCGTCCACCCCGTCGAGCGTGATCGGGCCCGGTGACGGAGGGAGGTCGGTGAGGATGAGGTCGTACTCGCCGGTGTCGGTCGCCGAGAGGGACCTGGGGCCGTCGAAGTCGAACAGGACGGCATCCGATCCGTGCAGCGCCAGGCTCGCGCGCAGGTCAATCGTGGTGGTGGTCTTGCTCTCGCCGCCTCGGCGACTCTGCTGGAAGGGCGTGTTCAGCCCCTCCGTCGTCTGGGCGATGATGCCTGCCCATTCCGGCTGGACGGGCTTCGGGTCTACCGGTTCGGCTTCGGGGGCCGGCGTCATGCTTTCGACGATGCGGCGGGCGACGACTCGCCGGGTTCCGGGGTGTTCGGCCATGTAAGCCTTCACCGCCTGGTCGACTGCGCGGCGGTCTGCGTTGGTCATCGGTGTCCCATCTCCAGCCAGATCCCACGCATCACGGCACACGGAGGTAACCCGGGTGTGCGCGAGTCCTGGACTCTTGGCCGCATCGACTTCCGAGCGTGGGCGGAGGTCTTGGCAACAGGCGTGGCGCGGATCTGCCCAGCGCGCAGTCTATCGGTCGGCACCGACGGAGACGATGGGATCGAAGACACCGACACGACCAGGGCACTGCTGCGGGCCCCGAGGTTGCCGCGGGGACGCGGGCTACGACCGTGGGATCCGCTCTCTGGGAGGGCCGCCAACTTACGGCTGTACGTCCTGGCCGGAGGTCCGTCGGCGGCCTCGAGCAGAGCCGGGTCGTGACGGCGGATAGCACGATCCACGCCTCGCGGACGCGCGTGGCCCAAGGCCGGGTGCGAGACGAATCGCATCGAGAGTTCGGAGATCTGAAGTCGCGCTGCTGCTCGTCGAGGACGCGGGTCGCAGCCCAGCGGCGGCAGGACTGCGGACATCACAGGGACTCGCGGGGGAGTCCTTCCCGGTCCGCCACGCGGTCATCGGATCCAGAGCCGCGATCGTTTCGGAGCGAGCGGACTCCAGCCGGCCCTTGTCGTAGTAGGCCACCGCACCAACCGAGCCGTCGGGGCGGGGAACAGGCGTACGTGCCCGGTCGGCCACGTCGGCCAGTACAGCCGTCCGCCAGCCGTGCGCACGTGCTCGGGGAGTCACGGATGGGGCGCTCCCGCACCGGCGATCCGTCCGCGGTGCGCAGCTGCGGGGGCGCGTCGAGCAGGAGAGCGTGTGAGTCGACAGCTGTCGAGAGGCAATGTGGCGGGGGAGGACTGTCGGTGCGGACGGTCGGGTGCTTGACGCCGCGGGGCGGGGAGAGTGCTCGTCCTACCGCTCTGGATAGTCGGGTTCCTGGGCACGTCTTGCGGCGTGCAGGGCGTCACCCTGCTGACGCCACGTGGCTGCTTCGTCTGGCCGGCCGAGTTTCTCGAGAACGTAGGCCCGGTGCCAGGCGCCTGCGGGCTCACCTGCTTCCGCGAGTTGCTTCCAGCACTCGGCGGCTTCTTCCAGGCGTCCCTGCCTCAGGAGGAAGTCGCCCAAGTACTCGCGGGCCGAGAGACCGATACGGCCAGGTTCATCCGCGGCTCTGCGGTACCAGTGTTCCGCTTCGGAGGCACGCCCCATCTCGTCGAGGACGTCAGCGAGGGTGGATGACGCCCAGGGGCGCCGGTTTCCACGGCCTTTCGGAGCCAGAACTCGCGCTCGTCCTGGTCCGCCGCGTACGCATCCATGCTCTGGATCGCTGGGATCCATCCCGCCTGGGCGGCTCGCCTGCACCATGACGCCGCGGTGAGATCGTGTGCCTCGCCGTGAGGAGTCGCGTTCACTGCCCGGTCATGGTGGACCCGGGTCAGCGAGTACATCGCTTCGGCATCACCGGCCTCCGCGGTAGCGAGCAGCCATCTCTCGGCTGGAGCGTTGCCTTCGCTGCCGGTCTCGTAGAAGTACTGTCCGAGCCGTTTCATCGCGGCTACGTCGCCGGCCTCAGCAGCCGGCTCGACCCACGGCTCCAACGGCTCCGGTCGCTTCGGTATCGCCACCTGGTCTCCATTCCGCCTCATTGCTCCCGGATATCCGGGACTTGACTGATCGCAGTATCCCAACCGGCTGCGGGCGGCCCGGCCGAGCAGGCACATCTCCTCGCAGTCGATCCGGACCCCGGCTCCGGAGTCGGGCGGGAGAGCAGCGGGGCTTCTGGAACACCGTGGAGACCCCGGCAGGTTCCTGGCCTCGGAGAAGGACGCGAGGGTCGCCCCTCGTCTTGCGGCGGTGAACCTGGGCGTCGCATGCGCACCCCCATCGCCGCCCGTCACCGCAGCAGAGTGAACGAAGAGGTGGCAACCCGGATCGCCGAAGCCCGGTGAACTTCCAACCAGGAGGCTCTCAACGTGGTTGGCCCATGCCGGCCACCGGCCCTCCCCGCGTAGGCCGTCAGGTCCCGCGAGAGGACGGCGTTGACACCGGGGAGGCCGTCTGACCGGGCCCATGGCTGCGGCGACCGCCAAGTCGGTCAAAGCCTCAGGCGAGTTGGCTCGTTGGGCAGCGCATGGACATCGAACCTGTACACCTGAGCAAGCCCGGTCTGATCGTGATGGATCTCGTGGCGGCAGACGAACGCACGGCCAACGCCGCAAGGGACCAGCTGGCGCGCATCTGGGCGACGGACGGAGGCGACCGGATCTGGCGACTGCCGGGACAGCCCGGGGTACGCCTGCGGATCCACGCCGACCTGGAACACACGGATCTCGCCGAGGAGGAAGCCCTGGAGGATGACAGGCACCCGGGGGAGGGACAGACACCGGAGCACCACGGCTGACCGCGGAGAACCTGGTGTCCGCGTGGCACGCAGGAACCAGGCTCGTCCAATGGGGTCTCCGGGCCCGGGTGCGTACCCCGTGGAAGCAGCATCATGCCGGCCCCCGGATTCACTACTGTGCCCGATGTGGACGCTCACGACTTCGATCTGGTCCGACCTTCGGCCGAGGACACGGCACTGCTGGCCGATGACTCGCTCTTCGCACGGCGCCTGGGCGCGCTCGGATCCGGAGGGGAGGGGGACCGGGCCCTTGGGCTGCTTCGCGACGCCCACCACGTGCTCCGCGACCCCGGCCGGCACCATCAGCCGTATGTGATCGCCCAGTCCGCCTGCCGCACCGCGATCGAGTGCCTGATGGACCTCGGCGGCACCGACTACGAGGGTCTCGTGGCGGCGCGCAGCGATCTGAGGAAGGCGCTCAAGCCGATCTTCCATCCCGATGGTGGCCGCAAGATCAGCAAGCCGCTGGCCCGGCTGCTCGCCGCCCTGGACGGTCTCGCCGAGTTTCCCGACGCTGTTCCCGCTGAGGGCGGACTGCACGAGGCGCTGGTCTCGCTGCACCGCTCCCGCAGCAACTACCGGCCAGCGCTTCCCGACCTCGCGCACGCGAAAGCGCTGGAGAAGGTCGTCGGCATTCTGGACGGCCTTGAGCAGGTGCCCGAGCAGCTCACCGTCAAGGAGCCCCTCGCCGCGGCATTGCGTGACCTCCACGAGGTACGCCCGGCCGTCCGACGAGATGCGGCGCTGGAGCGGGACTTGGCGGTCGTGGGTGCTGCATACGCGCGCCTGTTGGAGATGGAGAGCGCCCAGGGATCACGGCGCACCCAGCAGATCACGGCACTGGTCCAGGAGCTGCACGGCCGAGAGCCGGGGGCCGGTGAGCTGAAGGCCTACAAGGCGTGGTCGGACTACTACCAGAGCGCCTCCCAAACCATCCACACCGCGTCCGGCTCCGGGCCGGCAGACGCGGTAAAGCTGCTGCACGACGTCCTCACCGTGATCCGTGAGCTCGTGTTCACACTGCCGGACCAGGCTGCGCACTGGGTCCAGCTGGCCTCCGTCACCTCCCCCACCGCCGAACAGGTCCAGGAGGTCAATCAGCTCCACCACCCCTCGGCCACGCAGTACCTGTTCACCAGGTTCACCGGATGGACGTGGCTGGAGAAGCTCGCCGCCGAGCGTCTCCTGCCAGAGGAAGCCCGGTGGCCGGCCGCACCGTACTTCCAGCGGCTGGCCGCCGAAGACCCCGCTCGCCTGACGAAGTGGCTCAAGCCCCGGCTGGAGGAGATCAGCCGGAGAGGCCCCCAGGCTCTTGCGCGGCTGGTCCGGCTCTGCAGGCACCTTCACGGGCACGCGGCGCCGCTCATCGCGCAGGTCATCAAGCGGCACGGCCTCGATGGCATCCAGCTGGAGGTCCTCTACTGGGCGCTGGAGGTCGACCTCGCGCAGCGGGGCGCACCCTGGGCGGAGGTGGTACGGCAGGTCCTGGTCACCGGCGCCGGTACCTCCCCGATCGCGGCATGGGACGTCCAGAGTGCTCTGGCCCAGCTTCAGGAGTCGGCCCGCGTCGAAACGTCCCTGGCTGCCGGGGTGCGCCAAGCCCTGGTTGATGTGCTCGCTGCCCATCTCGCGGTCGGGGGGACCAGCGTTGATCTGCAGATTCGCGATGACCTGCGCTCTCCCACCCTCGCCGGAAGCCCTGCGCTGACCGGCGCGTGGCTGGCGGCGGCGGCCTGCCTGGAGTTCGCACGGTCCGAACGGGACCGAGGTGTGGATCTGGCAGCGCGAACGGGCGCCTGGACGAGCGACTCCGTAGGCGGATGGGAACGCGACCGGCTCCTGGCCGTTCACCTCCTGGACATCGCCGGCGACGACCCGAACGACCCCCAGTGGTGGGCGGCCACGTTCCGCGTGCTCACCCGGCTCGACGCCATGCCCGTGCTCACCGCGGACGTCGCCGCGTTCGTCCGCACGGTCGTCGAGCGGTGCGGACCAGCCCGCGCGGACGTCCTTGAGGCGGCTTTGCGAGGCGGGTTCGGTCCCGTGCCCGACGACGCTGCCCTTCGTGCCGCACGGACGGAACTCGAGGGCCGGAACGTTCGACTCGAACAGGTGCTCAACGCGCTCGCCGCAGGCGACGAGCTCCCGGAATGGGAGTCGCAGGTGCCCGCCGTGTGGCGGACTCTCTGGGCGCTGTCCCCGGTGCTGCCGACCGCAGCCTTGGCACCTTGGTGGCCCGTGGTCGCCCTGCTGACCGAATACGCCGGGCCCCCGCCAGCCGTCACCCAGCCTTTGATCAAGTTCGTGCCGCTCCCCGACACCACTGCGGAAGCACTCGCCGGGTTCCTCACGGTGTGCACGGAGCATGGTGTCGTCCACGGGGCGACGCTGCTTGCTGGCCGCACTCCCACCCGGGGTAACTACTACGAGCGCGCCGAGTTCCGGCTGCTGGACGACGCCGTTCGAGCCGACGCCGACGCCTGGGCTACGGACATTGAGGCCGTCGTGGAGGCCCTCGGCACGTTCGACCTGCGCACCGTCTACCTGGGCGCGCTCAGCACCCACCGGCAGGCCGCCGGGCTCACCGACCCCGACAGCCAGCGCTCCGCTGCCGCGCTCGGCGCGGCCTGGCAACTGGTGGTCCAGCTCGGCGAAGGCGCCGGCAGCGCCGACCCGGATCTCAACGAACGTGCTCGTCGCACTACCTGTCAACTCCTCAAGGACGCCTGGGCAGCAGATATCAACCCTGGCCGAGACGAGAACAAGATCATTCCTTGGCTGATGGCGGCCGCCCGGGAGTGGACCGAGCCCACCCACGCCCCCGACGACCCCTACGTCACCGCGGCCGCCACATCCGGCGGCATGGCGCTGAGCGCCCTCGTTCAGTGGGCGGTACGCCGGGCCGCCGCTGACGGGCACCTACCCACCGACGGCGCCGACCTGATGACCCAGATCCTCACCGATCGCAACGACGCCCGGGCCCTGGCCGTCATCGGCGCGGCACTCACCCCACTGCGTCTGTACGCCGCACCGTGGTACACCACCCACCAGGACACGCTCCTGGACATCGCGGCCGCCGCTGCCCCCGTCCGGTCGTGGCTGCTCTACCTGCAGCGGCTCTCCCCGTACGACTGTGCCGTGCTCGGCGACATCAACCCCGCCGACGCCGCGAGCTACCTGCGCACCGACCCCCCAAAGCAGGTCGCCAACCGGTTCGCGATGGCGTTGCTTCACTTCCCGGACACCTTCGGCCCAGACTTCCTCGCCGAGGTGGCCGACGGTGAGGGCGGCCCGGAAGCCGTCTCAACTCTGCTGGGAGACATCGCCCGAGGGCTTCCCCGGGACCCCGCTGACAACGTCCTGCACGAGCGCGGGCTCGCCCTCTGGGACCAGGTCCTGGACCTCGCCAAAGCCACGTCCGGCCCGCACCTGCCCGGAGCCGGCCACTTTGCCTTCGCGGACGGTCTCACCGCCACGCAGTGGCTGACGCGCACACTGCGCACCGTGATGATCAACCCGGACATCCTGTTCCCTGACCAGGTCGCCGCCCGGGCAGCCAGGACCGCGGAGGTCTACGAGGCCCGCCTGATTCTCGCCCGGCTACTGGCCCTGGTAGACAGCCCCGGGCACGCCGACAACTACCGGATGCCCGGCGTCGTCGAACATGCCCGAGCCGTTCTGGACGCCGCCGAGCCGGGTAGCGAGGGCCGCGCCGAACTCGGACAGGCTCTCGCGCTGCACGCCGACGATGTGGAGGCCGCCATCGCGGAGTGAGAAGCCCCCTCCCTCCGCCCAACCCAGGACACCCGCCGCTCCCCGGATGGATTCCGCCTGACCCTGCCGTGTCCACCGCGCAGCCACCGTCCATGGGTCGACGCGGCCAGGCCGGCGGGTTGTGCGCCCTTCGCGAAGGAGCATCGGGATGTCGCGGCCAGCAGCGTCGCGACGACGTCGACCGAGAGGCATGCCGGGCTGTAGCCCGTGGTCCCCGGGGGTAATCCGATCGAGTGGTGACATGGCGGAGGCACCCACCTCCGTGGGATCACGCGCTAGGTTTTTCCCGGGCAGGACGCGCACCGCCCATCGCCGTACACCCGGTGTCCCACGCCACCAGGTCACATCGCGGCCAAGGTCTTCTCGGGGGCCCGCGATCGACCCGCCGTTCCCTGAACCGCCGGCGATCGCGTGGGGATTAACGCCGGGATTCGGAGAACCCTGTGCCTCGCAAAATCACCACCGCCGCCCGCCGTGCACGCAGCGTCCAGGAGCGCAGCGGCGGGAAGTACACCCCGCTCCTGCGCGACGGCGGCCGCGGTCCCTCCGACCCCGGCCCGACGGCGGCCAGCCCGACCGCGCACGGCGGCTTCCCCCTGCGCGCACTGATCGCCGAGTGCGCGACCCTTCCCCCGTCCCTTCCCGACTGGGGCTGGCACCCTGACGCCATCGAACAGTGCGCCCCCAAGACCTTCGAGTCACAACTGCTCGGCACGCACATCCCCTTCGGAACCGTCATGGCGCTGGCCGGCGAACTCGCCCAGCGCGGACACGCGGACCCCGTAACGGTGGAGTCCGTCAGCCCACTCGAAGACGCCGTCGTGCGATGCGCCCGCCGCCGATTTCAGCTCCACCTCAGCCAGGACGGCCTCTACGAGCTGTGCCCTACACCCGCCTGCACCAGTTACCCGGTCGACGCGAACATCCACCACTGCACCGACCACCTCGCCCACTGCTCCAGCACCCAGCTGAAGGCGATGGCGAGCAACTGGGGCCACGCACGCAGCGAGGAGATGGACCAGGACCCGACTCGCATCGGCGGAAGTACGGACGCGGACGAACTCGTCAAGGCCGCAGCTGCCACCGGCGCGTTCGATGAAGTGGTCACCGCTCTCCTGCACGCCGCCTTCGAGGACCCCGCCATCATCGACGACGTCATGTGGGGTACCGCCACCGGCGCCGTGGACATGCTGCACGGCATGGAGCACGAGCGGATCCGACTGACGCGCATCGCCCTCGCCGAGGTGCGCCGCCTGCGTGCGGCCGCCGGCTCCTGCACAGCATGCGGGAAGCCCCTGCCCTCCTACGGGCCGCTCCTCAAGATCCCGATCTGGTGCTGCTCGACCGCCTGTGCTCCTTCTCGACCCGCCCCGCAGACACCTCAGGATCCGTGGGCCGTCGGACGGAGTCACTGACCACTCCGACCTCACGGCTTTCGGAACCTTGTTCAATCCGCCGTGGGAAAGGCGGCGAGCCGGTCTGCATCGACTGGTGCGGGCCGGCCCGTCGGCACGGACTCCTCGTCCCCACCCGCGGCGCGCACCCATCCATCACCAGACCGTGAAGACCAGGACTCGCAGCAACCGATGAACATCTGGGTGTCTGGAGCCTGGTGTCAGTCCCGGAGCTCCAGGTACGCCTCCACCATGTCCTTCTCCCGCTCGGCCAACTCCGCCTGGACCGACTTCACGACCTCAAGGGCGGCATCGGCAATCCGCTCGCCGTCCAGAACCTCGAAGAGCTTCCCCCCGCTGCCGCCGAGCGGCAGCATCTGCCCGGGCAGATTTCGAAGGGATCGACCGATCCTCTTCTGGCCTGAGGGGGGAGTGGCCGTCCAATCCTGCAGGTCCACCTCGTCAAGGTGCTCCAGGACGTTGCGGACCTCCTCCAGGTCCTGATTCTTAGGTGGGGCGGCCTGGCCACGCTCCTTGGCAAGCCGGGCACGCCACCGCTCGAGCTGGTGCGCCGACCAGACGAGTGTGTGTTCCTCAGCCCACCGCACGCGGTCGTTGTCGTACAGATCGTCCTCGGTCGGGCTCCACTCCTCATTCCGCTCGAAGTTGCGGTCATCTACGGCGGATTTCCTGCGTATTGCCCTCGTGCGCGTGGCCTGCCGGATCACGGCCTCCGCCCACACGCGTACGAAGTGCTGGGCCGCTTCCTCCGCTGTCGCCTCGGGCTCATCGTCCGCTCCGCCGAACGGGGTCGGTTCGTCGAGGGGGTCAGCCTGGAACGGGTCTTTACTCATCCCGCGAGGGTAACGGCAGGCTCACCCATGGGGGCCGAGAGATCGGGCCCCGAAACAGTGTGATGGGTAGGCGGATTGGCGGTCTGAGTAGGTGCGCCCATGCGCACGGAGCGCCCCGGACGGTGCAATGGGCCCATGAACGCGACTTCTCCTCCAAGGCCTCCGACCGCGCGGCTCCTGGCCCCGCCGTGGTGGCTGGCCCCTGCCCTGCTCACCGTGGTGGCGACACTGGGCGGTGTGTGGGGATACCGCTCGTCCCCGATCGTTCACGGCTCGGCATGGCTGGCCCTGCCGTACGTCGTTCCGGCGGCCCTGGTGGCTGCCTCCTGGTGGCCGCCGTCCCGCCCGGGCGCAAATTCCGCGGCCTGGTCCTGGGCGGAGTCGGCGCCTTCGTGGCCCTGGTGTACGCGCACCTGGCGACCTTCGTGCTGTACGCGGTGGCCTTGGTGCTGTGGGCCTTTCAGGGCGGTGGCTGAGGGCGGGAGCAACCCGCCTCGTCGCGGACGCCGACGGCCTGCACCATCTGCCGTGCCGGTCCGAGCGGCGAATCCCCAGCACAGGCGAGAATGGAAAGGAACGGGGGTAACGGAAATGGAATACCTGGTAGTGGTGGGGGTCGGTCTCGCCTGGGGGCTCTTCCAGGCCTGGCGCGGCGGTGCATTCGGCGGCAGGCCGTCGCAAAGGCAGCGGCGTTCCCGATCGTGGAAGAGCGACGGCGTCAGTTTCTCCTGCGGGGACGGTGGGTCCTGCGGTGGGGGCTCCTCCTGCGGTGGCGGCGGAGGCGACTGATACCACGACTCCACCGTGGGCGGGGACACGCCGCCGGACCGTAGGCGGTGGCTGCGGAGTCGAGGGCCAGCCCGGCGGGCTGGCCCTCCTTTTCGTTGAACCCCGTCTATCGGCGGTGCGCAGCACCTCGCCGTTCACCTCCCCTGGTGCGGGATTCGCGGTCGGCCGCCCTGACCTGAGGCGTCCAGGTCGAAACTCAGCAGGCCAGCGGCCTGCACCAAGCGGGAGATCAGGGCTCCACCAGCGTCCTCGCACGCTCCGTGAGCAGAGGCATCAATCGCTCCCGCCACGTATCGAGAGAGACCATTCCGCTGGACATGCCGCCGTGGGCGTATTGCTCCCGGTACGCGGATGACACCGGGTCGCCGATGAGGTCAATTCCCACGAGCTCACTGAACGCTGCCCGGAGAAGGCGGACCACTTCGTCGACCGACGCCGGGACGTCCGTACCAGACAGGTGATCGCGCAGGGCCCGCCAGACATAGGGGTCGCCCCGCAGACCCCATGTCTTCGGCTCCGGATCGAAGAGATCCGCCATCGTCACGACCGGCGCGTCATCAATAGCCATGGTGTCAGTTTCGCAGGGGCTGCCCCCTTCACCTGCGGCTTCGGGGTTGCCAGATACGTACTCAGGGCCTGGCGCCGACGCACACAGTGACCCAGCGCTCCGGTGGTCGCGACCGCCGGCCGGGGATCAGATCAGCTCGCCAGAGCCCCCGGCAACCGCGCGACTGCCGAATCGACGTCTCCTCCACGACCGCCTGCTGGCACTTCGGCCCGGGCCGTCTTCCTCATCCACAGGGGACACAGGGAAGCGTGGGCAGGGATGAAAGGAGAGCAACGTGCAGGACCAAACCGGCCGTGGTGCCGGCCCGGTCACCCTCACGCGCACACACCGGCTGCTGATCGCGGTTGTCGTCTGCGGCGCGGTGGTGATCGCGGCCATCGGATTTGCCGGCAGCTACAGCGCCGTACGAGACCTCGCCCGCGCCAAGGGCTTCGGATCGTTCGCCCATATCCTGCCCATCGGGATCGACGCCGGCATCGCGGTGCTCCTGGCCCTGGACCTCCTTTTGACATGGCTGCGGATCCCCTTCCCGCTGCTGCGGCACTCCGCCTGGCTGCTTACCGCCGCCACGATTGCGTTCAACGCTGCAGTGGCATGGCCTGATCCGATCGGCGTTGGTATGCACGCTGTCATCCCGGTCCTGTTCGTCGTAACCGTCGAGGCCGCGCGGCATGCGGTCGCCCGTCTC
The DNA here is from genome assembly GCF_056435825.1 of Streptomyces sp. NPDC043876. Classification (NCBI taxonomy): domain Bacteria; kingdom Bacillati; phylum Actinomycetota; class Actinomycetes; order Kitasatosporales; family Streptomycetaceae; genus Streptomyces; species Streptomyces sp. NPDC043876. The sequence continues at coordinate 161,314 of NZ_JBWKDV010000012.1, read as the reverse complement.
ATGGACCTCACCAGCAGCCAGCACATGGAGTCCGTCCGCAGGATCCGCTGGTTCCTCGCCTTCCTTCCGACGTTCAAAATGTGGCGCCGGATGAGGATGTGGGAACAGCGGTCCTACGAGCGGGCGGTTCAGGTCGAGCAGGGACTGCAGGTCGAGAAGGCCAAGCTGCGTGCGCGGCATGGGCGTTGGTGGAGGCGCAAAGCCACCCGCGACGAGCTGTTCCCCCTCTACCTCGTCGAACTCGGGCTGCCGCTTAACCCACCGCAGACGGAACTGGACGCCACGTCCGCTTACACCGCCCTCCCGGCCCCCGGTGCCCCCCCGAGTACCACCGAACCAGCGCTTCCTCCGGCCACGAGGGCCGAGGAGCCCGCACAGGCGAAGGCCCCGCCCGAGAAGGAGCCCGCGGGGGAACCCGATAGGGAGCCAGAAGCAGAACCTCCCGAGCCCCGCCGCCGGCGTCCTGCACAGGTCAAGACCCGCAGCGGCCACCGTCGGCCACCACCCCCTCGAAGCCACTCCAGCTCGCCCGTCGGCCCCGCCGCCGGGGCGTCCCAGCTGGAGCTGGACGGCAGCCACGTGAAGAAGCTCCGCGAGATCCGCAGTGACGCCGAAGCCGTCCGATACGCCATGGCGACCCTGGGCACGACGGAGAAACAGCAGCTGGCGTCGTGGCTCACCCAACACGGCCGAGCCGTCAACCGCGGGACCGTTCACCGCGTGACGCAGACGAAGGCGCCCTGAGCCGCTGCGGCCCGAGCTCATACCGGCCCGAGACGCGGAACGCGGCGAGACGACCACGACTTCGTACATCCAACCGAAAGGCACCCATGCCCACGAACCCGCATCTCACCGGCGCCGGATCCCCACGGACACGCTCCGAAGCCGCGCTCAGCGGACCAGTCGCCAGGCACCCGAGCCCTTCGACGGGGCGCACCCGCCGGATCATCACGGCGGCCGCCACTGCGGCCCTCCTCGTCACCGGCGCGAGCGGCTGCGCCCAAGACAGCACCAGCAGTCCCGCGGCGAAGAGCTCCGCAGTACCGAAGGCGGCTCCCAAGGCGCCCTTCGCCCCGGCCGAGCTCGCCCAGGCGTGGAAGACCCCTCCCACCGACACCGATTTGCTGCGCTCCAAGTTGATGGCCACTTGGCGCACGAACACCGCCTACTACATAGGCCGAGGGACCGGCGTAGAGATCCTCGACCCGGCAACCGGGAAGCAGCTGGGCACCGCTACACCGCCCGAACCGGACATGCACCCCTGCGGGATGACCGAAACTCTCACCGCCAGCGGACTCGGCGCCGTCGCCTGGGTCAAGGGCGACCCGCTCCACTACAAGGCCAGCTGCGACCGGATATCCCTGATCGACACCCGCAACGGCAGCAAGACCGTCTGGACCAAGCAGATCAACGGGGCACCCCTGGACGGAAAGCCGCTCACCAACGACACCACCCGGCTCGCCTTCCTCGCCGGCGACATCCTCGCCGTCATGACCCCGAACACCATCGTCGGCCTGCGCACGGACGGCGCCGAAGCGTGGACCTGGCGCAACCCAGGCGTCCCCGCCAACCAGTACGTCCTCAACTGGGACATGACCGCTCATCACGACCGGATCATGGTGATGATCGGCATGGAGGGCGGGCCGGAGCTGTGGAGGTACTGGGTGGCCACCGTCGACGCCACAGGCCGGGAGGTATCCGCCGAGCCTGTACCCATGCCCGTCCCCTCCGGGGGGCACGTCGACCTGGTCGGTGCCGGACCGATGGCCGCCATCGTGCAGCCCCGCGCATTCGACAAGACGACCAAGCCGGAGCTGGTCACCTTCGCGCGGGACGGCAGCGTGGCCCGGCGGATCCCGCTCGCCTCCAGCGCGGGCGCGATCCAGCTCAGGGAGACCTCCCGCCTCGGCCGCACCTCGCGCTTCGACATCGCCTTCAACGGATCCACGGCGTACCTTCTCGCCGGTGACCCCTTCAGTGACACCGCACCCACCCAGATCGTCGCCCTCGACCTCGAGACCGGTGCCACCAGGCGGACCCGGCCCGTCGACGTCATCACCACGCCCCGCTTCCTCGGAGCGGACCCGGACACCGTGTACGTGCTGGCCGGTAAGGCCACCCGTGACATGCCCATCTACGCGTACGACGCCAAGGACGGCACCCGCACCCAGATCAGCACCGTGAAAGCGCCCGACGCCGCCATGTCGATGTCCGGGCTGGTCATCGACTACAGCCCGGGCAACCTGGCGCTGGTCGAGCCCGGGCGCGGGTCTGCCTTCGGAGCCGTGATGTTCCGAGCACCGGGAGCCTGACAGCCAGGGCCGTGCCCTCCACAGAGGGCGCGGCCGGCGACGCACCCGCGCGTGTACGGGCGGTCGTCGGTCGATTCCCCGCGGCGCCGACGTCCCACTGTCATACTCGGCGCGTGCCAGGTGGAAAGCTGCGAACTAAGTCGCCATGTGAATACGTGATCTCGGGGGAGTGACCCGACGCCGCACTGGAGGACCATCCTCCCGCTCGGATCATCCAGCAGGTCTCCCGAAACCTGCGCGACGTCATGACCGGACTCGAGCTCAGCGCGAATGCCCTGGCCAAAGCCAGCGAGGTCAACAGACAGTGCATCGCGAACGTCCTCGCGGGACGGGTCTGGCCCGACATGCTCACTGTGGCCAGCCTGGAGACGACCCTGGAGGTCATCCTCTGGCCGTTCCCGCAGCCTGGGATGGCTCCGCATCAACCCGTCACTCCTGTGACAGCACCAGGGGCAAGGAACCAGCGCAACTGCGCCTGACCGTCGGGCAGCGCAGCACCGGCTTGCCGGCCTTCCGGATCTGGGCAACGGGCCTGCTCAGCGCACCTTGAAGACCTGGGGGCCAATTGAGCGAACGAACCTCGGAGCGCTCCCGGCCGGGGCCGTCGGATCACGCCCGTCGCGCCGCCGCCTCGTCTTCCTCATCCACAGGGAAGCCCGCCTACCGTCCGACGCGGATCGGACCCCGATCTCACAGCGGGGCACGCGCAGCGAAGGACGGTAGGGATGGGAAGCAGCAATTTCGACCGGCAGCTGGAGGAGATGGTCGAGACCTCCGCGAAGGCGCTTGGCCGCTTTCTCTCGGGACTGGAGATGGACGGGATCCGGCGTACGGACGCCGGTTTCCTGCGCAAGGGCGGCCGGGTCCTGGACGGCGTGGAGGGACGGGTCGGCAAGTGGTCCTACCTGCCGTACGCGCAGCGCTCACTCATCAGACTTGGAGGTCTCGGCACGCTGGGCGGGGGCGGCTACACCTACTGGCGCCTGCCCGAACAGACCCTGGAGGTCCTCCCCTACGGCGGAGCCGGCGCCTTCACCCTCGCCGCGGCGGGGGGGATCGTGCACGGCATTCGCAACCGCGGCCAGGCCGAGCTGCTCAAGGAGTGGGTGGAGCCCCTGCACCTGGCTCTGGTCGGACCACTGGGAATATCCCCGCACACCGACCCGCGCTCCTACCTCCACGTCCCGAAGAACTTCAGCGACGACGACGCCGTCATCCGCGTAGACCTCCCGGTTGCTCTCGGCTTCAACGAGAGCGCGGTCATGGAGGCCATCACCCAGAAACTCGCCCTGCAGGGCGTCTCGTTCTCCTGGACCCGCGAAGGTCGAAAGCCGTACGTCCTGGCCCGCAAGGTCCAGCGGCCGCCGTCCAAGGTGGTGTTCTCCGATCCCCGCATCCGGGCTCTCGTCGAGGGCGTCCCGGAGTCCGCCCCGCTGATCGGCCTTGAGCGCGGCGACAAGGTCGTATCCGTCGACCTCGACGCCGAGTCCCCGCATGTACTGGTCAACGCCGGTACGGGCGGCGGCAAGTCGGTCATCCTGCGCACCATCGCCGCCCAGCTCATCCATCACGGGGCGCTGGCCTACGTGCTCGACTTCAAGCGGGTCAGCCACCAGTGGGCGCGCGGAGTCCCGAACGTCACCTACTGCCGCGACATCGCCGACATCCACGAGGCGCTGATCGCGCTCGGCGAGGAAGGCCGGCGGCGGATCCACGCCGCGGAGAAACTCGGGGACGACGCAGACGCCTCGACCGTCGGCCCGCGCCTGGTCATCCTCCTCGAGGAGATCAACGCGACGATGAAGCAGCTCACCCGGTATTGGGACAGCATCAAGGAGAAGGGCGACCCCAAGGTCAGCCCGGCCGTCGACGCTCTCGCAGAGATCCTCTTCATGGGACGCGCCGTGCGGCTCAACGTCCTGCTCGTCGCCCAGTCCGCCACCGCTCGCGCGCTCGGCGGCCCGGAGATGCGAGAGAACTTCGCGACCCGCATCCTCGCCCGGTACACGCAAAACGCCTGGCGCATGCTGGTGCCAGAAGTCCATCCCGCGCCGAAATCCACCCGCCACATCGGCCGCGCGCAGGTGGTCCTCGGAGGCGTCGCCCACGGCACACAGGTCATGTTCATGACCGACGGTGAGGCGCGTGCTTGGGCCATGTCCGGCCCGTCGCCGAAATCGCTGCTGGACTCCACCCCCGCCGCTCCCGTCCGGCCGCAAATGCCCGAACACGCCGAACACCTGCCGGCCGCAGTGACCGAAGCGCAGCCGGCCAAGGCGCCCGTCGCCACAGAGAAGGAGCTCACTCCGAACGGCCCGCCGCAGTCACCGCCGGTCGCAGTGCCGTCCGAACCGGTTCACGTTCCTCCTGTGGCGGCTGCCGAACAGTCGGCCGTCCTGCGGAAGGAACCGACGGAAGTCCCCGTGGGGCTACGCAAGGCCCAGGAGGAACTCCTCCCGGAACTCACCCTCAATGCGATCCGCTGGGCACGGGCCAACGACCCAGACTTCCCCAAGCACGCGGCCAAGAAGGGTGCCGAGCTGCTGTACCTGCCCTCGGACCTCGTCAGATGGGGGCGGAACCGGCAGCGGGCGTCGACCAACACGACACCCTCCTTCGAGGACAGCGTCATGGACTTCTCCTGACCCCAGCCAACCTGGTCGTCGGGAGGCCCGCGCGAGTGGCACTCCCGGCGATACGCGCACTGAGCCCCGGGGCCCGCCGGGAGACCAGGGCGGTCGGCACAGCCGCTCCCTGCCCGACATGGACGATCTCCCGGCGCCAGGGCCGGTGGCCGCCCTCTACCCATCCGTGGACGGATGCCGTGGTCCGTGAACGGGACAGCCCCACGGCCGGCCACGCGGTCGCTCCGCCCCCTTCCGGGGTCCAGCTTGCGCCGACGGCGGCTCCGCACCGACAGGGCCGACGGAGGTATGCGCGGCGCTGCATGCCGCCGGTCGTGTCCCTGTCGGTGCGACCCTCTGTGGCGGCGGTCCCCATCTCAGAGGCCTCGCGTACGCTGCCGCGCACCCCACCCGTCGTCTTGAGGAGACCGACCTCCATGCGCCCCGCGCCCTTCCGCGAATGGGCTGCCTCCGCCCTGGCCGCAGCAGCCCGGCTTCGGCGCCGACTTCTACAACGGCACCAAAATCTTCGTCCTCATCGACCACACGGCGCGCTCGGGCCAGGGTCTCGGCGGCGGCCGGCTGCAGTCCCGCTTCTGAAATCGTGCCGCGGGAGTGCCGCCGGCCGTAGTTGCCTTGGCGCGCGGTCTACGAGGCAGGACACCGCGAGGCAACAGCCGCCCGGGGCGCGATCTGCATGCGTCGTCCATCCCACATCACGGTCTCCGCGGGCAGGATCAGCAGCCCCGCTTCCCCGTCGGCCCAGGCCGCGCCGATACGCCGCACCTGGACGGCGGCGCCGCCCGCGCCGGCCATATAGACCGTAGGGTCGACCTCCCAACCGTGCCTGGCAAGCCACGCCTCCATCCGGGTCATATCCGAAGGTGTCGCCCCGCGCGGCCACTCGTACGTGCTCTCGCTGTCCATGTCCGTCCCCCCGTTGTGTTCGGATACCCGACGCGCCGCAGATCCTCCCACCCGCCACCGACAGAGGCCGCGCAATTTCGGCGCGGCCCGGAGAGGATGCGGACCATATCCACGGCGCCCCTCTGGGGGGCTCTAGGCCTCGTCGGGTGTCCGCGTCCGCGCCTCTGGCCGGCGGCATGAGCTGGCTCTGACGCCGCGGGGCAGCGCTTTCGCCAGCGCCACGGCTACTCCATCCGCTCGAGGACGACCTGCTTCACCAGCTGGTGGGGGTCGCCTGTAAGGAGCTCCCACATTTTGCGGTTCGACGGCTCCAGCAGGAAGCGCATCCACGCCGCGTAGTCGCACGCCGGCTTGCACGCCTGACCCCAGTGCGGGGTGACCCCTTGGTCCTGCAAGTCCGCGTGTCCCATTCCACGCGTCTGAGGGGAAAAGATCCGCAAGGTCGTCTCCCGGAGCCGGTCCAACTCGGAATCCGCCAGGAGCGTGCGCACATGGCCGAAGTCAGTCACGCCGACGACCGACCCCCGCGCGTGCTCCCAGTAGCCCTCACCGCCGGTCAGGCGCGCGTACAGGAGTCCGACCTGGTCGTCCGACCGTGCCACCGCTGCCATGATCGCGGCTACATCGCCGTCCGTGAGCGGCGCCCCGCCCGCTGTGTGGATCACCTTCGCGGCTTCCCGGAACGCGGCGGTCGGGGAGCGCTGCGGCGTTCCCTGATCGCCGAACAGCTCGTCGATGACGGCTTGCACCTCCCGACGGCCCTCGCCCTGCATTGCCGCTTCGACCACGGTCATCGCATCGCGTACGTCCCGGGCCATCCGTGCCTTTCGTTCCGCGAGGTGGTCGCCCATATCGCCCGAGATCGCAGGCAGCTGGAGCGTTCCCCGTTCGGCCTGACCGGCGACCCTCACGACTGCCGCGTCCAACTCCTCACGGAGCTTGGAGTGGGCCTCCGGCTCCGGGCTCAGAGCAAGGAGGTACCACCCCACTACCGGGCACATGTGCCCGGTTCCCTTACGAGCGCGGGCGCACACGAACGCCGCCTGCGCTGCGTCTTCCACCGTCGCCCCTGCCCGACCGGGGAGCGGGATGAAGCGGCTCAGCCGATCCCGGCGCAGCAACTCGTCGTTGTAGACCAGCGGGCCGTACCCGAGCCGGTCCAGGATCGCGCGGACCGGTCCGAGTGCTGCCGGCGGCGGCTTCGTCGTCATGACGCCAGAGGGTAGAAGGCGCAGTCGGCAGGCCGCGGGCGGATGCAGTTTTTCCCCTGATCCGTACTCTCCTGCTCGGTCCACGGGAACGTGGTTCAGCGCCCAGCACCTGGGACTGACCTGAACGCGCCGGGCTCCCCCCGGGCGAGAGACCTTCGTGATCGGAGACGAGAGATGACCGCCAACAGCACGACTCGCAATGAGCGCACCTCGCGGCCCGCCCTGGAAGTACACCTGGGCGGACTGCACCTCATCGTGGACCGTGTTCCCTACTGGCTCGTGGCCGCCGTCGTCATGGCCTTGATGGCGGCTGGTGGGATCACGATCACCTGGACATGAGCACGCGCCGAAGACCAGGCGCGCCACCGGGGCCGGGTGGTGACGCGTTCTCTCTGGCCAGTTCGGGCAGGGCCGCCACCGCCGATGTGGTCAGGCGATGCCGCAATCGGGCCGTGCGTACCCCCTGCAGGGCGCGCTCCCACGCGTCAGGGCCTTGTCGGCGAGGGCGTCGAAGAAGGGGCCCGGGTCAACTGGCTGGAACGCCGCCGGCGCGGGCCAACTTGCCGTGCTCTTCAGCCGTCGTAGGCGGTGGATAGCGAAGCGTCAGGATGATGACGAACGTGTCGCCGAACTCCGCGGCGGCCAACTCCGTCAAGCCGTCGAGTTCATGGCCGACCGCCGAGCTGATGTCGTCCGCCGCAATGGCGTCCCTTCCGTGTGCAGCAGGGCGCCGGCGGCGACCCATGCGAGCCCGTCGAAGTAGCCACGCTCCTCGGTGATGCGAAAGTCCACCGCTCAGGAACAGCACCCTGGGCGGTGAAGCGCCCGATCAGGGCAGTACGGAGATCGTCGAGGAGACGGCCGGTAGACGCACCGGTCGGGTGGTGCTGGGGCAAAGTGCACCTCCTTCACGTCAGCCGTTTCCGGCATGGATACGTGTACCTGACTTTGGTATCGCCGAGTGGGGTACTCACTCGTGAATTTGCGCCGCTCCGATCCCGGACGTGTATGCCCGTGCCTCGAATGCCTGGAGTGGAAGCCGGAAGAGTCCGGTCGCGAGATAGGCGACTGCCCTGCCTAAGGCGCCCGGAATCACTGTCGCACCCACGGCCGGGCCCTAGTAATCAATGAACTGCTCTGACCAGGGTCAACGGCCTCAGTCTCCAGAATTCATCTTCCTTATCCACAGGCCCGCTCTCCTAGGTTCTTTCATGTGCTTCCCGGACCGGAAAGTCCGTCGGAGGAATTGGCGACCCGTCATGTCCTCATTTCTGGAAAGCCGCTCCAGATGGCCCGAGAAAGAAAGGAGGCAGGCGAATGGGACTGCGCAGAAGCAAGGAAACCGACGGTCAGGAGCTGGCCGACGCCATCGCGCAGCGCACCGCGGCCAGCGTCCCCACCAGTGGCTCGCCCGCAGGCCCCGCCCCAGGCGTGCCCCGCAAGCCCGACGGCGGCGTATGGACCGAAGAGAAGGAGTCCACCGGCCGCTCCGCAGCGAGGACCGCAGGACGGGTCGTGCTGTGGCTGGTCCTCGGCGTGTTCGTCGTGGCGGGCGCGCGCAGCATCATCCTCCCGCCGCTGCCGCCCGAGGCTCCCCCGCAGGCCGACAGCGAAGCAGCCGCCAAGGACGACGTCCCCGTCGACGAAGCGCGCCAAGTCGCCGAGCGCTTCGGACGCGCCTACCTGACCTGGTCGGAGAAGGCGGCGTCCAGCCGGGCCACAGAGCTCGCCCGGGACCTGCCGGAGGGCACCGACACCAAGATGGGCTGGAACGGCCTGGGCGACCAGGGCACCAGCCAGGCGGTAGCCGGCGCCGTTGTGCAGACCAGTCCGCATCGGGCCCAGGTGCTGGTCGACGTGAAGACGGTGACGGCTGTCACCGAGAACAAACAGACCCGCAACATCTCCCGCTGGCGGACCCTCAGGATTCCCGTGGCCCAGACCGGCGGCCGCGTCCTGGTCACCGGCCAGCCCGCCCTCGTCGGCACACCCAAGCCGGGCAAGTACGAACAGCCCAGCCCGCCCGAGGCCGACCTCGCCCTGTCACAGGAGACCCGGAAGTCGATCGAGGAGTTCCTCTCCGCCTGGGCACAGGGCCGCGAAGCGCAAGCGGCCGCTCCAGGTGCCGCATTGGCGCCGCTCGGCGGGGGAGTGCGCCTCGAGCGACTGGACTCCTGGACGGTCCACGCGGGCTCCGGCGACAAGCGCACCGGAACAGCGGTGGTGACGTGGAACTTCGGCCGCGCGCAGCTGCAGCAGACCTACCTGATCACCCTCACCCAGGTCACCACCGGTGCGGCGACCCGCTGGCAGGTCCTCAACGCCAGCACCCCGTAGCCCGCCCGACCGGCCGGCTGCCCCAAACCCCCACCCCACGAAGGAGAACCCGTGGACCTCCCCGCGTACGCGCGCGCCATCGTCGGTGCCCTGTTCAGCCTCGTGCTGCTCTGGTACGGCTTCGAACACTGGATGAAGCGCGCCTGGGGCATGCTCATCACCCACATCGCCGGTGCCGCCGTCGTCGCTTACATCCTCTACAAGCCCGAAGCGGCGATGTCGCTCCTCCAGTCGCTCGGCGACATGATCGCCGCCTTCTTCCGGCGGTGAGCCGGGATGCGTGAAACCCGTACCTACACCGAGTACTGGGACGTGCAGACCTACCAGCACGAACTGCTCGGCATGGACCTCGGCGAGGGCATCCCCCGCACGACCCTGCGCTACGGGGCGGCAATTTTCGCGATCTGGTGGGCCCTGTGCCTGCTGCTCGTGGGCGCGCCGTCCCAGCCGATCCTCGTCCCCCTGTTCATCATCCCGCCCGGCCTCATCACCCTGGTCGGCTCCCGCCGCTCCACCGTGTACTGGCGGCGCACCAACCTGCAGATGTGGGCCGTGCGCGCGGTGTTCCTGCTCACCGGAGTCCGCCCCCTCATCGGCCGCGGCCGCATCACCCCGCCGCGCGGCGGACTGCGGCTGCGGGCCCGCCGCCTGGGGGAGAAGGCCCCCCACCTCGCCACCATGCCGGGATTCGGGCCCGCCTTCGCACAGCCGGCGACGGACACCCCCCTGCCCGTCCCGCCCGTGAAGGTCCGCCCGCGAGTGCGGCTGTACGGCCCCGACCACATCGGCCGCCTGCGGGGCACCGCCCGCGCCCCCCGCCGCAAGAAGGAGTCCTGACCCGTGCAGACCGCCATCGACGTCCAAGCCCTGCGTACCTCCGTACGCCTCGGCGACCAGCACACCATCGGGGCGCTCGCCCGCGTTCACGGCCCGCTCCTGGGACTCGGCGACAACGACCAGCCGCTGGCCATGACCGACCACTGCGAGCACCTCCTGGTCGCCGCCGGCGCCGGAGCGGGCACCACCACCCTGCTGCGCGCCCTCGCCGCGCAGAGCCTGAGCCTGGGCGCCTCCGTCACCTTCCTCGATACCGCTCGCGCCCACCGATGGGCCCTCGGACTGCCCCGGGCCACCCACCTGTCCCGCCTCGAGGCGATCCACGACCACCTGATCGCCGCCGCCGCGGCCCTGCCGTCCGTGCACGTCGGCGGCGGCTGGAAGCAGCGCACCGTCTTTCTGACCGAGCAACTCGGCTCCCTCGTCCAGGGTCTGCGCCAGTACTGGAACCTGACCCGCCCCGAGAGCCAGCTCGAGGAAAGCCCGGCCGTCGAAGCGCTCACCACGCTCCTGGACGCAGGTCCCGGGCGCGGCGTGCAGTTCATCGCGGGCAACCCCGCGGGCACCGTCCCAGGGCTGTTGGACGAGAGCCTGTCCGAGGTGTTCCCGACCCGGGTCATATCCGGCTCGGCAACGTTGTGGGCGCGCCTGGCACCCACCGTCTGGTTCGTGCCGCCCGCCTCGTGCCTGGCCGGCCGCATGCACATGGTCACCGACGGCGCCCCCGTCGCCATGCAGACCCTGCAGCTGTCCGAGACCGAAGCCCGCCAGCTGGCCGGCGGCCCCACCCAGAAGACCAAAACCGACAAGACCCAGGGACGATAGCCATGTCAGCGCAAACCAAGCAGCCCTCCTTCACCCGACTCGCGCGCATGGTAGGCCTCTCGGCCGAGCGGCTCCTGCCGCCTGCCCGCCTGGTAGCTGTGTCCGACGGCGTCGTCGTCACCGACACCGCGGCCTGGGCCTACTTCACGCTCGCCTCCTCCAACACCGACCTCATGGCGACCGAGGCACAGGACGCCGAGCAGGACGCCGCGTCCACCGCCCTGGCCAAGGTCCTGGCCGGCTACGACGCACACCTCAAGATCCTCTGGTCCCAGCAGGACGGCGCCTCGTTCCGCGATGAGGCGCACCGCATCTTCACCGCCGGAGACGTGGCGGCGATCGCCGAGATGTGGGCTGCCCGGCTCAACCAGCTCGCCCTGCCGCAGCGCCACCTCCTGCTCGGGGTCAAGATCGCCACCCGCGACACCGTGGCCCGGGCGAACGCCAAGTCCGCGCTGGTCAGCGCCCTGGGCCTGGCTGCGCCCGGGCTGCCGAAGTCCGAGCTCCTCAAGTACGACGGGCTCGCCCGCCGCCTCGGGCGCCGGCTCGAAGCGACACCCTGGAGAGCCAGCCTGGCCCCCGCCGAGAACCTGGCCTGGGCGATTTCCCGGGAGTCGTTCCGGCCCCAGTCGGCCCCGCCCCACCTGCCGCCGGTCGGTGGCGCGTCCCTGGTCCGACTCGCGCAGTCCCACGTCGAACCGCACGCCGACCACGTACGGATCATCAACGCCCAGGGCACCACCGCGGCGTGGGTGGCCGTGATGGCCATGCCCACCTTCCCCCACGAAATCACCACCCCGGGCGAGCAGGAGTGGCTGCGCTGCCTCTCCGAGATTCGCTACATCCCCGCCGGTGGGAACGGCGACGAAGTCCTGGTGTGCCCGGAGGCCTCGGTGCGCTGGACCGTATTGCAGCGCGGCGACGCCCTCAAGGCGGTCAACAAGGTCCGCGCCACCGCCAAGGAGCAGCGCAACTCCGCCGCCGAGAACAGCGCCGGCCAGACCTCCACAGAGACGGAGGAGAGCGAAGCCATCATGGAGGAGCTGCGCCGCGGCATGACGCGCGACGGCCTGACCCTCGTGGAGGACCACCCGCGGATCATCGCCTCCTCCACCGTGTCCGTCGAGGACCTGCGCGCCCGTTGCGACGCCGTCACCTCCCACTACGCCGACCTCGCCATCGACTGCGTGATCGCCAGCGAGGAGCAGCGGGACCTGTGGCTGGAAGCACAGATCGGCGACACGCTCCGCGTTACCGACCTCGGCCACATCCGCGAAACCGGCGCGCTGGCCGCAAGCATGTGGTGGGGCGGCAGTGAGGCCGGGGACGACTCCGGACCCATCGCCGGTTTCCTCACCGGCACCACCCCCGGCATGTGCCGGCTCGACGTCACCGCCGGCTCCGCCCGAGGCGACGCGACCACCACGATCCTCGTGGGGCGCAGCGGCCGCGGTAAGACGACCGCGATGATGATGGCCCAGCTCACCGCCGCCCAAAAGGGCGCATTTGCCTTGATGTTGGGCTTCAAGGGTGACGAGGGCGGTCTCATCCGCGCCGGCCGCCACCTCGGGCTGTCCTCCCACCAGGTCACCGCCAGCGCCGCAACTCCGGCCGTCGCCGACCTCTACCGGCTGCTGCCGAAGGACGACGCCGCGTTGGAGGTCGTCTCCCAGCTGCTGATCATCCTGCCGCAGCGGATGCGGGACGCCGGTGTGGAGACCCAGCTGCTGAAGGCCTGCAACGCCGTCGGCGCGGGCCCGGACCCGGCCACCTGGCGCGTTGTCGAGCTGCTCTCCCAGAGCGAGGACCCGCTCGCCCGTGACGCAGGGACCGCGCTCGCCGAGCTCGCCCGGACCCAGCTCGGCGCGCCCCTGCTCGGCCAGCCCGAGCCCGGAGCCTCCCCCCTGCGCCCCGACCCCGGCGTCTGGCTCGTCCAGGTCCCCGGACTCAAGCTCCCCAAGGCGGGCACCCCGCCGGCCGACATGACTCTCAACGAGCGCGTCTCGCTCGCCCTGATGCGCGGCCTGATCGCGTACGCGCTCCACACGGCTTCCCGGCCCGACCTGCGTGGCCTGCCCAAGGGCATCTTCATCCCCGAAGTCCACGTCCTGACCGCCACCGACGACGGCCGCCGCTTCCTGGACTACATCGCACGCACCGGCCGCGCGCTGGACACGGCCCTGGTCCTGGACACCCAGGACCCCTCCAGCCTCCTCGGCCTGGACGGCGTGCTGGAGGCGACGACCACGGTGGCGGCGTTCGAGACGTCCACCCGGCCCCAGCAGGACGCGCTCTCCGAACTCCTTCGCCTGCCCGTCGGCGAGTCCAGCCGAGCGCTGCTGCGCACCGTCGGCAAGGACGCCAAGGGCGAGATCGTCCACGGCCACTGCGTCGTACGTGACCGGCGCGACCGGGTGGCCACCATGCAGTGGGACGTGCCCGACGAGGAGCTGCTCAGGCTGCTGTCCACCAACCCCAAGGACCAGGCCGAACAGCACGCCGCCGACAGCGCAGTCCCCGCCGACAACGGCGAGGCAGGGCAGGCGAAACCCGAAGAAGAGCCCGTCGACGCGGACTTGGACGAAGCATCCCCCGTCCACAGGGCAGATGGGAGATCCTCAGACTCCACTTGATCGCCAAGCAGCCCGGCCCGCCCGGGCCCCGCCGAAGGAGCTCCGCCATGTCCCACACCCTCGCCCGCCGCGCCCTGTCCCTGACCACCGCCGTCCTCGCCATCACCGCCGTCGCGGCCTGCAGCTCGACGCCCAAGCCCGCCGACTCCAAGGCCAAGAGCGACGACACCGCCGCGGTCACAGCGACGGCCGGCCAGTACATGAAGGCCTGGATGGACACCCCGTCCCAGCCGAAGACCATGTGCGAGCTCGAGACCGCCGAAGCGCGACCGAACCACGCCGACGACGGCGGAACCCTCGAAGGCTGCATCAAGAACTACGAGTCGTTCTTCGCCGGCCAGAGCCCCCGCAGCGGCGCCCTGACCATCGAGATCACCCACGTCCAGGACGTGAACGCCCACGGAACCCAGCCGGCCGGAAAGGGCGCCCTCGCCACCATGAAGCGGGCCGGTGCCGACGCGCCCGTCCGTTATGTCCTGCGGCTGGTCGCCGATGCCGGCACCTGGCGCGTCGCCCAGAGTGTCGAAGCCCCCGCGAGCCGCTACGGCCACACCGCCGACCCCGTAGCCGACGCCCTGGAGAAGGCCGTATGAGCAAGCTGAAACGATTCTTCGTCGAGCGGGCGATCCGGGTCCGCGACATCATTCCCTGGCTCGCCGGCCTGCTGACCACCTACGTGCTGTTCGCGCCCGCTGCGGCCGCCGACGACAAGGACCAGTACCGGCCCGGCGGGATCGGCGACATGATGCCGTCGCCGATCAAGCCGGACGGCCAGGGCACGATGTTCGAGACGTACTCGGCCCCCACCTACTCACTGGACGTCCAGCTCGCCGACGACTACCTGAGCGGCGACTTCGGCGACAAGATGGCCAACAACCTCGTCGGCGGCCTGATGTGGCTGCTGATCGCCGTCGGCCGGGCCGCGGTCGTGATCACCCAGTGGACGTTCAAGGTCGTGTCGATCCCGGAGATCGAGGACGCGATCGCCCGCGCCATCGAGGGCGCGGCACAGCCGATGGTGACCACCCTCATGCCGAGTGCTCTGGCGGTGGGCGCGTTCATCGCGTGGGCCAAACGGGGAGAGTCCTCCGTGGTCAGCCAGCTGGCCTGGGTCTGCGCCAGCGCCGCGATCGCCACCACCCTCCTGGTCTCGCCCAGCACCTGGGTCAAAGGCGTCGACGAGGGGCGGCAGTTCGGCGCCTCGATCTCCATGAGCACCCTCGGCTCCAGCCTGAGCGGCTCCACCGAGTCCGCGATGCCGTTCCAAACGCCCGAGCCGGCATGGGGGAAGTCCGAGGCTGACAACACGCTGCGGAAGGCGTCGGACTCGGTCTGGCGCACCTATGTCGCGACCCCCTGGTGCGTGGCGGACGTCGGGTCGGTCGCGGCCTGCAAGAAGTGGGGCAAGCAACTTGCCGACAACTACGGCGACATGAAGAAGCGGGAGGAGTTCCTCAAGAAGACTCTGAACACGGACACCGTCGGAGAGGAAGCGGTGAAGTGGCGGCAGGGTCACAACCCGGCCGGCCGGATCGGCATCCTGCTCACCTCCCTGATCTGCGTCGCCATCTTCGCCGCCATGATGATCACGTTGGCATTCGCCACGCTCGCCAGCCTGCTGGGAGCTCTGATGCTGCTCGTCTGTGGCGTCGGATTCGCAGCACTTTGGTGCATTCCCGGAAGGCCCCGTCAGTGGGGAGTCGCCTGGTTCGAGGCGCTGTTCGGCATGGTGATGATGAGCTTCACCAGCACCATGCTCATGGGTTCCGTCCTGATCATGTCCACCGTCACACTCAGCCTGATGCCGACCTACGGCTGGCTCATGGTCTGCGCCCTCAACATCGCCGTCGCCCTGGTCGCGGTGAGCATGAAGAGCCGGCTGGAAGGCATCGTCTCTGCCAGCGGGGTCCAGATGGGCGGCCGCGGCATCATCAGCGGTATCAGCAACATGACCCGTGCCCGGCGCCTGCGCCGCGTACTGCGCCGTCGGCGCGGCGAAGGCGGCCCCTCCCGGCGCCGTCCGCGCGATGACGGCGACTCCGATTCCGACAGCGGCTCCGACAACTCCGAGAGGCGCGGCCCAGGCAACCGGCACCCTGGCAGTCGCAGGCCCCCGCGCCCCACCCCGCCTCCGCCGCCGCGGCCGCGGCCCGAGCCGGCCCCGCCGACCGTCACCATCACCCGCGAGGACACGCCCGGCGCGGACGCCTCCGGTGCCATCCCGGCGCCAGCGGCGCCAGCGGGGCCCTCATCCGGAAGGCCCAGCCTCGGCACCTCCACATCCACCCCGCCCTCGTCCACCGCCGGACCCTCCACCGGAGCCGGCGCGACCTCGTCGGGCCCCTCCGCCCGCGCCTCCAGAACGACCACGGCAACCGCCGCACCCAACACCAGCACGCCGCCGTTCTCGGTGCGTCCGGGACCGCCGCCTACCAGCGGAGTCCCGCGCCAGCAGCCCGTCACACCGCAAACCATCCGCGGCACGGTAATCAGCAGCAGCGCGGTCGGCTCGCCGACTCCGCCGCCGCAGTTCAGAACCCACCGGCCGGCATCGGCACCCCGCCCAGCACCGAACCCGGCACCGGCCACGACATCCACGACGCCGAGCAGCGCACCGGCCAGGCGGAGCACCACGGTGGCGACCTCACCGACGAACGCAGGGCCGACGAGGGCAGTCGCCACGCTGCCGCCGCGCCCGCGCACGCCGAGGACATGACCGTCCAGGCCTAGCCGGCCACCCGTTCCTTCACCCCTGGTCCGGCCGCACCCGCGGCCGGACGCCACGGGGCCATGCCGTCATGCCCTCCTCACCCAGCCCACCCGCGCTCCAAGGAGCCGCCATGCCCGATTCACCCCGCACCGAGAGCCAGCCCGACGGCAGCCCCGAAACCGGCAGCGCCGCATGGTGGCGCGAGAACCTGCGCAAGGCCGAAGTCCCCGCCGAGTTCAGCGAACTGCCGCGCCGCCAACGCCGCCGCGCCGAGAAGCACTGGAGGAAGGCCCGGCAAGAAGTCCGCGCGAAGGAAATGCGCCGCGAGCGCACCAGCGCGCCCACCCCCCTCACCATCCCCGTGATCGCCATCCTGCTCTCCGCGGCCGTCCTGATCTGGGTCCTCTTCCACCCGGAGAAGGAACGTCCCACCCCTGAAGCCAAGCCGACACCCAGCGTCTCCGCGCCCCAGGGCGCGGCGATCACCACCGCTCCCACTCCCACGCCGTCCGCGCCCGCGCCCTCCGGAGCGCCTGCCGAACCGGAAGTCATCGCCCGCGGCTTCGCCGAGAAGTACAGCACCCGATACCCCTACAACGACGGCACCCACCGTGCCGCCGTCAACCGCGCATCCGCGTACATCTCGCCGGCCCTCGCCCTGAACCTGGCCCAGCACGACGACCGGGACTTCAACCAGCTCGTTGCCGCCCAGGCCACCGCCGCCGTCCCCACCCGCGTCGACATCACCGCACCCGACGAGAAGCAGCGGCCCTCGCCCGACACGACGCTGCGCCGGTGGCTGCAAGCCACCATCGCCGTGTCGGTCGAAGGCACTACCGCCTACACCTACACCCGCAGCCTCACCGTGGAGATCTCCCGCGCCGAGATCGGCGAGCGTTGGATGGTCACCCGTGTCGTCGGCCTGGAGGAGTAGGCCATGAACGACCGCGAAATGACCCAGGCCGCACTCCGGGCCGCCGCCATGGCGACCAAGGGCGCCCGCATCAAGTACCTCGCCATCGCCGCTGTCCTGCTCCTCGTCGGCAGCCTCTTCCTCAGCATGCTGTCCGGAGGACCGGCGTCCGCCCACACCTGCACCGACTCCGGGCCGGGCACGGGCGACTCCTCACCCGCCGAGGACAACGGCGGCAATGGAGGAAAGCCCGTCCAGGGAAGTGCCCACCAGAAACAGCTCGCGCACGTCAAGACCATCGACTCCGTCGCCGTCCGCCTGAAACTGCCCGGCCGCGCCACCCTGATCGCCCTCATGACCGCCATGCAGGAAAGCACCCTGGAGAACCTCGACCACGGAGACAGAGACTCCCTCGGCCTCTTCCAGCAGCGCCCCTCCATGGACTGGGGAACCCGCGAACAGATCATGGACCCCCCCTACTCGGCGGAGTCGTTCTTTCTTGGACGCGGTACCAATCGGGGTCTCACGGACATCCCCAACTGGGCCTCCATGCCGCTCGGCGACGCCGCCCAGAAGGTGCAACAGTCCGCCCACCCCGAGCTGTACGCGAACCACGAGCGGCTGATGCGGAAGTTCGCTGCTGAAGCGGGCATCGACCTCGAACGGGCCGGTGAGACAGGCGGCACATCCGGCAGTCAGGGAACCGACCCCGGTTCCTCAGCCCCACCCAGCAGCGGATCGTGCGCAGAGAAGCCGAAGCCCGGCACCGGTGGCGGGACGTTCACTGACGGCAAGGAGACCTGGACCCTCAACAACCCCCGCAGCGTCCCCGAGGCCATCGCCTGGGCAAAACTCCACGCCGGCCCCAACTCCTCCAGGGAGTGGGAGGCGTGGTGCCTGCGCTACACCGCGACGGTCTACGGCTGGCACGCAGCCGGTGTGAACTACGCCATCGACCACTACACGGCCGTACCCGCGTCCATGCGCCACGACCGCGACAGGAACCCCCCGCCCGGGGCGTTGATGTACTGGACGACCCGAGGCCGCGCGGGCCACATCGCCGTCTACCTCGGCGACGGAATGGTCGCGAGCAACGACATCTTGAGGCCCGGCTACATCGACGTCGTCCCCGCCGAGCTCATAGAGAGCAAGTGGGGGGCCGGGTACGTGGGCTGGACGCCGCCCTACTTCCCCCACGCCGGCTGAATCACCCGGACCTTCGACCTGAATGCCATCGGTCAGGCGATCGGGTCCCATCCAGCAGCCTGACACAGCCGCACAGCGTCCAGGGACCAGCGCGCTGAACCTCCCTGACAGACCGCCCTGCCCAGTCCGGGCCGGATGTCGCTCCAGGTCGGTCACGCCCGTAAGACCAGCACGGCGATAGCCACACCGCGAGCTCGGCCACACACCGGGCCGGGCCCGCACCGCCCCACCCTCGCGAACCCCAGCAGAGGACTCCCGCACCACCATGACGACCACCCACACCACCACCCGCACCAGCCACCACGCTGAGCAAACCGCAGGACCCGCGGTCACCTACCTCGCGATCCTGCGGACCCCCAACGTCCTGCGCCTCCTGGCGGGGGCCGTCATCGGCCACCTTCCCGTCGCCATGGCCCCGCTCGCCCTCCTGATATCGGTCCGCGCCGCCGGCGGAACCATCGGTCAGGCGGGGCTCCTGGCCGCCGCGTACGGCCTAGCGGCGGCGCTGGGCCAGCCCGCATGGGGCCGGATGCTCGACCGGCGAGGGCAGACGGCCACCCTCGTCCTGACCGCGGCGATGTCCACCCTCGCCTTCACCGCTCTGACGATGGTCAACCCGGTCTCACAGCCCGCCGCCGCAGTCCTGCTCACGATCACCGCAGGCCTGTTCACACCGCCGCTGGAGGCGGCACTGAGAGTCCTGTGGCCGCACGTCGTCGCCCGCCCTGCCGAGCAGCGCGCCGCACTCGCTCTTGACGCCTGCGCTCAGGAGATCGTCTTCATCCTGGGCCCTCTCCTCGTACTCGCCTTGGACGCGGCCGCCGGACCCGCCTTCGTACTCGGCGTCACCACCCTGCTGGGGTTGGCCGGCACGTCGCTGTTCGCCACCACCTGGCTTTCCCGCAAACATCGACCCGCCCCCGGGCGTCTCTCCGACTGGCGCGGACCACTGCGAGCGGTCGGCCCCCGCATCCTGGCCGTCGCGCTCCTGGGTGCCGGAGCGGCCCTTGGAGCGCTCAACGTCGTCGCACTAACGCTGGCTGAACAGCAGCAGAGTCCCGCACTCACCACGCTCATACCCGCCGCTCTCGCTGCCGGGAGCCTGTCCGGAGGACTGCTGTACGGCCGACGCACCTGGCCGGGCAGCCCGGCCGCGCAGCTCCTTGCGGCAACCTGCGGGCTCCTCGCCGGCCTTCTGCCCCTCCTCGCGGCACCCGCACCGCCGTTCGCCGCGACGGCGGCCTTCCTGCCCGGGCTTTTCCTGGCCCCGCTTCTCGTGATCTCTTTTGCCAGCCTCGACCACCTCGCCCCCCACGGCACTCTCGGCGAGGCTTCCGCCTGGCTCATCGCCTTTCTCGGGCTCGGCCAGGCCCTCGGCACCGCAACAGCCGGCGGGGTCGGTGACTACGGACCAGCAGCCCCGACCGCCATCGCCGTCACCGGAGCGGCGCTCGCCGTCACCGTCGTTGCTCTGGCGCGTGGCCGCCTGTCAGGGCCCCCGGACGGCCACGTGATGGCCGAGCGCACCGCTCTCCCCTCCGGAGTCGGCAGCGGTCGCGCGCGCTGACAGCAGCGAGATCAGCTCCTGTCGGCCGCCGCCCATTCGAAGGCGCTGGCGAACACCCCAACACCCACGGAAGGCACGAACGTGACATCCGAGCAGCCCGCACACACCCCCGTCACCTACCGCGCGGTCCTGGGCAGCCCCTACGTCGCCCGCCTCCTCGTCGGCACACTCATCGGACGGCTGCCCAACTCCATGGCCCCGGTGGCCATCGTCCTCCTGATCACCACCGGTCGGGGATCCCTGGCGTTCGGAAGTCTGCTCGGCGCCGCCTACGTACTTGCCTCCGCCCTCTCCCAGCCCGCCAAGGGTCTGCTGATGGCCCGCTTCGGACAGACCCGCGTCGCCGGCCCCGCCGTCCTCATCAACGCCGCCGGGCTGCTGGCCCTGGCCACGCCACCCATCAACGAAGCCCAGCACCTCGCCGTCCCCACCGTCCTCGTGCTCCTCGCGGGCCTGTGCACGCCGCCCCTGGAGGCAGGGCTGAGAGTGCTGTGGCCGGCTGTCCTCCCGCATCCCGGAAAACGCCGCGCCGCTCTCGCGCTCGACACCGGATCCCAGGGCACGCTGTACATCGCCGGCCCGCTCCTGGTAGCCGCGCTCGCCAGCGCCCACGGGCCCGAAGCCGCTCTCCTGGCCACGGCCTCCCTCGGACTCGCCGGCAGCTCCGTGGTGCTGACCGCTCCGCCATCGCGCAAGTGGCGCCTCCAGTCCCGCAGCGGTGCCGGGCGCAGCCCGCTGCGCAACGGCGACCTTCGGCTGCTGCTGCTCGCTCTGTCGGGCATCGGATTCGCTGTGGGCGCCCTGAACGTCTGGGCCGTCAACCTCGCTCGGCTGCACCACATGGAACTCCTCTCGGGGGCCATCCCGGCTGCATTCTCTGCCGGCTCGTTCCTTGGAGGCCTGCTGTTCGGACGACGGACGTGGCCCGGCGCCGCCCCCAGCCAACTACTCGCGGGCGCAGCGGGCTTCGCCATGAGCTGGCTGCCGCTGCTCCTCCTGCCAGGCCCGCTGGGGGTGACCGCCCTGGCCGCACTGCCCGGGCTGTTCCTTCCTGTCGTGCTCACCCTGGCCTTCATGACGGCAGAAAGCCTCACGCACAACGGCAGCCCCACAGGGGCGAACGCGTGGCTGATCCTCTCCTACGGAGTCGGGTCCTCGGCAGGTACGGCCCTCGCAGGCACCCTCGCCGCCTTCCCGATCGCCGGACCAGCCCTGCCACTGGGTGGGGGAGCGGCCGCGCTCATCGTCCTCGGCACTGCCGGTCGGCGCTTCAGCGCTGCACGGCAGGCATCCCCGAGCCTCCTTACCCAGCGGCAGTCGGTGGAGGCCTGATCTGGATACGAGCGCGTGCACCGCGAACAGGAGGAACTACGGGGCCGAGCAGCAACGCGCCCGCGGTGAGGTGGCATGTCTGGCCCCTCGTGCGGGCGCGCCCGTTCAAGCGGCACGATCACGCTCGTGCCGGGGCTACTACCTCAGTGCCGTACGCGGGAAGACGGCCGTAATCGTCATCCCCACTTCGGCTGCGGCATTGAGAATGATGCGCTTCAACCTTTCGGCGTCCTGCTGCGGCAGTGGGTCGCCTTGGTATTCGAGCGCTATCACCCAGGCATCATCCGCCCAGCGCACCAGAATCAGCTCGACCAGACCCGCCTCGCTGGGACGCAGTACCCGCGTTCCGAACTTCTCATCCCAGGCGTCGTCCAGGCGGCCACGGCGTATCAGCCCGGTCCGTTCCACAAACCGGTTGAGGTTCTTGCCGAGCTCACCATTCATCCTGACCTGTAGCTGATAGGGCACCAAATCCTCCTCAGTGATTGACGATGACCCAATCTTTCACGTCAGCCCTGTGGACGGAGCCAAGGGTCTTACGTCCAGTCCGTCACCGCGCAGACGCTCTTGGGCGGCTCAGCGTTCGGGAAGTCCTCGCTCACGTTCGTGGGCCGTCAGCACGCCAACCCACTGGAGCCACAGATGGCCTCGTCTGGTCGGCCGAAAAAGGACGTCGGCCAGCAGCCGGGCGGCCACCGGAAAACTGCTTCCGCGTCCCAAGTTAATTGAATGCGCATCTCGAGGTGTTGCAGCAGTCCAAACAGATAGCGGGTCCTCCTGCCTGATCTCAACCCGTCGAGCCGAGAGCACAAATGTCGGACGCTGGCTAAGTGGTGACAAATCCGACCAACTATCGCGCAACGGCGCAGCAGTCCTTCGTTGGTCGGCCGCCGGAATTCGTCTTCCTTATCCACAGGCGGTCTGGGTGACCATGTTTACGCCGCAAGGGAGTCAACTTCCTTGCGGGGCAGCACATCCATTTCTGATCTGGAGGAATTCCTTCACCATGCGCAAGTACCGACTCCACGCGCTGCGGCGCGCGGCTGCCGCTGTAGCGGTCGTCGCTGCGGCAGGCGTCATCACGGCGCCGGCAGCCCTGGCGGCCGAGGCCGCCCCGGAGACCCAGACGGCGGCTTCCGCCCCGTCGACCGGCGAACCCGGTACGTCCGCCCCCGCGGCGAAGCCGAAGGACCCGAGCCCCAACCCCCCGGACCCCGGTACGCCGGACCCGGGTACGCCGGACCCGGGTACCCCGGACCCCGGTACGCCCGACCCGGGCACGCCCGACCCCGACCCGGGCACCCCGGACCCCGGTACGCCGGACCCCGGTACGCCGGACCCCGGTACGCCGGACCCGGGCACCCCGGACCCCGGTACGCCGGACCCCGGTACGCCGGACCCGGGCACCCCGGACCCCGGTACGCCGGACCCGGGCACGCCGGACCCGGGCACCCCGGACCCCGGTACGCCGGACCCCGGCACCCCGGACCCGAAGCCCGACCCGAAGCCCGACCCGGGCACCCCGGACCCGAAGCCCGACCCGGGCACCCCGGACCCGAAGCCCGACCCGAAGCCCGACCCGGGCACCCCGGACCCGAAGCCCGACCCGGGCACCCCGGACCCGAAGCCCGACCCGGCGCCGGGAGGCGGCGGTAGCAGCAACGACGACAGCGGGTCGGGGGGTGGCAGCGGTGCCCCGAAGGGCGAAGAGAACCCGAAGGGCAGCGGGTCGGGAGTGACGGCCGACCAGGCTTCCGCCCCCTCGAGCGTGGAGGTGACGACACCGCCCGGCAACCTGGCCAACACGGGGGCGGACGGGAACACAACCCTCGCAGCGACGGCCGGTGCGCTGGTCGTCGTTGGTGCCGGAGCGTTCGCCCTGGCGCGACTCAGTAAGCGCCGCACCGAACAGGCGGCTTCTCCGACCAACACGGCGTCCTGATCAGTCCGGCCGGCGTCCCGCCGGGGCGTCGGCCGGACTCGCCGCCACCACCGCGGGCTCCATGAACCACAAGCCACCAGCTTCCTCAGAGGACTCTGTGTGTCTCCAGGCTGCCCTGCCCGCAGCAGGGCTTCTCTCCATCGCCGCCATGCACGTCGCGTCCCATCCCGTATTCCTCCTCACCACCCTTGCCCTGGCCGCGGTGACGATGACCCTCTTTGGCGTCCGCGGCTTCGGCTCCCGCGCCCAGCACTGATCCTGCCGCCCTTGAAGGAGTCGCCGATGCCCCCGACCCCCCGACGCCCGGCGAGCATGGCACTGCAGGCACTCCTTGGCCGGGAGGACCGGCCCGTGCTCGGTACGTTCTTGTCCGCAGGCTTCCCCACGCCGAGCCGCTCTCCGTCACTGCTGACCGAACTCGCAGACTCGGGAGCCGACTTCCTCGAGATTGGCCTGCCCGGTCGGCACGCCCCCATGGACGGGCCAGCCATCGCAAGGGCAACGGCGCAGGCCCTGGGCCACGGAGCGACCCTCCGGCTGACGTCCGCAGTGATCCGCGAGGTCACAGCCAGCTGCACCGCCCCCGTCGTGGTGATGGCGTACTGGCACCGCGTCCTCGAATGCGGAGGCGCCCCGTACCTCGCAGGCGAACTCGCTGACGCTGGCGCCGCGGCGATCCTGATCCCAGATTTGCCGGCGTCGGCCACCACCGGATGGCTTGAAGCGACCAAGAGCGCTGGTCTCGACAGTCCCGCCCTCATTGCGCGCGATACCAGCGCACTGGACCTGGCCAAACGCGTCCCGTCGGTCTCTGGCTGGGTGTACGCGCCAGTTGTCCACGCACCGACCGGGTACCAGGGCCGCGTGGACCTCCCCAGCTTCGCTGACTTCTCCGCGCGCGTGCAGAGCGCCACCCGCCTGCCGCTCGTGGCCGGCAACGGAGTCTCCACCCCGGATACAGCTGCGCAACTGGTCCCCTACGCCAACGCGATCGCCATCGGATCGCCCATCGTCCGGGCCCTCCTCAGCACGGCACCCGGCGGAGGCGAGCGACACGCTCTCTCCATCGTGCGCAGTTTCGCCGAGCGCCTCAGATCCACGGCATCCCACCAGCGTCCGGACCCGGCCCTGCCGCCAACTGTTCCTCCAGAAGCCCGGTCGCAGACCCCCTCCCCCGTCTAGAACGAAGAGCCGTTATGCCGCTTCCGATCCCGCCCCGCCGCACCACACCGCCCTCCAGCCAGCGCCGGCGCAGTGAACCGCTGTCACCACCGCCACGCTGGACAGACCTGTTCCTCCCTCCCCGCTACGAGCAGCACATCGAGGAGCTCCTCGACCGCGAGGACGACACCACGGAACCCGACCAGCCGCGACGGCCCGGCCGCCGCTGACCCCGGAAACCGGACCAGAAGGGGGACCCATGCTCACGGAGACCAGGCCCGCTGCGCGTCCAGGAGACGGCCGTCCTCCTGCGCCGAGCAGCTCAACGCGCAGCCCTCGGCCGGCCCTGATAGCAGCACCTCATTCCCCCGTGGCACACAGCACGCCAACTAGTCATGCCTCCCCGGCAGCGGAGCCCGCAAGCAGCGACCTCGCCGCCTAGGTTCGTCTCATCCGCTTCACAGGAAGCGGTGACGAGAAGAGATGGGCCCATGATGCGACCCCGTAAGGCCGTCCGGACCATGCGCTAAGCGCACCCTCCTGAGTAGTGCTCACACCGACGGCGGCCGGGCCCCCTTGGACCCGGCCGCCTTTGCATGTCCGCCCCCCTGCTCACCAGGTCTGCAGCTGGCCAGGGAGGTCGGTAGAGGGCTTCGAAACCGCAGCCGGTGCCTTCCGGGACGCCGCAGATTCCTGAACCCTCCGACTACCGGCCGTCACTTCCGGCAGCGAGTCAGGGCATTCCCGCTACACGGTCAGGGTGTAGCGGCCGCGCAGCCAACCCAGTGAGTCGAGGAGCGGCTGCACAAACGCCCGCGCCGCGTGAAGGTCTGCGGGGCGCCAGCCAGGCGAGCGGCGGATGCAGTCCCACAGCGCGTCCGTCATCGCCACCGAATCCCTTCCCTCGTATTCCGGGACGGTCCCAGGCGCGTGCGCGCCGGTGATATCGACGTGCGACCCGTCGGGGGCGACTGCGACCACGTGCTCCAGTCGGCACGGACACACGCCCTGGTCCACGCTCTCCAACGTGCAGCAGTCGAGGTCCAGGCTGCACTCATCCGACACGATCGCGGCGAGCGGCCATCCGGTCCGCTCGGCAACCGCGAGCGCCAGGGCGTGGCACTGACCCTCGCTGAACGCGGTCAGAGCCGCGTCGTCGATGACACCGGCCGTGAGGTCGAACCGGCGCCGCCAAGTGCCATGAACGGTCAGCGGCTCACCCTCCGGTGGTACGGAAAGCTTGGCGAGAGTGGCCATGGTCGCGCGCAGAAACTCCACGGCCTGGTCCTTGATCTCGTCGAGGGCTTCCTCGTAGGCGTCCTCCTCGTCCTCCTGCACTTGCCCGTCCGCGTCGAGTAAGGGGGCGATGCGGTAACGGTGCCGGGTGTCGAGGTCGGCGTACGCGCGCAGGAGGGTGTGCAGCGAGCTGATCGGCAAAGGTGCGTCTCCTTGTTTGGGGGAATGCGGTGGTGAGCGATGCGACTGTCAGGCGGTTTCGTTCTCCATAGACCGGAGCTCGAAGCCCCGCCTGGTGATGAACTCGGCGAGGACGGTGGGCTTCTCGTCCGGGGTGAGCATCGGTGCGCCCTGCGCGTTGCGGCGCCGCACACGGGCCCACAGTTCGTAGAGCGACTCCCGTGTCGCGTCCTCTCGCATGGCCTCCGCTATCAGGTCAGCGATCGGCTCGGTGGGAGTGCCGGAATCCGCCAGCTCCTTCAACTGCCGGGCGAAGTCCGGGTCGGGTAGCCGGAACACAGCCCCGTGCAGGCTCTCGCTGTACGCCTTCGTGACGAGGAGGGTGTGCTCCGGGTCGATTGACGCGTACACGTCCCAGTCGTACTCGAAGCCCTCCCGCTGTTCCGGCTTGGTTCCCACACGGCGGGGGCTGTGGCGTCCCTGCTCGTCGGCCTCGATTACGACCTCGGTGCGGCTGCGGACGGTGCCCAGCACGTGGCCCGGATAGGCAGCCATTGCCTCCACCATCCGCCGCTCGGCCGGACGCATCTCCTTCCATCCGGCCGAGGAGCCTCCGCCGACTCGGCGCGCGGCGTCATCGACCTGTTCGAGCATGCCTCCCGGGCCGGTCCAGAAGGGGGTCAGGGAGTCGATGACCACGGTTCCGTAGCCGTCGGCCTGTGCCGAGGCGAGCGCAGCGGTCAGGTCGTCAGGAGAGAAGTAGGTCATCACCGTGACGTCGAAGGCGAAGTTCGGAAAGGCGTCTGCGAACCGCTTCGACGCGCCCCGCTGGGTGTCGATGACGGCCGTCTTGCGGCCGAGTACGGAGGCGACTTCCAGGACTGTGGGTGTCTTGCGGCACCCACTCGGTCCGTCGCACACCATGCGCAGGTCCGTCTGTTCGTGGACTGCCGGGGAGAAACGCAGGCGGCTGATCTCGCTGAGCCTGCGCACGGGCGTGTCCGCGGTCCTCTCGGCCATGGTCTGCCTCCTTCAAATCAGGTCTACAGGTAGCGGTTCGGGACTGCCGGATGGTCTGCGGTCAGCCCCGAAGGAGAGGGCTGAAGTAACCCCTTCTCGCATGGATAAGTGTACATAAAATTAGGACTCTGTGCAGGTCAACGGGCCCTCCCCTCGATGCTTCGGGGCTGCTGTACCCCGTCGCCAGATGGGGACGAACGAAGGGTTCGCGGCTCCCTGCTACCCATGAAGGCCGGCCGTCTGGAGGGGAACCGACGCCGGCCTGCGCCAACGGCCGTCCTTGCTGGCGCGGCGCTGGCGGAGCCCCGCCGGGGCTCCAGCGCCGGGGGCCCTCTGGACCCGGCGGATCCTCATGTCTGCAACGCAAAAGGGCCCGTCTCCCAAGTGGGAGACGGGCCCTTTGGTCCTGCGGTAGGGCGGTTGAGACGTGCTGTCGACCGCCGAACCCTCGGCCCGGTGCCGCCGCAGGATGGACGGGGCCGGCCAGAGCCGCTGGCATCGTGTCGGTGTCAGCCGGTAAGTCCTCCGAGAACGCGGTTGGTGGGGCACTGCCACGGGGCCCCGCAGCCGTAGCAACGGGGCGCTTCCTTCTCAGCGCCCGTGGTGTCGGCCTTGCCGTGCGCCTGGCGCGCCTCGGCGACCGTACGCGCGTACCGGTTGCGCGCGGTGAGCAGCGGTGACGTCACCGCCTTGGCGACTGCCTTGGCGGCGGCGAGCGTCTGGTCGGCCGGCACATGGGTGGCGATGGCCGCCTGCAGGTCCTGGAGGACCTTCTCGGCGGCCCGGACCTCAAGGGTGGGGGCGATGACCTCCTCGAGGATGTCCTTGGCGGCCGTGTGGATCCGGCGGCCCGGGTAGTCCGGGAAGGCGTCACTCAGCAGATCGGCCAGAGCCGTCTTGGCCAGGCTCAGCGGAACCTGCCCAGGCGCGGCGGGTGCCGGACCCTTGCCTTCGGCGGCCCGGCGCACGTCGCCGCGGGCTGCGACGATCCGCTCCTTCTCGACGACGAGGGGGTGGACCACCTGTTCCAGGACGCTCTGGGCTGCGAGACGGACATCCCCAGGCCTGACCTCCGCAGACTCCAGGGCGGCGCGAAGCTGCCCGAGGAGTTCCTGTTCTTCCTCCTCGCTCAGGGCTGGCAGGAGGACCCGCTCGACGATCGCGGCCGCGACCGGCTGGGCCTTCTCGACAGCGAGCGGGTCGGTGAACCGGCGCACCAGTAGCGCGCCGACCTGGACCCGCAACGCGACCGGCATCTCCCGGCCGGCTTGCTTCTCAGGCTCCGATTCCGCCGGCACGACGAGGCCGGCGCGGGCGAACTCCGGCACCGCGGTCACGTCGATGTCGCGCTTGTACCTCTTGGCGAACGCGGCCAGCTCGGCCGCCGTGTAGTAAAGGCGCCCGACTTCGTCTTTGGAGCCGCCCTTGATGTGGGGGCGTTGGCCTGTGGAGGAAGGCCGCTGGTGCGCCCAGGACTTCACAACGTCGTGACTCACCTTGAAGAGAGCGCCGACGTGGTTGAGGTAGAAGCGGAAGCGGGTCTTGGGGTCGGTGTCCTCGGGGCTGATGGTCGGAACGATGGGGAGCCACCGGCCGACCCGGTCCATCTCGATGGGCTCCGCGTTGAGGCCGAGGAAGCCGATCGCCTGGCCGAACCTGACGGCGACCGCGCGCGGGTACACGAGGGGGTCGTGGAGTACCGGTTCCCCAACCTTGCCGATGGCCCCGCTGGCGTGCCACCGGTCGACGGTCTGTCGGGCGGTGCCAAGGAGCTCGGCAAATTCGGGGACGGTGACGACCCGCTCTTTGGCCTGGCCGAATCCGAGTACGACCGATCGCTCGAACAGGAGCGGGTCCTGAGCTGCCGGGGCGCCGTACTTGGCGGTGTTGGCGGGGTCGGTGAGCCACTTCGCGACGGCCGGCGGTTCGGCCTGGAGGATCTCGGCGGCTCCCTCCACGGTGAGGAGCAGTCCCTTCACCTGACCGAACGCGATAGCTGCAGACCGCGGGTAGAGGACCGGGTCCTCCTGCGCGGGCGCGCCGAACTCGGCGATCGCGCCGTCGGCGTGCCAGCCGGCCACGGCCTGCCGTGTCACGCCGAGCAGGCTCGCCATCTTCGGGAGGGTGAGGTTCTCGCTGCTGTCGCTTCGGCTCATACCATCGTCTTCTTCCGTAGGGCAAGTACGGATGAGGGTACATGCGATCACTTCGTGGGGGTGGGGAGCGAGCTGGAGCGTGGTCATGGTCGGCCCTTCGGGACTCGTGGGTTTGGGGGGAAATACGTGACCACAGACCGGGGCCGGGAGGCGCCGGGTGGAGGGGGTGAGGGTCGAGGCCAGGCGTTCCTGGCGTTGCGCTCGTGAGGCTGATGTGCTGCGGGCTGGCCGCTCCACGCGATGGGGACCGGCAACTGCTCCAGCTCCTGCGCACTGATAAGTGTACGCGACTGCAAATCATGGCGTCATCAGTTCATGCGTGCACGCCGGGCGTGGCCGGCCGCCATGCCAGCCGATGCGTCACGTCCGTGGGCGGACGCCAGGAGAGCGGCGGCCGGGATCGCGAACCGCAGGAAGTGCGCCGCGGGCAGGAGACAGGCGGTCAGGAAGACCCCGATCTCGGGGAGCGGGATGATGACCGGCGCGGCGCCGGTCCAGTGGTCATCGGGCATGCGTGTCTCTCTGTTCTGGTGGAGGAGGGGGGAAGGCCCCCGTGCCGGCGGATCAAGGTGCATCCGGCGACGCGAGGGCGTGCTGGAGGTCGGCCAGGCGGTAGGCGGACGGCCTGCCGGGGGTGGTCAGCCGGGTGGAGGTGACGGCCAGCCCGGCGGCCTTCAGCTCCAGGGCGATCTTGCGGCCGCCCTCGCGAAGCCGGGTGGTGGAGTCGCTGCTCTCCCATCGGGCCCATTCGACCGGGTCGGCATCGGCGAGCAGGGTGAGAAGGTTCCCCACCGTGAGCGACTCGGGCTTGCCGGCCTTCTCGAACACCTCGAGAAGCAGCGTGAGGATCTCGGGCGGCTCGGGCGCCGCGGAGGATCCCGTGCCGTCGCAGAGCTGCAGGAGCGCCGTCCAGGCGTCGAGCATTCCGGCGTCGGTCAGGGTGTGGGTGAGGTCCGGCAGGCCCGCCGCGGCCCGCTCGGTCCCGACCTGCAGGGCGTACTGGGAGCTGATCTCCCGGAACTTGTAGCGGACTGGCCGGTCGGCGAGTCCGGGCATGCCCACGCCGTGAATCTGGCCAGCGTCGTTGACGGCGGTGTGCGTGGCCGCGCGGATCAGGTCGGAGCGGTACCCCTCGGCGAGGGCTCCCGCACCGAGGAGTTCGGTGACGTCGACGCGGCGGCACGCGCCGAGCAGCTTGGTGGCCAGTTTGGGACCGATGGCCTCACCGAGCCAGTCCTTCGTGCCGAACTGGGACCCGCCGTATACCCAGATGCCCTCCTTGCGGCCCAGCAGGAGCAGCCGGATGAGCAGGGCCTTTGCCTCGGGCGAGAGCTGCCCCCACTCGTCGACGAACAGGCAGATCGCCGGGTGGGTGGGGGAGGGCTGCCACTTGTTCCCCCAGCCGTGCGCTGCGCGCTGCCGAGCGCGGGCGGAGCACAGAGCGAGGAGGAACACCAGGACCGCGACGATCTTGTCGTCGTCCATGCAGGCGTTAAGGGTGATGGCCGGCCCGAGGTCGCCCACGCCGGTCCCGATGGGGTCGAGGTTGATGACCACGGCATCCGCGCATGCGGTGACGGCCTCCGCCATGGCCAGCATGATGCCGCTCTTGCCTCCGCCGGAGTCCGCGACCATCAGCAGCATCAGGCCCGCGAGGCTGAACTCCAGCGGGGTGGCGTCGATCGCCACCCCGAAGTCGAACATCGCGGTGATCAGTGCCGACAGCGGAGCGCGGTATGGCACCGGGCCCACGAGCTCAGCGGTGAACGGGCTGCGCTCCAGGACACGGAGCACGCAGCTGTCGCCGGCGTCCGGGTCCGCTTCGATCAGCAGCCCGTTGCGACGCAGCCGCAGGAGAGTGATCAGACGCTTGTAGGTGTCCTCCTTGGTCAGGTCGTCCGGGCTTCCTGTGCGGAACCGGGCGCGCGCCGTCCACCCCCAGGGCTCGCGGACCGCGTGGGTGACCTCGGCGACGTCCCGGCCCTCGTGCCGGATTGCCCGGAACAGGGCCTCTTCCGCTTCGGCGGGGCTGGTCGCATCAGCGATGGGGAAGGGGGTGAGGTCCTCCTCGTCCTCCTCCTCAGCGTGGGCATCCGTGCCGCCGTCGGGAGCAGCGCCGGCGGGACGGTCGAGCTCGGGGAGCAGCAGGCCGGGCGGCAGGGCCCGTTCCGTGAGCTCTATCGGGTGCCGGCCGAACCAGAGCCCGCCGAGCCCGGCCAGCGGAAGCAGGACGGCCCCGGCCGCCAAGGGCGCGGTGGACGCCAGTGCGCCCAGTACTCCGGCGGCGGGGAGCACCGCCGCGAAGTGACCAAGGGCTCTCATCGAACGTGCCCGGCGGATCTGCTCCAGCGTCGGTTCGAGGGGCTCGAACGGCAGCTGCTCCAGGGAGGCCAGCCCTTTGGCCCGAAGAGCCAGGCGGCCGTTGAGGTGCTTCAGGCGCCGGGCCGCTTCGTTGGTCAGGCCGTACCGCGCGGCTTCCTCCGCCAGCTTGGTCACCTGCCGGCGCAGCCGGTCGACATCGCCTTGTGCCGTCATACGGGCGGCCTGGTGCTCCTCCAGGTGCCGCTTGATGAGCCGGCGGCGTATCTCCTCGTCAGACATGTACGCGACGCCCATCCAGTGGCGGACAATCGCGGCCGCGTGCCGCAGGCCCGGGCCGGTGTGGCCGGCAACTGCCCTTGCCGCGGTCGCGGCGCAGTGCGCTGTCCATCCCGCCGCAGCCTGGATGCGCTCGGCGCGCTCGTCACGCGCGGAGCGGCCGTCGGTGTCGTCCGCCGGATCCTCGTCGTCGACCAGCTCGGCGTAGACGTATTCGCCTTCGTACGGGCTGACGGTCCCCGCCGAGGCCGGGCTGGTGTCGTCGGGGCGGGTCATTCCGTCTCATTCCTTCAATCGTGGGGGTAAGGGTGCCGGGCCCTTGCGGCGGCCGGTCAGCCACCGAACAGGTAGAACCCGAGGTTGTTGGAGACGATTACGCCACTGCTCAGGGCCACACCCAGGAATCCGACCCCCGTGCCTGCGCAGATGCCCAGCACTGCGCCGCCGACCATTTCCCTCCAGTCAGCCGGCCGCCATTGAGCCGCGTACATCTTGATGAGGTACCAGCCCAGCACGGCGAGTCCGAAGAGAGCGCCGCCCGCGGTGATGGGCGGTATCTCGGTGGTCGGGGGGTTGGGTGCGACCTGTGCACCGGCGCCGGCGCGCAGTGCGGCCTCGCCGGATACGTTGAGTCCGCGCCGGACGGCCCCGGCGATCTCGCCCAGGAACCCACCGGAGTTCGCGGTCACGGCCAGGACGCCCAGGGCGACCAGCACTACGGTCTTCTTCTCGCGGAGCAGGCGGTACTTGAACCCGGCGGCGATGACCACGAGAGCGAGGACACCGCAGGCCAGAGTGCCGAACGTTCCGTTGGCCACGTCGTTGTCGAACATCAACTTGCTCCTGTGAGGAATCTAAGGATCGCGGGGGTGTAGGCAACGAAGACGCCGGCCCCGGCGGCGAACAGGACGGGGCGATAGGCCAGCCACCCGTAGGGGGACCTCAGAGCCTTGTAGCCTCCGCGTCCGATGAGCCGTACGAAGGACCAGAGCACCTGGCCTGCCAAGCCGACGAAGCTGGGCGCGGCCTGCGCGATGAAAACGGCCGCCAGGCTTCCGCAGCCCCATCCGATGTAATAGAGCGGCCCGCCAACGAGGTTCGGTTCGGACACTGCCTGGGCGACCCACATGGTCGCCGTGTGATCTCCGACCGGAGGGACCGTCGCGAGAGCGAGGCAGAGCAGGTTTCGGCGAAGCTGCAGGCGGGACCAGTCGAGTGGATTGCCGGCAGTGTCCGTCCCACCGGATCGTTCCACCACCGCGGCGAGCAGATCGATCCAGCTGAGGCCGAGCACGGCGCCAACCGTTTTCTCCACGGCGCGGGCCATGGCCTCGCTGTACTCCCCGCTGGGTGCGTCGGGCGGCGGCTTGTCGACGACCTGGTCGATCAACGGGTCGCCGCTGTCCGTGGAGAGCGGCTCAAGGGGTGCCGCAGGGGACTGCTTGTGGAAGTCGTGCATCACGGCTGTCCAACGGCGAGGCGGACCAAGGCGGAGAGCACGCTCGATCCGGTCGACCCTCGTCCTTGGATGAGGCGTGTCAGCACCGGCCCCAGGGGGGCGCTCTCAAGAACAGCGGCGGCGATCAGGACCCGCAGCACCAACGCCAGCCCAGCGCTGGGAGAACGGAATAGACCGCGCCGAAGCGGTCGGGAGGCTCTGGACATGGCGGTTCCTTCGGTTGGTGGGGGAAGGCGCCTGCGAGAACCTCGCGGCGCGGAATGCATGTGGTCATGTGGTGGGGATGTGTCGTTCTTCCGTCGTGATCTGGCGCTTGCGACAGATCACGACAACGTCGGACAGACCCCATGACAGTTCCTGACCTGCGAAAACAGATGAGACAGATCCGAAACGACGCCCCTGGGGCTGGGGCCGGCTCAGCCCGCCGACTCAGCGGCGACGGCCCTCCCTGGAGCGGTCCTCGACCTCCCATTTCTGGCCCTTGCGCGCCACGCGCGAGACCTGGGACCGGTGCCGGACGCGGCGCCGCTGAGCTGCCCGCTCGGTGGCAGACTCCCTGCCGCTGTACGTCGTCGTCGCCATCTGCCGGTCGTTGCCGAACAGGCCGAAGAAGGCCATGGAGAACTCCTTGGAGAGAGGTGGGATCGCCGGCCCCCTTCTTCGCGGAGGGGGCCGGCTTGCGTAGCACTGCGCGGACGGCCCAGGCCGCGCCGCAGACCACCGCGGGACGGATCCGGGCAGTCGTGGCCAGTGACCGTTGCACCGTCGGAAGGTGGGAGTTCCCGATCAGGCTGCTTCGGGGAACCGCTTCACGCGTGGACGTGTGCACGGTCGGTCTTCACGCGTGGACGTGTGCATGGTCGGTCTTCACGCGTGGACGTGTGCATGGTCGGTCTTCACGCGTGGACGTGTGCATGGTCGGTCTTCACGCGTGGACGTGTGCACGGTCGGTCTTCACGCGTGGACGTGTGCACGGTCGGTCTTCACGCGTGGACGTGTGCACGGTCGGCGTTCACGCGTGGACGTGTGCACGGTCGGCGTTCACGCGGAAGCCCATGGAGGAAGCAGGCTGGCGAGAGGTCCTGACCGGTTGCTGCAATCTAGGCGTGCCAGTCGTCAGCTGCCCCACTCACCCGCTGCCCTTGCCAGACCAAGGTGAGGAGGATTTGTATCCACCGTTCTTCGGCGTCCGGGAGGGGTTGGCTCGGGAGGGCATCTGACGCAGCTGGTCGCGGGCCGCTCGGTGTCTCGGCCGCCTCCTTCTCACAGCGCTCACCCATCGCGCTTCGCTTGACTGGTCTCCTTCATGGCCTCCCTGATGGCCTTCGACAACCAGGAATCGGATCGGCCCAGGGTCCGGGCAAACGCGGCTTGTGACACATGTGGATCGGCGGCCTTGGCCTTGAACCACTGGGCTGCCGCATCGGCGCGCTCGCGTTGCTCCTTCGTGAGAGCCACCCGGGCGTGGACCCCTCGAGGACCTGCAGGATCTGCCGGTACCGCTCGACGCCGGCGAACAGGCGGTGCTACAGGTGCCGTGGGGGCGGCAGCAGGCTGGACATGTACGACATCGCCGCCGCGAGAGTCCCAGAAGGGGTCCCCGACGCCGGCGGGTATCGAGAACGTTTGAAGGCCGGGCTGCCACATCGCGACGGCGCTGCCGGAAGCACCGGGCCCCTGGTGGGCTTGTACGGCGCTGCTCGGAGACGACGTGCTCTTGACACCGTCGGGGGAAGGAAGTTCAGGCCGGGATGTGCCGCTGGCGAGGCCGACAACGGATGCCCAGTGGGAATCGAGACCGGTGGCCGACGGACGAACCGCACTCGGGCGCGCTTCCTCCTGCTGCCGGGCAGCGATCGCGGGAAATGTGATTCCCCTGCGGGCGAGCCGGAGCAGCAACAGGCGACGCACTGGAGCCTTCCAACGCCAGAGCCGGCCGTAATCGGTTCGAAGCCGCGCCATCTCGACGAGTTCGTCGACCTGGTGGTCGAGCGCGGCTTCGAGGCTGGTGTGGTTGCCCAGGTACATCCACCTCCGCAGCCGGTACGTCCAGTGCGGGGAGAGCAGCCAGCGCACCATCCGCACCCTCTCCATGTGGCGGTTCGCGGTGATCTCGGCAAACCGGCCCACCGCATGCCGGGCGGCTTCGATCGTGACGACGAACAGCAGGGGGATGACCGCGTGCATGCCGGTTCCGAGAGGGTCGGGCCAGGCGGCCGCGCCGTTGAACGCGATTGTCGCCGCGGTCAGTAGCCAAGCTGTGTGGCGAAGGAGAGGGAACGGCATCCGCAGCCAGGTCAGGAGCAGATCGAGGGCCAGGCATACGACGATGCCGATGTCGATACCGATGGGGAAGGCCACGGCAAAGGCTCCGAAGCCCTTTCGGATCGCCAGCTTGTTGACGGCCGCATAGGATCCGGCAAACCCGATTCCGGCGATCAACACCGTGCCCGTGAGGACCACGCCGGTGATGATCCGCTGCGGGCGTGTCAGTTCAGGGCGGTCACGCGTGGTCTGGGACTGCGGCAGAACGGAAGGGTCGCCGGTAGGGGGCGGGCTCACGGGGGGTCTCCTGATGCGACGCACACCGGTGTGCGGACGCAGGTACGGGTGAGAGCACCTCTGGGAGGGCCGTATCACCAAGCGGCGTCTGCCGCCGCGAGGGTGGCCGGCTGCAGACAGGGGCTGCCGGCTCGCGGTCTACTCCGCGTAGCCGGAAGGGCCGTCGGGCGGGGGACGAAGACGAAGCTGGGCCGTCTCGGTGCCGCGGTCCTCGACGATGAGCTCGGCCCGGGTCAGGCCGGAACGCTGGACCACCGCGTCAGCGGCATCGGAGAGAAGGAGAGCCGCGGCGCCCGGAGCGTGGTGGGTGATCTCGATCGTGACGTCGCCATCCAGGGCTGCTGCGGAGCTGATCAGCTGCTCCACGGCCACAACTGGCTTTGCACCGTGCCCGGGTCCGTGAACGCGCTCAGTTCCTGGTAGGCCGCAGGAGGCGAGCTGCTGAGCCAGTCCGCCCGCAGATGCAGGATCACCAAGACCAAGTGGTTAACGAGGTCGTGCTGCGGGTCCTCTTCGGGAAGCACCGGCAGCGGCATGGACACCGCTTCCCGGAGCATCGCCCAGCCGACATCGCGTGCGCTGGCGGTGGTGGGCAGCCCCCGGACGGCCATTTCGGTGAACTCCCGCAGCTCTGCCGCGTTCACCAGCTGATTGGCGCGCATCAGGACTTCCCGCCCCTCGAGTCGGCCAGCTCGGCGACAGCAGTCAGAAGAGCACTGAGGTATCGGTCGGCGACCACTTTCGCGTGCTGGCGCACGTTGTCGGAGACCGCCTCGGCGACCGGCGCCGTGAGGGCCGGTGGGGAGACAGAGATGGTGCGTAAGCAAGGGACAGTGCGTGACTTGGGCATGGACCTCTCCTTCGTCTGGTGAAGAACCTGGGGACTGCGGAGTGGCTTCAGCGGGCCGGCCGACGGGCCGCCTGCTGCGCCTCGTAGAGGCCGGCCTGCCACTTCTCCGGCGTCACGTCGAAGAGCAGACGCTGACCGCTTCCCGGGCAGCGAGCCCTCCCTTCGGGAGTGCGATGCGGCCGGATCATGCTCCGCTCGACGACACGCCATGTGTCGCAGTCGGGACACACGGCGGTCCGCTTCTCTCCGGAGTGGTTCGTAACGGCGTTCGGCCGGATACGGCTGACCGCGATCGGCGGCCTCTTGCTGTGGCGCATGGGTCTTCCTTTCCAACGGATGCGTTCCTCGCCCACCAGGGCTTGACCGCCGACTAGGCGGGAGGGCTCCTGAGGGACGAGCAGCGCAACTGCTGTCGGTCTGCGCTGGAGATCCGGGCCGGGGGACCTTGTGGTTCGTCAACCCCGGGAAGGAACGGATCTCCGTATGGCTGCGCTCTTCGATTGTTGATCGAGCATGAGGGTACATGGTTCCGTAGCTCAGGTACACCGATCCATGCCAATCGGTTCGCGTGAGGGTTGAGTTCTTGACGATCTGGGACCTTAGAGCAGCTCAAAGGCTGGTCCGGCGGGGACCCCTTCGGCCAGCCGCAGCACATCCGGCCCGATCATGACTTGGGGCCCGGCGCAGCTCCTCTCGGAACCCGGGCCTGGCTTTGAAGCGGGCCTGCCTACGAAGCGTCCTTGCAGGTGAGCAGGCCAGCAGCTGCGTCAATCCTGAACACTGTGTTGGAGCAGGGCACGAACACCACTTTCCCTCTGCGACGCCCATAGCCCAGGCGATGGGAAGACCTGCTCGCCTTAGTCTGGGAGCGGTTGGTGCAGCGTTTGCTGCGGCCTGCTTCCGGAGGTGCGTCGGCGAGCCATTCCGATTCCGGGGGGCGGTCGCTTGCATGGGCTGCCCGGCCGTGCACGTCTGCCAGGAGGTCAGCATCTGAGCGACAGCACCGACGCCGACCGACGCACCATCCCGTCGGCTGACAGATCGTCGGCGTCGAGCAGACGATCACGGGCAGCGCATCGAACGTCTCGAGAACGAATGCGACCTGCAACCGAGCGCTGACCAGGCGGCCGAGCCGCAGCTGCCCCCTGGCCTCCAGGGGCAGGCCCCGCACCCTCGAAGTTGCGGGGCCCGCCACGGCCGCGCGGATCAAGGCCCGGGGCCAGGTCGCTCAAGGTTTGACGTCAGAGGATGTTCCACTGCAGGCCTCGCTCCTCACGGTGGAGTCCTTCCACACGCCGCTTGACCTCGTGCACGCTGGCCGGGGCGTGGTGCACTTTCCTCGCGTTCGTCGTGATCATGCGCAGCTCCCGGATCGCGGCCAGGGTTTGGTAGCCGGACCACCGCGTGACGTCCCAGCCGTACGCGTCCGCGAAGGCTCCGTAGTGCCGTGCCCCGTGGCCGAAGCGCCGACAGTGGACTTCCACGGTGACGAGATCCCACTCCGGCTGTCCGAGCGCCACGGTGTCCCAGTCGCACAGGACCACTTCGCCGTCGCCGGTGTGGAGGGCGTTCCGGTGCTGAGGATCTCCCTGGATCACCCCCTGAGGCAGGTCAAATTTTACCGCGCTGAGAGCTGACTCGAGCTGCTCGGAGTATTCCTCCAGGAATGACAGCGATTCATCGGAAAGGCACGTGATCGCCTTGAGTGACCGGCGGATCGCGGCGAGGTTGTCGTGCACCGGCAGGGCCTCGGGCACAGCCGTCAGGGTGTGCAGCGCGTACAGCGGCTTGGCCAGCTGGGCCGCGGTGACCGGCTGGGGCGGCTGGGGCAGGTACTTCCAGAAGGTGAGGGCGTGCCGATCGATGACGACTGGCTGGTCGATCGAGTCCAGAGGGACGGTGGGGAAGTCGGCATCCATAAGCCAGCGAACGAACCGGACCGTACGGGCCACATCGCCTGCGTTTGTTCCCTTTCGGGATATTTTTACGACAACCTGTTCCTGCTCTAGATGGATGACCGCGTTGGTGTGGCCGCGGAGCAGGCGAGCGTCGGAACAGTCGAGGCCGACGGCCGCACACCCTCGTTCCAGAATTTGGTACATCTCGGACTCGTCGAACCCGCCAGGGGCCGGCGCAGTTTGTGTCATGACTTCAGGCTCGCCGACGATCCGGGCCGCTGTCACATCTGCCCGGGAGGAAGCGCCAAAATTTCGCGCAGTTCGCGGGCTGCGCGGCCGCCCTCTGCGCCCGGGGGAAGCGCCCCGATGACCTCGCGCGCACGCTGTTCCACGATGGGTGTCCGGTGGTCGGGAGCGATCCGGAGGAATGTGGTGCCAGCCAGCTGGCAGGCTTCCATGAGGCTGCCGTCGCGGGCCAAGCAGAGGGCCGCCTCGAGGTTGAGCAGCGCGGGGTCGATGCCGGTCTTCGACGGGTAGAGGCGGAGCGCCGCCTCCTGGACGCGGCGGGCTTTGCGCGTCTGGCCGAGGGCGGTCAGGGTGCCGCTCTCGTATAGCCGAAATCGTCTTTCAGGGAAGCTCCAAGCGTCGTTGCCTGCCGGTCCTCCGGCGCCGCTCTGCTCAAATGCGATGGCGGCGTGCCGGAGTGCGGTCTCGGCCCCGTCAGCGTCTCCCAGCTTGGCCAGAGCTCGTGCCTCGGCCGCTGAGGCGAAGGCGGCGGTGATGCTGGGCCGTCCTCGGCTGATGATCCTGGCTTCTCGGGCGAGGCTGACTGCTGCCTCGATCGGACCGTAGTAGTAGGGGAGCATGGCTGCTTGTGCCCGTACCCGTGCGCGGAGCTCCGGGTTTCCGCTATCGTCCGCGGCGTTTCTTGCCGTGGCGTACCAGGACTGGGACCGGGTGAGGTCTCCCAGCTTCATGAGGGCGTCGGCGATCAGGGTGGCGAGCATGGCAGTCAGCTCGGACAGGTGGACCTGGACAGCGGCGGGCTGCCGGTGTCCAGCCAGGTCCTCGACCTCGGAGAGGTGGCCCAGGAGCACCCTGATCATTGGTGCCGGCGCCGTGTAGACGTACTGCTCACGCGCCCACAGCACCTGCTCATCCAACGTATCGAGCTGGTTCGAGCTAACCGTTCCTGCTGCGAGAGTGCGGTCTACCGACCGCCTTGCCGCATCGACTTGCTCCTCCAAGGCGTCGGCGGCCACGGGATGGTCGCGGCGAACGGATGGCGCCAGCAGAGCATGGGCCGCAAGGGCCAGTGCGGAGGGGCTCGGAGGTACGGCCACCGCGGCGCTATGAAATCCCAGATCCTCGGGCCTGCAGCGCCCGTAGTACTCACAGAGCAGGGCAAGCGTCGCCGGACGCGGCTGCCGGTCCGTCTCCCAGTGTCCCAACGAATCGGCATCCACCCGAGGGGCATCGGGGTGCCCGGCGCTGAGTGCCTTCAGGCCCTCCGCGGCTTGCTTCAGCGTCAAGCCGCGGGCAAGGCGATGAGCACGGAGCAGCGAGACGGCACAGTGGGTGTGGATGGTGCCGGCGATCTCGCCGTAGGACTCACCGCGGCTGGTGGCTTCCTGGCGTAACCGCCCTGCACACGAGGGACGGTGCGGCGTGCGGTCCATGGGCACCTCCTCAGCGCGGATCGGCTGCTGAAATCGTAGTGACGATCCATCGACTCTGCGTAAAAACAGTAACTTCGCCGGGAACCAGCAACCAAATCAGCAACTTCAGCCAGCCCAAGTCACTGATCAGTAAACCGTCACTGTTGCTCGGCATCGGTTGTAGGCGAATCCTGCTCGTCTCGGAAGCCCGACAAGCTGTCCGTTCGCCGGAGGACCTGACGCCCCGGCCGACGGGCCCGCGGCGGGCGCTGTCTCGCCGTGTGGGCCTCGCTGCCCACCCGGCCAGCGCCCGCTGCCACTCAGACGGGGAGGTGTACGCGTTGACACGGTTGTCGAGTCGGCAGTTCCTGGTGGCGCTGGCGCACAGTGACGGCGTTGAGCGAGTCGCCGTGGAGTTCGAGAGTCACCCCAGCAATGTCGGTGAGGCTCGCCACTTCGTTCGCCAGCGGCTCGCTAGCTGGGGACTGGGCGAGGATGTCGCCCTCATCGACCGGGTCATCCTCGTCGTGAGCGAGTTGGTCACCAACGCGGTTGTGCACGGCCGGACTCGGCCCTCGGGCCAGAACGAGAACATCGGTGTCGCGCTCGCGTTCAAGAAGGACTTCGCCCTGGGGCTCATGGTGACCGACAACAGCACCAGTGTCCCGATCGTGAGGGTCCGCGCGTCAGCGGGTGGCATCCAAGGACGCGGGTTGGCCCTCGTCTCGGCCGAGTCAGACAGCTGGACCGCTGCCCCTCGCCAAGAGCGAGATGGCTGTCGAGGGAAGGCAGTGTGGGCCTTTTTTCTCTGCCCGCAGCAGGTCGTCCTGCCTGACCTGATGCCCCAGCCTGCGTAGCGGGGGTTGGAAGTGATCTCAGCAATGACGGGAGACCGCATGATCGTCGCCTTAGGCGGCCGTCCCTTCACCGGCAAGACCACCCTTGCCAGGGCCCTGGCCGAAGCCATACCTGGAGTCCTGCTCGACAAGGCCGCCTTGAGGAAGCTGCTGTTCCCCAACCTCGTCATTCCGCCTACCGAGGTGAATGACTGGCTGTACGAAGGGCTCCTGAAAGCGGCGTCGTGGAACCTCGACACGTCACCGGGAACCGTCATCGTGCTTGACGGTCGTCCACTCACCCGGACCAGGGACGTCCTGTCTCTGCGACGCTTCGCTTCAAGCCTGGGACACGCGCTCCACATCGTGGAGTGTGTCTGCCCCGCCGGCGTGGCGCTGGCGAGGGCGGGGTCGCTGGACGCTGTCGATGCTCCTCCAATGGCCAATGTGAAGAACGAGGCTGCGGATCCGATCCCCGACCCGAAGATCGTGGTGGATACGTGTAGCCCGGTGGAGCAGTGCGTCTCGGCCACCCTCCACCGCGTTCGCTACCAAGGCCCTGGGACGGAGACGGGGCGGGCTCGCTCCCTGCACTCGTCGCGCACGCTGTGACCGCCCTGACGACGAGGTCGCGGTCCCGCCGAGACCCCGCCGCCGTAGGGCCCGCTCACCTGCTCCCTCGCCGAAAGAAGATGGCGAAGCCGCCACGCGGTGAACCTCGCGACCGCGCATCAACGCCGAGCCAAGAGTGGAACGAGCGACCCGCAAGCGGTGGAACGAGGCGACCGTCCGTAAGGGCTTCCGGCTTCCGCTGTCTGCGGACGGCTTAGGCCCGCTCCTCCATCGCACCCATCCCTACCCGGGCACACAACGAGGACCTGATACATGTCCCAGCACTCTCCCGCCCCGACAATTCCCGACGCACGCCGTCCCCAGCCGGGCCCCCTGCCCGCGGGCGCCTCGCTGGGTTTGCCGCAACAGCGGCAGTTCCCCTCGGTCCGCACCGCCGCCCCTGTGCGGTCGGTGGGACGGATCGAGGATCTGGCGTTCATCGGCAACACGCGCACCGGAGCGCACGTCGACCGGGACGGCGCCATCACCTGGCTGTGCCCCGAGCGATTCGACGCCCCGGCGGTCTTCGCCGAGCTGCTGGGCGGCGAGAAGCACGGCCTGTGGCGGGTCGGACCCGCCTCCGCCGGGCCGGCGCCGGCTGCGGACCGGCGCCGGTACTTGTCGGGCACCCTGGCACTGGAGTCCACCTGGATCACCCGGGGCGGCACCGTACAGGTGGTTGACGTCATGCCGACCGCCGAGGACGCGCCGCACGTGGTCCGGATCGTGCGGGGCATCAGCGGGCGAGTCACGATGCGGTCCCTGATGCGCGCCCGCCCCGGCTACGGCCGCCACGTCCCGCACGTGAGCGCCGATGGCCAGCGCGCCTGCGTCGACCTCGAACCGGGCCGCCTGTGGCTCGACACCCCCGCCCCCACCCAGGTCGCCGACGGTGACCTGGTCTCGCAGTTCGAGGTGTCCGAAGGCGAGACCGTGTCGCTCACCTTGACCTGGTCCCCGGACGCCGACAACCCGCCCCCGCTGCCGGACGCCACCGGACTGCTCAAGGAGACCGTCGACTTCTGGCGGGAGTGGATCGGCCAGTCCACCTACGCCGGACCGCACCGGGACGTGGTCGAGCGGTCCCTCATCACGCTCAAGGCCCTCACCTACGCACCGACGGGCGCCATCGTCGCAGCAGCGACCACTTCGCTGCCCGAGGAGCTCGGCGGCGTCCGAAACTGGGACTACCGCTACTGCTGGCTGCGGGACTCCGCGTACATCGTCGAGACGTTCCTGTCCTGCGGATTCGTCGACGAGGCGCGGGCCTGGATCGATTGGCTG
The DNA here is from genome assembly GCF_056435825.1 of Streptomyces sp. NPDC043876. NCBI lineage: Bacteria > Bacillati > Actinomycetota > Actinomycetes > Kitasatosporales > Streptomycetaceae > Streptomyces > Streptomyces sp. NPDC043876. Next base: position 118,428 of record NZ_JBWKDV010000012.1, on the reverse strand, counting down.
CGCATCGCGATCGGCGGCCACCCCGAGCGGCTCCAAATCATGTACGGGGTGGCCGGCGAAAGCCACCTGCCGGAGACCGTGCTGGACTGGCTCCCCGGCCACAAAGACTCCGCCCCGGTGCGCACCGGCAACGCCGCGGCGAAGCAGCTCCAGGTCGACGTCTACGGCGAGGTCATCAGCGCCCTCTACGAGGCGCAGCTGCGCGATCCGGCCCTGGCACCGGTCGTCGGACCGCTCGTCACCGATCTTGTCTCCTGCCTGGAGGACCTGTGGTCGCAGCCGGACATGGGGATCTGGGAAGTGCGCGGCCCGCGACGCCACTTCGTGCACTCCAAGGTGATGGCCTGGGTCGCTTACGACCGCGCGGTCGCGCTCATCGACGCCGGGCACGCCCAGGGCCCGGGCGAAGCGTGGCGGGCCCAGCGCGAGGAGATCCACGCCGAGGTATGTGCGCTCGGCTACGACGAGCAGCGCAACACCTTCCTCCAGTCCTACGGAGCGACGGAGCTGGACGCAGCGCTGCTGCAGATCGTAGGCACCGGCTTCCTGCCGCCCACCGACAAGCGGAATGTCGGCACGGTCGACGCCGTCCAGCGGGATCTATCCATCAGGGGCGGCTTCCTGCTGCGCTACCACACCCGCGGCGCGGCGCTCGGCCGCGACGGACTGCCCGGGGACGAGGGCGCGTTCCTGATCTGCTCGGGATGGCTGGTTGCCGCGCTGGCCCGGATCGGACGCGTGGAAGAGGCCGAGATCCTCCTCGACGGTCTGCTGAGCACCCGCAACGACGTCGGGCTGATGTCCGAAGAGTGGGACCCGCACCAACAGAGGCAGCTCGGCAACACCCCTCAGGGCTTCTCGCACTTGGCCGTCGTCCACGCTGTGCTGGCCCTGCACGCCGCGAGGGGCGGCCAGGAGCTCGTCCGTACGAAGGCCGCGCTGTGAGCGCGGCCGCCGTGCGCACGGCCCGTTCGGAAGCGGCCGGGCCCGCAGTTGCGTGGACCTCGTACGCGGTCCGTCCCGGTGAGGTGGTCACTGTCGACGACCTGTTCCCCCGCGCGGCAACGACGCTGGCTCCGTTCGAGGTGGCTATCGGAAAGTGCTTCGACACGATGACAATGCCGCGCCACGCCGCGCTGGAGGTCATCAGTCGGCTCGGTTGGATCCGGCCCCACCCGGTGGGCGCCGCCGTAAGCCGGACGCTCACCGACGAATGGGTCCTCATCCTCCCGCCCGGCTCCGGCTTCGGCATGAAGTGGAGCAGGCCCGCCGACCACCGCGAGGAGGGAGGGCTCGTGGTCCCCCCGCGCACGGCCGGACCGGATGACGACCTGTGTTGGGCCCGGGTCGGGAACGACGAAGGCCGTGTCTTCTCCGCGCCGATCCCCCTGATGTGCGCGCTGCTCACCCAGCCCGAACCCCGCGGGCAGTACTCCGCAACCGTCCAAACCGACCGCAAGCCCGTGAGGATTTGAAGTGAGCACGCTGATACACGACCTCGCGCTGATGGCGGTGCCGACCGGTATCGCCACGGGCGCGGGCGCGGCGGCGGTGCACTACCGCCGCCGTGCCATCGACCGGCTCGGCGCCATCCGCCAGCTGGAGAGCAGGGTCCTCGACGGCGAGCAGCGCGTGGAGGCACGGAACGAAGAGGCCCGGCACCTTGCCGAGCACCGGCTGCCCGCCCTCATAAACGCGCTGAGCGGCGGGCACGTCGACAGCTACCGCGACGCGGGTCTGCTCCACCCGCCGCTCGCGACGCCCCCGACCGGAATGGCCCACCACGCCGTGCTGGATCAGGTCTCCGCCCTGGCGGGCGAGGCATCCGAGCGGGCCGAAGGCGCCGCCAGCGCGGCGGTCCAGGCCGTCGTCCGCTCGCTCCAGGCCCTCATCAACGAGCAGCAGGTCGCCGTGACGGCGCTGCAGGACCTGCGCAGCGACGAGGAGACCCTCGCCATCACAATCCCCATCGACCACGCAAGCAGCCAGATCGCCCGCCGCGCCCAGATCGTAGGCGTCCTGACCGGGATGTGGCCCGGTCGGCAGCGCAACGACACCCCCCTCCCGGAAGCGGTCCGCGGCGGTGTCTCCCGGATCCGCGACTACCTGCGGGTGGAGGTCAGCGGGGAACCCACCACGTACGTCGCCGGCCGGGTGGTGGAACCGGTGGTGCTCGCCGCGGCGGAACTGCTCGACAACGCCGCCAGGCACAGCGAGCCCGGCACCAAGGTCTACGTGTGGTTCCTCGAAGCGCACAACGGGATCAGCATCGTCATCGAGGACGCCGGAATCGGGCTGGCCCCAGAGGAGCGCGAGCGCGCGGCGCGCCTGCTGTCCGGCCAGGACCCGGTCCGGATCACCGAGCTGCGGACCCCGCCGCGCTTCGGCTTCCTGGCCATTGGCCAGCTCGCCGCACGGTACGGCTTCCACGTCTCGGTGGAACAGCAGTCCGTGCACGGAGGGGTCCGCGCGGTCCTCCACCTGCCCCGCGCCCTCCTGGTCGCACCACCTGCCCCCGCCTCCCCGTCTGTGATCGAGTCCGTGAACGGCACCCAGGTGAGCGCGCCGCCGTCCGACCACCCCTATCCGGTGGCAGAAGACGGCCTGCCGCTACGCCAACGGGGACACGGGTCCCGCTTCCAGCCCGGCGCACCCGCCACAAGCCCCCCGCCGCCCGGCGCCGGCCGCCAGCTCGCCGCGTTCATGCGCGGCACCGACTTCGCCCGCACCGCCTCTACCGATCAGGAGCAGACGCCATGAGCCCCACCCCCGACATCAACTGGATCCTCAACGACCTCGTGAACTTCCCCGGAACCCGCCACGCCGTCGTGCTCTCCGCGGACGGGCTGATGGTCGGTACCTCCGCCGATGTCGATCGCGAGCTCGCGGACACGGTGTCCGCGATCGCCTCCGGCATGCAGTCCCTCAGCAAGCGCGGCGCGGCGTTCGTCCAGAACGAACCGACCCCATGGGAGCAGACGATGGTCAGCTTCACGGACGGCTTCCTGTTCCTCCTTACCGCCGCCGAGGGCTCCTACCTCGTGGTCTCTGCGGGCAAGGACGTCGACATCGAGGCGCTCTCGTACCGCATGCGCAAGACGATCGACGGCCTCGGCCCGGCCTTGCAGGTCGCCCCGCGCCACAACCTGGCCAGTCCGGCATGAGTGGGGCACGGCAGGCAGGCGACGACCGGCTGGTGCGGACCTACGTGGTGACGGGCGGGCGGTCCGTACCCAGCCGCAACACCTTCGACCACATCACCCTCATCAGCCTCTCGGCCTCCGCCGGCCACCTCAGCCGTGCCCACCTCAACCCCGAGCACCTCTCGATCCTGCGAGTGCTGGCTGGCGGGGCACAAGCCGTCGCCGAGCTCGGCGCGCTCCTGCGCCTGCCAGTGAGCGTGACCCGCGTCCTGCTGGCCGACCTCATGGAGCTTGGACACATCACCACCCAGCGGCGCATGACTGAAACCACCACCCTCGACCGAGCCCTGCTGGAGGACGTCCTTGCCGGCCTTCGCCGAATCTGAGACCGCCGCGCCGAGACTGCGCGGGGACGAGCGCACCGTGAAGGTGCTTGTCTGCGGGCACCTGGGCGCCGGGAAGACGACCTACATCCATGCCCTGTCCCAGATCGCGCCCGTCAGTACTGAGGAGGTGATGACGCGCGCGAGTGCGGGAGTCGACCACGTCGCGCTGCCGGCGAAGGTCACCACGACCGTGGCCATGGACTTCGGGCGGCTCTCCCTCTCCAACAGCCTGGTCCTTTACCTGTTCGGGGCACCCGGCCAGGCGCGGTTCTTCCCGATCCTCCAGGACCTCGCCATCGGTGCGCTCGGCGCCCTCGTCCTGGTCGACACACGGCGCCTTGCCGACACCTACCCCATCCTTCAGCTCGTCGAAGACCTCCGCATGCCCTACGCCGTCGCCGTCAACGCCTTCGACGAAGCTCCCGCCATCACCGACGAGCGGTTGCGCGAGGTCATGGCCCTGGCCCCCGACACCCCGCTGGTGCGGTGCGACGCCCGCGACCGCCCCAGCTCCCGCGATGCCCTGATCGCCCTCGTCCACCACCTGCTGACCCTCACGCCGGAGCCCGCCCGATGACCACCCACCCCACCCCCGGCACCGGGCAGTGCCCGGTCTACGCCCCTACGCCGCCGTCTCCCCCCGCCGGGCCGCTGCCGATCTACGGGCCGACGTTTAACGCCGATCCGAACGCCACCTACCAGCAGCTGCGCGCCCAGGGGCCGATCGCCCCGGTGGAGATCTCCTCCGGCGTGTACGGATACCTGGCTGTCAACTACCGGGCAGCCCTCTACCTGCTCCAGAACACCCCGGCCCGCTTCGCCAAGGACCCGCGACGCTGGGAGGCCCTGCGCCGCGGGCAGGTCCCGGCCGACAGCCCGGCGCTGATGATGATGCAGCCCCGCGACAACGCCCTGTGGAAGGACGGCACGGAGCACGCCCGGCTGCGCCACGCGATCACCTCCAGCCTCGCGCGCGTCGACACCCACGCCCTCGCCGCGACCGTCCGCCGCATCGCGGACCAGCTCATCAGCGCCTTCGCCGCCGACGGACAGGCCGACTTGGTCGCCCAGTACGCCGACCCGCTGCCGATGCTCACCATGATCGAGATGTTCGGCTGCCCGCCCGACCTCGGCCGGCGCATCGTCGTCGCTGTGACCCGACTGTTCGACGCCGACGCCGACGCCGCGCAAGCCAACGCCGAACTCGAGGCGGCCTGCCTGCAGCTGACCCGCCTCAAGCGGGCCCATCCCGGGCGGGACGTCACCTCCCACCTGATCACGGCGGGCCTGACCGACGCCGAGATGGTCCAGACGATTCTGCTGGTCATCGGCGCCGGATCTACCCCGTCCAGCAACCTGATCATGAACGCACTCCACCTGATCATCACCGACCACCGGTTCGCCGGCACCGTCCACACCGGGGTGAAGCCCCTCGCCGACGCCCTCGACGAAGTCCTCTGGCACATCCCGCCCGTGTCCAACTACTCCCCGCTGTACGCCATCGGAGAGCAGAGCTACGAGGGCGTCTACCTCCAGCAGGGCTTCCCGATCCTGGTCTCCTTCGCCGCCGCCAACGCAGACCCCGCCCTGCCGTTCGCTGGGGGCACCCGCACCGGCAACCGCGGCCACCTCGCCTTCTCCGCTGGCGTCCACATGTGCCCGGCCCCGGACCTCGCCCGGATCATCGCCGAGACCGCCCTCGAATGCGCCGTCGACCGCCTCGCCCATCTCACCCTCGCTGTGGATCCCGGCCAGCTCACCGCCCGGCCCGCCACCTTCCACGCCGGTCTCACCGCGCTGCCCGCCCACTTCCAGCCCGACACCCACCTCCCCGCACCCGAAAGGCGATGACCATGCCCCCGAGCACCCATAACACAGAGGGCCCCGAGGGTGGCTGCCCCTACCGCCTCGACCCGACCGGCTCCGACATCCAGAGCGAAGCCGCCGCCCTGCGCGAGCGCGGACCGGCCACGCGCGTCCTGCTCCCCGGCGACATCCCCGCCTGGTCCGTCACCGACCCCGGCCTCATACGCCGCCTACTCACCCACCCCGACATCTCCAAGGACGCCACACAGCACTGGCCCACCTACATCAGCGGCGAGCTGCCGGTTGACTGGCCGCTGCGGATCTGGGTCGACGTACGCAACGCCCTGTCCGCGTACGGCGACGAGCACCGTCGCCTGCGCCGCCCCCTGGCCGCCGCGTTCAGCTCGCGCCGGGTACGGGCCCTCGTCCCGCAGATGGAGAAAATCACCCACGCCCTCCTCGACGACCTCCAGAGCGCCGGACCCGACGAGCCCGTGGACCTGCGCGCCCGGTTCGCCTGGCGCCTTCCGCTCCTGGTCGCGGGAGCCATCCTCGGCGTCGGCGAGGACCTCCACGACGACTTCCGCGACGCGATCGCCCTGCTGTTCGCCACCGACCTGGCACCCGAGCAAGCCATGCAGGCGCAGACCCGCGTGTACGAGCTGATCGGCCAGCTGATCGAGCAGAAGAAGGCGACGCCGGGCGACGACGTCACCTCCGGCCTCATCACCGCCCGACGCAGCGGCGACATCAGCGACACCGAGCTCCGCGACAGCCTGGTCCTCCTCATCGGCGCCGGCCACGAGACGACCGTCAACGCCCTCGACCACGGCGCAGTGAACCTCCTGACCCACCCCGGCCAGCTCACCCGCGTTCTAAACGGCGAGATCGCCTGGGACCAGCTCACTGAGGAAGTCCTGCGCCAGCAGGCCCCGATCGCCACGATCATCATGCGCTTCGCCGTGCGCGACGTCGTCGACCAGCCCACCGGCCTCACCTTCGCCCGGGGGGACGCCCTCGTCATCAACTACGCCGCGGCCGGTCGCGACCCCCAGACTCACGGCCCGGACTCCGACCGTTTCCTCCCCGGCCGCGCCACCGCCCGCGACCACCTCGCCTTCGGCCACGGCGCCCACCTCTGCCTCGGCGCCGAGCTTGCCCGCATCGAGATCCGCACCGCCCTCGACGCGCTCTTCACCCGATTCCCCCACCTCCAGCTCGCCGTCCCGGCCGCCGACCTCGTGCCGCTGCCGAGCTTCATCTCCAACGGCCACACCGCCATCCCCGTCCGCCTCGGCCGCCCGGCCGCCTGACCACCTGACCTGGAAACCTGATGGCCACGACCCACGCAGCTCCCATAACCCCGCTCACCGCTGCTCAAAAGCGGATCGCGGGCCACCTCGTCTGCGGGCTCACCAACAGCGAGATCGCGGGCGAGGAACACCTGGCCCACGACACGGTGAGCTCCCACATCCGCGTGATGCGCCAGAACCTGCACTGCCCCGCCCGCGCCTCCCGCGCGGTCCTCGCGCACGCCCTCCTCAGCCACCAACAGGTGGCCCCGCCCCCGCCCGCGCTGCACCGAGCCTTCGAGGCGGATAAAGACGACAAGCGGCTCATCCGAGCCATCGCCGAGCACTCATCACCGGCCGACATCGCCCGCGCCGCAGGCATCCCCGCCGGTGAACTCCGCAACCGGACCGACGGCCTCGTGCGCAGGGCGGGCGCTGGCAATGTCGCTCACCTCATCGGACTCGCCCACTCCCTGGTCCTCCTCGGCGGCCCCGGACAGGCCGAGCCGAACCGAGCCGCCAACCCCGAGGGAGTGGACCGGTGACCAACGCCAGCACCACACCAGCCGCCACGGACCGGGCGGAGTCCCCGATGAACGGCGTACCGGCGCGCTCGCCGTACGAGATGCGACCGCTGAACACCGACGCCGAACGCGTGGCCGCCGCCACACTCGTCGAAGAGCGCGCCGACTGGCTCGCCGACCGCGGGATCGCGGTGCCCTACCACCACGAGGCCGCGTACCGGGACGCCTGGGCGGAGGCCGTGGGCCTGTACGAGGACAACACCGACGGCGAGAAAGTCCTGGTCGGGTGCCTGCTCCTGAACCGGCAGCCAGACCTGCGCCCTGGGGACACCGACACGGAGGGGCCCGGTCTGGGTATCTCGCTCGTCTACACGGCACCCGGCCGCGACGACAAGGTCGGGTGGCTGATCACGCTCTGGGCCTCGGACTTCGCCGACCGGATCAACGCGCGGTGGGTGCACGCCGAGGTGCCGTCCCGGCGCGCGGGCGGCGACAACACCCCGAGGCGGCTTCTCGATCACCTCCGCTCCATCGGATGGCTGGTCACCGGTACGGGGCTCAGCAGAGACGGCGAAGACGTCACCCGACTGCGGCTGACCGCACAGGACCGGCACGGCCTCGCTGCGATGGTCCACTGCACCGTCCCCCTCAAGCACACCGGCAACCCGGAGCCGAAGGACGAGGACCCGCGATGAACACCTCCACCCTCCCCGGCCGCACGCACGGCCCCGGCCTCGCACCGTCGCCGGACCGCGCAGCGGCCCGGGCACGGGAAGTCGAGTCCGCGCCGCTTCCCGAGACGACCCTGCTTGCCCCGTGGCACACCGCCTGTCTGGCCGCCTCCGTCGGCGATCTCCTGTGATCCAGCTCTTGCCGCACCGAACCGACTTGGAAGCCCGCATGCGACCACCTTCCGGTCCCTACGCCCGCCGCTCCCGTATCGACGTCTCTGTCCCAACCAGTGCTCGTGTCCACGATGTTCTCCTCGGCGAGCAGCACTACCAGGCAGACCGCGACTTCGTGGAAAAGGTGTTACGGGTCGCGCCCTGGATCAAACAGGCTGCCCGGGACAACCGTGTGCACGGCCTGCGTGCTGCCGAGTACCTGGCCCGGGCCGGCATCACCCAGTTCGTAGACCTGGGCGCCGGCATTCCGCGCGGCAGCCGGGACGGGGACGTCCACCACGTCGTGCGAGCGGTGCAGCCCACCGCCCGTGTCGTATCCGTCGACGCCGATGCCATGGCCGACGCACACCGTCGGACGCAGAACGAGGACCTGCGGGACGCCGCGATCCAGTACGACATCGCGGATATGGCCGGGCTCTTGGCGCACCCGGCGCTGCAAGCCCTCGACCGGCGACGGCCGATCGGCGTCCTCGCCCACGAGGTCCTATCCGAGATCCCGGACACGGACACGGCGGTTCGCCTCATGGCCGAACTGCGCGAATGGCTGCCCCCGGGCAGTGCGATCTCGCTGACCCACGCCGCTGGGGATACCCGGCCTGCCGACCCGGTCAGGGCAACCGCGATCGCCAATCTCATCCGGCTGTACCGCGAGGCTGGAACCACCTTCCACCCGCGGACTCGCTACGAAGTCGCCGCGCTGGCCGGGCCCTGGCCGCTCACCGACCCTGGCATCGATCTCGTGGGCCGCTGGCGCCCGCGTCAACTCGGCAGCCTGGCTCCGATCGATGCCGCGTACGCGTTCATCGCGCGCTCGCCACTGCCCCAGCACGCGGCAGAGCGACTCGCGGACGATGCTGGACTGCACGGCGAGCAGGACAACCGATGAGCGGGCGCACAACGCGGCCCGCGACCGGGCTCACTGATACCGCCCACATCATCCTGGCCCGCTGCACCCAGGGCCTCTACCCGGTGGGAAGCGTGCTCGCGCGCGCCGCTGATCTCGCCGTCGAGCTGCGCGTTCCGGAGGTGGCGGTCAATTCGGCGCTGAGCAGTATGGCCGCTTCCGGGGTCCTTGAGCGCACGCCCACACACCGTTATCGGGTGGCCGAGCAGCAGCTCTGGAGGGTTCACCTTCCGCGGCCAAGCCTGAGCGCGAGGATCGCGGCGGAGCAGATCAAACGGGAGATCCTGGACTGCTGGCACCCGACGGGGCGGGACCTGCCGTCGCTGTCAGCCATCTCCAGCGGGATGCGAATGAGCGCGGACGACGTCAAGCGTGCCCTACGCGACCTGGCCGCTGAAGGGCTGATCGCGCTGCGCCAACCAGGGCGCCCCGCGCTGGTCCTCTACGAGGCGCCCGAGAATGACGCTCCTTGCACCCCACACCTGGCGTACCCCGTGCCCGGCGCCCGCTTCGACGCCTCGAGCTGTCCGGAGCGTGGACGGTGAGCAGCCGGCTCTCATCAGTAGGTCCAGTTCTGCCCCGTACCGCGATACTCCTCGACGGGGATCGGCTGGGTGCCCGGATCCATGCGGGAGCGGTAGAGCTTGCCGTCGAGGTGGTCGACCTCGTGCAGGACCAGACGGGCCAAGCCGTGTTCGAACCTGGTGAGCTTGGGCGTCCCATCGATGTCCGTGTGGGCGATGACGATGTGGAGCGGCCTGGGAACGAGGCCACGCACATCGAAGAACGACAGGCACCCTTCGTACTGCCGGTCGGCCTCCGCCGAGGACTCCGCGACGGTGGGGTTGAGCAGCATGATCGGAGTGGAGCAGTCGCCGGGTGGGACGACCACGGCGGCAGCGCGGCCGATGCCGATTTGCGGGGCGGCGATACCCATTCCCTTCCCGAAATCGTGGAGCTCTTTGACGCGTGCGATCGCGTCGCCGAGTTCGCGGATGACGCGGCGGGCTTCGTCCGCTTCGGCGGGAAGGTCGAAGGGCTGCGCGACGGTCTGGAGGAGCAGGTCGCCTTCCTGGATGATGCCGGCGGCGGCCATGAGGGCGCTGGGGGTGGGGGTGTTCACGGTCTCGCTTTCTGGACGGTGTGCGGTCTTCAGCCGCCACTCCAGCCGATACCGGGCGTGGAGGGGCGGGTCCAGGGTCGTCCAGGTGTAGACCGTGTGGTCTGCATCTGCGGCCTGGGTGGGGGGTGTGCGCAGGGGCGCGAAGTTCGCGCTGAGGGAGGTCTCGGTGCCCCAGACGGTGGGCTGCATAGCGGTGGGGAAGGCGAGGCTCACGGTGAGTTCGCGGGTGGGCAGGCGTACGGCCCGCTGGAACCAGGGGCCCCATTTGTCGGCGCTGACCGAGTAGCTGTAGGTGATCTCGGCTTCCTGACCCGGGTAGAGGGGGAAGCGGGTGCGCGCATTCGCGAACTCGAGCCAGACCTCTTTGAACGCGTCGCGGTCGTGTTTGACGACGCGCCCCATCTGTTCGTCGCCGCAGTGAGCTTCCAGCTGGAGTTCTTCCCAGGTCAGAGGACGGGCCCGGTACAGGGCGTTGGAGCGTTCGGGTTCGCCGGGGTAGCGGTCGACGGCGATGCGGACGAGGTAGCGGGTGATCGGGTCCGCGCCGGTGTTCCGCAGCCGTCGATGCATCGTCAGGTGGTAGACCGAGCCGTCGTAGCGCAGGGCCGCGGTGTCTTCGAGGACGAGGATGCCCGCGGACGGAGGAGCATCGGCTACCTCTGGGGCCGGCTGCGTGCCACCGTCGTCGTCTTGCCACGCTTTCCAGAGTTTGCCTCCCGCGTCGAGCTCCTTGTCGAGACGGCGGGCAAGATCCGAGGAACCGCGTTCGCGTCCGGACTCGAGGTGGCTTACGTACGACGGCGAGATGTGCAGGCGTCGGGCCAGGTCCGCCTTGGACAGGCCCCGGATCTCGCGGGAGTGCGTCAGTTCGGCGGCGAACGACGGTTCCCCGTGGCCTGGCATTTGGCGCCCCCTGTACGTGAGTTCGCGGACTACGTGAGTGAGCGCGGCTCACCGATGCCTCATCCTGCCCGCTTCGGGCTCACTGTTACCAGGCGGTGGCGGAAGTAGTCCGACCCCGCTCGCGCGGCTGGCGGATTCCTCCCCGTCGGCAGACCCCAGGTCCACACAATCCACTGCCCCGGACACGGTCCGGGGGACCTCGGAAGGGCACACCCATGCCTCGAACTGCCGTACCGCGTCACGCGGTACTCATCTTCTCCGGCGGCCTGGACAGCGCTGTCACGGCCTACAAGCTCCGCGACGAGGGCGTCACCGTGAGCCTGCTCTCGTTCAACTACGGGCAGCGCCACGTCAAGGAGCTGGCCCACGCCGCCAACCTGGCCGATCAGCTCGGCGTGTCCCACGACATCGTCGACCTGACGTCCCTGGGACGGATTCTGAGCGGCTCCGCCCTGACCGACCCGGCCATCGAGGTGCCGCACGGCCACTACCGCGCCGAGACCATGCGCAGCACGGTCGTCCCGAACCGGAACGCGATCATGCTGGAGATCGCGGCCGGTGCCGCGGTGGCGGCGGGGGCAGACGCGGTGGCGTTCGGCGCGCACTCCGGGGACCACGCGATCTACCCCGACTGCCGGCCGGAGTTCTTCACCCTCGTCGAGGCGTCCATGAAGGCGGGGAACGAGGGGCACATCGACGCGGGCTTCCAGCTCGTCGCACCGTTCCTGAACCTGACCAAGGCCGACATCGTGCGCGAGGGCGCCCGGCTGGGTGTGCCGTTCGCGCTGACGTGGTCGTGCTACGAGGGAGGCGAGGTGCACTGCGGTGCCTGCGGGACATGTGTGGAGCGCCGGGAGGCGTTCGCCGAGGCCGGGGTGGCGGACCCGACCCTCTACGTGCTGGCGCAGAAGGGCGTCGTCCGATGAGCAGCACGCAGCCACTGTTCCGGATCGGGAAGGGCTTCCGCTTCGAGGCCACGCGACGGCTCGACGACGGACGCTACGACGGGCACTCGTTCACCGCTGAGGCCGTGCTGTCCTCCGCGGTGCTCAGCCCGGAGGGCTTCGTCGCCGACTTCGGTGACCTGGCCCCCCTCAAGCGGTACATCGACGAGGCTCTGGACCACCAGATCCTCAACGACTGCGTCAAGGACGTCTCCAACGAGGGGATCGCCGAGCACCTCCTGGGGTGGGCACGCGACCACCTGCCGTCCGACGTCGTGTCCGTGCTGGAGGAGGTCCGGGTCCGGACCGGGAGGCCCCAGCCGCTGCCGTCGGCCGCTTTCGCCGCGTTCGAGGCTTCGCACCAGCTGCGCGGGCTGCGCGACGGTCATCCGTGCGGGCGTCTGCACGGCCACTCCTACGTCCTCAGCGTGCCCGTCTCCGCCGTCCCGCGCCTAGGGGACGTCCCCGTGCTGCTGCGCAACCATCTGCGCAGCGCCGTGCACGGCCGAGTCCTGAACGAGGTGATCCCCGGTCTGAACCCCACCTCGGAGAACCTCGCCCGCCACTTCTCGCAGTGGCTGGCGGACCGGGCCATGGGAGGGGCCGGCTGGAACGGGGCGTGCGTACGGGTCTCGGAGACGGAGACCAGCTGGGCCGAGTACGCGGGAGGCGCGGCATGAGCGCGCTGCAGCACGCCGGGTTACGGATCCGGGTCTCGGAGAAGTTCGGGAGCACGGTCCAGGGCGAGGGCCCCAGCACCGGGGTGCCCGCGTGCTTCATCCGCCTCGCCCTGTGCAACCTCATCTGCTCACCGTGCGACACCCCCTACAGCTGGGACCACAAGCGGTTCGACCTGCGCAAAGAGGCCCACTACGAGAGCGTCGAGGAGCTGCTGGCGTGGGCGGTGGACCAGCCCGAGGACCTCGTGGTCATCACCGGCGGCGAGCCGCTGATCCAGATGGCCGGAGTGACCGAGCTGGTCAAGGGGCTGCGGGCGGCTGGCCGGACGGTGGAGATCGAGACCAACGGCACCATCGCCCCGGCCGAGGCCTTGGTGGCGGCCGGGCCGTACTTCAACGTCTCCCCGAAGCTGTCCCGGTTCGGAGCGGCCATGCCGGAGACGCGGCGGCTGGTCCCCGACGTTTTGCGGGCCTTCGTCGCCACCGGGCGGGCCCGCTTCAAGTTCGTCGTGTCCGAGCCCGCCGAGGTGGCCGAGATCGCCGCGCTGGAGGCGGCCTACGCCCTGACCGGCATCTCGGTGATGCCGGAGGGCACCGACCCGAAGGTGATCCTCGCGGGGATGCGCACTCTGGAAGGTCCGGTCCGCGAGCGGGGCTACCGGCTCGGCATCCGCCTGCACGTGCTGCTGTGGGGTGACGAACGTGGCCGCTGAGCATGCCGTCACCGACGGGCTGGTGGTCGTGGCGTGCTGCAAGGAGAAGCGGGTGACCGCCGCTCCCTTGCCCGCGCTCGACCTGTACGAAGGGTGGGTCGTCCCGCTGATCCGCGACAGGGTCACCGAGCGCGGCGGGCCGCGGGCCCGGGTTTTGGTGCTGTCGGCCTTGTACGGGCTGGTGACCGCCGACACACCCGTCACCACGTACGAGCAGCCCATGACCGAGGAGCGGGCGCGCGTCCTGGCCGGGACGGCGCCGTCGGTCCTGCGCCGGCATCTCGCCCGGTTCCCCTCCTCGGAGGCCCTGCTGCTGATGGAGGCCCCGTACGCCGAGGTGCTGGGCACGGTCCCGGTGACCAGGACACACCTGATCACCGACCCGATGGACCGCCACGCCGACATCCACGCCGTCCTGGACTCATGGAGCTGGCCGTGACCACCCGCGTCTTCGAGAACCGACGCGTCTGGCAGCTCACTCAGGGCGAGTTCCTCGCCGCGGCATGCCTGATCGCCGCCCAGGAAGCCGAATACGCACCGGTGGCCGTCCTCGGAATTGCCCGCGGCGGTGTCCGCCTCGCCGAGGTCGTCGCCGAGCAGCTCGGCGTCCCGGCCGTCGTCGTCCGGGCCCGCCACAACGCGCCGGTGGGCATCCAGCAGGCCGCCACCGGCAGGGTCCTCCTCGACCACGGGCACAACGAGGTCGCGCTCACCGCGCTGCCCACCGCCTCGTCGCTGCTGGTCGTCGACGACATCTGCGGCTCGGGAGCAACCCTGCACGCGATCGCGGAGATGCTCACCGCCACGGTGGGCCCGTCCGGTGTCCGTACGGCCGTGCTGTGCCGCAACGAGGGCTCCGACTACCCGCTCGACAGCTGGGGCTGGGGCGTCGCCGACTGGGTCCACTTCCCCTGGGAGCCCGCCCCGGAATCCGGCCGCCTGGAAGCCCTTCCCCCGCTCACCCGTCTGCGCAGCCAGCCCCAGGCCCCGCGAACCCGCACCTGAGGGCGCTCCCTACGCCCGTTCCCCTTCCACGGATCAAGAGGAGGCAGGCCCATGTTCGGCCTGAGCCCCGGCGACCACGTTCTCGCGGTCGCCCCGCACCCCGACGACGAGACGCTCGGCGCCGGGGGCACCATCGCCCGCCTGACCGCCGCCGGAATCCACGTGCACGTCCTGGCGGTGGCCTGCCTGACCCAGCCCCGGTGGGGAACACCCACTGACAGCCGACTGCGGCACGAGGAGTTCAACGCGGCCTGTGACGTCCTGGGCGTCAGCGGCCGCCACATCGCCTGGAGCGACGACCACCGGGCCGGCGACCTCGCCGGTCACGCTGCGGAACTGGTCCGCCTCATTGAGGCCGGCCCGGACCTGTCCCTGACCGCGCTGGAACCGGCCGCGCTCCTCATCCCGGCGGCCGGAGCCGTCCACCAGGACCACCAGGTCGTCCACCAGGCCGGATACGCGGCGGCGCGGCCCACCGGAGCATTACGCCACTGGCCCCGGATGGTCCTCGGCTTCCACGGCCCCGAGGACCACGCCTGGAGCCCGCAGTTCCCGCGCCCCAGCGTGTGGGTGGACGTCACCGGCACCGCCGCGGTGAAGGACAAGGCGCTGGAGTGCTACGCCCGCGAGCTGCGCGACGGCGAACACCCGCGGTCCCTGGACCGGATTCGGGCGCTCGACACCGCGGCCGGGGCGTCGTGCGGCGCGGAGCGGGCGGAGGTCTTCGTTGCCTACCGGATGGCCTGCTGATGGGCGGGAACGTGCTGGTCGCCCACCAGCCGGCCTACCTGCCCTGGCCCGGCTACTTCTCACGGCTGGCCGACGCGGACGAACTGGTCCTTCTGGACCACGTGCAGTTCACCGAACGGGGCTGGCAGAACCGCAACTACATCCGCGGCACCGCCGGACCGGTCAGGCTCACCGTGCCGGTGCGGCGCCACTTCGGCCAGAGCATCAACGACACCCGGATCGCGGACGACGTCTGGGCTGGGCGGCACTGGCGCAGCCTCGCCCAGACGTACGGGCACGCCCCGTACTGGCCCGCGCACCGGGAGGCCCTCGAAGCCCTCTACCGCACGCCTTGGACCCATCTCGCGGACCTGAACGAGGCGCTGTTGCGGTTGCTGCTCGACGCGTTCGGCCTGCCGTGCACGGTGGTCCGCACCAGCGAACGGCCTCCGGCCGGACGGCAGACCGGCATGCTCATCGACCTCTGCCGGCAGCGGGGCGCGACGCGCATGCGGGTGGGGACCGGTGCGCTGGCCTACCTCGACCACGGCCTGCTGGCCGAGCACGCAATCACGGTCGAGGTCGCCACGTACTCGCATCCGCGCTACGGCCGGGCACCGGGCTGGAGTTCGGGTCTGAGCGCGCTGGACTTGCTGCTGCACGAAGGTCCGAACGCCCTTTCCGTTCTCCGTGCCGGTGCACGGACCGAAACGAAGGCCTGTGCCTGATGACGAGCCTGGACGACGCCGTGGCGCGCCCGCGCGTGGATGTGGCGCGGGTGGCCGACCTGTACCGGCAGCTGCTGGAGGCGGTGGGTGAGGACCCCGAGCGTGAGGGGCTGCGCGGCACCCCGGAGCGGGCCGCCCGCTGGTGGACGGAATTCCTCGACCACGACCCGGGCCGTACGGACACCGTCTTCGAGGAGGACCTGCCCGCCGGCACGGACCGGGTGGTCATCGTGCGGGGCATCGTGGCCTGGAGCCTGTGTGAGCATCATCTGCTGCCCATGCGGCTCGAGTTGACGATCGGGTACCGGCCGTGCGGGAGCGTGCTGGGGCTGTCGAAGTTCGCCCGGATCGTCGCCGCTCACGCGCATCGTCTCCAGCTCCAGGAGCGGCTCGTCGACGGCGTCGCCGCGGATGTGGCCAAAGCGACCGCATCATCGGACGTTGGGGTGGTCGCCGATGGCGCCCACATGTGCATGAGCATGCGGGGGGTGCGCCAGGATGCGGCCCGCACCCTGAACCGCAGCCTCAGCGGCGCGTTCGCCGACGGGGGAACCCTCGGCGGCCAGCTCCTCGCGGTTGCCGGGGCCGGGCGGTGAGCGGGGGAGCGCCCGGACAGGGCCGTCTTTCGCCGGAGGCAAGCCCGCGTGTGCTGGTGAGCGGACCGGTTCTTCCTCCGGGGAGCGTGCCTGCTGCCCGGGACCCTTCCACGGTAGCGGCAGAAGTGGATCCGGTGGAGTGGATCCGCATATCCGGCGGCCCCGTGCCGGCCGGGGAGTGGCACCCCGCCCAGGAAGTGGCCACGCTGTGGTGGGCGTCGACGCCGCTGGCCGTCGCCGGGCTGCCGGTCACCGGCCTGACACTGCCCCAGGCCGCCCAGCTCGCGCACCGGCTCGGGGCTCGGATTCCGACGTCCGCCGAATGGGAGTGGATGGCCTCAGGGGCGGTCCGCCGCTTCCCCTGGGGCGACCAGGTGCCCGGGCCCGGGCACGCCAACCTGCGCGGCCTCGGCCCCGGCCGCCCCACGCCCGTTCGGTCCCACGCGGCCGGCCGCACCCCGGACCGCCTCTGGGACGTGGGCGGCAACGTGTGGGAGTGGACGACGGCGCCGTGGCGCCGCGACCGGATCGCCCTGCTGCGGGGCGGCTCCTACAACTCCCTGTCCCAGTACGCCGAGTGCGCTCACGTCAACGACGTCCCGCCCGGCATCTGCTCGCCGGGCATCGGGCTGCGCCCCGTCCGTGACACCGCCCCCACCCCTGCGACCACTGGAGCCACCACGTGAACATCGCCTTCGTTCTGCTCACCCACAACCCCGACGAGCCCGCCGGGATCGAGCGCAGCATCGCCGCCCTCGCCACCGGCCTGCGTGAACTCGGCCACCGCGCCCTGATCATCGCCGCCGGCCCCGCCACACCTGACGACGGCCCGGACCTTCTCCGCCTGGACAGTCTGACCCTGCCGCGCCCCGCGGTGGAGGAGAACCTCACCGCCCTCCTCGCCGATCCCGCACCCGTGGAGCAGGAGGTGCGCCGCCTCCTGGCGGGGAACGCGGTGGATCTCGTGTGCTGGGTGGACGCCGTGTGGGGACTGGGCTACCTCAGTCCGGCCCCGGCGCACATGGCCACCGCGCTGATGGTGCACGTCCCGCGCACCGACGCCCCCCTCTACCAGAGCCTGGGCCACCGCCCGGGCCGGGTCCTGACGGTCAGCGATTTCATGATCGAGGAACTGGCCCGCGAAGGCGTGGACACCGGCGAATGGGCCGTGGTCTCCAACGCCCTCATGCACACCATCACGCCGCCGGCGCCGGAGGAGCGGGAGGCGCTGCGCGAGCACGGACCCGTGCGGATCGTGGCCCGGGCCGAGCCGCACAAGGGCATCGCCGAACTGCTGAAGGCCTACCCGGGCGGGCTGGGCAGGCCGCTGCAGATCGTGCTGGCCGAGGCCGGATTCGAGTACTGGCCGGGCATGCAGAACGAGGTGGTCACCGAGTGCCGGGCCCTGGCCGCCGCCCTGCCCGACGTCGAGATCCTCCCGGCCCTGCCCTGGCAGCAGGTGCCCGGCTTCCTCGCGGGAGCCAGCTCCACGGTCATCTCCTCCACCAGCCCGGAGACGTTCGGGATGGTCGCCGCGGAAGCCCTGTCCGTGGGCACGCCTGTGGTCGGCTACAGGCTCGGGCACCTGCCCGCCCTCACGGGGCCGGCCGGGCGGATGACCGCCCTGGAGAGCGGACCCGAAGCCCTGTGGAAGGCACTCACGACCCTGCTCGGCGACTCGGCCGCCTACCACGAGGCCTCCCGGCACGGGCCGCGCCAGGTCGTCGCCCACACGCCGGCCGCTGTCGCCCAGGCGTTCCTGACCGCCACCGGGATGATCAGGTGACCAGCCGTACGGCGGCGCACTCCCTGATGCGCCAAGCCGTCAGCGAGGGGGCCCTGAAGCGAGCCGCCCGCCAGTGCATGGGCCGCACCGGCTCCCCCGGCGCGGACGGCATGACCTGGAGAACCTTCCGCCAGGACATGCCCGCCCGCATCACCGGACTGTTCGCGGCGCTGTCGGCCGGAACATGGCGGCCCGGCCCGTTGCGCACCGAAGAGTTCGACGCCTGGGGCAAACGGCACACCATCACCATCCCCACGGTCACCGACCGGATCGTCCACCGGGCGCTGCGCAACGCCGTCGAGCCCGTCCTGGAGCGGGACGCCTACCCGCCCTGGATGTTCGGCTGGCACCGGCGGGCCGGACGGCCCCTCGCGGTCGCGGCCGCCGCCCGGCACCTGAACGCGGGGCTCACCTGGGTCGCCGACATCGACGTCGCCGCCGCCAGCCACGGCGTCGCGTTGGAGGACGCGATCAGCTCCGTCGCCCGCTTCATCCACGACGGGAGCGTGCTCGCCCTACTGCGCCGCATCCTGAGCGCGCTGCCCGACCCGCTCGCGCCGGGCAGCGGCCTGAGCCCAATGCTGACGAACCTGAGGATGACCCCCGTCGACCAGCAGCTGACCGGACGGACGGCCGTGCGGATGACGGACAACTACACCCTCTTCGCCGCCACCGAGCCCGAGGCGGAAGCCGCCTACCGACACCTGACCGGCCTGCTCGCCACGCACGGGATGCAGCCGGCCGAGGCGAAGTCGAAGATCTGGCGCCCGAACCCGGAAGACCTCTACGCCGCCGGCTGACCTGGAAGGAGACACCTGTTGTCCACGTCCACGACCAAGGCGCTGCTGTACTGCGCAGTCAACGGCATCGCGAACAACACCAACGGCATCGGCCGCCAGACCAAGACCTTCTTGGCCACCCTCGCCCGCCACCACCACCGCCTGAGCGCGCACGCGGGCGCCTTCACCCCGTACCTCGCCGTCCCCGAGCCCGGCCCGGCCACCTGGGGCTACAACGAGGACGACCTCCGCTACGCCCGCCGTGTCGTCGAGGGCCTCGGCGGCGAGGTGATCACCCTGCCTTACGACACCCGCCGCCCCTTCTGGCACCCGGATACCTGGCGGCTCCTGTCCGCCGAAGCCGCCCGCGCCGCCGGGCACCTGGCCGACCGGCACGAGGAGGTGCTCGCCATCGGCGTCGACACCCCCTTCGCAGGTCTCGCCCACCACACCCACCCGGGGGTGGAGGTGCTGCTGGCCCTGTTCTCCACCGCCCGCATCACCGAACGCCCCCACCCCGACCCCGGCCGCGTCGCCTGGGAGGAAGAGGCCATCGCCGCCGCCGGCCTCCACCCCCGCACCTGGGTCGCGGACATCGGCGACTTCCTCACCCGCCACCTCCAGGACCACTACGGGCTCGCTCCGGGCACGCTCCGGGCCTGGCCGTCCGGGCTCGACCTCACCGCCGCCGACCTCGCCCCGCCGACCGGAACCGAAGCCGAACGCATCGTGCGCTCCCTCGGCATCCCCGCGGGCCGCCCGGTCGTCGCCGCGGTCGGCCGCACCGACCACACCAAGGGCCTCGACCTCCTCATCGAGGAACTCGCCCCCCTGCGCGAGAGCGTCCACCTTGCGATGGTCGCCGTCCCCACCGACGACAACCGCGCCGCCCTGCTCGACTTCTACCGGCAGCGCAGCGCCGACCTCGGGCTCAGCGCCACCATCATCGGCCGCTACGACCGGAACATCCCCCGCGCCCTGGCCGCCTGGCCCGACACCTTCGCCATGGCCGTCCCCAGCCGTGGCGAGACCCTGGCCAACATCGTCTTCGAAACCGCCCTGTGGGCCCAGCACAGCGGCGCCGTCGTCCTGGCCCCGAACATCGACGGCTTCCCCGAACAGATCACCGACGGCCACAACGGCCTGCTCTACGACCCCGCCCCCGGCGCCCTGACCGCAGGCCTCCGCCGCGCACTCGCCCTGACCAGCAGCGAACGTGCCCGGCTACGCGCCGCCGCCCACCACAAGGTCCTCAACCAGCGCAACGCCGCCGAGCACCTCGTGACGCTCCTGGCCACGTTCTGGCAGTCCCGCGCCACACCGGTGGCTACACTCCATGGTCATCCGGCAACGGATGCCCGTACGCCACGGTCAAAGGCACCCACCAGCACGCACCATCCCCTGGAGGCCACGCCATGACCGCACCCCTGCTGCTCGTCGACGGCCACTACCTCCTGCACCGCGCCTGGTTCGGATTCGCCGCCCGCATCACCAGCCGCGACAAGACCATCGACCGCACCGGCGTCTTCGGCTTCGCCGCGCTCCTGCGCAAAGCCCAGGCCCAGCACGCCGACGGCTTCGAGATCTTCGTGGTCTTTGACTCCGAGGACGGCTCCCAGGCCCGCGCCGGACAGGACAGCGACTACAAGGCCCAGCGCCCCGCTCCCGAGCCCGGCCTGATCGAGTCCCTCGCCCTGGTCAAGAACGCCCTCGACCACAGCGGCGTCCGGTGGATCGAGCAGGACGGCTGCGAGGCAGACGACGTCATCGCCACCCTGGCCACCGCCGCCCGCGCCAACGGCCGCGCGGTCGACATCATGACCACCGACAAGGACTACATCCAGCTCCTGGCCGACCCCAGCGTGCGCCTTCTGAACACGGGTTTCGCCATGGAGCGCCGCTACACCGCTGGCGAGCACATCCTGCCCCGCTACGGCGTCCTCGCCGAGCAGTGGCCCGACTTCCGCGCCCTGATGGGCGACCCCGCCGACAACATCCCCGGTATCCGCGGCATCGGCGCCAAGACCGCCGCCCGGCTCCTGACCGACGCACGCCGCCTCGAGAACATCCCCGCCGACGAACTGCGCCCCACCTGGACGCAGCAGTGGCCGCAGGCCCTGCGCTGGCGCGAAATGATCAAACTCGACACGAAGACGGACCTCCCCGACGACCTCCTCACCGCCGCGCCCGCCGCGCCGCTGCCCAAGGCCCCGCACGTCCTGGAAGCGCTCGGCCTGTGGTGAGCTCCTCCAAGACCGCGATATGGGACTTTGACGGGACGCTCGGCCACCGCCGGTACGGAACCTGGGCCGAGTGCCTCCTGGAAGTCCTGGACGTCCAAGAGCCCGGCCACCGCTGGGCCTTCCCCGAGATGTTCGAGGCTCTCGCCACCGGCTTCCCCTGGAATGCACCTGAGGACCCCCACCCGCACCTGAGTGACCCCGACGCCTGGTGGGACCACATCACCAGCGTCGTCGCCCAGGCACTCACCCGCCTCGGGCTCTCCCGTCCGCAGGCCGTGGCTGCCGCGACCCGCGCCGCCTACACCGACCCTGCTGCGTGGAGCCTCTACCCGCAGACGCTGCGGGTCCTCGACCGGCTCACCGCGCACGGCTGGACGCACGTCCTGCTTTCCAACCACGTGCCCGAACTACCCGCCATCCTGTCCGCCCTGGGCGTCGACACGCGGTTCCAGACAGTGATCAACTCTGCCGCCAGCGGCTACGAGAAACCCCATCCCGAAGCGTTCCAGCTCGCGCGGGCGGCCGCGGGCCCCGCACGCCGGCTCGTCATGATCGGCGACAACCCACAGGCCGATGCCGCAGGGGCCCGACGCGCGGGCATCGACGCCATCTGGGTGCGTCGAGACCAGCACGCCGACACGCCCGACCTGAACGCGGCCGCCCGCATCCTGCTGGCCTCTGAGCTTGTTCCGAAGGGGCGCCGTCCGGCGCTGCACGAGGTCCCCCCGTTGCAGCCAACTGCCCCCGAGGCGCTCCCTATCCGGTAATCTCGCCGACGTCCGCACCGCGGAAGCCCGGCAGCGCCCCGGTCCATGGCGCACCGGAGCCACCGTGCACGACACCATCCCGGCCCCCGCGCAGGCCGACTGCCTAACCGCTTTCGGAGCCCTTCGCGGCGGCGCCGACCCGGACAGCGAGACGACCCTTGAGCTCGGGGAGGGCTGCAACCGCTATCCGCCCTCCCCGGACCTCGCCCGGTACCTCTCCGCCCTGCTCGATCGCTTCATCCGCGACGGAACCCTCTCGGCGTACGCCGGCCGTAGCCGGGCGGGCGCCCGGGCGGCGATGGCCGAACTCCTCGGCAGCCACCTGAACATGAGGCTGGACCCGTCCGACATCTTTTTCACCCGCGGCGGCACCGAGGCCATCAGCCTGACCATCGCGCATCTCGCCGAGACCGGCCACGGCCTCGTCCTCCCGCTGCCGAACTACTACGCGTTCGACCAGTGCGCTGTCCGCTGGGGTGCCCCGGTGACCGGCTACTACCGGTATGACGGCACCCTCTACTCGACCGGCATGCCCCCGGCCCCGCGCACCTGCCTCGTGGAAGTCCTCCCCAACGGCGTCACCGGCGCCCGCCACGCTCTGCCCGACCGAGCCGAACCGGACTTCACAGTCCTCGACGTCCCCTTCCAGATCGGGGCCGAAGGCCCGCAGCCCGCCGCGATACTCCGCGACCGAGCTCACGGCATCGACCTGAGCAGGGCCGCGCTGATCCTCACCGCCTCCAAGGACCTCTCCCTGCCCGGGCTGCGCGCAGCCGTAGTTGTCACCCGCAGCAAGGCATTGCTGCAGCACCTGGCCCGCGACCGGTTCGAGCGGATGGCCATGAGCGGCGACCCCGTCGGCGAGGTCGTCATGCTCTTCTACGCCTCCCTCCTCACCGTGATGGAGGCACCCGTCGAGCAGACGTCCAAGCTCGTCCAGATCGCCCAGGACAGCATCCGTCGAGCAGGGCTTGCAGAACTCCCCGAGGAGGGGATCTACCGCCGTGTCCGCGACCACCTGAACGACATGGCCGAACGCTTCCGCGGCAACGCTCACGCACTCGACGGCCCGGGATCCCCCGTGCGGCGCATCCCGGGCATGGAGCCAGCCGCGGGCTACTCCGCGTTCGCCGGACTCAGCATCCCCCAAGAGGACTTCCTGCCCTGGGTGGTGCGGTGCGGGAGAGCGGGGCTGCGGCTCAACCCGACGGTCGTCCACGGCGGGACCTCCGCTGCCTGGGAGGCGCTGTATCCGGGCGGTCAGCTCCTGCGGCTCAACCTCTCGGAGAGCCCGGCCACTTTCCAGCGGGGCCTGGACATGATCCGCCACCACACGTGCCGTCCTACTCCGGCCCCCGGTCTGCGGGAGGACCGCGCAAGCCCCTGATCGGGTGCCGCATGGCGCCAACCACTCGAACGTGTGGATTCAAAAGCGACCAGGCAGGCGGCCCTTGCCTTGTACGCCAGGACCGCATTCACGTTCGAGATATTCGCCCGTCTGAGGCCGTTACGGCCCCGGATTCGGGGCGTTCTTAGAGCACCAGTACCAACCGGCACACCCAGACGGAGGACGCATCATGAACGCTGAGCCCACTCCCACTCATCGCCCCGGATTCGAACACCGGCGGCGGTTGTCGCTCGTCATCCAGCTCTGCGGCCTCCAGCAGTCCGACGTCTCCGCGCGCCGAGCAGCACGACTGGATACGAGGTGGGGGGTATGAGCAGCGGCAGTGATGCAGACGCCATCCGCCCGGGGGCGGTGCCCGGTCCGCGCGCTGCGGAGCTTCCGCTGCCGCCCACCGCCGTGCCCGGCGGGCAGCACGACGGTGACATCGCCGACGGCCTGGAGGAGGCGTACTGGTCCGTGTACGACGGTGCCGCGTCGAAGGCCACGGTGGGGCAGATTCTCGCGCGGCTGCCTCGGATCGTGCGCCAGATCGGCCAACTGGCCTGGAACACGGACCGGGCCGCGACCATCGCGGTGGTGGTCCTGCAGCTGGCGTCGGCCGCGATGATGGCGTTCGGGCTCATGGCCTCGGTGGCGGTGCTGGGGGAGCTGTTCGCCGAGGGGCCGACCCCGGACCGGGTGTGGGCGGCCATCCCTCAACTCCTGGTCGTGGTCGGGTTCCTGTCCGCGCGTGCGCTCCTGGAGGCGGGCGTCGCTGTCGCGCAGGCCAGGGTGACGCCGAAGATCCGTACCGCATTGGAGACGGATTTCCTCACCCTGACCGCTCATGTGCGGCTGGAGGTCGTCGACGACGCGGACTGGCACGACGAGGCCTACCGGGCCAATGACAGGGGTCTGTTCTACGCCCGGC
Organism: Streptomyces sp. NPDC043876; assembly: GCF_056435825.1. Lineage (NCBI taxonomy): Bacteria > Bacillati > Actinomycetota > Actinomycetes > Kitasatosporales > Streptomycetaceae > Streptomyces > Streptomyces sp. NPDC043876. Next base: position 94,154 of record NZ_JBWKDV010000012.1, on the reverse strand, counting down.
AGATCGTCGGCCAGGTGGTCTCCCTGGCCGCGGCACTCCTCGGGCTTGTGGGCACCGCCGGCGTCTTGGGTGTCCTCCACCCGGCCTTGCTGCCGCTGCTCCTGCTGTCGGTGCTGCCGGTCGGCGCGGCGGCCGTGCGCAGCGCCCGGGCGCGCTTCCACTCCTTCAAGCGGTGGAACACGTTGCAACGCAGGGTGCGAATCTTCTCCTGGTTGCTGTTGGAGCGGGATGCAGCGGCCGAGCTTCGCTCGGACACGGCTCAGGGTGCGCTGCTGGATGAGCACTACCGGCTGACGACCCGGATTGCCGAGGAGGACACCCGCCTGGGCGTGAGTTCGGCCGGGCTGACCCTGGCGGGCCGGGCGGTCGGCGGGATCGGCACCGGCATCACCTACACGGCGCTCGGCGCCATGCTGATCGCGGGCTGGCTGCCGCTTGCCGCCGGCGCGGGCGCGGTACTCGCCATCCAGGCTGCCCAGTCCTCGCTGACCCGGCTCGTTGACGTGTCCCACCTGGTCTACGAGCACGCCATGTGGGTGGACGACCTCCTGGCCTTCCAGGAACGCTGCCGCACTCTCCAGCCGCGCCGCAGCGGACAGCGCGCCCCCGAGACGGTGAAGACCGTCACCTTGGACAACGTGTCCTTCACCTACCCGGGCAAGGACACCCCAGCGTTGAACGGCATCTCCATGACCCTGCACGCAGGGCAGACGGTCGCATTCGTGGGCGTCAACGGCAGCGGCAAGTCCACTTGCGCACGGCTGCTCGCCGGGCTGTACGAACCCCAGGGCGGGGGCACGGTCTGCTGGGACGGCGTGAGCGTGTTGGACATGGACGCCGAGTCGCTGCAGACCCGTGTGGGTTGCGTGCTCCAGGACCCGGTCCGGTTCCCGTTCAGCGCGCTGGCCAACTTGACCATCTCCCGGGGCACCCTCACCGAGGCCGACCCGCAGCGGGCGCTGGACGCCGCGCGGGCCTCCGGCGCCGAGCAGGTCATCGCCGGGCTGCCCGGCCGGTGGGAGGCGCTGCTGTCCAAGCGGTTCCGCGGCGGCCAGGAACTGTCCGCCGGCCAGTGGGCGAAGATCGCCGTCGCCCGCGGGCTGTACAAGAACGCCCCCGTCCTTCTGCTGGACGAACCGACCGCCAGCATGGACCCCCGCGCCGAGCACGCCGTGTACGAGGCGGTCCTGCGAGACAACCCACGCCCCGATCAGATCACGGTGCTGATCTCCCACCGCCTGGCGAGCGTCGTCGGCTGCGACCGGATCTTCGTCTTCGACGGCGGCCGCATCACCGAGAGCGGCACCCACCAGGAGCTGATGCGCCTCGGCGGCGACTACGCCGCCATGTTCACCCTCCAGGCCGCCGGCTACCGCGCCGAGGCTGGGGAGGCGGCGTGATGCCCGACCACGCACAGCCCCGTCCCGCGTCGGCCGACGTATGGCCGGAGCGCTTTACCGACCATCGCCACGGCACCAACTGCCCCATGTGCACCAACGACTTCGCGGCCGACGACATCGGCTGGGGCCTTCTGGTCCGGCGCGGGGAGGTCAGCAACGCCTACCTATGGCGCAGCGGCCAGGTCCGCGGGTACGCCGTCGTGATCTACACCGGTCGGCATGTTGCCGAGCCCACCGAGCTGGACGAGGGGGAGGCGGCGGCGTTCTGGCGGGACGTCCTTGCCCTGGGCCGGGCGGTGGAGGCGCTCTACGAGCCGCTGAAGATGAACTACCTGCTGCTGGGGAACCAGATCCCGCACGCCCACTGGCACTGCGTTCCGCGACGCGAAGCCGGAACGGACCCGGCGCCGGGCGGCCCGCTGCCCTTTGCGGCGCTCGATCTCGGACGGCAGGACGAGGAGCAGCTGCAGGCGGATGCCCGAGCACTGCGCCAGTTGCTGCCTCCCACCAGTCGGCCGGGGGTGCGGCGATGAACGGCGCCGAGTCGGACGTGATGGTCGTGGCGGGGATCCTGACGCTGTTCTACCGGATCGTCCCGACCGTGGTCGGCGAAGGCCCTGCGGGGACCGCGACCCGCAACTACGTGGCCCGGGACAGCGACGGAGCCCGGTGGTTCGTGAAGGCCTACCCGACGGGCACTGATCTGGACGCGGAACGCCAGGCGCTCGAGCTCGGCCAGTTCGCGAGGCTCGGCCGGATCCCGGTTCCGGTAGTGCGCAAGACCCTGGACGGTGACCTCATCGCGGCCGCCAGCGGCATGGCGGTGTCGGTCGCGGCGTACATCGAGGACGCGGAGACGGCCGAGGGCGGCCTGTCCGGCGACCGGTGGGTCGCGGTGGGCGAGACCGTCGGGCGCCTGCACCGGACCCTGGCCCGGCACCCGGCCGGACCTCCGCGCCGCGTGCCCGCCCGGGAAGTCTGCGATGTGAAACGGGCCCGGCAGCGCCTTGACCGGCTGCTCGCCCTCTTCGCCAAGAGGCCGCCCACCTTGGGGTTTCCCGCCTGGGCACGCGAGACCGCCGCCCGACGGCTCGACGCGCTGCCCGCCGTGGCCGCCTTGGTCAAGGGGCTGCCGACGACGTTGACGGTGCAGACCGTCCACGGCGACCTGGCCTCGCCCAATCTGCTCCTGCGGGGACAGCGGGTCGCGGCATTGATCGACTTCCGGCCGCCCGGTCACCGCAGCCCCGCCTGGGAGCTTGGGCGGATCGTCCTGGACCCGCGGACCGTCCTGGCGCAGCCGCAGTGGCCCACCGGCCTCGCTGAAGCTGTCGCTGCCTACCGGGCAGCCAACCCGGCGCTGCCGGCCGAAGAACTCCTCGCCGTACCCCGCCTCGCCGCCGGGTACCTGGCGTGCACGGTGTATCCCCTGTCCGAGGCCGTCGATGACCCGGCCGCCGTCACCCCCGAACTCGAGGCGTACGGCCGCAACCGGCAGGCGGCCATGGGCGAGCTGTGCGAGCGCCTGCCGGAAGCCGAGGAGGTGCTCCATGACCTCCTCCGCTGACCCCTCCTCCGGCGTTCAGCCGTCGCTGTGGCGGCACCATAACTTCCGCCGCTACCTGACCGGGCAGGCAGCCAGCGTGACCGGCAGCTCGATCAGCAGCATGGTGATCCCCGTGCTGGCGGTACTCGAACTGGACGCGACCACCGCCGAGGTCGCCTGGCTTACCTTTCTGGTCCAACTGCCGCCCGCACTGCTGGCGTTGCATGCCGGGGCTCTCGCCGACCGCCACTCCAAACGGACGCAGATGATCGCCGGCGACCTGGTCAGCGCCGCCGCGCTGGCCAGCGTGCCGGTGGTGGCCGCTCTGGACCGGCTGTCCCTTACCCAGCTGATGCTGGTCGCGGCCGTGCAGGGCGCGGCGGGTGTGCTGCACGATGCCGCCGCGATCAGTCTCCTGCCCAGCCTGGTCGACCGGTCCCTGCTCCAGCGGAGCAACAGCCGCATCGGCGGGCTCTTCGCCGTCGCCGCCACCGCGGGCAGCAACCTCGGCGCCGCCCTGACCGCGCTCCTCGGCCCGGCTCGGGCGCTTCTCGGAGACGTCCTGTCCTACCTCGTCAGCGCCTGGTGCACCGCCCGCATCCAGGCCCCCGAAAGCCCCCGGCCGTCAGCGGAGGGCCGCCGGCTGCACACCGAGATCGCTGAGGGCCTGCGCTACGTGAACGACGACCACCGGCTGCGCACCTTGACCCTCGTCAACGCGACGACATCGTTCGCCCTGGCGCTCCTCAATACCTTGTGGGCGCTGTACCTGCTCCGGTCAATCGCGATGAGCGCGACCGCCTTCGGGGTGGTCCTGGGCATCGGAGCCCTGGGCGCGGCGGCCGGGGCTCTGGCCGCGCCCAGGCTCGCGGCCCGGTACGGGCCCGGGCCGATGATGCTCGGCGCGCTCGCGATCACCCCGCTCACCCAGATCCCTCTGCTCCTCGCCTCCCCTGGCCTCCTCTGGCAGTTCGCAATCGGTGGTGCGCTGTTTCTTCAGCTGGCCTGTGCCGCGGCCGCGGGGACGACCCAGCGCACCATTCGCCAGGTCGTCACCGCCCACGGCATGCAAGCCCGGATGCAGGCCGTGAGTACCTGGCTCACCTCCGGTGCACGGCCGGTAGCCGCGCTCCTCGCCGGCGGGCTCGGCACCTGGATCGGCGTGCGCCCCACCCTGGTCGCTGGCACCTGCCTCCTCCTCGTCCCCCTCATGGTTCTCTACCGCTCCCCGCTGCGCAGCCTGCTGGACATGCCCAGCGCGCCCGCCGTGGCTGCTACTTCAGCCGAGTCCGTCACACCTCCCACGCCGTCGGGGCCGACCGTCCCCCATCCCGCAGTCGCCGCGGATGTGCGGCACGACCGCTCCTCGGAAGGCGGCCCGTGAACACGAACCCGGACACGGCCCTTGGCCCCGAGCCGTCATCGACGAGCCCGCCGCCAGGCGCGCCCCTGCCTCCCAGCCCATACATCCCGTCCCACACGTCCCGAGGTGATCACGTGCCGCCCTCCCGCTCTGATATCCGCGCGACCATCGAGACCTATCTCAGCCGGCATGCCGAAGAACGACAGCCCTTGGAAGGGCTGCTGGCTGTCCTCGACGGCGCCGAGGAGCCGTCCAGCCGCGCCACGCTGCCCGGACACGTGACCTGCAGCGCCGTGGTCATCGACCGCGACCGCCGGGTACTCCACATTGGCCATCGGGTGACAGGGCTGCTCCTTTGCCCCGGCGGCCACGTTGAGGCGGGTGACCGTACGCTCCTGGCCGCTGCCGTGCGCGAGGTGTGCGAAGAGGCCGGGCTCCGCCCCGGCGACCTGTCCCTGACCCCGCAGTTCCTCGACGAGCCGATCGACGTGGACGTGCACGACATCGACGCCAACCCGGCCAAGGGCGAGCCAGCTCACCAGCACTTCGATATCCGCTTCGCGTTCTACCTCACCGCCGAGCAACCGCCTGCGCTTGCGCTGCAGGACGAGGAAGTCGCCGGAGCCCAGTGGCTCCCGTACGCCGACGTGCGCTCCCCGACGCTGCGTGCCAAGCTCCTGGACGCCGAGGCGGACGGCCTCGACGGGCGCCCGGAGCCCGTCAGCGCCAACGCCCTGATCCACGACGGAGCCGGCCGGTACCTCCTTCATCTACGCGATGACCGGGAGGGCATGTGGGAGCCCTGGGTCCTGGCCCTCGTGGGAGGCAAACGGTCGCGGGACGATGCCAGCCTCGAGGCGACACTGCGACGTGAGCTTGCCGAGGAGGTGCCGGGTCTGGAGCCGACGGAACTGGTGCCGTTCGCCGTCCAGGAGGCGACGAGCGTCGACGGCCTTGCCGTGCCCATGAGCGTCTACGCCGGGCGCTGGAGCGGTGATGCCGAGGCGGTCGATCTCGGCGAAGGTGTCCTGCTGAAGTGGTTCACCGTCGACACCCTCGACCGGCTCCGGCTCAGCCCCGGACTCGGAGACCTGATCCGCCGCCACGCGGCCGAACATCCCACCGTGGAAGAGCCTCCGGCCGATGCTCGTCCTCTGCCCGGCGAGGCCCCGGCCGGGACCGTGCTGCACGTTGTCGGCGTCCACCTCCACCTGGAGCACGAGGGCAAGGTCCTGCTGGGGCTGCGGCACCCGGACTCGGCGTACGCGGGCGGATCATGGCACGCCCTCGCCGGACACCTGGAAGCGGAGGCGGCGACCGCCGGTCTTGCCCGCGAGGCGTTCGAGGAGGCCGGGCTGGTCATCGATCCGGCCGACCTCGAGCTCGTCCACACCGTGCACACGGTGGACCGGCCCGGAGCCCCGCCGAGAATCCAGCTCTTCTTCCGCCCCCGCCACTGGGAAGGCACCCCCGAGGAACGCGAACCCGACCGGTGTCTCGCCTGGCAGTGGTGGGACGCGAAGGACCTGCCGGAGCCGATCGTCCCCTACACGCGCGTCGCGATCGAGGGCATCCGAGCCGGCCGCCCCTACAGCGAGCTGGGATGGTCCCGGTGAGCGGCTTCGCGGCGATCGGCGCCGCCTACGCCGCCCCTTCGCGCGGCGCGCGCGGCCGCCTGCCGCAGGCGTCTGGGGCCCGCCGCCTGACCGCCATGCCCGCAGCGCCGGCGCCCTGCCATTCGCCGCGTCAGGAAGAGGACGGTCATGTCCGCTGACCTGTCCACCCCGACAGGTGCCCGCCGCGCCGCGATGGTGGAGCGCCTGGAGGCCGACGGCGTGCTGACCGATGTCCGGCTGCGCGAGGCGCTGCTGTCGGTGCCGCTGGAGGTGCTGCTTCCCCACGCGTACGTACGGGTGAGCGATCCGGGCGTCGAGCCGATCGAGTGGCGCCTGCTCGACGGCGCGCACCCGGATGACCGGGCCGAGTGGCTCGACCTGGTCCACAGCGGCGAGTCGGTCCTGCTCCAGCGCGACGGGGAGCAGCTCGATGCGCTCGTACGCGGGCCGGTGACCGGCGGGCACATGACGTCGATGTCGACCTACGGCCAGGCCACCGTCGAAGCGCTTCAGACGCTGCAGCTGGGTCCTGGGCAGCGGTACCTGGAGCTCGGTCCGGGCCCGGGAGTCTCTCTCGCGCTCGCCGCTGCCGTCACCGGTCCCCGCCTCGCCGTCGGCGTCGAACGGGACGGTCGCATGGCCGCCTTCGCCCAGCACAACCTCGGCCGGCTCGGTCTGGGTGCGACGGTCGTGGAGGGTGATGCTCTTGACGGGCACCCGGCGGGAGGAGTGTTCGACCGGATTCATTCCGGCATCGGCGTGCCCTGCGTCCCGTCGGCGTGGGTGGAGCAGCTCGCGCCCGGTGGGCGGCTGCTGACGACGCTCACCACCCGCACCCCGAGCTGGCCCGGACAGCTCCTGACCACCCGTACCGGGGCCGGCGAGATCGAGGCAGTGCTGCGAGGGCGGCCGCGTGGATACCGGCCCATGCTCGGCTACCGGTGGCTCGACGCGGCGCCGATGCGGCCCCGGATCAAGGCGGAACCCGGCGTACTGCGACCGACCCGGCTCGCGCCGCCGCCGGATGACGCGTACGGCTTCTGGCTCGCGGCCGCATATCTGGCGCCCGGGCTCGTCCGCGACTTCCAGGCCGAGACGATGACGATCGCCGCCCCCGACGAGGACTCCTGGGCGGTCGCCGGGCCCGGCGAGGACACCGTCCGCGTCCACGGGCCCCGGGACGTGTGGGCCGAGCTCGAGGACGTGCACGCCCGCTGGGTCCTGGCCGGACGGCCCGACAGGTACCGGGTGACCGTGCCGGAAGGCGGCGGGCCACAGCACGTCGCCTCCGGCACCGACCCGGGCGCCCTGAACTGGGTCCTGCCTCCGCTCGTGCCGGTGCCCCACCAACCCGCCGCCCCCTGCCCGACCGAGCACCACACGGAGAAAGCCCTGTGAGCCTCTTCCACGCCACGGCGGACGCCTACAGTCGGCACCGCCCCGGCCTCCCCGACGAAGTTGCCCACCTGCTCGCCGGCACCGTGCACGGCATCCGTCGCCCGGCTCTGCTCGATCTGGGCACCGGAACGGGCCAAGTGCCGGCCGCCCTGCTGCCTGTCCTGCCGCAGCTCGCCCGCCTGGACCTGGTGGGTACCGACCGGGACTTGCTCCACCAGGCCGATCTCGCCCTCCGCCCTCTTCTCGCCGGCCGGGCCGCCGCCTTCCATCCCGTCCGGGCCGAGGAGTTCACCGCGCCCGAGGCCGGATACCGGGCTGATCTGGTCACCTGCGCGCGGGCCTTCCACTGGATGGACCGCCCGGCCGTCCTGGCCATGGCCGACCGTGTCACCGCCCCCGGCGCCACGCTGGCGATCATGGGCGACGGTAGCCCCTGGACCCACACGGCGCCGTGGACCGTCGCGCTGCGAGAGCTGATCCAGTCATACCTCGGCGCCGAACGCCGCGCCGGAACCACTGGGACCTACGCGGAGCCGGGCCGCCGGTACGAAGACGACCTGGCCGACTCCCCGTTCAGCGACGTCGAAGAGCACCATTTCCCGCTCCGCCGCGTGTGGACCCCGGACAAGGTGATCGGCTACCTGCGCAGCACCAGCTTCGCCCACCCCGACCTCTTCGGCGAGCGGCATCCCCGGTTCGAGACCCAGGCCCGGGCCCTGTTGGAACAGCACGCGGCGACGAAGGACGGGCTTGTCGAGGACGGGGTGTTCGATGTCCTGCTCGCCTGCCGACCGGGAGGTGCCCGGTGAGCGGCGGCGAGCGGCACTCGGTGCCGGTGGACGTGCACTTGATCGCTGTCCGCGAGGGGGAGAAGGGGCCGGAGGTGCTGCTGTCGAGGCGGGCCGGCACCGTCTACGCCGCGGGGCACTGGCACTTCCCCTCCGGCCACGTCGACGGTCCTTTCGAAGACGTCGTCACCGCGCTCGTGCGCGAGGCGTACGAGGAGACGGGCCTGGTGGTGGATCCGGACGACGTGCGGGCCGCGGTCACCGTCCACCACAGGGCGCCGGTCGGGAGCGCGCGGGTCGGGTTCTTCTTTGAGGTCCGCCGCTGGTCCGGGACGCCGGACGTCAGGGAGCCCAAGGTGTGCGATGCCATGGGCTGGTTTGCGTTCGACGCTCTGCCGGAGCCGATGGTCGCCTACTGCCGCGCGGGGCTGGAGGCCTATCGGGCTGGCGTTCCCGTGGCGGTGCACTTCCAGGAGCCGGGCGATCCGGTCGGGCACGCCCCGGCTGTCGACCGGATCCGCCTCATTCCCGCCCCGGGCCCCGATGAGCCGCAGCCTGGGCGGGAGGTGCGGGAGTTCGCCGAGCGTGCGGTAGGCCGGATCACTGCCTGGACGGACGTGTCCTGGGCACGTGAGGAGAGCCGCGTATGGCGGGCGCGCGGCACCGAGGGCGGCACCTGGTACGTCAAGACCCACCAGAACGACCGCTTTCACCAGCGTGAAGTGGCCGCGCTCCGGGGCTGGGTGCCCGGCATCGGTCCGGCGGCGCCTCGCCTGGTGGCCGCCGACGAGCAGTTGCGGGCCGTGGTGCTCACCGCGGTGGTTGGCCGGTCCCTGCACGGCGCCCGGTACGCGCCCGAGCAGCAGCGCCACATCTTCCACCGCATCGGGCAGCTCGCGGCCGCCATCCACACCAGCGCCCCACCGCGCCCGGCCGCCAGCACCCTGCCCCTGGGGAAGCTGGAACGGCACCTGAATGGCGCCCGGCCTCACCTCGCGGCCGGGGACGAGGAGTTCATCCGCACCACCGCTGAGAAGGCCGCCGGCCTGCCCGCCCCGGATGTGGTGCCCACACACGGTGACTTCCAGTACCGCAATCTGCGCTGGGACGAGGCCGCCGATGTCCTTTACGTGATCGATTTCGAGCGGTCAGAGGAGGGCCCGGCGATCAGGGACTTCGTGAGGCTGTCCGATGCCTGGCACGGCCGCCCCGACCTCCTGGCCGCCGTAACGGATGGCTACGGCCGCCCTTTCACCCCGGACGAAGAGGCCCAGCTCACGGTCCTGTCCGTCCTGGATGCCGTCTCCGGCATCTCCTACGGCGCCGCCCACGACGATCCCGAGCTCGTCGAGCGCGGCCGGCGCACGCTGGCCCGGCTCCGCGCCGTACAACGCCCCTGAACACCACCACGCCTACGTACGAGGAGCAGCACGTTGACGTACACCGCCCGCGATGAGTGGGAGCAGCACTTCAGCGACGGCCGGGGGTTCCGGCAGGTCGGTGAGCGGGAGCGGGAGCTCCTCGCCGAGCACACCTCCGCCCCGGATGGCGGCGGCCGGGCGCTCGACGTGGGCTGCGGCGCCGGCGAGCTGGCCGCCTACCTCGCGTCGCTCGGCTACACCGTGGACGCGTGCGACTTCACGGACAGCGCGCTCGCCCGGGCCCGCGAGGAGCACGCCGACGTCGAGGGTGTGCGCTGGCTGCACCTGGACATCGAGCGCGACGACCCTGCCCCGCTGCATGAAGAGGGGTATGACCTGATCACGCTCCGCCTGATGTACCCGTTCGTACAGGACAGGGGGCGCGTCCTTCACAGGCTGGGTGAGCGGCTGAGGGACGGCGGCGCTCTCGTCATCATCACCCCGGTGGCGGAGACAACGCCCGAGGAGCGGCGCGGCATCGCCTTGGACGAGGACGAGATCGCCGTGCTCGCCGCCGGATGGGAGACGGTGGAACGGCTGGACGCGGACGGCCTGGCCGTCCTGGTCCTGCGCGGCCCCTGCCACGCCGATACGAGGGCCGTCGAGAAGCGGCCGACCACCGCCCATGCCCTGACCGGCGCCCTCGCGGTCGTCACCGACGACGCTGGCCGGGTCCTGCTCGGCCGGTCCCGCCGCGGCATGCTCGAACTGCCCGGCGGCAAAACCTGCGGCCCGGAGGACTTCGCCGCCGCGGCGGTCCGCGAGCTCGCTGAGGAGACGGGCCTGGTCGCCGACCCGGCGGATGCGTACGTGGTGACGACGCTGGTCGACGACAGCCACGGCATCCCGAGGCTCACGGCCGTCGTCCGGATCACCGCGTGGACGGGAACCCTGATCAACGCGGAGGCGGACAAGTTCGACCGCTGGGAGTTCTTCGACCTGCACGCTCTCGCCTGTGCCGGGGACGTCTTCGTCCCGGCCGCACTCGCGATCGACAGCGTGTGGCCCGGCGTCATCCCGGACCTGCCGCCTGTGGTCTCCTACCCGCTCGCCACCGATCGGCCGCCCGTGCCGGGCGAGCCGGATGAGGCCGCCCGGCTGCGCCAGGCGATGGCCCAGACGGTCATCGACGGAGGCTGGGCCCTGTCCGAGCCCGTCCGCGACGCGCTGCGGACCGTGCCCCGCCATCGTTTCGCCCCGGAAGTGAACCTGGCGGCCGCGTACGACGGCGGCGACCGGGCCGTCATCACCAGACGTGACGAGGCCGGGACGGCCATCAGCTCGGTGTCCGCGGCCTGGCTCCAGGCCGACATGATCGAGAGCCTGCGTCTTCGGCCGGGTGCGATCGTGTTCGAGGCGGGATCCGGTGGCTACAACGCCGAGCTGATCGCCCACGTCGCCGGGCCCGACGGGCGTGTGGTGAGCGTCGACATCGACCCGTGGGTCGTACGCCGCACCCGCGCCTTCCTCATGGAGGCCGGCAGCGGACGCGTCACCGCCGTCGAAGCCGACGCAGCCCTCGGCGCACCCGCCCACCTCGTGCCGCGCGGCGGCTTCGACGGCAGCGTGATCACCTACAACTGTTGGGGCATCTCTCCGGCCTGGCGCGAGCAGCTGGCCGAAGGCGGGCGCCTGGTCATGCCGCTGGAGATGGGCGGTTACACCCGGGCGATCGAGTTCGAGCGGCGTGGCGAGCTGTTGCACGCCCGCCGCTTCACCTACTGCGGTTTTGTCCGGGACCAGGGGCAGCAGGCCCGCCCGGCCCCGGTCGTGCCCTTGTTCGGGGCGGCGCTGACACTGCGCTTCGACGACGGTTCCCCCACCGACACGAAGGGCCTGGAGGAGGCGCTGCGCGGGCGGCGGCACGAGGTCGCGACCGGCGTGACCATGGGGGCGGCGAACTCCTACTTCGGCTCCCTGCAGCTGTACGCGGCCACCACCCTCCCGGCCTTCTGCCGCCTGCACGCCCATCAGGACCCGGAGGAGGGGGTGACCGGCATCGCGAAGGATCGCGACGCCCCCGCGATCGTCGGCGAGGCCTCGCTCGCCTACCTAATCCACGTCCAGACCAAGGACGGCGACCGCCCGGAGCACAAGGAGTGGGAGTGGGTCGCCCATGCCTTCGGCGAGCAGGGGCCCGTGCTCGCCGAGCGGCTGGTGGCCACGGTCCGGGCCTGGGACCGCCACGTGCGCGCCGACGACAACGACCAGCACGCCGATCCCGTCCTGACGGTCTACCCGGCCGGGACGCCCGACGATCTGCTGCCCGCTGGGGATGTTCTGGACAAGGAGCACTGCCGCCTGGTGTTCCGGTGGCCTGGGCGTGACGCGCTGCTGTCCCGCCCCGTTGGGCGCCTGGGGGCCGGCGTCGTGACGGAGGGGGTGTGACGGTGGAACCGGCGGTACGCGAGGCGGTGTTCACTGCGCCGACGGAGCGCGGTGACCAGGAACGGATGCGGCGCGCGCACGCGGCTGCCGCGCGACACTTCCAGGTGTCGGGGTCGGGGCCGGAGGTGTGGGGGTGGCAGGGCCGCACCCTGGGGCGCCGGGCCGGGGACTGCTGGCTGCGGGTCGTTTCCGCCGCGCCGGACAAGGCAGGCGGACGGTTGTGGGAGGGCACGGCGGCCGCGGACACGCTGGTGCCGCGGTCGGTCCCACGGCCGCGGCTTCGCGGCGTCCTCGACTGGACCGCGTCGGACGCCGCCTACCGGGCCGATCTCACCGAGTACGTGCCCGTCCCACCCGTCACCAGCGGCGGTCCCGCCCTCGCCCAGGACATCGCGCTGCCCGCCACCTGGTGGTCGGACCTGAAGAGCGCCCTCGGCACACTGGCGACGGTGCCCACCGACCGGGAATCCGTACGGCAGGGCTGGGTCGACCGGAACTTCCGCCGCTTCCTCGGCATCGACCCGGTGCGGATCCGCGAGATGACGACCGGGCACGCCGATCTGCACTGGGCGAACCTCACCCGCGCCCCCCTGGTCCTGCTCGACTGGGAGAACTGGGGACGCCTGCCCTTCGGCTACGACATCGGCCTCCTCCACGCGTACACGCTCGCCGCGCCCGCGACCGCCGCCCGGATCCGGCGCGAGTTCGCCCACGTCCTGAACACGGACGCCGGCCGGACCGGCGAACTGGTCGCGCTCGCCCAGCTCCTCCAGGCGTGCGCCCGAGGCGTCCACCCCACCCTCGCCCCTCTCATCACCCGCCGGGCCGAGCACCTCACCGGCACCCCCGTACCCGCTCCCTGACCCGACCCGGCTGCCGCCGGTGTGGAGGAACCCGTGCCCGACCCGCGTATCGACGTCGTCGTGCTGACGATGAACGACAGGCCGTCCGAGGAAGCCGCAGCCCAGGAGACCCTCCTCGCGCAGACCGGTGTCGATGTGCGGGTGTGCGTGGTCGGCAACGGATGCGAGCCCGAAGCCGTGCCGCCCGGCGCGCTCACCGTCCGCCTGCCACAGAACATCGGCATCCCGGGCGGACGCAACGCCGGTGCCGACGCCCTCGGCCGGGAACCCGATCCGGCCCAGTGGTTGTTCTTCCTCGACAACGACGCCACCTTCCCCCGAACCGACGTCCTCGCCCGACTCATCACCGAAGCCCAGCAGCACCCACGTGCCGCATACGTACAACCGAGACTGACCGGACCAGACGATGTGACCACGCCGCGCCGGTGGGTCCCCCGGCTGCGCGCGAGCAGTCCGGAGCGGCCCGGCACGATCACCACGATGACCGAGGGCGTCGTACTCGTGCGCCGAGAAGCGTTCGACGCGGTCGGAGGGTGGCCAGCCGAGTTCTTTCTGTACCACGAGGGGCTCCAGTTGGCGTGGCGGTGCTGGTCTGCCGGGTGGACAGGCTGGTACGCCGCCGGGATCCGGATGCACCACCCGCTCACATCTCCTACTCGGCACGCGCTGTTCCACCGGCTCGCCGCCCGCAACCGGATCTGGGTCGCCTACCGCAGCCTCCCCGCTCCGCTCATCCCGCTCTACCTCGCCGTGTGGGCCGCGATCACCGTGGCCCGGGCCGTGCGCGTCGGCGGGCTGAGCGAGACGCTGGCCGGAACGCGCGAGGGCTGGACGACCCGCCGCGCCCTGGAGCGGCGCCCGATGAGCTGGCGCACAGTGTGGCGGCTGGCCGCCACGGGGCGCCCGCCCGTCATCTGACCTGCACGAGCATGAGCCAACCGAAAGGCGTGACCTGTGAGTTCTTCTCCACCGTCGCTGATGGTCGTGTTCGCACACCCGGACGACGAATCCCTCCTCGCCGGCGGAGTCCTCGCCCAGCACGCCGTCGCCGGCGCCCGCACCGCGGTCGTCACCGCCACCTGGACCGCCGACAGCCACCGCGCCCCCGAACTCGCGAACGCCCTTATCTCCCTGGGCGCCGGCACGCCGCGCCTGCTCGGCTACGCCGACGCGCGCAACCCCGACTCAGCACCCGACGGCGCCGTACGCCTCGTCGACGCGCCCCTCGACGAGGCCGTCGGCCGCCTCGTCGCACACATCCGGCAGTTCCAGCCCGATCTCGTCGTCGGCCACGGCGCCTTGGGCCAGCTGACCGGGCACCCGGACCACCGGCGCACCCACCAGATCACGCTCCTCGCCGTTGAAGCCGCCGGCCTGCCGCACCTGTATCCGGACGCGGGCGAGCCGTGGCAACCCGCCGCCTTCTACGCAGCCACCCACCCTCAGTCCGGGATCGCCGACCTCGGTCCGCTGCTCAGCAGGGTCGGTAAGACCCTGCTGACCATGCCCGACGAGTACGTGACCGCCGCCGTGGACGTGACGGCCTGGCTCGACAGCAAATGGGCCGCCATCAGCGCACACCTCAGCCAGCTCCACGGCGAGCGGCCGCTTCCCGCGCTGTTGTCCCGTGCCGACGCCAGGCGACGGAACCGCATCCTCGCCACCGAGTACTTCACCCGTCTCGGCCTCCCGCGCTGGGGCCCGGTCGCCTCAGCACTCACGGCCGTTCCACCCGGACCTCGGTGAACCCGCTTCACGACCCGACCAGCGGCATCGGCCCCGGGCCGATGCAGACAGACAAGGAGCCCCATGCCTAGTTCACCCCACCACTCCGGCCTGACAGCCCCTCCCGCCACCCCGAGCACCCCGCCGGGTAACACGAACCCGGCCGTCGATGCACCGGGCACAGCCGTCGCGCTCAGGACCGGACGCTGCCAGTGCGAGCACATCGTGTACCAGGTGCACGGGGCCCCGGACGATCCGCACACCTGCTTCCCTGATGATTGAGTGAGTTCAAGGGACTCACAGGGGTGGCAGATGGACGAGTGGTGGCTGGTGTTCGTGCCGGATCCGGAGCAGTGGGGGCCGCTGCCGGAGGAGGGAGTGCTGGGGGTCCGCGACTTGCCAGCAGCCTTGGACGCGGTGGGGCTTCGGCCGGGCGATCCGGTTTTTGTACGGCCTGATTTCGTGGTCGATCCCGAGCTCCTGGAGTTCGTGCTCTCCCCGGAATTTCGTCCTCTAGAGCGGGAAACTCGGCGGAATTACGCAGTGGATATCAGGCTGTTGCTGACTTGGTTGTGGCGACGCGGGATCCCATGGCGGCAGGCGACCGAGGGCGACTTGCGCGCGTACAGGGAATTCCGGTGTGACTCGCCGCTCAACCCAAGCCGAATCAGCGGGGCGAAGTGGGATCGGGAAGCGTCGGCTTTCACACGACTCTACCGGTGGGCGAAGGTCACCCCGCTGCCGGTGGACAGCCAGCGCCGGACAGACCGCGCAGCGGACGCCCGCAGCTCGCGAGTGTCGTGGCTGACACCGCGAACCTGGGGTCTCTGGCAGGACGTGGGCCTTCGCGGCCTCCGTCCCGACGGGACACCGGTGCCGGGCTGGGACGGGCGGACTGAGCTTCGGAACACCTCGTTCGTCGGGTTCACGCTGAGCTCGGGACTGAGGAGGCAGGAATCTGGCGCCATCTTGACGTTCGAAGTGCCGTCCCGCCCGCTGCGCTCGGGCCGCTACTGCCACGGGCAGGTGGCCCGGGCGTTGTCCCGGTCGAAGCGAGACCGGACCTTCTACGCGTCGGTCGACTCACTGCGCCAGGTCAGCGCCTACGCGGAGTCGGAGAGGGCCTGGGCGGTCGCACGGGCCCAGGCCCAGGGACGCTACGAGAAGTTGCCGCTGATGCGGCTGATCACGAAGGTCACGACGGGCCGCGCCCCCACGGTCCACTGGGTCGACCGCGACGGCGTCCAAGGCCGACGTGACCTGAACCTGCTCGACTGGCGCGAGCGGCAGTGGCTGTTCGTCGAGGGACCACAGGGCCCGGAGCCGGCATGGCTGTGGCTGACCGAGCAGGGACTGCCCATGCTGCCGGGCCGCTGGAACACCGTGTTCCGGCAGGCCAACCAACGCTGCGAACAGGTCCTGCTGACCCCGGCGGAGCGCGAGACGCCCCGGCTGCTGCGGGTCGCGGAGATCCGCGGGAAGGTACCGTACGCGACGCCCCATTCCATGCGGCACTCGATGGCGCTCTACATGTTGATCCTGCTCAACGAGTTGATGGACAAGAAATACGGGCTGACCGCTGCGGACCGGCGCGACTTCGCCCAGCTCTACGGCGACCCGTGGTGGCTGGTGAAGACCCTGTTGGGGCACAAGGACGTTGAGACGACGAAGGAGCACTACCTCAACCCGGTCATGCATCTGCAGCTGGAGTCGATCCTCGCCTTCGACACCGAGGACGAGCACGACAAGACGGACGAGACGAAGGATCTAAACGGTCTGTTCGCCCGGCTGGCCCGGGAGACCTCCGGGATCCAGGACGTCGAGCTGCTGGTCGACGCCCTGTCCGTCGCGGCGGCGTCGTGAGCGGGCGGGGACGCAAGGCCGTCCTGCCGCCGCCGGACTTCCAGGCAACCGAGCGGATAGCCGCCGACGGACTGCAGGTCACCGTGGTGAACAAGGAAGGCTTCGAGCGCGTCTTCGACTTCGCCGCGATCGCCGTGCCCCAGCCGATGCGCTGCTCCCTTGCGCGCGCGTTCGCGGCGCAGTCCATGGGGTGGAACAGCCACGCGAGCGGTGAGTCGTATTGGCGATCTATCGAGGTCTTCGCCCGGTTCCTCAAGGGCCAGGGCCAGCCGGCCGAGGATCTGGGGGATCTCACCTCTGCCACGCTCCGGCTCTGGCGCAACAATCACAAGGACACCCCCGGCGGGCGGGAGGCGCTGGGCAAGATGCGTACGCTGCTGAAGCGCGAGCCGCGGCTGGCGCAGGGCCTGGCTGCAGAGGAACTGGCCCGCCCTGTTCCGAAGAAGGGCAAGCCGTCCAAGCAGTCCTACCGGCCGTCGGAACGCGACCAGGTGCTGCTGGCCGCCGAACGGCAGTTCCGGGCCGCGCTGCTGCGGATCCGGGAGAACACCGTGCTGCTCGCCCGCTACCGGGCGGGTGTACTGGAGCCGGACATCCGTGACTGGAGAATCGGGGCGGTCCTCGAGCACATCGCCGGCACGGGCGAACTGCCCGGATACCCGGACAAGGACGGGAAGGTCTACACCCGAGCCGAGCGGCTCCTGCGCGGAAAGAACGGCGGGAAGACCACAGATCGGCTGTTCCTGAGCCGGGCAGAACTGACGGCCCTGGCCGTGATGATGACGGACCGCTACGGCTGGAATCTGTCGGTCTACGACCGTCTGCATGTGCCCGTCACCACCCCGTCCGCGGGAGAGACCGCCACGGTCACCTACGAGGTCCTGGTGGAGAAGCGCCGCTCGGGCGAGGGGCGCTGGTTCGACACGGAGAACTACACCGACTCCGGCGCGGACTCGCCGGGCCGGCTCATCACCCAGGCCCTGGAAGCCACGCAGCACGGGCGAGCCCTGGCCGCCTCCCTGTCACCGGGCCACGACCTGCTGATGGTCGCCCGCAACCGGCGCCGTACTGACGTGGACTCCAATCTGGACCGGCCCCGGAACGTCGGCCCGCTGTGCTTCGGAGTGTCCAAGGCCGATGCACGAGTATGGGCGAGAAGTCACAAGATCGGCTCGCCCTTCCAACGCGCCCGCAGGACCACCGTCACGACCACGGGCAAGCCGCTGCAGCACAAACGTGGCACCCACGAGAGCGTCTACGTCCTGCCCGACGAGAACGTCCAGGAGGCCGCCGTGGACGTGATCGCGGCCGGCGCCGAGGAAGCCCTCGAACAGGCCCGCGACTACACCTTCAAGGGGCGCCTCGCGGACGCGGCCGGCGCGACCCACCAGGAGACCGCGACCGCGGACTGCGCGGACGAGGAGACCAGCCCCTGGCCGGACCCCAGCGGCGGCTGCGGCGCCGACTTCCTGCTCTGCCTGTCCTGCGAGAACTCCCGGGTCCACACCGGCCACCACCCGCGCCTCGCGCTCCTGCGCCGCCAGTTGGTCTCACTCCGCTCCAGCTGGCCGGAGAAACTCTGGCGAAAGCGATGGGATGAACACCTCCAGCGACTCGATGACCTGCGGACAAAGGTCAACGAGAGCACCTGGGACGCCGCTCTGACCCGGATCACCGACCGCGACCAAATGATCGTCGACCACCTACTCAAGGGAGACCTCGCCCCGTGACGACAGCTCTGACCCTCGAGGCCGATCCCTACATCCTTCCCCTGCCGGGGCCGGAGAGCCCAGTGGTCCTGGACCGGTGGATCAGCGCCGGCAACACCCACCCCAACTCCCGCTACAGCGACGACGTCTGGTCGATGGGACCGCTGACCGACAATCCCGGGGACAGCCTCCACAAGATCAATCTGAGGAGGTGCCCCGCCTCCCTGCGGAGCGAGTTCAGGCGCCTCATCTGGGTCCTGATCAACGGCGAGCTGCGTCCCACCTACGTGCAGGAACGGGGCTTTCAGAACCGGTCACGCGACGGCGTGATCAGCATGCGCGACAACATCCTGCAGTGGTTGAAGTTCGCGCGCTGGCTCGACCGGCAAGAGGTGTCCCAGGTCAGCGACTGCACGGTGGAGCACTGGAAGGCGTACGCCGCCAAGATCGCCAGCAGCGGCTGCACGCGCGTTCATTCCCAGACGGTTCTTAACTGGCTCTCGGACCTGTGGGCCTTCGACCAGCTGTCCGTTAGCCCCTGCGGCATTACGCAGCCGCCCTGGGAGAGCGAGGGCGTCGACGACTACCTGCCGGCCGCGACCGGGGAGGCGGGCGGGGAGAACAAAACTGAGCCGCTGGACCCGACCGTGATCGGCCCCTTGCTGACGTGGTCGATCCGCTTGGTCGAGGACTTCTCCGGCGACATCCTGGCCGCCTGGGCCGAGCGCGGCCGCATGCACGCCCGCGTGAAGGCCACCCCGAGCACCCGAGGGGGCCTGGCTGCCGTCAAGAACTACCTGCAGCCGCTGCTCGATTCCGGGGCCCTCTTGCCCGCCACCGTGAGCCGAAAGCACGGCATCACCCTGGCCCACCACTACGTCGCCGCGGTCACGGGAGCCAGCTGGAACCAGGTCCACGACTTCTCTACTCGGCGCGGGCTCCGCGCTCTCGTCGCCCGGCGGCCCGGCCCCAGCCCGATGCAGGTGCCGGTGACGGGCCGGATCGAGGGGCGCCCCTGGCGCGAGTTCATGGACTACGAGGAGACGCCGATCCTGGTACGGCACCTGGCCACGGCCGCCGCCATCGTGATCCTGTACTTGACCGGGATGCGCCCCCAGGAGGCCCAATCGCTGCGGTCTGGCTGCTGCCCCGATCCGGAAGCCAACGAGGACGGCTCCATGCCGCGGCATCTGATCCGCTCCCACCACTACAAGAACGTCCGCGACTCCGACGGCCACCACATCTCCGCTGGTGAGGAGCGCGCAGTCCCGTGGGTCGCGATCACGCCGGTGGTAAACGCCATCCGGGTGCTGGAGCGGATCGTCCCCGAGGGCGAGCTGTTGTTGAGTTCCACCCATCACGACGTCGTCAGCCAGCGCAAGCACCACGGTGCGTTGAAGCGCAGCAGTCTGGGTCGGCGCGTCGAGGCCCTCGTCTCGTGGATCAACCAGGAGGCCATCGCCCAGGGCCTGCCCGCCCAACAGGTGCCGCCGGACCCGCACGGCAACCTTGGACTGAGCCGTCTGCGCCGCACGCTCGCCTGGCACATCGCCCGCCGGCCCGGCGGCCTGGTCGCGCTCGCCATCCAGTACGGCCACATGCGCACTGCCCTGGACGCCCGCACCTCCACCGGCTACGGCAGCCGCGCCCGTCGGGGGTTCCACGGGGAGCTCGACGTCGAGACCACTCTCGCTGCCGCGCAGACCGCAGCGCGGCTGCGCGACGCCGCGGCGGCCGGCGAGAAGATCTCCGGTCCCGCCGCTCGACGGGCTCTCATCGGAGCAACCTCGATCCCCAGCTTCGAAGGCGCCCTGACCACCCCGAAGGCCGCCGCCAAGTTCCTCGCGCGCGACGGCCTCGTACTCTTCGACAACCCCGACGCGTTCCTCCTCTGCGCCTTCAAGCGCGACACCGCCCTGTGCGACCCGGATCCCGGGGCGACAGCACCCAACCAGTTCGCCTGCCAGCTCGGCTGCGGCAACGCGATCCGCACCGACAGCCACGCGCAGGCCGCGCGGGAGCACGCTGATCGGCTCGATGCGCGGGCAGCCCTCGTGCCCCAGCCCTTGGGTGACCGGCTTCGCCTGACCGCCGGCCGCTTCCGCGCTCTCGCCGACACCCACGAAGCCACCGCCCAGACCGCTGAGGAGGCCATCGCGTGACCCCACAGCCCCGGCCCGACAACGAACGGACCCGCATCCGCGAGGCCATGGACCGGCTCCTCACCAAGCAGCCCGAGACCTCCGACGGCAGCCTCACCGTCAAAGCCCTGGCAGCCGAGGCCGGCGTCCACCGCATGGCCCTCTACAAGCGGCACGCGGACCTGAAGACCGAGTTCGAAGAACGCGTCCGCACGGAGACAAAGCAGGTCCCGGAGACCGAGAAGCAGCTGCGGGTGACCGTCACCAAGCTCAAGAAGACCATCGCGAACCAGCGAGCCGAGCTCGAAGAGCTGCGACAGCTGGTGACCAACCTGACCCTCGCCAGCGCCGTCCTCACCCAGAGGCCGGACGCGTCGGCGGAGCCTGCCCCCGCACCGGACAACGTCATCCCGTTCCGTCCGCCGACCACCTGAGCCGACGACCATGGGCAACCGCCCCGGCTCGAACAGATAACTGAGCACATAAGTCCGTACGCGATGGTGCACGAAGTCGTACCCGACTGGGGATCTTCGCTGGCACCTCCCCCTCGATTCTGTCCTATGCCGGGGTCATGGCCCGTTTCGACCGCCGAGAGCACGACGGCATGGCACGTGATCAACAAGTCCCTTCCCGTGACAACCTTGGGTCCAGGACGATGACATGAGGCCGGAGGTAGCCCGCCCGTGGTGGCCAGCAACAATCCCACCGTGGGGAGACGCCGCTTGGGGGCGGAGCTGCGCCGGCTCCGCCAGGCCAGGGGGCTGAAGAGCACCGAGGTGGCCGAGCGGCTCATGGTCTCCCAGCCCAAGATCAGTCACCTGGAGAACGGCCGCCGCGCGATCAGTCCCCGCGATGTCCGCGATCTGTGCGCGATGTACGGAGTGACGGACCCGCAGGTCATCGACTCGCTGATGGACATGGCCAGAGAATCCGGCCGGCCGGGCTGGTGGAACCGTTACGGCGACCTCCCCAACAGCGTCTACATCGGCCTGGAGACGGACGCCGCCTCGCTCCACACCTACGCCCCCCTGGTGATCCCCGACCTGTTGCAGACCCCCGCCTACGCGGCCGCGGTCATGGAGGAAACGATCCCCCTGCCCACGGCCGAGCAGGCGGCCACACGCCTGAAGGCGCGGCTGCGCCGCCAGCACCGGATCTACGCCCCGGCGTGTCCGCTGCGTCTGTGGGCCGTCCTGGACGAGTCGGCCCTGCGCCGCGTCGTAGGCTCGCCCGACATCATGCGCGAGCAACTGGAGCACCTGAACGCACTCAGCGACGAGCCGCACATCACCATGCAGGTCCTCCCCTACGCGGTGGGGGCGCATCCGGGCATGTCCGGACAGTTCTCCATCCTCAGGTTCCCCGGCAACACCACGGCGGGGGTGGTGTATCTGGAGCAGTTCACCAGCGATCTCTACCTGGAGAAGGCGTCCGACGTGCAGCGCTACGGCGTGATGTACGACCACCTCCAGGCTCAGGCCCTTGATTGCGAGTGCACCCGCCGGTTCATCACCGACGTCATCAAGTCGCGCATCGACGCCAGCTGCTGAGTGCGGCCCCGGGGGGCGCCGTCAGGACGTTCGGGGCACGGGCGCGGACCCGGGGGTCCAAGTCGCTGGCCGCAGCCCCCAGAAGGCCGGAGGCGCTTCGCGTTGACGCGGAACCGTGTCCTTGCGGGTGGGCGGTGCGTTGAGCTCTGTGACGCATGCACTGGTCTGGACCCCCACGTCGGGCCGGTGCGGTCCGCGGCCCTTGATTCCGCGCTCTGGCGTCGGGGCCGCGTCAGCTTCCCCCGAGGCATATGAAGGTCCTGGCCTGCCCCGAGCGGTCAGGGCCTTCGTGCTGCCGGGCGCTGTCCATGCGTCCCGTCGGGGTGATGGACTGATGGGGCTGCCGGACCGGCGGGGCCCAACCACGGTGTCACCGGTCCGGCAGCCCTCAAGCGCGGCGCCGGGGGCCTCGCGGTTCCTGGGGGTGCGTTGCGGGCCGTGCCCGCGCCGCGCGGTCAGGGTACGGGCCAGGGGTAGCGGCGGGCGAGGATCGTCCACTCCTCATCCGCCAGGCCGGGCACGGCCCGGCCATCGCTCTCCCACCGCGCGGCGAGCTCGGCGAAGATCGGCTCCAGGTCGGGGCGAGGAACCGTTTCACCGCCACTTCGCTGCACGCCACCGCGGGGCGTGAGCCGCATCGTCGTGTTCACGCCTCCTTCAACGCCGCCCAGGCCGTCCGGGTTACCTACGGGCGCGGCGGACTTCGCGGAGGGCGGTGCGGGCCTGGTCGGTGGTGAGGAGCAGGTTGAACTCGTGGAAGGCGGTGTCCAAGACCGCGTCGGGTGTCGGCTGCTGGCCCTCGGGTGCGCGGCGGATTGCGAGCTGGGCGGCGCCGCGGGCCACGATGGCTTCGCGCTCGGCGTCGTCGAGGGTGGAGTCGGTGAGCGCGGCCAGGACCTGCCGCCACAGCGTCACCGCCGGCTCCCGTCCCAGAGCGCAGGCACCGCGGCGACCGGCTCCAGCTCCTCGGTGTCCAGGGTGGTGTCGTCGTACTCGCCCGGGGCGGGACGGCGGCCGAAGGGTCCGTCCTGCCCCGGCAGGGCCCCGAGCACGGGGGCACCTTTCGTACGGTGGGCTGCGTAGATCATGCGCTCATGTTTCCCGCCATTTGACCCGGAATGCTCGCGACCCTCTGAAGGGCGGCGAAGTCGGCGTGCGCCTGCTCGACGGCTTCGGGGCACCCCGCCCGCTTCTCGTGCTCGGCGAGCGCCCGACAGATGCTGGACAGGCTCGGGTTCTGCTCCTTGCGGCGGCCGGTGGGGATGATCAGATCGGGTTGGATCTGCTCGACCGTCTCACCGCCCGCGCGGCGGCGCAGGACGGTGTGGAGCATGTCGTCGGTCATGACCGGCGGCCGGCCGCCGCGCTTGCCCTTGCGGGCCGCGGCATCGAGTTCTGCTGGATGCCGAGCTGGGCGACGCTGGCGCTGAGCATCCCAGTGATCAGCTCGTCGAAGGACAGAATCTGCTCGCTGACCCGAGCTGGCAGCCCCCCACCCTGACCGCCGGTGCACTGTGCCGTCATGTGCTGCCTCCCGTCTGCCCTCGAACACATAGCGAGGCAACCTACCCGCGGCCCGCGAATGATCACCTGGTGCCTGGGCCAGCTCCCAGCAATCTCTGACGACACTCCTCGGCTCGCCCGAGGCCCCCTTTGCACGTGGCCGACATCCCTGGGCCCGGCTCCTCCACTGGGGAGCGGTACATGCCGACGAAACCTCGTAGCCTCACCGAAGAACGCGTGCAACGTACGCGCTGTCCCCGGGCCTAGCGGGACTGTAGGGCGTCCTGGGCTGGGCGTGCCTGTTGTGGGGCGAGGGCCTCCTCGATGCTGTCGGCGGTCGTGAACAGGGTGCGGGCTTGTGTGATTTCCAGCAGCCGGTCCAGCCGGTCGGGTATCGGGCCGGCCAGCACCAGGCGGCCGGAGCGCAGGAGCATGATCATTGTGTTGAGCATGGCGGAGTCCGCGAAGGTGATCTGGCTGACGTCCAGGACGATCCGGCGCAGGGCGGGGTCGGCGGTGGCCTCGATGGTGGCGGCTTTGAGCGGGCCCAGGGTGTCGTGGTCGAACTCCCCCGCGCAGACGATGACGCGTACGCCGCCCTCGTACTGCAACACCGTTACCTGCTGCTCCATCTGCATACTCCTAGCTGCGTTGAGCCTGTGTGCATGGGCCATGCCCGCTGGCGTGGAGGACCGCCGGCCCCGGACGCGGCCGGCGCCGGCCTTCTCGCTCCTGCAGCAGGCGCATGTGTTTCGGTCAGGTGCGGGGGAGGCGGACGACAGTCACGAAGAAGTCGTCGATCTGCCGGATGGCGGAGACGAACTGGTCGAGATCGACCGGCTTGGTGACGTAGGCGTTGGCGTGGAGGCGGTAGCTGCGCAGGATGTCTTCCTCGGCGGAGGAGGTGGTCAGGACGACGACGGGGATGTGGGCGAGGTCGGGGTCGGACTTGATGCGCTCGAGGACTTGGCGGCCGTCGTACTTGGGCAGGTTGAGGTCCAGCAGGATCAGGTCGGGGCGTGGGGCGCTGGTGTACTCGCCTTGGCGGTAGAGGAAGTCGAGGGCTTCCTGGCCGTCGCGGGCGACGTGCAGGGTGTTGCCGATCTTGTTGTCCTCGAAGGCTTCGCGGGTCATGAGCTCATCGCCCGGGTCGTCTTCGACCAGGAGGACTTCGATGGGCTGGACGGTGGGGCTGTTCACGCGAGGGCTCCTTCACGGGCTGACGGCTGTCCGTCGTGGGACGGGGCGGGGGGCTGGGCGGGCAGGATGAAGCAGATCCGGGCGCCGCCGGTGTGGGTGGTGTCGATCCAGATGCGGCCGCCGTGGTGTTCGATGAGCTTTTTGCACAGAGCCAGGCCGATGCCGGTGCCGGTGTAGGCGTCGCGTCCGTGCAGGCGCTGGAAGATGACGAACACCTTGTCGGCGAATTCCTCCGGGATTCCGATGCCGTTGTCGGTGACGCAGAACAGCCACGTGTCATCCGCCGCGTCACTGTCGCGGGTGACGCTGATGTGCACGGTGGGGGCGCGGTCGGGGGCGCGGAACTTGATGGCGTTGCCGATGAGGTTCTGCCACAGCATGGTCAGCAGGGTGGGATCGCCGGTGATCTGCGGCAGTTGCTCGGGCCGTTCGATGTGCGCACCGGCTTCTTCCACGGCTACGGCGAGGTTGGCCAGGGCCTTGTTCAGGGGGGTGTCGAGGGCGACGGGTTCGCGGGCGTCGTTGAAGCGGCCGACCCGCGAGAAGGTGAGCAGGTCGTTGATCAGGACCTGCATGCGCTTGGCGCCGTCGACGGCGAAGTCGATGTACTGCTTGCCGCGGCCGTCGAGCTGGTCGCCGTAGCGTTTTTCGAGGAGCTGGCAGAAGGAGGTCACCTTGCGCAGCGGTTCTTGCAGGTCGTGGGAGGCGACGTAGGCGAACTGCTCGAGTTCGGCGTTGGAGCGCCGCAGTTCTGCCGCCTGGGCGTCCAGGTCGTGTGCCTGCTGGGCCAGGCGTCGTTCCTGAGAGCGGGAGGCGGCGAGTTCGTCCACGATGCGCCGGCGCATGTCCTCCACGCCCAGGGCCACCGAGCGCAGGTCGCCGGGGCCGCGTGCGGTGATGCGGTGGCCGAAGTCGCCGTCGGCGATCCGCCGTGCGTCGGCGCGTAGGTGGCGCAATGGCCGGGCGACGATGAAGTGGAGCATGACCGCCATGACGGTTCCGATGAGGAACACGGCGATGAGCATGGCGACGAAGGACCAGTTGCGGATGGAGCGGGTGTGGGCGAGTTTGGCTTTGGCGTGCTCTCGGGCCTGTTCGAGGTGGGTGTTCTGCTGGTCGAAGAGGGTGCGCAGGTGGTCGAACGCCTGGCGTCCTTCCTCCATCGTTGCCCGGTCACCGTCGCCGACCGGCCCCCTCTGCGCTGCGGTGATCAGCGGGGTCGCGTAGCGGCGGCGCCAGTCCTCTGCTGCCTGGCGAAGCGTGCGCAGGTCGTTTTGCAGCTGCTTGTCATCGGCGATCAGACCGCTCATGGTCGCCGCGTAGGCCTGCTCGGCCTGCACGCCCTCGGTGTACGGCTTGAGGAGCTGGCGGTCGCCGGTGATGGTGTAGCTGCGTGCGCCCAGTTCCTGGTCGATCAGCGCGGTCTGGAGGCGGAAGGCTTCTGCTCGGGCGGGCTGGACCTGGTTGATGAGCCGGTCGGAGACCGCAGCGGTCTGTGCCAGCTGGTGCGAGCCGATGGCCGCCGCCACCAGCAGGATCGCTCCCATCAGCGCCAGGACAAGGTGGACCCAGCCCTGCACCGTCAGGCGGCCGGCCGGTGTGAAGCCCTCGGGCCCCTCGACGGATGCGTTCGCCGGCGGGGCGGTGGGTGGGCTGGTGGTCGTCACGTGCGTGTCCATTCGAGGTGTACGAGGGCGAGGTCGTCGAAGTGCCCGCCGTAGGGGGCCGACAGTGCCTGGGTGCGGGTGATGAGGGTGTCCAGGAGCTGGTCGGCCGGCAGGTGCGCGTGGTGGCGGACGAGGGAGAGGAGTCCTTCTTCGCCCAGACGCTGTCCCGCCGGTCCGGTGCGGCCCTCGAACAGGCCGTCGGTGAACAGAAGGAGGGCTCCGGCGGGGGGCAGGGGCATGGTGGTCTGGGACCAGGTGGCCAGCCCGGCGGGAATTATGCCCAGAGCCGGCCCCGGGCGGGTCTGCAGGAGCTGCGCCGCCTGTGCGCCGGTGATGAGGAGAGCGGGCGGGTGGCCCGCCTGCAACACGACCGCTTCGTCCCGGCCGGGGGTGAAGGTCACGGTGGTGAGGGTGGTGAAGATTTCAGCCGAGGAGCGTTCGGCGTACAGGATCTCCTCCATGAGGCGCATCAGGTCGTTGCCCCGTGCCCCGGCCATGGTGAAGGAGCGCCAGGCCACCCGCAGGCAGACGCCCAGGGCTGCTTCGTCGGGTCCGTGGCCCGAGACGTCGCCGATCATGGCGTGCACGCTGCCGTCCGCCGATTCGACGACGTCGAAGAAGTCGCCGCCCAGGAGGGCGTCCGCGCGCCCGGCTTCGTAGCGGGTGGCGACCCGGATGGTGTCGGACCGCAGCAAGGGGGAGGGCAGCAGTCCGCGTTCCAGGCGGGCGTTCTCCGCAGCGCGCAGCCGGCTGGCCTGCACGGCGGCCGCGGCCTGCTCGCTCTGGCGGCGCTGGATGGCGTAGCGGATCGCCCGCCCCAGCACGGACGGCTCGATGAGGCCCTTGACGAGGTAGTCCTGGGCGCCGGCTGCGACGGCGGCCAGGCCCGTGCTCTCTTCGGCGAGCCCGGTCAGTACCACCACAGCCGCGCTGGGTGAGGTGCGAAGGATCTCCCGCAGCAGGTCCAGGCCCTGAGCGTCAGGAAGGTGCAGATCCAGCAGGACGCATGGCGGGGACTGCGCGTCTTCCAGCATGGCCCGGGCCTGTGCCAGCGTCCGTGCCCGCCGCAGCTGTGTGGCCGGGGCGGCGTCGAGGAGAAGCTCCTCGACGAGAAGTGCGTCCCCGTCGTCGTCCTCGACGAGCAGGATCTGCGCCAGGGCTGCCGGGGGAGGCGGAAGCCTGTCCTGCCCGCCGTCGGCCGACGGGCCGACGGCGTCGATGAGCCCCACCATGATTCCTCCACTTCGCCGCCCTGTCGGCGGCTCCGCGAGAGAATACTTGTCGTCGCTTAATGGTTGCAACGGGGGCTCGTCCTACTCCGCTTCCGCAGTCCCACCCCGCCAGTCCAGGCACACCACCATCGCGTCATCGGCCGGCGCCGGAGTGCCCCTCCACTCCTCCAGTGCGCGCAGCACCGCGGCCGGAACCTGGGCGGCGGGCAGCAACCGGGTGTCGGTCAGCGCCCGGGCCAGGGCACGCTCCCCGTACTTCTCACCGGCCGCCGAAGCGGCGTCGTAGATGCCGTCGCTGACGAACAGCAGCCGGTCCCCGCGCACCACATCCATGTGCTGGACGGCGTAGGGGGTCTCCTCGACCATGCCCAAGGGCAGCTGGGCATCGAAGGGCACCAGTGAGGCTCTCCCGTCGCGCAGCAGCCAGGCTTGGGGGGAGCCGGCGTCCACCACTTCGACCCGCCCGGTGGACAGCTCGAACCGCAGCAGCAGCGTGGAGACGTGCATCCGCCCCTGGTAGTGGGCGTACAGCGCCTGGTCCGCGAGTGAGGCTTGCCCTGCCAGCTCGGTACCGCCGCGGCGGGCGTTGCGCAGGGCGTTGACCGTCAGATTCGTCAGCAGGGCGGCATCGATGCCCTCACCCATACCGTTGGTCACGGTGAGTGTCAGGTAGTCGGCCTCGGCGCACCAGTCGAAGTTGTCGCCGTGGATCTTGTAGGCCGGCTCGAGCTGGGCGCCCAGCTCGTACTCGGGACGCGAACACGCCCGGGCCGGCAGGAGCTGCCACTGCAGCTCGGCCGCCAGGGTCAGCCGCCGGGTGCGGCGCGCCTGCAGATACAGGTCGGTGTCCCGCTCGGACATCACCAGCTCCCGCCCGAGGATGCCCGCGATCACCTCCAGCTCGTCCACGTCACATGCCTCGGCCGGCAGCGTCAGGCGCAGCACACCCAGCCGGTCCCCGCGCACCGTCACCGGAACCAGCGCCTCCACCCGCCCGGGCGCTACTTCGCGGACCGTGGTCTCCTGCGAGCCGAACAGGCGTCCCAGCTCCCCGGTGAACGCGGAGATCGGCTTGCCCGTGTAGGGCGGGATCGTCACCGGCTGCAGCACGGTCATCCCGTAGTCCGCCAGCAGCAGCTCCACCGGCTCCGCACCCCAGTGCTGCCCCAGCAGGTCACGCAACGTGTCCAGCAACCGGTGCGGAGCCGCGCGTTGCAGAGCCCGCTCCAGCGCAAGAAGAGTCTTCACCTTCGGTGGACCGCCTTCACAGATCGCCAGCCGCCGGTGCGACTGGGGGGAGAAACATGCACGAATGCGAAAAGACGACCTCATTGAGTCGTGAAACATCGGGGCGGCCCGTGGGCGACAGGTCGGCTGCGGGATGACACAGTGGGCAGGTGACCCACTCCCCCCCTTTGCCCACCCAAGTAGCCGAGGCGGCCAGCCGCGCCCTCGACCTGATGGAGGAAAGGTGGGCGAACACGCCCGATGTGAGCATTGCGCCCTTGTCGCCCTCGCAGCTGCGCGTGCTGTACACGCTCGAAGATCACGACGGCACGAGCCTACGCACTCTCGCGCGAACACTGGCGATCACCTCTGCGGCCACCAGCCAGCTCTGCGACCGCATAGAGGCCGTCGGCTTCCTCGAACGCGCCGCCAACCCCCACAACGGGCGAGAAGTGCAGGTCCAGATCACTGACCCCGGACGCGCCTACCTTGAACGGCTGCGAAGCGAACGCCAGGAAGTCCTGATGCCGATCATCGAATCCCTGCCCAGCCGCGACCGCGCCGCACTGCTGGACGGCCTGTCCGCCGTGACCACCGCGACCGCCGCCGAGGCACCCCCGCCGGCGGCCACAGCGCGCGGGGCCTGACACTGTCTCGACCATCGCGCTCCCCGTTTTCGAAGGCGAACACGCCTTGCCTGCCCACGAGGACGCAGACTTCTACCCCGGTTTCCGGATGCCATTCTGGCCCAGGAGCAACGGTTGTCAAATCTTAACGATCGGCGCGCCAGTCAAGGTACTCCACGCTGCGCTACCCACCTGAGGCCATCCCGCCCGTGTACTCCCAGACGCGAGACTGATGCAACGCGATCATGCCCTGCAGGAGAGCCTGGCGACTGCGCAGACCCAGCGGCTTCAACAAGCGCCGAAGCTCCTCCAGGCGCTGCTCCTCCACCTCACGCAGCAGCTCCTGTCCGTCCGCGGACAGCCTGATCAGGGTCTCCCGACGGTTACTGGCGTTCTCCTCTTTCACCAGCAGACCAGCACCCTGCAGCCGGCCGATCAGCCGACTGATCGACGACGGCATCGACCCGGTCGCCTCAGCAATCTTGGTGGACGTAACGACACCGGCGGCGCCCACCAGCTTCAGTACACGGAACTGAGCGGGCGGAACAGCAGGCGCGACACGACGGTCGACGCACTCCCACAGCCGAACAAGCCCCTCCGCTGTTTCGGCGACGCCCCTCTCAGACCCGCTCAAGCCGACCACCTTCCCGCGTTCACGCCCCGACGCCGCTCCAACCCGCCTGCAGACGTCACCCAGCGTAAGCCACCGCCCCAGTCCGCTCCGCCGCGCCCTTGACCGGCTTTGGCGATCAAGGGAACCGTGGTTGGTGCTGACATTGATCACGGGCGACCAGCGCAGTGATCGCCCCCGGGGCTGGGGATATCCCCGAAGCAAGATCAAGGCCAGCCGCCGGAAGGGGCTGAAAGCCGGATGGTCTGTCAGAACTCGCTCTCACTCAAAGAATGGAACGGGGACACCACCGCGCCAAGGGCGCCCTGGCGCTCCGGGCCCGGCCCG
The DNA here is from genome assembly GCF_056435825.1 of Streptomyces sp. NPDC043876. Taxonomy (NCBI): domain Bacteria; kingdom Bacillati; phylum Actinomycetota; class Actinomycetes; order Kitasatosporales; family Streptomycetaceae; genus Streptomyces; species Streptomyces sp. NPDC043876. Next base: position 63,970 of record NZ_JBWKDV010000012.1, on the reverse strand, counting down.
CACGGCCCCTTCGGCCGGCGGCCCGCCACGGGCGAGGACGACGACACAGATGTGGACATCGCGGCCCGGCGGGTCATCGATCCGCGGCACCCTGAACACCGACAGCTGGCGCGACGCCGGATGGACCGTGCGCGCCCTCGGCCGCCCCAGAGCCGCGGCTTCGTCGCCCGGCCCCGTGACCCCTCCGCAATCGGCGCACGCGGTCGGGCCACGCCAAAGCCGCCAACAGCGTCCTGGCGATCATGAAAGCGATGGCACACTGATCTGCCCAACTTGCCCATCACACCCGGGAGATCACCTGATGAACGCCACCCCCACCGCCGACGCCCAGCGATCCGAACCAGCCGAGGATCGCACCGGCGGCTGCCTCTGCGGTCGTGTCCGCTTCACCGCCCAGGGCCCCGCAGTGTTCCCCCACACCTGTGAGTGTGAACATTGCCAGAAGCTCGGCGGCGCCCCCGTGATGTGGTGGGTGGGCTTCAAGACGATCACCTGGATCGGCGAGGGTGGCGAGCCGACCTGGTACGAGACCTTCCCCGGTGAGGCGAAGCGCGGCTTCTGTCCGACCTGCGGCAGCCGCGTCGCGGCGATCGACAGCGACATCCCGGAAATCGGCATCAACGTCACGGCCCTCGACGACACCAGCGGCGAAGACCTCGTGCCGATCCACGCGTCCTTCCACGGCAACGCCGTGCGCTGGCTGCCCTCGGTGGCACAGACAGAGCCCAGCGCAACCGACTGACCCGAGACAGTCCATGGACGCTCCGGGTACCTCAATACGCGCAGGGCCGCCTCCTCGACGAATTCGGACTGCCGCCCCCACCGAGGTGCGAAAGCGGAAGTGAGAGTCAGGGCTTTGAGTTTTCGGGCGGTGCCGGTTTCGAGGAATCTGGGTGCGTCGAGAAATGGGGGCATCGTGGATGAACTGCGAGCCGCTCGCGAATGGGCTTACCGATTTCATCGAAGCGGTCCTCAACGCATCCGTAAGCACGGCAGAATTGGCCTTACAGGAACTGCTCATCCCGCCCGTCAGATGGCTGTCCCAGTCCTTCGACAGCCACCACCACGCTCCACCACGAAGAGGGGGGCACAAGACGTGAACACAAGCACTTGACAGGGAATTGTGTTCTTGCCGGCACGAGACACGGATCTCCGGCGGCCCCGCGGTCCTCTGGGTCGGCTTCCGCAAGGACGGGCTGGCGTGGACCGGTCCCGGCGGCGAGCCGACCTGGTACGCCACCTGGCCGACCCTGCGCCGAGGCTTCTGTCCGCGCTGCGGAACACACCTCGTGTCGATCGCCGACGACTCCGACATGATCATGGTCACCGGATTCAGCCTCGATGACCGCAGTGGCACTGACCCCGTCGGCCACTCCTTCCGCGACGAGGCGGCGCCGTGGATGGTCATCACCCTCGCTCCCGACCCGCTCGCGCCGGAGCCCGCCTCGCGGTGACGCTCTCGTACGCCGCTGGAGCACAGGCTGGCTGCGAGACCCCGCTGTCGCCACTGCCTTCCGGCGCCGCTGCGCCACCAATGGCTTCGACCGCATGCAGCTCATCCAGAGCTAGCACTCCGCCGGCCTCTACCCCCGGCCTCGGCGCCAATAAGGGCCCCCAGCCCCGCTGACCACCCATTCCCGTGCTCGCTTCCTTCAGGCCCCGAGCAAGGACTCGCCGATCGGAGAGAGATGATGACGACTTTTACACTCGACGAACGCCCCAGCCTCTCCAGGACATTGCGGCTGGCAGTCGCGCAGAGCACCGTGCCGGAAAATCCCACTGACCGAGGAGCACTTCGAGCGGCTGGACAGGAGATCCGGGCCCTGATGGCGGAGGCAGCCGGGGCGGGCGCGCAGCTGGTGCAGTTCCCCGAGGGGGCAATCGTCTATCCGAGCAAGCATGTGGTGGCGGCCGGCACGGACGGCGAGCTGGTCCCGGCCGACTGGAGCCGTGCCGCCTGGGACGTGCTCCGTGAGGAGGCCGAGTCGATCGCCACGCTGGCGGGGGAGCTACGGTTGTGGACGGCGTTCGGGTCGCTTCACCCGCTCACACCGCCGAACCGGCCCCACAACAGCCTCTTCGTCGTCTCCGACTGTGGCGAGCTGGTCGCCAGGTACGACAAACGGTTCCTGTCGCATACCGAGGCCTCTTACCTGTACACCCCGGGGCGGGATCCGTTGGTCTTCGAGGTGGGTGGCATCCGGATCGGCTGCGCGCTGTGCGTGGAGGCGAACTTCCCGCCGCTCTTCGCCGAGTACGAACGCTTGGACGTCAACTGCGTCCTACTCTCCGTGATGGTCGACGACGCTCCGAGGGCGCGTGTCGCCCAGGCATACGGGACGCTGTACAACTACTGGCTCGGCTACGCCGTGCCGGCGCAGTTCAGCGCAACGGTGCCGTCCGGAATCGTGGCGCCCGGCGGCCGGTGGCTAGCGCAGTGCCCCGCCGACGGGCAACCCGCTCTGGCGGTCGCGGACATCGACCTTGACTCGACCGACCCGGACATCAACGTGGCCCTTCGGTACGCCCGGCCATGGCGCCGCCAAGCGCAAGGAGGTCTCTACAAGGACCGGCTGGTAGCAGGGGACCCGCGCAGCGACATCCGCACGGCCTTCTGATACCGGCCTGCTCACCTGTTCCAGATAGCTCGGCGGCCCGCCGGGCCCCAGCAGTCCGCCCGCGACACGACGGCCGGCCTGCCATGCCCTGGCGGCCGCCGGGCGGAGGCTGCCTTCCAGGACCGCCCCTGGCGCCCTGGGCTAGAGCCGCTCGCGGAGTTCGCCGAGCTACGGATCATCCGCTGCACCACCCCCGCGCCGACAATCGCTCAACGCGTCACCGACCGTGCCCACAACGACAGCCAACGGGTCGCCCATGGTGACAAGGCCCTGCTCGCCGACATGGAGGCCAGCGTCTACGACCCCGACCAGTTCGTCCCGATCAGCGTGGCCGCTCCGAGCCTGTTGGTGGACACCTCCGACGGCCACATGCCTGGCATGACAGAGATCCAGAGCTTTCTGCTAAGGCCGGGTCACCCAGGCGATACCGGGCGAGGGCCCATTCGTGGCCGCTCTCACACCAGCGACCAGCCGTGACGGTGCGTACAGAAGCTAGGTGAGGGCAAGGTGGCTTCGGCGGATGAAGTCGGCTACCTGGGGCTCGCGGCGCCAGGGGTTCAGGCTGTCGGTGAACCTGCGGACGTAGTCGTGGGCACGAGCGGAGCGCACCTTGCTGAGGATCTCTAGGGCTTGGGTGCCTGTGGCAAGGCCCTGGTCGAGGTCGTTGGCCTGGAGGTGGGTTGTGCCGATGACCGCCAGGCGGATACCGACGGCGCGCGTGTAGACGCCGGGGGGCATGGCGTCGGCCTGCTGGTTCCAGCGCAGAGCAGCGGCCGCGTTCCCGAGGTCCCGGAAGATCTCGGCGGCGTCCGCGCTGATCCTGGCGTGAGTGAGGTAGGCGAGCCATTCCGGGTCAGGGGTGCCCGGCCGGATCGAGTCGATCAGATTCTCCGAGGCGGCCAGCGCGGTCGCGGCCGCCTTCTCGTCACCTGCGCGTCCGTATGCGCGGGCGGCAGCGAGCTTGGCGAAGGCCAGTACGCGGGGTGCCGCCGTGTGCCTGGCGCGTTCGTAGGCGCCCTCGGCCATGTCGATGGCTTCGGTGACGTACCCGCGGAGGAAAGCTTGGAGGCTCATGGTGGCCAGTACGTAGCAGCCGGTCTGGAGGTCGCCGGAGCTGCGGGCCAGGCGCAGAGCTTGAACGAAGTGACGTTGGGCGATGTCGTGATGGCCCATGTCGAATGCTGACCAGGCGGCGACGCGGGCGAGTTCTGAGGTGACAGTGAAGAGCTCGCTGCCGACGGCTTCGGTGTAGGTGCCCAGGAGAAGGGGCGCGGCGCGCTGCTGGAGGCAGTCGACGACGGAGGAGGCGTGCCAGTTCCCGCCGCCGAACTTGGAATCCCACTGGCGGGCTTCATCGGCTGCGGCCCAGAGTTCGTCCAGGTCGCTTCGGCCGACTCGCTGTCCGCCGGTTCGGGGCGTGGCGGGGTCGGCAGGGTTGGCGAGCCAGCGGGAGACCGGGCTGCCGTACGCGCTGATGGCGAAGGTGCCGGCTGTCAGTAGGGTTCGGCGGTCCACGGTGCTCCAGTACTCGGCGGCCAGACGCAGGGCGTCCTCGGGGTCTCTGGGGAAATCCAATCCGAAGTCTTTCCCTGGCTGTTGCACCTCACCCATGCCTATGTCGTTGACGCTGACCGGCCGGCCGAGGCGTTCTTCCAGCGCAGCGGCGATGCAGGCGGGCGTCGGAGGCCTGGGGATCATGCCGCCGGTCCAGTTGCCAACACTCGTATGGGTGTATGCGGTCGTGCCGTTCGTGAGCTCGTTGACCCGGTGGGCCAGAGACTTCCTGCTCATGCCTGACGCGGTCAGGAGCTTGAACAGGGCCTGATTGGGCGTCTTGGGGCGACGGTGAGCCGCGGGCATACGGACCCCTCTTGACGGTGGTGTCCCCGGCGGCAGTGTTCACGCCGGTCCGAACTGCCGAGCCTATCCGCCGGGGCTGACAGGGACCGGCGGTCTGCGATTTGTGTGCCCCCTCTGTGTGCCTCCCCGCAGACCGGCCCCGACGGTTTCCTGGGTCTCCCGCCGGTTCACGCTCCGCGCCCGGCATCTGCGGCCAGCCTCGGAGGTCTTGGTGAGACAGAACGTTCAACCCCCTCGGTACGACAACGCCGCGGGGATCTTCGCCTCGTGCGGTACGTCGTACGTGGCCTACCGCCGTCGCCACACCCCGGCCGTCGTCGACTACCTCGCCCATCAGTTCAGCGGGACGGCCGAGCAGTCCCGGGTCCTGGACCTGGGGTGCGGGCCCGGGACCCTGGCGCTGGACCTGGCCGAGCGCGGCATCTGCGTGACAGGGGTCGACGTCTCGCCGGAGATGCTGGCCGCGGGCCAGGACTGGGCAAAGACCCGCGGCATCCGGTCGGTCACCTGGAAGGAGGCCGACGCCACCGAGGTGGCGACCCTGACGGAGGACGGCGGCCTCTTCGACGGGGCCACCGTCGCTGACTCCTTCCACTGGATGGACCGGCCCCGAGTCCTGGCCGCCCTCGAGCAGGCCGTCCGGCCGGGCGGGTTCGTCGCGGTCGTCGGCTATCGGGCGCCCGGCACACAGCGCGAGTGGTGGCATCCGCTCCTGGAGCAGCTGCGGCTGCGCTGGCTGGGCTCGGCCAACCTCGCGGGACCGGGCGGTGCCTATGTGGAGCCGGCCGGTGGCCACGAGGAGGTCCTGCGCCGGTCCGCGTTCAGCCAGGTGTCCGTCCTGCGCGTGGACTACCAGCGGATCTACTCCCTGGACGAATTGGTCGGCCTGCAGCGCACTTACGCGTACTCCTCGGCGGCGACGCTGGGCGAGCGGCAGGCAGCCTTCGAGGAGGACATGCGCGGGACGCTGACGGCCGCCTGCCCCGAAGGCGTCTTCACCACCGACCTCCAGGCCGCGGTGATCATCGGCCGCCGTCCGGGCGACGCCGCCTGAGAACCACCCCGTCCTTCGCGGTGCGTGCCTGATCCGGATCGCACCGCGGCCAACACCTCCCGCGTTTGGTCGCGGGTTCACATGGGAGAGCTGGATGAAGGTCATCGTGATCGGCATGGGCCGCTTGGGCGTGCCCTACATGACCGCCCTGGCCGAGCTGGGGCACGACGTCCTGGGCGTCGACATCAACCCCGAGACGCTGGCGGCGCTGATGGCTGGGCGTTGCCCGTTCGACGAGCCTGGTGTCACGGACTACATCGCCAAGCACAGTGAGGCGGGTCGGCTGCGGTTCACCGATTCCTACGACGAGGCGGTGGCCCACGGGGATGTCTTCTTCCTGGCGGTGCCGACGCCGCAGCGCGAGGGCGCGCAGACGATGGACCTCGGGGCGGTCGAGGAGGCCATCGTCGGTATTTCCCGTCGGCTGACGCGGGACGCGGTGGTGATCGGGAAGTCGACGGTGCCGGTGGGGGCCGGTGCGCGGCTGGCTGCTCTGGCGGCGGAGGAGGCGCCTGCGGGGGTGGCTGTGCGGGTGGGCTGGAGCCCGGACTTCCTGCGGGAGGCGCTGTCGATGGAGACGACGCTGCACCCCGCGCGGCTCGTTCTCGGTTCCTCGGACGCCGACCGGCCGGTGGTGGAGGGGGTCGTCCGCCGGGTGTGGGGCGGCTGGCTGGAGGCCGGGGTGGAGCTGCTGAGCACCGACTTCATGACCGCGGACCTGACCAAGGCGGCCTCGAACGCGTTCTTGTCGACGAAGATGTCGTTCGCGAACCTCGTGGACGACGTCTGCCAGGCCGCGGGCGCGGACTTCGGGATCGTCTCCCGCGCGATGGCGCTGGACCCGAGGATCGGCCAGTTCGGGCTGACGGCCGGCCTGGGCTGGGGCGGCTCGTGTCTGGGCAAGGACATCCGGGCCTTCGCCGACCGTGCCGAGGACCTGGGCGCGGTCGCCGCGGCTGGGTTCCTGTCCACTGTGGACCGGGTCAACACCGGGCGCCGGGTGCTCGCCGTCGGGCATGCGGGCGCGGTCCTGTCCGGCGGTCTGGACGGCGCGGTCGTCGCGCTCTGGGGTGCCTCGTTCAAGCCGTCCGTTGGCGACATCAGCGACTCCCCCGCCCTGGACGTCGCCCTGCGGTTGCACCGCGCGGGGGCGCAGGTGAAGGTGCACGACCCCAGCGTGAATGATCTGGTGCGCCGCCAGCACCCGGGGCTGACGGTGGTCGACTCGCCCGCCGAGGCGCTTGTCGGTGCGGGTGTGCTGGTCGTGGCCACCGACTGGCCGCGCTACTCCGCGCTGGACCCGGCATCGCTCACCGACAGCACCACCCGGACCGTGATCGACGCCCGCCGCTGCCTCGACGCCGCCCGCTGGCGGGCCGCCGGCTGGGACCACCAGACACTCGGCGTCTTCCGGCACACCCTCGCCCAGGAGGTCTGACATGACCGCGTTCGGACACGTCACGACGCATCGCGGGGTGAGCGGGAGCCGGGGATGGGTCGTCGCTCCGATCCACGCGCTGGGTGACCCGGCGCCGCAGAGCCGCTACGTCCTGGTCGCTGACGACCTAACGCCAGCCGACACTGCCGGGCTGGACCTGGCCCTGGTGGCCGGATTCTGCACAGCAGGCGGAGGCCCCACCTCCCACACCGTGCAGGTGGCCCACAACCTGGGCATCCCGGCCGTCGTCGCCGCCGGCCCTGCGGTGCTGACCGTGGCATCGGGCACGGTGTGCGCGCTCGACGGCGACGGCGGCCTCCTGCATGCTGGCCTGCACGGTGCGGACCTGGAGTCGGCGAGGATCCGGGAGCGCGAGCACGCGGAGCGGGACCGGCTGAGGCGCGAGCGCGCACTGGCCGCGGGCCCGGTCGCAGGTGGGGTCACACTGTCCACGACGTTCGTGAAACCGGCACAGGCCGCCGAGTTCGCGCGCAGCGCCGCGAGCGGGATCGGGCTGCTGGCGACCGAGCTCCTCTTCCTGGGGCACGAAAGCGAGATCACCGACGAGGACGCCCACTTCCGCGCCTACACCGAACTGGCCCGGGCCGTTGGGGACGCGGAGATCACCGTTCGGACCCTGGACATCGGCGGCGACAAGCCGGTGCCCGCACTCAACCTGCCGCAGGAAGACAACTCCTTCCTCGGCGTGCGCGGTCTGCGTCTGGCCCTGGCCCGCCCGCAGGACCTCCTGATCCCGCAGCTGCGGGCGCTGTACCGGGCGGCCGCGGACGGCGCGCGCGTGCGGATCATGTTCCCGATGGTCACCACCGTCGAGGAGTTCACCCGCGCCGCGACGATCGCCGAGGACATCCGCAGCGAGCTGGGGGCGCCGAAGGTGCCCTTGGGCGTGATGGTGGAAGTACCCGCCTGCGCCCTGACCGTCGACCTCTTCGCCGAGCACGTCGACTTCCTCAGCATCGGCACCAACGACCTGACCCAGTACCTCCTGGCGACTTCCCGCACCAACCCGGCCCTGGCCCACGACATCGACCCGCTGCACGTCGCGGTGAACCGCACCGTCGCCCAGGTCACCGACGCCGCCGCAGCAGCCGCCATGCCGGTCACCGCCTGCGGAGGGCTCGCGGCCAGCCCCGTGGGCGCCGTTGTCCTGGCCTCGCTCGGCATCACCGGCCTGACCGTCACGATGGCGGCGATTCCCGCCGTCCACGAAGCCTTGTCCCGCCTCGATGACCAGGCGCGCCGCACGATCCGGCACCAGGCCCTCAACATCGGCGGCACCGGCCACCTCACCGAGCACGTCACCGCCCGCCTGGCCCTCTGAGCTGGCGGAGTCCCATCCCTCTCACTGGCCCGGGGCATCAGCCGTGCCCCGGGCCCGCTCCCGACATCCGACCGGAAGGGTCGCCTCGCCATGCCCTCGAGCAGCCCCCGCCCGATCAACGTCCTGCTGATCGGCGGCTGCGGCCACTGGGCCGCCACCGAGAACCACGTCCCAGCCATCCTCGACCTGCAGCACCAAGGGTTCCCCGTCCGGGTCAGCGCCATCTGTGACCCGCGCGACCCCTACGACAAGAACCTGCTGTACCACATGCCCGCCCTGATGGACCTCCTGCGCTGGGACCGCCCCCAGTGGATCCAACCCCGCCCCAAAGAGAGCAGCGAGGACCTGGAGAGCCGCCTGGACGCCGCGCACGCCCTCCAGCCGTTCGACGTCGCGATCGTCGCCTGCGACCCCGTCGCCCACTACCCCTACCTGCACTGGGCGACCCGCCGCGGCATCCACGTCCTGTGCGACAAGCCGATCCTCGCCGTCGCGGACGCCGCCTGGGACGTCCACGCCGCCGCCACCCTCGACACCCAGTTCGACACCCTCCTCAAGGCCCACCGCGACCGCCCGGGGCATCTGTTCGCCCTGCCCATGCGCCGGCGGGCCAACGACGCGTTCGTCGATTCCTCCCGCCTCATCACCGAGGTCTACGAGGAACACGGTCAGCCGCTGACCATCGGCACCGTCAACGTGACCGGAGGTCACTTCCGCCTCCCGGAGGAGTACGCCCTCGGCAACGCCCACGGCTATACCAGCGGCGTCGGCGCGCTGACCTTCTCCAGCTACCACTACATCGACCTCATCGCCTGGTACCTGAGCCTCGCCCAAGGCCCCGTGACCACCCTCCGCATCACCAACCACTTCGTCAGGCGCGTGCGCGACTACCTCGACACCGGCCAGAACCGCCCCCTCGAAGCCCTCCTGCGCTCCCTCTCGCAGACCAGCCCGGCTCCCACCAGCTCCGGCGGCGTGGACCGGCGGACCGGGCTCGCCGAGATGGACTTCGCCTTCACCCTCGAACTCCTCGACGACGCCGGCCGCGCCCACGGCTACCTCGCCTACTCCTTCACCTCCAACAGCTACTCCCACCGCCAGGTCGGCGCCCTCGAGGCCGACCGCGCCGGCCACCTGCCCTTCCGGGAGAAGGGCCGCATGTCCCAGTTCGTCATCGACCTCCACCAGGGCCCCCTGCAGCACGTCCGCGTCAGCAAGAACGACATCGTCGGCGACCGCTACCGCATACGGCTCGAACACCGCCGCAACCCCCTGATCGACCCGTCTGGCGGCCGCCACGCCGACACGGTGTATGAGAACGCGCACAGCGCGAGCAAGGTCACCCCGAAGGCCATGACAGCTGAGTTCCTGCGCCTCGCAGCGGGATGCACCCCGGACGAGAGGATCGCCCGCCGCATGACCCACCTCGAAGGCCAGAGCCTCACCCAGCGGATCTACGCCGGTATGTACCGGCTGATCGCCGCCCGCCACGAGGCTGACACCGCCGGCCATCAGGACGCCATCCCGTCAGTCCTCATCGACATCCCGCGCTGATACCGCAGTCCCAGCACTCGAAGGACACCTCAATGAGCACTGACCCGGCCGTGGACCACGGCATCCTCTTCTACCCGCGCGGCGGGTCCTCCCTCGTCGTCAAGAACCTCACCGAGCAGACAATCGCCGCCGGCCGCGCAGCGCGCATCTTCGCTGGCTCCCTCGGGCAGCGGGGTGCCTACTCCCACGCCTCGACCTTCTACGACGGCCTGCCGCTGACGGTCTCCGACTACAACCCGGCCGCCGCCGCCCACGCGCACGGCCAGGACGCCCTTGCCCAAGCTGTGCCCCTGCACCCCAGCTACGAGGACCGCACCGGCGCTCCCGACCGGGTCTTCGCAGCCGTCGCCCCGCACACCGCCGACGCCATCGAGGCGTACTGGCGCCGCCACCTGACCGCCCACCAGGCAGGGAAGGCCGGGGTCCTGCACCTGCACCACCTCACGCCCCTGCACGGCATCGCCCGCAGCGGCGGCTTGCCGGTGGTCACCACCCTGCACGGCACGGAGCTGAAGTTCCTCGCTAACGCCCAACGCCGCCTCCGGCTCGCCAACGCCCTCGGCCTGTCCCTCGCCGCCCTCGGCCAGCAATACCGCCAGGCCCCCCGGGCCGCCCTGCGGCGCATCACCCAGACCGCCGGTACCCCCGACCTTGACGAGGCCCAGGCCCTGCTCACCGACCGCTGGCAGAGCTGGACCCACGCCCAGCACTGGGTAGACCGCCTGCGCGCCTACGCCCGAACCAGCGACCGGATAGTGGTCATCTCCGAACAGGACCGCGTTCTGGCCCAGTCGCTGGGCGAGATCTCCGACAGCCGAATCGACGTCGTACCCAACGGCGTCGACACCGAACGCTTCGCCCCGCCCGCGGCCTTCGACGACACCGATCGCCACAAGATCCTCACCCGGTGGCTCGTCGACGACCCCCAGGGCTGGGCGCCCGGAGAAGCCCCTGGCAGCATCCGTTACACCACCGCCGACGTCCGCCGTATCCTCCACGATGACCAGGGCCGCCGACGCCCGCTCCTGCTGTGGATGGGCCGCTTCCTCGCCTTCAAACACCTCAACCTCCTGCTGGAGGCCATGGCCGTCCTGCGCGACCGCGCGCAAGTCAGCCCCGCGCTGCTGATCCTGGGAGGCCATCCCGGCGAATGGGAGGGCACCCACCCCCACACCCTCGCCCGCGCCCTGGGCATCACCGACGACGTCTTCTTCGCCGGCTGGCGCCCCCACAGCGACCTCATCGACGGCCTACACTGCTCCGACCTCCTCACCGCCCCCTCCGTCGACGAGCCCTTCGGCCTGATCTACCTCGAAGCGATGGCCTCCGGCACCCCCGTCATAGCCTCCGCCAGTGGCGGCCCCCTCGGCTACGTCACCACCCGCGGCCCCCACGCGACCGGCTGGCTCCCTTCCCCCGGCGACCTTCCCGACCTCGTCACCACCATCGAGCAGGCACTGGCAGGCCCCGCCGAGCTCGCCCGCCGCGGCAAGGCCGCCCGCCGATTCGCGCACGACCACTACTCCTGGCGCTCCCTTACGCCCCGCTACCTCGACATCTACGACCGCGTCCTCGCCGACCGGTCGTGAACCGCCCGGCATCCCGACGAAACGCGGTGATTCCACCCGGGTGAACCCCGCCGAGTAGGGTGTCGCCCGTCATCAGAGCGGCACCCGGGCAGTCCGACAATCCGCCTGACCCGGCACGAAGAGAATGGGTAGACCATGGCAGAGCGAGGCATCGCGGTATTCGGCGCCGGATACATCGGCCTGGTGACCGGCGCGTGCCTCGCCGAGCTCGGCCACCACGTCACGGTCCGCGACATCAACCCCGAACGCGTCCGCATCCTGCGCGCCGGGGACGTCCCCATCCACGAACCGGGCCTTGGCGAGATGATCGCCCGCAACAAGGAGCGCCTCACCTTCACCGAGGACCTCAACGAGGCCCTCGTCGGCGCCGAGGTCGCCTACGTGTGCGTGGACACGCCGCCCTCGGCCTCCGGCGACGCCGACCTCACCCGCGTCTGGGCCGTCATCCGCTCCCTGACCAACGCCCAGGATCTGCGCGCCGTCGTGATGAAGTCCACCGTCCCCGTCGGCACCGGCGCCCGCGCCCGCGTCTTGCTGGACGAGAACGGCCTGTCCCACGTCGGATACGTCTCCAACCCCGAGTTCACCGCCGAGGGGCGGGCTGTCACCGACTTCATGTCCCCGGACCGGATCGTCATCGGCCAGGACGACGCCACCGCCGGCGCCCTCGTCGCCGCCCTCCACACCGGCATCAACGCCCCCGTGGCCACCATGGACGTCAAATCGGCCGAGATGGTCAAGCTCGCCTCCAACGCGCTCCTCGCCACGAAGATCAGCTTCGCCAACGAGATCGCTACTCTCTGCGAAAACACCGGCGCCGACGTTAGCGAAGTCCTCGGGGCCGTCGGCATGGACCACCGGCTCGGCGCTCACTTCCTGCGACCGGGGATCGGCTGGGGCGGCTCCTGCTTCCCCAAGGACAGCGAAGCCCTGCGCCAGATGGCCTCCAACACCGGCTTCCACCCCCAGCTGCTCACCGCAGTCATCAACGTCAACAACATCCAGAAGCGCCGCGCGGTCCAGCACCTCAAGGACGAGCTCGGCGACCTCGCCGGCAAGTACATCGCCCTCCTGGGCATGGCCTTCAAGCCCGGCACCGACGACATGCGCGAAGCTCCCTCCACCGTCCTCGCCAGCCGCCTGCTCGCCGAAGGCGCACAGGTACGCTCCTGGGACCCGCTGGCCCGCCCCGCCTCCGGGGAACCCTGGGACTCGGTGACCCGCTTCGCAACCCCTCAGCAGGCCCTCGAGGGCGTGGACGCAGCGGTGATCGTTACCGAATGGCCCGAACTCGCCGAGCTCGACTGGACCGAGGCGCACAGCCTGATGCGTACCCCGGTCATGTTCGACGGCCGCAACCTCCTCGACCCGGCCCGCCTGCGCGAGATCGGGTTCCGGTACACCTCTGTCGGCCGCCCGTAAGCCGGGGCCGGTCCACGGACGGGCGCCGCACGGAACGAAGGTAAACCGGGCATCGTTCAGGCGGTACCCGGTTAGCACCCTGCCTGCAAGATCCTGAGAGCGTCTCCCTGTGCGCCTTCCGCTCACTACGTAGACCGGATGCTGTCAATCACCCTCCACCCCTTCGCCGAAGCAGGATCCAACGGGCACGGCGAACTGCGGCATCTACGCCTGGGGCGGAACGCTTCGTTCTGGTGCGCTCGGACCTTGCAAGTTCCAGGGCTCGCGCGCCTCCACCCAACTGGCAATTGGCCGCCCGGGCGACGCGCTAGCCACCTTCGCGGCCGCCGCCCGGGGCGACGGCGGCGCGGTACGCACCCGCGCCCTCTACCTCACCCGGCGGGCCGACGCACAGTTGCGCCAGGGCCACCAAGTCAACCCTGGCCGGTAGGCTTCGCGAGGCGTTGAGCGGATCGGTCATCGCAGACCCGGAGGACGTCAGCGCGCTCCTTCGACAGAGCAGACTAGCGAGGCGCCGGGCCCTGCACGTGGATGCCGCCCAGCGATCTCGTGGTCAGGTCAGCGCCCGCTGCTGCCTGCCAGAAAACCGGCAGGCGACGCAGTCCACGTTTATGGAAGGAAGGCCACCACTCCAACGCGCTGACCGGGACCGCCAGCTCGATGCGGTTGCGGCGTGCGAGGAGGCTTGCGAGGGCAATTTCGGCTTCGAGGCGGGCCAGTGGTGCGCCAAGGCAATAGTGAATTCCGTGGCCGAAGGCGAGGTGGCCGCCATAGGGGCGGGAGGGGTCGAACTGGTTGGCTTGGGGGAACTGCTGCTCGTCGCGGTTGGCGGATATGAGGGAGACCCAGACGCGGCCGCCGGCGGGGATGGAGACTCCGCCGATGGTGAGGTCTTCGAGGGCAAACCGTCGTACGCCCAGTGGGAAGGGCGGGTTCCAGCGCAGCGCTTCTTCGACGACCGCGCGGAGCGGTGTGGTGCCGGCGCGAACGGCGGTCATCTGCTCGGGGTGGAGAAGCAGGGCCAAGACGGCGTTGGCGATGAGGTTGACGCCGTTGTCGTAGCCGGCGAAGAGCAGGAGGAACGTCATGGCGACGAGCTCGGGCTCGCTCAGGCTGTCGTCCTCATCACGGGCCTCGATCATGGCGCTGAGGAGGTCATCGGTCGGGCGGCGGCGCTTGTCGGCGATCATGGCGACGAGGTAGCGGTACATGCTGCGCATCGCTTCCCGTGAGTCGGCGGCGGCGCCAGGCTCTGGGGACATCAGGGAGCTGGTCCACGCGCGGAAGTCACGGCGCCCTTCATCGGGGATGCCCAGCAGCTCGCAGATGACTTCCATGGGCAACGGGTTGGCGAGTGCCTCGATGAGGTCGACGCTCGGACCGTCGGCTGCGTCGAGCAGGTCGTTGGTGATCGCCTGGATGCGTTCTCGCAGGCTCTCCAAATGCCGTGGGGTGAATGCTTTGGAGACCAGACGCCGCAGTCGCGTGTGGTCGGGCGCGTCCATGTTGAGCAGGTGGGCGTCGAGCTCGGGCGGCATGGACGAGGTGTACTCACCGCTGGTGCGGGCGTTGACCTTGTTCAGGGACAGTCTGGGGTCGGCGAGGGCTTCGCGGACGTCCCCGTAGCGGGTGACGACCCATACGGGTTCGCCGTCCGGGGTGGTGGTCTGGTGAACCTGGCCTACGGCCCGCAGCTGTGAGTACCGGCCATGCGGGTCGGCGATCAGCTCGTCGTTGAAGATGTCCATGGTCAGGCCGCCGCCGCGGCGCTGGCGCGCTGGGTGGTAGCCACGACAGTGGCTACGACGGGGGACTTGCGGTACGCCTCCGCCACGCGGGTCAGCCAGTCGGCCTCTCGCAGGATGTCACCGCCCGCGGGATCGTGAGGGAGCAGCGGCTGTGAAGTGCCCTGGTCGGATCCGGTGGCCCGGGCATGAAGGGCAGCGGCGATCTGGGCGGCTTCAACGACTGCCTCGAGGTCGTCTCCAGTGAGACCTTGAGCTTCGCCGAGTGCGCGCGCGGTTTCGGCGACCTCGCTGTCGTAGTGCGGCCGGAGGGACAGCTGGCCGTCGCGGATCTCCACCACCTGGCGGTGCCGGAGCAGACGCAGGTCCCGCGCGGTGTGCTCGACTTCGGCGTCGTCGTGTGGGCGCAGGGCGAGGCCACCGTCACGGACCTCAAGAACCTGGCGGCGGAGAAGCCGGGGCAGGGTGCGGATCGTCCAGCGTGTCTGCCGGGGCGCCGGGGCCAGGAGCACGATCTCGGGGAAGGCGCGGGTCATGTCCCGCCACAGCGGATAGAGCTGTCGGTAGGCACGGTAGTCCGCAGTGAACTCCCGTCCCCTGCTGAGGCCGACACCCCATGCAGGCATGGTGAATCCGATGGAGAAGGCGGCAGCGGCCACGCTGGCCGACATCGGGGCGATGTCATTGCTGGCCACGGCGAGAGGGGAGTCGCCGAAGAGCCCCCACACCAGCGAGGAGGTTTTGAGCACGGAGTACCCGAGCCCGAAGCCGGCGCCGACGGTGACCGTGCGCAGCCCGCGGCACAGCCACGGCGCGTCAACGGCCTTTGCGTACCTCCAGCACAGTCGGACGAGGCCGGTCATGCTGACGGTGAACAGGGTGAAGTACACGAGAAGGAAGCCGGTGATGTACGGCGTCCGGGCGTAGAAGACATCGAAGTCGATCGGGCGTTCAGCTTCAGATACGTCGCCGAGGAAAAACAAAACGATCATGCAGATGATCGTTGTCACCGAATAAGCGACGATCACCCGATGGCGCAGCCGGATCTTGGACTGGGCAGACGACCAGCTGACGAGCAGGGCGACGAATGAGGCCAGACAGACAGCCACTGCGACGTAGGTGATCAGCGTCGCAATGTTCGGATAGTCGAGCGCGGAGTCGATGCGCACGTA
Organism: Streptomyces sp. NPDC043876; assembly: GCF_056435825.1. Classification (NCBI taxonomy): domain Bacteria; kingdom Bacillati; phylum Actinomycetota; class Actinomycetes; order Kitasatosporales; family Streptomycetaceae; genus Streptomyces; species Streptomyces sp. NPDC043876. The sequence goes on along the minus strand of NZ_JBWKDV010000012.1, from coordinate 48,176 downwards.
CAGCCATGGTGAAGCCGTGACGAAGGGCGACGCAAAGGTTCCGATGGCCAGACACAGCAGCCGGAGCTCGCGATTGGTCCAGTCCTTCATGAGGTCTCTGAACTTGTAGGCGAAGGCGGACCACGTGATGAGCGCGAGGATCGCGTAGACGACGTTCTGGAGCACTACTCAGATCCTTCGTCCGCTGCGCGCCAGCAAGGAGCGCTCAAGGTGATCCACGAGGTTCGCCACACCGGCGGGCACTTCCCGGGCGGCCTGGCGGCGCTGGGATTGGCCGGCCTGCATGGGAAGGAGGGAGGCCACGACCTCGGCCTGCTGCTCCTCAAGATCGAGATACGAGGTACGGGCCAGGACCGTGCGGACCAGGGCCGGATCGAGGTTCGGCATGAGCAGTTGCGAAACCTCGTCCTGATCGGAGGGCAAGGATCGGTGGTCGAGGAGCATGTGCCCGATCTCGTGGGCCACGATGTGCTCCTGGTGTGCCCGTGTGGTGTTCGCTTGGTAGAGGATGTAGTCGCAGTCGTCGGTCTCTACCCACAGCCCGGAGGGACTCCCCTCGTAGACGGGGATGGCCATCGGCAAAACCGAGAGCGGCCTGCCTCTCCTCTGCTCGATGAGATCGCACACCTCGTTCACGTCGTAGGGGGCTGGAATCTCGAGCTGGCGAACCACCTTTCGGCAGTAGTTCAGCAGCGTCCTGTTGTCCATCCCCGCTTCCCCCACCTGTTCGGCAGTGCCCTGCCAACGTACGAATTCCACTGAGCCCCCGAAGTCATCCGAATGAGAACGGCCACCTGAGCGCTTACGTCCGGATGAGCGGGACAGGAGCCTATATCAGCCTGTTTTGGCTGGTCACGCTCAGGCGGCTGTCGGCCGCCGCCCGAGGCGAAACGCAGGGCAGGTCACATGCGCTGCCGCTTGCCGGCCCTTCCGAGGTGTTCGATGACCGGCACGAGTGCAGTGAGTGCGTCCTCATCCAGTTCAGCGACAGCCCGCAATGCGACCTTTCGGGCCCCCGCTTCCTTGAAGGCGTTGAGCAGGGTGAGGTCATCAGAGACCTTGGCAGCGACGCCGTCATCGAAGAAGTAGGGAACCGGCACGCCAAAAACCTCGGCGAGACCCTGCAGTTGCTTGCTGGTCGGGTCGTCCCAAGTGCCGGCGCGCAGTGCAGCCACGCGACTTGCCGAGATGTCAGATCCGCGAGCCGAGACGGCCTGGGCGACCTCCTCGTCGGTGTAGGGCCCGCGCCCTCGCGGGTGCACGACGTCGAAGAGATGGGTGAGTCGGGCTGCCAGGCTTACGGCGGATGGACGGGCCGAGAGGGCCCCGTCGGCCTGCGGCCCGGGAGCGCTCTTCTGTTCCTTGGAGGGCAAGTCAGTCTCACCGAGGAGGTATCCCACCGTGACCTTGAACACGCTGGCCAGGGCTACAAGTGTGTCGAGTCCGGGGTTCGAGACCTTCTCGCCCTTGATGTTGTGCACCGTCTGGTGGCTCACAGTCGGTCCCCCGAGTTGAGCCGCTATGTCCCTACTGCGGTCCGCGACCTCGTCGGCGTTGCTAGGCCCGGATCCGTCCGGATGCCTGTTGTCCATGAGCCACTTGAGACGCTCAGCGAGCGTTCCCCGGCGGGAAGGCGCCTCACCCATCCTGCTGATCACTACTCTCCTCGGCCGGGTCTTGCACGTATACCGCGCATAACTCTAGTGCGTTTGACATTCGATCACCCCAGCTAGGCTGCCCTCTAAGCCGCTTGACAGGCTGACGTTCCGTCCGCCTATGGTCGGGCCTGTAAGTCAAGCTGGCTTGATGGACCATCCTCCGGGAGCTGGTCCGGACTTGTCCAGCGGCAACCGGGGGGTAGGACCAGAACATGCGCTGGAGGCTTCGCCGCTCAAGCAAGCCAGCAGTACCAAGCCATCGAGCGGTTCGCAGGGAAGCTCAGCAGATCGTCGATGCCATGCCGGTGCCGGAGCCCTTCTCGCTCGAGGGCCTCATCGCCGCCATCGAGGCCGAGCGCGGGCGGAGCATCCATTTGATCCCGGTTCCGGACCAGCTCCTTGCCGGCTCGTCGCTGTGCGGTCTCTGGATGAAGCAGGAGAGCGGCCAGTTCGACTTGATCTTCTACCCCCACAGCACCAGCAGGTTCCACCAGGAGAAGATCATCCTCCATGAACTGGGCCATCTCTGGTGCGACGACGCCGACGGTGTCACTGGCGAGGAGGCCGCCGAGCTCCTCGGAGCCTTCTCACCCGCGCTGATCGAAAAGCTGGTCAACAGTGAGCAAGCGGCAGCGCGCCGTCGGTACGGGACCCATCGGGAAGTTCGCGCCGAGACAGTCGCTGACTTGATTCAGCATCAGGCATACACCGCCGAACTCATGATCGAGCCGGATGACGCAGTGCTCCGCTCCCTCGCCGAATCACTTATGTACCCAAGCAGGAGACGCCCATGACGGATGCAATCTCGTATGTCATCGCGGGGATTCTGCTGCTGCAGGCCGCCTGGAGGGCTCCGGCGGCGCTGCAAGGCCGTGCCCGCGAGAGATCGCTCTGGGGCACCCTGACCGCCATGTCTCTCGCCTGGCTGATGCGTACCGACTCCGGTAAGTGGCTCGTCAACCACGTCGGCATCTTCGATCTCGCCACGCTGCTCAAGCACCTTCTCACGGTGGCCGCGCTGGGATCTCTGTTTCGCTACGTCACAGCGGTCGACGCCGCCGAGGTCCGGACCGGCGGCGTTGCCGGCCGTCGGATCCGTATCACCGCAGGAGCGCACCGCCATGCCAGCATCGTCGGCGGTGCTGTCTCAATCGCCATGGCCGCGGTCTTTCTTCTGGGGCTCCACCGAACCGAAGTGCCCACGGCGCCGGAGTTCTTGGAGCGCCACACTGGTGAGCCTGCTTTGGCTGTGTACATGGGGCTGTTTTATGCGTTCTCCGGAACGGTGATCGGCTTGTGTGCCTACCAGTGGGGAAGCAAGGCAACCGCTGCCCGTGGGACCGCACTACGTGCAGGGCTGTGGTTGATGACCACGGGCATGATCATTGGAGCCCTGTACGCGGCTGTCCGGATCATCTATAGCGTGCTGGCTGCTGTACACCCGGTCTCCAACGCCCACGCTGCAGTTCAGGAGGTCGTCACCGACATCCTGCTGTATAGCTGCTTCCTCCTCTGGGGTATCGGCGTCGTCGTTCCGGCAACTCAGGCGGCGAGGAACCGCTACGAGGTCCTCGTCAAGACCGTCAAGCTGCACCCGCTGTGGCGCGACCTCGCGTTGGTCAACCCAGACCTGGTCGCCGTGCCTCCCAGCCGCCTCCTGCCGGGCAGCCGTCTGGTTGCCCCGGTGAACACAGCTCGCGACGTGCTCTTCGGTGGCATGTCTCCGGCGTTCCGGCTCGGCCGGTACATCACCGAGATCCAGGACGCGATTCTGGAGCTGCGCCGCCGCGCTCCCGAAGACCTTTACATCCAAGCCCTGCAGACGGCCGAGCGCGATGGCGGCGATCCCACGATCCAGGAGGCACGCGCCCAGGCGCTGTGGATCCGAGCTGCGCTGGCTGCTGCCGACCGCCCGGCGGGCCAGCCCGTCGCCTTCCCGTCCGACCGCTGTGAAAGCCTCGCCGCGGAGGGAGCCTGGCTGCTCAGCGTGGCAGCCGCCTACACCGAAGTCACCCCCTACGCGGTGGTTGCCCTTCTCGCAGAGGAAGGCCAGCGGGCCTGACCCGGGCCTTGTCCACCGCACCCCGCTGATGCACAGGAGCACACCATGGAAATGACGGAGACCCACACCCGCATAGGTGCCTCGGCCGCAGCCATCGTCACCGACTCCGAGGGCCGCGTCCTGATCGTGAACCCTCTCTACAAGCCGAGGTGGAACCTCCCCGGCGGCCGCGTCAACGCTCGGGAACTGCCCCGTGTGGCCCTCGCCCGTGAACTCCGCGAAGAGCTTGGTCTCGATCTGCCGATCGGGGACCTGCTTGTCCACGCATATGTGCAGACGGGCGGCGACGGACACGCGTACTACGTATTCGACGCGCCCACGCTTTCACCTGAGCAGAAGGCGTCCATCCGGCTCCAGGAAGACGAACTCGGCGAGTTCCGCTTCGTCGAGCCTGCTGAACTTGATGCGGAGCTGATCCCCCCGCACGCGCTGGCCGCTTGGAAGGCGACGCTCGTTGCCCGCGAGGAACAGCGCTTCCAGTTCGTCGAGGTGTCGATGTAGGGCGTCCTACTCGGGTCGGCCCCCGCTGCCCGGGTCCTTGGGCAGGTCGGACTTGATCCGCGCCACCGTTTCATTGATGAAGTCGAGCATCTGCGGTGTGAGCGCGTCGCCGTCGCCTCGTGCTGCCATTCCCGAAAAACCACTGGTGAGCAGGCGTGCTGCGCTGACGATGCGGTGAACTGATTCGTCCTCACTCGCCAGGAACGCCGGAGGAGCGTCCAGGGCAACGGCCAGCGCCTCGAGCTGTTCAGTCGAGGCGCTGGTCTGCGTGCCTGAACGAAGAGCAGCCACCAAGTCGGCCGTGAGTACCGGCCGGCCAGCCGTGGAGTTTCCACGTGCAGCGAGCCCGGCGTCGTCTGGCTGCTCGCCAGGTTCACCGAGTTCAAGCAGATATGCGATCCGCTCGGCGATGGTGTGGGGCACACCGGAGGCCGGCTCGGCGCTCACCTGCGCGGGAGGTGCCGTCGGGGTGCTGGGGTCAGGGACGGCATTCCCGAATGAACGCTCCTGAGCGGCCAGCAGGACCGGCACGGAGACACCGTATGCCTTGGCCAACAAGGGGACATAGTGATCGGACAGCCGTCGCTTCCCGCCTTCCGCCTTGCGTAGGGGGCTGGCGCTTCGCGTCCGGAGAATCGCCTCGGTGTCCTTCTGGGAAAGCCCAGCGTCACATCGAAGGTCCCTCAGATCACGTAGCCCCTCGCGAGGGAACAGGGCATCCAGGCCGACACCGAGCAGGGCGGCGATCTTCGGAAACTTCTCCGGCGCCGGCGCTGCCCGCCCGGCCTCCCAGTTGGCTTCAGAAGTATCTGAGACACCCAGGGCCGCAGCCAGCTGGGACTGGGTGAGGTCGGCTGCTCGGCGAGCCCTGCGCACGTGGCTTCCGTCGAAGCGGCGATCGGGCATGGGTTCTCCTGCGGCTTTGGTGCTTGATTGAGGGAAGCCCTCACTCTAGCGACTTGATTGGGTCCGTCGATTGAGGATAACTTCATCCCAGTGACCGTGGTGGTCAGACTCTGGCATGAGGGTCTCTTTTGGCATGCCTTAGGTCGTTGCCACAAGCCCGCACCGGGAGGTGCCAGCCAGCAGGACTTGAGCTGCCATGACCACTGGCCACTCACGAACAGTCGTGTCCAGCAGCATTCTGGGAGGGGGAACCCGATGTCAGCAAACACGGAGGACATCAAGAAGGCAGGACGCAACGCGTCCCGAAGCAACCACTGGGTCCGCCCGGGGCGGGGATTGTGCGCATCGCAGGCGCCCACCGAACCGAGGCCAGCGGTCCATGTAGGGCGCCGAGCCCAACGGAAGTCGTCTTCCCCGCTCTCCCAGCCGGTCGGCGGCGGGATCGAAGGCCAGCTGTTCGAGCTCAGCGTCGTCCCTGCGGCCCCCGAGCCCGCTCCTTCAAACTCTCCGACGCGGGCCCAGCCTCGGATCTGGCCGCTGATCGACCATGATTTCGCCCAGCGGGAGCTGGTGGCCATGGAGATGCTCACCGCTGGCGTCCATCCCACTCGCGTGAACGAGGCCACTCGCCTCGGTACGGTTGAGATCGCCCGCCTGGTCGGCGTTTGCGCAGAGGAAGCGAAGAATCCTGCCGTCGTTCCTGTCGTGGGACGCACCCCGGCGCGGCCCCATCGAGGCGTCGCGCTGCCCCGTCCGCAGAAGCCGACGGCGGCTCGCCTGCACACACGTCTCGAGCCACCCCGTCCGGCCACGCTCTGTACTACACGCCGGCAGGACCAGCGCGCAGTCAACGGACCGCCCCAGCAATTGGCTCTCTCCATCTCGGCAGCCCGGCACCCGCGCGCGCGGCGCCAATACCGGCCTCTTTCTAGCAGGCCCGGCGCCCCGTCCTGCGTACAGCTCGTCTTGATCGCCGCTTAGCCGCCGCCCAGCTGCGACACCCACCCACACCTTCACGGCACTCCTACAGCCCGTCCGTCACGGGCTCCCGTTGTGCTGCCCTGAAAGTCCCGTAAGGACCCCGAGTTGAGCACATCCCCATCCAGCCCCGATCCGCGCGCCCTCTCCGTCGAACCGCACGGACAGTGGATCGCGTCGACCGTCGGGCGCATCGCCAACGGGGCGTACTCGTGGATGCAGGCGGTCCACTGGGTTCACCGCTTCGCTGGCTTCAGCAGCGCCCGCACTCACGGTCCCCGCCAGCTCAACACCACCACCCTGCTCGTTGCCCAGGAGCTCGCACGCCTCGAGCCGTGCCGCCCCGGGGTGGCCTACCTCGTGCGCAAGCTCAAGGTCTCCGCGCGCACCGTGAAGTACCACCTCGGGCTTCTGCGCGAGAGCGGACTGCTGACCTACGTGGCCAAGGGCACCCGGCTGCGCGGCGGCCAGAACCACGCCAGCGAGTTCGTATGCACCATCCCCCCGGCCTTCGACCAGACCCTGGGGCTACGGACCTGCGCGTCCGACAAGTACATCCGGGCCATCACCGGGGTCTCCGATCACGGCCGGCCCGTCCTCGCCCGCCTCGGAACCGATGCCCAGCGCAAGGTCCGACGCCGCCGCAGCAGCTGCACCGGAACCCGTCGCTCCGCCACACGCCGTTGCACCCCAATGGTGGGTGGTTCCTCAACGTCTTCTTCCACCGGTTCTAACTCGCTTCCCTCTGAAGCGAAGCTCGACAACGGGAAGCGCACCACCACCCCCTCGAAGAAACGATCCGTCGCGGGCCGCCGCCTCAACACCGTCGGCCGCCGTCACCAACTCGCCCGCGAACTCACCCAGCAGGTCCCCTGGCTTGCCCGCGCCAGCGCCCCCCGAATCGCATGGATCGTGCGCCACGTCGCCGATGCCGGCTGGACGGTCGAAGAAGTCATCGCCGTCCTTGCCCAGCAGGACCCCGCCCGTACCGTCCACCGCCCCAGCGGGTTCCTCGCCGACCGCCTCCGCGGCGCCCACAAGCTCTACGACACCCCCGCCCGGCGCCAGGCGATCGTCGAATGGTGGCGCGACAGCAACAAGGCCACCAAGGCACGGCACGCCGAATGGGACAGCCGCTGGAACGCCCCCCGCAGTGCTTCGATCGCCCGGGCCGTCGAGACTGCCTTCGACCAGCTGTGCCGTCCCTCCCGGAGCCAGGAAGCCGAAGAGGCAACCGCCACCCCTTCGACCGTCGGCGCCGAGCTGGTCGACCTGAGCCAGCTGACTCCCGCCCAGGTGGGCGAACTCCGCGCAGCCGCGCTGCAGGACCCGTCGCTGATCACCACCACCATCGAGGCCTGCGGCGAGCCGTACGCGCGGCGCCTCTACACCAACGAACTCGTCACCCGGGTGCAGCGCCTGGCAGCCGCCGGCCGCGTGTTCCTGCACAGCTGGAGGGCAGCGTGAGCCAGTCCGAACAGGTCGTCGGAATCGACCTCGCCCGCCAGGCCCTCAGCGCCGCGCGCGCCACTGCCCGAAGGCAGGGGGCGACCAGCACCGCCAAGCAGCGCCACAGGCCGAAGGCCACCTCCTCTGGGCGGGACCGGCGCGAACCCGCGGGCCTGGAATGGATCCTGCTCCAGGTCCAGGCCGAATACGGCTGGGAGACAGGCAAGCGAGGAGGCGAGGTGCTGACCAACTGGGCGTCCATCGTCGGTCCCGCCGTCGCAGCACACCTGGAAGCCGTGGCGTACGACAAAGACACCCGCCTCCTGGAGATCCGGCCCGACTCGGGCGCCTGGCTCACCCAAGCCGGCCTCATCAAGACCGGCCTCATCAAGAAGATCAACGACGCCCTCGGACCGGACTCCGTCCGCGACATCAGCATCCTCGGCGTCGGCAGCAGGCCCTATCGAACCCCCACCAGGAACTCTGAGCCCGCCGCCCTGCGTCAGCCGGCACCCGCGGAGCACCCGCACGCACGCATCCGAGTCCGGGAGGACGCACCACCAGGCTTCCACCGCGCTCTTCAGATCCACCAGCAGGTCTGGGCGGCGCACAAGGCAGCATCCGCGCCGAGCACAGACCGGCCCGCCACACACCACCGCCGCACCGAGACGGACACCTCACGATGAACAACCCCAGTCACCCCGTGCCCCAGCGGGACGGAGTCCCTGCTTCCCGCCGGCCGAGCGCGTCGCACATCACCGACGCTGAACTCGACGAGCTCTTTCGCGAGCGTGACGGCTACCTGCGCCTCGCCGCGCTCCTGGTGATCCGGGGCGGCCTGCGATGAACCTGGAACTGCCGCACCGAGACGATCTGATCATCCCCTGCGCCAAAACGGACCCGGAGGTCTTCCAGCTCACGAAGTGGAGCGACAGGGCCAAGCAAATCTGCGCCGCCTGCCCCATCAGCACCGCCTGCAAGACCAGTGCTCGGCAGAACCGACTCTGGGGCACCTGGGGCGGAGAGACGAACGACGAGCGAGTGGCCGCCGGCTTCGTCCCGACCGGGTGGGGCAAAAAGATCCGCAAGAACTGATCACCGAGTCACGCTGGGACGCACGGTGCCGTGACTTTCGTGCTGGTGGCAGTAGCCAACCCTCCAGTGCCACCAGCCGGATCCGGAGAACGCCTTTCCTGCACCCGCGTGCCACGGCTACCGTGAACGCATGGCCGAGCTCCGCATCACTCTTTCCGACGACGTCCAAAGCCTCCTGGAACGGAACGCCGCGGACGCCGGTGTTCCCGCGGAGGAGTACGCCGGCCGTCGCCTTGCCGCCGATCAGCAGCACGCCGCCTTCCTGGCCGGCGCCCGCCTGTTCATCGCCGAACACCTCGACCTCGCCGAGGGCACCGCTGAAGCTACGGCCGCGGCCCGCGACGCCGCCTGACCCGGAGACCGAACGTGCAGCTGACCGTTGACCGCATCTGGATGCTTGAGATCGCCCAATCCCTGCTTCCCGGAGAGCCAGCTGTCACCGACTGGGGGGCCCTCACGGCAGCGGAAGCCCGGCACGCGGCCACCATCATGGACCACGACCCGGCGTACACGACCCCCGAACAGCGGGCCGCAGCCCTCCTTCACTGCCTGGTCCAAGTTCCGGCCCTGGAGCACAGCAACGCCCTGTTCGGACTGAGCGTTGCCGCTGGCTTCCTCCACGCCAGCGGCAGGTCGGCCAAGGTCACCAGCTCCGATGCCGAGTCACTCGTCGCCGGAATCCGCGACGGAAGTCTGGACGTGTGGGCCGTCGAGGCGGCGCTCACGGCCTGGACCAGCTGAGGTATCCGCGCCGGACTCACAAGACCGGCCGTGAGATCGAACCGGCAGTCTCACGTCCCCGCCCCCACGAACGCCGCCGCAGACCGACCGGGTCAGCGGCGGCGTTCGTGCCGGTGGCGTGCCGCTCATCCGGATTTGCCGAGTGCTCAGCCGAACGTCCCCGTAGCGGTGTGCCCGACGGACACGGCCCCCAGCTCAAAGGCGGAGTCGGGCCACGTGCCCAACGTTTCGCGTCGAGCTTGCCGACTGGCGCCGAAGGCCGGACCCACCCGGTGGGTTACGTGGTATCCGCTGCCGCCGGCGTCTCGGGGCGCCGGCGGCAGCAGCCGTTAGGGCATTTCGTTCAGGATGCGGGCCGCGAGTTCCGCCTCGCCCTCGCACAGGATCTTGTTGCCCTGCTCGTCCTCGTCCAACGGGCACTACATCGGGCCGCCGGGCGAGACGGGGCCGAATCAGCGTGGTGGAGGCCCAGAACCCGCCCGTACGGCAGGGGAAGACCTGCACTTTCCCGGACTGGCGGAAGGGTGCAGGACGGGCGAGAGAAAGGCGCAGGGCCGCCGGCTCTCCTTTGCTCACCCGTGACGGTAGGGGACGGCCGGGGGCTGTGCCGTGCGCCGCGCCAGGTCGGGGCGCAAGGGCCCGCCCGAACGGGTGATCCAACGTGCGACAAGTCGTGATCACAGGGCACGACGAGCTACAGTGACGTACAAACGTTCGATTCACTTTGGGGTGGTTTGAAACGAAAATGGCTGAGGGGGACAAGTGACGGGACACAGCACATGCCGGCCTTTACCCACTTGCACGTCGCATCGGGATACTCACTCAGATACGGCGCCGCTCATCCCGCCGAACTTGTCCGCCAAGCCGCTGACCTGGACATGGGCAGCCTTGCGCTCACCGACCGGGACAACACCCTCGGGCTGGTCCGCTTCGCCAAGGCCTCCGCCAAGGCCGGAATTCGCCCGATCTTCGGCGTCGACCTGGCCATCGCTCCGTACGCCCCGCAGGCTGCCGCCTCCCGCCGCCGCACCCCGGCCCGCGGCGGAGCGCACGTCGAAGAACCCCCGATCCGCGTCGTCCTCCTCGCACAGAACCGCTCCGGATGGGCACGCCTGTGCCGCCTGGTCTCCGCCGCCCACGCCAACGCCGACGGCGGACCCCCGCTCCTCGACTGGCCCACACTGCGCGAGCAAGCCGGAGCCGGCCTGACCGTGCTCCTGGGCGCAGTATCCGAACCAGGGCGCGCCCTGTCCGCAGGCCGTCCCGACACCGCCGAGCGACTCCTCGCCCCCTGGCGCGACCTCGGCGCCGACCTGCGCCTCGAAGCCGTCTGGCACGACCGCCCAGGCACCGGCCCCGGCTCGCTGCGCCTGGCCGCACGCACCCTCGAGCTGGGCGACCGCCTCCGAGTGCCGACAGTTCTGACCACAGCCGCCCGCTACGCCCACCCCGGCCAGTCACCTCTCGCCGACGTCCTGGACGCCGCCCGCCTGCTTCGACCGATTCCGCCGGCCGACCGCGGCATCCAAGACCCGGGGACCCGCTGGATCGCCGACCCTGCCCGGATGGCCACGGCCGCCGAACGCATCGCGCAATGCGCCGGCGGCGACCGCCGACGCGCCGAGCAGCTCCTGGCCGACACCACCGCCGCAGGAGAGGAGTGCCGCCTCGACCCAGTGGCTGACCTGGGCCTCGGACGGCCGCACCTGCCCGAGGCGCACCTGGTGGGCGCCAAGGACACCGCGGACGCCGCCCGCCTCCTGCGCGAGCACTGCGAGAGCGGACTCGCCTGGCGCGGCCTGGACCGCCGCCCCGCAGCGCGCCAGCGGATGGACGAGGAACTCGACGTCATCACCCGGCTCGGCTACGCCTCGTACTTCCTCACTGTTGCCCAGGTCGTCAAGGACACCCGGGCCCTCGGCATCCGCGTCAACGCACGCGGCTCGGGCGCCGGCTCGATGGTCAATCACCTGCTCGGCATCGCCCACGCCGAACCGATCACCCACGGTCTCGTCTTCGAGCGCTTTCTGTCCCTGCGCCGGACCGACCTCCCCGACATCGACCTCGACGTCGAATCGGACCGCCGCCTCGAGGTCTACGACGCGATCATCAGCCGGTACGGCACCGACAGGGCCGCCCTCACCGCGATGCCCGAGACCTACCGCGCCAGACACGCCCTCCGCGACACCGGCATGGCCCTTGGGATCGCGCCAGAGGTGATCGACAAGGTGGCGAAGGCCTTCCCACATATCCGTGCCTGCGATATCACGACGGCCCTCGCCGAGCTGCCCGAGCTGCGCCCGCTGGCCGCCGAAGCAGCAGACGGCCGCTACGGCGACCTGTTCAACCTCGCGCAGGGCCTCGACGGGCTGGCGCGCGGAGTGGCCATGCACCCGTGCGGAGTCGTCATCTCGGACGCCACCCTGCTGCAGCGGCTCCCCGTCCAGTCGACCCCTGGCGGCTACTTGATGTTGCACGCGGACAAAATTGACGTGGAGGACCTCGGACTGATCAAGCTGGACGTCCTCGGCGTGCGAATGCAGTCCGCCATGGCCCACGCCGTCGCCGAGATCGCCCGCACCACCGGCCGGCCCATCGACCTGGACGATCACAAGCAAGTTCCCCCTGACGACTTCTTCGCGTTCAAGCTCATCCAGGAATCCGACACCCTGGGCTGCTTCCAACTCGAAAGCCCAGGCCAGCTCGACCTGCTCGCACGCCTACAGCCCCGGAACATCCTCGACGTGGTCGCCGACATCTCCCTCTTCCGGCCTGGCCCGGTGGCCGCCGATATGCCTCGCCTCTATGTCGAAGCCCGGCACGGCAACCCGCCACCCTGCCCGCACCCCGACCTGGCCCCGATCCTCGCCGACACCTCCAACGTCCTGATCTGGCACGAGCAGATCATCCGCATCGTGGCCACCCTCACCAACTGCGACCTGGCCCTCGCCGAACTCGCACGCCGAGCCCTCGGCGACAAGGAACGCCTGCCACAGGTACGCGACTGGTTCATGACGACCGCCCGCGCCCGCGGCTACGACCAGACCGTCCTCGAAACGGTCTGGGAGAGCCTGGCCGCGTTCGGCGCCTACGGATTCTGCAGGGCCCACGCGACCGCGTTCGCGGTGCCGGCCCTGCAATCCGCCTGGCTCAAGGCCCACCACCCGGCAGCCTTCTACGCGGGGCTGTTCACACACGACCCCGGTATGTGGGCACTGAGAATCTTGGTACAGGACGCCAAGAAGCACGGCGTGGAGGTCCTGCCCGTGGACATCAACACGTCCGCCGCCGACCACCGGGTCGAGCCCGCTGACGACGGCCACTTCAACGTCCGACTCGCGCTCTCCGGCGTTCGCGGCATCACGAGCCAAGAGATCACCCGGATCACTGCCGGGCAGCCCTACTCCAGCATCCAGGACTTCTGGCAGCGGGCCCGCCCGTCCCTGCCGCTCGCCGAACGACTGGTCAGCATCGGAGGCGCCGACTCCCTGCGAGGCGCCGCCAGCCGGCGCGACCTTCTGCTCCAGATCACCGAGCTGCACCGGCACGCCCGCCAGCGCTCGCTGGCCGACGGCCAGCTCCCACTCGACGACGGACACGTCCTGACCGCAGACCCGACAGGTCTGCCCGAGATGACCTCCCGCGAGGCCTTGGCCGCCGAACTGGAGATCCTCGGCGTAGACCTCACCCGCCACCTCTTGGACCACCACCATCAGCTCCTGCGCGAACTCGGCGCCACCAGCGCCCGGCGCCTGCAGGCCCTCCCCACCGGCCAGCAGATCCTCGTCGCCGGGGTTCGAAGTGCCACCCAAACTCCCCCGATCCGATCCGGCCGCCGAGTCATCTTCACCTCCCTCGACGACGGATCCGGCCTGGTCGACGTAGCCTTCTTCGACTCCAGCCACGAGGCATGCGCCCACACCGTGTTCCACTCCAACCTCCTGCTGGTCCGCGGCCGCGTCCAGCGCCGCGGCCGACGCGCCACCGTCGTCGCCGAAATGGCGTGGAACCTCGACGAACTCGCCGCTGTACGGCGCGACGACGGCCCCGAGGCACTCCAGCAGCTCCTGGGCTCCGCAGCCCCCCGAACAACGACAGCCCCGTCCACCCGCCGGATCCAGATGGAGACTGGCGCGCACCTCCACCCCTGGGCAGACCTCCAGCCGGCCGGCACTCAAACCGCCGACTTCAAGATCCCAGCCCACTCCAGCCCCGGAAGCGCGGGGTGACCGCCGTGAGTACCCCGTACGTCCTGCGTATCCACTACGACCTGCACCCCGGCGCCCACGACCTCTACACGAACCTGCTCACCCAGCTCGAGGACTTCACTCCACGCGTCCAGCCAGTCGAACCGGCCTCCGCGGACTGTGAGATCGGAGGCGCACAGACGTACTTCCGCCGAAGCCACCGCGAGATCGCCCAGCTCATCCAGCTCAGGGCACTCGCCCACTACGGCGTCCGCACCGCCATCGGCGGAGGCCGCTCCCCGATGATCGCCGCCATGGCCGCAGACGCCACCGCCCTCGGCGCCGTCACCTGCATCGACCCAGACCCGCAGGCCACCGAGCGATGGCTGCGGCCACGGCCCCTGATCACCCTCTACGGGGCCGGCCCCGCCACCGTCCGGACGCTCAGCCGCTACGGACTGACCACCATCGGCCAACTCGCCGACACTCCGCTGGTCACCGTCCAGAAGATCCTCGGCGCCGCCGGCCGCCTCCTCCACGAGCGAAGTCACGGCATCGACCCCCGTACGGTCACCCGGCAAGAACCCGCCCGCTCCTCCTCCGCGGAGTACCGCTTCCCCCACGACGAACTCGACACTCACCAGCACCGGCGCGCCCTGCTGCAACTCTGCGAGCAGATCGGATTCCAACTGCGCGACACCCACCAGGCAGCACGGCGCCTGGCCCTGACCGTCCGCTACTCCGACCAGGCCACCACACAGCGCACGAGAACGCTCCCGGAGGCCACCAACCACTCCGCCGCCCTGACCCACACCGCGTACGACATGCTGGAGGCCCTCGGACTTCAACGAGCGCGCGTGACCGGAATTGGGCTTCGTGGCGAAGTGCTCACTCCTGCCGAGACCACGCACCACCAGCTCACCTTCGACCACTCCGACGACCGAGCCCGGAAGCTTGAAGCGGCGGCCGACCGCGCCCGCGCCCGGTACGGTCCGGACGCGGTCCGTCCCGCCACCCTCGCCGGACGAGCCAGGGTGGCCGAGGCGCCCCCGCGGGCTCGGCCCTGATGTAGGGGGCCAACCTACTTCAGCCATCGAGCCCGTATCTCAGCAGTAGATGAGCATTCGACGGTTTACTTGGGCAGATCAGCAAAGGCGGTGATCCAGAATCCTGGACGCGCCGGGCACCGTCAGCCTGGACCGCTTCTTCATTACGGTCTAGTAGTGCCCTACACTCCGGCGTGCAGATTCGGCAACAAACATCTGCGTGCCTCCCCGGAGTGCGCCTACGTCGGGGATTGTGAGTGCAATCTGACGGTGCTGCTGATGAATGGTCGGACGCTGAACCTGCCCAGCCTAGTCGGTAGAACTGCAGGTCGATGTGCCGCACCGGAGGGCTCGTCAGCGGCTGGCAGAGTAAGTAGTCGGTGGAGGCTTGGCACTCCGCACACAGAACGAAATGGCGGGCCACATGACCGAGACAGGGCCTAGCGGACAGATTGGCGCAGAGGCGCCGAAGCCGACTACGAGCGTCACCACAGCGCTGGACGTGCACTTCCCACCCGTCCCCAATGGAGTCGACTACCTTGTCAGCGTGGTAAGGCTGCTGCGCAGGAAGAAGGGGGAAGGCGACCCCAGCCCACACGACCTAAAGTACGCCGTCCTGCACCTTCAGGCGGCCTGCGAGGTACTTCTCAAAGCGCGCTTGCGGCAAGAGCACTGGACTCTGGTCATCAAAGACGCCAGCCAGACGAGTAAGCAGAAATACGACGACGGCGAGTTCGACAGCCCCACCAACGCGGAAACCATCCGAAGGCTCGTGCAGGTTGTAGGCGTCCAGATTGATAGGAGAGACAAGGAAGCCATCCTCGCCTTGGCCGGCATCCGCAACCAGCTTCAGCACTGGGGGCTGACAGAGACGGCGGCGGCCGTTGAGAGTCATGCTGCAGACGTGCTCGACTTCCTGATTCGCTTCCTAGACGAAGAGCTTCTGGACAGGATCGACGCCGACCAGCGAGCGGCCATTGCCGACAACATGCGCGAAGTCCGGTCTGGGTTGGGAAGCATCAATGGCTACGTCACGATTCGCATGGATCGCCTGCGCATTCAACTCAAGGACGTGGCACACCACACGGTGCAGTGCCCGGACTGTACCCAGTTCGCGCTTCACGTCGACGGCGCGGCCAACAAGTGCCTCTACTGTCCCCGCCCCTGGAAGGCCGACCAGTTGGCCGTGGCATACGCCACCAAGATCCTCTACCAGCCCAGGATCCGTCGGTACTACAAAGGCAGAGGGAAAATCCCCTGGAGCGTGGATCTGGGCGATCTGGAGACGGTACTGCGCGACGAGGCGCTCCGGCGGGGGCTGGGTTGGCCTGGAGAGACTGAACCCGCCGAGTGCCCCCACTGCCAGATCCGGGCGCTAGTCGGGGGCGTCGCCACTGCGCTTGCCCCGGACCAGCCGGTGAACATGTGCTTCCACTGCACCGAGACCTTCGAATGCCTGGAGTCCTGATCCCGGCCCAACCGGGCGTACGGCCTGGTGCTCGTATGGCTACAGCCAGAGGACAACTGCGGGCAACTGCCCAGGCCAACAATCTCCACCTCCAGCGTGGCAATCGCACTTGCCACGACGACGGACCGCTCCAGTGCGGGGCCGGCCGTGTTTCCGCAGGTGAGGTGTAGGCGTGACGCGACAGCCAGGATGGTTCCGTCGCTCTCCATCACATGTCCGTCTGCCCTAGCTGCAACGTCCGGTGGGAGTGCTCATGTACCTCGGAGTCCTACACCTGACAAGCGGCCGCCCGGAACCCATCACGAGGATCGAGCGACCGCCACTGCGGCTGGTTCATGACCGGGCGAAGAGCAGGGTGATGTGACGGGCTCCAGGAGCTTCCACTGGCTCTGACTCGATCAGGGTCACCCAGCCCGGACCCATCCCGGGGTGATGAATGCGGCGCCGTGAATTCCGGGGCACCCCGCCAACCTCCGTCGCCTTCCGAACCTCCGGATCGCGATCGGCGCGCGCGAGGAGTTCGCGGATCTCCGCATCACCGGGATGGGCTGCGCGAGCGGCACGTAGGCGAGCAGTGGCGTCAGGAACCCAAGAGTGCGCCCAGTCCATCAAGGTGTGCTCTCTGGCTTCCCGGTTGAACAGGATCCACTCAATAAGATTCGCCGGTGTGTCGCCCCCGTTGAAGAGCAGCCGGAATCCGGCATTCGTAGCAGAGATAGTGAAACGTCGATCAATGAGGCATGCCATGTCGGCCTGTCCCTCGACGGTTTCCGGCCAGCCCTCGGGAATGACCAGGCCGGCGTCCGGATCCAGGGCGCGCGGAGGCTCTGACCCCAGGATCAGTAGGTGCACCTGCCGGTACTCCTCCTGACTCATGCCCAGAACTTTCGCCAGCGCGTGCAGGTACTCCATGCTGGGGCGATAGGTCCCGGATTCCACCCTGCCGTAGAGGCCCACGCCGCGATTCATGGCCAGATCTACATCAGTTTGCGATATACCCTCCACCCGGGGGCCGGGTCGGCGCCCCCGGGTTGGCAAATTGAGATCCTGGCGGCAAACCGCGCGCCGTCGGTCACGAAGAATTGCCCTTGCGGCACTTACGGACACCAATCCACCCCCGGCATACACGGAATTTACGGGTGAGATATTACCGGAGTTACGCCTTCGTTGTTTGATGCTCGGCTGGCCGTCAAGATTTCCGATGTGTAGGTGATCGACAAAGGCCCCGAAGTTGGAAGGCGCCCGAATTATGAACAATTCGGATACGCCGGGAGAGTTCCTAATTGCGGCCCATGTTGACCCGACACCACCGCACCTCCCGAGCCCAGCCCCCCGGCGACTCGGGACGCCGGCGGGCAGGCGAACACACCAGCCCGCCCGCCGGCCTGCGGGGCGCCGCCCCCTCCCACCGGCGGCGCCCCACCCTCCCCGGACCGCAGCGCCCTTCCTGCTGGAGCCCCCCATGCCCGCCACACTCGCGTCCCCGCACGTCGTGAACGGCCCCCTCCGGCAGCACGACTCCACCCGCCGGAACATCAGAGCACTCGTCGCAGCGACGTTCCTCACCCGCGCCGCCGGCTTCACCTACCCCTTCCTGCCCTACCTCCTGGCGGATAAGGGCCAGGGCAGCCGCACGATCGGAATCACCCTCGCGGCGTTTGGGCTGGGATGGCTCGTCGGTTCTGTGCTGTGGGGATGGCTCGCCGACCGCATCGGACGGCGAGCCGCGCTCGTCACCGCCATGGCGCTGGGCACCCTGGTCTTCCCCCTCGTCGCCTGGACCGACCACCCAGGCGCTCTGCTCGCCGCCGTTCTCGCCGCGGGAATCCTCTACGACGCCCCCCGGCCCGTGTTCACGGCAGCCATCGCCGACCTGGCGCCCGACGGAGAAGAGCGGGCCGCTCTCAACGCGCGCCGCAACTACACCGTCAACGTCGCAGCAGCAGCCGCCGGCGCCGCCGGAGGTCTCCTCGCCGGCCCTGCGGGCATCGGAACCCTCATCACGCTCAACGCGGCCGCCTGCGCCCTGAGCGGCATCATCGCCTGGCACTTCATCGACATCCCCCACAAAGACAGGCAGGCCCGAGGATCCGGATCGCACCATGACGTCCTGCGCGACCACCGGCTGTGGCTGCTCGTCCTCACCAGCCTTGCCGCGCTCACCTGCTGCGCGAGCCTCTTCTCGGCCCTGCCCCTGATCATGGCCGACCGCGGCCTGACCGTGGCCGACTACGCCTGGACCCAGGCGGCCAACGCGGCCGCGGTACTGGCCACGTCTCCCCTCCTGAACCGCTGGCTCACCCGCAAAGGAGCCCGCTCTCGACCCATGACCGACCTTCTTGCGGCCGGGTCGTTGATGCTCGGCGTCAGCCTGGTGGCAGCCGCACTCGCCACCAACCTCACCGGCTACGCAATGGCGGCCGCGGCGGCAGTCCCGGGCGAGGTGGTCGTGTTCGCCGCTGCGGCCGACATCCTCAACCGGATCGCACCCGCCGAATCCCGAGGGGTCTACGCCGGAGTCTGGGGCACCACGCTGGCCGTAGCCGTCATCATCGCCCCCCTCGCCGCCAGCTGGGCACTCGAGACCGGCGGCCCCCTGCTTGTCGCGGCCACCATGGCGATTTCGGCGATGCTCGGAGCCATCCTCTGCCGCCCCCTCTCCGTAGCCGTCAGAGGCCGGTCGGAAGCAAGCTGAACAGGTGCACTGTCAGTGGTGGCAAGTACACTTATCAGTGCAAGCTCGGGTGTTGGGCACCCGGCAACTACGGCCCATGGAGGACAACTTGCTGCCCACGTCCAAGGAACTCGACCCTGACAACCCCTGCCAGGCCGCACACGTCGGGCACTCCCGCGTACGCAAGGCGGAGGCGATCGCGACCGAGCTCTACCGCACCGTGCTGGGCCAGAACCTGACGCCGGAGAGGATCGCGGCGATCACGCCCGACGACATGGCCCGGGCCGCCCGGAGCGTTGGGGTCAACGGCCCCAACAGCCAGGACAGCGTCGAAGGAATCCGGGCCGTCCTGACGGCGTTCGCCAGCATCTACCAGAGCGGCGTCCGGGAGTCGGTGCCGCCGTCGTCGCAGCCGAGCTCCGCGACCGCGGCGACGAGCAGCACACCAACGGCGGGCTCCGACACCATCGGAGTGAGGGTGTCCGACCCCTCCGGCGCAGTGATCTCCGTCTTCATCACACCTGCCAGCCGGGCTCGGTAGCCCGTAACCCGCCCGGCACCCGGACGGCCACGAACATGCGGAAGCCCCCGTCAGCGCTCGATAAGCGCTGACGGGGGCTTCCGCATGTTCAGGACAGGAAGGCGGCGATTCGCTCGGCGAACTCGGCCTCGGTCTCGATCCTGATCCCCGCTTCGGTGGCCTTGGCCACCTTGCCGCCTGATCGCTCACCCGCAACCAGGAGGGTTGTCTTCCCCGAGATCCCGCTGGAGGATTTCCCGCCCGCCTGCTCGATCAGTTCACGGACCTTGTCCCGGGTGTCGAACTTGGCGAGCGCGCCGACCATCTTGCCCGTGACCACGACCGTCTCGCCAGCGAGCGGCCCCGCTGCTCCGTCTCCGTCGGCCATGCCCGGCGCCTGAGGCTCGGTGAGGTTGACCCCCGCGGAGGCCAGCTTGTCGATCACCGGGCCCAGCGTCGCCACCTGTTCGACGATCGCGGTCGCCTTGGTGTCGCCGACCAGCTCCACCGCGGTCATGGCGGACACGTCCGCGGCCCGGATGGCCTGCATAGAGCCGAAGTGCCGTGCGATCCGGCGGGACATGCCCCGTCCGGTGCCGACGACCCCCAGCGCGCAGAACACCCTGGACAGGGGCTTGGCCTTGGCAGCCTCGATCTGCTCCAACAGCTTCACCGCCCGCTTCTCGCTGCCCGCAGCGGCAGCGAGCGCCGCGTGGTCCAGCGTGAAGAGGTCGGCGATGTCGCGGACCTTCCCGGCCTCGACGAGCGCGCGCACGTACTTCTCGCCCAGGCCGTCTATGTCGAGCTGGTCGCGCCCGGCGGCGTACAGGATCGCGGCGATGCGCCCGCAGGCGACAGGCTGGGAGCAACGCCACCGCTCCTGGGACTTGTCGATCGGGCCCTGGCAGCCCGGGCACACCGACGGGGGCTCGATCACGCGCTCCTCGCCGGTCCGCAGTTCCACCACCGGGTTCTCCACGCGCGGAATGACATCGCCCGCTCTGCGTACATTCACGATGTCGCCGATACGCAGGCCCCTGCGCTCGATGTCAGCGGGGTTGTGGAGCGTGGCGTGCTGCACGACTGCCCCGCCGATCTCCACTGGCTCCAGCACCGCCGTCGGCGCCAGAACTCCGGTCCGGCCCACCGCCCATGTCACGTCCAGCAGGCGGGTACGTCGCTCCTCAGCGGCCAACTTAACGGCGGTTGCCCAGTGTGGGTGGCGCGAACCGTTCCCGGCCACCGCCTGCTCGGCCAGGTCGTCTGCCTTGACGACCACCCCGTCGATTCCGAAAGGCAGTCCCGCGCGCAGCGCCGCGATGCGGTCCACCTGCTCCTGAACCTCGGCGATGGTCTTGACGACCGTCAGCCCGGCGGGCGTGTCCGCGGCCGTCTGGATGCCCATCTCGGACACCCACCCCATGACCTCCGAGTGTGTCGAGTCCGGGAGGGAGGTACCGCCGTCGAGTGCGACGGCGCCGAACGCCCAGAAAGTCATCTCCACGGTGTAGGCCCGGCCCTTGGCCCGCAAGGTGCCGGCCGCTCCGTTGCGCGCGTTGGAGAAGGGATCTGCTCCATGGGCGGTACGGATCTCGTTTGCACGCTCGAACTGCTCAGTGGTCAGCAAGACCTCGCCGCGCACTTCGAAGGAGACGCTGGTGGCGAGCTGGAGGGGGAGTCCGACGATCGTGCCGATCGCGTGGGACACGTCCTCACCGCTCGTTCCGTTGCCGCGGGTGACAAGCTGCACGAGCTGGCCGTTGCGGTACCGGGCCACCAGCGAGGCCCCGTCCAACTTCGCCTCGACCGCGTAGCCGCCCGCGACCGGAGCCCCCAGGCGCCGCACCAGGGAGGTGTCCCAGTCCCGCAGGTCCTGGGTGGTGAACGCGTTCGCAAGACTCAGCATCGGAGCCGTGTGCTCCACATCGCCCGCGGGCAGCGCCCCGCCGGCCACCTTGTCCACGGGGGACTGCGGTGAGACGTCTGCCGGGTGGGCGCCCTCGTAGGAGGCGATCGCGGCGACGAGCTGGTCGTACTGGAAGTCGTCGAGGGGGGAGCCGCCCGAACCGTAGTAGGCAAGGCAGGCATTCCGCGCCCTTTCCACCGCCCCGCTGTACTCGTCGAGACTGTTGAGCGCGGGCTGCGCGGAGGCAAGATCCAAGGTCATGGGCACATCCTGTATCGAGGGTCTGACAACGCAGGTCCTCCGGGCGATCGAGCCGGGAGGACCTGCGTCGTGAGGGGCGTGGCCTAGCGGCCGGATCGGAAAGTCCTGATGGGGATGCGTGGCCGTCCCTGTGTCCGCTGTGGGCAAAGGGGCTCCGCGCCCGACTCGTCCGAGCGAGATACGACTCGCCATATGCCTGAAATTCTAACACATGTCCACTTAACCATGCGTCATCGTTGCCAGTGAGGCCCGGTCTCCACGAACTCGCCGGCGACCAAATCCACCTCGAGATTTGAGTTGTGCACGGGGTGCGCGAAGCGGGAGAACTCGGCGAGGCGGGCTGCGGCCGGACTGCCGGACAGGTCCACCCTCGCCTCCCTCCCGTCGCCGTACTTGAAATACACGGAGGCCGCATCCCAGTACGTGCCGTCTGGCTCGTCCTCCGTCGTGCAGAACTCCACCGACAGCACGGGCGCCCTCGGCGCCCCTGCCCCGAGCGCGGGGAGCGCCGCCTCCGCACGCAACAGCGCGAGCAGGCTGGTGGTGACGCGCCGGTGTGACTCCAGCGCGCACTCCGAAACCAGGGCGCGGAGGCAGGTGTCGTTCAGGAGGCTGATGATGCGGCGCGCCAGGCGGCGTCCGGTTCGGGCAGGAAGCCTGGCGGGCCGCGCGGTAGTGGTCGTGTCGAGCAGGGGTACCTCCACGTGTGCGATGAGGGAGTGGGCTGCCGGCTACGCGCGTCAGTGCGGCAGGGTGATCCGCATGGGCTCGCAGTACACGGGCTTCTCGAATCGGGTGAGCGCCTCCAGGGCCTCCCGTACCGCCGAGTCTCGCTGGAACTTCTCGTGCGCGGTCCGCCGTCCGCCGTTGTAGATGAAGACCTCTGCGGTCGCCCATCCTCCGTCGCTCTCCGAGCGGAAGGCCACGGCGGTGGGCGCCTCGACGCCCTGCTCCTTGAAGAACGCGGTCAGTGCCCGGCGTAGGGCGCTCCACTTCCTCGCGGGCACCCTGTACGGGCTGGGGGTCAGGTCACCCATCGGCTGGCCGCTACGGTCGTAGCCGCAGCGGGTGCAGTGCGAGCGCTCCTTGGCGTTCTCGATCGCGCAGGCATCGTTTCGGCATGGCCAGGCCAGTCCGCTCTCATGGAGGACGGCGGCGAGGACTTCGCGGGCGTTGGTGAACTGGACACGGTCCGCAGCGGCGAGGAGGGCGTCAAGGATCTCAGGCAAGTGCAGCTCCATAGGTCAGGTGGCAGGGTGCAGGACTTGCGGGATGTGCCGCCGACGGGGAGAGACCCCTCGCCCCGTACGTGATCAAGTATACGCAAAAATAAGTCTAAGGTACACTCATCCGTGCGACTGTCTGGTGTTTCGCGAGGTCTCTTCGAAGGCTCTCGCGCAGCCGCCCCGATGGGCAGTCGGTGCGCGGACCGTTCGCCCCATCCGACTAGATCGGACACAGGGTCACCCCATCGGCCGCAGCGAAACCCATCCCCGGGGCGCGCTGCTGCCATGGCAGGCGGCGGGTGCCCATTCTGGGGCTATGCCCGCCGATGTCATGCGCCCGCCGGTACCAGTCGCCCTCTCCGCGCCGACCCGTACGCTGCCCACCGCGGCGGGATTTGCTTTCGAACCTAAGTTCGATGGCCATCGGTTGGTTATGTTCCGCCTCCACGAGGGTGTGGTCCTGCAGACCCGCAGCGGCCGAATCGTCACCCGCGCCTTTCCTGACCTCGTTGCCGCGGCGGCCGCCCTGCCTCCGGGATGTGTCCTGGACGGCGAGGTACTCGTCTGGACGGGCCAGCGCACCGACTTTGGCGCCGTGACCGCACGAGCCGGGTCCAGTCCCGCCCGCGCCGCTCGCCTTGCCGAACAACTTCCGGCCTCGTACGCCGCGTTCGACATCCTGGCGCTCGACACGGACCTCCGATCGAGACCGTTTCGCGAGCGCAGGGCTGCCCTGGAACAAGTGCTGGCCGGCCTGGGGCCACCCATTCAGCCGGTGCCCATGACTACCGAGCGGCAAACCGCGCTGCTCTGGTACGAAACTCTCCCGGACGCGATCGGCACCGAGGGGTTGGTCATCAAGCCTCTCAACTCGCTCTATCCGCGACGAGAACAGCGTGTCTGGCAGAAAATGAGGCACACCCACACCCGCGAGGCCGAGGTCATCGGGGTTGTCGGCAGCTTGGTCCGTCCGGCGGCTCTCGTCCTACGTTCAGGCCGCCGAGCCCCCGTCGTCTCGGGGGCATTGACGGCCGCAGTGCGCCTAGAACTCCTCAAGGCCCTTGCCTCGCGACCTGAAAGCGGCAGTACTGAATTTCGGCAGCAGGGGGAGACAAGGTACCTGCCCGTAGCACCTGGTCTCGTGGTCGAAGTCGAGGAGGGGACAACCCGGCACGCCGTTGTTCCGAGGATCGTCCGTGTGCGCTCAGAGCTATGAGTCGACGGGGAGCCAGGGAGCGCCCCGGGCCATCCGGGCATAGGCCGGTCCGGCCCATGACGGCCTTGATCCGGCCAGCGCGCCGAGACGCGCCTGAACGGATATCTGACTAGCTGAACTACCGCCGCCTGCGCGAGGCTGGCTGGGTCCGCAGGAGACGACCGGACCACCGTCCGAGCCGGACACCCTGCAGTCCGGCCCGCAGGGACATCGCCGGCCGATGCGAGACCGCCTCCTGGCTCGCCAGGCGCAGGACCGCCTCTACCTCGGCGGGCGAGCGGGTGGGAAGCCTGTGACCTCCACCCGCGACGAGGTGCAGGCGCGCACCGGGGATCTCCTGCACCAGCCGAAGTGCGTGGAGGGGCCCTGTGAGCGGGTCGAGCTCACCCACCAGGATGTGGACGGGAACCCGAGCGAGAACCCCTACCTGGCCGACCACGTCGTGCTCCATCAACGCGTGGAACCACGCGGCCGCAACCTCGATCGCTGGCTGCGTGTACGGGCGGGGTCGGACGACGTTCCGAACGACCTGGGCAGGGCCTGGTACACGCAGACAGGCCGCAGCCATCGTCCGGCGCGTACGGGCCACCATGCGCCGCCGCAGGGGATGATCAGCCCCGGACAGGTCCAGCCCGCCGAGGGTGGCCGAGGCCAACAGCACTCCTGTAACGGGTGCCCCAATCAGGTGGGGATGCCTGGCTGCGAGCCCAAGCACGCTCATGGCCCCCATCGAGTGCCCGGCCAGCAGAACCGGAACGCCCGGAGGAACACCAGCGGACACGATCGCGGCCAGGTCGTCTGCCAGCACGCCGATCTGAGCGGTCAGCGAACCCGACGTCGACGCCCCATGTCCCCGCTGATCGAACCGGATGACCCGGATGCGAACCCCTGGGAGGTGAAGCCGACGAGCGTGCCGGTCCCAGACCGAGGCCGCCGCTTGCCACCCGTGGGCGAGCACGACCACAAGGTCGGGATCGGCCGCTCCGGTTACGTGCAGGGCGAGCCGCGCTCCGTCCGGCCGGTCCAGGAACGAAGTGGGCGCCGATGCGCTGGAAGCAGTCACGCCGGCCTCCATCCTGTGATGGTGGCGGTGACCGTGTTTCCCTGCTGGTCGTGGAACCTCGCACCCAGACTCCGCAGGATGCTCAGCATCCGTGCGTTGCCCGTGCCCGTCAACGCGGTGATGTTGCGACAGTCAAGGCGGCTTCGTCCCTCCTCGATCGCCATCACAGTCAGTGCAGTGCCCAGGCCAAGGCCCTGCCAGGAGTCGTCGACCATCAGCCCCAGGTCGTACTCGCCTTCATGCTCGGTACGCAGAAGCTGCACCACCCCCAGGACGTCATCGGCGGCCGCAGACGGAGCTGTTACCCAAGTCCGGCCCCGCTTGGCGTCGACCTGCCGGCGCCACTCGATCTCACGCAGCTCACGCCGCGGACTGAAGTACCTGGCCGTTCGACTTGCAAGTGCCGAGCGGTGGTGCAGGCGGTTCACGGCGGGCAGATCGGCGAGCACGGCGGTGCGGACCACAGCGACGACGCTGCCGTGGTCCGGGTGCCGGAGCGGCACGACGATGGTGGTCTCGGGTGGTGTGGGGGGAGGGGCGACGTGCAGGTTCACGGGTGTGTCCCTTCGAGGTCGGCGTGGTCAGCGTCGCGCCGTTGAACCCTTGCACCACATGCCTGTGGACGAGGGAGAGTGTTCGCCCGATGTCAGGCAAGTGACCAGCGAGGTCAGGAGTCGTTGTCAGAGGCACATGGCAGCATTCGGAGGCAGCAGTTCCGTCCATGACCACCCAGGAGTACGACATGAACCGCAGTGAGCTGGTGGCCGCCCTTTCTGAGCGCGCCGAGGTGACCCGCAAGGACGCCGACGCCGTTCTGGCCGCGCTCGCCGAGACCGTCGGCGAGGTCGTCGCCAAGGGCGACGAGAAGGTCACCATTCCCGGGTTCCTGGCATTCGAGCGCACCCACCGTGCCGCTCGCACCGCGCGAAACCCGCAGACCGGAGCGCCGATTGAGATCCCGGAAGGCTTCAGCGTGAAGGTCTCCGCCGGTTCCAAGCTCAAGGAAGCCGCCAAGGGCGCCTAGCCCAGCAAAGGGACTGCCTTAACCCGCAGCTGTCGAAGACATGACGGTGCCGTCACCGACGAGGTGACGGCACCGTCATGTTCACCCGGGAGCGCCCTACGTGCCCGAACATCGCAGCACTCTCCAGGAAGACTCATGGCCAGCAGCGAGCCAGCTCACGACGACCAGCCCGTCACTTACCACGTGACCTTGCGATTCCGGCCTGGGTCGGCCGGTGTCACCGGCACGTGGGCCGACGGCGCGGTTGCCGAGCGAAAATTCACCGGTTTCGTCGGTACCTATGGCAGCGTGGCCGGGATCCAGATCCAGCTGCTCGCCGAGTTTGCGGATGGCACTCGCTCCACGGTCGAGACATGGCCGAAGGAGCCCCCCGAAGCATCCAGCGGTCGCTCCGGAAAGTGAGCATGCCCCAGCCGGCCCCCGCCTGAGGTTGGCCGCGCGAAGCGCAACGCGGGGCCGGAGATACTCGGCGCCAGCACCGAGCTGGCTCGTGAATCCTGTGGACTAGTTGGTGAGGGCGTTGGTCAGGTGGGGCCCCACATATCCGACGATCACGCTCCCTGTTGATCCCCTCGTGTCATCGAGGAAGTGCACGCGCGGATACGCGCCGCCCCTGCCGAGTCGAAGATGCGCCACCATGGTGGCGACACCCCCCGCGTCCACCGAAGGCGGGACCGGCAACATCCGCTCGTGTCCCCAGGACCGCATCGTCGAGCTGGACTCGGTCATGGAGATCTGCGTGACAGGGAAGATCGCCGAGCCAGGCGGTGCAGCCTGGCAGTGCTGGTAGAAGTTCCCCTGGAAGCCCCCCTGAGCGGCCTGGGCATAGCTGCTCAGCGCACGGAAGCCCATCCAGGCCTTCGCCGCCCACGAAGGCGCCCGGCGGTCGCTGTCCAGGGCCAACGCCAGCCCGCGCTGGGCAGTGACGAGCAGGCCAGGGAGACCTTCGAGCTGAGTCCAGAGCTCTTCGAACGATCGGGGAACGACCGGAGCGGCAGTCTCGACCACCGCGTCCTCGTATCTCCCCTGTCGAACCAACCGGGCCCGCAACTCGGCGGCTTCGGCCTGGGCGCGTTCAAGCTCGGCGAGAGTATGCAGGTGGTTCTCGACCTCGTCATCCCACCGGGTCGAGGCCTGATGGAGGGAATTCTCCATCGCGGCGACGCGGCGTTCCGCCAACCGTCGTGATGCCTCGGCGTCGCCGAGAGCGGTGTCGGCAACGTCAAGGAGTTCCCTGAGCTCGGTCACCTCCTGGTTCAGACGTTCCAAGTCCACAGCGGAGGCGGTTGCTACGGCCGCGACCTGAGGGCGTGATTCGCGACGCCGCCGGGTCTCGTCGGGGAACGCGAGGGCCAGCAGTTGCTCGGGCATGGGCTGCTCCGCCGCGATGCGGTGGACCGTACGCGGAATGCCCTTCCAGGCGTCGTCCCCCGGGTCCTGAAGGCGAGCTGCGGTGATGTACCTGTGCCTGGCGCCATCGACCGGCCACGCAGGATCGACCTCGGGCAGGAACGTCCTGACCGCTCCCGGAGCAATGCGATGGGCTTCGCCGATGGCCGACCGGAGGGCATCCACCGCAGGTGTCCCGTCCAGCAGGAACACGGACGCGGATCCGGCGGACTGGGTGAGCGCCTTCTCGACTCGTCGGCTCCAGAGTGAGTCAGGGCGCACCGGGCGGGCGGCCACGACCGCAGGGAGCCGGCGGTCCGGGTCGCACAGCACGGAGATGAGGGCGTCGACCCCCCGCGCCGGGACGAGCAGAGCGTTCGTTGTCAGCTGGGCGGGGCCGTCGGCCGGGCGGCGCAGCGCAGCGGTCAGTTCGGAGATGATCCGGGGGCGGCCAGCGCTCAGGGATGCCCCCGAGTTGGGGAACACCTCCAGGTTCACGGCGACAAAGGAGAGCTCGGCGCCAATCCGTGCGAGTACGGAAGTCCGCCAAGTGGCGGCCTTCCGGTCTTCGCGGAGTTCGATCCGCAGCGCCTCCTCGGCGCCCAAGCGATCGTGAAGGGTGTGCGATGAGAGAACGGTCGAGTTGTCGAGGTGGTGCGTACCCGAGGCGGAGGGTGCGTCGCCGAACTTTGCACGGAGCCAGTCGGCGGTGATGCGGCGCACGGTCTGCAGAGCGGCGTCGTCCTCGGTGCGGAATACGGCCCGATGGGCCACGGTGCTGTTCAGATCCACGTCAGGCCTCTCGGTTCGATGGTGCGGGTTCACGGCATGGGCCCGGCTCACTGCTGCGGAGCCGGGCCAGTTCAGTCGCTGGCTAGCGGATGCGGCCGGACACCGTGCGGGCACGGACGGCCAGGTGGTCGGCGCCGGTGATGTCGATGTCCCCCGAAACAGTGGTGGCGCTCATACGGCCGCTGGCCTCGGGCATTGCACGTGCGGTGACCTGGCCGGAGACGTTCCTCGCGCGGAAGGAGGAACCGTGCCAGGCGCCGATGCTCATCGCGCCGGACTTGGAGTCGATTTCAACTCGGCGGTCGACGCGATCGGCGTGGATGGCGCCGGAGATGGTGAACGCCCGGAGTTCAGCTACGTGGGTAGCGAAGATGGCCCCGGACTCGGTGCGGGCTTCGAGCACCTCGAGGACGCCCCCGGTGGCATGCAGCGAGGCGGACGTCGTAAACAGCTGGATGCTGGAGGACGCCGGCACGATGACATCCACGGTGATCGGGGAACCGGCCTCGGTGCTGGCGAAGTTGGTAGGAACACCGTTGTGGAACACGTAGTTGGAATTGCCGCTGCCTCCCACCGAGAAGACACTGCCGGTGACGTTCCCGTGGAAGTTGTAGACCGAGCCGCTCGAACTGAAGACGTTGGTCCGCGCCGGCTGCGGTACCGCGACCTGGACCAGACCGTTGACCTCGGTGATCGTCGTGTCTTGCACGGCCTCTACGTTCGCGCCGGTGGTGTCAGGCGTGCCAACCACGATCCGTGCCCGTGTCGCGCGAGGGTCGACCGTGACGTTCACCTGACCTGTGTGGCTGGTGACGAACACAGCTACGGGGCCGCTGGTCTGGGCGATGTAGGGCTCGTTGCGCACTGTTGCTCCTTCGGCAGACGCTACTGCGCCGTTGGGGGTATGGCCGCAACCTCCGGCCGACATCTATTAAGGTACAGCTATCGTCGATCGATGTCCACTCATCCATGCCAAACTAGCGGTGTCGCCGCTGCCCTGGCTCGGGTGTGTGCTCGAGGATTGGCTG
Organism: Streptomyces sp. NPDC043876; assembly: GCF_056435825.1. Taxonomy (NCBI): domain Bacteria; kingdom Bacillati; phylum Actinomycetota; class Actinomycetes; order Kitasatosporales; family Streptomycetaceae; genus Streptomyces; species Streptomyces sp. NPDC043876. The sequence goes on along the minus strand of NZ_JBWKDV010000012.1, from coordinate 18,986 downwards.
TGCGCTGAGCGAACGTCGCCGCTTCGCCCTGTCGGGCGGGAGAACCGAAGTTGGCCCGGGAACCCGCTCCCAAGGCTTCGATCGGCGCTGAGCACGGCCCGGCCGTGGGAGCTTGCCGGAGGCGATCGGCAGGCGCCACTCCCGGGGAGACCTCGCCGAAGACGTATCCCGCGACCGTGGCCCACCTCCATGACCGTAGTCGCCGCGACCGACAGGGGGACCACCACACGAAACCGTTGTCCGGCCTGCTTGGGCAGAGAGGTAGCGGCCATGCCGAAGGCGGTCTACTTACGATCGTCCCGGTTGCCGCCGACGTGGTAGCGGCGACGGAGGTGGGCGGCGGGCGGGGTGTTGAGGTAGTCGCCCCAGTGGCAGGCGGAGGGATGGGGGCAGCTGGTGACGTGGGTGCTGCAGTCCTTGCAGAGCACGCCGCGGATGAGGTGGGTATGGCGGTTGTAGTCGAGATGCTGGGCGAGGCTGTCGCCGCAGGCATGGCACATGCGGCCGCCGACGGCTATGTATTCGGTTCGGTACTTGGCGCGCCAGCTACTTCGAGGTCCCGTGCTGTAGGGGTCCCAGTCGCCCTCGTGGACACTGATCTGACAACGGTGCGTGGGCTGGACGAGGTCGGGCCGCTGCTCTTCGGCCGTGATGGTGAAATCCCAGCCCGCCGAGGTCCACCCGGTGGTGCCGAGGAGGCCAGTGTTTTCGACGCGGTACCGCTCGCCGTCGGTCCACCACCCGAAGTCCTGGGAATGACGGACAACCGCTCCCGGGCCCAATGGGGTCGAGTGGAGGTCCAGGAAGGCACGGGCCGGGGCGGAGCAGATCAGGGTGCCGCCCATGCGCAGGTGCCATCGACCATCGGAGCCCAGGACCGCAACGCTGGGAAGGTGCCCGCGGCGCCTGCTCCGGCGTCGACAGGTAGGCCCCAGGTGCTCGAGTGCTCGCGCCAAGAGGTCGGAAAGGCGCTGTTCATCCAGGTGCGGGTGTCGGGCCATCAGGTCCAAACGCCGGTGGTCCGGGAGCGCGTAGAGGTGCGAAGAAGTCATGAGGCAACGCTGAGTGCGGAGCCCTGTGGATCAGGAAGACGCGGTAGGCCGGCGCTCTGCCCGAGATGGATGTTCTCGGGCTCTTCGGGACGTGCCAGCCGGCGGTGGCTACTGTCCGCGCCCAGGCAGGGCGAGGGCTTCGCGGTGCCAGGCGCGGGTATCGGTAGCTGGACATTGCGGCGGCGGAAGCGGCGGTGGTTGCGGCGCCGCTCGCCGTGACGGCCGGGGAACGGCCGGTCCTCGTCGGGCCACTGGGGAGTCAGGCGGCGGTCTGGATCCGGCGGGCCCGAGATGGCCTGGCTTTGCGCCGTCCTGCGGCCAGGCGCTGGAGGCGAGTGGCGCGCCATGCCCGGAGGCCGCGGATGCGGTGGAGAGCCACGTGGGCCAGGAGCAGGGGCGGGACGGCTGTCCACCGGACGCAGGCGCGGGGCCCCGCCCGCGCCGGGCGGGATGGTCAGGCGGTGCCGGTCTTCGCGAGCTCGGTGTCGACCTTGGCGAGGTGGGCGGCGAGGCGGGCGACGGTGCGCCGGGCGTCGGCGACGGCGTCGTCCAGGGCCTGGGTGAGCGTGTCGCGCATGCCGAAGGCGTCGCTGATGTCGGCGCCGTGGGTGACGCGGGCGAGCTCGGCGTTCTCGATGGTGACGGTGGCGGTGAGCACGACGTCGTCGGGGTTCGTGCCGTCGCTGTAGAAGTAGCTGGTGTCCTCGGTGGTGGCAGGGCGGACGTGGACGTCTACGAGCATGCCCTTGTGCCGGAAGAGCGCCTTCCCGTGGAGGTCGAGGCGAAAGCCGGGGTCGGATCCGGGGCTGGGGCGCAGCTGCTTCATGGGCCTCTCCTCGTCATGTCATGGGCGCGGATTGGCGCCGGTGTGTGGGTGTTGGGGGCCGCCGTCCCGCGCCGGGAGGGCGGCAGGATGGCGGCCGTTGAACGGGGGGCCCCGCTCGCATGCATAAGAATACCTGTAAACTGATCATGAGTCCACCCATCCATGCTAAATATCGCGGATGGCGTGTTCGGTGAAAGGCGGGGGAGAACGTGGAGGGCATGAGAACCAGCCCGGTGAGAGTGTGTGACTCGCACCCTGTTCTCCGAGGTCATGACACTGCTGGAGGGGTGTTGTGAGCTGTGGGCGCGCTATCGCGACCGCCACGCTCCCCTGCCCGTCAATGCCCGGGCCTCAGCGAACTCCGACAAGCGCCTACTTGTCTCGTCCTCGTGCCAGTAGACGCGTCGTGAGTTACGCGGTCGTACCCGGTCTTCGGACCCAAGGGGTTAACACCTCGACCGTGGGGCTCGCGGCCGGCCCCGAGACCTGCCTGGGACACACCTACGGGACGCGTCTCTCAAAGGCTAGTCTCTCAAGCGCGCTGGTTAACGGCCGCGCGCGTGGCCGCTCGTACGCATCCGGGAAGGGGGCGGATCCGCCCTGAAGGCGGCTCTGCCCCCTCCTCGTACATTTCGTCGGGCCGACCGGACTTCCACGACACGCGAAGTTCGGCGAGCGGGCCTGTCGGCGCGGTCACGAAGATCGGGTGAACCCGTGCTGGGACGCCCAGTCGGGATCGCGCCGGGGAACGACGACTGGCTGCTGCGCGTCGCGCCAGGAGCGGACGTTGTGGATGCTGCGCTGGGGGTGCCCGGCGTAGGTGGCACCGATTGCCGCCGCCAGGATGAGCTGGGCGGGCCACCACCAGGTGCGGGCGCGTTCTTGCCGCCCGGCCCAGGCGATGAGGCGGCGCCCCGGCCGCCAGCAGCGCAGCACGTATCCGGCAACAGCCCCAACGGTGAGAAGGAGAACGGTAATCACCACGCGAGTATCACCTGCAGACGGACAGCGGGGCGGATTAGGCCTGGCCACAGCATGTGAGAGGGCAGCCCCCCACCCTGTTTCACGAGGTGGCTGGCGGCTGCGACGCTGTTGCGCTCGAGGTCGATCCTCTGTCCGACGTGGAGAAGCTCCCTGCCGGGGGGACCCTGCCGGCGAGAATGGCGGGATCGGGCTGGCACAAGGCCAGCTCGACGGGTGGCCGAAGCCCCTGAACCGAACGATGAAAGGAGCAGTGGATGGACGAGACCGAGGGCGTCGCGAAGGCCCTTGCCGAGTATTACCCGGAGGCCGCGTTCGATGCCGGGGGCGCGGTGGTGACAGCTGGCTTCTTGGTCTCACCTGGTCTCCCCGGAACCGTACGGGTCGGCCACCGCTGCCCGTTCCCCAGCCTCGCGAACGGCCGGACCTTCGACGACGTGGCTGTCGAGGAGAGTCTTCAGACCGCCGTCTACGGACAGTTGCTGCGGGAACAGGGCTGGATGGTGGACGACCGGACTACCAACCGGCCCCGCCTCCTCGTCTCCATGCCCTCCACCACCGGCGCGCGCCCCAGGTAGCTGCTCACGCGCCGGGTCCGGCGGGCCGACAACGCCGCGCGCAGCTGGTTTGCGGCGGTGACGGCGACGGCTGCGGCGGGTATCACCGCTACGGAGCGATGTCCTTCCAGCTGGCGGTCGGCAGGGTCGGCTGGTGCCAAGGACCACCGCCCCATGGTGTGCGCAGCGGCCGGAAAAGCCGCTGCGGATCTACGGCTGCCGTCCGGCCATGGCAGGTCCGTGAGGGGCGCCGTCGTCGTAGATGCCGCCAACGCCGGATTCCTGGGCCGGCAGATAGGGGCGCACCACGCGCATCGCCGCGGCGGTGAGGACCTCGGGGCTCCCCCCGCTCTGGTGGACACGGGTGAGCGCGGCCAGTAGCTCGCCGTGCAGGGCACCTGTGGTCCCGTCGGCCGGCTCGCTGACGAGGGTGAAGGCTGAGGTCGCGAACCGGTGGAGAGCGATCCGGGTGGTCGTGTTGACTGCGCCCGGCCGACGGTCGTGGACCACGAGGCACACCGCGCGGGCGACCCCGACCTCTACGACTTTCAGCCGGCGGTCCCGCGCGGCCATGGCCGGAGCGTGGTCCTGCCAGACCTGGCCGATGCGGACCCAGGTCTGGCCGATCAGGGCGGTGTCCATGAGGGTTGCTCTCCTTGTGGTCTGGGCCGGGCGAAAACTGGTGGGCAGGCGCGGGCCATCGTAGGCATGCCGGCCTGACGCCGGCGGGCTCCAGCCCGCTGAGCTGCAGCCGGTCCTGGGCGTGCTGGCGGTGCGCATGGCGCGGTCGTACGGGAGGCCTTACGGCTCACCTGGCAGCATGGGCCCGGGGCTGGGGAGGCTGCGCCCGATGGAGTGCTGAGTTCCCAGGGGATCTGGGGTCACGGGGTGAGACGGAGGATGAGGTGATTGCCGGGCGTGGGCGGGTCGGCCTCGGCGAGTTCGGTGAGGATGACGTCGAGACAGGGCATGGGGTAGCTGATCGCGGCGCTGGTGGATCCGTCGGCATAGCGGGTCAGGGCGTGCACTCCGCTCCAGCGGACCCGAGCCCCGAACTGGATAGCGGTGAGCACGACTTCGTCAGTTTTGCGCCGGTCGCGGCCGTGGAGGGTGCCGCGGACCACGTCGATCGCGGTCTGATGGAGCAGCCGGGGAAGGTCGCTGGCGTCGATCGGGGGCAGCGCGTGCTTGGCGGCTGTGTGGCGGCAGTCGGCCAGGATCGCGGGGAATCCGGGCGGGGTGAACAGGCCGCGGGCGACCCAGTCGGAGTCCTCGTGAAGGGTCAGGAGTTCGGTGCACTCGCGGTCGGGGGTCAGCGGGTCCTGCGCGCGCAGGCGGGCGCGGGCGCCGATGATGCAGATCTCGGTACGGGGGTGAATCGGTGTCTCCTTCGTGAAGGGCCGCAGCCACTCCGCGCGCAGGATGGCGCTTGGACGGACTGCGCGTACGGGCCGGGTCAGGCGGACGGGCTGGAGGACATGAGGCGGTAGCTCTGGGTGATCTGCACGACGGGGACGGGCCGGTCGAGCTTGCTCTCGATCTCCGTTTGGTGAGCGAGCGCCGCGTCGCGGGTGGTGGGTCGGCCGAAGCGAATCCACCCGCCGCTGCTCTGCTGGGCCTGGACCATCCATCGGTGCTCGTCGGGATACGGCCTGCTCTGGGTCATGGGTTTTCCTTTAGGAGTAGGTGCAGCGGTCGCCGGTGCGGACGCGGTCCGTCGGCGCTGGCGGGGCGTAAGCCGCCGGAGTGCGGATCAGCGGTCCGGGCGGCCAAGGACGGCCACGGTGGTCTTGTGGACGCAGGGGCCGCAGAGCCCGCAGCGGGGAACGCCCTCGTGGGCGAGGTCGACGCGGACGCTGAAGTCCTCCCGGCACAGCAGGCACGGCACGTGCGCGATCCGCGGTATGGAGACGGCGACGAGCGGGCTCTGCTGCGGAAGGGTGACTGGCTCGCCGAGTTCGGCGAGGGTCAGGACCAGCAGACCGGCGAAGGGGTGCTCGGCGGTGGCCGAGACGGTGAGGTCAGGGCCGTCGGGCAGGACACGGAAGACGTCGGCCGGGCGGAGGCGGGCTGCGGGGATGGTGTTCACGGTGCTCCTTGCGGGCAGGGGAAGGTGTAGGCCGGCTGGCTGCGTCATGGCGCGCGAAATGCCCCATTGCGCGTGGAAGCGGGCTACGGGTCGAAGACGACGATCAGCACGGCCGTGCCCAGCCAGGTCAGCAGGGCCGCTATGCCGGCGACGAGGAGCGCTGTGGAACCGCTGGCGGTGAACGCGTAGGTGAGGGCGCCGCTGGCGCCGCCGAGCACCAGTCCGGCGAGGAACAGCCTCATCCGGCGGCCACCGGGGCGGTGTCGTTGGGGGCGGGCACGTCGGCCGCTCGGAGCGCGTCAACGGTGGCGCACGGCCAGTTCGTGCCGCACTGGAGGCAGGATCCCTCGGCGAAGGGGCTGCCGTCCACCTCGCGGTGCAGGGCGCGCGCCGCCTTGATCGCGGCCGTGCGGGCACGGTCGAGCTTGCGCTGGGCGAAGGCCTCCCGTGCAGTCTGGTTGATCCCGTCGTGCAGGACTGTGACGGCATTGGAGAGCCAGGCGTGCTCGGCGTACAACTGCGCGAGCTGCTCGTCGGTGATGGCGGCGGCCGTCAGCCGGACCGGCGTCTCACCGGAGACCGGGCGCGGGGCGAGAGCGTCGAGGGCAGCGGCGGTCAGCGCCGCGACCCCGCCCCGGACGTCGTAGACCGGCGCCAGGGCGGCCATCAGGCGCGCTCGCAGCGCACCGCCGGTTTCGTCGGCAGTTGCGTCCTTGACGAGGCAGAAGGCACTTGTGTTGAAGCGACGGACGGCGATCCGCGCCTTGCGTCCGGCCATTCCCTGGAGGTCGTGGACCACGACGCACTCTGCGGTGTTGCTGTCCAGAGAGAGGATCTCCAGCTGGCGGTCCCGCGCGCTCATATCGGGGGCCATGTCGCGCCAGATCTGGCGTACTCGGACATCAGTCATGTGCGGGGTCTCCTCGGATACATGGCGGGCCGGGCGGTGGGGGCAAGAGACCGCCGTCCCGCGCCCGGTGGGGGTCGGGGGCGGGACGGCGGTGGTCGGCCGAGGGGGGCGGCCGGGGGTGCCGCTGCCCCGTAGAGAGGGGCTGGGCGCTTGCACAGGAACGCCCGTGCACAGTAATGGTACAGGATATTAGATCATGTGTCCACTCAACCATGCGGAATGATGGATCTGGTCGGTAGTCGCGGAGGCAGATCGTGGGCGGCGCGGCTTCGCTGGTGGGGATGCCGGGCTCGGACGCCGCCGCAGTTACCAACGGCCAGCCGTCAGCCAAGGGACCAGCCCCGGTGACGGGCTGGGCAGCCGCCGGAAGCGTGTGGCAGGCCCTCGCAGGCCCTGGCAGGCTGAGCGGGGGAACCTGGCCGCTGCTTGGGTAGTGCCGGCCTGGAGCAGCGGGCTGCAGGGGGCGCTGCTATTGCTGGTCGGCCGCGATCTCGAGCGCGTCGAGCGTTGGGTACTGCCAATGCGGCTTGCACGGATCCAAGCGGGTGCGGATGCCGCCGCGGCGGCCGATGCGCAGCAGATCGCTCAGCAGCGCACGAGTTTCGCTGCTGCGGGCGAGGGCGGAGGCTGCCTCGTCTGTCACGAAGACTAGCGGGAGGTCGCTCATCGCAGTGATCTCCTTCTCGTTCACTTCGGCTCGGCCGGCGACGGGGCCGGGGCTGTGACTCCCTCGTACTGAGGGAGCCGGGCCGACTCTATGTTGTAGCCGAAAACGTCCAGTTCGTGGGCAGGGTCTGGGTGGTAGTCCTCCCACCAGCCGATGCCGCCGTCGAGAAAGAACCCGAAGCACCCGTCGTTTCCGTCCTCGCCGAACCATTCCAGCTCCCAGTCGAAGTCGTGACCGCTGGCGAGGGCCGCACGACTCAGCCCCTGGACGATGCCGGAGATCACGTGGATCCGGTCGTCGTAGTCGATGTGGGCGGCGGCGATGTGGGAGGGCCGGCCCTGCGTGTCGGATACGGCGCCCGGCGCCGGAATCAGCAGGAGCTTCTGCGACTTGACGAGGTCTGCGAGACCAGCCGCGGAGAGCTCGGAAGGCGTGACGCGGAACGGTAGGCGGGATTCGAGAGACTCCCAGAGCGCGGCCAAAGGCAGCGGTGGAACGAAGGTAAGGCTGCCGGTGACGTGGTAGGTGACGCTCACGCAGAACTCCTTGGGGATGATTTTCGAAAGGGTGGCCGGCCCCGGGCGGGAGGGCCCGCCCAGGGGCTGCCGCGGTCAGGCGAGGCCGGCGGCCTTGAGCACCTGCCGGGAGACGAGGTACGCCCCGCTGCGGAGGATCGGGTTGCGGGTCTCGTCCTCCCAGGACAGGCGCTCGCCCAGGTAGCGGGGGTCGGACTTCTGCCGGGCGGTCAGGCTCGTCCCAGCAAGCTGTGAGACCAGCTCGTCAACATTCGCCTCCAGGAGGTGCGCGGCCGCGCGGGCGATGACAGCGAGCTGCTCGTCGACGTTCGCCGGGATGTTGGCGGGGGAGGTCTCGCTGCGCATGGTCTGCTCCGGGAAATCCGCGGGGGACGGCGTCTCCGCCCCGCTCCGACATTCATTAAGATACTCGCTACACATGAACATGTCCACCTATCCGTGCGGATTGGTGGTCCTGGCAGCCGCCATGCCAGCCGGAAGGTCAGCTGCGCGGAATTCGGTTGGCGCCGCGGCGGCCGGAGAGTGCGGGGCGCTCGGCGCCAACGGCGCACCCGGAACCGCGGCACAGCTGCCCGGGCTCGGCGTGCGAGAACGGCGTCATGGTCGACGCGTCGAGCAGCCCCGCCCGGCCGCAGCCCGCCCAGGGGCGGGAGTCGCCCCGCTGGGTGACCGCACGATGCACCCGGCGCGCGCAGTGTGCCCGCGCCGGGTGGGGTCTCAGCGGGTGTGGTGGGCCATGGGGTCCCAGTCGTCGCCATCCGTCGATGCGAAGTTTCCGCGACGGGGCTGGGAGGGGGCCATGTGGGGCCGGGTGGCCCGCTTCCTGCGGTCGGCGTACTGCTCGGCGTCGAAGTACTCGGGGCCCGGGGGGTGGGTATGCGTGCAGCGGGCCAGGGGGTCCCACTGGCAGCCGTCCTGAGGGTCGAAGTCCTGGGTGGTGTTGGTCATGAAGGCCTTTCAGGTGCGAGAGGGGGCGGCTTAACGAGGAGCTGTGGCGGCGAGGGTGTCGGCCGCGGGTACGGCTACGCCGTCTCGCGGTAGGCGGCCAGGGCGGCGAGCTGGACGCTGTGGTCGCAGGTGGTGCACTCCTTGCGGGGCTTACCGGAGTTGGTGCAGACGGCCATGTTCTTCGTCAGCGTCTTCTCCAGCCGTGCCACGCTGCGCGCGATCAGGGCGGCGAGGCGGTCGGTGCGTCCTTCCCGGGCCGCCCGGTGGTGTGCCTTGAGGGCGTCTTCGTAGAGGCTGATGCGGATGTTGACGGTGTCGGTGTCCTCCATGGCCCAGCCCTGGGGGGTGCGACCGAGGGGGGTGTAGACCACGGTGGTGATGTCGACGCTGTGGCGGGGGAAGCGGGTGAAGGTCTGCATGGGAAGGCTCCTCGGCGGGTGGCGTGCGGGGGGCGGCTGCGATTGGGCTCGGCGGTTGTGTGGCGGGCCCGCCCCGGGTTGTGCCCGGGGCGGGCCCCCGCCGTGTCAGGGGGAGGGGGACCCCAGGACGGCGATCTCGCCGAGGGCGGGGAAGTGGGGGCGGCCGTTGTCCATCCGGACAGTGAAGTAGCCGTCGGCGTGGGTGCCGGTGACGACTCCCTCGTCGCCGACGTACGCCTTCGACCCGAGCGACTCGATGTCGGTGGTGAGGCAGATGTGCCGTCCCTGGATGTTCATGCTGGCCTCCATTGCCTGTGGTGTGCCGCCCCCTCGCTGGCGACATTCATTAAGGTACAGGCAATCGGTAAAGATGTCCACTCATCCATGCGGAAACTCTGGCTCGGGTCCCACGCGGGAGTCAGCCCTCCGGGCCGGGAGGGCATCGAGGTGCTGGCTCCGCCGCCCGGTCAGCGGTTGCAGAGCCCGGTGTGGTCGGCAGGGTGGGGGCAGCCGTCGGCGCACTGGTGCCCGTGGCTGGCCTCCTCGGTACGCAGCCGGTCGTGGCAGGTGACGCAGAACGCGGGGCTGCCGGGCCAGTGCGCGGCGCGGGCGAGGAAGCCGGTCCCGCCGCAGCGTTGGCAGGCATCGCCAGCCAGGGGCGGCCAGGTGGTGCCGAGGTAGCTGTAGACGTCGTCAGCGTCCAGTCCCGACAGGCTGGTGTGCCCGCTTGCGATCAGCTCGGCGACCTTGCCGGCTGGGACGATCGTGTGGACCAGGCGCCAGTTGCCGACGCCGGCAACCGCGGTCAGGTGGGGTGTGCCGAGCACGGAGCGGGCCTCGGCGGCGGCCCTCATGCTGCCGGTGTAGACGACAGCGGCCTCGGACAGGCGCGGGGTGTAACGGCGACCGTCGGCGCACGTCCATGTTCCGCGCTCGTCCCGCCAAGGGTCGGAGGGGCTCGAGATGGTGGTCGCCCAGGAGGCGGCGATGCGCCGCATCACGGCTGCGGGGATGCCTGCGGCGCCGGAACGGCGTACGCCGTCGATGGTGAGGTCGTGGGTGATTCCCCATACGCGTCTGGCCTGCTGTCGTTCGGCGGGCGTGTACGGCTCCCGCCCGTAGGGGTGGAACGCGCGGGCGGTTTCCCAGTGGATGGCGGGCGTGCCGTCGGCGAGCTGGTCGAGCGCTGCGAGGGCCTGCGCGCTCTCGCAGCGCGTGAACAGGCGGGCGGCGTCGCGTTGGTCAAGGCCGAGGACCTCCCGGCCGACGTCGTCGACGAGCCGAGGGTCGTCCGGTTCCGCAGTGGCGGTGGTGACCAGCGCGCAGCGGTGGAGGGTGTGGCCGGTCAGGTGTGCGGCCCATGCGGCGATGTCCAAGGTGGTGCCGACGCCGGGATCGGTGCCGGCGGGGAGACGGTCTGCGGGGCCGCCAAGCCAGGTGTCCTGGTCGTAGCGGGTGGGGTTCTCGGCGATCTTGCCGAGGATGGCGCGGGCGAGCGCGGCGTTGGGCATGGGGTTGGGCCTTTCGGGGCGTAGCTCTCCAGGTGGGCGGGCGCCGGCATCAACCGGGTGGGGCGCTACCCGCGCTCGCGGCCGGTCCGCGCACGACGGATTGCGGGTCTCGGCGGGCCCGCCCCCGCGTTGGGGCGGACGCGGGCGTCAGGCCGTGAGCTGGCTCGGGTCGAGGTCCCAGGAGAGAAGGTGGTTGAGGGTGTGGAATTCGGCGCGGGCGGTGTGGGGTACGGCCTGGCCAAGGGGCGTGCCGGGGGTGAGGGTCAAGGACACCGTCATGGTGAACGGGGTGTCGGAGTCGGTGCGGGTGCCGAGGGGTTGTCTCCAGGTGGGGCGGGTTCACGGGGGGCGGCCCCGGCGATGGCCGGGGCCGCGTCGAGCGGCCGCTACTTCGGCGGCTGGTGCCGGGGGAGGCGGCCGTTGAGCTTGAGCTTGCGGCTGTCCTCGCAGGTGGGGCACTGGCCGTACGCGCCCGCGTAGTTGCGGCGCACAGTGCCTGCGACGGCGGGCTTGTCGGTGCCCTCGCACGCCGGCGGCTTGGGGGCTCCGACCGTCCACTCCAGAGGCGCGGACGGGTAGCAGACGGTGCACAGATGCGGACCGTGCTCGGCGACGGCATCGGCCTCGGTCCGGCCGGACATGTCGGGCAGCCATCCGATGTCGGTGGTGACGTGGCAGGTTTGGCAGTTGCGCGAGCTGTGGATGTGACCGCCGGAGGCGCGGACGCGGAAGAACCGGGGCCAGCCGCCGCGACGCTCAAACTCTGCGTCGATCAGGGCGGTCGGATCCTTCACCGATGCGTATGCTTCCCGGGCCTGGTCGAGCCGCTCCAGATCGGAGCGCAGCGAGTCCTGCTCCCAGCCGGGAAGCGCGGCGGCCGCGAACAGCGCGCGGGCCCTCTCCTCCGCCTCCCGGTCGCTCGTCGGCCACTCCCGTCGGCGCCCCGCGGACTGCTTTCGCTCCTTGAGCGCGTAGTGCAGATGGTCCAGGGCGCGCCTCGCCGCCGCCATCTGGTCCGCTTCGAACCTGTTCAGGGCGGCGGCCAGTTCGTCGATTTCCGGCGGGCACATGACGGTGAGCTGCTCGGCGGCCAGGGCGAGTGCCTCCGCGATCAGGGACTTCTCGGTGAGGGTGGGCATGGACGGTCCTTCCAGGAGAGGGGGCGCCGGCGGGGTCCCCGGCGCAGGGTGTCGGACTTTCAGTTCGCCGAGCCGGAAACGGCGGTGAGGGGTCGCCCCCGGGGCCGGGGCCCGGGCCTGTCAACGGGACTCAGCTCTGCGCGGGCATCGCCGACGTCGCGGCTTCCGGCGAGAGGGCCGGTGCGGAACTAGGGTCGTACACCTCGATCGTCGTGCCTCCGTTCGCGGCAACCCGCTCGCGCCAGGTGGTGATTGCCTCGCGCGAGGTTCCTGCGGGGAACCTGAGAGGTGCGAACAGGCCGCCATCCCGCAGCCAGTGAAGGAAGGCGACCGGCTCGGTGATCTGGTTCATTGCTGCTCCTCGTCCGTGCCTGCGGATGGGTCCGGCCTGGTGGTGAGGACTTCTTCGCCTCGACATGCATTAAGATACCAGACTGGATTGTTGATGTCCACTCATCCATGCAAACTAGGCGAGTGGGGTGATGTGGCGGAGGCGGGTGTCGGGGTTGGTCACCGGCTGCCAGTCGTCGCCGAGGTCAATGGTGTGTCTGCACTGCCGGCGGAGGTCTCCCACGTTGGCCTGCGCCTGGTCGGCGGCGAGTTACCCGTGGGTGTGGGTGCCGTGCCGTCCGTGGCGTGGTCGGTGCCGGTGGAGAGGGCGGGCCCGGGTTGATTGTGAGGGAGGCCGGCGGGGACTGCTGTTCAGGCCCAGCCCCACTCTTTGGCTCCCGGGCGTTCCATGCTGAGGACGGCGACGACTTTGCCGGCTTCGCGCGCGATCATCAGGCGAAGGTCGTTGTCGTCTTCGCGGGTTCGGAGGCAGACGCGCTCTAGTTCGTACCCTTGGAACGCCCACCAGCCAGCGATGCGGTATAGCTCCTCTTCGCTTACGTCAACAGAGGATACAGCGACGAAGCTGCCGCGCAATATGTGTCGAATGATCCTCATTATCGGCCTTTCCTGCGTGCGACGATCGTGGGCATCCGGAGGGTCCAGCTGTGCCGTGTGGCAGTCGGGGTGCAGGTCCATGTCCGGCACGTTCGGTGGGAACTGGCTGTCCGGCGCTCGGCCGGGGGCTGGCTGGCTGTGCCAGGCCGGGGGTTCGGGCGGGCCGTGCGGAGTGGCCCGGTTGCTCCCGTCTGCGGGCGGGTGGGCGGTCCGGTGTCGGGGGGTGTCCGATGGCCGGGTCGGGACCGGCTTGGCCCCGGGTCGCCGCCGGGTCCCCGCTCGGTTTGGGTGTGGGCTCCCTGGGGCCCCCGGGCGGGTCCCCGGGGGTTCACCGTTCGGGGGGTCAGGCGTTGCGGTTGAGCTGGAGGTTGTTGAGGAGGGGGTGGCCGTTGTGGGTGCGGTTGTTGGTGGTGACGGTGATGTTGGGGGCGGTGTAGCGGCCGGGGGTGTTGTAGCTGGCTTTGAGGTGGGCGGTGGCGGTGGCGACGGCGGTGCGGGTGGGGCCGCCGGTCCAGGTGACGGTGATGTCGTAGCGGGCGTCGGTGCGCTGGTTGCCGGTGCGGACGGAGAACTTGACGCCGGGGAAGGTCTCGCGCAGGAGGCGGCGCAGGTGGACGGCGACGAGCTTGGTGGGGATGTGGAGGGCGGCTTCCTGGAGCTCGTCCTCGGTGGGCAGGGGGGTGACGGAGGTGTGGCGGACGTCTATGAGGATGCGGGTGCCCGCCGCGTTGTACAGGGAGTAGCGGTTGGAGGCGTGCCCGCGGGCGACGCGGGCGATGCACCAGTCGCAGGTGCAGGGCTGGACGGTGTAGATGCCGTGGGCCTCGGTCTTGCTGCCGTGGTAGGTGACCTTGGTGCCGGGGTCCAGGCGCAGGCCGAGGTAGCGGGGGTTGTTGATGTCGGCCGCGTGGATGGTGGTGTGCTGCATTGTGTGCCCCCTGGTGTTGGTGATGCGGACCTCCCCGGCCCGACATGTATTAAGATACCCAACCTATGCCAGCATGTCCACCCATCCATGCGAAATTTTTAGCCGAGCTGTCCGGGTGTCGGAGCGCTGGGGTGTGCTGGCGGCCGCAGCGGGCGCCACTGTGGCCTCTTCGCCCGCCACGGGAGAGGGCGGTCCTGCGGGTGTGGCCGATCCGTGGTGGCGCGCCCGGCCCGGCGCCCGGCCCTGGCCGTGGTGCCGGGTCGGCGTGCGGAGTTCGGTGCGGCTTCGCCCCGCCGGGACGGGCCGGCCCGCAAGGGCGCCTGACCGGTGCGCCCATGGGCGGGGATGTCAGTACGACGGGCGACCGTGGTGTCCCGACACCGTCGGTCCCGCGGAACGGGCGCGGCCTTGCCGCCGGCGCGGACTGCTCGATGCTCTTGCCGAAGAGGAAACCGAGGGGGATGTACGTGAGCTCGTTGATGACGATGGCCGCCGCCAGCTGGTGGTTCCCGGTGGGCGTGGTGGCGGTCGCGATGGTGTCGTCGGTACGGCTCTACCGGGCGATCGCGAGGGATCTGTTCCGCGGGGGAGGCCGCTCGCGATGGGGGTTCAGTGCCCGCGAGGTGATCGGCGTGACGCTCCCGTTCCCGATGGGCATCGCGGTCCTGTACTTGCCCACAGCCACGCAGTACGTCCTGGAGCAGCAGCACCTGGCACTGGGCGGCCCGGGCCACGCTGTGGCGTACGTGCTCGCGGCGGTCACGGCCGTGGGGCTGCTCGTGGCCGCCACCCGGTCGGCGACTCACTGAAGGGGCCTGGGCCAGCTGAGGCCCAGGCGCAGATGGCTGGCCCTTCCCAGGTTCTTCGCGGACCCTGCGCCCCAGTCCCGTTCCCGGAGGTGGGGGCCGTTCGGCTCGCTCGGCCGATGCCGGGTGCTGTCGGGTTGGTGGCCGTGCCGGGGCGGGCGTGTTCGGCGGGGCGGTGGGTCAGGGGGTCTCGACGAAGGCGGCGGCGGCGCGGGCCCACCGGATGCGGCCGGCGTAGGCGTCCGGCTCGGCGGCGCATGAGAAGCAGGCGCGTTTGAATGCCTCGGCGCGCAGGCCGTCGAATCCGTACTGCGTGATGGCCGCTGTCCGAGCCTGCTGCGCCTCGTAGGGGACCACCAGGGCGCCGGTGTCGCGCATCGACAGGAAGAGGGCTAGGGCGGTGATGCTCATCTCGTTCATGGTGCCTCCTCCTGGCGGTGTGCTGGTTCAGCTCTCCCGTCGTGCCGGACGGCTGTCCCGCGCGGCGGCGGGGGCCGCGTCGCGCGGTGGCTCGGGGGTATGTCAGTCGTTGTCGGCGACGTGCGCGCAGCAGTCGCAGAGTGTGTCCTCGATCAGGAAGAAGTTCGTGACGGACTCGCCCTGCCGGTAGCCGTTCTCGACGTCGTCCCAGTTGGCGTAGTACGCGATCACGGTGTACTCGGTGACGGTGCACTCCTCCTCGTCCCGCCAGGTCCACTGGTATACGACGTGCTTGAAGCTCCAGATGACCCGGTCGCTCACCGTCATCTGCATCTCCTCCAGCGCGATGTTCCGCTCGTAGGAGTCGGCCTTGCCGTCCTTCAGCCACAGCATCACGGCCGTGTGGTTCTTCATGTTTCCCCCAGGGAAGTCGGTGTTTCGGACGTGAACCCGGCAGGACTCGAACCTGCTGCTGCATCCGTAGTGCGGCGCTCGGCGGGGACGTGTGTGGGATCGGGCCGCAGGTGTCCGGCCCTGCGTGGCGGCCCTGCCCCTTGTGGGCAGGGCCCGGACGGGGCTAGAGGGGAATGCGCGGGGACTGGGTGTCCAGGCGTGCCATGCGGCAGTCGGGGCACAGGTCCATGTCCTGCTCGGTCTCGTTTCCGCACGGCTCGCCCCAGCCGGGGCAGGTGCGGTTCGAGGTTGTCTGAAGGTCGGTCATGGTGTGCCCCCTGGTGTTGGTGGTGCGGACCTCCCCGGCCCGACACGTATTAAGATACCTGCTTTCCGTCTACGTGTCCACTCATCCATGCGAAATGCTCCGTCGGGTTGTCCGGGCGCCGGAGCGCTGAGATGCGCTCGCGGCCACTGCGGGCGCCGCGGTGGCCTCTTCGGCCCGTGCGGGGAGGTCGGTCCTATGGTGGTGTGCCCCGGGCCGGCCCGGCCTGACCTGGCGTCTGGCTCTCCGGTCTGTCGCGCGCGGGCGGGCGTGTGCGGTGCGGCGGGCAGCTTGCCGCGCCGAGGTGGTCGGCCGGGAGGGGGTTGTGCCCGTGCCGGCCGGAGACTTCGAGACCTGGGCGCCGCGGGCTGTCGAACAGGCCCGGGGCGGGCGGGTTTGGCTGCCGTCCGGCACGGGTGCCGGGCCCGCCCCGGTGGCGGGGTTACGGCTGCGGGTGGACGGTGATGCGGGTGCCGGGGCCGAGGGCTCGGGCGCCCGTGCTGAGCGCGGTCGCCATTTCGAGGAGGCGGGCGCAGTCGGTCCACCGGGTGTTGGCGGTGTAGCGGCGGCCCTGGCGGGGGATGGCCCGGCGACTGTCGAGGTGGGGGTAGCCCAGGTACAGCTCCCCGACGAGCTGGAGGCGGCCGTGGACGCCCCGGGTGGAGTGGAAGGGGAGGGAGAGGGTCGGGGTGGCCGTGTGCCAGCGCCGTTCCAGGTCCTCGCGTACTTCGGTCAGGGCGGCGGCGGGGTGCTCGGCGAGCGGGACGCGGGAGTAGACCTTGATGGCCTTGCGCTCCATCCGGCTGAGCTTGTCCCACAGGCCCCAACCGTCCTCGGTGAGTTCGTCGGAGTTCAGCAGGAGGTGTGCCGCCTGGTCCTCGGCGTGCGGCTGGAGGTAGCCCGCGATGAAGGCCTCGACCGCTTCCGGGGCGTCGGTGCGACGCAGCCAGAGTTCGTCGTGTCCGTCGACTGCGGTCCAGCCCTCGCCCTCCGGGCTCCAGCGGATGTCGGTGGCGTACGGCTGGGGAGGTGTGACCGTGATTCCGACGGCGTGCTGGCTGGTGCGTGCTGCGCGGAGGATCTGGCGGTAGAGGCTGCGTCGCATGTCCGGCTCCTGGTGTTGGTGGTGCGGACCTCCCCGGCCCGACATGCATTAAGTTACCTGACACTGCGATGAATGTCCACCCATCCATGCGAAATCTCGGCGTCCTGGTCGGCCGGCGCCCGTGGGGCGCCTGGTGGAGGCTGGTGTCGTGGTCCTGCCCCTGGTGGCGCGCGCCAGCCGGCGGGGCGGGTGCGGGTGGTCATGGTCGGGTCTCGCGGCTGGTGGCCGCAGGGGCGGGGCCGGGGGAGGTCGGCCCGGCCGCGGAGGCTGGCCCGGTGCCGGTTTCGTTGGGGAGTGCGGGCTGGGTGGTGAGGGGATAGGGGCGCAGGGTGAGCCAGTCGCACCCGCCGTGCGCGCGGAGCGATCCGTCCGGGCCGGGCTCGGCCGAGTCGATGCCGAAGGTGGCGTCGATCTCGCGCGCGCGGTCGAGGAAGTCGCCGGACGCGAGGCCGGGTTCGGTGTAGATGCCGAGCACCCGGCCGCCGGCGTGGTCCTCTCCCGTTTCCAGGAGCCAGACCAGCGGCTGATGCTCTGGGAACTGGGGATGCGCGGCGTACGGCGTCGGGTCGGTCAAAGAGGCCTCCAGGGGCAGGGGATGGGTCAGTTGTGGGGGGTGGCGGTGCGGGTGTTCATCACGTACCGGGCGGCGATCCAGCCGCTGAAGAGCGGGACGGTTCCGGCCTGTGCGCCGCGCCGGATGCGGGCGACGGCGGTGGGGTCCTTCTTGATGTGGGCGTGCATCGAGGTCGGGGCGAGCTGGGCCCGGACCTGGGAGGCGGGGGTGGCTTCGAGGTAGGCGAGGGCCTCGGCGACCAGGGCGAGCCGCTCGGCGCGGACCTGCTCGGGCGTGGGATGGGAAGCCGACACGGGGTCTCCTTCGGTGGGGCGGGGCGGTGTTGACGGGGGTGGGCGGCGCCGCAGCGCCCCACGGGGTCGCTGCGGCGGGTTGGTGTTGCGGGCCTGGGACGGGTTCAGCGGCCGGTGTCGCGGACCGTTTCGAGGACGTGGGTGAGGGCGGCGCCGAGCTGTTCCTGGCCGGGGGTCTGGCTGAGCAGGAGGACGTGGAAGGCGAGGGAGACGCCGTCGATGGCGGTTCCGGGGTTGGCTGCGGTGTAGCGGATGGCCAGGACGTAGGCGCAGACGGCGGTGACGAGGTGCTCGTCGTCGAACTCTGGCAGCAGCTCGTCGACGGGGCGGCCGCTCAGGTCGGCGCTGGGCTGGATGTGCCGGGCGATGAACAGAGCCTTGGCCTCCTGGCACTCGGCGGCGGTGAACGGGGCGGTGAACAGGTCGGGGGCGATGGTCATGGTGAGCTCCTTTGGTTGGGGGTCGGGGGCGGGTCCGGCGGGCGGCGTGCCTGGCACGGAGGCGGCCGTTACCTCCGGGGCTGGAGAGCGGTGTGGAGGCTGGAGTCGATGTCGTCGCCGAGGTCGCTGCGGGCCTGGAGTTCGGCGTCCGCGAGCGCGTCCCGGCGCGATCCGTCGATGCCGTGGTCGGTGACGTCGCGGCCCTGCTGCGCGGCGGAGGCGGTGTGGTCCAGGACGCTCTCCAGTGCGGCGCGCAGCTGTGCGGCGGTGGCGGTGGCGAGGAGCTGGCGGATGGTCTGCTGGCGCTGGACGGGGTTCATGGGTGCCTCCTTAGGCGGATTGGCCGGGGTAGCGGTGCTTTCGGGTTGGTGTTGGGGCTGTCAGCGGGTGTGTTCGGGGCAGGTGTAGAGGGGGATGTAGTGGTTGCTGTGTGCGGCCTTGATGAAGCGGTTGACGGTGCCGGGGTTCGCGCACTTGGGGTGGCCGAACTGCGAGGCGTATCCCGTCCGCTCGCCGGTCATGACGTTGGTGACGGTCACGCGGCGCCAGGTGGCGGAGCACGGTCCGTCGGTGTTGTGCGGGACGTTGGCCGGGTCGCGGGTGATCGTGGTCTCGGGCATGGCGGAGTGTCCTGTCCTGTCCGTACGGGCGGTGCGGGCGGGAGCGGTGGCGGGCGGCCTTGTGGCCGCCCGCCGGGGGTTACGCGTAGGCGTCGGTGGTGCAGTCGATGGAGCAGACCAGGCGTTCGAACCGCTCGCGCAGGACGGCGAGGGCGGGGCGGATGTGCTGGGCGGTGACGAAGGGGTTGATGCCGAAGTGGGTGTGCAGGATGCGGGCCATGTCGGCGAGCAGGACCGGGGCGAGGGTGTCGGGGGCCGCGTTGCGGCGGGCGGCGGCGATGGTCATGTCGGCGGCGTCCCGCAGCGTCTCGTTCTGGAGGGGCTGGAGGGGGAGGCGGGTCATGGTGGTCATCGCGGGGCTCCGTTCGGTCGTGCGGGGGAGGGGGCCGGGGGCGCTGCGCCCTCCCGACATTCATTAAGGTACCCGACTATCTCTGTCGTGTCCACTCATCCATGCGAATTGCTGTGCGCCGCCGAGCATCTCGGTGACGCCCCTCGC
>NZ_JBWKDV010000011.1:260605-340666 GCF_056435825.1 Streptomyces sp. NPDC043876 | reverse complement strand
TTGTCCCCCCCCCCCCCCCCCCCCTCCTTCTCCCCCCCCCCCCCCCCCCCCGCCTCCCCCCCCCCCCCCCCCCCCCCCTTCCCCCCCCCCCCCCCCACCGCCGTATGCGCGTGTGCGCGTACGGCCCACCTGGGAGTACGAGGGCTTACGACGCCGGGGTCAGGTACATCCCGCTCTGGTCGCCGCCCGCGGTGTTGCGGCAGCCGAAGGCAGTGGCCGCGGGCTGGGACAGGACCAGGGAGAGGCAGCGGCCGGCGGCGAGTTGCCCGAAGTAGTTCGGGTGCATGTCCTCCTGGATGGGCCCCTGGGTCTGACTGCTGTCGATCCAGCGCGCCCACTCGCTCGTCTTCGCCGACGCGGGCGATGCCGTGGTCACCAGCTTGCTCGCCCTGGCGCAGACCTCCCGGCCCTGCATCATGTCCCGCAGGTCCAGGAACTGCGTGCCCTTGGCGGCGGCGACGGCCTTCAGACGGTTCGCGATCTGCGGCACGAGCGAGTCCCGCGCCCAGTCCGAGTCCTTGTTCCAGAAGGGGCAGCCGCCGGTGTTCACGCGGCTCCAGTCGCTCTGCGGGTAGCGGTTCTCCGCGCCGCGCGGGATCGGCGACGGGTAGGACTGCAGCACGATCCGGTACGCGGAGTCGGCGTAACCGGCGCCGCGCATCACGGCGCGGACCTCGTCGACGGACTTGCCGACCTTCGCCATGACCGCGTCCATCTTCTGGTCGACGACCGCCTGCTGGTCGTCGTAGCAGTAGGAGCCCCAGAGCACGAAGTCGTACGCGCACTCCTGGATGATGTCGGCGAAGCCGAGGTCGTTGCCGCCCACGGACAGCGCGATGACCTTGACGTCGTTCGCCGCGGCGACCCCGGCGAGCTGATCGGCCTGCGGGGCCTCGCCCTTGAAGGGCACACCGCCGTTGGAGGCGCGGAACACGTTGTCGGTGACGGCGCCGGAGCAGGCCAGGTTGACCGCCACGTCGGCGACCGCCCCCGCGCTGCGGACCTCGGCCGAGTCCGACCGGTCGCACCCGCCCGCGGTGGCGCCGTACACCTTCGACGGGTCGTAGCTGCTGCCGGTGGTCCAGGCGCGGTCGGTGCCGGTGCGACTGCCGCTGTTGGTCAGGCTGTTGCCCTTCCAGCGGCCGCCCTCACCGGAGATGTAGCTGTCGCCCAGGGAGACCACGGCGGTGGGTCCGTTGCCCGGGCCGGCGGCCGCGGTACCGGCCCCGCCCGCCAGCAGGGCGCTGACGGCGAGCGGAAGGACCAGACCGGCCCCGGCGAGTCGTCGCACACGACTGCGGGTCCGGTTCTTCTTGCTGACGGTGCGGAATCCGATCACTGCGGAACTCCTGCGGTCGGCCACGTCGAAGTCGCGCACGACTCCGGTGCATGGCTGCGTTGGTGGGGGTACCGCCGGCCGGTGGCAACCGGAAAGGTGACACGCGGCACGTTGTTACCGCTAGGTAGCCGCAGATTACGATGACGTAACGCCCGACCGTACGTTCGGTCTCCGTTGGTCGCCGGCGTCCGGGAACGCGAAAGGTCCGGCCCGGTACCTGGGTAGGTGCCGGGCCGGACCTTTCGTTGCCTGCGGCGCCTGCGGCGCCTGCGGCGCCTGCGGTGCTTCGGCTGCTGTGCGAGTTCAGCCGAGGGGCGGGGCGGAGCGGGCGGGTGGGGCGGGTGGGTCAGCCGGTGAGCTGGTCGTACGCCGGGAGGGTCAGGAAGTCGGCGTAGTCCGCGTCGAGGGAGACCTGGAGGAGCAGGTCGTGGGCCTGCTGCCACTTGCCGTTCGCGAACGCTTCCTCGCCGACCTCGGCGCGGATCGCGGCGAGTTCGGCGGCGGCGACCTCGCGGGCCAGATCGGCCGTGGCCAGGGTGCCGTCCTCGAAGACGACGCCCGCGTTGATCCACTGCCAGATCTGCGAGCGCGAGATCTCGGCCGTGGCGGCGTCCTCCATCAGGCCGAAGATGCCGACGGCGCCCAGGCCGCGCAGCCACGCCTCGATGTACCGGATGCCGACCTGGACGGCGTTGCGCAGGCCCTCGTACGTCGGCTTCGCGTCCAGGGAGTCGATCGCGATCAGCTCGCCGGGCGCCACCGAGACGTCCTCGCGCAGCCGGTCCTTCTGGTTCGGCTTCTCGCCGAGCACCGCGTCGAAGGAGGCCATCGCGATCGGGACCAGGTCCGGGTGGGCGACCCAGGAGCCGTCGAAGCCGTCGCCCGCCTCGCGGTCCTTGTCGGCCTTGACCTTCTCGAAGGCGACCTTGTTGATCTCGGCGTCCTTGCGGGACGGGATGAAGGCCGCCATGCCGCCGATGGCGTGCGCGCCGCGCTTGTGGCAGGTGCGCACCAGCAGTTCGGTGTACGCCCGCATGAACGGGGCGGTCATCGTCACCGCGTTGCGGTCCGGCAGGACGAACTTCTCGCCGCCGTCACGGAAGTTCTTCACGATCGAGAAGAGGTAGTCCCAGCGGCCCGCGTTCAGGCCGGCGGCGTGGTCGCGCAGCTCGTAGAGGATCTCCTCCATCTCGTACGCGGCGGTGATCGTCTCGATGAGGACGGTCGCGCGGACGGTCCCCTGCGGGATGCCGACGTAGTCCTGCGCGAAGACGAAGATCTCGTTCCAGAGGCGCGCCTCCAGGTGGGACTCGGTCTTCGGCAGGTAGAAGTACGGGCCCTTGCCGAGGTCGATCAGGCGCTGCGCGTTGTGGAAGAAGTAGAGGCCGAAGTCCATGAGCGCGCCGGGGACCGGGCGGCCGTCGATCTGGAGGTGGCGCTCCTGGAGGTGCCAGCCGCGGGGGCGCATGACCACTGTGGCGAGCTGCTCCGCGGGCTTGAGGGCGTACGACTTGCCGGTGCGCGCGTCGGTGAAGTCGATCCGGCGCTCGTAGGCGTCGATCAGGTTGAGCTGGCCGGTGACGACGTTCTCCCAGGTGGGAGCCGAGGCGTCCTCGAAGTCCGCGAGCCAGACCTTGGCGCCCGAGTTCAGGGCGTTGATGGTCATCTTCCGGTCGGTGGGACCGGTGATCTCCACGCGGCGGTCGTTGAGCGCGGCCGGGGCCGGCGCGACCTTCCAGTCGCCCTCGCGGACCTGTGCGGTGTCCGGGAGGAAGTCGAGGCTGGAGGTGCGGGCGATCTCGGCGCGCCGGTCGGCGCGGCGGGCGAGCAGTTCGTCGCGGCGGGGGGTGAACCGCCGGTGCAGCTCGGCCACGAAGGCGAGGGCCGCTTCGGTGAGGACCTCGTCCTGCCGGGGCAGGGGCTCGGCGTCGACGATGGCCAGCGGGGACGGCGCTGGTGCGGACATAACTGTCACTCCTTCAGCGGCGGTGCCTGGCGGCCGCGGGGGAATGCTCGCGCATGCGGCACGCAGTGCCGCGGACTGGAGAGAGTTCCGGGAAACGGTCGCGGGCGCCGTCTGTGGTTCAGGGCGCTTCTGACCAGTGGATAGTAATTTCCTCATGGTGGAAGTTCAATGGTTTGTTGATGTCGAGATTCTCCGGGTCGACAGATTCCGTCGTTCGGTGGCCCTCGGTGCCACCGCGGTCACACCCCGCTCAACCGAGACGCGCCAGGTCGGGCGGCGTGTCGATGTCGAAGGCCTCCGCGATGTCCCCGCACTCCACCAGGACCAGCTCGTCGGCGTGTCGCGCCAGGTGGACCCGGGCCCCCCGGTCGCCGGTGGCCGTCGCCGCGATGTCCGCCCACCGGTCCGCGCCGAAGAGCACCGGGTGGCCGCGCTCGCCCCCGTACGCCGCCGCGGCCAGGCTCGCGGGGGAGCGGTACGCCTCCCGGACCCGGGCCACCGCCGCCGCGCCGATGCCCGGCTGGTCCACCAGCGAGACCAGCGCCGCGGCCGCGCCCGTACCCGCCAGCGAGGCCAGTCCGACCCGCAGCGACGAACCCATGCCCTCGGCCCAGTCCGGGTTGTCGACCACCACGCAGCCGGTCAGGTCCGCCCTCTCGCGCACCTCGCGCGCCGCCGCGCCCAGCACCACGTGCACGGGAGCGCAGCCCGCCTCGCGCAGCACGCGGACCGCGTTCTCGATCAGCGGGCGGCCGAGGTAGGGCAGCAGGGCCTTGGGCCGCCCGCCGAGCCGGCGCCCCCCGCCCCCCGCGAGCAGCAGGCCCGCGACCCCCGCCCCGGGCGTCACCGGGCCAGGAGCGGGGCCTATGGGTGCGGAGTCGACGCGTGCGGGGCCGACCCGAGCGGTGTCGGCTGCGGGGTCGTGCGGGGCCGACGCGGCGGCCGGGGTGTCTGCCATGCCCCCGATTCTCTCCCCGTACCCGGCCGGACCGACCGCAGGAGGGCCGGCACGGACGCCAGCGCCCGCCGGATCCGGGCCGCGGCGCCACCCACCCGCAGCGGAACCGCGATCCGGTTCTCGGCGGCCCGGGCCAGCGCCCGTTCGTCTCGGTCGGTCAGCATCTTTTCCTCACGTCCTTGCCAATCGGGGTCCAATACGGTCAGTCTGGACCCTCGATTGGCCTGGCAGGCAGAGCCAATCAGGGGAGGTTGGCATGGCGAACGAGCGAGTGGTCCACACGGCGGACAGGGCCATCGGCAGCCGCCAGCTCGCCGCCCTGCTGCCCGCGGACGTCCGCGCCCGCCCCGGCTACCGCGGCCTCGCCGAGGCCGTCCGCACCCTGATCCTCGACGGCCGGATCGCCCTGCACGTGCGCCTCCCCGCCGAACGCGAGTTCGCCGAGGCCGTCGGCGCCAGCCGGGCCACCGTCTCCAGCGCCTACGACCTGCTGCGCGAGAGCGGATACGTCCGCAGCCGCCGCGGCTCCGGCACCTGGACCGAACTGCCCGAGGGACACGCCCCGGTCGGCGCCCACGCGCTCCTCGGGACCGGCGGCTACAGCGCCGACGGCGAGCCCGGCATCGACCTGGCCATCGCCGCCATGGGCGCGCCCGACGGCAGCCTCGCCGAGGCCCTGGCCTGGGCGGCTCCCCGGCTGCCCGCCCTCGCCCGCACCCCCGGCTACCACCCCTTCGGCCTGCCCGACCTGCGCGCGGCCGTCGCCGACCGCTTCACCCGGCGCGGCCTGCCCACCCGGCCCGAACAGATCCTGGTCACCTCGGGCGCCCAGCAGGCCTTCACGCTGGTCACCAGCCTGCTGTGCCGCCCGGGAGACCGGGTGGTCACCGAGAACCCCACCTACGCCAACGCCCTCGACGCGCTGCGCCGCGCCGGGCTGCGCACCGCCTCCATCGCCGTCTCCGACGCCGGGTGGGACATGGAGATCGCCGAGTCCACGCTGCGCCAGACCGTGCCGCGCCTGGCCTATGTCATACCGGACTTCCAGAACCCGACCGGGGCCCTGATGCCCGAGGAGCAGCGGCTGCGGCTGCTGGCCGCCACCCGCCGCACCGGCACCTGGCTGGTCGTCGACGAGACCATCGCCGACATCGCCCTCGACGTGCCCGCGCCGCCGCCCCTAGCCTCGCTCGCGCCGCGCGGCGGCGCCGACCACGTGGTCACCATCGGCTCGCTGAGCAAGACGCACTGGGGCGGGCTCCGGGTCGGCTGGATCCGCGCCACCGGCAAGATGATCGCCGAGCTGACGACCGCACGCGTGTGCGCCGACATGACCGGGTCCGTGCTCGACCAGCTCGTCGCGCTGCCCCTGCTGGCGGGGCTCGACCGGTCGCTGCCCGTGCGGCTCGCGGAGCTGCGGGAGCGCCGGGCCGCGCTGACCGGCTCGCTCCGGCGGCACGCGCCCGAGTGGTCCTGGCAGGTGCCGCCCGGCGGTCTCTCGCTCTGGGTGGACCTCGGCGAACCGGTCAGTTCCGCCCTCGCCGACCGCGCCCGGGCCGGCGGGGTGCACATCGGCCGCGGCGCCCGCTTCGGGGTGGACCCGGGGACGTTCGAACACCGGCTGCGCATCCCGTACACGCTCCCCGCCGAGCTGCTCGACGAGGGCGTGCGCCGCCTCGCCGCGGCCTTCCACGACGGCGTGCCGCTGGCGCCCGCGGTGGAGCGGCCGCACTGGGTGGCGTAGGGGCCCTGCCCGTCAGGGGGTGCGGATGAGCCGCCGCGCGCCCGCCGCCGCGACGGCCGAGGTCCGCGAATCGACCCCGAGCTTCGCGTAGATGTGCACCAGATGGGACTTCACGGTGGCCTGGCTGAGGAAGAGCTTCTTGGAGATCTGCTGGTTGGACAGCCCGTCGGCGACCAGCTGGAGCACCTCCAGCTCGCGCTTGGTGAGCGCCTCGGCCGGGGTCCGCATCCGGTCCATCAGGCGCAGCGCCACCGCGGGCGCGAGCGCCGACTGGCCCGCCGCGGCCGTCCGCACCGCCGAGGCGAGCTCCTCCGGAGGCGCGTCCTTGAGCAGGTAGCCGGAGGCCCCCGCCTCGACCGCGGCGAGGATGTCCGCGTCGGTGTCGTACGTCGTCAGGACCAGCACGCGCGGGGAGCCGGGCCGGGCCGTGATCAGGGCAGTGGCCTCGGAGCCGTGCATTCCGGCGCCGAACTGGAGGTCCATCAGCACCACGTCCACCGGCTCCGAGGCGGCCAGTTCGACCGCCCGCTCGGCGGTCGCCGCCTCCGCGACGACGGCGAATCCGGGCTCGGTGTCCAGGACCGCGCGCAGCCCGGCCCGGACCACCGGGTGGTCGTCGGCGAGCAGCAGCCGGATGGTCATCGGGAGGCCTCCACGGGAAGGGGCAGGGTGACGGCCACGGCGGTGCCCTGGCCGGGCGCGGACTCCACGGTGAAGAGGCCGCCCAGGCTCTCGGCGCGCGAGCGCATGGCGGGCAGCCCGAAGCCGCCGCCGTCGCGCCCGTCCGCGTCCCCGCCGGCCCCGGCTCCGCGCCCGTCGGCGAGCGCGTCCGCGTGCCCGGCCGGGCGGGCCGCCGCGGGGTCGAAGCCGCGGCCGTCGTCGACGATGTCCAGGGTGACGGAGGCGTCCATGAAGGTCAGGGTGATCTCCGCGCGCCCGGCGCCCGCGTGCCGGACCACGTTGGCCAGTGCGGACTGGGCGATCCGCAGCAGCGCCACCTCGTACGGGGTCGGCAGTACGGCCGGGCGCCCGCTGAGTGAGAACCGCGCCCGCACGCCCGGGGCGCCGACGCACAGCCGCTCCAGGGCGGCGGCGAGCGAGCCGTGCTCCAGATCGGGCGGGCTCAATGCCCGTACGAACCGCCGGGCCTCCGCCAGATTCTCCTGCGCGGCCTCCCGGGCCCGGGCGATGTGCGCGAGCGCCGCTGTCCGGCCGTCGTCGGCCCCGTGCGCCCCTTGCGGCGCGTCTGCCCTGTCCGCCCCGTGCGCCCCGTCCGGCCCGGTGCAGGATCCCTCCGCCCGGCCCCCGTCGCCGAGCGCCCGCTCCGCGGCGCGGAGCAGCAGCTGGATGGAGGAGAGGCCCTGGGCGAGGGTGTCGTGGATCTCGCGGGCGAGGCGCTCCCGCTCGGCGAGGATGCCCGCACCCCGCTCGGCGGCGGCCAGTTCGGCGCGGGTGGTGATCAGCTCCTCGATCAGCCGGCGGCGGCGCTCGCTCTCCCGGTACAGCGCCTGGTAGCCGAGTACGGTCGCCACCGCCACGGCGCCGCCCAGCAGCGGCCCCAGGAACGCCCCGGGGCTCACCGCGCCGCTGTGGCCCAGGAAGCCCCCGATCGCCGCGCAGGCGGTCAGCGCGACCGCCGCGACCCCCCAGCGCAGCCGGAGCAGGTGCAGCTCCAGGAAGTACAGCGGGAAGGCGATCCACAGCCCGTCGGGGGAGACCACCAGCAGCCCGGCCCAGGCGGCGCCGAGCCCGGCCAGCCAGAGCGCCCCGGCCCGGGGCGAGCGGTGCACGACGGGCGCCCGTACGCCCGCGACGTACACGGTGGCCAGCACCGCGCACGCGGTGATCACCCACCCGGCGTCGGGCGCGGAGCCGGTCACGGCGCGCGCGGCGGCTAGCGCCAGCAGCCCGAACAGCAGGGCGTGCAGACACAGCCGCAGCACCCGCGAGACGGGCGTCAGCGCCCGGCCGGGGACGGCGGGCGTCCCGGCGGGACCGGGCGCACCGACGGGACCGGGCGTCCCGACGGGACCGGCCGCACCAGAAGGCGCCTGAGTCACCGGAGGGCCGGACAGCGCGCCCGGCGGCGAGGCGGAGGGCGGCGGCCGGAAAGGGCGGGTGGTGCGGGCGGGTTCCATGGCCCGACCAGCGTAGGCCGCCCGCGCGCGGCGCCAGCCGGCCGGCCGGTCAACCAAAAGGTTGATGTCGGCCTCCGCCCTTCGATACGAGGTTCGCTCCCGCCGCGCGATGCCCCGTCTCCCCGGGGAAGACCAAGGTGGGAGCCATGTTCGTCGCATGGAGAGATCTCCGGTTCGCCAAAGGCCGCTTCGCCCTCATGGGCGCGGTCGTGGTGCTGATCACGCTGCTCGTGGGCCTCTTGTCGGGGCTCACCTCCGGACTGGCCCGGGAGAACGTTTCGGCCATCACCGGTCTGCCCGCCACCCGCCTCGCCTTCGCCGCCCCCGCCGGTGACCAGAAGGTGTCCTTCACCGATTCCCGGCTTCCCGAGAGCGCCTGGCGGGCCTGGCGGGAGCGGCCGGGGGTGACGTCCGCGGACCCGCTCGGCATCCGCACCACCAACGCGGCAGTCGGGGAGCGGACGGCCGCCGTCTCGGTCTTCGGCGTCGAGCCCGGCGGCCGACTGGCCCCCGGGGCGCCCCCCGGCGCCCTCGGCCGGGGCCGGGTGGTCCTGACCGAAAAGGCGGCCGAGGAGCTCGGCGGCCTGACGACGGGCTCCACGCTCCGGACCGGCGCACTGGAACTGACCGTGGGCGCCGTCTACGGAACCGCCTCCTACAGCCACACCCCGGTCGTCTGGATGGACCTCGACGACTGGCAGCGCCTCGGCAACCCCGGCATGCCGGGCATGCCGGGCACGCCTGGCACGCCGGGTACCCCCGGCAGCCCGACCGGCACGTCCGCCACGGTCGTCGCCCTCAGCGGCGGCGGGGCCGTGGACTGGGCGGCGGGCGACCGGGCCTCCGCCAGCAAGAGCCGGACCATGGACGAGGCACTCGGTGCCATCGGCTCCTACCAGGCGGAGAACGGCTCGCTCCAGCTCATGCGCGGCTTCCTCTTCGCCATCTCCGCCCTCGTCATAGGGGCCTTCTTCACGGTCTGGACGATCCAGCGCAGCGGGGACATCGCCGTACTGAAGGCCCTGGGCGCGTCGACCCCGTACCTGCTGAAGGACGCCCTCGGCCAGGCCGTGGTGATGCTCGCCCTCGGTACGGGCCTCGGCACCGGCCTCGCCGCCGGTATCGGCGCACTGATCAGCGGCGGCGCCGTGCCCTTCGTCCTGGACGCCGCCACCGTCCTCGTGCCCGCCGCCGTCATGATCGTGCTGGGCGCGGTCGGGGCGGCCCTGTCCATCCGGCGGATCACCGCCGTCGACCCGCTGACCGCACTCGGGAGCGCCCGATGACCCTGCTCGTGCACGACGTCACGCTCACCTACCCGGACGGCGACACTCGGCTCACCGCCCTGGACGTCGTCCGCCTGGAGGTCCCCGCGGGCACCCTGACCGCGGTGGTCGGACCGTCCGGTTCCGGCAAGTCCAGCCTGCTCGCGGTCGCGGCCACCCTGGTCCGGCCGGACTCGGGGCGCGTCGTGGTGGCCGGGGAGGACACCGCGGCGCTCGGCGCCGCCGACACGGCGCGGCTGCGCCGCGAGCGGATCGGGATCGTCTTCCAGCAGCCGAACCTGCTCGCTTCGCTGACCGCCGCCGAGCAGCTCCAGGTGATGGCCCACCTCTCGGGGCGGCCCGCCCGGCAGCTGCGCCGCCGGGCGCTGGAGCTGCTCGACGCGGTCGGCCTGTCGGACAAGGCGGACAAGCGCCCGCACCAGCTCTCCGGCGGTCAGCGCCAGCGCGTCAACATCGCCCGCGCCCTGATGAACGAGCCCGCCGTGCTGCTCGTCGACGAGCCGACCAGCGCCCTGGACCACGAGCGCGGCGCGGCGGTGCTCGACCTGCTGGTCACCCTCACCCGCGAGCGCGCGACGGCGACGGTCCTGGTCACGCACGACCACGCGCACCTGGAGCGGATGGACCGCACGGTGACGATGACCGACGGCCGCCTGACGCAGGCGCAGAGCGCCCCGGCGGCCTGAGCCGGCCGGCCGGACACGCCGGGACCCCGGTCCCCCTCCAGGAGGCGGACCGGGGTCCCGGCGTGCTCGGCGGCCGTACTCAGCGATCCTGGTGCGCCGGGTTCTGCGTGGAGAGCGCCACGGACAGCTCGGCCGCGATGCCCTGCAGGATCGGCACGATCGAGTCGTTGAGGGCCTCGGTGACCCGGCCCGCCGGACCGGAGATCGAGATGGCGGCGGGGGTCGGCGAGTTCGGCACCGAGACGGCGAGGCAGCGGACCCCTATCTCCTGCTCGTTGTCGTCGACCGCGTACCCGACCTGGCGGACCTGCTCCAGCGCCGCGAGGAAGCCCTCGGGGGTGGTGATCGTCTTCTCGGTCGCGGCGGGCATGCCCGTACGGGCGAGCAGGGCCCGGACCTCGTCGGCGGGGGTGTACGCCAGCAGTGCCTTGCCCACGCCCGTGGAGTGCGGCAGCACGCGGCGGCCGACCTCGGTGAACATGCGCATGGAGTGCTTCGAGGGCACCTGCGCGACGTACACGATCTCGTCGCCGTCGAGGAGCGCCATGTTCGCCGTCTCGCCGGTCTCCTCGACCAGGCGGGCGAGGTAGGGGCGGGCCCAGGTGCCGAGGAGGCGTGCCGCGGACTCGCCCAGGCGGATCAGCCGGGGGCCGAGGGAGTACCGTCGGTTCGTCTGCTGGCGGACGTAGCCGCACGCCACGAGGGTGCGCATGAGGCGGTGGATGGTGGGCAGGGGCAGTCCGCTGGTGGCGGACAGCTCGCTGAGACCGACCTCGCCACCGGCATCGGCCATGCGTTCGAGCAGATCAAAGGCGCGCTCAAGGGACTGGACGCCACCGCTGGCGGCGGGGGTCTTGGAGGAAGCGTCGGTGGTGCTGGCGCTGGACGTCGGCACGGCGCGGTCCTTTCGGTGCTGGCAGGCAAGGCAGCAGCCTACCCGGCGGGCAGCAGCGGCCCTAGTGCCGGGGCCGGGCCGTCTCTGCCGGTCAGAGGCGGTTTGTCCAGGTGTCGGGCCGCCCCGGTGGGTCACCCGCCGGAGCTCCGGTGGTGGTAGCTACATTCTGTAGAGCGAAATCTTAATTCCATCCTGTGGAAACCTCCAATCACGACGCGGGTGGGTCGGCGGTCCGTCCGGGGGCTCTTGACTGGCCCCGCGTCGGCGTGAAGACTCCGTCAACAGAACGTTGAATTTCGCTCTGTGGAAGTAGATGGGGAGGTTCCGGTGTCCGCCGACGTCGTGGAACTGGTACTGCGCTCGACGCGCGTCATCACCCCCGAGGGGACGCGTGCCGCCTCGGTCGCCGTCGCCGCCGGGAAGATCACGGCCGTACTGCCGTACGGGGCCGAGCTCCCGGCCGGGGCCCGGCTGGAGGACTTCGGGGACGACGTGCTGCTCCCCGGCCTCGTCGACACCCACGTCCATGTCAACGACCCCGGCCGCACCGAGTGGGAAGGCTTCTGGACGGCCACCCGCGCCGCCGCGGCCGGCGGCGTCACCACCATCCTGGACATGCCGCTCAACTCCCTCCCGCCGACCACCACGGTCGACCACCTGCGCGTCAAGCAGGAGGTCGCCCGCACGAAGGCGCACGTGGACGTCGGCTTCTGGGGCGGCGCGCTGCCCGACAACGTCAAGGACCTGCGCCCGCTGCACGACGCCGGGGTCTACGGCTTCAAGTGCTTCCTGTCGCCCTCGGGCGTGGAGGAGTTCCCCGAACTGGACCAGGAGCAACTGGCCACCTCCCTCGCCGAGATCAGCGGCTTCGGCGGCCTGATGATCGTCCACGCCGAGGACCCGCACCACCTGGAGTCCGCGCCGCAGGTGCCCGGCCCCAAGTACGCCGACTTCCTCGCCTCCCGCCCCCGGGACAGCGAGAACACCGCGATCGAGAACCTGATCGCCCAGGCCAAGCGGCTGGACGCGCGCGTCCACGTGCTGCACCTGTCCTCCTCCGACGCGCTGCCGCTGATCGCCGCCGCCAAGGCCGAGGGCGTGCGGATCACCGTCGAGTCCTGCCCGCACTACCTCACCCTCACGGCCGAGGAAGTGCCGGACGGCGCGAGCGAGTTCAAGTGCTGCCCGCCCATCCGCGAGGCGGCGAACCAGGACCTCCTGTGGGAGGCGCTCGCCGACGGCACCATCGACTGCATCGTCTCCGACCACTCGCCCTCCACGGCGGACCTGAAGACGGACGACTTCGCCACCGCCTGGGGCGGCATCTCCTCGCTCCAGCTCGGACTTCCGGCGATCTGGACCGCGGCGCGCGAGCGCGGGCACGGCCTGGAGGACGTCGTCCGCTGGATGTCCGCCGCCCCGGCCGAGCTGGCGGGCCTGGCCCACAAGGGCGCGATCGAGGCCGGCCGCGACGCCGACTTCGCCGTCCTGGCCCCCGAAGAGACCTTCACCGTGGACCCCGCGCACCTGCACCACCGCAACCGGGTCACGGCGTACGCGGGCAAGACCCTGCACGGCGTCGTGAAGTCCACCTGGCTGCGCGGTACGCAGATCGCCGACCACGGCACCCCGAACGAGCCCACCGGCCGACTCCTCGAAAGGCAGAACTGACTGTGACGGCGCAGCGCTCAACTCCTCTGGCTTCCTTCACCGGCAACGCGAACCCCTACGGGGGCGGCGACCCGTACGCGGACTACCGCACCGCGGACTTCCCGTTCACCCAGTACGCGAACCTCGCCGCCCGCACCCTGGGCGCCGGAGTCATCTTCGCCAACGACGAGTTCTTCGCCGAGCGGGAGAACCTGCTCATCGAAGAGGCCGCCCACTTCGACCCCGAGCACTTCGGCCACAAGGGCAAGGTCATGGACGGCTGGGAGACCCGCCGTCGCCGCGGCGTCTGCGCCGAGCACCCCTGGCCGACCCCCGAGGACCACGACTTCGCGCTGATCCGCCTCGGCGCCCCCGGCGTCATCCGCGGCATCGTCGTCGACACCGCGCACTTCCGCGGCAACATGCCGCAGGCCGTCTCGGTCGAGGGCGCCTCGGTGACGGGCGCCCCGACCCCCGAGGAACTCCTGGGCGACGACGTCAAGTGGACGACCCTGGTCCCGCGCACCGCCGTCGGCGGCCACGCGGCCAACGGCTTCGAGGTGGCGGCCGAGCAGCGCTTCACGCACCTGCGCCTCAACCAGCACCCCGACGGCGGCGTCGCCCGCCTGCGCGTCTACGGCGAGGTCGTCCCGGACCCGCAGTGGCTCGCCGCGCTCGGCTCCTTCGACGTGGTCGCGCTGGAGAACGGCGGCTCGGTCCAGGACGCGTCCAACCGCTTCTACTCCCCGCCGACCAACACCATCGCCCCGGGCCGCTCGCGCAAGATGGACGACGGCTGGGAGACCGCCCGTCGCCGGGACAACGGCAACGACTGGATCCGCTATCAGCTCGTCGCCGAGTCCGAGATCCGCGCCGTCGAGATCGACACCGCCTACCTCAAGGGCAACTCGGCGGGCTGGGCCTCCCTGTCGGTCAAGTCCGGCGAGGACGGCGAATGGCAGGAGTTCCTGCCGCGCACCCGCCTGCAGCCCGACACCAACCACCGGTTCGTGCTGGACGCCCCGGCGGTCGGCAGCCACGTCCGCATCGACATCTTCCCGGACGGCGGCTTCTCCCGCCTGCGCCTCTTCGGCTCCCTGACGGACCGGGGCGCGGCCGCCCTGACCGCCCGGCACCAGGAGCTGGGCGGCTGATCCCGCGCCGAACGGCCCCGGGGGCGCACCGGTACCCGCGTACCGGTGCGCCCCCGGGCGCGTACGGGCGTACGGCCCCCGGCGCGTACGGGCATACGGCCCCCGAGCGCCTACGGGCCCCCAGGCGCGTACGCCCCCCGCGGCCCTACGCCGCGTGCCCGCCGTCCACCGAGAACTCGGCGCCCGTGACGTAGGCCGCGTCCGGTCCGGCCAGGAACGAGACCATGGCCGCCACCTCCTGCGGGGTGCCGAAGCGCCCGAGGGCCGTCAACGCGCGCTGCCCGTCCGCGTACGGCCCGTCGGCCGGGTTCATGTCGGTGTCCACCGGGCCCGGGTGGACCAGGTTCGCCGTGATGCCGCGCTCGCCCAGCTCCCGGGCCAGGGCCCTGGTGAGCCCGGTCAGCGCCGCCTTGCTCGTCGTGTACAGCGTGCCGCCCGGCCCCGGCACCCGCTGCGTCATGCAGCTGCCGATGGTGATGATCCGGCCGCCCCGGCCGAGCCGGGCCGCGGCCGCCTGCGCCGAGAGGAAGACGGCGCGCACGTTGACCGCGAGCACCCGGTCCACGTCGGCGAGGCTCAGCGTCTCCAGCGGGCCGAGCACGCCGATGCCCGCGTTGTTGACCAGGACGTCCAGGCGCCCCAGCTCCGCCACCGCGAGCTCCACCGCCGCGGCGGCGGCCGAGGGGTCCGCCGCGTCCGACCGCACGGCCAGGCCGCGGCGTCCGTGCGCCTCGATCCCGCGCACGACCTCCTTGGCCCCGTCCGCGTCGCTCACGTAGGTGAGCGCCACGTCCGCCCCGTCGGCGGCCAGCCGCAGCGCGGTCGCCGCGCCGATGCCCCGGCTGCCGCCCGTCACCAGGGCGACCCGCCCGCTCGTGCCGCTCCCGCTGCCGTTCCCGTTCTCGTTCCCGTTCATGGTGTGTCTCCCGCGTCCGTCCGTAAGTGGTTGCGAGTTCAATGAAAGCGGCGGGGCTCCGCGCGCGCTGGCGGGAATCGGACGTCGCGTTCAGGCGCGCCGCACCGATGAGTTCCGCGGCGGCCGGGAGTCTTCATGCGTGTACGGGCCCGCGACGGGCCCCCTGCCAAGGAGACGAACGGCCATGGGCAAGCTGAGCCTCATCACCTTCCTCACCCTCGACGGCGTCATGCAGTCCCCGGGCGCCCCGGACGAGGACCCCAGCGACGGCTTCGCGTACGGCGGCTGGCAGGTGCCCTTCGAGGACGAGGGCGTCGGCGCGTTCGTCACCGAAGCCTTCGGGCGGGCCGGAGCCTTCCTGCTCGGGCGCAGGACGTACGAGATCTTCGCGGGCTACTGGCCCAAGCAGACCGACCCCGACAACGCCATCGCGGGCACGCTGAACACCCTGCCCAAGTACGTCGTGTCCACCACCCTGGCGGACCCCGCGTGGCAGGGCGCCACCGTCCTCGGCCCGGACCTGGAGGCGGAGGTCGCCCGGATCAAGACGGCCACCGACGGCGAGATCCACATCTGGGGCAGCGCGCAGCTCGTCGGGGCGCTGCTGGAGCGCGGTCTCGTGGACGAGCTCAACCTGCTGGTCTACCCCCTCTTCCTGGGGGCCGGGCGGCGCCTCTTCCCGGCCGGGGCGCAGCCCACCACCTGCGAACTCACCGCCTCCAGGGTGACCGACGGCGGGGTCGTCATCCAGACCTACCGGCCCGTGGGCCGGCCCGCCTTCGGCGCCTACTGACGGCGGTGCCGGTCGCCGGCCGAAACCCGGTGTACCCGCCACCCAGTGCTCCGGTACGGTGACCGCACCCGTGCGAGCCGCCGAAGTCTCCACCCCCCGCCAGCCGTTGGAGACCCGTGTCCACGCTCGCCGCCCTACCGGCGCCCGGCCTCGCACCCCGCCGCGCCTGGCTCACCGACCTGCCCGTCCTGCTCGTCGCCCTCGTCTGGGGCGCCAGCTACCTCGTCGCCAAGGGCGTCACCACCCCGCACACCGTGATCGCCGTCCTGGTGCTGCGCTTCGCGCTGATCCTGCCGGTCCTCGTGATGGCGGGGGCGCGGCGGCTGCGCGCGCTGCGGCCCGACCAGCTGCGCGGCGGCGCCCTGCTGGGGCTGGTCCTCGGCGCGATCTTCCTGCTGGAGACCTACGGGGTCGTCCACACCTCCGCCACCAACGCCGGGCTGGTCATCAGCCTGGCCATGATCTTCACCCCGCTCGCCGAGGCCGTCCTGCGCCGGGTCCGGCCCCCGACGGCCTTCCTGGCCGCCGCGGGGGTCTCCGTCACCGGGGTCGTGCTGCTCACCCAGGGCGCGGGTTTCACCACGCCGTCCGCCGGTGACCTGCTCATCCTCGGGGCCGCCGTCGCCCGCACCCTGAACGTGCTGCTCACCGCCCGGATGCGGTCCGTCCAGGACGCCGACCCGCTCGCCCTGACCACCGTCCAGCTCGGTGGCGCGGTCCTGGTCTTCGCCCTCCTCGCGACCCTGCCCGGCGCGGGCGCCACCCCGTGGGCCGCGGCCGCCGGCTTCGGGACGCGGGAGTGGGCCGCCCTCGCCTTCCTCACCGTCTTCTGCACCTTGTTCGCCTTCTTCGTGCAGATGTGGGCCCTGCGCCGCGCCTCGCCCTCCCGGGTCAGCCTGCTGCTCGGCACCGAGCCGCTGTGGGCCGCGGCGGCGGGCATCGCCATCGGCGGCGAACACCTCGGCGCCGCGGGCCTGGCGGGCGCCGCCCTCGTGCTGGCCGGCACCGCCTGGGGCCGCCGCGCCGCCGCCCCGGCCACCGCCTGACCGACCACCCCGGCGGACGCGCGCGACGCGGCCGCGCGGCCGGCGGGGCGCCGCGACGACTGGCCGAAAACCCCGCATCCCCGCGTGGACGCCCGCCGTACGGTGGACCGATGCCCGTAGTCGACATCAGTGGGAACGCCGAGGACTTCACCGCCGACCCCTACCCGTTCTACGCCCGGCTGCGGCAGGCGGGACCGGTCCACCGGGTCACCGCCACCGCCGGCGGCTTCGACCCCACCTGGCTGGTCGTCGGCCACGACGAGGCCCGTCAGGCCCTGCACCACGCGGGCCTGTCGAAGGACTGGCGCCGGTCCGGGCGGTTCCCGGACGCCCTCGTCACCGCGGCCAACGCGAACATGCTGGAATCCGACCCGCCGCACCACACCCGGCTGCGCCGCCTGGTCGCCCGCGCCTTCACCGGCCGCCGCGTCGAGGCCCTGCGCCCCCGCGTCCAGCAGATCACCGACGGCCTCCTGGACGAGCTGGCCGCCCGGCCGGAGCGCACCGCCGACCTCGTCGCGGCCTTCGCCTTCCCGCTGCCCATGACCGTGATCTGCGAGCTGCTCGGCGTCCCCGGCCTGGACCGGGACCGGTTCCGCCACTGGTCGAACGAGGTCGTCGCGCCCACCGGGGGCGTCACGGACGGCAGTGCCCACCGCGCGCTGAGCGACTACCTCGCCGAACTGGTCGCGGCCAAGGCCGAGGCCCCGGGTGAGGACCTGCTGAGCGAGCTGATCCGCACCCGCGACGACGACGGCGACTCCCTCGGCCGGGACGAGCTGATCGGCATGGCCTTCCTGCTGCTGGTGGCCGGTCACGAGACCACCGTCAACCTCATCTCCAACGGCGTACGGGCCCTGCTCGCCCACCCCGGCCAGCTGGCCGCCCTGCGCGCCGACTACGACGGCCTCATCGACGGCGCGGTGGAGGAGATGCTCCGCTACGACGGCCCGGTGCAGAGCGCCACCTACCGCTACGCCCGCGAGGACGTGGAGATCGGCGGCTCGGTCATCCCCGCCGGGGCGACGGTGGTGGTCTCGCTGGCCGCCGCCGACCGCGACCCGGGCCGGTTCGCCGACGCCGACACCTTCGACATCCGCCGCGCCCCCCAGGGCCACCTCGCCTTCGGACACGGCCTGCACTTCTGCATCGGCGCGCCGCTGGCCAGGATGGAGGCCCGGATCGCGGTCCGCTCCCTCTTCGCGCGCTTCCCCGGCCTGGCCGAGGACCCCGCCGCCGGTCCGCCGGCCTGGCTCGCCGGCAGCTTCATGCGGGGCGCCGCGCGGCTCCCGGTGCGCTGGTGACCGTAGCCGGGCGACCGCGGTGCGCGCCCGCGCGCTCAGAGGTCCGGCAGCTCGGCGAGGGTCACCCGGCGCCGCTCGCGCCGCGACAGCTCGCAGGCCTCGGCGACGCGCAGCGCGGCCAGCGCCTCCCGGCCGTCGCAGGGGTTGGGACCCTCCCCGCGCACCAGGCGCACGAAGGCGGCCAGCTCCGCCTCGTAGGCGGGCCCGAACCGCTCCAGGAAGCCGGTCCACGGTTTGCCCGCCGGGGGCGGACCCTGCGGTTCGGTCGAGGCGATCGGCGTACGGTCGTCCAGCCCGGCCGCCACCTGGTCCAGCTCACCGGCCAGCTCCATCCGGACGTCGTACCCCGCGCCGTTGCAGCGGCTGCCGGTACAGGTCGCCAGGGCCCCGCCGGTCAGGGTCAGCAGCGCCGCCGCGGTGTCCACGTCACCCGCCTCGCGGAACCGGGCGGGCCCCGCGTCGGAGCCGGTCGCGTACACCTCGCGCACCTCGCGCCCGGTCACCCAGCGCACCATGTCGAAGTCGTGCACGAGGCAGTCCCGGTACAGGCCCCCGGACGTGGCCAGATAGGCGGCGGTGGGCGGCTCCGGGTCCGCGGTCATGGTCCGTACGGTGTGCAGCCGGCCGAGGGAACCGGAACGCACCAGCTCCCGCGCCGTCACGTACCCCGCGTCGAAGCGCCGCATGAAGCCGACCTGGAGCGTCCCGCCCACGGCCTCCACCTCGCGCAGCACCGCGAGGCTGCGGCCCAGGTCGGCCGCCACGGGCTTCTCGCAGAAGACCGGCAGCCCGGACCGCACCGCCCGGACCACCAGCTCCGCGTGGCCGGAAGTGGCGCACGCCACGACCACCGCGTCCACGCCCCAGGAGAAGATCTGGTCCACACCGGGCGCGGCCGTCGCCCCCAGCCGGGCGGCCAGCAGCGCCGCCCGCGCGGGGTCGGCGTCGGCGAGCACCAGCGATCCCGCGTGCGGCTGGCGGGCCAGAGCCGCGGCGTGGAAGGAACCGATCCGGCCCGTACCGATGAGCCCGATGCGCATGCACTCAACGTGACCCCGTCCGGGTCGGCTGTCAATCCGCCGGGCCCGCCCCGATGACCACCTCATGGTCCACTGTGGCGGATACTGGGCGGCTGGAACCGGAATGACCGTATTGACGACCGCCCCGACGACCGGCGCGGCGGCGCACGTTTTAGGACGAGGGAAGGGCGCGACAGACGTGGCTAGGGTTCGGACAGGGGTACGCGTCGTGGGCGCCGTGCTCGCGGCGGTACTGGGAGCCTCCCTCGCGGGGTGCAGCAGTACGGGCGGCAAGCGCGCCGAGGAGCGGGCGAAGGCCGCCGAGCAGGGCCGCCCGGCCGTCTCCACCCCCCGCTGGACCTTCGCGATGGTCACCCACGCGGGCGATGGCGACACCTTCTGGGACATCGTCCAGAAGGGCGCGAAGGAAGCCGCGGCGAAGGACAACATCAACTTCGTCTACGCGCACGACGACCAGGCGCAGCAGCAGGCCCAGTTCGTGCAGAACGCCATCGACCAGAAGGTCCAGGGCATCATCGTCAGCCTGGCCAAGCCCGAGGCCCTCAAGGACGTCCTCGGCAAGGCCGCCAAGGCGGGCATCCCGGTGATCACCGTGAACTCCGGCTCCGCCCAGTCCAAGGAGTACGGCGCCCTCACCCACATCGGCCAGGACGAGGAGATCGCGGGCGAGGCCGTCGGCGCCGAGCTGACCAAGCGCGGCAGGAAGAAGGCCGTCTGCGTCCTGCACGAGCAGGGCAACGTCGGGCACGAGCAGCGCTGCGCCGGGGCGAAGAAGACCTTCGGCGGCGAGCTGGAGAACCTGTACGTCGAGGGCACCAACATGCCCTCCGTGCAGGCGGCCGTGCAGGCCAAGCTCCAGGCCGACCCGTCCGTCGACGCGGTGCTGACGCTGGGCGCGCCCTTCGCCCCCACCGCCGTCAAGGCCAAGGAGGCGGCGGGCAGCAAGGCGGAGATCGACACCTTCGACCTCAACGAGGCCGTCGCCCGGGACCTGAAGTCGGGCACCCTCGGCTTCGCCGTCGACCAGCAGCCCTACCTCCAGGGCTATGAGGCCGTCGACCTTCTCTGGCTCTACCGCTACAACGCCGACACGCTCGGCGGCGGCCGTCCGGTGCTGACCGGCCCGCAGATCGTGACCGGCGCCGAAGCGGCGAAACTGGAGGAGTTCATCAAGCGGGTGACCCGATGAGCGCGCTCGCCCCCACCGCCCCGCCCGCCCCGCCGGCCAAGGACCGCGACGAGCGCCTCGCGCCCGCCTCGCTGGTGCGCCGCCTGCTCGGCCGCCCGGAGCTGGGCGCCGTCGTCGGCGCGGCCGCCGTCTTCGTCTTCTTCTCCTTCGCCGCCGACAGTTTCCTGCGGGCCTCCAGCCTCAGCACGATCCTGTACTCGGCCTCCACCATCGGGATCATGGCCGTCCCGGTCGCGCTCCTGATGATCGGCGGCGAGTTCGACCTGTCGGCCGGTGTGATGGTCACCAGCTCGGCGCTGGTCAGCTCGATGTTCTCCTACCAGATGACCGCGAACGCCTGGGTCGGCGTCGCCGTCTCCCTGCTGGTCACCCTGGCCATCGGGTTCTTCAA
Source organism: Streptomyces sp. NPDC043876 (assembly GCF_056435825.1). Taxonomy (NCBI): domain Bacteria; kingdom Bacillati; phylum Actinomycetota; class Actinomycetes; order Kitasatosporales; family Streptomycetaceae; genus Streptomyces; species Streptomyces sp. NPDC043876. The sequence continues at coordinate 320,171 of NZ_JBWKDV010000011.1, read as the reverse complement.
CGGGTTCATGCTCACCCGTACGAAACTGCCCAGCTTCATCATCACGCTGGGCACCTTCCTGATGCTGACCGGCCTGAACCTCGGCCTCACCAAGCTGATCAGCGGCTCGGTCTCCACCAAGACCATCGCCGACATGGAGGGCTTCTCCTCGGCCCGCTCCCTGTTCGCCTCGCAGTTCACCATGGGCCCGGTCACCCTGCGGGTCACCATCCTGTGGTGGCTGGTCCTGGTCGCGGTGGCGACCTGGATCCTGCTGCGCACCCGGGCCGGGAACTGGATCTTCGCGGTGGGCGGCGGCGCCGACGCGGCCCGCGCGGTCGGCGTCCCCGTGGTCAAGACCCGGATCGGGCTCTACATGGGCGTCGCCCTGTGCGCCTGGATCTCCGGCCAGCACATCCTGTTCTCGTTCGACGTGGTCCAGTCCGGCGAGGGCGTCGGCAACGAGTTCCTGTACATCATCGCGGCCGTCATCGGCGGCTGCCTGATGACCGGCGGCTACGGCTCCGCCATCGGCTCGGCGGTCGGGGCCTTCATCTTCGGCATGACCAGCAACGGCATCGTGTACGCCCAGTGGAACCCGGACTGGTTCAAGTTCTTCCTGGGCGCGATGCTCCTGCTGGCCACCCTGCTCAACGCATGGGTGCGCAAGCGGGCGGAGGCCAGCAAATGACCGCACTGGTGGAGCTGACCGGCGTCAGCAAGTACTACGGCAACATCCGCGCCCTCGAAGGGGTCTCCCTGGAGGTCTCGGCGGGCGAGATCACCTGTGTCCTCGGGGACAACGGCGCGGGCAAGTCCACCCTCATCAAGATCATCTCGGGGCTGCACCGGCACGACGCGGGCAGCTTCGCGATCGAGGGCGAGGAGACGGTCCTGGCCAATCCCCGCGCCGCCCTCGACCGCGGCATCGCCACCGTCTACCAGGACCTCGCGGTGGTCCCGCTGATGCCCGTCTGGCGCAACTTCTTCCTCGGCTCGGAGCCGACCCGCGGCCGCGGCCCCTTCCGCCGCCTCGACGTGCCCCTGATGCGCGAGACCACCCGCGCCGAGCTGCTGCGCATGGGCATCGACCTGCGCGACGTCGACCAGCCGATCGGCACCCTGTCCGGCGGCGAGCGCCAGTGCGTGGCGATCGCCCGGGCGGTCCACTTCGGCGCGAAGGTGCTCGTCCTGGACGAGCCCACCGCGGCCCTCGGCGTCAAGCAGTCCGGCGTCGTGCTCAAGTACGTGGCCGCCGCCCGGGACGCGGGTCTCGGCGTCGTCCTCATCACGCACAACCCGCACCACGCGTACCTGGTCGGAGACCGTTTCGTGCTCCTCAAGCGGGGCGCGATGGCGGGCAGCCACACCCGGGACTCGATCACCCTGGACGAGCTGACCCGGCAGATGGCGGGCGGCTCGGAACTGGACGAGCTGAGCCACGAGCTGGAGCGGGTGGCAGAATCGGGGACGGCACCGACCCACCCTGACCCTTCCGGAACCACCGCACCATAGGGACGGCACGACGCGATGAGCACGTACCGGGACTTCACGCTCGCCCACCGGGGTGCGGCGCGCGGCACCGTCCTGCGGACCGTCGGAACCCGCGAGCGCCGGTCGCACCTGACCGCCCCGCGGGTCCCCACCGTCGGCATCGACATCGGCGGCACCAAGGTGATGGCCGGCGTCGTCGACGCCGACGGCGTCATCCTGGAGAAGATCCGCACCGAGACCCCCGACAAGTCCAAGAGCCCCAAGGTCGTCGAGGACACCATCGTCGAGCTGGTCCTGGACCTCTCCGACCGCCACGACGTGCACGCCGTGGGCATCGGCGCGGCCGGCTGGGTCGACGCGGACCGCTCGCGGGTGCTCTTCGCCCCGCACCTGGCCTGGCGCGACGAGCCGCTGCGCGACGCGCTCCAGTCGCGGCTCGCGGTGCCGGTCATGGTGGACAACGATGCCAACACCGCCGCCTGGGCGGAGTGGCGCTTCGGCGCCGGGCGCGGCGAGGACCACCTCGTCATGATCACGCTCGGGACCGGCATCGGCGGGGCGATCCTGGAGGACGGCCGGGTCAAGCGCGGCAAGTTCGGCGTGGCCGGTGAATTCGGCCACATGCAGGTGGTCCCCGGCGGGCACCGCTGCCCCTGCGGCAACCGCGGCTGCTGGGAGCAGTACAGCTCGGGCAACGCCCTGGTGCGCGAGGCCCGCGAGCTGGCCGCCGCCGACTCCCCGGTGGCCCACGGCCTCATCGCCCGGGTCGGCGGAAACGTCTCGGAGATCACCGGGCCGCTCATCACCGAACTGGCCCGCGAGGGCGACGCGATGTGCGTCGAGCTGCTCCAGGACATCGGCCAGTGGCTCGGCGTCGGCATCGCCAACCTGGCGGCCGCCCTCGACCCCTCCTGCTTCGTCATCGGGGGCGGCGTCAGCGCCGCCGACGACCTGCTGATCGGCCCGGCCCGGGAGGCCTTCCGGCGCCACCTGACGGGCCGCGGCTACCGGCCCGAGGCCCGGATCGCGAAGGCCCAGCTCGGCCCCGAGGCCGGTATGGTCGGTGCGGCCGACCTCTCCCGGCTCGTCGCCCGGCGCTTCCGCCGCGCCAACCGCCGCCGGGTCGAACGCTACGAACGCTATGCCCAGGCGGGCCGACGGGCCGCCGCCGGGTCCGAGGAACAAGGACCAGACCAGCCGTGACGCCCCCGCCCCCCACCCTGCCGCGCCAGGCCCAGGCCCCCGACGAAGGCGGCGCCCCGTCGCCCGCCGAGGCCCGCCGCCACGTCGTACGGCGCCGCTGGATCACCGCGATCATCATCGTGCTGCTGATCGGCGTACCCGCCGGTTACCTCTCGATCGCCGCCCAGCAGAGCCGCCAGAGCGGCAAGGAGAAGGCGGCGAAGGTCGGCGCCACCAAGGTGCGCGCGGGCTGGCCCTCCACGGTGCAGCGCAGCATCTACGAGGTGCCGATCCCGGACAAGGCCTGGCGGGTCGGCTTCCTGGAGACCAACAACTGGCGCACGAGCCGGCTGTACGTCCAGTTCGCGATCACCCCGGACGAACTCGACGGCTTCCTGACCTCGATCGGCGTCAGCCGCGAGCAGCTGACCCGCGGCGTCTCGATCAGCGAGCGCGACACCGAGGCGGCGGGCTGGAACTGGAACCCGAAGAACGCCTGGTACGGCGCCACGCACGAGCAGGACGACCCGCGCCCCACCCAGGACGTCACCGTCGACCTGACCGTCCCGGCCAAGCCCAAGGTCTACGTCGTCTCCACCGCCACCCCGTAGCACCGGCAGCCCGGGTCGCCGCCACCCCGTAGCCGCCCCCCGGCCCCGCGGCTAGCCTTGGATCATGAAGCTCACCAAGCGGCTGCACTCCTGCGTCCAGGTCGAGAAGGACGGGCGCACGCTCGTCATCGATCCGGGTGCCTTCAGCGAACCCGACGCGGGGCTCGGGGCGGACGCCCTGCTGGTCACCCACGAGCACCCCGACCACTTCGACGAGGGACGCCTGCGGGCCGCCCTCGACGCGAACCCCGGCGCCGGGCTGTGGACCCTCGCCAGTGTCGCCGGACGGCTCGCGCCCGCCTACCCCGGCCGCGTGCACACCGTCGGCCACGGCGACGCCTTCACGGCCGCCGGCTTCGAGGTGCAGGTGCACGGCGAGCTGCACGCCGAGATCCACCCGGACATGCCGCGGGTCACCAACGTCGGCTACCTCGTCGAGGGATCGCTCTTCCATCCGGGGGACGCGCTGACCGTGCCCGGCGTCCCCGTCGACACCCTGCTCCTGCCGGTGCACGCGCCCTGGAACAAGATCGCCGAGGTGATCGACTACGTCCGCGAGGTCAAGCCGCGCAACGCCATCGACATCCACGACGCCTACCTCGCCGACCTGGCCCGGCCGGTCTACGACGCCGTCCTCGGTTCCCTCGGCGGCGCCCCGCACAGCCGCCTCACCGCCGGGGACAGCGCCGACCTCTGACCCGGGCCGCCTGCGCCCGGCCCGTGGCTGTCGGTGCCGGGCGGTAGGTTACGGACATGCGTATCGCCACCTTCAACGTCAACTCGATCACCGCCCGGCTGCCCCGGCTGCTGGCCTGGCTGGAGTCCAGCGGCACCGATGTGCTCTGCGTGCAGGAGACCAAGTGCTCCGCCGAGCAGTTCCCGCACGCCGAGCTGCGCGAGCTGGGCTACGAGTCGGCCGTGCACGCCACCGGCCGGTGGAACGGCGTGGCCCTGATCTCCCGGGTCGGTCTGGAGGACGTGGTCACCGGCCTGCCCGGCGGCCCGGACTACGAGGGCGTGGCGGAGCCGCGCGCGGTCTCCGCGACCTGCGGCGGCGTGCGCCTCTGGTCCGTCTACGTGCCCAACGGCCGCGAGGTGGCGCACGACCACTACGGCTACAAGCTGGAGTGGCTCGGCGCCCTCACCGCGGCCGTCGCCGAGGACGCGGCGGGCCCCCGCCCCTTCGCGGTGCTCGGCGACTTCAACGTGGCCCCGACCGACGAGGACGTCTGGGACCCGGCCGTCTTCGAGGGCATGACCCACGTCACCCCCGAGGAACGGGGCGCCCTGGAGTCCCTGCGCGCCGCCGGGCTCACCGACGTGGTGCCCCGCCCGCTCAAGTACGACCACCCCTACACGTACTGGGACTACCGGATGCTCGCGTTCCCCAAGAACAAGGGCATGCGCATCGACCTCGTGTACGGGAACGCCCCCTTCGCCGCGGCCGTCAAGGACGCCTACGTCGACCGCGAGGAGCGCAAGGGCAAGGGCGCCTCGGACCACGCGCCGGTCGTGGTGGACCTGGACGTCTAGCGGGTCCGTCCGTAGCGGGTCCGTCCGGGGCTTAGCCCACCGGGCCCGGATCGCGGCCGTCCAGGCGCGCCCTATGGCCCCCGGCGGATACGAGTGCCAGGCTGGTCGGTATGAACATCCCCTTCCTGGGCCAGTGGCTGAACCGGCACGAGACCGAGCACGGCGAGGCGTTGGCCGCCGCCCTCTCGGACGATCCCGAGGGCGTGGGCGAGATGTTCGCGGAGTGCGAGCTGCTGCGCGCCCAGGCGCGCGCGGCCGGCCTCGAACTCGACGGCACCCCCGCCTCGTTGGAGGCGCTGGACCAGCTGATGCCGCGCTGGCGGCGGGACCCCGAGAGCGTGCCGTGGCTCGGCAACGACGCGGGCTTCTACCTGGGCACGGTGATCATCAAGACCCTGCCCGGCTGCGGCTGGCAGGTGTGGCCGAGCGGCCAGCCGGTGATCCGGCTGGCCTCGGGCCGCGAGCTGAACGTGGTCGAGTGCGGGGTGTCCTGGGCGATGACCGGCTCGCCGGAGCTGTCCCAGACCTACGCGGAGGCCTCCGAGGGCTGACCCGGGACCGCCCCGTGCACGTGCCGGTGACGTTTATGCCGCTTTTAGGCATGTCGTGCGTGTCGCGGTGAAGTCGCGTTCCCCGCTGGATAGTTTGCGCTGACTCGACACACCGACAAGTGGGCAGGGCAGCGTATGGCCGTCGATCCGTTGATCGAGCTGCGGGACGTCAACAAGCACTTCGGACAACTGCATGTCCTCCAGGACATCAACCTCACCGTCGGCCGCGGGGAGGTGGTGGTGGTCATCGGCCCCTCCGGCTCCGGCAAATCCACCCTGTGCCGGGCGATCAACCGGCTGGAGGCCATCGAGTCGGGCACGATCACCCTCGACGGCAAGCCGCTGCCCGCGGAGGGCAAGGACCTGGCCGCCCTGCGGGCCGACGTGGGCATGGTCTTCCAGTCCTTCAACCTCTTCGCGCACAAGACCGTGCTCGCCAACGTGTCCCTCGCGCAGATGAAGGTCAGGAAGCGCGGCCGCGACGAGGCCGACAAGCGGTCCCGGGAACTCCTGGACCGGGTCGGCCTGGCCGACCAGGCCGACAAGTACCCCGCGCAGCTCTCCGGCGGCCAGCAGCAGCGCGTGGCCATCGCCCGCGCGCTGGCCATGAACCCCAAGGCGCTGCTCTTCGACGAGCCCACCTCCGCCCTCGACCCGGAGATGATCAACGAGGTGCTGGAGGTCATGCAGCAGCTCGCCGGCGAGGGCATGACCATGGTCGTGGTCACCCACGAGATGGGCTTCGCCCGCTCCGCCGCCAACCGCGTCGTCTTCATGGCCGACGGGAAGATCATCGAGGACCGCACGCCGGAGGAGTTCTTCACCGCCCCCGAGAGCGAGCGGGCCAAGGACTTCCTCTCCAAGATCCTCAAGCACTGAGGGGCGGCCCCGATGCACGCGACACGCGCCGTCCGGCTGCCCGCCTGCGCCCTCGCGCTGACCCTCGCCCTGCTCGGCGCGGTGAGCGGCTGCGGCAAGTCCGGCAGCCCGCCGGTCAAGGGCCCGCAGCCCGAGGACCTGCCGGTCTACCACGTGGACACCGGCTTCCGGCTGCCCGGTTCACCGACCTGGGAGAAGGCGAAGCGGCGCGGCCGCCTCGTGGTGGGCGCCAAGGAGGACCAGCCGTACATGGGGGAGAAGGACCCCGCGAGCGGCCGCTACTCCGGCTTCGACATCGAGATCGCGAAGATGATGTCCGCCTCCCTCGGCTTCGCCCCGAAGACGATCGAGTTCAGGACGATCGCCTCCGCCAACCGCGAGACGGCCCTGCAGAACGGCCAGATCGACTACTACGTCGGCACCTACACGATCAACGACAACCGCAAGAAGCAGGTCGGCTTCGCCGGTCCGTACTACATGGCGGGCCAGTCCCTGCTGGTCCGCCGGAACGAGAAGGACATCAAGGGCCCGGCGGACCTCGCGGGCAAGAAGGTGTGCTCGGCGGCCGGCTCCACCCCCTTCCAGCGCCTCCAGAAGGACTTCCCGAAGGCGGTCCTCGTCGCCTACGACACCTACTCCGTGTGCGTGGACAACCTGCTGACCTACCAGGTGGACGCCGTCTCCACCGACGACTCGATCCTGCTCGGCTACGCGGCCAAGGTGCCCGAGGAGCTGAAGGTCGTCGGCAGGCCCTTCTCGCGGGAGCCCTACGGCATCGGCGTACCGCGCTCCGACAACGCCCTGCGCTTCGCCCTCGACGACGCCCTCGCGGCGCACGAGAAGAACGGCGACTGGACCAAGGCCTACGCGGCCACCCTCGGCCTGTCCGGAGTGCCCGCCCCGAAGCCGCCCGCCATCGACCGCTATCCCGCGAGCTGAGAGGAGCCCGTACCGGCATGGACGTACTGACCAGCAACTTCTCGCTCTACGGCAAAGGTTTCCTCGGCACAGTCGAACTGACCGTCTACGCCTCCCTGCTCGCCCTGGTGCTCGGCTTCGTCATGGCCTCCTTCCGGGCCGCGCCGATCGGCTCCTTCCGGGTGCTCGGCACGGTGTGGGTGGCCGTCCTGCGCAACACCCCGCTCACCCTGCTCTTCTTCGCCGTCCTGCTCGGCCTGCCCCGCTTCGGGCTGGTCCTGCCCTTCCAGCTCTTCGCGGTCCTGGCGCTCGGCTGCTACACCTCCGCCTTCATCTGCGAGGTCCTGCGCTCCGGCATCAACACCGTGCCCAAGGGCCAGGGCGAGGCCGCCCGCAGCCTCGGCATGTCCTTCGGGCAGACGCTGGGCACGGTGGTGCTGCCCCAGGCCTTCCGCTCGGTCATCCCGCCCATCGGATCCACCCTGATCGCCCTCGCCAAGAATTCGGCGATCGCCGGCGCCTTCAGCGTCACCGAGCTGCTGGGCACGTACAAGACGCTCAACGAACTGGGTTACAGCATCATCTGGACCTTCGTCTGGATCGCCGTCGGCTACCTGATCATCACCCTGTCCATCAGCGCGCTCTTCAACGTGCTGGAGAAGCGCTGGGGAGTCGCCCGATGACCGCACACGCGCTGCACGGAGACCCGGGGTCCACGGCGCTCTACGACATCCCCGGCCCGCGCGCCCGGCGGCGCCACTTCCTGTACGGAACGGTGTCGACCGCGGTGATCCTGGCCCTGCTGGGCTGGATCGTGTACCTGCTCTTCGACACCGACCAGTTCACCGCCGGCAAGTGGAGCCCCTTCGCGTACACGGGCATCCAGCGGCTGCTGCTGACGGGGCTGGGCAACACGCTCAAGGCCTTCGCCTACGCGTCGGTGCTCTCGCTGGCCCTCGGCGCCGTCCTGGCCACCGGACGGCTGTCCGCGCACCGGCCGGTGCGCTGGGCCGCCACGCTGTGCGTGGAGTTCTTCCGGGCCATGCCGGTGCTGGTGATGATCTTCTTCATCTTCGTCGCGCTGAAGGTCCAGCCGCTGCCCGCCCTGGTGGCGGGGCTGACCCTCTACAACGGCTCGGTGCTGGCCGAGGTCTTCCGTACGGGCATCAACGCGGTGGAGCGCGGGCAGCGGGAGGCGGCGTACGCGCTGGGCATGCGCAAGACACAGGTGATGACCTTCGTCCTGGCGCCGCAGGCGGTCCGGGCGATGCTGCCGACCATCATCAGCCAGCTCGTGGTGGCCCTCAAGGACACCTCGCTCGGCTTCCTGATCACCTACGAGGAGTTCCTGCACGCCGGCAAGCTCATCGCGTCCAACCTCGACTACGACCTGCCCTTCATCCCGGTCGTGATGATCATCTCGCCGGTCTACATCGGCATGTGCATGCTGCTGTCCTGGTTCGCCACCCGGATGGCCCGGCGCCAGCGGCGCAACCCGAAGACCGAGGCCGCCCACGTGGGTCCGGCCGAGGCGGGGAGCCTGCTGCCGGGCGGTCCGTAACGCCCCGAGGAGCCCCGAGAGCGCCACCCCGCCCGGCGGCAGCCGTGGATCACTGCTCGCGCAGCGGTACCGAGATGCAGGACGGATCGGTGCGCGGCGAGGAGAAGGTCAGCTGCGCGCCGGTGGGGTTGTGCGCGATGTGGAGCGGGTCGACGGTGTCCACGGTCGTCGCTACGGGACTTCCAGCCGGGGGGGGCAGGCCCAGGGCGGAGTCAGTTCTGTACGGCGCTCTTCTTCTGCCAGTCCGCCCAGCTGAGGTTCCACTCGCCGTAGCCGTTGCCGATGTCCGCCCTGCCCTTGGAGCCCTCGCCGACCACCTCGATGAGGTCGCCGACCTGGGACTCCTCGTAGAAGGCCGCGGCGTCCGCGGTGCTCATCCCCACGCAGCCGGAACTGGTGTTCGCGTTACCGAAGTTGGCGCTGTTCCAGGGCGCGGCGTGCACGTACATGCCCGACCAGGTCAACCGCATCGAGCTGTCGACCATCTTGTCGTAGGAGTCGCCGAGGCCGACCGTCTGGGAGTCCATCCGGATGGTGCCCTCCTTGGCCATCAGCACCATCTTCCCGGACCAGGAGGCCTTCTGGCCGCCCGGCGTACCGGCCGAGATCCGGATCGACTTGACCACCCGGCCGTCCTCGGAGACCGACATCTTCCTGGTGTCGAGGTCGACCGTCATCCGGCGGTCCTTGCCTATCTTGAACGCGGTGTCGTAGTCCTTGACGAAGTAACCGCCGCCCGAGTCGATGCCGTTCAGCTTCATCTCGACCTTCACGTCCGTACCGGACTTCCAGTACTCCTTGGGGCGCCAGTCCACGCGGTCGTTGCCCGAGTAGTCCTTGAACCAGCCCCACGCGCCCTCGGTGTTGTTCGAGGTGGTGACCTTCAGGTGCTTCTCGACCTCGGCCTTGTTCTTGACCGGGTTGTCGAAGACGATCGACACCGGCTGGGCTATGCCCACGACCGGGGTGGCGCGGCCCGGGTTGATCGTGACCTTGTTCACCTTGTCCGCGGCGGTCGTCCGGAACTTCGTGCTCGCGCTCTGGCTCTCGGTGTTCTGCGCGTCGACCTTGTAGTCCTGACCCGGCGAGGCGTTGCGCTCGGAGGTCCAGCTCCGCCCGTCCTCGGCTATCCGGCCCGCCAGCTCCCCGCCCTTGCCGTCGACCACCTTGACCTGGGCGAGCTTGCCCTCCGCGAGGGTCACCCTGACCGGCTCGCCCGCCTTCACCCGGTCGCCCGCCAGATTCACGGAGACCGCCATCGGCGCCTTGTTCTTCATCTCGGCCTTGCCGTCGCCGCCCGGACCGCCCGAGCAGGCGGTGAGGGCCGCGGCGGCCAGCAGCGCGGTGGCGGCCAGGGCGGCGCGGTGGCCGCGTCCCGCCGGGGCCGGGCGGCGGGGCGGTGCGGTACGGCGTGTGCGGCTCAACGAAAACCCTCCGATGTGATGACCATTCGCAAACAAAGAGCGAAAGGCGCGGTGTTCGGTTGCGGGGTGCGGGAAAAAGATCCGCGTTGACGCTGTGATCTTCGCTGCGACCGACCGTCGTCCCGCGGTGTCCCGCGTGCACCGTCCCTCGACAACCCGTCGCACCGGCGCGGCGGGAGGCGTTGCGACGGCGAATCAGGTGCCGCGGTTGACGGTGGCCGCCGGCGGCCCGGAAGGCCGCCCGGAAGGCGGCCCGGGCGACGGCCCGACAACGCCCCCGACGACGGTTCCGACGGCGGCGGGGTACCCTCCACCCTCACCCCGACGCACCTTCCTCCGGGCTGCCGCGCCGCAGGACCCCGCGCCGGCGGACAGGTCGTCGCCCGCGCCCGGCGAGTGGAGATCCCGATGGACGGCCGTACCGACACCGCGCCCCGCGCCGGGGCACCCGGTGTGCCCGGCCCGCCGGTGCCGGGCCGACCGCGCGTCGGCGCCCCGCCCGCCGGCGCGCGGGCGCGCACGCCCTCCGTGCTGCGCAGCGGCGCCCTCATGGCCGCGGGCTCGGTCGTCTCGCGCGCCACCGGCTTCGTCCGCTCCGCCGTCGTCGTCGCGGCCCTCGGCACCGGACTGCTCGGCGACGGCTACGCGGTCGCCAACACCGTGCCCAACATCCTCTACATGCTGCTCATCGGCGGCGCGCTGAACGCGGTCTTCGTGCCCGAACTGGTCCGCGCGGCCAAGGAGCACGCCGACGGCGGCGCCGCCTACACGGACCGGCTGCTGACCGCGTGCACCGCGGCGCTCGTACTCCTGACCGCCGCCGCCGTGTTCGGCGCCCCGCTGATCGTCGCGGCGTACACCGGTTACGACGGCGCCCAGGCGAGCACGACCGTCGCCCTGGCCCGCTACTGCCTGCCGCAGATCCTCTTCTACGGCCTGTTCACCCTGCTCGGGCAAGTGCTCAACGCCCGGGGCCGGTTCGGCGCGATGATGTGGACCCCGGTCCTCAACAACCTCGTGGTCATCGGTGTCTTCGGGCTCTTCCTCCACCTCTCCCGGGGCGGTCCCGCAGGTGCGGAGGGCCTGACGGCCGCCGACGCCCGGCTCCTGGGCTGGGGCACCACCGCCGGGATCGTCGTCCAGGCCCTCGCCCTGCTCCCCTCGCTCCGCGCGGCCGGCATGCGCTGGCGCCCCCGCTTCGACTGGCGCGGCAGCGGCCTCGCCCGCCCGCTGCGCAACGCGGGCTGGCTGGTGCTGCTCGTCCTCACCAACCAGATCGCCTACTGGGTCGTCACCCGGCTCTCCACCACCACGGGACAGCGGGCCGCCCTGGACGGCCTGGCGGGCGGCGCGGGCTACACCGCCTACGGCAACGCCTTCCAGCTGTGGATCGTCCCCCAGGGCATCATCACCGTCTCCCTCGTCACCGCCCTGATGCCCCGGATGAGCGCGGCCGCGGCCGACGCGGACCTCGGCCGGCTGCGGCGCGACGTCTCGTACGCCCTGCGCACCAGCGCGGCCCTGGTCGTCCCGGCCGCCGCGCTCTTCGCCGCCCTCGCGCCCTGGGTGATGGGCGCCGTCTTCGAGCACGGGCGCACCGGCCCCGCCGACATCGTGGTCATGGCGGGCATCCTCACGGCCTTCGCCCCCGGCCTGATCGCCTTCTCGGGGCAGTACGTCCTGTCGCGCGGCTTCTACGCCCTGTCCGACACCCGCACCCCGTTCTTCCTGAACCTGGTGATCGCGGTGCTCAACGGCGGCCTCTCCGCCGCCGCCTACCTCCTGCTGCCCCCGCGCTGGGCCGTCACCGGCATGGCCGCCGCCTACACCGTCGCCCTCTGCGCCGGCACGGCCGTGACGGCGTACGCCCTCGCCCGGCGCCTGGGCCCGCGGACGGGCACCGGGCCGCAGGCCACCGCGCTCGGCACCCACCTGCGGCTGCTGCTCGCCTGCCTGCCCGCGGGGGCCGCCGGCCACGCCGCGGCCCGGGCCGCCGAAGGCTTCGGCACCCTCGCCGCGCTCGGCGCGGGAACCGCGGCCCTGGCCCTGACCGTCGTACTCCTCGCCCGGCCCCTGCGGCTCACCGGGATCACGGACCTGCCGGGCTCCCTGCGGCGCGCGCTGGGACGTTAGCCGCGGTGGGCCGAAGGCACGTGGGGGCCGTTAGGGTGAGGAAACCACTCAAAACACCTGGGACACTGACCGGATGCCACGCGTACTGCTCATAGAGGACGACCCCTCGATCAGGGAAGGGGTCGCGCTCGGCCTGCGCCGGCGCGGGCACGAGGTGCATGCCGCCGAGACCGGTGAGGCGGGCCTCGCCCAGCTCGCCGTGTTCCGGCCCGAGCTGGTCCTCCTCGACCTGATGCTGCCCGGCATCAACGGCGTCCAGGTCTGCACGCGGATCCGGGAGACCAGCCAGATCCCGGTCATCATGCTGACCGCGCGCGGCGACGACTTCGACATCGTCGTCGGACTGGAGGCGGGAGCCGACGACTACATCGTCAAACCCGCGCGCACCGAGGTCATCGAGGCCCGGATCAAGGCCGTACTGCGGCGCCTGTCCGCGCCCGCGGGCCGCCAGGGCGTCGAGCGCCACGGCGAACTGGCCGTCGACCGGGCGGGACTTGCCGTCGAGAAGAACGGCGTGCCCGTCGCCCTCGCCCCCAGCGAGCTCAAACTGCTGCTGCACCTGTCCGCCTCGCCCGAGCAGGTCTTCAGCCGCCAGCAGCTGCTCGCCTACGTCTGGGACCACAGCTACCACGCCGACGCCCGGCTCGTGGACGCCTGCGTCCGCCGCCTGCGCAACAAGATCGAGGACGTACCCGGCAGCCCCCGCTACATCCGGACCGTGCGCGGCTTCGGCTACCGCTTCGGCCCCCTGTAGGGCCCGCCGTGCGACGGATCGCCCCCCTCGGCCTGCGCACCCGGCTCATCGCCGCCTTCCTCCTCGTCGCCGCGATCAGCGCCGTGTCCACCGCGGCCCTCACCTACCGGCAGGCGCGCACCGCGGTTCTCACGCAGAGCCAGGACACCGCCGTGGCCACCCTCCGCGACCAGGTGGAGGGCCTCGGGATCACCCTGCCGGTCGACCGGCAGACCCTCCAGTACCAGGTCAACGAGCTGGGCAAGCGCGGCAAGCCGCACACCTGGGCGGTCTACGGCGAATACGGCGCCCTGCGCGTCAGCTCCACGTCCGGGGGCGCGGCCCGCTCACCCCTCCTCAGCGAGAAGCTGCGCCACCAGATCACGGTCAACCCGCACGCCGCCTTCCAGCGGGTCCAGTCCGCCACCGGCCGCCCCTACCTGGTCGTCGGCGTGCCCGCCGTCTTCGCCCGGCAGGGCTTCGTCCAGCCCACCGGCGCCGTCTTTTACGCCGTGATGCCGCTCACGACCGAGGAGCAGACCGTCGCCCTCATGGTCGACGCCGCCCGCACCGGCGCGCTCCCCGGCCTCGCCATCGCCCTGGTCCCGGCGCTGCTCGCCGCCCGCAGCGTGCTCCGGCCCGTCCGCAACCTGCGCACCGCCGCCCAGCGCATGGGGCGCGGCCGGCTCGACACCCGGATCGAGGTCCGGGGGGCCGACGAACTGGCCGGGCTCGCCGAGACCTTCAACGAGACCGCCCGCGCGCTGGAGCGCTCCGTCGAAGACCTCCGGCAGGCCGAGACCCGGGCCCGCCGTTTCGCCGCCGACGTCTCGCACGAACTGCGCACCCCGCTCGCCGGGATGCTCGCCGTCACCGAGGTGCTCGACGAGGACGCCGAGCACCTGGACCTCGCCCCGGACACCGCCAAGGCGCTCCGGCTGATCAGCGCCGAGACCGGCAAGCTCGCCGTCCTGGTCGAGGACCTGATGGAGATCTCCCGCTTCGACGCCCGCGCCGCCGGGCTCAACCTCGACGACGTCGACCTCACCGAAGCCGTCGGCAAGACCCTCGAACTGCGCCACTGGGGCGAGGACGAGGTGGTCGCCGACCTCCCCGCGGGCATCAGGGCCCGGCTCGACCCGCGCCGCTTCGACGTGGTCCTCGCCAATCTGGTCGGCAACGCCCTGCGGCACGGCGGCGCGCCGGTACGGATCACCGCCCGCACCCGCCCCCACCCCGAAGGGGAACGGCTGACCGTGGAGATCGCCGACAGCGGCCCGGGGATCGCCCCCGAGGCGCTGCCCCACATCTTCGACCGCTTCTACAAGGCGGACGCGGCCCGTACCCGGTCGGCGGGCAGCGGACTGGGCCTGGCCATCACCCTGGAGAACGTCCGGCTGCACGGCGGGACCGTCCGCGCCGCCAACGGCGCCGACGGCGGCGCCGTGTTCACCGTCGAGATGCCGCTGGAGGCCCGCGCATGACCCGCCGCACCGGCGCACGGGCCGCGGCGGCTGCCGCCGCCCTGCTGCTCCCGCTGCTGGCGGCCGGGTGCGGGATCAAGGAGACCGGGGTGGTGGAGAGCGGCCGTCCCGCGAGCGTCACGGTTGCCGGACCGCCCGATGTGGACGTCGTGTACTTCGTCGCCCCCGACGGGCGGCTCGCGCCGACCGTGCCCGTCGCGGGTCCGCACGTCGCCACCGGCGTCCTGCTCTCCCGGCTCCTCGCGGGCCCCGACGCCGAGGCGAGGGCCGCCGGGCTGACCACCGCGCTGCACGCCCCGGGCGGCAAGGCAGCCGTCCCGCCGCGCGTCGAGCGCGACGAGCAGGACCGGCTGCTGGTGCGGCTGCCGTCCTTCCGGAACGCGGAGCTGTCCGGCACCGCGAAGAACCAGCTGGTCTGCACCGCGGCCCTCTCGGCGGACCACACGGGCACGACCGAGGTGGTGCTGCTGGCCGCCGACGGGGCCACGGCCCCGCTCCGGTGCCCGCTGGCGCGCTGACGGGGCCGACGGCGGCTCCGGTGCCCCCGGCGCGGTCACCACCGGCCGGGGCGTCGGCCGGTCACATCCGGCCTCCGGCCAGGGTGGGCCGCCCCGCGGGGTCCCGTCCCCTTGCGGTGCGCGGCGCCCGGCCGTCACCGTGGCCCCATGGACCACGCGCCCGCCGTCCCGGCCGTCCCCGATGCCCCTGCCGTCCCCGACGTCTTCGACCCCCGGACGTACGCCGCGGGCGTGCCCCACGCGCGCTACCGGATCCTGCGCGACCACCATCCAGTCGCCTGGCAGGCCGAACCGGAGGTCCTCGGCTGGCCCGCCGGACCCGGCTTCTGGGCCGTCACCCGGCACGCCGACGTGGTGCGGGTGCTCCGCGACCACGCCGTGTACTCCTCCCGCCTCGGGGCCACCCAGATCCGCGACCCCGACCCCGCCGACCTGCCGTTCATCCGGCGCACCATGCTCAACCAGGACCCCCCGGAACACGGCCGGCTGCGCCGGATGGCGGCCCGCGCCTTCACCCCCGCCCGGGTCGACGCCTTCGCCGGGCGGGTCCGCGAGCGCGCCCGGAGCCTGCTGGCCGCCGCCCGGGACGGCGCTGTGGACGGTGCGGCCGACGTGGTGCGCACGGTCACCGACGAGTACGCGCTGCTGAACCTCGCCGACCTGATGGGCATCCCGGCCGCCGACCGGGCCCTGCTGCTGGACTGGACCGTACGGATCATCGGCTACCAGGATCCGCAGGACGCGCCCGCGCCGCGGCTCGGCCCGGACGGGGTCCCCCTCAACCCGCGCTCGCCCGCGCTGCTCGGCGAGATGTTCGGCTATGCGCGCGAACTGGCCGCGGCCAAGCGCGCCCGGCCCGCGCAGGACCTGATGAGCGCGCTCGCCCACGCCGAACTGGCCGAAGGGGAGCTGGAGATGTTCTTCTTCCTGCTCACCGTCGCGGGCAACGACACCGTACGGTCCGCCGCGCCCGGCGGCCTGCTCGCCCTGACCCGCGACCCCGCCGCGCGCCGGGACCTCGCCGCGGGCCGGGTCCCGGTGGACCGGGCCGTCGAGGAACTCCTGCGCGTCCACCCGCCGGTCCTGAGCTTCCGGCGCACCGCCGCCCGGGACACGGAGCTGGCCGGGCGGCGGATCCGGGCCGGGGACAAGGTGGTCGTCTTCCACGCCGCCGCCAACCACGACGAGCGGGTCTTCGCCGACCCCCACCGGATCGACCTCGCCCGGACGCCCAACCCGCACGTCTCCTTCGGCGACGGACCGCACGTATGCCTCGGCGCGCACTTCGCCCGGCTTCAGCTCCGGGTGCTCCACGAGGAATGGCGCGCGGCCATTCCGCCGCCCGAACTCGTCGGCGAGCCAAGGCGGTTGGTGTCCAACTTCATCAACGGGATCACACGGCTGCCGCTTCGGGTGTCCGGGCGCTCCGAGTGACGTCCGCCAGCAGTTCGGCCACGTCCGGCCCGTAGGCATCGGAGTTGATCACCTTCACCACGAGGCAGAAGGAGGCCGAGCCGTACGTGCGCGCCAGCCGCTGGTGGTTGCGGGCCAGGTAGCGGGCTCCGGCCTGGTTGCTGACGGCGGTCTGCCCGGAGATCAGGAACACCGGGCGCGCGCCCGGCCCGTTCGTCAGCCGGGCCAGCAGGACGTGCTCCACGGCGCCCTTCTGCCAGCGGTAGACCTCGCCGCCGACGTGGATGGTGCCCCGGTCCGGACCGGGCTCGGAGCTGAGGTCCACCCGGACGCCGGGCAGCATGGAGGCGAGGTGGGCCGTGGTCCGCGCGTTGGAGACCGGCCCCCCGACACAGAACTCGGCCCGCTCGCCGAAGCCCTGGCGCACCCCGTCGTGCGTGACGATCTGGACGTTCGCCCCGCAGTCCTTGATCAGCGCCGATATCTCCAGCAGCGCGAAGGCGTCGTTGCGGTGCACCGAGCCCTCGGTGCCGCCCATCTGACGGTTCACCACGAACAGGCAGTCCGAGCCGTTCGGCAGCCCGAAGAAGGCCTGCTTGCGGCGCAGCGCGCGGCGCCAGAGGTACGTACGGGAGAACCAGCCGAAACCACCGCTGACGGCGGTCGCCACCACCCCGAGCACGATGTTGCGTACGTCGTCGTTCATGCGGCGGATCGTAGGGGGTGCACTCGCCGCGTGCCAGGCGCGGGCGACGGACCCCGTGCCCCGGCCTTCCTGACGCGGCGCCGGACGGCGGTTAGGCTCGCGGGCACACTGCCCTACGTGGAGGTTCGATGCGCCGTCCCACCGCCCGCGCGTTACCGCTGTTCGCCCTCACCGCGGCCCTCGCGGCGACCGCCGCCGCCCCGCCCGCGGCCGCCGACACCGCCGCCCCGCCCAAGACCCCGGTCGCCGTCGGCTACGGCGGGGCCGTGGCCAGCGTGGACGCCGACGCCTCGGCGGCGGGGATCGCCGTCCTGCGCGCCGGTGGCAACGCGGTGGACGCAGCCGTCGCCACCGCCGCCGCCCTCGGCGTCACCGAGCCGTACTCCGCGGGCGTCGGCGGCGGAGGCTACTTCGTCTACTACGACGCGAAGTCCCGCCGGGTGCACACGATCGACGGCCGTGAGACCGCCCCCGCCTCGGCCACCGCCACCCTCTTCCAGGAGAACGGCGTACCGATCCCCTTCGACCAGGGCCAGACCAGCGGCCGCAGCGTCGGCGTCCCCGGGACCCCCGACACCTGGGATACCGCTCTGAAGTCCTGGGGCAGCCGCCCGCTCGGCGCGCTGCTGCGCCCCGCCGAGAAGCTGGCCCGCGACGGCTTCACCGTGGACGCCACCTTCCGCGCCCAGACCCAGCTGAACCAGGACCGGTTCAAGGACTTCCCGGCGACCCGCAAGCTCTTCCTGCCCGGGGGCGCCCTGCCCGTGGTCGGCTCCACCTTCAAGAACCCCGACCTGGCCGCCACCTACGCCGAGCTCGGGCGCAAGGGCACCGGCGCCCTCTACCGGGGCCCGATCGCCGACGACATCGTCGCCGCCGTCCGCAAGCCCCCGGTCGACCCGGCCGCCACCCGCACCGTCCGCCCCGGCGACCTGACCGCCCGCGACCTGCGCGCGTACGACACCAAGCGGCAGGCACCGACCCGGGTGAACTACCGCGGCCTGGACGTCTACAGCATGGCGCCCTCCTCCTCCGGCGGGACCACCGTCGGCGAGGCGCTGAACATCCTGGAGCGCAGCGACCTCGGGAAGCTCTCCGAGACGCAGTACCTGCACCGGTTCATCGAGGCCTCGCGGATCTCCTTCGCCGACCGGGGGCGCTGGGTGGGCGACCCGGCCGCCGTGGACGTCCCGACGCGCGAGCTGCTCTCGCAGGCGTTCGCCGACTCGCGGGCCTGCCTGATCTCGCCCGACCGGGCGCTGACCAGCCCGCTGGCCCCCGGCGACCCGCGCCACCCCGCCCCCTGCGCCACCACCGGGCAGAGCGCCCCGACGACCTACGAGGGGGAGAACACCACCCACCTGACGGTCGCCGACCGCTGGGGCAACGTCGTCTCCTACACGCTCACCATCGAGTCCACCGGCGGCAGCGGCATCACCGTCCCCGGCCGCGGCTTCCTGCTCAACAACGAGCTGACCGACTTCTCCTTCG
Organism: Streptomyces sp. NPDC043876; assembly: GCF_056435825.1. Lineage (NCBI taxonomy): Bacteria > Bacillati > Actinomycetota > Actinomycetes > Kitasatosporales > Streptomycetaceae > Streptomyces > Streptomyces sp. NPDC043876. Next base: position 301,561 of record NZ_JBWKDV010000011.1, on the reverse strand, counting down.
CTCCGGCCGCCCCCGGCGTCCCGGACCCGAACCTGCCCGGCCCCGGCAAGCGGCCGCGCTCCTCGATGTCCCCGACCATCGTCCTCAAGGACGGGCGGCCGGTCCTGGCCGTCGGCTCGCCGGGCGGCGCCACCATCATCACCACCGTGCTCCAGACCCTCGTCGGCACCCTGGACCGGGGCCTGCCGCTGGTTGACGCGATCGCCGCGCCGCGGGCCAGCCAGCGCAACCAGACCACCACCGAACTGGAGCCGGGCCTGTGGGACAGCCCGGTCCGCGCTCAACTGGAGGCCCTGGGGCAGGGCTTCCGGCCCAACCCGGAGATCGGCGCGGCCACCGGCGTCCAGCGGCTCCCGGACGGCCGCTGGCTCGCGGCCGCCGAGACCACCCGGCGCGGCGGCGGCTCCGCGATGGTGGTCAGCCCGCACGGGCGGCCGTGAGCGGGAGCCGTGCCGGACGACCCTGAGTGAGAGGCGTGCCGGACGACGGCCGGCGGGAGGCGTGCCGGCCCGACGGTCGGCGCGAGGCGTGCCCGTGAGCGGTGTGCGCCGGCTCAGAGGGCGGTGAGGACCCGCGGACCGGCTGAGGTGATGGCGACGGTGTGCTCGGCGTGCGCCGCGCGACTGCCGTCCACGGTCCGCAGGGTCCAGCCGTCGTCGTCGGTCAGGTAGTCGTCCGTACCGCCCGCGACCAGCATCGGCTCGATCGCGAGGACCATGCCGGGGCGCAGCTTCATGCCGCGCCCCGGCGGGCCCTCGTTGGGCACGCCCGGGTCCTCGTGCATGGCGCGGCCGATGCCGTGGCCGCCGAAGCCGTCGGGTATGCCGTATCCGGCGGCGCGGCCGACCGTACCGATCGCGTGGGCGATGTCGCCGATGCGGTTCCCCGGCCTGGCCGCGGCGATACCCGCGGCCAGGGCCCGCTCGGCCGCCCCGATCAGCGCCAGGTCGGCGGGGCGGGCCCGGCCGACCGTGAAGCTGACCGCCGCGTCCCCGGCCCAGCCGCCCAGGGTGGCCCCGCAGTCGATGCTGACGAGGTCGCCGTCGCGCAGCCGGTAGCCGTCCGGGATGCCGTGCACGATCGCGTCGTTGACGGAGGCGCACACGACCGCCGGGAAGGGCGTGGGCGCGAACCGCGGCCGGTATCCGAGGAAGGGCGAGCCCGCGCCCGCCCCGTGCAGCACCTCCCGGGCCACCGCGTCCAGTTCCCGCAGGGACACGCCGACGCCCGCCGCCTTCCGCACCGCGTCCAGGGCGCGGGCGACCACGCGGCCGGCCTCGCGCATCGCGCCGATCGACTGTTCCGTCTTGAGTTCCACCATGCCCATTACTATACCGGTATTTCTTTACCGGGATAGTCATACCGGTATAGGAATCGGGTGGCGGGGTACGATGGGGGCATGGTCCGCACCCCCCTCACCCCGGAAGAGCGCGAGCGCGGCGAGCGCCTGGGCGCGCTGCTGCGCGCCTCGCGCGGCAGCCGCAGCATGGTCGAGATCGCCGCCGCCGCCGGACTCTCCGCCGAGACGCTGCGCAAGATCGAAACCGGCCGCGCCCCCACGCCCGCCTTCTTCACCGTCGCCGCCCTGGCCACCACCCTCGGCCTCTCGATGGACGACCTGCTGCGGCAGTGCGCGTTCGTACCCGCCTGACGGGACGTCCGCGTCCGCCGGACGGCGCGGGGGTGGACGGCCCGGCGAGTGGGGCTCCAGGGTCCGGGGCCTAGTCTTCGGGCCATGACTCTTGAGGAGCTGGGCCGGTCCCGGTACGTCAGTCTCACCACCTACCGCAAGGACGGGACGCCGGTGGCGACGCCGGTATGGGCCGTGGCCGACGGCGGCGAGCTGTACATCTGGACGAAGAGCGACACCTGGAAGGTCAAGCGGATCCGCAACGACGCGCGGGTCTCCGTCGTGGCCTGCGACGTGCGCGGCCAGGTCGTGGAGGGCGCGACGCCCCGCGAGGGGGAGGCCCGGCTGCTGGACGATGCGGGCCTGGACCGGGTGCGGAAACTGATGGCGCGGAAGTACACGTGGCAGTACTGGATGGTGGACGTGCCCGCGATGCTGGCCCGGCGGGGAAAGCGTCCGCACACCGCGATCGCCGTGAAGCTTTGAGATTGCCGTAGCCCGCCTGTAACACGGGTGGGGTCCAATGCCGTCATGGAGACGGTGAGTTCGACGGCGATCGCTCAACTGGCCGAACACCTGCGGGCGTTGACCGAAACCCTGGACCCCGGTGCGGGCTGGTACGGCGAGTTCCTGCGCCGGGACCCGGAGGGCATGCGGGCGTGCCTGGACGGGACCGCGCTGGCGCCGTGGGACGTGATGGAGTCGCTGCTCCAGGACGTGGCGGCGTTGCGGGGCCCCCGGGAGGCGGCCGAGCGGTCCCGGCACGCGGCCCGGCTGCGGCGGGCCGCCGCCCTCGCCCACGACCGGATGCCGGGAGGCGAGGAGGAACTGCACGCGCTGCTCGCGGCCGCCGACGCGCAGCGGGGGGCGGCGGAGGCCGCCGTCCGCGTCCTGACCGCGCGGCTGTCCGCCGCGCCCGATCCGGCCGCCGCCGCGCCCCTGGCCCGGGAACTGGCCTGGACCCGCGACGACCTCGCCCGCGCCGCCTCCCGCTGCGCGGACCTGACCGCCCGCCTCTCCGCCCTCACCCCGCTGCCCGACTCCGTCCCCCCTCCCCGCTGGGCGCACGCGGAGCCACGGCCGCACACGACGGCCCTGACCGCGCCAGACGCCGTACGGGGGGCGGCGGCCGGGGCCGGAGCCGGAGCCGGAGCGCCGGATCCGGCGCCGCTGGGGGTGGAGGGTGCGGATGCGCCCCGGGGCGGCTGGCCAGGCCCGGATGTGCCCGGGGCGGTACGGGTGCCGGGGGCGGGGTGGCCGGTGGGGGTGCCGCTGGAGGTGGCGGGTGCGGACGGGCCCCGGGGCGGCTGGCCAGGCCCGGATGTGCCCGGGGCGGTACGGGTGCCGGGGGAGGGGTGGCCGGTCGGGGTGCCGCTGGGGGTGCAGGGTGCGGATGCGCCCGAGGCCGTACGGGTCGCGAAGGCGGGGTGGCCGGTCGGGGTGCCGCTGGGGGTGGAGGGTGCGGATGCGCCCGAGGCCGTACGGGTCGCGGGGGCGGGAACGTCGGACGGAGTGCCGCCGGACGCGGCGGGCCCGGCGCGACCCCGCGGCCGGGGGCCTCGCAGGAGCGGCGGGGCGAGGTTCGCCGGGGCGGCGCCGGAGAGCCATGACACGGGGGCCGTCGCGGCACCACCGGGGCTGGGGCTTACGGAGGCCCCGGCCCCCGTGGCCCTGCGCGGAGCCCGCTTCGGCCGCCCGGCTCCGGCGCGGCGGCACGCGGCGGGCTCGCCGCCCGAGGATCTCGCAGCGGCTACGGGAGCCGGCACCGGCCGACCGGGCCTCGCCGGTACGGACTCCACCGCCGCCGCGGCCCCACGGCCGGCGACCCCGCAGCACGGCGCCCGGGGCACGGGGGTCCCCGGGCCCGACCCCGCAAAAGCGGCCCGCCTCCCCTGGCCCAACCCCGCCTTCGCCGCGCCGCCCGGCGCCACCGGCCCTGCCCACCGACCGGGCGACCCCGGGGACGCGCCCCCGGCCCCCGCGGAGTACGGGCTGGCCGAACCAGCCCACCGATCTGGCGACCTCGGGGACGCGAACCTGGGCCCTGCCGAGGCTGGCTTCGCCGCGGTGCCCGGCTCCTTCGGACCCGCCCACCGACCCGGCGACCTCGGGGACGCGCACCCGGCCCCTGCGGAGCCATGCTTCGCCGCGGAGTACGGGCCTGACGGACCGGCCTACCGATCCGGCGGCCTCGGGGACGCGCACCCGGGCCCTGCCGAGCCCGGCTTCGCCGCGGGGTACGGGCTTGACGGACCGGCCTACCGATCCGGCGGCTCCGGGGACGCGCACCCGGGCCCTGCCGAGCCCGGCTACGGCGCGACGTACGGGTGGAGCGAGCCGTACCGCTCGCCCGCCCCTGGTGGAACCGGTTCCGCCCACTCACCCGCTCCCGGCGACCACGACACCGATCACCCGCCTCACCCGGCCCTCATTGGGCCCGGCTTCGCCGCGGCGCCCGGCTCCGCCGAACCCGCCCACCGACCCGGCGGTGCTGGGGATCCGGGCCCGGCCCCCGCCGAGCCCGGACTCGCCGTGGCGTACGGCTCCGCCGAACCTGCCCACAGGCCCGGCGGTTCCGGGTACGCGCACCCGGCTCCCGCTGAGCCCGGCTCCGCCGCGGCATACGGGTGGAACGAGCGGCCCCGCTCGCCCGCTCCCAGCGGCCGGGCGACCCCCCGCCCACCTCACCCGGCCCCCGCCGTGCCCGTATTCGCCGCGGCGTACGGGTTGGCCGAGCCAACCCACCCGTCAGGCAGGTCCGGGGACGCGCACCCGGCCCCCACCGACCCCGCCGTCGCCGTGGCGTACGGCTCCGCCGGACCCGCTCACCGACCCGGCAGCACCGGAAACCTTCCCCCGGCCCCCGTCGAGCCCGGCTTCGCCGCCCCGCACGGGTGGCCCGGTTCAGCCCACCGGCCCGCCCCCGGCGCCCCCGCCCCCGGCGCCCCCGCCCCCGGCGCCCAGCCACCGCACCCGGACCCCGCCGCGTACGGGCACCTCCCCGGCAGCGCCTCGTCCCCCGGCAGCGCCTCGTCGCGTGCCGGCGGCTCCGGGGCGGCGGCGGTCGTGGGGGAGTTGATCGGGTTGCGGGGGCAGGGGCGGAGCGGGGAGGCGCACGCGTTGCTCTGCGAGGCCGCCGGGTGGGACGCGGCGCTGCTGCCCGGGCTGGGCCGGGAGCTGGAGCGGGCCGGGCTCGCGGCCGACTGGGCCGCGCTGCTCTGGGAGGCGGCCTCGCTGCCCCCCGACCGGCTGGCCGCGGTCGCCGCCGCGCTCGGGGACGCCGGGCGCCACGCCGACGGCGACCGGCTGCTGCGCCAGGGCGCCGCCCGCCCCGCCCCGGAGATCGCGGACACGGCCCTCGCGCTCGGCGCGGCCGGCCGGGCCCGCGAGGCCGACGCCCTGCTGGAGGCCTTCGTACGGGTGCGCACCGCGGAGGAGGCGGCCCGGCTCGCGCGCCGGGACCCGGGGTGGTTCGGTCCGCGGCTGCTGGCGGCGGCCCGCGGGCTGTCCGGATCCGCCCACCGGGACCTCGTCCACGCCTTCCGGGTGGCCGGAATCGCCACCTCCTGAGCCGCCCCGGCTCCTCCGAGCGGTCCTCCCCGAGCCCCCACAGGCGGCCGCCCCCAGCCCCCTGTCCGACCCGCGCCCCACCCTGACCGCAATCGACCATGTCGCGACCTATGTTGATCGTCTCGGCCATCCGTGCGCGGTGGTCTTGCCCCGGAGTGTGACGAGGCCTACTTTCGACTCCCTACGCACACCGTCTACGTGCGTAGAGGCCGGCGTCCCGTCGCAAGGAGCAGCTCATGGCCCACCTCGTCCGCGCCGCGTTGGTCCAGGCCACCTGGACCGGCGACACCGAGTCGATGATCGCAAAACACGAGGAGCACGCCCGCCGGGCCGCCGCCCAGGGGGCGCGGATCATCGGGTTCCAGGAGGTGTTCAACGCCCCCTACTTCTGCCAGGTCCAGGAGCCCGAGCACTACCGCTGGGCCGAGGCCGTCCCCGACGGCCCGACCGTCCGCCGGATGCAGGAGCTCGCCCGCGAGACCGGCATGGTCATCGTCGTCCCGGTCTTCGAGCTGGAGGACGAGGGCTTCTACTACAACACCGCGGCCGTCATCGATGCCGACGGCAGTTACCTCGGCAAGTACCGCAAGCACCACATCCCCCAGGTCAGGGGCTTCTGGGAGAAGTACTACTTCCGCCCGGGCAACCTCGGCTGGCCCGTCTTCGACACGGCCGTCGGCAAGGTCGGCGTCTACATCTGCTACGACCGCCACTTCCCCGAAGGCTGGCGCGCCCTCGGACTGGCCGGAGCCCAGCTCGTCTACAACCCCTCCGCCACCTCGCGCGGACTCTCCGGCTACCTGTGGCAGCTGGAGCAGCCCGCCTCCGCCGTGGCCAACGAGTACTTCGTCGCGGCCATCAACCGGGTCGGCCAGGAGGAGTACGGCGACAACGACTTCTACGGCACCAGCTACTTCGTCGACCCGCGCGGCCGGTTCGTCGGCGACGTCGCCAGCGACAAGGAGGAGGAACTCCTGGTCCGGGACCTGGACTTCGACCTCATCAAGGAGGTCCGCGACCAGTGGGCCTTCTACCGCGACCGCCGTCCCGACGCCTACGGAGGACTCGTACAGCCGTGACCAACCCGATCCCGCTCCACAGCCGCCACCAGGCCGTCATGCCCGAATGGCTGGCCCTGTACTACGACCGCCCCATCGAGCTGACGCACGGCGAGGGCCGCCACGTCTGGGACGCCGACGGCAACCGCTACCTGGACTTCTTCGGCGGCATCCTCACCACCATGACCGCCCACGCCCTCCCCGAGGTCACCAAGGCCGTCGCCGAACAGGCCGGGCGGATCATCCATTCCTCCACCCTGTACCTCAACCGGCCGATGGTCGAACTCGCCGAGCGGATCGCGGCCCTCTCCGGCATCCCCGACGCCCGGGTCTTCTTCACCACCTCCGGCACCGAGGCCAACGACACCGCCCTGCTGCTCGCGACGACGTACCGCCGCTCCAACCAGATCCTGGCGATGCGCAACAGCTACCACGGCCGGTCCTTCGCCACGGTGTCCCTCACCGGCAACCGCGGCTGGTCCCCGACCAGCCTCTCGCCGCTCCAGACGTACTACGTTCACGGCGCGGTGCGCGGCCGCGGCCCCTTCGCCGCCCTGCCCGACGCCGAGTTCACCGCCGCGGCGGTCGCGGACCTGGAGGACGTACTCGGCCAGGCGCGCGGCGGCGTGGCCGCCCTGATCGCCGAACCGGTGCAGGGCGTCGGCGGGTTCACCTCCCCGCCCGACGGTCTCTACGGCGCCTTCCGCGAGGTCCTCGACCGGCACGGCATCCTCTGGATCAGCGACGAGGTCCAGACCGGCTGGGGCCGTACCGGCGACCACTTCTGGGGCTGGCAGGCGCACGCCCAGAACGGCCCGCCGGACATCCTCACCTTCGCCAAGGGCATCGGCAACGGCATGTCCATCGGCGGCGTCGTGGCCCGCGGCGAGATCATGAACTGCCTGGACGCCAACTCCATCTCCACCTTCGGCGGTTCGCCCGTCACGATGGCGGCCGGCGTGGCCAATCTCGGCTACCTCCTGGAACACGACCTCCAGGGCAACGCCCGGCGCGTGGGCGGTCTGCTGCTGGAGCGGCTGCGCGCCGTCACCGCCGGCGTGCCCGCCGTACGGGAGGTGCGCGGCCGGGGCCTGATGGCGGGCATCGAACTGACCCGGCCCGGCACCGACCAGGCGGACCCGGAGGCGGCGGCCGCCGTACTGGAGGCCGCCCGCGCCGGCGGACTGCTGCTGGGCAAGGGCGGCGGCTACAACACCAGCGTGCTGCGCATCGCGCCGCCGCTGTCGCTCACCGTCTCCGAAGCGGAGGAGGGCGCCGAGATCCTGGCCGGGGCCCTGCGCACGCTGACCTGACCCCGTTCGCCCGCACGCCCGCCGTCCTCAACCACCCACCGGGGAGGGGCACATGCCCAACCGCACCCTGATCACCGGCGGCCTGGTCGTCACCGCCGCCGACGAGCTGCACGCGGACGTCCTGATCGAGGACGGCCGGATCGCCGCGCTCGCCACGCACGGCTCGGCCGCCGCCACCGCCTGGACCGCCGACCGTACGATCGACGCGAGCGGGAAGTACGTCATCCCCGGCGGCGTCGACGTCCACACCCACATGGAACTGCCCTTCGGCGGCACCGCCGCCTCCGACACCTTCGAGACCGGCACCCGCGCCGCCGCCTGGGGCGGCACCACCACCATCGTGGACTTCGCCGTCCAGAGCGTGGGCCACGCCCTGCGCGAGGGCCTGGACACCTGGTACGCCAAGGCCGACGGCAACTGCGCCATCGACTACGGCTTCCACATGATCCTCTCCGACGTCAACGAGGGCACCCTCAAGGAGATGGACCTGCTGGTCGAGGAGGGCATCACCTCCTTCAAGCTGTTCATGGCCTACCCCGGCGTCTTCTACAGCGACGACGGCCGGATCCTGCGCGCCATGCAGCGCTCCGCGCACAACGGCGGGCTGATCATGATGCACGCCGAGAACGGCATCGCCATCGACGTCCTCGTCGAACAGGCCCTGGCCCGCGGCGAGACCGACCCCCGCCACCACGGCGAGGTCCGCAAGGTGCTCCTCGAAGCCGAGGCCACCCACCGGGCGATCGCCCTCGCGCGGGTCGCGGGCGCGCCGCTGTACGTCGTCCACGTCTCGGCGGAGGAAGCGGTGGCGGAGCTGGCGGCCGCCCGCGACAAGGGGCTCCCCGTCTTCGGCGAGACCTGCCCGCAGTACCTGTTCCTGTCCACCGACAACCTCGCCGAGCCGGACTTCCAGGGCGCCAAGTACGTCTGCTCCACGCCGCTGCGCCCCCGCGAACACCAGACGGCCCTGTGGCGGGGCCTGCGGACCAACGACCTCCAAGTGGTCTCCACCGACCACTGCCCCTTCTGCTTCCGCGGCCAGAAGGAGCTGGGCCGCGGCGACTTCTCCAAGATCCCCAACGGGCTGCCGGGGGTGGAGAACCGCATGGACCTGCTCCACCAGGCCGTGCTGGACGGGCACATCAGCCGCCGCCGCTGGATCGAGATCGCGTGCGCGACCCCGGCCCGGATGTTCGGCCTCTACCCCAAGAAGGGCACCATCGCCCCCGGCGCCGACGCCGACATCGTCCTCTACGATCCGCACGCCGAGCAGGTCATCTCCGCCGAGACGCACCACATGAACGTGGACTACTCGGCGTACGAGGGCAGGCGGATCACCGGACGCGTCGACACGGTCCTCTCGCGCGGCGAACTCGTCATCGATCGGCGCGAGTTCACCGGCCGCCCCGGGCACGGCGCCTTCGTACCCCGCGCCACCTGCCAGTACCTGTAAGCCGCAAGCCCGTACGCAGCAGCAAGGAGCCATGCATGGACTTCGGCCTCGTCCTGCAAACCGACCCGCCCGCCTCCCAGGTGGTCAGCCTCATGAAGCGCGCCGAGCGCAACGGCTTCCGCTACGGCTGGACCTTCGACTCGGCCGTGCTGTGGCAGGAGCCGTTCGTCATCTACAGCCAGATCCTGGCCAACACCCAGCGCATGCACGTCGGTCCGATGGTCACCAACCCGGGCACCCGCACCTGGGAGGTGACCGCCTCCACCTTCGCCACCCTCAACGACATGTACGGCAACCGCACCGTGTGCGGGATCGGGCGCGGGGACTCCGCGATGCGGGTCGCCGGCCGCGCGCCCAACACCCTGGCGCGTCTGGGCGATGCCATCGATGTCATCCGGGACCTGGCGGAGGGCCGCGAGGCGGAGGTGGACGGCAACCGGATCCGCATCCCGTGGATCCGGGACGGCAAACTGCCGGTGTGGATGGCCGCGTACGGGCCCAAAGCCCTCGCGCTCGCCGGCCGGAAGGCGGACGGCTTCATCCTCCAGCTCGCGGACCCCTTCCTCACGGAGTGGATGATCAGGTCGGTCCGCGAGGCCGCCACCGCGGCCGGCCGCGACCCGGCCGAGATCACCATCTGCGTGGCGGCCCCCGCGTACGTCACGGCCGACGACTCGACACAGGCACTGGCTCACGCCCGCGACCAGTGCCGCTGGTTCGGCGGCATGGTCGGCAACCACGTCGCCGACCTCGTCTCCCGCTACGGCGAACACTCCGGCCTGGTCCCCGAGGACCTCACCGCCTACGTCAAGTCCCGCCAGGACTACGACTACAGCCACCACGGCCGCGCCGACAACGCGTCCGCCGACTTCGTCCCCGACGAGATCGTCGACCGGTTCTGCCTCCTGGGCCCGGCCGAGGCCCACATCGCCAAACTCCGGACCCTGCGCGACCTGGGCGTCGACCAGTTCGCCGTCTACGACATGCACGACGCCCGCGAAGCCACCATCGACGCGTACGGCTCCACCATCATCCCGGCGCTCGGCTGAGGGCGCCGCCCACGGCCCGTCAGCGGACGAGCACGAAGACCGCCCCGGCCGTCACGGCCCCCAGCACGGCCCCCACCCGACCCCGGCCAGTCGGTCGGCGTGCCACCCGGCGACGGCCACGGGGGAGTGACGGCCCGCATCGCTCAACGCGCGGGAGGGGTCACGCGCTCCCGAGGGGGGCCGCGCCGAAGGAGACGTCGAAGCGGTCGCACCAGATGGTGACGCTGGTGTAGTCGGCGAGGTTCACCGAGGCCGGGATCTCGTAGTTCTGGTCACCCTTGTCGCCCTTGAGCCTGCCGAGGCTGACGTACCGGCCGTCGCCGAAGACCCGCCAGCCGGCGACGCCTTCCTTGACCGGGGCGTCCGTGAGCCACACGCGCAGGTCGGGCCCGTTGCTGGTGTCCAGGTCCTCCAGCCGCAGCACGTGGGCGCCGTCGGCCAGCCGGATCAGCTTCGCCGTGCCCGTCGTGGTGTGCTCGTGGCTGATGAAGGCGCCCCGGGCGAGCGTTGTCGGCTCCGCGGGGGAGCGGCCCGGGGCAGCCGCGGAGGGCGGCGCGGCCACGGCGGGGAGCGCCTCCCGGACGGTGTTGGTCTGCCACAGCTTCCAGGGCTGGAACCAGTACAGCCCCGCGCCCAGGACCAGCACGGCCGGAACCAGCAGCCAGGTGAGCGCCCTGCGGCGCCGTTTCGTCCCTCTCACTGCCAGTCCCTTTCCCGCACGGAATCGTCACCCGCATTCAACAAGATCCGCAGCCCGGCCACCCCCTTCCTTCCGATGACGAAAGGCTTACGTCCTCCACCTGAGGGACCCCGCGCCCCGGCCGGTTTGGCTCCGGCGCCGCGGGGCACACGGCCGGGCGCCGTGCGAGGCCCGCGGCCCGGATCCGTGCCCGACGGGCGCGCGCGGTGACGGTCCCGCCCGGCCGGGCCCGCCGTGGTCCTCGCGTCCCTCACGGAAGGAGCCCACCGTGTCCGATGAGCAACCGCCGCACCGCCGAGCGGTCCCGGAGATCCGCGTCGCCTCCGTGCCCGCCGGTCACGTGTACGTACGGCACTGCTCGGCTCCCGAGCCCGACGGCGTACGGCGGCTGCGGGACCCGCGGCCGCTCGGGGCGCCCAGCACCTCGCAGCGCTGGTGGCCCCCGGTGATGCTGGACCCGGACTGGGTGAGCGCCCACCACCGCGACTTCGACGTCTTCCACCTGCACTTCGGTTTCGACGCCCAGAGCCCGGCCCAGCTGACCGCGCTCGTGGACGCCCTGCGCCGGCACGGCAAACCGCTGGTCTACACGGTGCACGACCTGCGCAACCCCCACCAGGCCGACCCAGCAGCCCACGACGCCGCCCTCGACGTGGTCGTGCCCGCCGCCGACCGCCTCGTCACCCTGACGCCCGGCGCCGCCCGGAGCATCCGCAGCCGCTGGAACCGGACGGCGACGGTGCTGCCCCACCCGCACGTGGTCGAACTGCCGCTCCTCGACCGCCCCCGGCCCGCCCGCGACCGCTTCCGCGTCGGCGTGCACGCCAAGAGCCTGCGCCCCAACATGGCGGTCCTCCCCGTCGTCCGGGTGCTCGCGGAAACCGTCGCCGAACTCCCCGACGCCGAGCTCCAGGTCAACATCCACCGCGAGGTGGCGGACCCCGCCTCCCCGGCCCACGCCCCGCAGGTGATGAGCGCCCTGGAGAAACTCGCCGACCGGGGCCGGCTCGCGCTCGTCGTCCACGACTACTTCGACGACGAGCAGCTGTGGGACTACCTCGCCTCGCTCGACCTGTCCGTCCTGCCCTACCACTTCGGCACCCACTCCGGGTGGCTGGAGGCCTGCCACGACCTGGGCACCGCCGTCGCCGCCCCCGACTGCGGCTTCTACGCCCAGCAGCGCCCCTGCCTGACCTACGGGCACACGCAGCGAGCCGGCCTCGACGGGGAATCGCTGCGGGAGGCCGTGCGGACGGCGTACAAGGAGCGGCCGGCACCCCGGGCCACCGCACGGCAGCGTGCGCACGAGCGCGACGACCTCGCCGCCGCGCACCGCGCCCTGTACGCGGAGGCCCTGCGATGAGCCGGGGCCTGCGGGTGGCCCTCATCGCCTCCGCGCGCTTCCCCGTCAGCGAGCCCTTCGCCGGAGGCCTCGAAGCCCACACGTGGTGGCTCGCGCACAGCCTGCGCCGCCGGGGCCACCACGTGGAACTCTTCGCCGCGCCCGGCTCCGACCCCGCGCTGGGAGTGCGTGAACTGCCGGTGCACACAGTGGAGTTGAGCGCCGCGGCCCGCAGCGACGCGAGCATGCCCAGCGCGGTGTGGATGGCGGAACACCACGCCTACCTGGGCCTGATGCTGGACCTGGCCCGCGACGGCGAGCACCGGTTCGACGTCGTCCACAACAACAGCCTGCACTACCTCCCCGTCGCGATGGCCGCGGCCCTGCGGGTGCCGGTGGTCACCACCCTCCACACGCCGCCCACGCCCTGGCTGGAGTCCGCGATCACGGCCCAGGAGCGCTGCCCGGTGACGTTCACGGCCGTCAGCCGGTTCACCGCCGGGGCCTGGCGGGGGACCGCGCCGCGCGCCCGCGTCGTGCGCAACGGCATCGACACCGACTTCTGGCGGCCGGGCCCCGGAGGCGGCGACCTGGTGTGGACCGGCCGCCTCGTCCCCGAGAAGGGGCCCCACCTGGCGCTCGAAGCCGCCCGCGCGGCCGGCCTGCCCCTGCGGATCGCGGGACCCATCGCGGACCGGGCCTATTTCGAGAAGCGGATCGAACCCCTGCTCGGCGAGGACGCGCGCTACGTCGGCCACCTCGACCGGCGGGAACTCGCCGAGCTGCTGGGTTCCGCGAGCGCCGCCCTGGTCACGCCCTGCTGGGACGAACCGTACGGACTGGTGGTCGCCGAGGCGCTGGCCTGCGGCACGCCGGTGTGCGGGTTCGACCGCGGCGCGCTGTCGGAGATCCTCACCCCGGACTGCGGCCTGCTGGCCCCGCCGGGGGACGTCGAAGCCCTGGCGCGGCTCATTCCGCGCGCCGTGCGGCTCGACCGCCGGGCCGCCCGCCGACGGGCGGAGCGGTTCTGCTCCCTCGCCCGCACCGCCGACGCCTACACGCGGCTCTACGAGGAGGTGGCGCGGTGATCGGCTACTACGTCCACCACCAGGGCCGCGGACACCTGCACCGCGCCGTGAGCATCGCCGCGCACGTCCGCGGACCGGTGACGATCCTGTCCTCCCTGCCCCGGCCGCCCGGCTGGACCGCCGGCTGGGTGGCCCTGCCGCCGGACGCCGCCGACACCCCCGTGGATCCCACGGCGCACGGCCGCCTGCACTGGGTTCCGGTCCGCCACCCTGGCCACCGGGAGCGCATGGGGACCATCGCGGACTGGATCGCGCGGGAGGACCCCGCGCTGTTCGTGAGCGACGTATCGGTGGAGGCCGCGACCCTGGCCCGGCTCATGGGCACGCCCGTCGTCGTCACCGCCATGCGCGGCGACCGGGGCGACCAGGCGCACCGGCTCGCCTACGACCTGGCGGACGCCCTCCTCGCCCCCTGGCCCGCGTCGCTGCCCGAGCCCGGCTGGCCCGGCCACTGGCACGCCAAGACGCTGCACACCGGGAGCATCTCGCGCTACGACGGCCGCCCGCGCCCGGCTCCCCGGGGCGCCGCCGCGGACGGGCGCGGGGAAGTGGTGGTGATGCTGGGGGCCGGCGGGGACGACCTCACCGAGCGGCGGCTGGCCGAAGCGGTCCGCGCCGCTCCCGCGTGGCGGTGGACCGTCCTCGGCGGCGCCGGGGGCGAGTGGACCGACGACCCCTGGCCGGTGCTGTGCCGGGCGGACGTGGTCGTCACCCACGCCGGACAGAACGCCGTCGCCGAGTGCGCCGCCGCCCGGGTCCCGGCCGTCGTCATCCCGCAGCAGCGGCCCCACGGGGAGCAGCACGCCACCGCGCGGGCCCTGCGCGCGGCGGGCCTGGCGACCGTACGGGAGAGCTGGCCGCCCCCGCAGGCCTGGCCCGGCCTGCTGGCGGAGGCGGCCGCCCGGCCGGACCGCTGGGCGCGCTGGTCCCCCGGAGACGGGGCCCGCCGGGCGGGACGCCTGCTCACCGATCTGGCCCTGCGCACCGCCGAGGGGGCGCCGTGCGCACCGCGGTGATCACCCTCGCGGCGGGCCGGCACCCGCACCTGCTGCTCCAGCAGGACGGCCTCGACCGCGGCACGCGCCGCCCCGACCACTACGTGATCGTCTCCATGGCCGACCCCGCCATCGCGGACCTCGTCGCCCGCCGGCGCCCCGCCGCGGACGTCGTCACCGTGCCCCTGGCCGACGGGCGCCTCCCGCTGGCCGCCGCCCGCAACGCCGGAGCCGCGCGGGCCCTCGCGGCCGGGGCCGAGCTGCTGGTCTTCCTCGACGTGGACTGCGTCCCGGGCGCCACCCTCCTGGAGGGCTACGCGCGGGCGGCGCGCGACGGCGCGCTGCTCTGCGGCACGGTCGCCTACCTCCCGCCGCCGCCCCCGGGCGGCTACCGGCTCGACGCCCTGGCCGCCATGGCGGCGCCGCACCCGGCCCGCCCGGTCCCCGCGGACGGCACGGTCGTGCGCGGGGGAGCCCACCGGTTGTTCTGGTCGCTGTCGTTCGCCCTGACGGCCCGCACCTGGGAGCGCGTCGGGGGATTCTGCGAGGACTACACCGGATACGGCGCCGAGGACACCGACTTCGCCGCCACCGCGGCCCACCGGGGCGTGGACCTCTGGTGGGTGGGCGGCGCCCCGGCCCACCACCAGTACCATCCGACGCGGCGCCCGCCCGTCCGGCACCTCGACGACATCCTGCGCAACGGCGCCCTCTACAAGCGGCGTTGGGGCAGCTGGCCCATGGAGGGGTGGCTGCGGGACTTCGAGGCGCTCGGCCTGGTGCGCCACCTCCCGGACACCGACATGTGGTGCGCCACCGGCCCGGGCGGCCGGGGCGACGGCGGCGCTCCGGCACCGGCGTGTCCGGAACGGCAAACCGGGTACACGCCCGACATGGGAGACATGACCGAAGGGAGATGACCGACCATGACACGGGCCGCGCGGGAGAGGAACGACGCCCAGTGGCGCCATGACGGCACGCCGCGGGACCGCAGCGGCGAGGACACCGACCCGTGGTCGGACTTCGTCCGCGTCCAGCGCCAGATGAGATGGCTGCTCCGACCCCCGGGCGCGGAGCGCCGGAGCGCGGGCGCCGAGGACGGCTGACCGCGGGCGCGCGTTCCGCGGGAGCGGGGCCCCGCGTTTACCCGGGGGCCACCCGGGGGCCGGCCGTCGGCAGTGGGGATTGTCGGCGCGGCATGGTCTGATGGAGACATGATCGAAGAGTTTCTGGCCCGTGACCTGTCCGATGTCGAGGAAGCCGTCCGCAAGGCCGCCGCGGTCGAGATCATGCCGAGGTTCCGGCAGCTCGCCGACCACGAGGTCGACCAGAAGAGCGGCCCGCACGACCTGGTGACCGTCGCCGACCGGCGCGCGGAGGAGTACCTGACCGCCGCCCTCACCCGGCTGCTCCCGGGCTCGGTGGTGGTCGGCGAGGAGGCCGTCCACGCGGATCCCACCGTGTACGGGGCGCTGCGCGGCGAAGCCCCCGTCTGGATCGTGGACCCGGTCGACGGGACCCGCCAGTTCGTCGCCGGGGAGCCGGGCTTCTGCACCCTGGTCGCGCTGGCCGTGCGCGGCGAGATCCTCGCGTCCTGGACCTTCGCACCCGTCCTGGAGGAGATCGCCACCGCGGTGCGCGGCCAGGGGGCCTTCGTCAACGGCGAGGCGATACGGGCCGGTTCACCGGAACCGGGCGCCGAGCTGCAGATCGCCATGGCCCACCCTCTCTACACGAGCGAGGAGGACAAGCGGACCCTCGCCCGCCTGGAGGTGCCGGGCGTGGCGGCCCGTCCGTGCGGTTCGGCGGGCCTGGAGTACCTGAAGGTGGCCCGCGGCGCGATGGACGGCCTGGCCTTCACCTGGCCCTCGGCCTGGGACCACGCGGCCGGACTGCTGCTGGTCGCCGAGGCGGGCGGCGCGCAGAGCACCGTCGCGGGCGAGCCCTACCGGGTCGACCGGGACAACGCACTGCCGTTCGCGGTCGGTCGCGACGAGGCGACGGCGCTGCGGATCCGGGACCTGCTGCGCGGCGAGTAGGGCGCGCGCAGCCGCGGAGCGGGCGGGCAGCGGGGCCGCGGCGGCGCCATATCCTGGGGTCTCCAGGGGCAGTTCCGCTGCCGGACGAAGGAGTCGCATGGTGCCGTCGATTCTCGATGCGGTCGTCGTGGGAGCGGGTCCCAACGGGCTGACGGCCGCGGTCGAACTGGCCCGGCGCGGCCACTCCGTGGCCGTGTTCGAGGCCGCCGAGACGGTCGGCGGCGGGGCCAGGACCGAGGAGCTGACCCTCCCCGGCTTCCGGCACGACCCCTGCTCGGCCGTCCACCCGCTCGGCGCGGGCTCGCCCGTCTTCGCGACCATGCCGCTCGCGCGGTACGGGCTGGAGTGGCTGCACGCCCCGCTCCCGATGGCGCACCCCTTCGACGACGGCAGCGCCGCCGTGCTCTCGCGGTCGGTCGCCGAGACCGCCGCCTCCTTCGGCTCCCGGGACGCGGGCGCCTACCGCCGCCTCGTCGCGCCGTACCTCGGCAAGTGGGACACCCTGGCCCGGGACTTCATGTCCCTGCCGTCCACCGCGCTGCCGACCGACCCGCTCACCCTGGCCCGCTTCGGGCTCACCGGCCTGCCGCCGTCCACCTGGCTGATGCGGCGCTTCCGGGACGAGCGCGCGCGGGCCCTCTTCGCGGGCCTCGTCGCGCACGTGATCGCGCCGCTGGGCGGGATCGGGACGGGCGCGGTCGGGCTGGTCTTCGCCCTCGCCGCACACGCGAACGGCTGGCCGCTGCCGCGCGGCGGCTCCCAGTCGATCTCCGACGCGCTCGCCGCCTACCTGCGCGACCTCGGCGGCGTCGTGCACACCGGCTACGAGGTCAAGCGGCTGGACGACCTGCCGCCGGCCCGTGCCTACGTCTTCGACACCTCGCCGACCGCGCTGGCCCGGATCGCCCGGCTGGGGCGGGCGTACGACGGCTACCGGTACGGCGCCGGAGTGTTCAAGCTGGACTACGCCCTGGACGGCCCCGTCCCCTGGACCGCCGAGGCGGCGCGCCGCGCGGGCACCGTCCAGGTCGGACCGCGCACCCGGGACATCGACGCCGCGCTGCAGCTCACCGCGAGCGGCCGGGCCCCCCGTACGCCGTTCCTCATCACCGCGCAGCCCAGCCTGGTCGACCCCGGCCGCGCCCCCGCGGGCAAGCACGTCTTCTGGGCCTACGGGCACGTTCCCGCGGGCTGGGACGGCGACCTCACCGACGCCGTCGAACGCCAACTGGAGCGCTTCGCGCCGGGCTTCCGCGACCTGGTCCTCGCCCGCGCCACCGCGGGGCCGCCGCAGTTCGCCGCCCGCAACCCGAACTACGTCGGCGGCGACATCGCCTGCGGCGCCGCCTCCGGCCTCCAGCTCCTGCTGCGGCCGAAGCTCACCCTGTCCCCGTACACCACGGCCCACCCGGCCGTGTTCCTGTGCTCCTCCGCGACTCCGCCCGGGCCGGGCGTGCACGGCATGTCCGGCCACAACGCGGCGAAGGCGGTCTGGCGCCACCTGCGAAAGGGCTCGTCCTGATGGTCCGCATCACCCTGGCCCGCGGGGACATCACGACCCAGCGCGTGGACGCCGTGGTCAACGCGGCGAACTCCTCCCTGCTGGGCGGTGGCGGGGTGGACGGTGCGATCCACCGGCGCGGGGGGCCGGAGATCCTCGCGGCCTGCCGGGCGCTGCGCGCCTCCCACTACGGCAAGGGCCTCGCGACGGGCCGCGCGGTCGCCACCACGGCGGGCCGGCTGCCGGCCGCGCACGTGATCCACACGGTGGGGCCGGTGTACTCCCGCGAGGAGGACCGCTCGGAGCTGCTGGCCTCGTGCTACCGGGAATCCCTGCGGGTGGCGGGGGAGTTGGGGGCGCGTACGGTCGCCTTCCCGGCGATCTCGACCGGGGTCTACGGGTGGCCGATGGACGACGGGGCGCGGATCGCGGTGGGGGCGGTGCGGGGTGCGGTGGCCGGGCCGGTGGAGGAGGTCCGCTTCGTCCTCTTCGACGCGGCTGCGTACGCCGCCTTCGAGGCCGCCGTGTCCACCGCCGCCTAGCCCGGCCCCTCCCTCTCGCCTGCGGCGCGGCCGGCGTGCCTCCGGCGGCGCCTCAATCGCCGGCGGGGCTGGGTATGGCTGCGTGGACCCGCGGCTTGGTCCCGGCCTGAGGTACGGCTGTGCCCCGGCCCTGCGGGTGGCTGATGTGCCTCCGGCGGCGCCTCAATCGCCGGCGGGGCTGGGGGTGGCTGCGTCGACCCGCGGCTTGGTCCCGGCCTGAGGTACGGCTGTGCCCCGGCCCTGCGGGTGGCTGATGTGCCTCCGGCGGCGCCTCAAACGCCGGCGGGGCTGGGTATGGCTGCGGCTGGGCTGCGGCTTTTCCCCGGCCCAGGGGGCGAATTTCAGCCTGCCCGGCGTTTGAGGGCCCGCCGGAGGCACGGCGGGGGGAGGGCCCGACACGTTCCTCGTTTTGCTCTGCCCGGGAACGCCGCGGGCCCCCGCCCCCCGGTGAGGGGAGCGGGGGCCCGCGGCGGACGGCCCGGCGGGGTCAGAGGACGTCGGCGGCGATGTTCGCCGCGACGCGTTCCAGCAGCGGCCCGGCATTGGCGATGCACTTCGCCGTGTCCGGCTCGATCTCCGTCAGGGGGTACGCGCGCCGGATCCCGGCGGCCTGGAGGGCCTCCTGGGTCAGCGCGAGCCGCCCGCACACGGCCACGACGTCCTTGCCCGCCGCGCGCGCGGCGGCCGCCACGCCCGCCGGGGCCTTGCCGTGCAGGGTCTGCTCGTCGAGGGAGCCCTCACCGGTGATCACCAGCGTGGCCCGCTCCAGCGCCGGGGCGAAGCCCAGCACCTCCAGCATCAGCTCGATGCCCGGCCGGAAGGTCGCACCCAGCAGCAGCGCGCCGTAGCCGATGCCGCCCGCGCCGCCCGCCCCGGGAGCCAGCGCGTACTGCGCCGCCTTCGGGCCGACCGACTTCTCCAGCACCACCGCGAAGTGCGCCAGCGCCGCGTCCAGGGTCGCCACGTCCTCGGGCGTCGCACCCTTCTGCGGCCCGTAGACGGCCGGCGCGCCCTTCGGCCCGGTCAGCGGATTGTCCACGTCGCTGGCGAGGACGAACTCCACCTCGGCGAAGCGCGGGTCGATCCCGGACAGGTCGGCCGAGGCCAGCGAGGCCAGGGCGCCACCGCCCGGACCGACCGGTTCACCGTTCGCATCCAGGAACACCGCCCCCAGCGCGGCCAGCATGCCCGCGCCGCCGTCGGTGGTGGCGCTGCCGCCCACGCCGAAGACGATCGAGCGCGCGCCCGCGTCCAGGGCCGCCTTCAGGACCTCGCCCGAGCCGTACGTGGTCGACGTCAGCGGAGCGAAGACGCCCGCCGGCAGCAGCTGGAGGCCGGAGGCCTCCGCCATCTCGACCACGGCGGTGCCGTCGCGCAGCGCGAAAGCGGCCGTGACCTGGTCACCGAGCGGTCCGGTGACCCGTACCTCCCGGCGCTCGAACCCGGCCGCCACCGCCGCCGCGACCGTGCCGTCGCCGCCGTCCGCGACCGGGAGGGTCTCGATCTCCACGCCCGGTACGGCCGCGCGCAGGCCCGCCGTCACCCGCTCGGCGACCTGCACGGCCGTGAGCGAGCCCTTGAATTTGTCCGCGGCGATGAGCACGCGCGCGGTCTCAGTTACTGCTCCGTCCGTCACCTTGCTAATCCCTTGCTATCGAACAGTGCAGTCGCGCCGCCCTGAGCCTATCCGGAGGATTCTCCAAAGCCCATGGGTGGCCCGGGACACACCCCGCGCGCCCTGGTCGGCAATGGGTACATTCCCCCGCATAGTGGGGCCGCATGAGTACGGATTCACGGGAACAGTCACGCTCCGACACCCCCGCGGGAGGCCCCGCGGCCCCGCAGGACGACGCGCCCGACCGGATGCTCGTCGGCATCGGAGTGATCGCCGTACTGGCCGTGGTCGCCTGGGCGGCGCTCGGCAAGCACTCCTTCGACACGGCCTCCGCCGCCGCGCTGACCTGGGTGCTGAACAACTTCGCCTGGCTGTTCGTGATCGCCGCCGACGTCTTCCTGGTCATGTGCGTCGTCCTCGCGATCAGCCGCTTCGGCCGCATCCGGCTCGGAGCCGACGACAGCGAACCCGAGTTCACCAACCTCGCGTGGATCGCCATGATGTTCAGCGCGGGCATGGGCATCGGCCTGATGTTCTACGGCGTCGGCGAGCCGCTCACCCACTACCTGAGCCCGCCCCCGGCCAGCGGCGCCGCCCCCGGCACCGGCGGCGCCGCGCGCGCGGCCCTGGAGTACTCCTTCTTCCACTGGACCCTCACCCCCTGGGCCATCTACGGCATCGCCGGCCTCGCCCTCGCCTACGCGACCTTCCGCAAGGGCCGCGGCAACCGCCTCAGCTCCGCCTTCGTCCCGCTCATGGGCCGGGAGCGGGCCGACGGCTGGCCGGGCCGCGCCATCGACCTGCTCGCCGTCTTCGCGACCGTCTTCGGCACCGCGACCAGCCTCGGCCTCGGCGCCCTCCAGGTCGCCAAGGGCCTGAACATCACCACCGGCGTCGAGGACTCGACCACCCTCGAACTGATCATCATCGGCTCGCTGTCCGCCGCCTTCGTGCTCTCCGCCTTCTCCGGCCTGCACAAGGGGGTGAAGTGGCTCAGCACCGCCAACATCGTGCTGGCCGCCGTCCTGATGCTCTTCGTGTTCCTGCTCGGCCCCACCGTCTACGTCCTCGACGTCATCCCCGCCAGCGTCGGCGGCTACCTGCACCAGCTCCTTCCGATGGCCAGCCGCACCGGCGCCTTCACCGACAGCGCGTGGCTCGGGGCGTGGACGATCTTCTACTGGGCCTGGTGGCTCTCCTGGGCGCCCTTCGTCGGCACCTTCATCGCGCGGATCTCGCGCGGCCGCACCATCCGCGAGTTCCTCGTCGGCGTGCTGCTGGTGCCCAGCGGCGCGACCGTCATCTGGTTCTGCGTGATGGGCGGCACCGCGATCCGCCTGGACTCCACCGGCGCCGTCGACTTCGCCGCCGAGATCAAGGACGGCACCGAGGCCTCGCTCTTCGCGATGCTCGACGCCCTGCCGCTCGGCACGCTGACCTCGTACGTCGCCATGGCCCTGGTGATGACCTACTTCGTCACCAGCGCCGACTCCGCCTCGCTGGTGATGGGCTCGCTGACCAGCCGCGGCTCGCTGCACCCGCCCACCTGGCTGGTGGTCACCTGGGGCGTGCTGATGGCGGCCGTCGCAGCCGTGCTGCTCGTCGCGGGCGGCCTGAAGTCCCTCCAGACCGCGACCATCCTGGTGGCGCTGCCCTTCGTCCTCGTGATGCTCCTGGTCTGCTGGGCGCTGGTGAAGGAGCTGCGCGCCGACCCGGGGGCCGGACCCGCCCGCGCCCATGCGCTGCACGGGGTGCGCGACGCGGTGCGGGCCATGGTCGGCGACGCCCTCACCGAGCAGGGTCCGGCCCGGCACCCCCGGCTGCGGCGCGTCGCGGAGTCCCGCGCCCGCGGCCGCGGGGACGACGACGGCCCGGCCTGAGCGGCCCCGTTGCCCGCGGCGCAGCCGCGGCGCGCCCGGACCGGCTCGGTAGGCTGGCGCGGTGACCACCACTGAGGACTACGCCACCTACATCGCGAGCCTGCCCCGGGTGCTGGCCGGCGCGGCCGCCCTGTACCGGGACACCGCGGGCCGGGTGCTGCTCGTCGAACCGAACTACCGCGAGGGCTGGGCGCTGCCCGGCGGAACCATCGAGTCCGACCGGGGCGAGTCCCCGCGCGCCGCGGCCCGCCGCGAGAGCGCCGAGGAGATCGGGCTCGACCTTCCGCTCGGCCGGCTGCTCGCGGTGGACTGGGTGCTCGGCTCCGCCCGCCCGCCGCTCGTCGCGTACGTCTACGACGGCGGCGTGCTGGACGCCAAGCAGCTGGCCAGGGTCACCCTCCAGGAGGAGGAGCTGACGTCCTGGCGGCTGGTGGAGCCGGCGGAACTGACCGCCTACCTGCCCGGCGCGCTGGGCCTGCGCGCCGCGGAGGCCTACCGGGTCCTGCGGTCGGGCGAGGGCACCGCGGAGCTGGAGAACGGCCGCCGCCCGCAGTAGCGCCACGGGCCGCCGACCCGGAAGGTGACCCGTGACACGATGCCTACATCGGACGGGACACAATAACCGGATGATCACGATGTACGCCTGGCCCAGCACCGCCGACGGGCCCGACGCCCTGCCCATGGTCCACTTCACCACCGAGGAGCAGGCAGGCGCGGATGTCACGCCCGAAGGCGTACCCGTCTGGCTGTTCGACACCGCGATACGCGACGGCGGCTGGGCCCACTTCACCGACTACGACGGCTGGGCGGCCCCCGCACCCGGCTGGAGCGCCGCCTACCGCCGCGCCGACGACGTCCTGTTCGTCAGCGGCCCCGGCGCCTGCGAGGGCTGGTACCAGGGCAACCTGGGCGCCGCTGCCGAGTGGGTGGAGGCCGCCGCCGCCCAGCAGAGCGTGGTGCTCCTCGCGGCCCCCGTGCCGCACCCCTCGCTCTACGGGTACGCGGTCGAGGCCGGGGCCGCCTTCGCCCTCCTCGTCCCGCTGATGGTGGTCTAGAAGAGACCCTCCGCCGTGACCGTCCGGCCGGTCCGGCCGGACTCGAACTCCAGCAGCCGCACCTTGCGCTCCACCCCGCCGCCGTACCCGGTCATGCTCCCCGAGGCCCCGATCACCCGGTGGCACGGGACGATGATGCTGATCGGGTTCTTCCCGTTGGCCAGGCCCACCGCGCGCGAGGCGCTCGGCTTGCCCAGCCGGGCCGCCAGCTCGCCGTACGACCAGGTCTCGCCGTAGGGGATGCGCGTCAGCTGGTCCCAGACGCCGCGCTGGAAGTCGGTGCCCTCCAGGCGCAGCGGCAGGTCGAAAGCGGTCCGTTCCCCGGCGAAGTACGCGCTCAGCTGCGCCACCACGGCGGGGAAGGGCCCCTCCGCGGCCGCGACGCGCTCCCCGAAGGACTCCTCCGGTGGCCGGTGGCGCTGTCCGGTCATGTACAGGCCGCTGAGGACGCCGCCGGTGGCGACGAGGGTGAGCGGGCCGTACGGGCTGTCGACGACGGCGTGCTGCCTGCCGGTGCCGGTGGTGCCGGTGGTGCTGCTGTCCATGAGGGTGTCTCCTCGTGCGGTGCGTGCGGTGGGTGCGGTCGTACGGGGTCTGCGGCGTGGCCGGGTCAACCCGGCAGGTGGTTGATCGGATGGTCGTCCGTCGCCCACAGGTACTGGACGGCGTACGCCCGCCAGGGCCGCCAGGCGGCCGCCCGGGCGGTCAGCGCGGCCGGCGTGGACGGCAGCCCGAGCCCCCGCGCGGCCCGCCGCACCCCGAGGTCGGAGGGCAGGAACGCGTCCGGGTCGCCCAGCGCCCGCATCGCGATCACCTCGGTGGTCCAGGGACCGAAACCGGGCAGCGCGCCGAGCCGGGCCCGCGCCGCTTCCCAGTCGCTGTCGATGTCCAGCGCCAGGGCCCCGTCGGCCAGGGCGCCGACCAGCGTGGTCAGGGTCGTGCGCCTGCTGCGGGGCAGGGCGAGCGCCTCGGGATCCAGCGCGGCCAGCGCCTCGGCGCAGGGGAAGAGGTGGGTGAGCCCGCCCGCCGGATCCGGATCGGTGACCGGCTCGCCGTACGCGCTCACCAGGCGGGCCGCGTGGGTGCGCGCCGCCGCCGTGGACACCTGCTGCCCGAGCACCGCCCGTACGGCGAACTCCGCCGCGTCGACGCTGCGCGGGACCCGGCGCCCGGGGGCCTTGTCCACCAGCGGCGCGAGCAGCGGGTCGCGGCGCAGCTGCTCGTCCACGGCCTCCGGGTCGGCGTCCAGGTCGAGCAGCCGGCGGCACCGGCTGATCGCGATCGTGAGGTCCCGCAGGTCGGTCAGGGCCAGCTGGCAGGCGATGTGGTCGGGCCGGGGGGCGAGGGCCACCACCCCGGTGCCGTAGGGCAGCCGCAGGGTGCGGCGGAACGCCCCGGCGCGCCACTCCTCCACCCCGGGCACGGCGGTCGCCGCCAGGTGCCCGAAGAGGTTGTCGGGGGTGAGGGGGGCGCGGAAGGGCAGCCGCAGCGAGAGCGAGCCGGGGATCCGGGGCTGCGGGGCGCCCCGGTGGGTCCTGCGCGCCCGCTGCCGCAGCTCCCCGGGGGCGAGGGCGAAGACCTCGCGCACGGTGTCGTTGAAGGTGCGGATGGAGGAGAACCCGGCGGCGAAGGCGATGTCGCCCATCGGCAGCTCGGAGGTCTCCACCAGCAGCCGCGCGGTCTGCGCCCGCTGGGCCCGGGCCAGGGCCAGCGGACCGGCTCCCAGCTCCGCGTTCAGCTGCCGCTCCACCTGCCGCGTCGAGTAGCCCAGGCGCGCGGCCAGCCCGGGGACGCCCTCGCGGTCGACCACCCCGTCCTGGATGAGCCGCATGGCGCGGGCGACGGCGTCGGCGCGGGCGTTCCACTCGGGAGAGCCCGGGCTGGTGTCGGGGCGGCAGCGCTTGCAGGCGCGGTAGCCCGCCTGCTGGCAGGCCGCGGCACTGGGCAGGAAGCTCATGTTCGCCACCTTGGGCGGCACCGCCGGGCAGCTGGGACGGCAGTAGATCCCGGTCGTCCTGACCGCGGTGAAGAACCACCCGTCGAAGCGGGCGTCCTTCGACCGGACGGCCCGTACGCAGCGCTCGGTGTCGGTGTGCATGACTCAAGGATCGGACATCGGCGGGGGCCCGGCTGGCGGTTTTCCGACATGGACCTCGGGCGCACGCGAAGGGCCCCGGTCGCCTGGTCGGCGGCCGGGGCCCTTCGTACGGTTGCGTCGCGCCGAGCGCGCCGCCGGTTACGGCAGCTGGCCGGCCCGTGCCTCGCGCCGGTTGTGGCGGAAGGTGTTGGCCCGCCGCGTGGTCGCGAACAGCGGGATGGTCGCCGCGAGGGCGATCTGGAGCGCGCAGCCGGTCTGGAGCAGGAGCTGACCGCCCGGGGCGTCGAACGCCCAGGCCGCCAGCAGCCCCATCGCACCGACGATCCAGCTGAGCATCGCCACCGCGAGGACGCCCCGGGGCTTCGGGTACTCGACCCGGCTCACCATCAGCCACGCCACCCCGATGATCGCCATCGTGGTCGGGATGAACGGCAGCTCCAGCAGCACGATCGAGACGACCGTGAGCGCGCCGAAGGGGCTCGGCATGCCCTGGAACATGCCGTCCTTCATCGTCACGCAGCTGAATCTCGCGAGTCTGAGGACGACGGCGAGCAGCACGACGATCGCGGCCAGCGCGGACACCCGCTGGTGCGCGTCGTCGGCGACCATGCCGTAGACGAGCACGAAGTACGCGGGAGCCAGCCCGAAGCTGATCAGGTCGGACAGGTTGTCCAGCTCCGCGCCCATGGGAGAGCTGCGCAGCTTGCGGGCCACCAGGCCGTCGCAGAGGTCGAAGACCGCGGCGAGCAGCATCAGTATCACGGCGGTCGCGGCGCTGTGGCGCGCCATGCCCGACTCGTCACTGCCGGTGAGGTGCGGGATGAGGATCCCGGTGGTGGTGAAGTACACCGCCATGAATCCGCACGTCGCGTTGCCGAGGGTGAGGGTGTCCGCTATCGACAGCCGCAGCGAGAGGGGCATCTCCTCGCCGTCGGTCTCCTCCTCGGCCTCGGGCACCCAGTCGGACCGGCCGGGGCCGGTCGTCGTGAGGTCCGCCCGGCTCGCCGGTGTTTCGGGATCAGTCACGGTCAATTCGAGTCACCCCCGCGGTGGTGGCCTGTCCGACCTCGACCGCGACCTCGACACCTTCGGGAAGGTAGATGTCGACGCGCGATCCGAAGCGGATCAGACCGATGCGCTCACCCTGCTCGACCTTCGTGCCGGCCGGCAGGTAGGGAACGATGCGACGGGCGACCGCTCCCGCGATCTGCACCATCTCGATGTCGCCGAGCTCGGTGTCGAAGTGCCACACGACGCGCTCGTTGTTCTCGCTCTCCTTGTTGAACGCCGGAACGAATCCACCGGGGATGTGCTCCACGGACGTCACCGTGCCCGCGAGGGGCGCCCGGTTGACATGGACGTTCAGCGGGCTCATGAAGATCGCGACCCGGGTGCGCCCGTCCTTCCACGGCATGATGCTCTGCACCACACCGTCGGCGGGCGAGATGACACGGCCCTGGGCGATCTCTCGCTCGGGGTCGCGGAAGAACCACAGCATGCCCGCCGCCAGCGCAGTGGTGGGCACGGCGACGGCGGCCCAGCGGCCGGACTTGCGGGCCCGGCTGAGGCTGAGCGCAGCGGTGGCGACGGTCGGCAGAAGCCACGGCGATGCTCCGCGCGCGAGGCGTCCACCGAGGAGGCCGACGCGAGGTGCAGAGGTTTGGCTGTGGGGCATGGATGACCTTCGTAGCGGGTGATTGCCGCGCCGCAAACTGGG
The DNA here is from genome assembly GCF_056435825.1 of Streptomyces sp. NPDC043876. Taxonomy (NCBI): domain Bacteria; kingdom Bacillati; phylum Actinomycetota; class Actinomycetes; order Kitasatosporales; family Streptomycetaceae; genus Streptomyces; species Streptomyces sp. NPDC043876. The sequence continues at coordinate 274,916 of NZ_JBWKDV010000011.1, read as the reverse complement.
GGACGGGACGGCGGCTTTACTGGAATGCTATCGGTTGCACGCAACAACTGGGCAAGCCAGAAGCCGAGTCGGTGTCCGTCGGCCAGTGACTGGATGTGACCTTTTCGCCAAAATGATTCGGACATTTCGGGTCGAAAAGGTGTTTTCAGCCCTGGAGTCGGTACTCCTCGAGCAGGCGTCGCCCAATGATCATTTTCTGGATCTCGGCGGTACCTTCACCGATCAGCAGCATCGGAGCCTCCCGGTAGAGGCGCTCGATCTCGTACTCCTTCGAGAACCCGTAGCCGCCGTGGATGCGGAAGGCGTCCTCGACCACCTCCTTGCAGTACTCGGAGGCGAGGTACTTCGCCATCCCCGCTTCGAGGTCGTTTCGTTCCCCGGAGTCCTTTTTGCGTGCTGCATTGACCATCATCGCATGGGCGGCCTCGACCTTGGTAGCCATCTCGGCCAGCTTGAACTGGATGGCCTGGTGCTCGGCGATGGCCTTGCCGAAAGTGTGACGCTGCTGGGCATATGAGACACCCAACTCGAAGGCACGCTGAGCGACGCCACAGCCACGTGCCGCCACGTTGACACGGCCGACCTCGACCCCGTCCATCATTTGGTAAAACCCTCGGCCGGTTGCCCCACCAAGGACCCGATTGGCCGGAATGCGCAGTCCGTCCATGATCATCTCGGTGGTGTCGACACCCTTGTAGCCCATCTTGTCGATCTTGCCCGGGATGGTCAGGCCGGGCCGCACCTCCCCGAAGCCGGCCTCCTTCTCGATCAGGAAGGTCGTCATCGACTTGTGCGGGGCGGTGCCCTCGGGGTGGCCTTCGTCACTGCGCACGAGGACGGCGACCAGCGTCGAGGTGCCGCCGTTCGTCAGCCACATCTTCTGGCCGTTCAGGACGTACTCGTCGCCGTCCCGCACCGCCTTCGACGTGATGGCCGACACGTCGGAGCCCAGCCCCGGCTCGGACATCGAGAACGCGCCGCGGATCTCGCCCGCCGCCATCCGCGGGAGGAAGTGGTCCTTCTGCTCCTGCGTACCGTGCTGCTTGATCATGTACGCCACGATGAAGTGGGTGTTGATGATGCCCGAGACGGACATCCAGCCCCGCGCGATCTCCTCCACGCACAGGGCGTAGGTGAGCAGGGACTCACCCAGGCCGCCGTACTCCTCCGGGATCATCAGGCCGAAGAGGCCGAGTTCCTTGAGGCCGTCGACGATCTGCTGCGGGTACTCGTCGCGGTGCTCCAGCTGGGTGGCGACCGGGATGATCTCCTTGTCGACGAACTCCCGGACGGTCTTGAGGATCTCCCGCTGGACGTCGTTGAGGCCGGCGGTCTGGGCAAGTCGGGTCATGGTGCTACTTCCCCTGTTCCTTCAGCGTGGGGCGGCCGGGCTGCTCGCCGCCGCGCTCCTTGATGTACGTCTCGGTCGGGACCATCACCTTGCGCCGGAAGACGCAGACGAGGGTGCCGTCCTGCTTGTAGCCCTTGGTCTCGACGTAGACGATGCCGCGGTCGTTCTTCGACTTCGACGGCGTCTTGTCCAGGACGGTCGTCTCGCCGTAGATCGTGTCGCCGTGGAAGGTCGGTGCCACGTGCCGCAGCGACTCGATCTCCAGGTTGGCGATCGCCTTGCCCGAGACGTCCGGCACCGACATGCCCAGCAGCAGCGAGTAGATGTAGTTGCCGACGACCACGTTCTTGCCGAAGTCGGTGGTGTTCTCGGCGTAGTTGCTGTCCATGTGGAGCGGGTGGTGGTTCATGGTCAGCAGGCAGAAGAGGTGGTCGTCGTACTCGGTGACGGTCTTCCCGGGCCAGTGCTTGTAGACCGCGCCGATCTCGAACTCTTCGTAGGTGCGTCCGAACTGCATGGTCCTAGCCCTCCGGGATCTCGAACTTGGTGGTGCGCCGCATGCCCGCCGCGCGGCCCTTGCCCGAGATGACCAGGGCCATCTTGCGGCTGGCCTCGTCGATCATCTCGTCGCCGAGCATCGCGGAGCCCTTCTTGCCGCCGGCCTCCGAGGTGCACCAGTCGTACGCGTCGAGGATCAGCTCGGCGTGGTCGTAGTCCTCCTGCGAGGGGGAGAACACCTCGTTCGCCGCGTCGACCTGGCCGGGGTGCAGCACCCACTTGCCGTCGAAGCCCAGCGCCGCGGCGCGGCCGGCGACCTCGCGGTAGCCGTCCACGTTCTTGATCTGGAGGAAGGGGCCGTCGATCGCCTGGAGGTCGTGCATGCGGGCCGCCATCAGGATCCGCATCAGGATGTAGTGGTAGGCGTCCGCGCCGTAGCCGGGCGGCTGCATGCCCACGACCAGCGACTTCATGTTGATCGAGGCCATGAAGTCGGCCGGGCCGAAGATGATCGTCTCCAGCCGCGGCGAGGCGGCGGCGATCGCGTCGACGTTCACCAGGCCCTTGGCGTTCTCGATCTGCGCCTCGATGCCGATCTTGCCGACCTCGAAGCCCATGGTCTTCTCGATCTGCGTCAGCAGCAGGTCGAGGGCCACCACCTGCTGGGCGTCCTGGACCTTCGGCAGCATGATGCAGTCGAGGTTCTGGCCCGCGCCCTCGACGACCGTGATCACGTCGCGGTAGGTCCAGTGCGTGGTCCAGTCGTTGACGCGCACGACCCGGGTCTTGCCGGTCCAGTCGCCCTGGTTGAGGGCGTCCACGATGGTGTGGCGGGCGCCTTCCTTGGCGAGCGGGGCGCAGGCGTCCTCCAGGTCGAGGAAGACCTGGTCGGCGGGCAGGCCCTGGGCCTTCTCGAGGAAGCGCGGGTTGGAACCCGGCACCGCGAGGCAGGAGCGGCGCGGCCGCAGCCGGTCGACCGGGGAAGAGGGCGTGGTCATGCGGGGACCTCCGTGCTTGCGACGTTCTCTAGTGGGTGGAGCTTGTTCGCCTTGCGGATCTCGTCGACGATACGGCCGATGATCTCCGTGATGCCGAAGTCCTTGGGCGTGAACACGGCGGCGACACCGGCCGCCTTCAGGGTGACGGCATCGGCGTTCGGAATGATGCCTCCGACGATGACGGGGATGTCACCCGCCCCCGCCGCCCGCAGGCGTTCGAGGACGTCCGGGACCAGCGCGCAGTGCGAGCCGGACAGGATGGACAGCCCCACGCAGTGCACGTCCTCGGCCAGGGCGGCCGCGGAGATCTCCTCCGGGGTCAGCCGGATGCCCTGGTAGACCACCTCGAACCCGGCGTCGCGGGCCCGTACGGCGATCTGCTCGGCGCCGTTGGAGTGCCCGTCCAGGCCGGGCTTGCCGACCAGCAGCCGCAGCCGCCCGGCGCCCAGCTCCTCGGCCGTACGGGCCACCTTGGCGCGGACCTCGGCCATCGGCGTGCCGGGCTCGGCCGTGACCGCCACCGGCGCCGAGGAGACCCCGGTCGGTGCGCGGAACTCGCCGAACACCTCGCGCAGGGCCGTCGCCCACTCGCCGGTGGTGACACCGGCGCGGGCGCACTCCAGGGTGGCCTCCATCAGGTTCTCGGTGCCGGCCGCCGCTTCCTTCAGGCGCTCCAGCGCCTGCCGGGTGGTGGGGAAGACGAAGGGGTCGCCCTCGCCCTGCCGGTCCGAGGACTCCTCGCGCTCGGCGCGCCAGCGGACGATGCGCTCGACGGTCAGCGCCTCCACGGCTCCGTCCACCGTCATGATCGCGCCGTCCAGATCGGCGGTCAGCGGGTTCGGCTCGGTCTGCTGGAAGCAGTTGACGCCGACGATCTTGTCCTCGCCGTCCTCGATCCGGGCCCGCCGCTCGGCGTGCGAGGAGACCAGCTGCGACTTCAGGTAGCCGGACTCGACGGCGGCCATCGCCCCGCCCATCTCCTGGATCCGCGCGATCTCCGCCATGCACTCGGTGACCAGCGAGTCCACCTTGGCCTCGATGACGTGCGAGCCCGCGAAGATGTCCTCGTACTCCAGCAGGTCGCTCTCCAGCGCCAGCACCTGCTGGATGCGCAGGGACCACTGCTGGTCCCACGGCCGGGGCAGGCCCAGCGCCTCGTTCCAGGCCGGCAGCTGCACGGCGCGGGCCCGGGCGTCCTTGGAGAGGGTGACCGCCAGCATCTCCAGCACGATCCGCTGGACGTTGTTCTCCGGCTGCGCCTCGGTCAGCCCCAGCGAGTTGACCTGGACGCCGTACCGGAAGCGCCGCTGCTTCTCGTTGGCGATGCCGTAGCGCTCCAGGGTGATCCGGTCCCAGATCCGGCCGAAGGCGCGCATCTTGCACATCTCCTCGATGAAGCGGACGCCCGCGTTCACGAAGAAGGAGATCCGGGCGACGACCTCGCCGAAGCGCTCCTCGGGCACCTGGCCCGAGTCGCGCACCGAGTCGAGGACGGCGATCGCGGTGGACATCGCGTACGAGATCTCCTGGACCGGGGTGGCCCCGGCCTCCTGGAGGTGGTACGAGCAGATGTTGATCGGGTTCCACTTCGGGATGTGGTTGACCGTGTACGCGATCATGTCCGTCGTCAGGCGGAGCGAGGGCCCGGGCGGGAAGACGTGCGTCCCGCGCGAGAGGTACTCCTTGACGATGTCGTTCTGGGTGGTGCCCTGGAGCTGCGCGATGTCCGCGCCCTGCTCCTCGGCGGCCACCTGGTAGAGCGCCAGCAGCCACATGGCGGTGGCGTTGATCGTCATCGAGGTGTTCATCTGCTCCAGGGGGATGTCCTGGAACAGCCGCCGCATGTCGCCCAGATGGGAGACGGGGACCCCGACCCGGCCGACCTCGCCGCGGGCGAGGACGTGGTCGGGGTCGTAGCCGGTCTGCGTCGGCAGGTCGAACGCGACCGACAGGCCGGTCTGGCCCTTGGCGAGGTTGCGGCGGTACAGCTCGTTGGACGCCTCGGCCGTGGAGTGGCCGGCGTACGTCCGCATGAGCCACGGACGGTCTTTCTGGCGCTCTGTCATCTCAGGCTGTCCCTTTGGCCCTTGAACGATCTCGGACGGATCAGACGGATCGGACGAAGGATCAGATGTCGCGGAAGCGGTTGATCGCTTCGAGGTGCGTCGCCCGCATCTCGTGGTCGCGCACGCCCAGGCCCTCCTCGGGGGCCAGCGCGAGGACGCCGACCTTGCCCTGGTGGAGGTTGCGGTGGACGTCGTAGGCGGCCTGGCCGGTGTCCTCCAGGGAGTACACCTTCGAGAGGGTGGGGTGGATCTTGCCCTTCGAGATCAGGCGGTTGGCCTCCCACGCCTCGCGGTAGTTCGCGAAGTGCGAGCCGATGATGCGCTTGAGCGACATCCACAGGTAGCGGTTGTCGTACTCGTGCATGTAGCCCGAGGTCGACGCGCAGGTGGTGATGGTGCCGCCCTTGCGGGTGACGTAGACGCTCGCGCCGAAGGTCTCGCGGCCGGGGTGCTCGAAGACGATGTCGATGTCCTCGCCGCCGGTCAGCTCGCGGATGCGCTTGCCGAAGCGCTTCCACTCCTTGGGGTCCTGGGTGTGCTCGTCCTTCCAGAACTTGTAGCCCTCGGCGTTGCGGTCGATGACCGCGGTCGCGCCCATCGCGCGGCAGATGTCGGCCTTCTCCGGGCTGGAGACCACGCAGATGGGGTTGGCGCCGCCGGCCAGGGCGAACTGCGTGGCGTAGGAGCCGAGGCCGCCGCTGGCGCCCCAGATCAGGACGTTGTCGCCCTGCTTCATGCCGGCGCCGTTGCGGGAGACCAGCTGGCGGTAGGCGGTGGAGTTGACCAGACCGGGGGAGGCGGCCTCCTCCCAGCTGAGGTGGCCGGGCTTGGGCATCAGCTGGTTGGACTTGACCAGGGCGATCTCCGCCAGGCCGCCGAAGTTGGTCTCGAAGCCCCAGATGCGCTGCTCGGGGTCGAGCATCGTGTCGTTGTGGCCGTCCGAGGACTCCAGCTCGACCGAGAGGCAGTGCGCGACGACCTCGTCGCCCGGCTTCCAGGCGTTCACGCCGGGGCCGGTGCGCAGGACCACGCCCGCCAGGTCGGAACCGATGACGTGGTACGGCAGGTCGTGCCGCTTGGTCAGCTCCGAGAGGCGCCCGTAGCGCTCCAGGAAGCTGAAGGTGGACACGGGCTCGAAGATCGAGGTCCACACGGAGTTGTAGTTGACCGAGGAGGCCATGACGGCCACCAGGGCTTCGCCCGGGCCGAGTTCGGGCACGGGGACCTGGTCCAGGTGCAGGGACTTGCGCGGGTCCTTCTCGCGGGTGGTGAGCCCCGCGAACATCTCTGCCTCGTCCTTGTGCACGGTGATCGCGCGGTAGGACTCGGGCAGCGGCAGGGCCGCGAAGTCGGCGGCCGTCGCGGCCTGCGACTGGATCGCGTCGAGGATGTCCTTCACGGTGGTGCCTCCGGCTGAGCGTTGAGGGAAACGCTGAGGGTTTTGTCGAAGGTGGATCAAGGGCGAGGTGGTGGAGCTGGGGGTGGAGCGGTGGCGCTGAGGGTGGAGCTGTGGTGCTGAGTGGCGCTGTTCGAGGTGTGCCGTCGGTCCGGCGGGGTGGTGCGTGGCCACGCGCGGGTGGCGCGGAGGGTGCCTGTGACGCAGGCGTCCGGGGCGCGCTCCGTGCCGTGGTGGGCGTGGATCGCGGGGACATCCGGACGAGATTCAACGTATGGCACCCCGTGTCACTCGGCAAGGCACTGCGTGCCAAAAACTTCTCTCATTTGCCGATTGACCTGCGCAGATGAGCGATGATCGATCAGAGTTACCGGCGAGTAGGGACAAGCTGGACAGAAAGAAAGGGCCGCCCCCGGAACGGGAGCGGCCCTTGTGACGGATGTCGCTATCTGTTGCGCAGCGCCTCTTCGATCGTCCGCATGACCTCGTCGAGCGGCGCGTCCGTACGGGCCACCGCGACCAGTACCTCGCCCTCGGTGCGGACCGCTGCGGGAGCCTGCGCCCCGGCCTGCGAGCGCCCCGCGCCGATCCCCGAACCGAAGGTCTTGCGCACGATCGAGAAGGCGTGGTCCAGCTGCCCCTCGACGTCGCCCTGGCCACCGGCCCGCAGCCAGCGCCGCAGCACGTGGTTGTGGGCGGTGACCACCGCGGAGGCGGCCACCTCGGCGAGCAGCGGATCGTCGTTCCCGGCGTGGTGGTCCTGCTCGTCGAAGTGGGCCAGCAGGTAGCGGGTGAAGAGCCGCTCGTAGCGGGCCACCGAGGCGATCTCGCGCTCGCGCAGCGCCGGCACCTCACGGGTCAGCCGGTAGCGCTCCACCGACACCGCCGGGGAGGCGGCGTACATCTTCATGACTTCCTTGATCCCGCGGCACACCGTGTCGAGCGGGTGCTCGTGCGCCGGGGCCACGTCCAGCACCGCCTCGGCCCGGGTCAGGGTGTCGTCGTGGTCCGGGAAGATCGCCTCTTCCTTCGAGCGGAAGTGGCGGAAGAAGGTCCGCCGCGCGACGCCCGCGGTCGCGGCGATCTCGTCGACCGTCGTCGCCTCGTACCCCTTGGTCGCGAACAGCTCCATGGCCGCGGCGGCCAGCTCGCGGCGCATCTTCAGGCGCTGGGCGGCCGCCCGGGTACCCGCGGCGCTCTCCGGGGCGTCGGAGGCCGAGGCGGCGCGGGGCGAGGTCTTGGCGGGCTGGGACATAGACCGAAAGTACTTCATGCGCGCGGGCGAGCGTGCCTGTGGGGCCCGCGACGGGGATGGATGCGGGGGAGGGCCCGCACTGGGCTCGGTGGGTGTGTCCCGCCGTGAGGGTCCGGCAGTCCCGAGCAGCCCTCCCCACGCATCCGGCTCGGATGCCCGCCGGCCGGGCCGTGGCTCACCGGCGGGGGTGCTCACCGGCTTACCGGCGGGCGTACTCACGGAAACCGCGGCCGGTCTTGCGGCCGAGGCAGCCCGCCGCCACCAGGTGCTCCAGCAGCGGGGACGGGGCCAGGCCCGGGTCCCGGAACTCCTTGTGGAGGACCTTCTCGATCGCCAGCGAGACGTCGAGGCCGACCACGTCGAGCAGTTCGAAGGGACCCATCGGGTACCCGCCGCCCAGCTTCATCGCGGCGTCGATCTCGTCCAGGCTCGCGTAGTGCTGCTCGACCATCTTGATCGCGTTGTTCAGGTACGGGAACAGCAGCGCGTTCACGATGAACCCCGCCCGGTCCCCGCAGTCCACCGGGTGCTTGCGCACCTTCGCGCAGATCCCGCGGACGGTCGCGTGCACGTCGTCGGCGGTCAGCACGGTCCGGACCACCTCGACGAGCTTCATCGCGGGCGCCGGGTTGAAGAAGTGCATGCCGATCACGTCCTGCGGACGCGAGGTCGCACGGGCGATCGCGATCACCGGCAGGGAGGAGGTGGTCGTCGCGAGCACCGCTCCCGGGCGGCACACCTTGTCCAGGGCCGCGAACAGCTCCTGCTTGACGGCCAGGTCCTCCGCGACCGCCTCGACGGCCAGGTCCACCTCGGCGAAGGCCTCCAGGGACCCGGCCGGGGAGATCCGGTCCAGGGTCCGTGCGGCGGCCTCCGCCGTCAGCCGGCCCTTGTCGACCGCGCGGGTGAGGGACTTGCCGATCGCGGCCTTGGCCGCCTCCGCCTTGTCCTGGCTGCGCGCCGCCAGCACCACCGAGTAGCCCGCCTGCGCGAAGACCTGCGCGATGCCACTGGCCATCGTGCCGGAACCGGCCACGCCGACCGTGGAGACGGGACGGCTGGAGGCGATCACCGCCCCGTCCAGCGGGGTCTGCAGGTCGCGCACGATGACCGGGCTGCCCTGGGCCTCGTACGTGTAGAAGCCGCGCCCGGACTTGCGGCCGGTCAGCCCGGCCTCCGCGAGGTGGCCGAGGATCGGAGCCGGAGCGTGCAGGCGGTCGCCGGAGGAGGCGTACATGGCCTCCAGGACGGTCCGGGCGGTGTCGACCCCGATCAGGTCGAGCAGCGCCAGCGGGCCCATCGGCAGGCCGCAGCCCAGCTTCATGGCCGCGTCGATGTCCTCGCGGGAGGCGTACTTCGCCTCGTACATGGCGGCGGCCTGGTTCAGGTAGCCGAAGAGCAGTCCGTCCGCGACGAAACCGGGCCGGTCGCCGGCCGACACGGGCTCCTTGCCCAGCTCGCGGGCCAGCGCCGTGACCGCCTCGACGGCCGCCGGTGCGGTGAGCACGCAGGAGACGATCTCGACGAGCTTCATCGCCGGGGCCGGGTTGAAGAAGTGCAGGCCCAGCACCCGCTCGGGGCGCAGCGACTCGGCGGCGAGCCGGGTCACCGACAGCGCGTTCGTGCCGGTGGCGAGGATGGCGTCGGGGCGCACGACCCGGTCCAGCGCGGCGAAGACCTGCTGCTTCAGCTCGTAGGACTCCGGGACGACCTCGATGACGAGATCGGCGTCCGCGGCCGCGGACAGCTCGCCGAAGGTGCGGAAGCGGGACAGGACGGCGTCGCGCTCCTGCTCGGTGAGCTGCTCTCGGGTCACCGAGCGGGCGGTGGCGGCGGCCAGCGCGGCGGTGGCCCGCCGGGCGGCGCTCTCGTCGATGTCGATGCCGATGACCTCACGGCCGGCCCGGGCGAGGACCTCGGCGATGCCGGTGCCCATGGTGCCGAGGCCGACGACGGCGATCGTCTGCGGGGAGGAGCCGCAGGAGGGCGGGGTGGGCTGACTGGACTGACGGTCCATCGCGGGACTCCAGTGAGAGTGACGACTGAGGGGAGGGCGCGCGTCGAAGGCGCGCCGGATGCCGTGCGGGGCGTGCGGCCGGTACGGGCCGGGGGCCCGGGCGGGCGGATGCCGTGCAGGGCGGTGCCGTGCGGGGCGGAGAGCGGCGGACCCTGTCCCGGGGCCGCGCCGTACGAAACATCGGTACCCGAGTGATCGGGACACCGGACCGACGGACACGGGGGCGGCTGCGTCACCAGGCCGCCCTCGTTCGTGTTGAGAAGGACAGTAACCCGTCGGTAACCGGTTGGCCAGAGCACGGGAGATGTGACGTACGCCTCTCACCCCCGCTCCCGCCGCCCTAGGGTGGGCGGGTGAACGTGCTGGAGCGGCTACGGGCAGAGGCGGATCAAGCGCCGGAGTACGAGGCGCTGTTGACGGCGCGGCCGGACGCGCTCGCGGCTTCGCTGACGGCGGCGGGCCGCCCGCTGTGGGCCCGCGAACTGGCGGCGTACCGGCTCGGGCTGGCCGGTGACCGGCGCGCCTTCGAGTCCCTGGTGCTGCTGCTCAACCACCGGGACCCGCCCCGCTGCGAGGCCGCCGCGCAGGCCCTCGCCGTACTGAACGACCCGCGGACCGCCCGGGCGGCGGCGGCGCTGGCCACCAACGAGCTGCGCACGGCCTACGCCCTGCACCCCGTCCGGCTCCTGGTCGCCCTGCGCGCCCCGGAATCGGTCCCCACCCTGATCGCCACCCTGGGCCGGCTGCTGGGTCCGCACGATCCGTACGGGCGGGTGGCGCTCGCCTGCGTGGAGGGGCTGGGCGCGCTCGGCGACCCGCGGGCCCGGGAGGTGCTGACCCGGGCCCAGTCGCTCCCGCGGCTCGCGGTGGCGGCGACGAAGGCGCTGCGGGAGCTGGACGCTCCCTAGCGGAGCGGCCCCGGCGCCCGGCGGGGTTCAGCCGCGGAAGCCCAGCATCCCGTGCAGGGCCGCGCCGCCCGCCGTCGGCGGCACCGCGCGGGTGGCCGCGGCCGGCTCGGGGTCGGGGCGGGCGGCGCAGGTCGCGTCGGCCGCCGCGCCCGTGGCCAGGTACGCCGCCAGCTTCTCGTCCAGGCACGTGTTGCCGCTGAGCGCGACGCCGTGGTTGCCGCCGCCCTCCTCGACGACCAGCGCCGAGTTCTTGAGCTTCTCGTGCATGCTCCTCCCGCCCTCGAACGGGGTCGCCGCGTCCAGGGTGGCCTGGAAGAGCAGCGCGGGCGGCAGCGCCGCGTTCGTGACGTCCGGCGCGTCGAGCGGCTCGGTGGGCCAGAACGCGCACGGCGCGTTGTACCAGGCGTTGTTCCAGGTCATGAAGGGCGCCTCGGCGTGCGTGCGCCACATGTCGGCGCGCCAGCGGTTCCAGTCCTTGGGCCAGGCCGAGTCCCGGCACTGCACCGCCGTGTAGACGCTGTAGCTGTTGCCCGCCGAGGGCTCCACCGCCCCGAACCGCTCGTAGGCGGCCACCAGCGGCTTGGTCTCGCCGCGCGCCGCGTAGCCGGCGAAGGCCTCCGCCAGGCCGGGCCAGTAGCCGTTGTAGTAGCCGCCCGGCATGAAGGTGTCCTCCAGCTCGGCCGCGCCCACCTTGCCGCCCGCCGGGGCGGTGCGCAGGTCCGCGCGCATGGCGTACCAGCGGGCTTCGACCGCCGCCGGGTCGGTGCCCAGGTGGTAGGTGGCGTCGTGGCGGGCCACCCAGGCCAGGAACGCCTTGTGGCGCGCGTCGAAGGCGCGGTCCTGGGCGAGGTTGTCGCCGTACCAGACGCCGCCCGGGTCGACGACGGAGTCGAGCACCAGCCGGTGCACGCGCTCGGGGTGCAGCTTCGCGTAGACGGCGCCCAGGTAGGTGCCGTAGGAGTAGCCGAAGTAGCTGATCCGCGGCGCCCCGAGGGCCGTGCGCAGTACCTCGATGTCGCGGGCGGCGGAGACGGTGCCGATGTACGGCAGCACGTCCGCGTGCCGGGCCTGGCAGGACGCGGCGAAGGACTTCACCCGGTCCAGGTTCGCCCGCTCCACCTCCGGGTCCAGCGGCACCGAGTCCGGGCGTACGGGCTTGAAGTGGTCCCCGCCGCAGTCCAGGGCGGGCTCGCTCTTGCCGACGCCGCGCGGGTCGAAGCCGATGACGTCGTACTGCGCGGCCACCGCCTTGGGGAGCGCGGAGGCGACGTACCCGGCCAGGGCGCGACCGCTGCCGCCGGGGCCGCCGGGGTTGACGAGCAGCGGGCCCTGGGAGGTCCTGGCGGTGTGCGGGACCCGGGTCAGGGCCAGCGAGATCTGCCGCCCGCCGGGACGCGCGTGGTCCAGCGGGACGGAGAGGGAGGCGCACTGCAGGGTGGGGTAGCGGGCCGTCTTGCAGTCGGTCCAGCGCAGCGCGGGACCGGCGGGGGCGGCGGCCGTGACCGGGGTGGCCAGGGCGGTGGCGACCGTGGCGACGGACAGCAGCACCGCGGCGCGCTTCTTCAAAGGGCGGATCATGGGGCCTCCCAGCCGAGGGTTCTGGCGGGAATCGTCCCGGAAGCGGTGCGCGGAAGCCGGGATTGTGCGGCGCGTTGGCCCGATCTGATGACGCCTCGGCGCCGGCGCCGGCCGCAGATGGAGTACCGGGGGCGGACCGCGGGCGGTCCCGGGACGGATTTGGGCGCCCGACCCGGAGGTGATTGGCTTGCGCGGGACGACGGAACACAACTGCTGGAGGAACAGCTATGGCGCAGGTCGAGGCCACCACGGAGCGGATCATCGCGGCTGACGCGGAGACCGTGTTCGACGCGCTGGCGGACTACAGCGGTACCCGGGGCAAGCTGCTCCCCGAGCACTTCAGCGAGTACGAGGTGCGCGAGGGCGGCGACGGCGAGGGCACCCTGGTCCACTGGAAGCTCCAGGCCACCAGCAAGCGCGTGCGCGACTGCCTGCTGGAGGTCACCGAACCCACCGACGGGCAGCTCGTGGAGAAGGACCGCAACTCCTCCATGGTGACCACCTGGACCGTGACCCCGGCCGGTGAGGGCCGGTCCAAGGCCGTGGTCTCCACCGTGTGGAACGGCGCGGGCGGCATCGGCGGCTTCTTCGAGCGCACCTTCGCCCCCAAGGGCCTGGGCCGCATCTACGACGCCGTGCTGGCGAACCTGGCCACCGAGGTCGAGAAGGCCTGACCTCTCCCGCGCGGACCGGTGGGCGGCCCTCGGCGGCTCACCGGTTCGAGTGGACGTCCCGCCCCGGCGCCCCGGCGCGCCGCGGGCCCGGCGCGGGCGGGGGCCGCGGATAGGCTGGGGCACCTGTGCCGTGACCGACCGCCCGGGGGCCCCGATGAAGATCCTCGTCTCCGCGGACATGGAGGGCGCCACCGGCGTCACCTGGCCCGCCGACGTGCTGCCCGGCACCCCCCAGTGGGAACGCTGCCGGGCGCTGTTCACCTCCGACGTGAACGCGGCGGCCCTCGGCTTCTTCGACGGCGGCGCCGACGAGGTGCTCGTCAACGAAGCCCACTGGACCATGCGCAACCTGCTGCTGGAACGGCTCGACGAGCGCGTGCAGATGCTCACCGGCCGGCACAAGGCCCTCTCCATGGTGGAGGGCGTCCAGCACGGGGACGTCGACGGGATCGCCTTCGTCGGCTACCACACGGGCGCGGGCGAGCCGGGCGTCCTCGCCCACACCTACCTCGCCAACTCCATCACCGGGGTCTGGGTGAACGGCGTCCGCGCGAGCGAGGGGCGGCTCAACTCCCTCGTCGTCGCCGAGTACGGCGTCCCCGTGGTCCTGGTCACCGGCGACGACCTGACGTGTGCGGACGCCGCCGGTTACGCGCCGCTCGCCCGGACCGTGGCCGTGAAGGACCACGTCTCGCGCTACGCCGCGGTGTGCCGCACCCCCGCCCGGACCGCCGCCGACATCCGCGCCGCCGCGAAGGCGGCCACCGCGCTCGCCGTGCGCCACGCACCGGCGGCCGACGGCCCCTTCACGGTCGAGGTGGAGTTCGACGCCGAGCACCTGGCGATGGCGGCGACCGTCGTGCCGGGGGTCGAGCGGAGCGGGGAGCGCAGGGTCGCGTACACCAGCGGGGCGATGTTCGAGGGGATCCGGACCTTCAAGGCGGTCACGACGATCGTCTCCGCGGCGGTGGAGGAGCAGTATGGGTGACATGGAACAGGTTCTTGACGCGACGGAAGCGACGGACGCCAGGGGCGCCACGGCCGCGGCGGATGCGACGCGGGGGCCGGGCGCGGCCGTCGACCGACGGGCGCTCGACGAGGTCGTCGAGTTCACCTCCGGTCTCATCCGCATCGACACCACCAACCGGGGCGGCGGCGACTGCCGGGAACGCCCGGCCGCCGAGTACGCCGCCGAGCGCCTCGCGGACGCCGGGCTGGAGCCCGTCCTGCTGGAGCGGACCCCGGGCCGCACCAACGTGGTCGCCAGGATCGCGGGCACCGACCCGGGAGCCGACGCGCTGCTCGTCCACGGTCACCTGGACGTGGTGCCCGCGGAGGCCGCCGACTGGAGCGTGGACCCCTTCTCGGGCGAGGTCCGCGACGGGGTGGTCTGGGGCCGCGGGGCCGTCGACATGAAGAACATGGACGCGATGGTCCTCGCCGTCGTACGGGCCTGGGCCCGGGCGGGCGTCAGGCCGCGGCGCGACATCGTGATCGCCTTCACCGCCGACGAGGAGGACAGTGCCGTCGACGGCTCCGACTTCCTCGCCCGGCAGCACGCGGACCTCCT
>NZ_JBWKDV010000011.1:0-260511 GCF_056435825.1 Streptomyces sp. NPDC043876 | reverse complement strand
CGTAGGCCGCGGCGCGACATCGTGATCGCCTTCACCGCCGACGAGGAGGACAGTGCCGTCGACGGCTCCGACTTCCTCGCCCGGCAGCACGCGGACCTCTTCGAGGGCTGTACGGAAGGACTCAGCGAATCGGGGGCCTTCACCGTCCACACCGGACCCGGCAGCGCCGTCTACCCGGTCGCCGCCGGCGAACGTGGCACCGCCTGGCTCACCTTGACCGCGCACGGAACCGCCGGACACGGCTCGAAGCCGAACAAGGCCAATGCGGTGACCCGGCTCGCCGCCGCCGTCGCCCGGATCGGCGAGCACGAATGGCCGGTGCGGATCACCGACACCGTCGCCGCGTGCCTCACCGAACTCGCCGCGCTCCAGGGCCTGGCGGTGGATCCCAGAGCCCCCGGCTTCGACCTCGACGCGGTGCTGGAGCGGCTCGGACCCGCCGCGATGCTCGTCGAGGGGACCGTCCGCAACAGCGCCAACCCCACGATGCTGGGCGCGGGTTACAAGCTGAACGTCATTCCGGGGCGCGCCACGGCCCACATCGACGGGCGGATGGTGCCCGGCGGCGAGGCGGAGTTCCGCGCCACCCTGGACGCGCTGACCGGACCGCACGTCGACTGGGAGTTCCACCACCGCGAGGTGGCCCTCGAAGCACCGGTCGACGGGCGGACCTTCGAGATCCTGCGGGAGGCCGTCGAGCACTTCGACCCCGAAGGCCGCGTGGTGCCCTTCTGCATGGCCGGCGGCACCGATGCCAAGCAGTTCTCCCGCCTCGGCATCACCGGTTACGGCTACTCCCCGCTCAAGCTGCCGCCCGGCTTCGACTACTGGTCGCTCTTCCACGGCGTGGACGAGCGGGTGCCCGTCGACGCCCTGCACTTCGGGGTCAAGGTCCTCGACCGCGCGCTGCGGACCCTGTGATGGCCTCCGCCGTACCCGCGGGCCCCGGGGTCCCCGCCGTGCCGACCGCCCCCTACGGCAGCTGGCCCTCGCCCATCGGCGCGGCGCTCGCCGCCGCCCACGACGGGCGGCCCGAGTACGTGGGCACGGTCGGCGCCGAGGTGTGGTGGACCGAGCCCCGCCCGGACGAGGGCGGCCGCCGCACCCTGGTCCGGCGCCCCGCCGACGCGGGCCCCGCCGCCTCGGTGCTGCCCGCGCCGTGGAACGTGCGCAGCCGGTTCACCGAATACGGCGGCCGCCCCTGGGCGGGCGCCGAACGGCCGGACGCACTGGGGCCGTTGCTGGTCTTCGTCCACTTCGCCGACCAGCGACTGTACGCGTACGAGCCGGACGCGCCCGGCGCCGCTCCCCGCCCGCTGACCCCCCTCGGCCCCACCGGCGGCGGGCTGCGCTGGGTGGACCCGGTGCTGCGCGACGACGCCGTGTGGTGCGTGATGGAGGAGTTCACCGGCCCCGCGCCGAGCGACGTGCGCCGCGTCCTGGCCGCCGTACCGCTGGACGGATCGGCCGCGCAGGACCGCTCCGCCGTGCGCGAACTCACCGACGACCGGCACCGGTTCGCCACCGGCCCGCGCCTGTCCCCGGACGGGCGGCGGGCCGCGTGGCTGGTGTGGGACCATCCGCGGATGCCCTGGGACGGGACCGAGCTGCTGCTGGCCGAGGTCACCGCCGACGGCGGCCTCGCCGGGATCCGCACCGTGCTCGGCGGACCCGCCGAAGCGGTCGCGCAGACCGCGTGGGCGGCCGACGGGAGCCTGCTGGCGGTCAGCGACCGGAGCGGCTGGTGGAACCCCTACCGGGTCGACCCCGGCGGCGGCCCGCCCGTCAACCTGTGCCCGCGGGAAGAGGAGTTCGGCGGCCCGCTCTGGAAGCCGGGCCTCGAATGGATGGCGCCCCTGGCCGAAGGGCCCGTGGCCGTCCTGCACGGCCAGGGCTCCTCGGTACTGGCCGTCCTGGACCCGGAGAGCGGCGACCTGGTGGACGCGGCCGGTCCCTGGACCGCCTGGCAGCCCACCCTCGCCGCGCACGGAACCCGCGTCTACGGCGTCGCGGCCAGCCCGCGCAGCGCCTACGAGGTGGTCGAGCTGGACACGGCGAGCGGCCACGCCCTGCCCGTCGCCACCGACGGCGGCCGCCGCCGCGGCCCCGTGGACCCGGCGTACTACCCCGAACCGCTGAGCAGGACCTTCCTGGGCCCCGACGACCAGGAGATCCACGCGCACGTCTACCCGCCCCACCACCCCACCCTGCGGGCACCCGCCGATGAACTGCCGCCCTACGTGGTGTGGGCGCACGGCGGCCCCACCGACCACGTGCCGCCCGTACTGGACCTGCACATCGCCTACTTCACCTCCCGCGGCATCGGCGTGGCCGAGGTCAACTACGGCGGGTCCTCCGGCTACGGGCGGGCCTACCGCGAACGGCTGCGCGAGCAGTGGGGCGTGGTGGACGTGGAGGACTGCGCGGCGGTGGCCCGCGCGCTGGCCGCCGAGGGCACCGCCGACCCGGCCCGCCTCGCCATCCGGGGCGGCAGCGCGGGCGGCTGGACCGCGGCGGCCTCG
The DNA here is from genome assembly GCF_056435825.1 of Streptomyces sp. NPDC043876. Lineage (NCBI taxonomy): Bacteria > Bacillati > Actinomycetota > Actinomycetes > Kitasatosporales > Streptomycetaceae > Streptomyces > Streptomyces sp. NPDC043876. Next base: position 257,989 of record NZ_JBWKDV010000011.1, on the reverse strand, counting down.
CTGGCCGCGACCGACCTGTACGCCTGCGGGACGGTCATCTACCCGGTGCTCGACCTCACCGGATTCGCCGCCGAGACCCACGACCTGGAATCCCGCTACATCGACGGGCTCGCCGGGCCTCCCGACGCCCTGGCCGTCCGCTGCCGGGACCGCTCGCCGCTGGCCCGCGCCGACCGGCTCACCGCGCCCTTCGTCCTGCTCCAGGGACTGGACGACGCGGTGTGCCCGCCCGCCCAGGCCGAGCGCTTCCTCGCGGCCCTGCGCGGCCGTTCCGTGCCCCACGCCTACCTCGCCTTCGAGGGCGAGGGCCACGGCTTCCGCCGGGCGGACACCATGGTCCGCGCACTGGAGGCCGAACTCTCCCTGTACGCCCAGACCTTCGGCTTCGCGCGCCCCGACGTCCCGCGCCTGGAGCTGCGCGACTGAGGCGGCCGCCGGTTAATCTGACCGGATGCCGGAGCTCCCTTCCCCCCGCTACCTCGCCGAAGGACCCCGCGTGGGGCTGCGGCGCATCCGCGCCGCCGACGGCCCCGAGTTCATCCGGCGCGCGCGGGAGAGCGAGGCGCTGCACCGGCCGTGGCTCTTCCCGCCGCGGACGCCCGAGGAGTACGAGGCCTACGCGGCCCGGCTCGACGGCGCCGGGGGTCCGGACGGCGCCGAGGCCGTACGCGCCGGATTCCTGGTGTGTGAACGCGACGGCGGGGCGATCGCCGGATTCGTCAACGTGAACAACATCGTGCGCGGGGCGTTCCGGTGCGGGGCCCTCGGCTACGGCGCCTTCGCGCACGCGGCGGGACGGGGGCTGATGACCGAGGGGCTGGGGCTGCTGCTCCGGTACGCCCTGACGGACCCGGCACCGGGCGGCTCCGCCCCCCGCGGAGCCGAGGCCGCCCCGGGTCTGGGCCTGCACCGGCTGGAGGCGAACGTCCAGCCCGGCAACACCGCCTCGACCGCGCTCGTGCGCCGCCTCGGCTTTCGCCGGGAGGGCTTCTCGCCCGACTTCCTGTTCATCGACGGCGCCTGGCGCGACCACGAACGCTGGGCGATCACCGGGGAGATGCTCGACCGGGCGGTGCCGCATCACGCAGGATGAGGGGATGCGAACGATCGTGCTCCTTGACGCCCCGTCCAATCTCGGTCTGCGCCCGCCCGCTCCCGGAACCGTGCCCGGGGTCTACAAACTCGCCGGGGCACTGCGCGAACAGGGCCTGCTGGCCCGGCTCGGCGCACGCGAGGGCGGTGTCGTCGTACCACCGCGCTACGACCGCGGTGACTGGCGGGAGGGGGACGGCGTCTTCCACGCCGCCGCCCTCGCCGCCTACACCGTCACCCTCGCCGACCGCATCGAGAAGCACCTGAGGGACGGGGAGTTCCCCGTCGTCCTCGGCGGCGACTGCTCGATCCAGCTCGGCGCCTCCCTCGCCATGCGCCGGCTCGGCCGGTACGGCCTGGCCGCCATCGACGGCTCCGCCGACTTCCGCCACCCGGGCAACACGGCGGTGAACGGGCCCGTCGGGGCGGCGGGCGGCGAGGAACTGGCCCTGGCCACCGGCCGTGGCCAGGCCGACCTGTCCGACATCGAGGGCCGCTCGCCCTACCTGCGGGACGAGGACGTACGGCTCTTCGGGCTGCGGGACGGGGACGCGGACCTCCCCGAACTGGCCGCCGCCGGGATCATGGCCGTCACCGTCGGACAGCTCCGCGAGGCCGGCGCCGGGCCGGTGGCGCGGGTCGCGCTGGAGGGACTGCGGCCACCGGTCACCGAAGGCTTCTGGGTGCACCTGGACGCCGACGTGCTGGACCCCCGGATGATGCCCGCCGTGGACAGCCCCGAGCCGGGCGGACTGCTCCCCGACGAACTGGACGAACTGCTCGCCGTCCTCGTGAAGTCCCCGCGCTGCGTCGGGCTCGACATCACGGTCTACGACCCGGACCTGGACCCGGACGCCAGTGCGGGCGCGCTCCTCGCCGACCTGGTGGCCGGGGCCTTTGCGTAATCCTGACCGGGCGTGATCCGCCGAACGGCTGTGCTTCGGCCGCCGTGGCGTGTTCCATTTCCCTCATGGCCACGATCGTCCGACGTTCCGTAGTGACGCTGCCCGCAGCCCCGTTGGGGCCCGAGAACCCGCTGCCCACCCTGGGTGCGCCCGCCGAGATCCACACGCTCGACGAGCGCTCCCGGGACGGGCTGCCCCGCGAGATGGCCCGGCAGATCGGCTACGAACCGCTGAGATCGCTGCTGCCCGTCCGGGTGCTCGACGGCTACCGGCGGGAGCGCACCGAGCGCGAGTTCGAGAGCATCGTGCTGGAGAACGCGCACCTGCGGGTGACCGTCCTGCCCGGGCTCGGCGGGCGCGTGCACTCGATCGTCCACCTCCCGACCGGACGCGAACTGCTCTACCGCAACCCGGTGTTCCAGCCCGCCGCCTTCGCCCTCAACGGGGCCTGGTTCTCCGGCGGCATAGAGTGGAACATCGGCGCGACCGGACACACCACCCTGTCCTGCGCCCCGCTGCACGCCGCGCTCGTCCCGGCGCCCGACGGCACCACCATGGTCCGGATGTGGGAGTGGGAGCGGCTGCGCGACCTGCCGTTCCAGGTGGACCTGTGGCTGCCCGAGGACTCGGAGTTCCTGTACGTCGGCGTGCGGGTGCGCAATCCGCACGAGCGGGCCGCCCCCGTGTACTGGTGGTCCAACATCGCCGTCCCAGAGGACGCGGGCACCCGCGTGCTCGCCCCCGCCGACGAGGCCTGGCACTTCGGGTACGAGCGCGCACTGCGCCGGATCCCGGTGCCGCGCTGGGAGGGCGCGGACCGCACGTACCCGCTGCGCGGCGAGTACCCCGCCGACTACTTCTACGAGGTGGCGCGGGGCGAGCGGCCCTGGATCGCCTCGCTCGACGCCGCCGGGTACGGGCTGGCGCAGACCTCCACCGCACGGCTGCGCGGACGCAAGCTCTTCGTGTGGGGCGCGGGCCGCGGCGGGTGCCGCTGGCAGGAGTGGCTGACCGAGCCCGGCACGCCGGGGTACGCGGAGATCCAGGCCGGGCTCGCGCGGACGCAGCTGGAGCACGTACGGCTGGAGGCGGGGGCGGAGTTCAACTGGCTGGAGGCGTACGGGCCCCTGGCCGCGGAGGCCGCGGCGGTGCACGGCGACGACTGGGCGGCGGCCCGCGGCGAGGCCGGGCGGGCGCTGGAGGCGGCGCTGCCGCGGGAGCGGGTGGACGCGGCGTACGCGGCGTGGCGGCCGTACGCCGACCACGAGCCGGGGGAGCGGCTGGCCACCGGGTCGGGCTGGGGCGCGCTGGAGGTGCTGTGCGCGGGGCACGAACTGCCGGGCACGCCCTTCGCCGAGACCGATCTCGGGGAGGACCAGGCGCCCTGGTTGGAGCTGTGGCGCACCGGGGTCTTCCCCAGCCCGCGCCGGGTCGCCCCGCCCGGGCCGAGCCTGGTCGCCGCGCACTGGCGGGACATGCTGGAGACCGCTCCGGCGGACCCGCTGACCGAGTACCACCTCGGGGTCGCCCAGTGGCACGCGGGCGACGTGGCCCAGGCGGTGCGCAGCTGGGAACGCGGCCTGGCGCTGGCCCCCTCGCGCTGGCCGTTGCTGCGCTGCATGGCGGTCGCGGACCGGCTGGCGGGCGACCGGGAGCGGGCGGCCGACCGGTACGCGGAGGCCTTCGCCGACCTGGCCGGGGAGAGCAGGGGCGGCGCCGCCTGGACCGCCGCCGAGTCCGCGCTGGGCCGGGAGGCGATGGCCGCGCTCCTGGCGGCGGGCCGCCCGGCCGGTGCCCGCGCGGTGTGGGAGCGGCTGCGCCCCGCCCTGCGCGAACAGGGCCGGTTCCTGCTGCTGGCCGCCCGCATGCTGGCGGCCGAGGGTCACGTGGGCGCGGCGCTGCGGGTGTTCGAGGAGGGCTTCGAGGTGGCGGACCTCCGCGAGGGGGACGAGGTGCTGGGAGAGGTGTGGTCGTCCCTCACGGACCGCCCGCTGCCCGCGCGCTACGACTTCCGGATGCGGCCGGCCGCCCCGGGGGCGACGGACCCGGGGTGACGGACCCGGCCGCGGGGCGGCCCGGGGGAGGGGCGGCCGGGCGCCCCCGGGGCCGCCTCGGCCGGGCTCCACCGGCCCGCCCCGGCCGGGCGCGACCGGCCCGCCCCGGCCGGGCGCGACCGGCCCTGGGTGCCCCGACCGCCCCGATCCGCTCACACCCGGCACAGCACCTCGCCGTTCAGCACCGAGAACCAGGCGTCCGGCTCCCGGCCCCAGGCACGCCAGGCGTCGGCGATGCCGGCCAGTGCCCCGGCCGTGGCGTGGCCGCCCCCGGTGGTCACCCCGGCGTACGAGGACGCCGTCGTCCGGTCCGCCCACAGCCCGCTCCACCAGGCCACCTCCTCGGGGGTCGCGTAACACCACGCCGTGGCCGTCGCCGTGACGTCCGTGAACCCGGCGGCCTTCGCCCAGGACAGCAGGCGCCGCCCCGCGTCCGGCTCGCCGCCGTTGGCGCGGGCCACCCGCCGGTACAGGTCCTGCCAGTCGTCCAGCCCGGGCACCCCGGGGAACCAGGTCATCGCCGCGTAGTCCGCGTCGCGCGCGGCGACGATCCCGCCCGGGCGGCACACGCGGCGCATCTCGCGCAGGGCCCGGACCGGGTCGCCCACGTGCTGGAGCACCTGGTGGGCGTGGACGACGTCGAAGGAGTCGTCCGGGAAGTCCAGCGCGTGCACGTCGGCGGTGGCGAAGACGATGTCGCGCAGACCGCGCTCCTGCGCGTACGCCCGCGCCTGGACGACGACGTCCTCGGCGGCGTCCACGGCCGTGACCCGGCCCGGGGCGACCAGCTCGGCCAGGTCGGCGGTGATCGTGCCCGGCCCGCAGCCCACGTCCAGCACGCTCATGCCGGGGCGCAGCGCGCCGGTCAGGTAGGCGGCCGAGTTCGCCGCCGTGCGCCAGCGGTGCGAGCGCAGCACCGACTCGTGGTGCCCGTGGGTGTAGACGGCGGTCTCGCGGGTGGTCTCGGGCGCGCTCTCCATGGCGGTGACTCCTCGTCGTCGAAGCGGTCTCGCAGCGGCCTCGAAGCGGTCTCGAAGCGATGCCACCACGGTAGAGGATCATGTCGCGATATGAGATAGCCGTATTGCGATGTGGACAGAAGGCTTACGGGGAAGGCCTGGTGGGCGGTCCGGTAGCCGGGGAATCGCAGCCGGAGGACAGTGGGCCCCAGGAGGCGGAGCCCGAGCGAGAGGACGGTGGGACCCGTGGGAGAACGCCGGCCGGACACCCTGCTCGACCAGCACGCGAAGGCGCTGGAACTCTTCGGCGCGTACGTGCGCAGGATCGCCGACGACCAGTGGGGCGCGCCCACCCCCTGTACCGGATGGACCGTGCGCGATCTGGTCAACCACGTCACCGGTGAGCAGCTCTGGGTCCCGCCGCTGGTGACCGGCGGGCGGACCGTCGAGGAGGTCGGCGACGCCTACTCCGGTGACGTGCTCGGCGCGGACCCGGGCACCGCCTGGGGACTGGCCGCGGCAGCCGCGCACGCCGCCTTCACCGCCCCCGGGGCGATGGAGCGGACCGTGCGGCTGTCCTACGGGCCGACCGGCGCGGCGGCGTACTGCGCCGAATCGACCGCGGACTGCGTCGTGCACGCCTGGGACCTGGCGCGGGGCATCGGGGCCGACGACCGGCTCCCGGACGGCCTCGTCGAGTTCTCGATCAAGGAGGTCATGCCGTACGCCGACGGGCTCGCTGCGAGCGGGGCGTTCGCCCCTCCGCTGGACGTGCCGGCGGGCGCGGACGCCCAGACGCGGCTGCTGGCCCTGGTCGGACGCGCGGGCTGACGGCGGGCAGGGGGCGGGCAGGCGGCGCGGACTGGCCGCGCCGTCCGGCGGGCGGCTGAACGCGGCCCGCGCCGCGCGTGATCACCACACAAGCGGCACATCATCTCAAAGGACCGTATAAAGGTCGGGTCAGCGGTGTCGGCCGGAGGTCGGACGGAAGCGGTGGTGCAGGCGGTGGCGTGGATGCGGCGCACGGCGGCAGAGGGACGCGGTCCGGTCCGGTACGGGCCTCCGGCCCCGGAACCCGGCCTGCCCGTGCTGCCCGAGCTCACCGCCGTCCTCGCGGACGCCGCGGGCCGCTCCGCCCCCGAACCCCCCGGCGGCGGCGCACCCGTGCGCGAGGCCGCCTGCCGCCACTGGGCCCGCCGCGGCCTGCCCGCCGACCCGGACGCGGTGGCCGCCGGACCCGGGGCCCCCGCGCTGCTGCTCGCCCTGCTCGGCGCCTACGGCGGGGACGTGCTGCTGCCCCGCCCCTGTCCCGCCTGGTGGACCCCGCAGGTCCGGCTGCTGGGACGGCGCGCCTACCACGTGCCCACCCCGGCGGAATGCGGCGGCGTGCCCGACCCCTACGCCCTGCTGGAGACCGTACGCCGGGTGCGCGCCGAGGGCGGCGACCCGCGCGTGCTGCTCCTGTCGGTGGCCGACGACCCCACCGCGACCGTGCCGCCGCCGGAGGTGCTGCGCGAGGCGTGCGAGGCGGCCGAATCCGCCGGACTGTTCGTGGTCAGCGACGAGACCTGGCGCGACACCCTGCACCGGCCGCACCAGGACGCCGTGCTGAGCCCCGCCGAGATGCTGCCCGACCAGGCCGCCGTCCTGCTCGACCTCTCCGGCGCGCTGCTGCCCGGCGGGTGGCCCGCGGCCGTCGTGCGCTTCCCCGGCACGCCGCGCGGCACCTGGCTGCGCGCCCGGACCCTCGACGTCCTCACCGCCACCGGCGCGCTCGTCGCGGGGCCCGTCGCCGTCGCCGCCGCGCACGCCCTGGACGAACCCGCGGCCGTCGTCGCCCGCGGCCGCTCGGCCGCCGCCCTGCACGCGGCGGTGGCCGCGGCCGCCCACCGCGAACTGCTGGCCGTCGGAGCCCTGGCCCGGCCCCCGCGCGCCGGACGCCACCTCTACGCCGACCTGACCCCGCTGCGCGCCGGACTCGCCCGCCACGGCGTCGGCGACGCCATGGAACTGGAGGACCACCTGGGCACCCGGCTCGGCGCTCCCGCCCCCGGCGGCCAGCGCTTCGACGACGATCTGGGCGCGCTGCGCTTCCGGCTGTCGACCGGCCCGTTCCTCGGCGCGACCCCGGAAGAACGGCTGGCCGCCCTGGAGGCCGCCGACCCGCTCGGACTCCCGCACGTACGGCGCTCGCTCGACCGGTTCGGGTCGGTGCTCGCCGAACTGACCTGACCCCCGCCCCGGCCGCCCGCCGCGCCACCGACCCACCCCGCGCCCGATGTGCCGGTGAACGGAGACTTCTCGATGAGGGACCACACCTGATGAGGGACCAGACGGGACGCCGCGCGAGCGCCTCCGGCGCGGAAGCGGCCGCGGATGCCCCCCCGAGCGCCCGCCGGGGCTCCGCCGACCGCCGTACGGACCCCCGGACCGAGGGCCGTCCAGCCGGTCCGGACCCCCGCGCCGAGCCCCGCCCGGCCGGACCGGGTTCCGTGCGCCGGGGCGGGACCCGGCCGCTCGGGGAAGTGCGGCGGTGGCCGCGCTCCTTCGCCGGTCGGCTGACCACCCCGCTGCCCGGGCTGCGGGACTTCGCGCGGCTCGCGCGGGAGGGAACGCTGCGGCCCGGCCCCGCCGGCCTGCGGGGGATCCCCGACCTCCCCTACGCGCCCGGACCGATGCCCCCCGCCGCCCCCGGAAAGGTCGCCGTCACCTGGGCCGGGCACGCCGGCTGGGTGCTGCGGATCGGCGGACTGACCGTGCTGACCGACCCGGTCTGGTCCCGCCGGATCCTCGGCACCCCGGCCCGGCTGACCCCCGTCGGGGTCCGCTGGGAGGACCTGCCGCCCGTCGACGCCGTCGTGATCAGCCACAACCACTACGACCACCTCGACGCGGCCACCCTCAAACGGCTGCCCCGGCACACGGCCCTGTTCGTCCCGGCCGCGCTGGCCCGCTGGTGCCGCCGCCGCGGGTTCACCCGGGTCACCGAGCTGGACTGGTGGGAATCCGCCGAACTGGGCGGCGTCCGCTTCGACTTCGTCCCGGCCCACCACTGGTCCAAACGCTCCCTGCTGGACACCTGCCGCACCCTGTGGGGCGGCTGGGTCCTCACCGACCTCGGCTCCGGCAAGAAGGTCTACTTCGCGGGCGACACCGGCTACGGGCACTGGTTCGGCGAGATCGGCCGCCGCCACCCCGGCATCGGCCTGGCCCTGCTGCCGATCGGCGCGTACGCCCCGCGCTGGTGGCTGCGCGACGTGCACACCGACCCGGAGGAAGCCGTACGGGCCTTCCTCGACCTGGGGGCCCGCCGGATGGCCCCCATGCACTGGGCCACCTTCGTCCTCTCCGCCGAACCGGTCATGGAACCGCTGCTGCGCGCCCGCGCCGCCTGGAGCCGCGCAGGGCTGCCCCGCGAAGACCTCTGGGACCTGCCGATCGGATCCTCGCGGGTGTTCTAGTACGTGGCCGAAGGCCCCCTCCTCGCGGGGCGCGGATCGGAGTAGGGTCGGGCGGCATGGATGAGCTGCGCGTCGCCGCAATCGCCAGCCTGACCCCGCTCGAGGAACTGGACGCCGATCCCTTCATCGTGGACACCCGCACCCAGCACGCCATGTGCGCGCGCTGGGCCGCCGACCACGGCTACGTCGTGACCCGGCAGCTGCTGGTCTACGGGCTGCGCGCCGACCACTGCGGGCTGTGGTCCGACATCGACGCCGGCCAGGTCGACCTGTTCGTCGCCCCCAACCACCGGGTGCTGCGCCGGGCGCTGCGCTCGGTCGAGGAGTTCACCGCCGAGTGCGAGCGGCGGGGCGTCCGGCTGGAGACCGCCGGACAGCAGGAGCCCGCCTACACCTCCGGCATGAAGGCCGAGGTGCACCGCCGGATGTCGATGCCGACGGCGGGGTACGACGGAACCTGACCGCCCGGTTCCGCCCCGCGCCGCCCGCGCGCGGGACCGCGCAGGGCCGCGGGCGCCGGTGGAAGATCGCCGGTCCGGAGCCGCCGAGAGCGGAACACTTCCTTCCGTACCGGTGGCCGGGCCGGACGAAAACCGCTGATTTGGCGCGGACCACGTCGTCACCGAGCATGTGTCGACCTGCCCGCTGTCCACCATGTGAAACGACCGAGGCGCACCACCGTGAGCACCACCCCTGCCGTCCGCCCGCCCGCCGTCCGCCCCCCTGCCGGGCCCGCGCCCGACGGGCCGCGGCCCGACCGGAACGCGCCCGACCGGCCCGAGCCGGAGGCCGGCCCGCACGCCCGCCGCTTCGGCCTCCCCGTCGCCACCTGCCTGGTGATGGGGAACATCGTCGGCGGGGGCATCTTCCTGCTGCCCGCCTCGGTCGCCCCCTTCGGCACCATCAGCCTGGTCGCGTTCGGGATCCTCAGCCTCGGCGCGATCGCCCTCGCGCTGGTCTTCGGCCGCCTCGCCGGGCGCCTCCCGCGGACCGGGGGACCGTACGTGTACGCCCGCGCGGCCTTCGGAGACTTCGCCGGGTTCCTGGCGGCGTGGAGCTACTGGATCACCACCTGGGTCTCCAACGCGGCGCTGGCCGTCGCCGCGGCCGGGTACCTCACCGTCCTCTTCCCGGGGATCGGCGCGCACCGGTGGTCGATGTGCCTGGCCGCGCTCGCCGTGCAGTGGCTGCCGGCGCTCGCCAACCTGGCGGGCACCCGCTACGTCGGCGCGGTGCAGGTCGTGTCCACCGTGCTGAAGTTCGCCCCGCTCCTGCTGGTCGCGGTGGGCGGCCTGTTCTTCTTCGACCCCGCCCACCTCGGGCCCTTCCGGGCCACAGACCAGAGCGCGGCCGGCGCGGTCTCGGCCTGCGCCGCGATCCTGCTCTTCTCCTACCTCGGCGTGGAATCGGCCGCGGTCAGCGCGGGCGAGGTCCGCGACCCGGCCCGCAACGTGGGGCGGGCGACCCTCCTGGGCACGCTCGGCGCCGCGGCCGTCTACCTGCTGGGCACCGTGTCCGTCTTCGGCCTGGTCGCCCACGACGCGCTGGTCTCCTCCGCGGCGCCCTTCAGCGACGCGGTGAACGCCATGTTCGGCGGCACGTGGGGCGGCACCCTGGTCGCCTGCGCCGCCGTGGTCTCGATGGTCGGCGCGCTCAACGGCTGGACCCTGCTCAGCGCGCAGACCCCGTACGCGGCGGCGCAGGACGGCCTCTTCCCGAAGGTCTTCCAGGCGAAGAGGCGCGGGGTCCCGGTGGCAGGGGTGCTCGTCACCGCCGTCCTGGCGTCGGCGCTGACCGTCTACAACTACACCTCGGGCACCCGGGGCGTCTTCGAGGTCCTGGTCCTGGTCACCACCTTCACCGCGACCGTGCCCTACCTGCTGTCCACCGCCGCCCAGATCCACTTCCTCGTGTCCGGGCAGGGCGAGCGGGTGGCGCGCGGCCGGCTCGTCCGGGACGGGATCCTGGCCGGCCTGGCCTTCGGCTTCTCGATGTGGCTGGTCGCCGGCTCCGGCTACGAGGCCGTCTACCAGGGCGTGCTCTTCCTCTTCGCGGGCGTCCTGGTCCACGCCGTGATGTCGGCCCGCAGGAAGCGCGCGGCGGCGTAGGCCGTCCGCGGCCCCCGGACACGCGGGAGCCCGCGCCGTACCGGCTGCCCCGTCGCCGATGGCGACGCGGGCGGCCGGTACGGCGCGGGCTCCCGTCCGGACTTTTTTAGTCCAGGTAGTCGCGCAGCACCTGCGAGCGCGACGGGTGGCGCAGCTTCGACATCGTCTTCGACTCGATCTGGCGGATCCGCTCACGCGTGACGCCGTACACGCGGCCGATCTCGTCCAGCGTCTTCGGCTGGCCGTCGTTGAGGCCGTAGCGCATGGAGACCACGCCCGCCTCGCGCTCCGAGAGCGTGCCCAGGATGGACTGGAGCTGCTCCTGGAGGAAGGTGAAGGAGACCGCGTCGGCCGGGACGACCGCCTCGGAGTCCTCGATGAGGTCACCGAACTCGCTGTCGCCCTCCTCACCCAGCGGGGTGTGGAGCGAGATCGGCTCGCGGCCGTACTTCTGGACCTCGATGACCTTCTCGGGGGTCATGTCGAGTTCCTTGCCCAGCTCCTCCGGGGTGGGCTCGCGGCCCAGGTCCTGGAGCATCTGGCGCTGCACGCGGGCGAGCTTGTTGATGATCTCGACCATGTGCACCGGGATGCGGATGGTGCGGGACTGGTCGGCCATGGCGCGGGTGATCGCCTGGCGGATCCACCACGTCGCGTACGTGGAGAACTTGAAGCCCTTGGTGTAGTCGAACTTCTCCACCGCGCGGATCAAGCCGACGTTGCCCTCCTGGATCAGGTCCAGGAACAGCATGCCGCGGCCGGTGTAGCGCTTGGCCAGCGAGACCACGAGGCGGAGGTTGGCCTCCAGCAGGTGGTTCTTGGCCCGGCGGCCGTCCTCGACGAGGATCTCCAGCTCGCGCTTGAACGCGGGCTTGTGGTCCTCCTCCTCTTCGAGCTTGTACTCGGAGAAGAGGCCGGCCTCGATGCGCTTGGCCAGCTCCACCTCCTGCTCGGCGTTGAGCAGCGGCACCTTGCCGATCAGCTTGAGGTAGTCCTTGACCGGGTCCGCGGTGGCACCGGCGACCATGACGGTCTGCGCCGGGGCGTCGTCCTCGTCGTCATCCGACAGCACGAAGCCCTGGGTGCCGCCGACCTTGGGAGTCTTCTCCTCCTCCTCGTCGGCCAGGTCCTCCGCGGCCCAGTCCACGCCCTCGGGCGCGGCGGGCTCGCCCTCGTCGCCGTCCTTGGCGCCCTTCTTGGCGGCGGCGGTCTTCTTGGTGGCCGTCGTCTTCTTCGCGGCGGTCTTCTTGACCGTCCGCTTCTTCGGCTCGGCGGTGGTCTCGGCCGCCGCCTCCTCCTCGGTCCCGGAGGCCGGCGGTGCGGATATCGCCGCCGCGGCGGCGGGGGCCGCGGTCTTGCGCGCGCCGATGGGGCGCGGCGCGGCGGCCTTCTTGGTCACGGCGCGGGCGGGGGCCGCCGCCTTGCGAGCCTTCTTGACGGGGGCCTTCGCGGCCGGGGCGGCGCTGACGTGCAGCGCGACGCCCTCCTCGTCCAGAACCTGGTTCAGGCTGCGCAGGACCCGCTTCCACTGGTCCACCGGGATGCGGCCGGCCTCGAAGGCCTGGCGCACGTCGTCACCGTTGATGTGACCCTGTTCGCGGCCACGCTCGACGAGCGCGACCAGGGCCTCGGATTCGGCGATCTCCGGAGGGAACGTACGGGACGGGCTGAGCGACACAAGGAGCCTCTCGTTGCGGCAGATATAAGGGCGGGACGGGACATCATCGCGCGAACTCGTGGAACGGGCCCGAGGGGGGTCGTTATTCCGGCGCCGCGCGAAGACACCTGTCGCTTCATCGCATGCCCGAGTCGATTCGTTACGCCATGAATTGAGTGACCTGCGCCACGCTGTGTCCGCGCAACCTTTCGGCCACGGATCCGTCGGCCCTTTTCACCGTCCCGGTTTGCGGGCCTCGATGAGGAATCGTGCGGTGTGCGCCACGAACGGTCCTTCGCGATCGATCTGTTCGTGGAGCTCGCGGAGCCGGTCGCGGTACCGGTGCACCGTGAAGCCGGGCACCATCCAGATGACCTTCCGCAAGAAGTAGATCACGGCTCCGATGTCGTGGAACTCGGTGCGCAGCCGCTCCGAGCGCAGATCGGCCACTTCCAGCCCCGCCGCCCCGGCCGCGGCCACCGCGTCGTCGGGGTGCCGGGCGCGCCGGACCTCCGGCGGCTGCGGGCCGAGGAAGTACTCGACGAGTTCGAAGACGCTCGCCGGGCCGACCTGCTGCGAGAGGTAGCTGCCGCCGGGTCGCAGCACGCGCGCGATCTCCTCCCACCAGACGGTCACCGGGTGCCGGCTGCTGACCAGGTCGAAGGCCTCGTCGCCGAAGGGCAGCGGCGGCTCGTCCGCGTCCGCGACGACGACCGCCCCCTTCGGGTGCAGCAGCCGGGTCGCCTTGGCGATGTTCGGCGGCCACGACTCGGTGGCCGCCATCAGGGGCGGCAGGGCGCCCGCTCCGGCGAGCACCTCGCCCCCGCCGGTCTGGATGTCCAGGGCCGCCCGTACGCCCGCCAGGCGCTCGCCCAGCAGCCTCTGGTAGCCCCAGGAGGGGCGCTGCTCGGTCGCCCGGCCGTCGAGCCAGGAGAACTCCCAGCCGTCCACGGACACGGACTCCGCCTCGGCGACGAGCTGATCGAAATGAGGTGTCATGCCGCGATCGTCCCAGCTCGATGCCGGGTGATCCACTCGATTCCGCGCCGCGGCGGCCGCGGTCCGCCCCCGCCCGCCCGCGCGGCCCGGCGCACGCCGCGGGCGTCGACTACAGTGGTCGGCGGGCCGTGACTGGCGCTTGGGTGGATCACCACCGGGGAGCGGCCCGGCGTACCGCGGCACCGAGGTGTCCGTACGCCGACTGCCGCGCGCCTGGGCGATCCGCGATCCCGCAGCGACGTTCAGGAGACCCCGTGACGACTGCCCAGACCGTTCAGGCCCAGGACCGTACCGCCCGGCTGATGGACGGCACCGCCCTCGCCCGCCGCATCTCGGAGCGCACCGCCGTGCTGGCCGCCGGGCTCACCCGCCGCACCGGCACCGCGCCCTGTCTCGCGACCGTGCTGGTCGGCGAGGACCCCGCGTCCGTGACGTACGTACGCATGAAGCAGAACCGTTGTGCCAAGGCGGGCATCACCTCCCGGCACGTGGAGCTCCCGGCCTCGACGACCACCGAGGAACTGATCACCACCCTCACCGCGCTCTCCGTGGACCCCGAGGTCAGCGGCATCCTGCTGCAGCACCCGGTCCCGCACCACATCGACGAGCGCGCCGCCTTCGAGGCCATCGCCCCGGGCAAGGACGTCGACGGCGTCACCATGCACTCCTTCGCCGCCATGGGCTTCGGGCTGCCGGGCTTCGTGTCCTGCACCCCGGGCGGCATCATGCGGCTGCTCGCCGAGTACGAGGTCGACCTCGCCGGCAAGCACGCCGTGGTCGTCGGCCGCAGCGCCATCCTCGGCAAGCCCGCCGGCATGCTGCTGCTCGGGCAGAACGCCACCGTCACCTACTGCCACTCCCGCACCGAGGACCTGCCCTCGATCATCCGCCAGGCGGACGTGCTGGTCGCCGCCGTCGGCAAGGCCGAGTTCATCCGGGGCGAGGACATCAAGCCGGGCGCGGTGGTCCTGGACGCCGGGTACGACGGCAACCGCGGCGACGTCCACTTCGAGTCGGCCGCCGCCCGCGCCTCCCTGATCACCCCGGTCCCCGGCGGCGTCGGCCCGATGACCATCGCCGTCCTGCTGGAGCAGACCGTGCAGGCGGCCGCCGCGCAGGCCGGGCTGAGCCTCGCCGACCTCGGCTGACCTCCTCCCCGCGCCGGCCGCATGACCCCCGGGGTAATCGACCCGGCGGGCGGCGGACGGGAGAGTGGGGGCACCGGATCCCGGGCCGCCGCACTGCGGTCCGGGATCCGGCCCTGCTGAGTACCTACGGCGCGGCCGTCGGGTGGCTCGCCTGCCGCGAGCGCCCCGCCGACGCCCTGGTCGCGGCGGTGGGCGGCGGTGCGGGGCTCAAGGACCCAGTGAGCGCAGGTACTTCGCCGTCGCCGGATCGGCCGGCAGCAGGGTCTCGACGGCCAGCTCGGCGACGGTCACGTCCATCGGGGTGTTGAAGGTGGCGATGGTCGACACGAAGGACAGCACCTGTCCCTCGTGCTCGATCCGCAGCGGCAGCGCGAAGGGCGTCGCCGCGGATCCCGCCGGGTCCGCCGGGGCCGCGGCGTCCGCCGGGACGGTTCCGGCCGCCGCACCCGTGACGGGGTACGCCGCCACCTCCTCGTACAGCGCCCGCAGCGGCTCCGAACGGGCCAGCGCGATCTGCCGGTCCATCTGCGCCAGCAGGTGGCCCCGCCACTCGGCGAGGTTGTGGATCCGGGGCGCGAGCCCTTCCGGGTGCAGGGTGAGGCGCATCGCGTTCAGCGGCGGCTCCAGCAGGTGCGCGGGCAGTCCGTCCAGCAGCATCGCGATGCCCCGGTTGGCCGCGACGACCGTGTACGTCCCGTCCACGACCAGTGCCGGGTAGGGCTCGTAGGCCGTCAGCAGCCGCTCCAGTCCCTCCCGCAGCGCCTCCAACTCCGGCGCTTCCAGCGGGGTGTGCGCGTACCGGGGGGCGTAACCGGCCGCCAGCAGCAGGGCGTTGCGCTCGCGGACCGGCACGTCGAGCCGGTCGGCCAGCCGGATCACCATCTCCTCGCTGGGCCGGGACCGGCCGGTCTCCACGAAGCTGATGTGCCGGGAGGAGGAGTCCGCGCGGCCCGCCAGCTCCAGCTGGCTGATCCCGCGCCGCTCCCGCCAGGCCCGGAGCAGAGGTCCCACCGACATCGTCATGCGGGCGACGTTAGCCCAGGCGCGCCACGGCGCGAAGGGTACGCCCGGGCGTGCGCTGTGGGAACCTTGACGACACGTCACGGGGACGACGTCCGGAGACGACATCACGGGGACAAAGGAGCCTGCCCATGCCGAGTCAGCCGCTGTCGCAGAAGGAGATCGAGGACCGGTTGCGCGAACTCCCGGGCTGGGCCTTCGAAAACGACCGGATCGTACGGACCTACCGGCTGGGATCGCACGTCGCCGCGAGCGCGCTGGTGGCCCACATCGCCGCCGTACAGCACGAGTTGAACCACCACGCGGACCTCACCCTCGGCTACGACACGGTCCGGCTCGCGGTGAACACCCACAGCGCGGGCGACGCCGTGACCGAGACCGACTTCGGCCTCGTCCAGCGGGTCCACGACCTGGCCCCCGCCCACGGCGCGAGCTGACCCGCCGGCTCACCCGTCCGGGGGGACGGCCTCCAGCCGCCACCACTGCGCGGGCGAGTCGGTGTCCTCGGCCTGCCGGACGCGCCCGTCCCCGGCCGCCTCCAGCGGCAGTCCGCTGATGCACGCGACCAGCGAGACCACGCCCGGCGCGTCGAGGTGCTCCTCGACCAGCCACTCCTGCGCGCCGAACGCGTTCGCCCGCCACAGCTGGACCCGCGCGCCGCTCTCCGTCGAGGCGTTCGCGACGTCGAGCAGCCTGCCGTTCAGCGCGCTGACCACGTGGAACACCGCGCCGCCGCCGTGCACCGGTACGACGTCCCACAGCTGGGCGGCCGGCAGCGGCGGCGGGCCCTCGGGCCCGACCCGCACCCGGGACGTGCCCTCGGCCTCCAGCAGCAGACCGCCGGCGACGTTCCGGATGCGGTGCACGCGGCTCAGGCGTCGAAGCCGGCCGGGTCGGGGCCGATGCGCCCGCCCGCCGACGACAGCGCGTCGAGCGCGGCGATGTCCTCGGCGTCCAGCTCGAAGCCGAAGACGTCCAGGTTCTCGCGGATGCGGGCCGGGGTGACCGACTTCGGGATCGCGATGGTGCCGAGCTGGAGGTGCCAGCGCAGCACCACCTGGGCGCCGGTGCGCCCGTGCTTGGCGGCGACCGCGGCGACCGCGGGGAGGGTCAGCAGGTCCTTGCCCTGGCCCAGCGGGGACCAGGCCTCGGTGGCGATCCCGAGGTCGGCGTGCACGGCGCGCAGCTCCGCCTGGTTGAAGAGGGGGTGCAGCTCGACCTGGTTGACGGCCGGGACCAGCGGGCTCTCCTCGGCCAGCCGCGCCAGCTGCGGCTGCCCGAAGTTGGAGACGCCGACGGCCTTGGCGCGGCCGCTCGCGGCGATCTCCTCGAAGGTCTTCCAGATGGCGAGGTAGTCCTCGCGCATCGGGCGCGGCCAGTGGATCAGGTACAGGTCGACGTGGTCGAGGCCCAGCTTGGCGAGCGAGGCGTCGAACTCGCGCAGGACGTTGTCGCGGCCCCAGGTCTCGGACGGGCCGTTCCACAGCTTGGTGGTGACGAACAGTTCCTCGCGGGGCAGGCCGGAGGCGGCGAGGGCCTTGCCGGTGCCGGTCTCGTTCCCGTAGATCGAGGCGGTGTCGATGCTGCGGTACCCGGCTTCCAGGGCGCTCCCGACGGCCCGCTCGGCCTCGGCGTCCGGGATCTGCCAGACGCCGTAGCCGAGCTGGGGCATGAGCGTGCCGTTGTTGAGCTTGATGGTGGGGACCTGGTTCACGTGGTCGTTCCCTCGACTCGGTGCGGTGCTGTTCAGTGCGGTGCTGTTCCGTGCGGTGGGGCGCCGTTGCGTGCGGGGGCACGCCGGCGCCACGGCCCCGGGGGACCGTACGACCGGCGACAACCGGCCATCCTGGCGCTCTATTCCCCCTACCCGCGCCCGCCCCCCTCACGCGCCGCCCAGGTACGCCTCCCGGACCAGCGGGTCCGCCCGCACCCGCGCCGGCGTGCCCTCGGCCAGTACCGTTCCGAGGTCCAGCACCACCACGCGGGCGCACAGCTCCATCACGAACGCCACGTCGTGCTCGACCAGCAGCACCGCGCACCCCTCCTCCGACGCGAGCCGCCGCACCACCGCGGCCAGCTGCTCCCGCTCGGGCGCCGGCATCCCCGAAGCCGGCTCGTCCAGCAGCAGCACCCGGGGCGGATCGGCGACCGCCCGGGCCAGTTCCACCATCCGGGCGCTCCCCACCGGCAGGCCACCCGCGTACGCCGGTCCGAGCGCCCCCAGCCCGCAGTCCGCCAGCACCCGCTCCGCCCGGGCCCTGCGCTCGCGCTCCCGGCGCCGCCGGGTCGGCGAGCCGACCAGGTCCGCGGCGAGGCCGCCGCCCCCGCCCCGCCACTCCTGGGCCACCAGCAGGTTGTCGGCCACGCTGAGCTGCCCGAACAGCTGCCGGCGCTGGAAGGTGCGGCGCATCCCGTGCCGGGCCCGCCACACGGCGGAGCGGCGCGTGACGTCCACGCCGTCGAGCAGCATCCGGCCGCCGTCGGGCCGCCGGATGCCCGACAGGACGTCGAACAGGGTGGTCTTGCCCGCCCCGTTCGGCCCGATCAGCCCGCACACCTCGCCCGCCCGGACGCCCAGGGACACCCCGTCCAGCGCCCGGACCCCGCCGAACCGCACGGAGATCTCCCGGGCCTCCAGGACGTACGGGCCCGCCTGCGCCGCCGCGCTGCCGGCCGGGCCCCCTTCCGCGGTCCGCGTCATGAGCCGATCCCCAGGTAGGCCTCGGTGAGCCGGTCCGCCTCCACATCGGCGCGCGGTCCGCACCACGAGACCCGGCCCTGGGACAGGCAGGCGACGGTGTCGGCGACGCCGAGGATCCCGGCGGCCTTCTCCTCCACCAGCAGCAGCGCGGTCCCCGCGTCGCGCAACTCGGCGAGCACGCCGTACACCTCCTCCACCACCCGCGGCGCCAGCCCCAGCGAGGGCTCGTCCGCGATCAGCACCCGCGGCGGGCGCTGGAGCAGCGGGGCGAGGGCGAGCATCTGCTGCTCCCCGCCGGACAGGGACCCGGCGGCCAGGCCCCGGCGCTCCCGCAGCCGGGGAAAGCGCGCGTACACGGCCTCCCGGGCGGGGGCCTCGGGGAGGTACACGGCCAGGTTCTCCTCGACGGTGAGCGAGGGGAAGATGCCGCGCCCCTCCGGTGCGAGCAGCACCCCGGCGCGGGAGCGGCGTACGGGCCCGTCCCGGGTCGCGTCCCGCCCGTCGACGTACACGCTGCCGGCCGCGGCGCCGAGGAGCCCGGCGGCCACCTTGCAGGCGGTGCTCTTCCCGGCGCCGTTGGGCCCGAGCACGGCCAGGATCTCCCCGCGCCGGACGGTGAGGTCCAC
The DNA here is from genome assembly GCF_056435825.1 of Streptomyces sp. NPDC043876. NCBI lineage: Bacteria > Bacillati > Actinomycetota > Actinomycetes > Kitasatosporales > Streptomycetaceae > Streptomyces > Streptomyces sp. NPDC043876. The sequence continues at coordinate 239,259 of NZ_JBWKDV010000011.1, read as the reverse complement.
CCCGTGCAGCACGATGCCCCCGTCGTACCCGGCGCGCACCCCGCGCAGCTCCAGGACGGCTCCCTCGGCGCCGGCCGGCGTGCGGAGGGCGGCGGTGTCGGGGGCGGGGCCCTTCTCCGGGGCCTGCGCAGGGACCGCCCCGGCCGCGGCCGCGGCCCGGGCCGCGGTCCGCCGCCGGGCCAGCCGGGTCGGGAGCGCCGCGCAGTAGCCGTCCGGGTCGTTGGCCAGGGCCACGCCCGCCAGCCCGAACAGGATCACCGGCAGGTGGGCCGAGGTGGTCACGTAGTCCGCCAGCACCCGCGGTGCCACCGCGAAGACGAGCCCCGCGACCACCGCGTACTGCGGCCTGCGCACACCGGCGGCGACGACCACGGCCAGCCACACCAGCCCGGTCAGCGCGGTGAAGTCGGTCGCCGTGATCCTGGTGTTGTAGGACGCGTAGAGCACGCCTCCGAAGCCGGCCAGTCCCGCCGACAGCGTGAACAGCAGCAGCTTCGTGCGCAGGACCGACACCCCCGACGCCACGGCCGCCGCGGGGGCGGAGCGTACGGCGAGCATCGCCCGCCCCGAGGGGGAGCCGCGCAGCGCGCTCAGCCCGGCCGCGACCAGCGCCACCAGCACCACCAGGGCCACGCCCATCGCCCGGTCGTCGGAGAGGTCCACCGGCCCGGCCGCGGGACGCGGCAGGGACCACCCGGCGTCGCCGTTGCGCAGCCACGGCAGCTGGAAGAGGACCTGGTCCGCCAGGAACGCCAGCGCGAGCGTGGCCAGCGCCAGCGAGCGCCCGCCGAGCCGCAGCGCGGGCAGCGCCACCAGCGCGCCGAGGACGGCGGCGGCGCAGGTGCCGGCGGCGAGCGCGGCGGCGAAGGGCCACCCGCGGCTCATCAACAGCCCCGCGACCAGCGCCGCGCCCGTCACGAAGGTGGCCTGTGCCAGCGAGACCATCGAGCCGAGGCCGGTGAGCACGGTGAAGGACATGAACACCAGCGCGATCGCCAGGCCCTGCGCGATCAGCCCGCTCCAGAACGGCGTGGTCACGGTGTACAGGGCCGTGCACAGCAGCGCCGCGGCCGCCGCCCAGGGCCCCCAGCGCCGCCGCCACGGGGCGCCCGCGAGGTGGTCGGGCGGCGGTGCGTCGGCGGCGGCCGTCCCGGCGGTCCGGGCCCGCCGGGTCAGGACGAGCAGTCCGGCGAAGAGGATCAGGAACGGTACGGCGGTACGGAACCCGGTGATCCGCTCGGTGAAGGAGGCGTACCCGGCGACCAGGTTCTGCAGGACGCCGAGGCCGAGCCCGCCCGCGAAGGCGAGCGGGACCGAGACGAACCGCCCCAGCACCGCCGCCGTCGCCGACACGAAGAGGAACAGGGTGAAGTCGTGCGCGGACAGCCCGAGCAGGGGAGTGGCCAGTACCCCGGCCAGCCCCGCCAGCGCCGAGGCGATCATCCACGCGATGGAGGAGAGCCGGTCGGCGCTGATCCCGCGCAGCTCGGTGAGCGATCGGTTGTCCACGGACGCCCGCAGCCGCAGCCCGAGCCGGGTGCGCCGCATCAGCACCCACAGGACCACCGCCACCACGGCCGTTACCACCCAGGTGATCAGCTGGTCGGAGTCGACGCCGACCCCGTCGAGGGGCTCCCAGGAGCGGGCGGGGCTCGGCCCCACGCCCGGCAGCCCGAACTGGTTCTCCGCGGGCAGGACGTCGGCGCCCGCGTCCGCCAGCAGGTCCACCACCCACAGACCGGCGGCCGGCAGCGCGACCAGCAGCCCGATGGTGGCGACGATCTGTGCGCTCTCGCCGATCCGGGCCAGGCGCCGGAACATCAGCCGGTCGAGGCCCCAGCCGAGGCCGGGGGCGAGCACGAGCACGACGAGCAGGGCCGCGGGGACGGCCGGCCAGCCCAGGCCCGAGTGCAGCTCGTAGAAGGTGAGCGCGCACAGGTAGGCGGTGGCCCCGTGCGCGAAGTTGAAGAGTCCGGAGGCCGAGTACGACAGCACCAGCCCGGTGGCCAGCAGCGCGTAGAGGGCGCCGGAGACCAGACCGCTCAGTACGAAGACGAGCAGATCGACCATGCCGTCGCCCCTACGTGAAGGGGACGGGCTCGCGGCAGGTGAACGGGACGGCGACCTCGTACGCCCCGTTCCTCAGCCGTACGAGCGCCCCGCAGCCGAAGCTGTTCTTCTGCCCCAGCGGCTCCGCCCGGTCACCGACCAGCGTCCCGGTGTCGGAGAAGCCCTGCGCGGCCGCTTGGAAGGACTCCGCGGTCAGCTCGCGGCCCGCCTTGCGGGCGATCGAGAGGAAGAGGTCCGCCGACATGTAGCCGGTCAACATGTGCATGTTGAGCGGGACTTCGCGACCGTCCGAGGCGGCCTTGATGTCCGCCTTGAACTGCGCCATCTTCGCGTCCGCCGACTCGAAGGGCTGGAACTGCAGCAGGACGTACACCCCGTCCAGGGCCTGCCTGGTCGCGTCCTTGGCGAGCAGCCCCGGGTCGTAGTCGGTCGGATCGGACAGCAGCCCCCGGTACCCGGCGCGCTTGAGGGCGGTGAACAGGCCGATGTTGTTGGGGGTCTGCATGACCGAGACGACGGCGTCGGGCGCTGCGCCGCCGTTCGAGGAGAGCAGGTCCTTCACGTACGCCGACCAGTCGCTCGGCACGGCGGTGGCGGGCACGCTCGCCTTGGCGTAGGAGACGGTGAACCCGGCGCTCGCGAAGCCCTGGGAGAAGGTCCGCACGCCGAACTTTCCCGCGTCGCTGTCGTTGGCGATGACGGCGACGGACTTGCCCTTCGCCCCGCCCAGCACCTGCCCGATGCCCTCGGGCCAGGTCTGGTTGAGGGTGCCGCCGGGGGTGGGGACCAGGCAGTCGTTGAACCCGTAGATGTAGGTGGGTCCGCAGAAGGCGGGCGTGGTGCCCCAGCCGAAGGTGGGCACCCGCTGCTGCTGGAGGAAGTCGGCGCCGGAGAAGGTCACCGAACTCATCGGGGACACCGCGAAGACCTTGTCCTGCTGGACCAGCTTGCGGGCGGCCGCCAGGTTCTTGGCGGGGTCCTGGCCGTCGTCCTGCGCACCGGTGTAGTCGATCTTCCGGCCGTTGACCCCGCCTTCGGCGTTGGCGCGCAGGTAGCGGGCCTTCGCCCCGAGGTCGGTGTCCTTCTTGCTGTAGCCGCCGGCGCTGGTCATCGAGACGATGCCGCCGACCTTGATGGAGGTGCCGCTCACCCCGCGGACGCTCCCGCCGGTCGCGCCCGCGCCCGTACCGGAAGGCGAACCGTTGCCGCCGGCCGCGGAGTTGCAGGCGGAGACGAGGGCGAGAACCGCCGCGGCGAGGGCGAGGGCACGGATCGGACGCAGCATGAGTGGAGTCCCCTCCGGTCGGAATCCCCGCATTCTGTGCGTGAGCTGACGAGGCGTCAATATCAATGACGAGTAAAATGACGAACCGTCAGTTTGATGGAGGGGTCGCGTCGCGGCCGGTCGTCAGCCCTGGTAGAGCGCGGAGACCTCCCGCTCGTACGCCGCCTCGATCGCCCGCCGCTTCAGCTTGAGCGAGGGCGTCAGCAGCCCCCGCTCCTCGGTGAACTGGTCGGGCAGCACCCGGAAGGCGCGGATCGACTCGGCCTGCGATACGCGGGTGTTGGCGGTCACCACCGCGCGCCGGACCTCCGCGGCGAGGTCCTCGTCCCGCGTCAGGTCCGCCGCGGGCAGCTGCGGGCGGCCGCGCATCGCCAGCCAGTGCGCCACCCCCTCCATGTCCAGGGTCAGCAACGCGGCGATGAACGGGCGATCGTTGCCCACCAGTACGCACTGCGACACCAGCGGGTGCGAGCGCACCCGCTCCTCCAGCGCGGTCGGCGACACCGACTTCCCGTTGGAGGTCACCAGGATCTCCTTCTTGCGCCCGGTGATCGTCAGGTAGCCGTCCGCGTCGAGCCGCCCCAGGTCCCCGGTCGCCAGCCAGCCCCCGCGCAGCACCGCGCCGCTCGCCGGCGGGTCGTTGAGGTAGCCCGAGAAGACGTGCGCCCCGCTCAGCCACACCTCGCCATCGTCCGCGATGTGCACCGAGGTCCCCGGAATCGGACGGCCCACCGTCCCGTACTTCGTCGCCCCCGGCGGATTCGCGGTCGCCGCCGCGCAGGACTCGGTCAGCCCGTACCCCTCGTACACCGTGACCCCGGCGCCGTCGAAGAACAGCCCGAGGCGCCGCGACATCGCCGAACCACCCGACATCGCGTACCGGATCCGGCCCCCGAGCGCCTCGCGCACCTTCCCGTAGACCAGCTTGTCGAAGAACTGGTGCTCCATCCGCAGCGCCGCCGACGGGCCGGGACCGGTGCCGAAGGCCTTCTGCTCGCGCGCCTCGGCGTACCGCACCGCCGTCTCCACCGCCCGGTCGAACGGGCCCGTACGCCCCTCGGCCTCCGCCTTGCGCCGGGCCGCCGCGAACACCTTCTCGAAGACGTGCGGCACGCCCAGCACGAACGTCGGCCGGAACGCCGCCAGATCGGGCATCAGCTCCGCCGCCGCCAGCACCGGCTGGTGCCCGAGCTTGACCCGGGAGCGGATCGCCGCCACCTCGACCATCCGCCCGAAGACGTGCGCGAGCGGGAGGAACAGCAACGTCGAGGCCGGCTCGCCCGACCCCGCCCGGAACACCGACTCCCACCGGGTCGCCAGCGTGTCCGCCTCGTACATGAAGTTGGCGTGGGTCAGTACGCAGCCCTTGGGGCGGCCGGTGGTGCCCGAGGTGTAGATGACCGTGGCCACCGCGTCGGGGGTCACCGCGCTCCGGTGGCGGTGCACGACGTCGTCCGACACGCTCCGGCCGTCCGCGACGAGCTGCTCCAGGGCGCCCGCGTCCAGCTGCCACAGCCGGCCCAGTTGCGGCAGCCCCTCGATCACCGAGCCGACGGTCATCGCCTGGTTCTCGTCCTCGACCACCACGGCCGTGCAGCCGGAGTCGAAGAGGATCCAGTACGCCTGGTCGGCGGCGGCCGTCGGGTAGACGGGCACCGGCTGCGCGCCGACCGCCCACAGCGCGAAGTCGAACAGCGTCCACTCGTACCGGGTCCGCGCCATGATGCCGACCCGGTCACCGAACCGGATCCCCTGCGCCAGCAGCCCCTTCGCCAGGGCGAGCACCTCGGCGCACAGCTGGGCCGAGGTGACGTCGTGCCAGACCCCGCGGATCTTGCGGCCGAGCACCACCCGGTCCGGGTCCTGGAGGGCGTACTGGAAGACGGTGTCGGCCAGGCCCCCGACGGGCGCTTCCGTCACGACGGGTGGGACGGTCATCTCGCGCACAGCCGGCTCCTCTCGGCACGACTCCGCTCCGTACAGCGCCGGTGACGGTACCCCACCCCGGGGTCCCGGCGGGAGGGGACCGGAAGATCAGTTCCGCCGCCATCATCACTGGTCAGCGCGGAGCACCGGGCCGCGAACGGTCCCGCGGGGGAGACCTGCGGCGAATCTCCACGAGACCTGCGCCGCCCGCGCACGCGGGGGAGGCGGTGACCGCTGCGGGCGGCGCGCCCCGAGGAGGCCCGGCGCGGGCGGGGCGGGGGGCCGGGCGGGCGCGGATCGGGCGGCCCGGGCCGCGCGGATCCGGCGCTCCGGGCCGCGCGGATTTCGCGCTGCGGGCCGCGCTGCGGGCCGCCCGCGGCAGCGCCCCGGGCCGCCCGCGGCAGCGCCCCGGGCCGGCCGCGGCCGCGCCTCCGCGGTCGGCCCGAGGCAGCGAGCCGCCTGCCCGGCCCGCCCGCGGCAGCGAGCCCGCCTGTCCGGCCCGCGCGCCCGTGCAGTTGATGGGGTGCGCGGTGCTCGCCCGCCGCCGCGCGGCCGGCCCGGACCCCGAACTCCCCGCCAGGCGTGTGGCGGAGGTCTCGCACACGGCCCAACACCCCGCGCCCGGCGCCCGGTAACGTGCGTCGGTGACCTGGATACGCCCCCACTCCGCCCATGCCGAACGCCCCTGCACCCTGGTGGTGTGCCGGGGCTGCTGCTGCGGCGACCCGCGCAAGAACCCCGGGACCGACCACGCCGGCCAACTGGCCCGGCTCCGCGCGGCCGCCGAGGAGTCGGGGGGCCGCCTGGCCGTCCGTACCGTCGACTGCCTCGGCCCCTGCGCCCAGGCCAACGTGATCGTCGTCCAGCCCGCGACCGCGGCCCGCCGCAAGGGGGCCCGCGCCGCCTGGTTCGGCTGGGTCATGGACGACACGGCCACCGACGACATCGTCGGCTGGGCCCTGGCGGGCGGCCCCGGCGTGGCCCTCCCGCCGGACGCCCTCGACCTGCACCGCATCGAGCCCCCGGCCCCGAAGAAGACCCGCCGCGGCCGCAGGCTCTAAACGGTGTCCCGAGCGGGCAGCAGGATCCGCTCCTCGCCCGCGTAGACGTTCATGTTCGGGCCGCGCAGGAAGCCGACGAGGGTGAGCCCCGACTCGACGGCCAGGTCCACGGCCAGCGAGGACGGCGCGGAGACCGCGGCCAGCACCGGGATCCCCGCCATCACCGCCTTCTGCGCCAGCTCGAAGGACGCCCGCCCCGACACCAGCAGGACCGCCCCGGCCAGGGGCAGCCGCCCCGCGCGCAGGGCCCGCCCGACGATCTTGTCCACCGCGTTGTGGCGGCCCACGTCCTCCCGTACGTCGACCAGCTCGCCCTCCGCCGTGAACAGCCCGGCCGCGTGCAGCCCGCCGGTGCGGTCGAACACCTTCTGCGCGGCGCGCAGCCGGTCCGGCAGCTCCCCGAGCAGGCCGGCCGGTATGCGTACGGGGTCGGCGGCGATCCCGGGGAAGCGGCTCGCCGTGCGGACCGCGTCCAGGCTGGCCTTCCCGCAGAGTCCGCACGAGGACGTCGTGTAGACGTTCCGCTCCAGCGTGATGTCCGGGACCGGAACTCCGGCCGCGAGCTGCACGTTGACGATGTTGTAGGTGTTGCTGCCGTCCTCGGTCTGTCCGTCACAGTAGGTGACCGCGCGGATGTCCTCGGCGTGGGCGAGTACCCCCTCGCTCACGAGGAATCCGGCCGCCAGCGCGAAGTCGTCGCCCGGGGTGCGCATGGTGATGGCCAGCGGCTTTCCGTTCAGCCGGATCTCCAGCGGCTCCTCGGTCACCAGCGTGTCCGGGCGCGTCCCGGCCACACCGTCGCGGATCCGGACGACGCGGCGACGCTCGGTGACCCGTCCCATGGCGATCAGCCCACCCGTTCTCTCGTCGTGCCGGTCCGCCGGCCCGTACGGACCCGCTCCGGGCCTGTCAGGTTCATTCTCGCGTATCGCTCCATACCGGTGCTCCGCAGGAAGATCCTCTGGAATCTCCAAATTCCACCGCAGGAATCCTGTCGGGTCACGCGCACCCGTACCGGTCAGTAGCAGGCAAAGCTGGGTCATCCTGACTGCCGTACGAGGGGGATCCTGCCCATGACCGGTTCACGCGTGGTGGCTCTGGGGCACTACCAGCCCGCGAAAGTGATCACCAACGAGGACCTCGCGGTCATGGTCGACACGAACGACGAGTGGATCCGCTCCCGGGTGGGGATCAAGACCCGCCGGATGGCGGGCCCCGACGAGCCCGTGGACGAGCTGGCCTTCCAGGCCGCGGGCAAGGCGCTGGCGAGCGCGGGGCTGACCCCCGACGACATCGACCTCGTCCTCGTGGCCACCTCGACCGCGATCGACCGCTCGCCCAACATGGCGGCCCGCGTCGCCGCCAAGCTCGGCATGGGCGCCCATCCGGCCCTCATGGACATCAACGTCGTCTGCTCGGGCTTCACGCACGCCCTGGCCACCGCCGACCACGCGATCCGCGCAGGCTCCGCGACCCGCGCGCTCGTCATCGGCGCCGACAAGATGACCGAGATCACCGACTGGACCGACCGCACGACCTGCGTGCTGACCGGCGACGGCGCGGGCGCCGCGGTCGTGGAGGCCTGCGAGGAGCCCGGCATCGGGCCCGTCCTGTGGGGCTCGGTCCCGGAGATGGGCCACGCCGTCCGCATCGAGGGCACCCCGCCGGTCTTCGCCCAGGAGGGCCAGTCCGTCTACCGCTGGGCCACCACCCAGCTGCCGCCGCTCGCCCGCAAGGCGTGCGAGCGCGCCGGGATCACCCCCGAGGACCTCGCCGGGGTCGTCCTGCACCAGGCCAACCTGCGGATCATCGAACCCCTCGCCGCCAAGATCGGCGCCGTCAACGCGGTCGTCGCGCGCGATGTCGTCGACTCCGGCAACACCTCGGCCGGCAGCATCCCGATGGCCCTCTCCAAGCTGGTCGAGCGCGGCGAGATCCCCTCGGGCGCCCCCGTCCTGCTCTTCGGCTTCGGCGGCAACCTCTCGTACGCGGGCCAGGTCATCCGCTGCCCGTGAGCCCCGCCGCGGCCCCGCGCCCCGCCCCCACCCCCCCGCAGGCGCACGTCGACCGGCGGCGCACCCGCCCGCACCCCCCGGGCCGCACCCCGCCCCGGCAGGCTGCTGACCACCGTTTATGCGGGTGAGGAGCACTCCGAACCTTTGCTATTGTTGTCCATGTCGCCGCGGGAAACCGGGGCCGACCACCTGGTCCGGGTGGCGGAATGGCAGACGCGCTAGCTTGAGGTGCTAGTGCCCTTTATCGGGCGTGGGGGTTCAAGTCCCCCCTCGGACACCAGCAGGAACCCCACTCCGGTGGGGTTCTTTTGCGTTTCCGGTGCCGCCCCCGTCCCCGCCCGCGGGCCGTCGGGGGCGGTGTCATCGGGATTTCATCGGGGTTCCTTAGCGTGGTCGAGTTCGGACAGGGCTCGCACGGCGGGGGAGGACGGTTCGATGGGGCTCAGGAGCATCAGGGCAATCAGGACGCGGCTGCCCGTGGCGGTCGTGGTCGCGGTGGCGGTGATGGGCACGATGGCGGCCGTGGGGGCGCCGGCCGGCGGCGGCGGGGCGGCGGGGGCGGACAAGCCGACGATCCGGTACACCGAGTACGGCATCCCGCACATCATCGCCTCCGACTGGGAGGGGCTGGGCACGGGCTACGGGTACGCGGTGGCCAAGGACAACATCTGCACCCTCGCCGACACCTATCTCATGGTCAACGCCCAGCGGTCGCGCTATCTGGGGCCCGACGGCAGGACCAGCCCCGGCGAGCACCAGAACACCACCAACAACCTCAACAGCGACCTGTACTTCCAGCGGATGAACGACGACCGGGTCGTGGAGCGGCTGATCGGCCTGCCCGCCCCCGACGGGCCGGAACCCGAGGTCAAGGACGCCATCCGCGGCTACGTCCGGGGGTACAACAGGTACCTGGCCGAGACGGGCGTGAACAACATCTCCGACCCCGCCTGCCGCGGCGCGGCCTGGGTGCGGCCGATCACCGAGCTGGACGTCTACCGGCACGCGCACGCCGAGATCATCATGGGCACCGCCGACGCGCTGCTGGAGGGCGAGGTGAACGCGGCGCCCCCCGGCGCGTCGGCGGCGCCGGCCCAGGCGGCCCCCTCGCCCGAGGAGACCGCGAAGAGGATCCGCGACGCGATGGCCGCCGGCCGGCAGCAGGGCATGGGGAGCAACGCGCTCGCGGTCGGTTCGCAGGGCGTGTCCGGGGGCACCGGCATGCTCCTCGCCAATCCGCACTTCCCCTGGCAGGGCAAGAACCGGATGTGGCAGAGCCAGTTGACGATCCCGGGCAAGGCCAACGTTTCCGGGGCCAGCCTGCTCGGCTTCCCCGCCGTGAACATCGGGCACAACGACGACGTCGCCTGGACCCACACCGTCGCCACGGTCGCGCCGTTCGGCTTGTTCGACGTGCAGGTGGACCCGCTGAACCCGACCAGGTACCTCGTCGACGGCGCCTGGCAGCAGATGACCTCGCAGCAGGTCGGCGTCGACGTACGGAAGGCGGACGGCACCGTCGGCAGGGTCACCAGAACGCTGTGGGCCACCCGTTACGGCCCGATCACCACCTCCGTCCTCGGCACCCCGCTGCCCTGGGTGGTCAGCGCGCACGCGGTGCGCGACGTCAACATGGACAACCTGCGCGCGCTCAACACCTGGTTCCACCTCGACCAGGCCAAGGACGTCGACGACGTGGTGCACACCCTGGAGAGCACCCAGGGCGTCCCCTTCTTCAACACCATCGCGACCGACCGCAAGGGCAACGCCCTGTACGCGGACATCCAGGCCACCCCGAACATCACCGACGCGCACGCCCGGTCGTGCCTCACGCTGACCGGCCAACTGCTGTTCGACCAGACGCTGCGGCTGCCGAACGTACCGCCGGTCTCCGTCCTCGACGGCAAGCGCAGCGCGTGCGACTGGCCCGACGACCCGAACGCCGTGGCGCCCGGGCTGCTGGACCCCCACAAACAGCCCCGCCTGATCCGGTCCGACTTCGTGGGGAACGCCAACGACAGTGCCTGGCTTGCCAATCCGGCCCAGCCGCTGTCCTTCCCCCGCGTGATGGGAGACACCGCGGCGCCCCGGTCGCTGCGCACCCAGGAGCTGATCCTGACCGCGCAGAACCGGATCAACGGCAACGACGGCCTCCCGGGCAGGGGCTTCACACCGGAGAACATGCGGCAGTTGCTGTTCACCGACAACAGCCGGGCCGCCGACCTGGCCCTCAACGCCACCGTCGCGGCCTGCCAGGGCGCACCCTTCGGGCTCGTCCTGGTGGACGGCAACCTGGTCAACGTGAGCGAGGCCTGTCCGGTGCTGGCCGCCTGGAAGGACCACGACTTCACGGCGGACAGCAGGGGATCGTGGCTGTTCGAGAACTACTGGGTCCGCCTGCTCGGCGGTCAGGCGATCGAGAAACTTCCGTGGCGCGTCCCGTTCGACGCCAACGACCCCGTGCACACCCCCAATTCGCTGGATTCCGGCAACTCGGCGGTCCGCGACGCGCTCGCCCGCGCGGTGCTCTCGCTGCGCACCGCGGGCGTGCCGCTGAACGCCCGGCTGGCGGACGTCCAGAAGGTCACGCGCAACGGCGAGCAGATCCCGGTCCCCGGCTCGATGAGCGAGCTGGGGGTTCTGAACGTGGTCACCCCGGGCCTGGTCGACGGCACGTTCGACATCACCTTCGGGTCGAGCTTCATCCAGCAGGTGCGGTTCACGGCCGACGGCCCGCCGCAGACCTCCTCGGTACTGGCCTACTCGCAGTCGGCGAACCCCAACTCGGCCCACTACGCCGACCAGACCAGGCTCTTCTCGGCGGGCCAGTGGGTGACCGAGCGCTACACCGAGAACGACATCGCGGCCTCTCCGGTCCTGGAGGTCAAGGTCCTGGACTGAAACCGCCCGGCCGCATGATTCACCGACATGTCCATTGATTGATCGAGACACCGAAGGAGCATGCTGTGACGAGGACTTCGAGCCGATGGCGCGCGGTGGTGGCCCTGATGGCCGCGATCGTGGCCCTGGCCGTGCCGGCGGGTGCGGCGCGGGCCGCCGACGGGACCGCGCCGCCGGTCATGACGGACGGCTTCGGCCTGACCCAGGTCGACGCGCCGGTGGGCGGCGCGACCAACTTCTACATCACCGTGACCACGCCCGAGGTGGCGGGCAAGCACCACATAAAGATCATCCTGCCGAGCGGCTACCACGACGATCCGGGCAGGCGCTACCCGGTGCTGTACTTCCTGCACGGTTCGCCCGACGACCCGATCCAGCAGAACTATCCGGCGCTCACCACCTCGAACCAGATGATCACCGTGATCCCGGACGGCGGGCCCCGGGGCTGGTACGCCAACTGGCTCAACCAGAAGACCGCGGCCGGAGCCCAGAACTGGGAGACCTTCCACCTCAAGCAGGTGATCCCGTTCATCGACGCCAACCTGCGCACCATCGCCGCCAAGAAGGCCAGGGCCGTCGCGGGCATCTCCATGGGCGGGTTCGGGGCGTTGCACTACGCCCAGGTCCGCCCCGACCTGTTCGCCCAGACGGCGTCCCTGTCCGGCGACGTCGACCTGTCGGTCAGGTCCATGGACCTGCGGATGGCCGTGGTCGGCTCCCTGGTCGCCTACCAGCCCAGCGTCGACAGCGACGCCGTGTTCGGCTCGCCCTACCCGGTGTTCAACGCCGACTGGCGGTTCAACGAGGTCGATCCGGCGGCCCACATGAACAAGCTCGCGGGCGTCGGAGTCTCCCTCTACGTCGGCAACGGACGCGGTGACGTGACCGACCCGGAGTTCTGGGTGGAGAGCGCCTCCCAGCACGTCAAGGACAGCATGGACGCCCTGCACATGCCCTACTACTACGTCGACTACGGTGACGGCTCCGCCTGGGGCAGCCAGTGCAACGGCGGCCACAACGCGGGCTGTTGGGAGCAGGACCTGCGGGACCTGATCCCCCGGCTGGAAACGGCGTTCGCCGCCTGACCGCCTGACCGCTGACCGCCGGCCGGGTCGGCGCCCTCGCGCGCCGGCCCGGTACGCCACCCCCGCCGCGTCAGGCGGTCTCCTCCGGCCGGGCGGTCAGGCGCGCCGCCGTGAGCCAGAGGCCGGGGGGCAGGGTCGGTTCCGCCTCGGTGTCCATCAGCATGCGGGCGCAGAACTCGGGCCCGTTCCCCTCCTCCGGGAACTGCTCCAGGTAGCACGCGCCGAGGAGCCGGTAGCGCGGGTTGCCGGTGTGCAGCCGCCGGTGCTGCTCCGCCTCCGACTCCAGGTCACCGCTGCCGCGGACGAAGTCCTCGGCGAGCAGGTAGTCCGCGAAGGGCTCGGCGTGGGAGGCCAGTTCGTGGACCAGGATCTCCACCAGGCAGCCGGGCCAGTCCAGTTCGGCGCCCGCCGTGACCTTGACCTTGATGGCGAAGCGTCCGGTGGGGTGCGTCTCGCGCCAGGCGCGCACCTCGTCGGCCGTGGCGTGGGTCAGGTCCTCTTCCGCGCCGGACGCCGTGAAGCCCGACAGGCAGGTGCCGCCGCCGGGCTTGCTGCCGAAGGATCCGTACACCACCACCTGCGTGTCCGGTACGTTCCCCAGCTTCACGAGAAGGGGCGTGGCGAGGCCGTCCTGGACGGATACCAGGGTGTCCCCGTCCGGTTCCTCCCACAGCTTCCACCGCGCGTCCGCCGGGACCGCCGCCCGGTCCACCGCGGTGAGCTGCGCGTGCGCGAGCATCCAGATCGCGTCCGATAGGAAGGTTCCCCCGAAGCTGATGGTCATGCTGCTGCCCCCTCGGCATCCGTACTGACGTCGCGGGAACACTATCCGCTGGTTTGCAGAACAGGCCGGGAGAACAGGGCAATTGACACCGGCACGTGGCGCGCGGGCCGTTCAGGTGTGCAGGACGACCAGGCCGCCGCCGGTCCCGAGCGGGGGCAGCGGGGCGAAGGTGCGGGGGAGGGCGAGGACCGGGCGGCCGCGCTCCTCTGGTCCGGGCGCCGCGTCGAAGAGGTACGCCGCCTCGGCGGCCGGATCGCTGACCAGGTGCGGCCCCCGGGACGCCGCGGCGCCGGCGGCGCGGGTGTGCCGGGTACGGAAGGCGCCGCGCAGGTGGCGCAGGGTCTGTTCGGCGGTCGGCGGGCCGGCCGGAGGGGCCGCGTCGACCGGGGGGAGCGCGCCGGTCAGCAGCAGGGCGAGCAGGACCGGTACGGCCTTGCGGCGCAGGGTATCGGTGGCGGCGCCGAGGCGGTCGGCGTGCGCCACGGGCAGGGACAGCGCCAGGCTGCTCGCCGTACCGCCGGCTCCGAGCGGCACCGCCGAGCAGACCACGCCGGGGGAGTACTCGCGCAGGTCGAACACCGGCTCGCCCGGGGCCAGCGCGTCCAGGGTGTGGAAGAGGACCCGGCAGTCGGTGATGGTGCGCGCGGTGAGCCGGGCGGGCCGGTGCCGCGCCACGTGGTCGGCCCGGTCGTCCGGACCGAGCTGGGTGAGCAGGCACTTGCCGACCGCGCTGGCGTGGGCGGCCGCGCGGAAGTCGATCCATTCCTCGACGGGCGGGGTGCCGGGCCCGTCCGCCACCTGGGTGATCCGGACCTCGCCCCCGGCGTACCGGCTGAGGTAGAAGGCGGCGCCCGCGCTGTCCCGGGCCAGCGCCAGGGTGTGCTGGAGCTGGGCGGCGAGCCCGTGGCCGCCGGGGGCGCCGAGACGGTCCAGCGCGGGACCGCGCCCGAAGACCCCCGCCGCCGGGCGGTTCGCGTACTCCTCCTCGCACAGCATGGCCAGCACCGGGCGGAGTTCTGCCTCGGCCAGCCCCGTCTCCCGTCCGATCCGGGCGGCGCCGACCCCCAGGGGGTGCCGCTCGATGGCGCCCACGACGGCCAGCGCGCGCCGCGCCGCGGCCAGTGCCCCGGTGGTGTCGGCATCGGCCGCGCGGGGACGCGTACCCCGGCGCGGGGCGGAAGGGGCGGAGGCGATGCAAGGGGCGGCCGGGGCGGCTTCCGGCAGGCCTTCCCCGCGGCCCGCCCCCGGGGGGACCCGCCCCCCGGCATCCGGCCCCCGGCTCACCCGCCCGGCCTCCGGGCCCGGGGGACCGTCCGGCTCGCGGGCCGGGGCGGTGGGCAGGAACGCGGGGAGCACCTCGGCCAGCCCGGGCCGGGGCAGCGGCACCGGACCCAGATCGACGTCCTCCAGCTGGTCCACGTACCGCAGGACCCGGGCCTGTGCGCACAGCCGGATCTCGCGCAGGTCGCGCGGCCCCCCGGGGAGGTAGCCGAGGCGGGCGAGGTCGGCGGCCCAGAACCGCGCGTCCTCGTGTTCGCCGCGCCGGGAGTGGTCGAGGAAGAGGCAGTAGGCGGCGGCTTCGGTGTGCGCGGCGCCGGAACCGGCCGCGAACTGCCACCAGAAGCGGGCGCCGTCGCGCAGTCCGGCGAGGTGCAGCAGACAGGCGAAGACCAGGGCGCCGGGCGGATCACCGCACCGGCCGGCGGCGAACGCGCGCAGCCGCGCGGCGGCTTCGGGCCCGCAGACCACGGCCAGGCTGACCGCTTTGAGGTCGCGGCGGGCCTGCTCGGCCTCCACGGGCCGGTCGCGGGCCGGATCGCTCCAGCCGGGCGGTCCCGGGCGGGCGCGGGCGGCGGCGGCCCCGGCGGCGGCCGCGCGGGTGCGCAGCAGCAGCCGGGTCTCGGCCGCGCCCAGGTCGTAGTGCGGGTAGCGGTCCGGGACCCGGGCCCGGGCCAGGAAGTGGGCCAGGGTGCGGGCGGGACCGCCGTTCCCGCCGTCCCCCGGGCCCGCGTGCCCGGTGCGGCCCGGATGCTCGGCGCTGTCCGCGTGCTCGCCGTGGTGGGTCATGGCGCGGGCTCCCCGCCGAGGAGCCGGGCGAGCCTGCGGCGCGCCTGGCTGAGGTGGGAGCGCACGGTGGCTTCCTCGACGCCCATCACGTGGGCCGCCTCGCCGGTGGTGCAGTGCAGTCCGTAGCGCAGCAGGACCGCGTCGCGCTGGCGCTCGGCCAGCCGGGAGACCGCCGTGTAGAATCGGATGCTGTCCGTCAGCACCTCGTACGGATCGACGGCGGCGTCCTTGAGGGCGGCCTCGAAGGCGCTGATGTCCATCGGCCGCGGCCGCCGCTCGCGCGTGCGCTGCACGTCGACGATCCGGTGTTTGAGGACGGTCCAGGCGTACGCCTCCAGCCGGTCCATGTGGAGCATCCGGAGCCACTCGTTCATGATCGCGTCGAAGGCGGCGTCGACGGCGTCCTCCGCGTCCGCTTCGGTACCCAGCTGCAGGTACGCGAATCTCATGTACGCGGGCCGCCGGTCGGTATGGAAGGCCCAGTACGACAGGCGCGCCCGCGTGTCCCACTGGCTCATGGGCGTCGCCGGCCGCTGCCGTCGGCTCGGCAGCCCCACCGCCCCACCGGATTCCTCCGGTCCGCCATCGCTCACCGCTCCACCTCTCCCCCTCGTGGCACTGGAGGTGCTCGCCCCCCACCCTGCCAGCGTTCGGGCGGGCGTGCGGGCGCCGCGGAGAAACGGGTGAACGCCCTGGCCGGTCCTGGTCGTTGGGTGATCGACTCCGATCGCGGGCGGTGCCGAACTGTCGATTCCCCAGCGATTGCGCATATGACGTACGGGCATTCCGGCGATCGCCGCCGGTCAGCGGCGCACCGGCGGGGCCCGGCGGCGGACCGCGGGGAACGTCGGCCCCGGCGCGCCCGGCCGGACGCGGCGCGACATGTGACCATCCCAAGATTCACTCGTTTGTCGGACCGTGGGCACATCACAGCGATTCGGCTCCACCGCCGTCGAACAAGCCGAGGCGGTCCTCGTCGAGCAGTACCCCCACCTGGTACGGCTCGCCTACCTGACGCTCCCGGACACCCTCGGGCGGCACGCCCGGGTGCTCCTCGCGCACCGGGCCGTCCAGCGGGCGCTGCCCCGGGCGGGCGGGGGTGGCGAGCCGCAGCGGCCGGGCGGCGCACCGCCCGGCCGGGCGGTGCCCGGAGCTCGGCGAGAATCCGGCGGTCCGGGGGCGCCGGGAGGAGGGTCCGCGACCGCGGCGGGCTCCGCCCCGCCCACCGGCCCCGGCGGTCCGCTCGGCGGGGTGAGGGCCCGGGTGCTGCGCGCCGCGCTGGCCCCCGGGCGCCGGCCCGGGTCGGCCCTCGCGCGGTTCGGGTGGCCGCCCGCGCCCCCCTTCGTCTGGGGGCTGCGGCTCTGGCCCCCGGCGGGCGGGATCGACGAGACCGCCCGGCTGCTCGGAGGGGTGGCCGCCGAGGTCCGGGCCGCCTTCGTACTGCACCGGCTGGACGGGCTGGCCGAGGAGGCGGTGGTCCGGGTGCTGGCCGCGGCCGGAGCCGCCGCCCCCGCCGACAGCGTCCGCGAGGCCCTCGCCCTGCCGGTCGGCGAAACGCTTTTGCGGTCCACGGAGTTCGACGCCTGCGTCGTCAACACCCGGCCCACCGACCTCCTGCGCCGACGCCGCCGGGTGCGCGCGGGGTGGGCCGCCGCGGCCGTACTGGCCCTGGTCGCCGGGGTGGCGGTGGCCGACGGGGCTCCGCCCGGGCCGGCCGCGCGGCCCGCCGCCGGGAGCGTGACCGCCGGAGCGCTGGATCCGGCCCGGCTGGTCCGCGTCCCCGCCGCCGCCTGGTCCGACACCGCCCGGGTCGACTTCACCGCCTGGCCCGCGCGGGGCGCCCGGGCGGGGGACCGGGCCCTGCTCGCGCGGGCGCTGGGGGCCTGGGCCGCCCGGTCCCCGCAGGTGCCGGTGACCGCGGCGCCCGGGACCCCGGTGGACCCGCCGGGGCGCCCGCCGCAGCTGCTGTACGCCGGGGACGTGGACGGGCGTGCGGTGGTGCTGTTGCTCGACGCGGACCGGGTGGTGCGCTACGGCGAAGCCGCCGGGGGACCGCGGGACCGGGAGCTGGAGTTCGCCCGTACCGACGAGGCCGGGGTCACCACCGCGGGCGCCCTCGCCGTGGGCCGGGCGGGCGGCCGGGCCCGCTACCTGCTGGCCCCCTGGATCGCCACGGCCGCCGTCCTGGACCTGGCGCGGCCGGGCGACGCCGGGCAGCCGCTGGCCGTGGCCGCCGACGGACTGACCGCCGCCGCGGCGGTGCCCGCGGCGGCCGGGCCCTGCGCCGGGTGGCCCGTGCTGGCCCTGACCTCGTCCCCCCGGATCGTGGAGAAGCACTCCTTCGTGCTCGCCGACCTCGGCGCGCTGACGCCCGTACACCTGACCTACACGCCCCTGCCGGACGGGCCGGGCGCCGTGCCCGCGCGCCAGCCGAGGGAGGCGACCGGGCCCGCGGCGCGCGCCGCCTGGGCGCCGGTCGCCTGCGGGCTGGGGGACCTGCGCGGGGGCGGGGTGCGGGCCGTCAACATCTGGGACTTCGCCGCCACCGAGCTGCCGGAGGGCGGCGGGCGGGCCGTCTGGTCCTGCACCCGGGCCTCCGGATGGGCGGGACCCGGCGACGTGCGCGTCCGGCTCCGGCCGCCGTCCGGCCCGCTCCAGGAGGTGGCCCGGGCGCGGTCCACCGCGGCCTGCGGCCGGTTCGGCCAGCACCTGCTGGTCGGGACCCGGTGGCGGACGGCCGCCGGACACTGGTTCCAACTGGCCGCCGGGAGCCGGGAGGTCACGTCCGTCACGGCCACCGGAGCCGTCCGCGCCGAGGCGAGCGGCCACAGCCTGAGCGTCCCCGCCGGACCCGAGGGAGCCCCCGTCGCCCTGACCGGACGGCTCGCGAGCGGCGCCCGCGTCACGGCGCTCGACGGGGCCGCCGGAGGCCGCGACTGAGCGCCGCGCGAAGCCCCTCCGACGGCCGTTCCGACGGCCCTTCGAAGACTGCTCCGACGGCCGTCCGACGGCTCCGGGCAGCCGTCGGGCAGCCGTCGGCCGGGCCGGACATGATCGGCGCTCCTGTACCATGACCGGGAGCGCGAGGGCAGTGACGCACGAGGTCACAGCCCTCGCTTTCGTGTAAGGCCCACCCCTTGAAATGCGGCACGTGGTGTTTCGGCGGTTCGATACGATGAGCCCCTTCACGATCCTTCACACGCCGCACGTATGAAATGGAGCATCCGAGGATGTCTCGACACCTGATCACCAGCGCGCTTCCCTACATCAACGGGATCAAGCACCTGGGCAACATGGTCGGGTCGATGCTTCCGGCGGACGTGTACTCCCGGTACCTCCGCCAGCGCGGCCACGAGGTCCTCTACATCTGCGCCACCGACGAACACGGCACCCCCGCCGAGCTGGCCGCCAAGGCCGCCGGGCTCTCGGTCGCCGAGTTCTGCGCCCAGGCGCACGACGCGCAGAAGGCGGTCTACGACGGCTTCGAGCTGTCCTTCGACTACTTCGGCCGCAGCTCCTCGCAGCAGAACGCTGAGATCACCCAGCACTTCGCGCGGCGCCTCCAGGAGAACGGCTTCATCGAGGAGCGCGCGATCCGGCAGGTCTACTCGCCGGTCGACGGCCGCTTCCTGCCGGACCGCTACGTCGAGGGCACCTGCCCGCACTGCGGCTACGACAAGGCCCGCGGCGACCAGTGCGAGAACTGCACCCGCGTCCTGGACCCCACGGACCTGATCGAGCCCCGCTCGGCCATCTCCGGCTCCACCGAGCTGGAGGTCCGCGAGACCAAGCACCTCTTCCTGCTCCAGTCCGCGCTCCAGGGCGAGGTCGAGGCCTGGGTCGCCGAGCACGAGGAGGAGTGGCCGCAGCTCGCCTCCTCCATCGCCCGCAAGTGGCTGACCGAGGGCCTGCACGACCGCGCGATCACCCGCGACCTGGACTGGGGCGTGCCGGTGCCGGCCGACACCTGGCCGGAGCTGGCCGCCGACGGCAAGGTCTTCTACGTCTGGTTCGACGCGCCGATCGAGTACATCGCCGCGACGAAGGAGTGGGCGGACGCCGACCCGGCGAACCGCGACTACAAGGCGTGGTGGTACGAGGCCGAGGACGTGCGGTACACGCAGTTCATGGCCAAGGACAACGTCCCCTTCCACACCGTGATGTTCCCCGCCACCGAGCTGGGCACCCGTGAGCCGTGGAAGAAGGTCGACTACGTCAAGGCCTTCAACTGGCTGACGTACTACGGCGGCAAGTTCTCCACTTCGCAGAAGCGCGGCGTCTTCACCGACCACGCGCTGGAGATCCTCCCGGCCGACTTCTGGCGCTACTTCCTCATCGCCAACGCGCCCGAGTCCGACGACTCCTCCTTCACGTGGGAGCACTTCACCACCACGGTCAACAAGGACCTCGGCGGCACCCTCGGCAACTTCGTCAACCGCGTACTGACCTTCTCCCGCAAGAAGTTCGGCGACGAGGTCCCGGCGGGCAGCCCGGCCGGCGAGGCCGAGGCCAAGCTGGGCGAGCAGATCGCCGAACTGCTGGCCGAGTACGAGGGCCACATGGACGCGCTCCAGTACCGCAAGGCCGCGGCCGCGCTGCGCGCCCTGTGGTCGGCCGGGAACGCCTACCTCGACGAGAAGGCCCCCTGGCTGGAGGTCAAGACCGACGCCGAGGGCGCGGCGCTCACGCTGCGCACCGCGATGAACCTCATCCACCTCTACTCGGTGGTCTCCGAGCCGTTCATCCCGGCCTCGGCGCGCGCCATGCGCTCCGCGTTCGACCTGGCCGACGACACCGCGACCTGGGTGACCCCGGAGCGGGCGAAGGCGCTGGACGCGGTCCCCGCGGGCACCCCGTTCACCGTGCCGCCGGTGCTCTTCGCGAAGATCACCGAGGACGACCTGGAGTCCTACCGCGAGCGCTTCGGCTCCGCCGTCGTGGCGGTCTGACGCCGCGCTCCCACCGCACACGCGAAGGGGCGCGGACCACCACCCGGTGGTCCGCGCCCCTTTGACGTGCCGGGCGGCGCTACATCGCCGCGCCCAGGGCCACGAACCCGCAGATCAGCACGAACAGAACGGCCAGCAGCGGCCACACGAACCGCAAGTACGTGTCGTAGCCGACCTTGGCCAGGGCCACCCCGCCGATCGTCACCGCGGTGGTGGGCACCCACAGGTTCATCCAGCCGCTGGCCGACTGCCAGGCCGTCACCACCACCGCGCGGGGCACCCCGGCGAAGTCCGCGAGCGGCGCCAGGATCGGCATGGCGAGGGTGGCGTGCCCGGAGGTGGACGGGATCAGGAGGGCCAGCGGCAGGTTCACCAGGAAGACGATCACCGCGAAGACACCGGACGAGGTCCCCTTCACCACGCCCTCGATCGAGTGCAGGACGGTGTCGGTGATCTTCGAGTTGTTCATGATGACCGTGACCCCGCGCGCCAGCATGATGACCAGGGCGGGTGAGATGAAGTCGGCCGCGCCCTGGATGATGGTGGAGCTGAGCTTCGCCTCGCCCATCCGCGCCACCAGGCCGACCAGCACGGCGGCGCACAGGAACAGCGCCGAGAGCTGCGGGAAGGACCAGTCCAGCTCCCAGCCGTACGGCGTCGCGTCCGCCTTCCCGGTGAGCGCGCTCGACCACGGCACCACCGAGAAGATCATGAACGCGAAGACCAGGACCAGCAGCGCCAGCACCGTCTTGTGCAGCCGGGTCAGTTCCGGCTCGGCCACCTCGTCGCCGGTCGCCTTCTGTTCGCGGTCCCCGGGCAGGAACCCGCACAGCGACTTCGCCGGGTCCCTCTGGACCCGCTTCGCGTACCGGACGACGTAGAGGACCGTCACCGCCGTCAGCACGATCCACATCAGGAAGCGCAGCACGATCCCGTCGCCCAGCGAGATGTCGGCCGCCGAGGAGGCCACGCCCGTCGCGAACGGGTTGACCGTGGAGCACAGGACGCCGACGCCCGCGCCCAGGATCGCGGCGCCCACGGCCACGAGCCGGTCGTAGCCGAGGGCCAGCATCATCGGCACGAGCAGACCGTAGAAGCCGAGGGTCTCCTCCGCGAAGCCCTCCACCGTGCCGAGGACGGAGAAGACCAGCATCACGGCGGCGATCAGCAGCGCGCCGCGCTCGCGCAGCCGGTGGGCGAGGCGGGCGATGCCCCGGTCCAGGGCGCCGGTCGCGAAGACGACCGTGATGAACGCGCCGATCGCCAGGACGAAGAGGAACACGCCCGCGCTGCCGTAGAGGGCGCCGGTCAGGCCGGGGCCGACCTGGCCGGTCGTGGGGTCCTGGAGTCCGTAGAGGCCGTTGACCGGGGCGAGGAACAGGTCGTTCAGGCGGTCGGTGAAGCTCTGGGTGCCCGCGACCCGGTGGTAGGTGCCCGCGACCGGCGCGCCGGTGTCGCCGCGGTCGTACTGCCCGGCGGGGATGAGGAAGGCCAGCAGCCAGATCGCCACCGTGACCAGGGCCAGGACGGTGAGGGCGCTGGGAAAGGCGAACTTCCGCGAGGGCGGCGGGGGCTCGCCGCCCGCTCCGGGTTCCGCCTCCGGTCCGGCCGGGGTGGGGGCCGGGCTCGCGGCGCTCACCGGGCGGCTCCCAGGCGGTGGTCCGCCGCGAACTCGCGGACGAAGGCGGCCATCGCGACGACCGTGTTGCGCAGCTCCGAGAACAGCACCCGTTCGTTGGGCGCGTGCAGGTTGCACATGCTGTCCTGGGCGCCGAAGAGGAGCACCTCGGCCCCGGGCGCCGCCTTGGCCAGGCCGTTGACCAGCGGGATCGAGCCGCCGGTGGCGACGTAGGAGGCCTCCGTGCCCCAGGCCTCCTTCAGCGCGGTCAGCGCCGCCCGGTAGGCGGGGCCCCGGTCCGGGCCTCGAAGCCGGGGCCGGTGTCGCCGGGGGTGACGGTGAGCGGGATGCCGAAGGGACGCTGCGCGCGCAGGTGGGCGACCAGTGCGGCCCGGGCCTCCCGGGCGCTCTGGTGCGGGTGGAAGCGGAGGTTCAGCTTGGCCCGGGCGTACGGGACCACGGCGGAGGCCGCGTGGTCGACGGTCGGGGCGTCCAGCCCGATGACGGTGATCGCGGGCCCGCTCCAGAGCCGCTCGCCCAGCGAGCCGGTGCCGATCAGGGGCAGATCGCCCCGGACGGAGGCCAGGTCCCGGAACTCCTCCTCGGTGTACGTCGTACCGTCCCACGGGTCCCGTCGCAGGCCCGGTACGGCCACGTCCCCCGCGTCGTCGTGCAGGGTGGCCAGCGCCCGGAGCAGGACCAGCAGCGCGTCGGGAGCGGCCCCGCCGAACTCCCCGCTGTGCCGGGGCTCGGCCAGGGTGCGCACCTCGACGGTGACCTCGCAGGCACCGCGCAGCCCGGTGGTCAGGGTCGGCGTGCCCGGGCGCAGGTTGCCGAGGTCCGCGATGACCATCGCGTCGCAGGCGAACCGGGCGGGATCGGTGGGCGGGTAGTCGTCGAAGGCGCTGCCGTACTCCTCCTGCCCCTCGATCACCAGCTTGATCCCGACGGGCGGGCGGCCGCCGAACACCCGCAGCATCCCCAGGTGCGCGATCACGTTCGCCTTGTCGTCGGCGACGCCGCGCGCCCGCAGCCCGCCCGGGACCGGGGTCGGTTCGAAGGGCGGGGACAGCCACAGCCCCGGAGCGCCGACGGGCTGGACGTCGTAGTGCGCGTAGAGCAGCACGGTGGGGGCGTCCGGTTCCGGGGGCGGGATCTCGGCGTAGACCACCGGGGCGGTGTCCGGCAGGTCGATCCGCTGCACCTGCGTCACGCCCGCCTCGCGCAGCAGCGCGACGATCAGGTCGTGCGCCTCCTCGACCGGCTCCGGCGGGTAGCCGGGGAAGGAGATCGAGGGGATCGAGGTCAGCCGTTCCAGATCGGCCCGCAGACCGTCCGTCAGCGCGTCGACCCGCGCTCCGAGATCGCCTTGACTGCTCGCGTCCACCCGGCACCGTCCCTGTGATCCCCGCTGAGCTGCGGCTGCGCTCCCTCGATGATGGGGCGGGCGCGGGGCGGGTGCCGTGGCGGGCTGGGCCGGGCGGGTGAACCGGGCCCGGCCGCGGTGGCCGGAAGTAATCCCCGCCCCGGCGATCTTGACTGATCCACGGCGTATCGAAGCCCCGCCGCAATCGTTTCTTCAGCCGGGAGCACGAACAGGACCGGGAGCGCCGCGAGCCGCGGGGCGCCGGGCGCGCGACAGGGAGGCAGTGCGGTGGCCGCTTGGCAGTACTTCGCCGGAGCCGGGCTGGTGGCCGTCTTCTGTCCGCTGCACGGAGCTGGACACGGTGGGGGGCACGGGCAGGTGGACGTGCCGCCCCCCGGAGCCCGCGTGGACCTGTGCGTGCCGGCCGGGCAGCCGCCCGTGGCGCTGCCTCCGGCCGTTGGCCGGCCGTCCGTGCGGCCCTCCGTCCCGGGCGCCCTGCCGGGGCCCGCGGGTCCGACCGTCCGGCACCCGGCTCAGCCCGCGCCCGCCCCCGCGCGGCCCCCGCTTCCGGCCGCCGGGCCCGCGGCCGCCGCGCCGGACGCGCCTCCCGTTCCGCCCGTTCCGCCGGTCCCCGTGGTTCCCGCGCCGTCACCGCGGCCCGCCGCCGCGCGGGCGGCGGTGCTTCCGGCTGCCGGGTTCCACGTGCGCCCGTACCGTTCCGCGGCCCTCCAACGACGGGGCCCGGCCGGGCTGTCCACCATGATGCTGCTCGTGGTCGTCACGACCCCGGCCGTGCTCGCGGCCGCGGCCCTGCGCCCGCGCGGGCGCAGCGGCCGCAGCCGCACCGCCTGAGCCGGACCGCCCGGAGCGACCGGCACCCCACCACCGGCGCGGCCCCCGCGGCGCCCCGCGGCCCCGTGCGGCCCGCCCCCCCCGTTTCACCGACCGATCCACACCCACACCGGGAGATCCCGCATGTCCGAATGGCTGGTCCTGGCCATCGCCATGGCGCTCGTCTGCGCGCTCGTCCTCGCCTGCACCGCGCTGCGTCACCGCCGCGTCGCCGCCGACGAGGACACCAGCGAAACCCCCGACGTCATCGAGTACATGACGATGATGGTCGGGGTCGTCTACGCGATCGTGCTCGGTCTGGCGATCGCGGGCGTCTGGGAGGCGCGCGGCGCCGCCGAGGACACCGTCCGCCGCGAGGCGCAGTCCCTGTACGAGGTCACCCAGCGCGCCGACGTCTATCCGGCGCCGGTGCGCGACCGGATCCGCGGCGAGGTGGACGCGTACGTCACGCACACCGTCACGGTGGACTGGCCGCTGCTGACCTCCGGCGCGAACGCCTCCCCGAAGGGGGCCGCGCTGCTGGGCGCCCTGCGCAGCGACGTCACGCACCAGAGCCCGGCCACCGAACTGCAGGCCCAGGCCTACCAGCCGCTGCTGGACCAGATCGCGACGGCGGACGACGCCCGCCACTCGCGCACCCAGAGTTCGGGGGCGACGCTGCCGGGCGTGATCTGGTTCGGGCTGCTGACCGGGGGTCTGGTCACCATCGGGCTGATCTTCACCCTGCAGATCCGCCGGTCCGGTCGGGAGCTGCTGCTGGCCGGGCTCTTCAGCGGGCTGATCGTCTTCCTGCTGTTCATGGTGTGGAGCTTCGACGCCCCCTACGGGAGGGAAGGGATCGATTCCGCGGCCCCGTTCCAGGACCTGTTCCCCTCGCTGGCGCTCGCCCTCGGGACGTAGCGCGTCAGGTGCCGGCGGGCTCCACGGGCCCGACGGGCTCCGCCGGTTCGGCGTGCCCCGCCGCGGTCCGGTCCGTGCGCCGGGTGAAGCCCAGCTCCCGTTCCGTCAGCGGCGGCCCGGTGAGCTGGGGCATCCGCGGTCCGCGCAGTGCGTGCAGCAGGACGCGGGGGCGGACCAGCGTGGTGATCGGCGCCGACAGCGTCATCACCTCGGTGAGCGCGGTGGCCACCACGAAGTCCGCGGTGGCGGTGCGTACGAGGCGGCCGACGTAGCGCGAGAGCAGCTTGTCGGCCGCCCCCGGCCGTTTGCCGACGGCGTCCGGGGAGAAGATGTCCTGCCCGGTCGCCAGGTCCCAGGCCACCGACACCGGTGCGGCCACCGCCCGCTGGGTCCGCCGGGCCAGGCCCGCCGCGCGCAGGCCGCCGCCCTCCAGCAGGGAGCGGCGCAGCGCCCGCGCACCCTGCGCGGCCACCGACATGCCGTGCCCGTACACCGGGTTGTAGGAGGCCACGGCGTCGCCGAGCACCACGTAGCCCTCGGGCCAGATCCGCGACTTCTCGTAGTAGCGCCGCCGGTTGGCGGTGTTCGCGAAGGTGGTGACCTCGGACAGGGGCGTGGCGTACTGGAGCAGCTCCGCGACGACCGGATGGCGCGCCGAGCGGGCGAAGGACTCGAAGGCGGCGCTGTCGGCGCTGGGCTGGCCGCCCTTGGTGCCGGACAGGGTGACCAGCCAGCGGCCGCCCTCGACCGGCATGATGACGGCGCTCCTGCCGGGGCGCGGACCGTGCGTCGCCGCCTGGACGTTGACCACGGGGAAGCCGGTCTCGGCACCGGGCGGAGCCTGGTAGAGGCGGCTCGCGTAGACGAGTCCGCAGTCGACCAGTTCCTCGCGGACCCGGGGCACGCCCAGTTCGCCCAGCCACTCGGGGGTGCGGGTGCCGCGCCCGCTCGCGTCCACGACGAGGGCCGCCGACAGGACCTCCTCGGCCCCGTCCGGCGCGGTGATCCGCAGACCGGTGACCCGCCCGGCGTCGCCGGTCAGGCCCAGTACCCGGGTGTCCTCGACGACCCGGACGTTGGCGAGCCCGGCCATCTGCGCGCGCACGGCCCAGTCGATCAGGTCCCGGCCGGCGGTGAGCAGGTAGCGGGTGGGCCGCCAGCGGCGGTACCAGCCGCCGGGGGAGAGGGCCACCATGCCGGAGGTGAGCGGGATCCGGTGCGCGCCCGCCGCGAGCAGCCGCTCGCAGAACCCGGGGAGCAGGCCCTCGATGGCCTCCGCGCCGCCCGACCAGAGCATGTGCGCGTGCCGGGCCTGGGGGAGGAAGGCGCGCGGCTCGGCGGCCCGGGGGAGGGTGTCGCGTTCGATGACGGTGACCCGGTCGGCGTACGGGGCGAGGGCGGCGGCGGCGAGCATGCCGGTCAGCCCGCCGCCGATCACGACGGCCTCGCGCCGCGGGGACGGCGTACCGCTGCCGGCTGCCGCCGCGTCCGGGGCGGGGGCCGTCTCCCCCGCCGCGGGTCGCGGCGCCGGTATGCGTCTCGGCCCGGGCTGGGCGCGGCTCGTGGTCTCGCTCATGGGTGGCTGCTTTCCGTACTGGCCGCGTGCCGGCGGGTCCGTGCTGCTTCGGGGGAGCGGAGGGCGCGCGAGATGCGCACGAGGTCGCGCGGTCCCTGCACGCTCGCCGACGTATAGGCGTCCGCCGAGCCGATGACCTTCTCCTCCGGGTCGGCCGCGCGGGCCCGGACGGCGGCGGCGACCATCGCGGCCTCGGCCGTCGCATCGGCCTGGGCGGTCCCCGCGCCCGCCGCGAGCGCGGCGGCCCGGGTCCGGTCGCGCAGGGCGTGGTCGAAGTACGGGTCGAGGTGGAGGATGCCGTCGTGGATGTCCGCCACCCGCTGCGTGACCCGCAGGTCGGCCGGGGACCACCAGGAGATCCGGACCGCGCGCGAACCGTGCGGGACGACCGTGCGCAGCTCGCGCCACAGCGGTCCGAGCCGGTGGTACGTCGCCCAGGTCTGCCAGAAGGCCGACGCGCGCTGGACGACGAGCGGCAGCACGAAGCCCGTCCCGATCAGGAGGGCGGAGAAGGACGCGACGGGCGGGGCCACCGTGGTGCTCAGCACGTCCAGGTCCTGCCCGGCCCAGCGGGCCCCGACGGCCGCGAACTTGGCCGCGTCGAAGACCAGGTTGAGCATGAACCCGCACACCATGAGGATCAGCCCCGAGCGCAGCGAACCGCGCACGTGCAGGGACCAGCGCCGGCACAATACGGTCATCACGACCGCGGCGACGGTGTGCGCCACGAGGTAGATCAGGATCATCTCGCGGATGTAGGGCGTGTTCGCGTAGTACGTGTCGAAGTCCCGCAGCCGCTCCACCGGGGCGCCGCCCGTCGCGAACAGGGAGAACTGCGAGACGATCACGGCGCTGTACGAGCCCACGCACCAGCGGGACAGGGTGCGCGCGCGGTCGTCGGGGCCGCCCCGCCAGTTGATCAGCAGCAGCAGGCAGGACGCGCTGAAGGCGGTGAGGATGCAGTAGACCAGCGGCGCCGAGAAGTTGGGGACGCCGGTGATCCGGTTGACGGCGGCGATCGTGGGCGGGGCGGCGAAGAAGAACACCGAACTGGCCACGAGCAGCAGCACGCTGACCGCCCGCACGAGCGGATCGCGCCAGTGCCGGGTCAGTCCCGGGAGCTTGCAGGTGAAGGCGATCACCAGGACGCCGGCCGGAATGTAGAAGTCCAGGCCCTTCACTTCTTCAGCACGCCCTCGGGCCGGTGTTCGCCGTGGTCCCCGGCCTTGTGGTCAGCACGTTCTCAGCCTCGTGGTCCTCGGTAGCCGAGGGACGCCTCGATGCGTCCCGCGAGCTTGTCGCGTCGGGTGGGCTCCGGCCCCAGGGAAGCCGACAGCCAGGGGCGGCACTTGCTGCCGAGCAGCAGGCCGAAGGTCTCCGCCTCGGTCTCCTCCCGGACGTCGGCGCGGGTGCGCGCGGCGACCCGGCGGACCGTTTCGCTGAGGTCGGCCTCATCCGACAGCAGCCGGGCGGCCACCGCCGCGCCGTCCACGTGATGGCTGCAGTGACCCGCCTTCATGTGCCACAGCTCGTGGCCGAGGATCACCAACTGGTGGTCGGGGGCCGTGCGCTCCTCCACGACGACCAGGTCGCGGTCGGCCATGTCGAGCCACAGGCCGCTCGCCGTCCCCGGGGGGAAGGAGGCCATGCGGAACTCCACCGGGCGCCCGCGGTGTCTGCTCATGCCCTCGCACAGGGTGGTGTAGAGGTCCACGGGTTCCACGGGGGCGGCCTGGCGGATGGCCGCCACCAGCTCTCCGCACAGCCGCCGCTGCTCTCTGCCTATGCTCACCGTTCTCCCCGTCGGCGCGGATCCGGATCAGGACTCAAGGGTCAGACCCAGGCTTTCGACTGGGTCATGATTCTGTCGGTTTGACGCTTTCGAGGAGCATGTCCAGCCATTCCGTCACTTTGTCCCGGTGTTTGTCACTGGGCAGTTGGGCGGCGCGCCAGGCGATGCCCCGGACGCCGTGGTTCTGGAGGAGTCTTGCCAGCGGATCGCCCGTTGAAGCCTGCCCGGCCGCGTTCTGCCGCTCGCGCCCCGCGAAATCCTGGAGCAGCTGCTGCTCGGTGCGCAGCAGGGCGTCGGTGAGGGCGTCGGCGTCGTGGGCGGCGAGGAAGCCCGCGTGCACCCCGAAGAAGCGCTGGATGGCGTCACAGTGCTCCATGGTGGGCCGCCGGTCGCCGTTGATCAGGGCCCCGGCCTGCTGGCGCGACATGCCGGCGCCGTCCGCGATCTCCTGCTGCGTGTAGCGGCGGCCGTTGGGCTTGACGCGGGTGCGCCGGAGCAGGTCCAGGCGCTGCAGGAAGCGGGTCTGCAGATCGGGCTCGCCGGTGGGGCGGCCCTCCAGCAGGCTCTTGACCACGTCGGCCGGCACCCCGGAGGCCTCCGAGAGGCGGCGCAGATCGAAGACCTCGCTCTGGTCGCGGCCCAGCTTGCCCGCGAGTTCGGCGACGCGCGTTACGGTGGCTGCCAAGGGCACGTTGGCCACCGCGACGGGAGCCGGGAAGCCGTCTGTCACCAGTGGTTCTCCTAGATCGCGCGAGGGTCGGTTCGGGCACATGGTCGGCCCCTGGAGGCTAACCCTTCTCCCCTTGAAGGACTAGAACTTGCCACAGCTGTGGCGTGAATGAGCCGTCAAGGGGCTGGAATTGCCACAATAGTTGACACTCGAATGAAGTCGGTAGCAGGATCGCCACACGTAAATGAAGATCCAGACCGTGAGAAGGGGGAGCTCTCGGTGCCACATCTCGCAGCGGTGGGCCCGTCCGATGGCCTCGCCCGAGCCGGTGAGGGGCGCCTGACGGGTGAAGAGCCCGTCCGTGGCGCGGTGCGGTCGGAGCGACGCAAGGAGATTTTGCGCCAACGGCGCGAAGAGCTGAACCTTAGCCAGGAGGACCTGGCCGCACGCCTGCGCATCAGCGTGCGGGCGTACGGGAACTGGGAACGCGGCCTGGTCAAGGAGTGGACGGACCGCAAGCTGCTCGCCCTGGCCGAGGCGCTGGAGATGAGCGAGCGCCAGTGCTTCTGGCTCTTCCGCGTCATGGTGGACCGCGATCCGCCGCCGACCTGGCGCGCGGCCGAGGAGAACCGGCTGCCCGCCGACCCGGCGCAGCGCGACTACCTGCGCGACTACGCCGCGCTCATGGAGGCGGTGCCCTACCCGAGCTTCCTGGTCGACCGCCGGTGGGACGTAGCGCTCACGAATTCGGCCTTCGACCAGCTCTTCCAGACCGTCCGCCCGCACCCCACCGCGCTGCCCGACGACAACTTCCTGCGCTTCGTGCTGTTCCACCCGGACGCCGCGGCCGTGCTGGAGGACCACGAGCCGGCCTGGTGCGTGCCCCTGCTCGCGCAGTTCGCGACCACGCTGGCCGCCGATCCCGACGACGAGGGACTGCGCAGCATCCGCCAGGAGGTGGCCCGTGACCCGTTCATGGAAGCCGCCTACCGGTACGGCGTCCCGCACTGGCTCAGCACCCACGGAGCCGCGGCGGCCGAGCGCGACGGAGCGGTGCGCTCCGTGCGCCACCCCGACCCGCGCTGGGGCGCGGCCCGCTGCCGGATGGTGGCGGAATCCGGCCGGATGCTGGACCTGATGGGGCTGACCCGGGTCACCCTGATCCTGTCGGCGCCCCAGGGCGTACCGGTCGGGCCCGCGCCGCGCGGAGCGGCCCGCCCGCCGCAGGCCGCCGCCGCGCGGCTGCGCGCCGTGCCGTCGACGGCGGACGCGCCGGCCGGGTGACACTGGTGCCACGAAAGGTGGCACGGGCGGCCCGCCGGCAACGGCACCCGTCCGTGTCACGGAATGTGGCACGGACGGGTGGCATGTGACCGGCGGGACGTGACCGGTGGCACGGGCGCGCGGCGCGTGACACGTGGCCGGAGTGCGGCGGACACCGCCGCGCGGGCGAAGGGCGGTAGGACGTGCGGCTGACGATCCTCGGCGGGGGCGGTTTCCGCGTACCCCTGGTCTACGGGGCCCTGCTCGGCGACCACGCCGACGGCCGGGTCACCCACGTGACGCTCCACGACACCGACCCCGGCCGCCTCACCGCCATGGCCCGGGTGCTCGCGGACCAGGCCGCGGCCGCCGGGGTGCCCGACGCCCCCGAGGTGAGCGCCACCAAGGACCTCGACGAGGCCCTGCGCGGCGCCGACTTCGTCTTCTCCGCGATCCGCGTCGGCGGCCTCGACGGGCGCGCCACGGACGAGCGGGTCGCCCTGGCCGAGGGAGTGCTGGGCCAGGAGACGGTCGGCGCGGGCGGGATCGCGTACGGCCTGCGCACCGTGCCGGTGGCGCGCGAGATCGCGCGCCGGATCGCCCGTACCGCCCCCGGGGCCTGGGTCATCAACTTCACCAACCCGGCCGGACTGGTCACCGAGGCGATGGCCGAGGAACTGGGCGAGCGGGTCATCGGGATCTGCGACTCCCCGGTCGGGCTCGGCCGGCGGATCGCCCGGCTGCTCGGCGCCCGCCCCGAGGAGGCCTGGATCGACTACGTCGGCCTCAACCACCTGGGCTGGGTCCGCGGCCTGCGCGTCGGCGGCCGGGACGAACTGCCGCGGCTGCTGGCCGACACCGCCGCCCTGGAGTCCTTCGAGGAGGGCCGGCTCTTCGGCGCCGACTGGCTCCGCTCGCTCGGTGCGATCCCGAACGAGTACCTGCACTACTACTACTTCAACCGCGAGACGGTACGCGCCTACCAACAGGCCGAGCGCACCCGCGGCGCCTTCCTGCGCGACCAGCAGCGCGCCTTCTACGCGCAGGCCGAGGGCTGGGACGAGCGACCGGGGGACGCGCTCGCGGCGTGGGACCGCACGCGCGCCGAGCGCGAGGCCACCTACATGGCCGAGAACCGCGAGGCGGCGGGCGCCGGGGACCGCGAGGAGAGCGACCTGGAGTCCGGCGGGTACGAGCAGGTGGCGCTCGCGCTGATGCGGGCCATCGCCCGCGACGAGCGCACCACGCTGATCCTCAACGTCCCGAACCGCACCACCCTCTCGGTGCTCGACCCGCAGGCCGTCATCGAGGTGCCCTGCCTGGTCGACGCCAACGGCGCGCACCCCGTCGCCGTGGACCCGCTGCCCTTGCACGCGGTGGGGCTGGTCACCTCGGTGAAGGCGGTCGAGCGGGCGGTCCTGGCGGCCGCAGCCGGCGGTTCGCGCCGGGACGCTGTCAAGGCCTTCGCACTGCACCCGCTGGTGGACTCGGTGGCGGTGGCCCGGCGGCTGCTGGACGGGTACGTGCAGGAGCACCCGGGCCTCGCCTACCTGCGCTGATCCCGCGCGCGGGTGACCCGTACGGCCCAGCGCCGCATGCGGGCGGGCGGCGGCGCTGTGAGAGTGCGAGATGTGACCACAGCCTCCGCGGCCCCCGCGGCCGACCCCGCGATAGCCGCCGCGCCGCCCGTGCTCGACCGGCGGCGGCGCAACATCGTCTTCGGCACGATCATGCTGGGCGTGCTGCTGGCCGCGCTCGACCAGACCATCGTGGGCACCGCCCTGCCCACCATCGTGGCGGACCTGGGGGGAGCTGCCCACATGTCCTGGGTGGTCACCTCGTACCTGCTCGCGGAGACCGTCGCCACGGTGCTGGTGGGCAAGTTCGGCGACCTCTTCGGGCGCAAGGTCGTCTTCCAGATCTCCGCGGTCGTCTTCATCACCGGCTCGTTCCTCTGCGGCCTCGCGGGCAACATGACCCTGCTGATCCTGTGGCGGGGCGTACAGGGAATCGGCGCGGGCGGCCTGATGGTCACCTCCATGGCACTGATCGCCGATGTGGTGCCGCTGCGCGAACGAGGCAAGTACCAGGGCGCGATCGGCGCCGTGTTCGGCGTCGCGACCGTCATCGGACCGCTGCTGGGCGGGCTGTTCACCGACCACCTGAGCTGGCGCTGGGCGTTCTACGTCAACGTGCCGATCGCGGTCCTGGTGGTGATCGCGGCCGCCCGTACGATCCCCTCGGTACGGTCGGGCGCGCACCCGGCCATCGACTACCTCGGCATCGCGCTGGTCGCCGTCGGCTCCAGCGCGCTGATCCTGGGCACCAGTTGGGGCGGCAACGAGTACGCCTGGACCTCCCCCGTCATCCTCGGGCTCTTCGCGGGCGGGGCGGCCGCGCTCGCGCTGTTCTGCGTGGCCGAGACCCGGGCGGCCGAACCGATGCTGCCCATGAGGCTGTTCCTGAACCCGGTCTTCACGGTGTGCTCCGTGCTGAGCTTCGTCGTCGGTTTCGCGATGCTCGGCGCGATGACCTTCCTGCCGACCTACCTCCAGTACGTGGACGGGGATTCGGCCACGGTCTCGGGCGTCCGGACCCTGCCGCTGGTCATCGGCCTGCTGATCGCCTCGATCTTCAGCGGCAACGTCACCGGCAAGACCGGGCGCTACCGGATCTTCCCCATCGCGGGTTCCCTGGTGATGGGCGTCGGGCTCTACCTGCTGTCCCGGATGGGGCCGGGGACGGGGGCCGTACTCGAATCGCTGTACATGTTCGTGCTCGGCGTCGGGATCGGCCTGTGCATGCAGGTGCTGACCATCGCCGTGCAGAACACCGTCGACTACGCGGACCTCGGCACCGCCACCTCCGGCGTCACCTTCTTCCGGACCCTGGGCAGCGCCTTCGGGGCCGCGGTCTTCGGCACGATCTACGCCAACAGCCTCAAGCCCGCCCTGACCTCGGGCGTGGCCGAGGCGGCCCGGATCACCGGCGGGGACCCGGCGGCGATCGGCGCGCGGGCCCAGAGCCCGCAAGGGGTGCACGCCCTGGACCCGGCCGCGGCCGCCCCGGTGATCGCGGCCTACGCGGACGCGCTGCACACGGTCTTCCTGTGGACGGTGCCGGTCGCGGGCGCCGGTTTCGTCGTCGCGCTCTTCCTCAAGCAGGTGAAGCTGCGCGACAGCGCCCGGGCGGCTTCGACCGACATGGGCGACGGCTTCGCCTCCCCCGCCACGGCCTCCGGGGATTCGGCCAAACTGCTCGAACTGGCGGTGGGCAAGCTGGTCCGGAGCATGGGGCCGGAGCAGGCGCGGAGCATCGTCGCCGGATCCGACACCCGGCTCGACATGGCGGGCGCCTGGGCGGTGATGCAGGTCGACCTGCTGACCCGCACGGTCGGGTACGCGAGCCTCGGCCTGATCGCCTCCCGCCGCTCGCTGCCCCCCGAGGTGCTGGTGCCCGTCTTCGACCGGATGGTGGAGGAGGGCTACCTGACGCACGAGGGCACCTTCTTCTCGCTCACCCGGGCGGGGGAGCGGGAGGCCGCGGTCATCTCCGGCGCCTGGGCCACCTGGCTCGGCGACCAGCTCGAACGCGACCGGGGCCGGCCGCGCAGCGCGGAGCTGCGGGCGGCGGCCGACGCCATCGCGAAGCGGCTGCTGGCGGAGGACCTGGGCGAGGGGAACTTCGCCCCGCGGGTAGCGGCGCGGGCCTGAGCGGTGCGGTGCGGCGGGGGTCAGCGGGCTCAGGCGTGAGCGGTGCGGCGCGGGTCAGCGGGCTCAGGCGTGAGCGGTGCGGCGCGGGTCAGCGGGCTCAGGCGTGAGCGGTGCGGCGCGGGTTAGCGGGCTCGGGGCGTCGGGGGGCCGAGGACCTCGGCCAGGTCGTAGCCGACGACCTCCTCCAGCTGGGCGTACGTACAGCTCTCCGGCACCCGGTCGGGCCGCCAGC
The DNA here is from genome assembly GCF_056435825.1 of Streptomyces sp. NPDC043876. Classification (NCBI taxonomy): domain Bacteria; kingdom Bacillati; phylum Actinomycetota; class Actinomycetes; order Kitasatosporales; family Streptomycetaceae; genus Streptomyces; species Streptomyces sp. NPDC043876. Next base: position 205,134 of record NZ_JBWKDV010000011.1, on the reverse strand, counting down.
GGCGGAACTGGGCGGTGTGCCGGAAGCGGTCGCCCTCCATGTGGTCGTAGGCCACTTCCACCACGCGTTCGGGGCGCAGCGGCACCCAGGAGAGGTCCTTCTTGCCCGTCCAGCGGCTCTGCGCGCCGGGCAGCCGGGCGCTCTCGTGGGCGGCCTCCTCGGCCCAGGCCGCCCAGGGGTGGCCCGCGGGGTCCGGCATGCGCAGGGGTTCGAGCTCCTCCACCAGTTCGGCGCGGCGCTTCATGGGGAAGGCGGCGCAGACGCCGACGTGCTGGAGCACGCCGTGCCCGTCGTGCAGGCCGAGGAGGAGCGATCCGACGATCGGACCGCTCTTGTGGAAACGGAAACCCGCAACGACGGTGTCCGCCGTACGCTCGTGCTTGATCTTGAACATGAGGCGGGCATCGGGCCGGTAGGGCAGATCGAGCGGTTTGGCGATCACCCCGTCGAGCCCGGCGCCCTCGAACCGCTCGAACCACTCCTGCGCGAGCGCGGGGTCGGTGGTCGCGGGCGCGAGATGGACGGGGGGACGGGCCGTGGACAGGACTGCGGTGAGCGCGGTGCGCCGGTCGGCGAGCGGGGTGTCGAGGAAGGCCTCGTCGCCGAGCGCGAGCAGGTCGAAGACGATGAAGCTGGCCGGGGTCCGATCGGCCAGGAGGGTGACGCGGGACTGGGCGGGATGGATGCGTTCGCTCAGCCGGTCGAAGTCCAGCCGCCCGCCATGAACGATCACGATCTCCCCGTCCATCACGCAGCGCGGAGGCAGATTGTCCTTGAGCGCCGTGACCAGCTCGGGAAAGTAGCGGGTCAGCGACTTGCCGGTGCGGCTGCCGATCTCGATCTCGTCGCCGTCCCGGTGGACGATGGCGCGGAAGCCGTCCCACTTCGCCTCGTACTGCATGCCTGCGGGGATGCGGGACACGGACTTCGCCAGCATCGGCTTCACCGGGGGCATCACGGGCAGATCCATGTCAGCTCCACCTCGGTCTGTCGTCCATGTCTCCGATTCTGCGGTGGTACGTCCACGCCCGCCCGGTATGCGAGGTGAGCCGGGCGCGCCTACCGTGGCGCACATGGGTGCTGCGGGCAATGCGATCGAGCTGGAAGCGGGTGGGCGGACGGTACGGCTGTCGAGCCCGGACAAGATCTACTTTCCGGAGCGCGGTCTGACCAAGCTGGACGTCGCGCGGTACTACCTGGCCGTGGCGGAGGGCATCACGCGCGCCCTGCGGGACCGGCCGACCACCTTGGAGCGCTACCCGGACGGGGTGGAGGGGGAGTCCTTCTTCCAGAAGCGCGCGCCGAAGAACCTGCCCGAATGGATCCCGACCGCCCACATCGCCTTCCCCAGCGGGCGGACGGCGGACGAGATCTGCCCGACCGAACCGGCGGCCGTGCTGTGGGCCGCGAACCTCGGCTGCCTCACCTTCCACCCGTGGCCGGTGCGCCGCGGTGACACCGACCGCCCCGACGAGCTGCGCATCGACCTCGACCCGCAGCCGGGGACCGACTACCACCACGCGGTGGCGGCGGCGCACGAGCTGCGCGCGCTGCTGGAGGAACTGGGCCTGCGCGGCTGGCCCAAGACCTCGGGCGGCCGGGGCCTGCACGTCTTCGTGCCCATCGAGCCGCGCTGGACGTTCACCGAGGTCCGCCGCTGCGCGATCGCCCTCGGCCGGGAGCTGGAGCGGCGGATGCCGGGGAAGGTCACCACGGCCTGGTGGAAGGAGGAGCGGGGCGAGCGGATCTTCGTCGACTACAACCAGACCGCGCGCGACCGCACCATCGCCTCGGCCTATTCCGTCCGCCCCCGCCCGCACGCCCCGGTCTCGGCACCGCTGCGCTGGGACGAGGTCGACGCGGCCGAGCCGCGGGACTTCGACATCGTGACGATGCCCAAGCGCTTCGCCGAACTGGGCGACCTCCATGCGGACATGGACGACCACGCCTTCAGCCTCGACGCCGTCCTGGAGCTGGCGGAACACGACGAACACCACCGCGGCATGGGCGACATGCCCTACCCCCCCGACTACCCGAAGATGCCGGGCGAACCGAAGCGCGTCCAGCCGAGCCGGGCCAGACCGGCGGAGTGAGCGCGCCCCGGCGCGTCCCCGCCGGCTGACGACGGCGCGGGCCGATGAACGGTGTTGATCGGTCGTTGATCGGACGTACAGCGGGCGCGGTGAGGATCACCGCATGTCGATGAACACGAGCGAACGCACGACGACGGCGGCGACGGACGTCTCTTGGTACGAACTGGCCCTCTGCGCGCAGACCGGTCCCGGCTTCTTCTTCCCCGAGCCGGGGTCCTCCCTGCGCGACGCGAAGCGGCTGTGCGGTGCGTGCGAGGGGCGGGTCGCCTGCCTGGAGTACGCCCTGGCCAACGACGAGCGCTTCGGTGTCTGGGGCGGCCTCTCGGAAGGCGAACGCCACGCACTGCGCTCCCGGGGCTGACGCGCCGGGCCGCCGCGCGCACGGCCGCCCCGGGGAGCTTCTGCCCGGGGGTCGGCCGACACCCGGCCCGGCGTGCCGCGTAGACCCGGCCCCCTGGACCCGGCCCCCTGGGCCGGTCGCGACGATGCCCCGGCGGCGCGGGGCTCTGCCGGGGCATCGTCGTCGTTCCCGAAGCGGGATCAGGCCGTGCGGGTCATCAGGCCTTGCGGGCCGCGATGCGCGCCGCCCGTGCGGCGAGCCGCTCGTCGAACTTCTTGGCTTCGGCGTCCAGGCCGTCCATGTACATGCCCAGCTCTTCCTGAGCCTTCCGGCCGTCGGCGCCCAGGCCGTCGATCTCCATGACCTTGAGGTAGCGGAGCACCGGGCTCAGCACGTCGTCGTGGTGGATGCGCATGTTGTAAATGCCGCCGATGGCCATCTGCGCGGCGGCCCGCTCGAAGCCCGGCATGCCGTGCCCCGGCATCCGGAAGTCGACGACCACGTCGCGCACGGCCTGCATCGTCAGGTCCGGGGCCAGCTCGAAGGCGGCGCCGAGCAGGTTGCGGTAGAAGATCATGTGCAGGTTCTCGTCGGCCGCGATGCGGGCGAGCATCCGGTCGCAGACCGGGTCGCCGGACTGGTGGCCGGTGTTGCGGTGCGAGATCCGGGTGGCCAGCTCCTGGAAGGCGACGTACGCCACCGAGTGCAGCATCGAGTGCCGGTTGTCGGACTCGAAGCCCTCCGACATGTGCATCATCCGGAACTCTTCGAGCTTGTCCGGGTCCACGGCGCGCGACGCGAGCAGGTAGTCGCGCATCACGATGCCGTGGCGCCCCTCCTCCGCGGTCCAGCGGTGCACCCAGGTGCCCCAGGCGCCGTTGCGGCCGAAGAGGGAAGCGATCTCGTGGTGGTAGCTGGGGAGGTTGTCCTCGGTCAGCAGGTTGACCACCAGGGCCGTGCGGCCGATGTCGGTGACCTTGGACTGGCCGACCCGCCACTCCTCGCCGTCCTCGAAGAAGCCCGGGAAATTGCGGGCGTCGCTCCACGGGACGTACTCGTGGGGCATCCAGTCCTTGGTCACCTTCAGGTGGCGGTTCAGCTCTTTCTCCACCACCTCTTCCAGCGCGAACAGCAGCTTGGCGTCGGTCCACGCCTCCGAGCTGCCGAGGTGGGGAGAGGTGATCGTCACGGGTGCTCCTGGGGACAAAGCGAATACCTACGGTTCCGTAGCCTACGAACCCGTAGGTTAAGCGCGCCGTGAAGAGGAACCAAGCCCCACCCCGGGGGGTGGTTGGTTACGTCCGGTTATGTGTGCAGTTGAAAGGGGTGCCAGGGCGTGGAAAGTCCACCGGAAGGTGTCCCCCCGTCGCCGCTCAGTCCTGCCACATCGACGCGCGGACCTCCTCCGCCGTGGTCGGGCGCAGCTCGCCGTCCAGCAACAGCCACCGGGTGATGCCGATCGACTCCAGGAACGGCACGTCGTGACTGGCGACGACCAGGGCCCCCTCGTACGACTCCAGCGCCTGCGTCAGCTGCGCCACGCTCGCCAGGTCCAGGTTGTTCGTCGGCTCGTCCAGCATCAGCAGCTGCGGCGCCGGCTCCGCCAGCAGCAGCGCCGCGAGCGCCGCCCGGAACCGCTCGCCCCCCGACAGGGTGCCGGCCGCCCGGTCCGCCCGCCCGCCCCGGAAGAGGAAGTGCGCGAGCCGCGCGCGGATCCGGTTGTTCGTGGCCTCCGGAGCGAAGCGCGCCACGTTCTCCACCACCGACCGCGTGTCGTCCAGGACGTCGAGCCGCTGCGGCAGGAAGCGGGCCGGTACGTGCGCCACCGCCTCCCCGGCCACGGGCGGCAGGTGCCCGGCCACCGTGCGCAGCAGGGTGGTCTTGCCCGAGCCGTTGCGCCCGACCAGGGCGATCCGCTCCGGCCCGCGCAGCTCCCATTCGCCCGGAACCGCCACCGCGCTCGCATGCGCGAGGCGCAGTCCGCGCAGGGTCAGCACGCCGCGCCCGGCCGGAACCCGCGTGGCGGGCAGCTCGATTCGGATCTCGTCGTCGTCGCGCACGGCCTCCACCGCCTGGTCGAGCCGCTCGCGCGCCTGCGCGAGCTTCTCGGTGTGCATGATCCGGTGCTTGCCGGCCGACACCTCGGCCGCCCGTTTGCGCTGGCCCATCACGATCTTGGGCTCGCGCTTGGTGTCGTTCATCTTCTGGCCGTACCGCTTGCGCCGGGCCAGTTTGAGGTGCGCCTCGGACAGTTCGCGCTTCTGGCGCTGTACGTCGGCCTCCGCGACCCGGACCAGGCGCTCGGCGGCGTCCTGCTCGGCGGCCACGATCTCCTCGTACGCGCTGAAGTTCCCGCCGTACCAGCGGACTTCGCCCTCGCGCAGTTCGGCGATCTGGTCGACCCGGTCCAGCAGTTCGCGGTCGTGGCTGACCAGGACCAGGACGCCGGTCCACGACTCGACGGCGGCGTAGAGCCGCCGGCGGGCCCGCAGGTCCAGGTTGTTGGTGGGTTCGTCGAGCAGCAGGACGTCCGGCCGGGCGAGGAGAAGGGCGGCCAGCCGCAGCAGGACCGACTCGCCGCCGGACAGTTCGCCGACCGTGCGGTCCAGGCCGATCCGGCCCAGGCCCAGCTGGTCGAGGGTGGCGGTCGCCCGCTCCTCGACGTCCCAGTCGTCGCCGACCGCAGTGAAGTTGGCCTCGGTGGCCTCGCCCGCCTCGATGGCGTGCAGGGCGGCGCGGGCGGTGGCGATCCCGAGGGCCTCGTCCACGCGCAGGGCGGTGTCGAGGGTGACCCCCTGGGGGAGGTGGCCGACCGTACCCGCCACGGAGATCTGGCCGTCGCCGGCGGCCAGTTCGCCCGCGATCAGTTTCAAGAGGGTGGACTTGCCCGAGCCGTTGAGGCCGATCAGGCCGGTGCGGCCGGGGCCGACGGCGAGCTGGAGCCCGTCGAAGACCGGGGTCCCGTCGGGCCAGTCGAAGGAGAGGTCGGAGCAGGTGACGAACGTAGGGGAATGGCTCATGGAGGCCTCCAGGTTGCGTGAATGGTGCGGTGCAACGCGGGGAGACAGCCGGCGCGAGCGCTCCTGGCGGAGGGCTTGCGGGATCGGTGTCTCGGACCTCAGAAGAGCAACGTCCTACTCCGTTTCGACGGCGATGGGGCGTCTACGAAGCTACGGGGGGCCGTGGCCGCCCGCAAACGATTTTGCCGCCGGGCGTGGAGCCCCCGGGCCTCAGCAGGAGTCGCGCATCAGCTCGGCCAGGCTGTGGTCCACGTCCAGGTACAGGTGCTCCAGGCCCGGCGGGACCACGGCCGCGGCCCGCTCCAGGAAGCGGTGCAGCTCCGAGGACGCCATCAGGACGATCGCCACGCCTTCCGGAGCGTGGAACTCCACCACGGTCCGGCCCGATCCGTACGGCCGCACCCGCACGTCCCCGTGCCCGCAGGGGTGCTCCAGCCCCGCTTCCAGCAGCTCTCGGGCGAAGGTCCACGACACCTCGACGCCCTCCAGGGTCGCCGGGGCGGGGAAGGCCATGCGGACGGCGAAGGGATCCGAGCGGTCGTAGTGGAAGGTGACGGGGACGGTCTCGACCTTCGGGGCTGTGGCGACCAAACGGGCCTGCACGGCCTGCTCGATGATGGTGATCAAGGCTCGCTCCCTTGCGGCGGATCGGTTGCCGGGCTCTGGCTGGGGCCCGGCAACCGGATAGACGCGGGAAAACGCCAATCCGTGCATGCGGGGAAGGCGTGAGCTGTGTCACCGAATGGCCGGAACACGGTGGTGTGATCACACAGCCGGTCCGTGACGACCGTGGCACGCACGGGGAGCGGTGTGCTGCTGTGACGCGCTGCAGGGGCCAACTAAGGCCGGTTTCCGCTCACTCCACCGGCCCAGGGGATCACCCGTGTGCCCGAACGGGCACCCTGCGTGCCCATCGGTCGAGGCACCCTGGACGGCCGTTGCCGGGTGCGTTAGCTTCCGGCGCCATGAGACTTCTGGCAGTTGGCATGTGCGCGGCAGCCCTGGTCGGGGTACTGGCCGCCCCCGCCGCGGCGGAGCCCGGTGGCTTGGCGGCCTTCGGAGCGGCTCCCGGCTGGGCCCTCAAGGACACCGGTACGGACGCCCGCTTCCGGGGGCTCGCGGCGGTGAACCGCTCGACGGCCTGGGTGTCCGGGTCCCAGGGCAAGGTGCTGCGCACGGTGGACGGCGGCCGCACCTGGGGCGACGTCTCGCCGCCCGGCGCCGCGGGACTGGAGCTGCGCGACATCGAGGCCTTCGACGCGCGCCGGGCCGTGGCCCTGTCCATCGGCGAGGGCGAGGACTCTCGGGTCTGGCGGACCGAGGACGGCGGGGCCGCCTGGACCGAGGTCTTCCGCAACCCCGACCCCAAGGCCTTCTACGACTGCCTGACCTTCTTCGACCCCGCGCACGGACTGGCCGTGAGCGACCCGGTCGACGGCAAGTTCCGGATCCTGTCCACGGCGGACGGCGGCCGCAGCTGGCGGGTGCTGCCCAGCGCCGGGATGCCGGACGCCCTGCCCGGTGAGGCAGGGTTCGCCGCGAGCGGGCAGTGCCTGGTCAGCGCGGGCCCGGCCGACGTCTGGCTGGCCACCGGCGGCGGGGCGAGCGCCCGGGTGCTGCACTCGGCGGACCGCGGGCTGACGTGGAGCGCGGCCGACTCCGCCGTTCCGGCGGGTGATCCGGCGAAGGGGGTGTTCGGGCTCGCCTTCCGCGACCGCGCGCACGGTCTGGCGGTGGGCGGCGACTACCGGACCGGCCAGGCGTCCCCGCGGGCCGGGGCGGTCTCCGCCGACGCGGGCCGCACCTGGCGCCCGTCGGACGCGCCGCCGCCCGGCTACCGCTCCGGGGTGGCCTGGATCCCGTACACGCGGACGGTCGCCCTGGCGGTCGGGCCGACCGGCACGGACGTCACGCTCGACGCCGGCCGCAGCTGGCGGCCGCTGGCCCCGGGCTCCTTCGACACGGTCGACTGCACCGCCGACCTGGCGTGCTGGGCTGCGGGCGAGAAGGGCCGCGTGGCCCGCCTGGAACCGGGCGGCCGGGGGTAGCGGCCCCGGTTACGGCACGGACAGCCCGCGCAGCGCCCCGCGGCAGCCGCTACGCCCGGGGCGCTTCGCGGACCGCGGCCAGGTCCGCCGAGGTCTTCGTGGCGATGAACTCCGTGATCCGGTAGGCGCAGACGCCCGCCACGATGAAGGGGTCCTCGGCGGCGATCCGCTCGGCCTCGGCGCGGGAGACGCCGCCCGCCAGGATCACGCCGCCTTCGCGCGGGACCTTGCGGCCCGACGCGAGGAAGACGCCCGAGGCGTAGTAGCCGTCCAGCCACGCCAGGTGCGCGTCCATGACGTCCTCGACGGCTTCGATGGGCGCGGTGTAGGACAACTCCATGACGAACATGATCGCCAGGCTACCCTCGCACCTCATGACGAGTGTGCAGACCCCCGCGGACGAGACCGAGGCCCGGGCGATACAGGACGAACTCCGCCACCGGGTGGTGCTCGACGAGGCCGGCCCCCCGGTCGGCCGCGGGCGGGTGACCGGGGTCGACGTGGCGTACGACGACGCGCGCGACCTGGTCGCCGCGGCGGCCGTCGTCCTCGACGCCCGCACCCTGGAGGTCGTCGAAGAGGCGACCGCCGTGGGGCGCGTGAGCTTCCCGTACGTCCCGGGCCTGCTCGCCTTCCGCGAACTGCCCACTGTGCTGGCCGCCCTGGACGCGCTGGCCGCGGACCCCGGGCTCGTCGTCTGCGACGGCTACGGACTCGCGCACCCCCGCGGCTTCGGCCTCGCCTGCCACCTCGGGGTGGTCACCGGGCTGGCCACCATCGGCGTCGCGAAGAACCCGTTCACCTTCACCTGTGAGGAACCGGGTGCGAGGAGGGGGGACGCCTCCCCCCTGCGCGCAGCCGACGGGACCGAGGTCGGCCGGGCGCTGCGCACCCAGGACGGGATCAAGCCCGTGTACGTGTCCGTGGGGCACCGGGTCTCCCTCGACAACGCCGCGGCGCACACCCTGGCCCTCAGCCCGCGCTTCCGGATCCCCGAGACCACCCGGCACGCGGACGCCCTCTGCCGCCGGGCCCTGCGCGAGGCGGGCTGACCGGCGCGTCAGGGCTCGGAGTGCGCGCCGGGGGCCTGCGGCCTCAGAGCGCGCGCTCGTCCACCACCCGGAAGCGGATCCCCGCCTTCTGGAGCCGTTCCAGCAGCGCGTCCCCCATCGCCACCGCCGTGGTCACCTGGCCGGAGGTGGCCGGGAGCCGGTCGTACGCGAGGCACAGGGCCGACTCCGCGAGCATCTTGGCCGTCTCCCCGTAGCCCGGGTCACCGCCCGCGACCTCGGTGAACACCCGCCGCCCGCCTCCCGCGCCCACGAAGCGGACCGTGAACCAGCTGCGGGCCCTGCGCTCGGCGTCCGGACCCCGCCCCGGCTCCCAGAGCCCCGAGAGCCAGTTCCGCACGGCCGGGATCTGGGCCAGGGCGACCGTCGCGCCGACCACCCCCGCACCCGCCACCGCGACCGGCAGGTGCCGTACGGAGGCGTAGTGCCGGTAGCGGAAGTCCGGACCGTAGCGCTCCAGCGCCGCCGCGGAGCGCGCCACCACCCGCGGATCCAGGGTCGGCAGCGGCAGCGCCCACGTCCCGGTCTCCCGGCTGTAGCGGGGCGCGCCGACCGGGCCCCGCGTCCGGCGGGCCGACTGCCGGGGCTCGTGCAGCCCGCGCGCCCGCGCGGCGGCCAGGGTCTGCGGTCCGCGGCCGAAGGCGCCGAGCGCGGAGGCCAGGGTGCCGCCGGAGAAGGCGGCCTGCGTGCGCAGGAACCCGTCCACGGTCAGCGGTACGCCCTCGGGCAGTTGCCGGACGGTGAAGTACGCGCCGAGGTCGGCAGGGACGGAGTCGAAGCCGCAGGCGTGCACGATCCGCGCGCCGCTCTCCCGCGCCCGCGCGTCGTGCTCGACGTACATCCGGTCCACGAACTCCGGTTCGCCGGTGAGGTCGAGGTAGTCGGTGCCGCTCTCGGCGCAGGCGGCGACCAGTTCGGCGCCGTAGCGGATGTACGGCCCCACGGTCGTGGCCAGTACCCCTGTGGAGGCGGCGAGTTCGCGCACCTGCCCGGGATCTGCGGCGTCGGCGCGCAGCAGCGGAAGGTCCGCGCAGCGGGGGTCGAGGGCGGTGAGCCGCTCACGCAGCCGTTCGAGTTTGGCGAGGTCCCGTCCCGCGAGGGCCCACCGGCATCCGGCGGGCGCGTGCGCGGCGAGGTAGGCGGCGGTGAGGGCTCCGACGAAGCCGGTCGCCCCGAAGAGCACGACGTCGTGGTCCCGTTCGGCGCGTCGCCGGGGCTGCTCGGGCTGCTGGTCCGGCTGCGGGTCCGACTGCTGATCCGGCTGGTCCTTCGGCGGTTCTGGCGCGATCTGGCTGCTGTTCCGGCTGTTCATCACCGCTCCTCCCGACTGCTGTCGGTCGCTGAGGCTAGCGTGAGGAACGGCTGTCCGTACGAGCAGGTGCGACCTGCGGTGAGTGGGAGGCGACGATGAAGGCTGCGGTGCGCACGTGGGAGGCGGTCCGGGAGTTCGCCCTCGGGCTGCCCGAGGCGGTCGAGGAGCACCCGTGGGGCCCGGAGGACTCCGTGGTGAAGGTCAACAAGAAGATCTTCGTCTTCCTCGGCAACGCGGACGGCCCCGAGCCGCCCGGTCTTTCGGTCAAGCTCAAGGACGAGGCGCTGCACGGTCACGCGATGACCGCGCCGGGCGCCGCGCCCACCGGGTACGGACTGGGCCGCTCGGGCTGGGTCACCGTACCGCTGGGGGAGAAGGGGTCGCCGGGCGCCGAGGTGGTGTGCGAGTGGGTGGAGGAGAGCTACCGGACCGTGGCTCTCAAGCGGCATGTGAAAGCGCTCGACGAACGCTCGGGGACGGTGGACTAGGGCCTCACTAAGCGCTTGCTCGGCCGACCCCTCCCAGGGGCTTGTGTTCGGCGGGGCCCCTTCCTAGCATCACTGGTGTTACATCAGTTGTGTCACACAGGGGTACCACGGAGGCTGGGGGCTCGATGGCAGTGACCGCGATGACCGGGACGGCGATGACGGGGACGCCGACCGGCCCGCTGGCCGGCGTGCGCGTCGTCGAGCTGGCGGGCATCGGCCCCGGGCCGTTCGCCGCCATGCTCCTCGCCGACCTCGGCGCGGACGTCGTCCGCGTGGACCGGCCCGGCGGGGGCGGCCTGGCCGTCGACCCGGCCTACGACATCACCAACCGCAACAAGCGCTCCGTGCTCCTGGACCTCAAGTCCGCCCGGGGACCCGCCCGCGTCCTGGACCTGGTCGAGCGGGCCGACGTACTCATCGAGGGGTTCCGCCCCGGGGTGGCCGAGCGGCTCGGCGTCGGCCCGGCCAAGTGCCACGCCCGCAACCCCCGGCTGGTCTACGGCCGGATGACCGGCTGGGGCCAGGAGGGCCCGCTCGCTCACAGCGCCGGGCACGACATCGCCTACATCGCGGTCACCGGCGCCCTCGGCATGATCGGCAACCCGGACGAGCCGCCCGCCGTCCCCGCCAACCTCGTCGGCGACTACGCGGGCGGCTCCCTCTACCTCGTCATCGGGGTCCTCGCCGCCCTCCAGCACGCCCGCGCCACCGGGACCGGCCAGGTCGTCGACGCGGCGATCGTCGACGGCACCGCGCACCTCACCTCGATGATCCACGGCATGATGGCGGCCGGAGGCTGGCAGGACCGGCGCGGGGCCAACCTGCTCGACGGCGGCTGCCCCTTCTACGGGACCTACGAGACCTCCGACGGCGGGTACATGGCGGTCGGAGCGCTGGAGCAGCAGTTCTACGACACCTTCACCGACCTGCTCGGCATCAAGGACCAGGCACCCGCCCGCAAGGACCTGGCCCGCTGGGGCGAACTGCGCGAGGCCGTCGCCGCCCGCTTCAGGACGCGCACCCGCGCGGAGTGGACCGAGGTCTTCGACGGTACGGACGCCTGCGTGGCCCCCGTGCTCTCGCTGCGCGAGGCCCCGGCCCACCCGCACCTCGCCGCCCGCGGCACCTTCACCGAGGTCGGCGGGATCACCCAGCCTGCCCCCGCCCCCCGCTTCTCCGCGACCCCGGCCGCCGTGCACAGCGGCCCCGCCCTGCCGGGCGCGCACACCGCATCCGTGGCCCGCGACTGGGACGTCCCGGCCCTGACCGAGCAGGAGGACTGAGACCCGTGGAGCGACGGATCTTCGAGCCCGAACACGAGACGTTCCGCGAGAGCGTGCGCACCTTCCTCGCCAAGGAGGTGCTGCCGCACTACGAGCAGTGGGAGAAGGAGGGCGTCGTCAGCCGCGATGCCTGGCGGGCCGCGGGGCGCCAGGGCCTGCTGGGGCTCGCGGTGCCCGAGGAGTACGGCGGCGGCGGGAACCCCGACTTCCGCTACTCCGCCGTCATCGCCGAGGAGTTCACCCGGGCGGGCACCCCCGGGCTGGCCATCGGCCTGCACAACGACATCATCGGGCCGTACCTCACCTCGCTGGCCACCGACGAGCAGAAGCGCCGCTGGCTGCCCGGCTTCTGCTCGGGCGAGACGATCACTGCCATCGCGATGACCGAACCGGGCGCGGGCTCCGACCTCCAGGCCATCCGGACCAGCGCCGAGGACCGCGGCGACCACTGGGTGCTGAACGGCTCCAAGACCTTCATCTCCAACGGGATCCTGGCCGACCTGGTGATCGTCGTCGCGAAGACCACCCCCGAGGGCGGGGCGCACGGCCTGTCCCTGCTGGTGGTGGAGCGCGGCGCCGAGGGCTTCGAGCGCGGCCGCAACCTCGACAAGATCGGCCAGAAGGCGCAGGACACCGCCGAGCTGTTCTTCCACGACGTCCGCGTGCCCAAGGAGAACCTGCTCGGCGAGCTGAACGGCGCCTTCGTCCACCTGATGACCAACCTCGCGCAGGAGCGGATGGGCATCGCGATGGCGGGCATCGCCGCCGCCGAACACCTGCTGGAGATCACCACCACGTACGTCAAGGAGCGCGAGGCCTTCGGGCGGCCGCTCGCCAAGCTCCAGCACGTCCGCTTCGAGATCGCGGAGATGGCCACCGAGTGCGCCGTCACCCGCACCTTCCTCGACCGGTGCATCGTCGACCACGCGAACGGCGAGCTGGACGCCGTCCACGCCTCGATGGCCAAGTGGTGGGCGACCGAACTGCAGAAGCGGGTGGCCGACCGCTGCCTCCAACTGCACGGCGGATACGGCTACATGAGTGAGTACCGGGTGGCGCGGGCGTTCGTCGACGGCCGCATCCAGACCATCTACGGCGGCACGACCGAGATCATGAAGGAGATCATCGGCCGTTCCCTGCTCGGCTGAGACCGGCACCTCCCCTCCCCGCCCGACCATCGAACCCTCGAAAGGCCTGACCAGTGAGCACCGAAGCGTACGTGTACGACGCGATCCGCACCCCGCGCGGCCGCGGCAAGGCCAGCGGATCCCTGCACGGCACCAAGCCGATCGACCTCGTCGTCGGCCTCATCCACGCCCTGCGCGAGCGCAACCCCGGCCTGGACCCGGCCACCATCGACGACATCGTGCTCGGCGTCGTGGGCCCCGTCGGCGACCAGGGCTCGGACATCGCGCGGATCGCGGCGATCGCCGCCGGACTGCCGGACACCGTGGCCGGCGTACAGGAGAACCGCTTCTGCGCCTCGGGCCTGGAAGCCGTCAACCTGGCCGCCGCCAAGGTCCGTTCCGGCTGGGAGGACCTGGTCCTCGCGGGCGGGGTCGAGTCCATGTCCCGCGTGCCGATGGCCTCGGACGGCGGCGCCTGGTTCAACGACCCGATGACGAACTGGGACGTCAACTTCGTCCCCCAGGGCATCGGCGCCGACCTGATCGCCACCATCGGGGGGTTCTCCCGGCGCGACGTGGACGAGTACGCCGCCCTGTCCCAGGAGCGCGCCGCCGCCGCCATCAAGGACGGCCGCTTCGCCAAGTCCGTCGTCCCGGTCACCGACCGCAACGGCCTGGTCGTCCTGGACCACGACGAGTTCGTCCGCCCGGGCACCACGGCCGACAGCCTGGCCCGGCTCAAGCCCTCCTTCGCGGACATCGGCGACCTCGGCGGCTTCGACGCCGTCGCGCTGCAGAAGTACCACTGGATCGAGAAGATCGACCACGTCCACCACGCGGGCAACTCCTCCGGCATCGTCGACGGCGCCTCGCTCGTCGCGATCGGCTCCCGCGAGGCGGGGGAGAGGAACGGCCTCGCGCCGCGCGCCCGGATCGTGTCGGCCGCCGTCTCCGGCTCCGAGCCCACCATCATGCTCACCGGCCCCGCCCCGGCCACCCGCAAGGCCCTTGCCAAGGCCGGACTGACCATCGACGACATCGACCTCATCGAGATCAACGAGGCCTTCGCGGGCGTCGTCCTGCGCTTCGTCCAGGACATGGGCGTCTCCCTCGACAAGGTCAACGTCAACGGCGGCGCCATCGCGCTCGGCCACCCCCTCGGCGCCACCGGCGCGATGATCCTCGGCACCGTCATCGACGAGCTGGAGCGCCAGGACAAGCGCTACGGCCTCGTCACCCTCTGCGTCGGCGGCGGCATGGGCGTCGCCACCGTCGTCGAGCGCCTCTGACCGTCCCTGTCCCCGGCACACCCCTTTCTCACACGGAAGTAGCGAACATGAGCGAGTCCACCACGATCCGCTGGGAACAGGACGAGACCGGCGTCGTCACCTTGGTCCTCGACGACCCGAACCAGTCCGCCAACACGATGAACCAGGCCTTCAAGGACTCCATCGCGGCGATCGCCGACCGCGCCGAGGCCGAGAAGGACTCCATCCGGGGCATCGTCTTCACCTCCGCCAAGAAGACCTTCTTCGCGGGCGGCGACCTCAAGGAGATGATCCGCCTCCGTCCCGAGGACGCGCAGCTCGCCTTCGACACCGGCACCGCCATCAAGGCCTCCCTGCGCCGGATCGAAACCCTCGGCAAGCCCGTCGTCGCCGCCATCAACGGCGCTGCCCTCGGCGGGGGTTACGAGATCGCGCTCACCTGCCACCACCGCGTCGCGCTCGACGCCCCCGGCTCCAAGATCGGCCTGCCCGAGGTCACCCTCGGCCTGCTCCCGGCCGGTGGCGGCGTGACCCGCACCGTGCGCCTCATGGGCATCGCCGACGCCCTCCTCAAGGTGCTGCTCCAGGGCACCCAGTACAACCCGAAGCGCGCCCTGGACAACGGCCTCGTCCACGAACTGGCCGCCACCCCCGAGGAAATGCTCGCCAAGGCGCGCGCCTTCATCGACGCCAACCCGGCCTCGCAGCAGCCCTGGGACGTCCCCGGTTACCGGATCCCGGGCGGTACGCCGGCCCACCCCAAGTTCGCCGCCAACCTCCCAGCGTTCCCGGCCAACCTGAAGAAGCAGCTGAACGGCGCCCCGTACCCGGCCCCGCGCAACATCCTGGCCTGCGCCGTCGAGGGTTCCCAGGTCGACTTCGAGACCGCGCTGACCATCGAGGCCCGCTACTTCACCGAGCTCGTCACCGGACAGACCGCGAAGAACATGATCCAGGCGTTCTTCTTCGACCTCCAGGCCGTCAACTCCGGCGCCAGTCGCCCGCAGGGCATCGCCCCCCGCACGGTCCGCAAGGTCGCCGTCCTCGGCGCGGGCATGATGGGCGCGGGCATCGCCTACTCCTGCGCCCGCGCGGGCATCGAGGTCGTCCTCAAGGACGTCAGCGCCGAAGCGGCCGCCAAGGGCAAGGCCTACTCCGAGAAGCTGCTCGACAAGGCGCTCTCCCGCGGCCGCACCACAGAGGCCGAGCGCGCCGCACTCCTCGCCCGGATCACCCCCACGGCCGACCCCGCCGACCTCGCGGGCTGCGACGCGGTCATCGAGGCCGTCTTCGAGGACACCTCGCTGAAGCACAAGGTGTTCCAGGAGATCCAGGACGTCATCGAACCCGACGCGCTGCTCTGCTCCAACACCTCTACGCTCCCCATCACGGGACTCGCCGAGGGCGTCTCGCGCCCCGTGGACTTCATCGGCCTGCACTTCTTCTCGCCCGTCGACAAGATGCCGCTGGTGGAGATCATCAAGGGCGAGCGCACCGGTGACGAGGCGCTGGCCCGCGCCTTCGACCTGGTCCGCCAGATCAACAAGACCCCGATCGTGGTCAACGACTCGCGCGGGTTCTTCACCTCACGGGTGATCGGCCAGTTCATCAACGAGGGCGTCGCGATGGTCGGCGAGGGCATCGAGCCCGCCTCCGTCGAGCAGGCGGCCGCCCAGGCCGGATACCCGGCGAAGGTGCTCTCCCTGATGGACGAGCTGACCCTGACGCTGCCCCGCAAGATCCGCAACGAGACCCGCAAGGCCTTCGAGGACGCCGGACGCGACTGGGCGGAGCACCCGGCGGACACCGTCATCGACCGGATGGTGGACGAGTTCGGCCGCCCCGGCCGCAGCGGTGGCGCGGGCTTCTACGACTACGACGAGACGGGCAAGCGGGCCGGGATCTGGCCGGGCCTGCGCGAGCACTTCACCAAGCCGGGCACGGAGATCCCGTTCACCGACATGAAGGAGCGGATGCTCTTCTCCGAGGCCCTGGACACCGTCCGCCTCTTCGAGGAGGGCGTGCTGACCTCGGTCGCCGACGCCAACATCGGCTCCATCATGGGCATCGGCTTCCCGGCCTGGACCGGCGGCGTGATCCAGTACATCAACGGCTACGAGGGCGGCCTGCCCGGCTTCGTGGCCCGCGCGCGCGAGCTGGCCGCGGCCTACGGCGAGCGGTTCGCCCCGCCCGCCCTCCTGGTGGAGAAGGCCGGGCGCGACGAGACCTTCACGGACTGACGCTCAGCGCTCGATGCGGGCGTCGGGCGCCGGGGGGCCGAAGGACAACGAGGCGAAGACCCCCCGGTGCGCGGCGCCGTCCGGCGCGCTCCAGCCCGCGAGGAGCCCTTCGGGGCCCGCGTCGGAGCCCGGAGCGGCGTCGGCCGGCCGCAGCACGCGCGTCACCTCCAGCCGTGCGCCGCCGGGCAGCAGGACCTCCGTCCCGCCCGGCCCGTCGGCCACCAGCGGCAGCTCGTCGGCGGGGAACTCGGCGACCTCCGGACCGGCGTACACCGCGGTCACGGAGGGTTCGGGAGTGTTGCTGACGCTCTGGTGCTGGGCGTGCGCGCGGCCCTGGATCAGGGCGAGCAGCCGGTCCACGCAGACCGGGTCGTGCGCGCCGTCGTACACCCAGCGGCGCCCGAGCACCCCGTGCTCCGAGGTCCCGATCAGCCCCGCGTCGGTGCCCTCCAGTGGCGCCCCGCGATAGGTGACCGGCAGGTGGTAGGTGACCGGCCGCTCGCCCGCGGTGTCGGTGAGCACCATGAACTCGATGCCCACCTCGCCCTGCGGATCATCGAGCCGGAAGCCGCCGGCCCTGGCCGGTTCCGGGGGCCGCCCGGCCGCGAGGTACCAGGGCCGCCCGGGCAGCCACGCGGCGAGAAGCTCCAGCTTCCCGGGGTTCATCGAGGTCTTGTGGATGATCGCCATGGCAAAAAACTACCCCCGTCTTCTACTCCGAGACGAAAGCTGCCCGCAGCTCTTCCTTCAGGGACCGCTGAAACGCCGTCACCAGGGCCTGCACGACCATCGGTTGCATGTGGGCGGACAGCGACTTCATCGCCTCCACCCGCTCCGGATCGCTCTCGCCCTCGGTGAACGGCCCCCACACCTCGTCCCGGAACAGGGCGGTCAGCTCGTGCGCCGCCGTCCGCGCGTGCTCCAGCAGTACGGTGCGCGCCGAGAGGATCGTCTCGTGCGCGATCGGTACGTCGAGCAGCGCGACCCCGAGCCGCAGCAGCCCCACGTCCACCCGGAAGGCGTCCGGGTCCGGCGTCGGCGCCAGCACGTTCATCGCGCTCAGCCGCCGCAGGTCGGAGTCCGACAGGGGCCGCCCGGCGCGCTTCTCCAGCTCCTCCCGCGAGGACTCCAGCGCCGCGTCCGGGGCCCAGGTCGCCACCAGCGCCCGGTGGATCGCCAGATCGTGCGCGCTCAGGTCGTCGGGCAGCGCGTCGAGGTAGCGCTCGATCGCCGACAGGGTCATCCCCTGGTGCTGCAACTCCTCGATCAGGGCCAGCCGGGAGAGGTGCTCCGGCCCGTAGTGGCCGACCCGACGGGGTCCGATCACGGGAGGGGGCAAAAGGCCGCGGGTGCTGTAGAAACGTACGGTGCGGACGGTCACGCCCGCCCGGGACGCCAGCTCGTCGACGGTGAGCGTGGGCTCGGGCGCCTGGGTGGTCATGGTCTCCGCCTCGCTCTCTGCACAGCACGTCAGCACGTCAGTACCCGGCACCTCAGCACTTCAGCACCTCAGTACGCCGGCACCTCAGCACGTCTCTGATGCGCGCCACCGTTCGTGTTCAACAGTATTGCTGTCGCACCAACGATGTGAAACGGCCAGGAGCTGCCCATGACCACGAACCTGCGACTGCCCGGACCGCCCGACGGGATCACCCTGCCCGCCCTGCTCGCCCGCAACGCCACCGACCACCCGGAGCTCCCCGCCCTCTCCTGGCGCGAGGGGCCCGGCTGGACCACCCTCAGCTGGTCCGAGGCGCGCCGCAAGGTCGGCGTCCTCGCCGCCGGATACGCGGCCCTCGGCGTCGGGCGCGGCGACCACGTCCTGATGATGATGGGCAACCGCCCCGAGCACTGGCTCAGCGACCTCGCCCTCGTCCACCTCGGCGCCGTCCCCGTGACCGTCTACGGGACCTCCGCGCCCGAGCAGGTGGCGCACATCGCCCGGCACAGCCGGGCCCGCGTCGCCGTCATCGAGGGCGCCCGCGAACTCGGCCGCTGGGAGCCCCTGCTGGGCGACCCGGACGTCCCCCTGGAACGCCTGGTGGTGGCCGAGGCCGCCGACGCGGGCGCGCACGGCACGTACGGCTCCCTGTACGCGAGCGGCGCCCGGACCTTCCGCTCCGACGCCTTCGAGAAGGCCTGGCGGGAGGCCCGCCCCGAGGACCCGCTGACCGTCGTCTACACCTCCGGGACCACCGGCGACCCCAAGGGCGTGCGGCTGAGCCACCGCAACCTCATGCTCCAGACCGTCCGCCTCGACCGGCACACCGAACTGCCCGAACACGCCGAGCACCTCTGCTACCTGCCCTTCGCCCACATCGCCGAGCGGGTCCTCGGGATCTACCTGCCGCTGCTGCGGGCCGCCCACGTCCGGCTGTGCGCCGACCCGACGGCCGTCGCGGGCGCGGTCCGCGAACTGCATCCGGTGCAGTTCTTCGGGGTGCCCCGGGTCTGGGAGAAGCTCGCGGCGTCCGTACGGGCCGTGCTGGCCCGGCTGCCCGCGGAGCAGCAGAGCGCCATAGCGGCCGCCAACGACCTGGCCCGGACCCGCGCCGCACACCGCGAGCGCGGCGAGGAGGTGCCGGCCGCCGTCGAGGCGGCCTACGGCCGGGCCAAGGAGCGGGTGCTCGATCCGCTGCTGGTCCTGGCCGGGCTGGACCGGCTCGTCTGGACGGCAAGCGCCACCGCGCCGATGCCGCTGGACGTGGTCCGCTTCTGGGCGGGCTGGGGGATCACCATCATGGACGCCTGGGGACTGACCGAGACCTCCGGCGTGTGCACCGTCAACAGCGCCGACGGCTTCCGCCTCGGCTCGGTCGGCCGGCCGATCGAGGGCCTGGAACTGAAGCTCGCCGAGGACGGCGAGATCCTCACCCGGGGCGCCACCGTCTTCGACGGCTACCTGCGGGCCGACGGGACGGTGGAGCGCGCGAGCGACGCCGATGGCTGGTTCCCGACCGGGGACATCGGCCGGCTCGACGAGGACGGGTTCCTCTGGCTGACCGACCGCAAGAAGGAACTCATCATCACCTCGAACGGCAAGAACGTCTCGCCCGCCCTGGTGGAGAACACCGTCAAGGAACATCCGCTGATCGGCCAGGCCATGGTGCACGGCGACGGCCGCTCCTACCTGGTCGCCCTGCTGGTCCTGGACGCCGAGATGGCCCCCGCCTGGGCCGCCGCCCACGGCATCGAAGCCACCGGCCCCGAAGAACTGGCCGCCCATCCGGCCGTCGTGGCGGAGATCGCCCGCGCCGTCACGGCCTCCAACGCCCGCCTCAACCGCACCGAGCAGATCAAGCGCTACCGGCTGCTCACCGGCGAATGGGGCCCGGACTCGGGCGAGCTGACCCCGTCCCTGAAACTCCGCCGCCGCGTCATCCGCGAGAAGTACGCCGCCCAACTCGAAGCCCTCTACGAGGACCCGCCGGGCGGGGCGTAACGGCAACCCGCGACCGCGTTCACCGGGAGCCCTGTTCACCGGGAGCCCTGGGATCTCAGGGCTCCCGGGTGAGCGGGTTCTCGTGGCGTCAGCGCGTGAACTTTTCGATGGCCGCCGGGGTGACGGGGGTGAAGAAGTTGACGAGGTTGCCGTCAGGATCGCGGAGCAGCAGCGACCGGTTGCCCCAGGGCATCGTCGTGGGCTCGGTGACGAAGTCGGTGACGAAGCCGGTCAGGTCCTGGTGAAGGCGGTCCACGTCGTCGACGAGGAACTCCGTGATCACGCTGTGGTTGTCCGCCGGGCGGGCGGAACCCGGGGCGAACAGCGGGACGGTGCGGGTGCCGGCGATCGCGAGGGCGGCGCCCGCGGTCCTGAGTTCGGCGAAGTCTTCGGTGGCCCACGTCGCCCGCGCCCCGGTGGCCCGCTCGTAGAACGCGACGAGGCGCGCTACGTCGCTGGTGATGATGCGGATCGAGACGAACTCCATGGGGATCTCCTTGGCTGTGCCGATGGCGTGCACTGCGGAGGCTAGGAGAAATAGAGGACAGAATCGGTCCTGTATTCGCGTTAGGTTGTGCCCATGTCCCGACCCACTCGACCCACTGCCCGCGTGCTGACACTCCTGGAGCTGCTGCAGTCGGGCGGCACCCGGACGGTGGCCGAACTGGCCGACCGGCTCGGCGTCGAGGGGCGCACCGTGCGGCGGTACGTGGACCAGCTGATCGAACTGGACCTGCCCGTGGAGTCGGTGCGCGGCCGCTACGGCGGGTACCGGCTCGCCCGCGGGCACCGCTTGCCTCCGCTCATGCTCAGCGACGACGAGGCGCTGGCCGTGCTGCTCGGCCTGGTCGCCGGCCGCCGGGCAGGGCTGACGACCACGGAGCGCACGGCGAGCGAGACGGCATCGGCGAAGATCCGACGAGTGCTGCCCCAGCACGTCGCCCGTCGGCTCGACACACTCCTGGAGGCCCTCGCCTTCACGGACCAGCCCGGCGAGTTCGACACCCCGGACGCCGGGGTGCTGCTCACCATCGCCGATGCGGTGCGCCACCGCCGACCGGTCTCGATCCGCTACACCGACCGCGACGGACGGCGCAGCGAACGCACGCTGCACCCGTACGGGATCGTCGCCCATGCGGGCCGGTGGTACGTCACGGGCAAGGACGCTCAGATCGGCGAGGACCGGACCTTCCGGCTCGATCGCATCGCAGACGCGCGCGCCCTGCCCGGCGCATTCGAAGCGCCCGCGGGTCCCGGTCCGGCACAGCGCGTGTTGTCGGCGTTCGCCACGGCCGAGTACCGGCATGAGGTGACCTTGCGGATCCACGGGACGGTCGAACAGATCCGAGCCCGCCTTCCCGCCGGTGTCGCGACCTTGGAGGAGCACGAGCCCGCGGCAGACCAGGACCGGGCGGCCGAACGCTGGCGGCGCGTCGAGCTGCGGGCAGAGCGCCTCGACTGGCTGCCTCCGGTACTCGCCGCGCTCGACCGGCCGTTCGTCATCGAGCGCCCCGACGAACTGCGCGACCTCGTCGCCGCGCTCGCGGACCGCCTCGCGTCCTACGCCCGCCAAGCCTGACCCGCGAGGAACCGATGTCATGCGGAGCAGCCCGGTCACAGGCGTCGGCGCCGCGCGGTCCGGGCCGGGGGTCCGGCCCGGACCGCGGGGGTGGGCTACGAGCCGATCAACGGGTAGTGGTCCTATGGAGACCAACTCGCCCGCCGCAGAAAGAGCGGCGAGAACATCCGAACGGCCCGAAGCGCGCCAAGCTCACAGAGGAGTGGGTCGCCCTGGAAGCGGGCATGTAACGCAGCCTTCGAGAGTCAGCCCCGAGGGCGCGGCACGATGAAGCCGCGGACGGGACGAGGCTCGTCCGGGTCACGCGAGTCCGGCTCCTGCGCCGCATCCCACTCGGCGACCAGCTCGGCGTACCGGGGGTCCGTCCATTCCGTCATGCCAGCCTCCTTGTCGAGAAAGCCAGCCTACGGCCGCACGGGCCACTCAGGCTTAGGCATCGGCCGGATCGTGCAGGTAGGCGAGTGCCGGCACTTCGCCGCAACACCGACAAGCTCGTCGGCCAGACCTGCCACAGCTGCTCGTCCGGCTCGTATCCGGCAGCCCGGACCGCGTCCAGGGTGCGCTCGTTGACCGTAGGGTCGTAGCGGCCGGTGTCGGGGCACTCCGGGTAGTGGTGGACGAAGTCGCCGCCGAGCCGGGCGCACAGGGACTGGTACATGGCCGTGTGCAGGATGAGTGCGTGCCAGCCCTCGTCGACGACGCGGGACGGGGCGATGCCCGCGGCCGTCCGGGCGCCGGCAGCGACGATCTGCTGCACGTGCTCGATGAACTTCCGAGGGACGCCGACAAGCAGCGCTCGGTCATCCTCGGCGATCTTGGCGCAGTGGAAGCCGCCGCCGGACGCCCTGAGGAAGCGGCTCAGTACGCGCTCCGCGCGCTGGAGCTGCTGGAATTCCACTGGTACGCCACCGGACTGGAGCGGGTCCGTGAGGTGCGGCGGTCCCTCGCCCCGTGGGGGCACGAGCAGTACGTCCGCGACCTCGACGACCGGCTCTACGGCTGGGGGGCCGTCGTCAGCGCGCTTGGTTGTTGAACTCGGTGATCAGGCTCGGCAGCTCGGCCAGGGATTCCACGCGGAACGTCGGCAGAGTCCGGGCCTCCTCGCTCTCCCACTGGACATAGGCCCAGGGGCCCCGGCGGATCAACGCGGTGTGCATGCCGGCCTTGGCCCCCGGCCGCAGGTCGTTGTCGACACGGTCGCCGACATAGAGGATCTCGTCGTTGGCGAACGGCACGACGTCGGCGACCCGCTCGAAGAACGCGATGTCGGGCTTGCTGGCGCCCCAGTCGTCCGAGGTGCCGATGAGGTCAACGTCGCCGGTGAACAGCGAGCGCAGAATGCCGCCGGCGCGGACGGTCTGGTTGCCGGCGATTCCCAGCCACAGACCCGCCTCGCGGAGGGAGGCCAGCGCGGGCCGGACGTCCGGGTACAGGTCGCTCTCGTCGAAGTGCTCCGGCCGGCCGGCCGGCCGCGGCGCGCGCCTCGCGCTCGGCGGTCAGGTCGAATCCGGCCTTGAACGGCTCGAAGGTCTCCCGGTAGTCGCGGCCCTGGGCGATGACGGCGCCGAACATGGCGGCGAAGGTGTGGCGGGAACGCCGAGCCAATCGGCCCAGGTGCCGTACTCCCGCGTCTCGTCTACGAGGCACTCGCCGACGTCGAAAACCACAGCGCGAATCGTCATGCGGGCAGAGTAACCAGGCAGCCCGGACGCACGAAAGCGCCCGCTCCCGCCCGAAGGCGAGAGGGGGCGGTGTTCGTTCAGGAGACTCCGCGGCACTGGCTTGCCAGACGGCCACCTGATCGCCGGTGCGGGGACTACGGGGCGGCGTACCCCACAACCGGGTAGTGGTCCGAGAGGTTGGTGTAGGTGTAGGAGGTGCCCCAGCTGGAGACGGTCCAGGGGGCGGACTGCTCCTTGACCACGGTGTTGTTCCAGTTCGCCGGGCGGGCGTTGCCCTTGCGGTACAGGACGTAGTCGAGGTCCTCGCGGGGGTCCGTCGGGTAGCGGTAGTTCGCTATCGAGTTGGTGGCCGTGTCGAAGGAGTACGGGTGGCCCGTGCGGGAGTCGGCGCCCGCGAGGTCCGCGTCCGCGAGCATGGAGGCGTACTCCGGGCTGCGCGAGTCGACGTTCATGTCGCCCGCCACGATGACCTGTTCGCCCGCCGGGATGTTCTTGGCGTCCAGGAAGGCGTCGATGTTCCGGAACTGGCGGCTGCGCATCTGGGCCGCCTCGCCCGCCTTGCAGCCCGAGTCGGTGGACTGCGCGTGGGTACCCACCACGTGCACCCTGGCGCCGTTCACGTTCAGGACGACGTACGCGAAGCCCTTGTTGGACCACCAGTCGGAGCCGCAGGCGTCCTTGTAGACGTACTGCTCCTTGCGCAGGACCGGCCACTTGCTGAGGACGGTGACCCCGCCGTCCTCCGGGGTCGTGGAGGTGTAGGCGCCGCCCGTCGCGTCCCAGCCGTCCTTGCTCCGGCCGACCACGGGGGTCTGGTAGGGGTACTGCGCGGCCGCGTTCGCCTTCAGGGCGTCCGAGGTGCCGTTGTCGAAGGCCTCCTGGAGGACGACCA
This sequence comes from Streptomyces sp. NPDC043876, assembly GCF_056435825.1. Taxonomy (NCBI): domain Bacteria; kingdom Bacillati; phylum Actinomycetota; class Actinomycetes; order Kitasatosporales; family Streptomycetaceae; genus Streptomyces; species Streptomyces sp. NPDC043876. The sequence goes on along the minus strand of NZ_JBWKDV010000011.1, from coordinate 181,250 downwards.
CGTCGTGGCCCTGGAAGAAGGCCGCCTTCGGGATCTCGCGGGCCCGGAGGTCCTGGCCCCAGTTCGGGTACAGGCTGGTGCTCATCAGGAAGGTGTTGTACGTCAGCACGTTCAGCCGGGGCGCGGCGGCGGAGGCGGACTCCGCGGCCGGGGCGGCGGAGGCTGCCGGGACCGCGGTGACGGCGAGCGCGAGGGCCGCGAGCGCGCCGACGGCCGCCGCGGCGGCCCTGGCGCGAGGCGCGCGAGGAGTGCGAGGAGTGCGAAGGGCGCGAGCGGTGGGGCGGTTCGTGCTGGGCAGCATGAGGACTCCATCGTTCCTGCGGGGGGAAGATCGGCTGCGCCATCACATCATCTGCAGTTACCTCTGGGTAACACCCAGGACAAGACTTTCCGACCGGGGAGGGGACTTCTCGCGCTCGCATACTGGAGTCATGAGCACCACGCGCGCCACCAGCGCCGGAAGCCACCCGGACCCCCGTGGTCACATCGCTCCGCCACCGCCCGGCGGGGTGCTGTGGAGCATCGCCGGAGACGTCCGCGCGCTGCTGATGCTGCCGCCCGCCTTCACCATGCAGGTGGCCCACCCGGCGATCGGCGCGGGCGTGGACCAGTACTCCGTCTTCCGCAGCGACCCCTGGGGGCGGGGCGAGCGCTCGCTCCGCTCGGTGCAACTGTGGGTGTACGGCGGCGAGGAGGCGGCCGAGGAGGGGCGCCGCGTCCGCCGGCTGCACCGGGGGATCCAGGGCACCGACACCCGCGGGCGGCGCTACCACGCCCTCGACCCGGCCTGCTACTCCTGGGTGCACGCCTCCGGCTTCCCGGTCTACCTCCACGCGGCCCGCTACCTCTTCCGCGCCTTCACGCCCGCCCAGGAGCGGGCCCTCTACGCCGAGTGGCTCCAGGTCGGCCGGATCCTCGGCATCCGCGACCGCGACATGCCCCAGACGATCGAGGAGTACTGGCCGCACTACCACCGGATGCTGGCCGAGGAGATCGAGTCCACCCCGGTCGCCCGCGAACTGGTCGCCACGGACGCGGCGCTGCCCCGGCCCACGGGCGGACCGCTGCCCGTGCGGATCCTCACCCGGCTCGCCTGGCCGCTGCTGCGGACCCTGTTCCTGCGCTTGCGCGCCTTCGCCACCGTCGGCTACATGCCGCCGGAGGCGCGGGCCGCGATCGGGCTGGAGTGGAGCCCGGCCCAGGAGCGCAGGCTGCGCCGGTTCAGCGCGGTCGTACGGATCGTCGTACCGCTGCTGCCCGAGCGGCTGCGGTACCTGCCGGTGGCCCGCCAGGCCCGGGCACGGTGGCGCGCCGCCGCCCGCTGAGGGGCGACGGCGCGCGGGCCGCCGTAGGAGCCGGCTGCTGTGGGGAGCTCAGCGGCCGTGGCCGTGCCCGTGCCCCGGCTCCGTCTCGTGGATGCTGTTCGTCGCGGCGATCTTCTTCCAGGACTTGGGCTCCGCCGCCGGGGCCGCGGCGGGGGCCGGGGCCGCGAGCGAGCGGCCCGTCGCCTTCGCCGCCGGGGGCGCGAAGGCGGGCTTGCCCGGCGTGTAGAGCCAGGTCTCGAAGAGGTCGGCCAGCGGCTTGCCGGAGACCCGCTCGGCATAGCGGACGAAGTCGTTCACCTTGGCGTTGCCGTAGGCGTGCTCGGCCGGCCAGCCCTTGAGGATCGCGAAGAACTTCTCGTCCCCGACCGCGTTGCGCAGCGCCTGGATGGCGATGGCCCCCCGGTCGTAGACGGCCGCGTCGAACTGCTTGTCCGCACCCGGGTCACCGGGCTTGACCTGCCAGAACGGGTCCTCGGCGGGCCGGTTCGCGTAGGTCCAGGCGGCCAGCTCCTGCGCGGTGCCCTCGCCCTCCTTCTCCGACCACAGCCACTGGCTGTAGCGGGCGAAGCCCTCGTTGATCCAGATGTCCTTCCAGCCGTCGACCGAGACGCTGTCGCCGTACCACTGGTGGGCCAGCTCGTGCACGACGACCTGGACGTTGGCCCCGTTCGCGAACTGGCGCGGGCTGTAGAAGGGCCGGGTCTGGGTCTCCAGCGCGAACCCGCTGGGCACGTTCGGCACGTAGCCGCCGAGCGCGTTGAAGGGGTACGGGCCGAAGACGCCCTCCAGCCATTCCGCGACCTCGGTGGTGCGCTCGACGCTCGCCCGCGCCGCGCCCGCGTTGTCGCCGAGGTCCACGCTGTAGGCGTTCAGAACCGGCAGCCCGCTCGCGGTCTTGTCGGTGGTGACGTCGAACTTGCCGATGGCCAGGGTGGCCAGGTAGGTGGCCTGCGGCTTGTTGGAGCGCCAGTTGTAGCGGGTCCAGCCGAGCTTCGAACTCTGCGACTGGAGCACGCCGTTGCTGATCGCCTGCGTGCCGTCCGGGACGTTGACGGAGACGTCGAACGTCGCCTTGTCCAGCGGGTGGTCGTTGCTGGGGAACCACCAGATGGCCGAGTCCGGCTCCTGGGCGGCGATCCCGCCGTCCGGGGTGCGCTGCCAGGCCGACCAGCCGTCGACCTTGAACTCCGAAGGCTTGCCCGCGTACTTGACGACCACGGTGGCCTGCTTGTTCTTCTGCAGCGCGGTCGCGGGGGTCACCTCCAGCTCCTGGACACCGGACTTGGTGAACTTCGCCTTGACCCCGTTGACCCGGATCTCGCTCACCTGGAGGCCGAAGTCAAGGTTGAAGCGGGAGAGGTCCTGCTTGGCGGTGGCCAGCAGGGTGGCCGTGCCCTCCAGGAGGTCGGTCCTGGGCTGGTACTGGAGTCTCAAGTCGTAGTGCGAGACGTCGTATCCACCGTTGCCGCTGGCCGGGTAGTAGGGGTCGCCGATGCCCGGGGCACCCGGAACGGCGGTCGCCGCCGACGCCGGGATCACCAGCAGCAGGGAGGCGGCGAGCACGCTCGGGGCGATGACTTTGCGTCGCACGAAGGACTCCAAGGGGGTTGGGGAGACGGTTCTGTTGAGCTGTGTGCAGCTCGGCTCACGGCTTGTGTGTTCGACCGTATTCACCCCTGCGCCCCACGTCATGTCCATGGCCCCTGCTGTCACACGATCGCCATTCGGACGTCACACCGCGCCATGCGGACGGTTCCCGGCCAGGTGGGGCGGGCCGGGCGGGCCGGTGAAGAACGGCCGGATCTCGCGGGGCCGGTGCGGGGCCGGTGCGGGGCCGGCGCGGGCACGGCGCGGCGCCGCGGGGCTTGCGCGCGGGGGCCGGGGGTGACCCTGTTGTACATACCAATCAGTCGGTAGGGTGCCGGGCATGACGCTCTCCACCCTCCCGCCCCTCGCCGCGCGCCGCTGTTGGCACGCGGCCATCAATCCGCTGCACGCCACCCTCTACTTCTCGCCGGACCTCGCGAGGGAGCTCGCCGCCCTCGGGATCGAGGGCCCGGCCGCGGCCCTGAGCACCCGCAGCGCCGCCCTGGGCGCCGTCGGCCCCGGCGCCGTCGCCGCCACCTTCTACAACTACAGCCACGCCCACCTCGCCCAGTACCTGCCCGCCGTCTGGCAGAAGGCGGACCCCGAGCAGGTCCTGGCCGCCCGCCTGCGGGCCGCCGACGCGACCCTCACCCGGCTGCTCGGCGCCGAGGCCGTCGCCTCCCCGGAGATGGCCGAGGCCGCCGACCTGGCCCTGCGCGCCACCGAGGCCTGCACCCGGCACGGCCGCGCCCTCTACTCCGCGCACGCCGACCTACCCGTCCCCGAGGCCCCGCACCTGCGCCTGTGGCACGCCGCCACGCTGCTGCGCGAGCACCGCGGCGACGGCCACCTCGCCGCCCTCCTCATCGCCGGCCTCGACCCCGTCGAAGCCCTGGTCAGCCACAACGCCACCGGTCGCGGCATGACCTCCAAGTGGCTGCGGGCCACCCGCGGCTGGAGCGCGGCCGACCTGGCGGCGGCCGCCGACCGGCTGCGGGAGCGCGGGCTGCTCGACGCCGAGAACGAACTGACCGAGGCCGGAACGGCGCTGCGCGAGCGGCTGGAGGCCGACACCGACCGGCTCGACGCGGCCCCGTACGAGCACCTCGGCGCGGCCGGCCTGGCCCGCCTGCACGAGCTGGGCGGCGCCTTCGTCGCCCGCGCGATCGGCGCGGGCGCCTTCCCCGCCGACCTCACCGGCAAGGGCTGACCCGCCACACCGGGCGCGGGCCGCCCCGGCCCCCGCCCGGACGGGCGCCGCGCCCTCCCGGCGCGGCCCCGCCCCCGCCGCCGCCGGACCGATCGGCAGGGTTCCCGCCCCGCGATACCGCCACCTGCCACAATTGGCAGCTTCCAGTGCAGTGCAGACGAAGGCGGGACCGGAACGTGACGACGTCCATCGAAGGCAGGATCGCCGAGGAACTCGGCGTACGGGAGCGGCAGGTCAAGGCCGCCGTCGAGCTGCTCGACGGCGGCTCCACCGTGCCGTTCATCGCGCGCTACCGCAAGGAAGCGACCGAGCTGCTCGACGACGCCCAGCTGCGCACCCTGGAGGAGCGGCTGCGGTACCTGCGCGAACTGGAGGACCGCCGCGCCGCGATCCTGGAGTCCGTGCGGGAGCAGGGCAAGCTCGACGACGCGCTGACGGCCATGATCAACGCGGCGGACACCAAGGCCCGGCTGGAGGACATCTACCTGCCCTTCAAGCCCAAGCGCCGCACCAAGGCGCAGATCGCCCGCGAGGCGGGCCTGGAACCGCTCGCCGAGGGCCTGCTCGCCGACCCCTCGGCCGAACCGGCCGCCGCCGCGGCCGCGTTCGTCGACGCGGACAAGGGCGTCGCCGACGCGGCGGCCGCCCTCGAAGGCGCCCGCGCCATCCTCACCGAGCGGTTCGCCGAGGACGCCGACCTGATCGGCGAACTGCGCGAGCGGATGTGGACCCGCGGCCGGATGGCCGCCAAGGTCCGTGAAGGCAAGGAGGAGGCGGGCGCCAAGTTCGCCGACTACTTCGACTTCGCCGAGCCGCTCACGGCGCTGCCCTCGCACCGCGTCCTCGCCATGCTCCGCGGCGAGAAGGAGGACGTCCTCGACCTCACGCTGGAGCCCGAGGACCGCGACGACGCGGCGGCCCCCGGCCCCTCCACCTACGAGGGCATGATCGCTCGCCGCTTCGGGGTCGCCGACCGCGGCCGCCCCGGGGACAAGTGGCTCGCCGACACCGTCCGCTGGGCCTGGCGCACCAAGATCCAGGTGCACCTCGGCCTCGACCTGCGCACCCGGCTGCGCCAGGCCGCCGAGGACGAGGCGGTCCGCGTCTTCGCCTCCAACCTGCGCGACCTGCTGCTCGCCGCGCCCGCCGGGACCCGCGCCACGCTGGGCCTGGACCCGGGTTTCCGTACCGGTGTGAAGGTCGCCGTCGTGGACGCCACCGGCAAGGTCGTCGCCACCGACGTGATCTACCCGCACGTGCCCGCCAACAAGTGGGACGAGTCCCTCGCCAAGCTCGCGCGGCTCGCCAAGGAGCACGCGGTCGACCTGGTCGCCATCGGCAACGGCACCGCCTCGCGCGAGACCGACAAGCTCGCCGGCGACCTCATCACGCGCCACCCCGAACTGAACCTCACCAAGGTGATGGTCTCCGAGGCGGGCGCCTCCGTGTACTCGGCCTCCGCCTTCGCCTCGCAGGAACTCCCGGACATGGACGTGTCGTTGCGCGGCGCCGTCTCCATCGCCCGCCGCCTCCAGGACCCGCTCGCCGAACTGGTCAAGATCGACCCGAAGTCGATCGGCGTCGGCCAGTACCAGCACGACCTGTCCGAGGTGAAGCTCTCGCGCTCCCTCGACGCGGTCGTCGAGGACTGCGTGAACGGCGTCGGCGTCGACGTCAACACCGCCTCGGCGCCGCTGCTCTCCCGGGTGTCCGGCATCAGCGGCGGCCTCGCCGAGAACATCGTCGCCCACCGCGACGCCAACGGGCCCTTCCGCAGCCGCAAGGCCCTCAAGGCCGTGCCCCGGCTCGGCCCCAAGGCGTACGAACAGTGCGCGGGCTTCCTGCGGATCCGCGACGGGGAGGACCCGCTGGACTCCTCCAGCGTCCACCCCGAGGCCTACCCGGTGGTCCGGGCCATGGGCAGGACGGCGGGCGGCGAGGTCGCGGCGCTGATCGGCAACACCGCGGTACTGCGCTCCCTGCGCCCGGCCGACTTCGTCACCGAGGCCTTCGGCCTGCCGACCGTCTCGGACATCCTGCGGGAGCTGGAGAAGCCGGGCCGCGACCCGCGCCCCGCCTTCAAGACGGCCACCTTCAAGGAGGGCGTGGAGAAGATCGGCGACCTGGCGCCCGGGATGATCCTGGAGGGCGTGGTCACCAACGTGGCGGCCTTCGGCGCGTTCATCGACATCGGCGTCCACCAGGACGGCCTGGCGCACGTCTCGGCGCTGTCGAAGACCTTCGTCAAGGACCCCCGTGACGTGGTCAAGCCCGGGGACATCGTCCGGGTGAAGGTCATGGACGTCGACATCCCGCGCAAGCGCATCTCGCTGACCCTGCGGCTGGAGGACGAGGACGGGGCGGACCGGGCGGCGGGCGCCCCGCGGCCCCGCCAGGAGCGCGGCGAGCGCGGCTCCGGCGGACGCCCGCCGCAGCAGCGCGGCGGCGGCGACCAGGGCCGGGGCGCGTCCGGCGGCAACTCCGCGTCCGGTGGCAACGCGGCGGGCGCGGCCAACGGCGCCGGCGGAGCCCGTGGCGGCGGCGGCCGGGGCGGCGCCGGAGTCCGGGGCGGCGCCGGAGCCCGCGGCGGATCCGGCGGCGGGGCGGGCGCGGCCAAGGGCGCCCCGGCGCCCGCCAACAGCGCCATGGCCGACGCCCTGCGCCGGGCCGGCCTGACCGGCCCCGAGGACCGCCGCAAGCGCTGACGCGGGAGGGCCCCGGCGGCGGCGGGGAGCCGGTCCGCAGGTCGCGGCCCCGGGCAGGAAGAAGTGGCCGAATAAGCGCCTTGCCCGGGGCCCCGCCTTGCCAACCCCCGCAGCCGATCTGTAGGCATGTGGGAACGCCCGTTCGTCATTCGCGCACGGGCTTCCCTGACCCCCCTCAGGACGTCATGCCCACATCAGCCCCTGCCTATCGACGCTGCCCGGGAAAGGGTCCGAAGAGGGAGCACATGCCATACCGGCAACTCAGCCTGCGCAAACGCTGCGAGACGATTCTCGGCCGTTTGGACTTGCCGCATCCGTTTTCCCTCGACGCCCTGTGCGGGCGCATCGCCGAGCAGCGGGGCCGGCCCATCCGGCTGCACCCGCTTCCCAAGGAAGCCGCCGAATCCGGCGTGTGCGGCCTGTGGGTGGGCACCACGAGCGTCGACTACGTCTTCTACGAGGCCCAGACCTCCCCGCTGCACCGCGAGCACATCGTCCTCCACGAACTGGGCCACATCCTCTTCGGCCACAACTCGCTGACGAGCGAGGAGAGCGGCGCCGAGGCCCCGGTCATCCTCGGCCGCACCAACTACACCACCCGGCAGGAACAGGAGGCCGAGATGCTGGCCAGCCTGATCCGGACGAGGGCGGGACTGCCCCCGGTCGACGAGGCCGCCGGGACACTGGCGCGCCTGGAGTCCGCCATGGGGTACCGGCGGGTGCAGCATGGCGCCTGACCCCATCGCCGCCTTCGGGGACTCCCTGGCGGTGCCCAGCGTGGTCTGCCTGTGGCTCGCGGTCCTGCTGCGCTCCCCGGCCGCCGTCCGCTCCCCGCAGCAGCGCGGACTGCTGCTCGCCGTCGCCACGGCCGCCGCGGCGATGACCCTGAACCTGCCCGACGTGGTGACGTACGCGATGCGCGACCCCGCGTACTCGCACACCGTCGGACTGGTCCGCAACCTCATCGGCGTCTTCTCCGCGGGCGCCGTCCTCTACTTCGTCGCCGCGGCCACCACCCGGGGCCGGCGGCTGCGCCGGACCGCCGCCGTCACCACCGTGGGCCTGCTGACCGCCCTGGTCCTGCTCGATCACGCCGCCCCCGGCCACGGCACGCACACCATCCCGCCGCACGGCGACCCGGTGCCCTCCCTCGGCTACTGGCTCGTGCTCATCGCGGCCCACCTCAGCGCCAACACCGCCTGCGTGTACGTCTGCTGGCGCTACAGCCTGCGCACCGAGAGCCGGGGCCTGGCCGCCGGGCTGCGGCTGTTCGGCCTGGGCACCGCGCTCGCCGGGGTGTTCTGGTTCGTCTACCTGCTCAAGCTGCTGTTCGGCAGCACCGCCGCCATGCCCTGGCTGCCCCTGCTGATGAACCTGCACGGGCTGCTGCGCGCCGCCGCGCTGCTCGTGCCCGTGCTGTTCGGCGTGCGCCGGACCGCATCCGACATCGGCACCGCGTGGCGGCTGTGGCCGCTGTGGCGCGACCTGGTCGAAGCGGTGCCGCACGTGGCGCTGACGAAGCCGCGGGCCGGGCGGGTCGTGGAGCTGCTGTGGCCGCCGGTCCCGCGCGACCTGCTGGTCTACCGCAAGGTCATCGAGACCCGGGACGCGATCCTGATCCTCAACGAGTACGTCGTCCAGGGCGTCCCGGAGCGCGCCCGCAGCCACGTCGCGGGCGCCGGAGTGCCCTCCCAGCGCCGCGGCGCGGCCGCGCTGGCGTGCGTGCTCAAGGAAGCCCGGCAGGCCAAGCTCGACGGGCTGGCCGGCCGGCCGCAGGACGGCGCCGAGCCGCTGTACGTCCCGTCCTCGGTGCACGGACCCACGGGCACCGTCGAGGGCAGCGACCTGGAGGACGAGAAGAGCTTCCTCGTCGAGGTCGCCCAGGCCTACGGATCCGCCGCGACGCGGACCTTCACCCCCGAACCGCCCGCACGACCCGGAAAGCGAGACCGTCCGTGAACCGCCGCACCACCGTACTGATCACCGGGGCCAGTGCCGGGCTCGGCGCCGCCTTCGCCCGCGGGTTCGCCGCCAAGGGCTGCGACCTGGTCCTCGTCGCCCGTGACAAGGACCGCCTGGGCGCCCTGGCGCAGGAGCTGCACCGGGAGTTCGGCGCGGAGGTGGAGGTGCTGCCCGCCGACCTGCTCGATCCGGCACGGTGCGCCGCCGTCGAGGAGCGGCTCGCCGACGCGGGGCGGCCGGTGGACGTCCTGGTCAACAACGCGGGCTTCGGGCTCCCGGCGCCCTTCCCGTACAGCCCGGTCGAGGACGAGGAGCGGATGCTCGACCTGCTGGTCAAGGTGCCGATGCGGCTGACGCACGCGGTGCTGCCGGGGCTGCGGGAGCGGCGGCGCGGGGCGGTGCTGAACGTGTCCTCCGTCGCGGGGCTGCTGCCGACCGGCACGTACGGGGCGGCCAAGGCGTGGGTCACCGCCTTCAGCGAATCGCTGCGCGTGGACATGGCGCCGTACGGCGTCCGCGTCCTGGCGGTGGTCCCGGGCTTCACCCGGACCGAGTTCCAGGAGCGGGCGGGGATGGACGTCAGCAAGCTGTCCGACGCGGTCTGGCTGGAGCCGGAGGCCGTGGTCGCACAGGCGCTGCGGGACCTCGCCCGGCGGCGGCCGCTGAGCGTCACCGGGCGGCGGTACAAGGCGTACGCGCTGGCCGTGCGGCACCTTCCGCGGGGGCTGGTGGCCCAGCGCATGGCCCGCAAACGCCTCCCCCCGCCGAACCAAGCCTGACCCCGGGCCGTGCCGGCCCGCCTCCCGACCGCCTCAATCGCCGGCGAGGCGCGGGTGGTGGGCCGGGTTCGGTCAGCCCTCCGACGCCGGGGGCTGAGGTTGCCTCCGGCGGCGCCTCAAACGCCGGCGGGGCTGGGGTGGTGCGGGTGAGCCGGCGTGGTGCAGCTGGTTGGCTGGTCCGCCTCAAACGCCGGCGAGGCTGGGTTGGTGCGGCTGGTTGGGCCGGTTCGCCTCAAACGCCGGCGAGGCTGGATGTGGTTTCGGCTCGGTGCCGAGGCGCCGGAGCGGGGCAAAAATCAGCCTCGCCGGCGCTTGAGGCGCCGCCGGAGGCATGCCGTAGGCCCCGCCGGAGGCGCACCAGGAGTCCGGACGGAGGCGCACCCGGGTCCGACGGGAGGCACACCCGGGGACCGGCCGGAGGCGCACCCCGGGGCCGGACCGGAGAAGCACCCCGGGGCGGGACCGAAGGCGCTCCCCGGGCCCAACCGGAGGCGCACCCCGGGGCCGGACCGGAGTAGCACCCGGGGACCAGCCGAAGGCGCACCCCAGGGCCGGACCGGAGACGCACCCCGGGCCCAACCTGAGACGCACCCCGGCCCCGGCCGGAGGCGCGGCGCGGCGGTGGTCGGACAGGGGGGACAGCCGGGGCTATTCCTCCGTGACGCGGCCCCCGGCCACCCGCAGGCGGCGCGTCACGTGCACCGCGTCCAGCATCCGCCGGTCGTGCGTGACCAGCAGCAGCGTGCCCTCGTACGCCTCCAGCGCGGACTCCAGCTGCTCGATCGCGGGAAGGTCGAGGTGGTTCGTCGGCTCGTCCAGCACCAGCAGGTTCACCCCGCGCCCCTGGAGCAGGGCCAGCGCCGCCCGGGTCCGCTCGCCCGGGGACAACGTGCCCGCCGGACGCAGCACGTGCGCCGCCTTCAGGCCGAACTTCGCGAGCAGCGTACGCACTTCCGCCGGCTCCGTCTCCGGCACCGCCGCGCAGAACGCCTCCAGCAGCGGTTCGTCGCCGAGGAACAGCCCGCGCGCCTGGTCCACCTCACCCACCAGCACGCCCGAACCGAGCGTCGCCGCACCGGAGTCCGGGGCGAGCCGCCCCAGCAGCACCGCGAGCAGCGTGGACTTCCCGGCGCCGTTCGCCCCGGTGATCGCCACCCGGTCCGCCCAGTCCAGCTGGAGACTGGCCGGCCCGAAGGTGAACTCCCCGCGCCGCACGGTCGCCTCGCGCAGGGTCGCGACCACCGAGCCGGAGCGCGGCGCCGCCGCGATCTCCATGCGCAGCTCCCACTCCTTGCGCGGCTCCTCGACCACGTCGAGGCGCTCGATCGCACGCTGCGTCTGGCGCGCCTTCGAGGCCTGCTTCTCGCTGGCCTCGCTGCGGAACTTCTTGCCGATCTTGTCGTTGTCGGTCGCCTTGCGCCGGGCGTTCTTGACGCCCTTGTCCATCCAGCCGCGCTGCATCTGCGCGCGCCCTTCGAGCGCCGAGCGCTTGTCGGCGTACTCGTCGAACTCCTCGCGGGCGTGCGTCCGGGCCCGCTCGCGCTCCTCCAGGTAGGCGTCGTACCCGCCGCCGTACAGGTTGATCTCCTGCTGGGCCAGGTCGAGTTCGAGGACCTTGGTGACCGTCCGGGTGAGGAACTCGCGGTCGTGGCTGATCACCACCGTGCCCGCGCGCAGCCCCTTCACGAAGGCCTCCAGCCGCTCCAGGCCCTCCAGGTCGAGGTCGTTGGTCGGCTCGTCGAGCAGGAAGACGTCGTAGCGCGACAGCAGCAGCGACGCGAGCCCGGCGCGGGCGGCCTGGCCGCCGGAGAGCGCGGTCATCGGCAGGTCGAGGCCGACGGACAGACCGAGGTCGGCGGCGACCTCCTGGGCCCGCTCGTCCAGGTCCGCGCCGCCGAGGTCCAGCCACCGGTCGAGCGCGGTCGCGTACGCGTCGTCCGCGCCCGCGATCCCGTCCACCAGGCCCTGCGTGGCCTCGTCCAGCTCCGTCTGCGCGGCGGCCACCCCGGTCCGGCGGGCCAGGAACTCCCGGATCGACTCGCCCGGGCGGCGCTCCGGTTCCTGCGGCAGGTGGCCGACGGTGGCGGTGGGCGGGGAGAGTCGCAGCTCACCGGTCTCCGGCGTGTCCAGACCGGCGAGCAGGCGCAGCAGCGTCGACTTCCCGGCGCCGTTGACGCCGACGAGGCCGATGACGTCACCGGGGGCGACGACGAGGTCGAGCCCGGTGAAGAGCGAGCGCGCACCGTGCCCGGCGGCGAGTTCCTTGGCGACGAGGGTTGCAGTCATGATCCGTCGATCCTATCGGCCGCCCCCCGCCCGGCCGACCGATGAGGCGGTGGCAGGAAAGGTGGGGAGCCCGGCATTGCGGACGTCCACCCGGCGGGAAGACGATGGATCCATGCCCCCCGAACCCTGCCGGGACGTCCTCGTCCTGCTCTACGACGGTGTCCAGAGCCTGGACGTCACCGGCCCCGTGGAGGTCTTCGCGGGCGTGGGCCACTACCCCGGCCGCGCGGGCTACCGGATCCGCACGGCGTCGCCGGGCGGCGCGCCCGTGCGGACCGGCAGCGGGCTGACGCTGGTCCCCGACGAAGCCCTGGAGGACGCCGTTCCGGGCCCCGGCACCACGCTGCTGGTGCCCGGCGGCCGCTACCGGGGGGACTTCGAGCCGCGGCTCACCGACTGGCTGCGCGCGCACGGCGCACGACCGGGCCGGCTCGTCGCCGTCTGCACGGGCGCCCTGCTGCTCGCCGAGGCGGGGCTGCTCGACGGCCGCCGCGCCACCAGCCACTGGAACGCCTGCGAGCGGATGGCCCGCGACTACCCCGAGGTCCGGGTGGACCCCGAGCCGATCTACGTCCGGGACGGGTACGTGGCCACCTCGGCCGGGGTGACCGCCGGCATCGACCTCGCGCTGGCCCTGGTGGAGGAGGACCACGGCCGGGACCTCGCCCTCGACATCGCCCGCCACCTGGTGGTCTACCTACGCAGACCGGGCAACCAGGCGCAGTTCAGCGCGCTGCTCGCCGCCCAGAGCGCCCGGCGCGAACCGCTGCGCGAAGTACAGCACTGGATCACCGGGCATCCCGGGGCCGAGCTGACGGTCGAGGCGCTCGCCGCCCGGGCCCGCCTCTCGCCCCGGCACTTCGCCCGCGCCTTCCACGCCGAGACCGGGACCACCCCCGGCCGCTACGTGGAGCGCGTCCGCATCGAGCACGCCCGGCGGCTGCTGGAGGACACCTCGGACGGCGTCGCCCAGATCGCCCGGGCCTGCGGTTACGGCACCCCCGAGGCGCTGCGGCGGGCCTTCGTCAAGATCCTCGGCCAGCCGCCCGCCGAATACCGGCGTCGCTTCGGCGCCGGGTGACCGCCCCTTTCCGGCTTCCCCTTTCCGGCTTCCCTTTTCCGACTCTCCCTTTCCGGAGGACACCGCATGCAGATCGCCATCCTGCTCTTCGACGGCTTCACCGCCCTCGACGCCATCGGCCCCTTCGACACCCTGGGCCGGCTGCCCGGCGCCCAGAGCGTCTTCGTCGCGGAGCGCCCGGGCCCCGTCCGCAACGACTCCGACAGCTCTCGCTCGTCGCCGAGCGGTCCCTCGCCGAGGTGACGTCCCCCGACATCCTGCTGGTCCCCGGCGGCCCGGGGCAGAGCGCGCAGATGGAGAACGAGGTGCTGCTCGACTGGCTCCGCGCCGTCGACGCCACCACCCTGTGGACCACCTCGGTGTGCACCGGCTCGCTGCTGCTGGCCGCCGCGGGCCTGCTCCGGGGCCGCCGCGCGACCAGCCACTGGCTGGCCCTGGACCAGCTCCCGGCGTACGGGGCGCGGCCGACGGGGGAGCGGGTCGTCACCGACGGCAAGTACGTGACCGCGGCCGGGGTGTCCTCCGGCATCGACATGGGCCTGACCCTGCTGGGCCGGATCGGCGGGGACCGGGTCGCCCAGTCCGTCCAGCTGCTGACCGAGTACGACCCCCAGCCGCCCTACGACGCGGGCTCGCCGCAGAAGGCGCCCGCCGACCTGGTGGCGCAGTGGCGGGAAAAGAGCCGGTTCGTCATGGAGTAGCCGCACCGGGCGCCGCGGCCGCGCCCAGCGTCCAGGTGAAGGCGGGCGTACGGCGCTCCAGGAAGGCGCCGACCCCCTCGGCGGTGTCGCCGCCGGCGCGCGCCTGCTCGGCCCAGTGGGCGTCCCGGTCGGTCCGCCCGTTCGCGAACTCCTTCGCGGCGGCCTGGGTGAGCTGCGAGCGGCCGGCCAGGATCCGGGTGAACTCCGCGACCCGCTCGTCCAGCTGGCCCGCGGGCAGCAGCTCGTCCACCAGACCGGTCCGCAGCGCGCGCTCCGCGTCGATCAGCTCGCCGGAGAAGAGGAGGTACTTGGCCGTCGCGGGGCCCACCAGCGCGGTCAGGCGGCGGGTCGAGGAGGCGGGGTAGACGATGCCGAGCTTGGCGGGGGTCACCCCGAAGGACGCGCCCTCCTCGGCGAACCGCAGGTCGCAGGCGGCGGCGAGCTGGCTGCCGCCGCCCACGCAGAACCCGCGGATCGCGGCCAGCGTCGGCTTCGGGAACGCGGCGAGCGCCTCCTCGGCCCGCACGGCCAGCGCCTGCGGGTCGTCGGCCGGACCGGCCCCCGCCTCCGGCGAAGGCACCGCTCCCGCCGCGGCCCCCGCCTCCGGCAGCGGCTCCCGGCCCCGCAGCGAGGAGATGTCGGCCCCGGCGCAGAAGGTGGCGCCGGCTCCAGTCAGCACCAGGGCCCGTACCGCGGGATCGGCAGCCAGCTCCTCCAGCAGCCCGGGCAGCGCGCGCCACATCGCGGCGGTCATGGCGTTGCGCTTGGCGGGGTGCGAGATGACGACCGTGGCGACCCCGTCCGCGACGGTGTGCAGTATCTGCGCGTCCATGCGCCGGATGCTATCCCGGCCGGTCGATCCTATGATCAAGGAGTCCGGGGGGCTCGGGGGGTGCGAGAAAGAGGCATGTCCATGGCCGCAGACCGCACACGCCGCATCGACGGGGCCGGGCAGCAGAAGCAGGAGAAGAAGAAGCTGAGCCGGGGCTTCGGACTGCTGGCCCTGCTCGGGGTGATCCTCGTCGTGGCCGGGCTGGTCGGCCTCATCTACACCGGGGTCGCGACGCTGACCTCGATGTTCCTCTTCGGCTGGCTGCTGCTGATCGGCGGACTGGTCGGCCTGCTCCAGGCGGTGCAGGCCCGCAAGAGCAACTACTTCTGGCTCGCCGTCATCGTCGCCGCGATCAACCTCGCCGCCGGGTTCGTGATCCTGCGCCGCCCCGAGGCGAGCGCCGAGGCGCTGACCATGTTCGCCGCGCTGCTCTTCCTGACCGGCGGGGTGTTCCGGCTGGCGGGCGCCCTGGTGGTGCGGGGATCGAACTTCGTGCTGACCCTGGTCCAGGGCGCCTTCGGGATCCTGCTGGGCGTGCTGGTGCTGTGGCGCTGGCCGGGCAGCAGTCAGTACGTGATCGGAACCTTCTTCTCGCTCGCCCTGCTGTTCGACGGACTGAGTCTGGTGGCGCTCGGCATGGGCGCGCGCCGGATCCTCGGCCTGGTCAGGGAGGACGAGGTGGCGGCGGTGCCGGTGACCGATCCGGCCGCGGCGGCCACTGCACGGCAGGCGGCCGATAAGCGGGCCGTGGGAGATCAGGAACAGTCGAACAACTGACGAGGCCATACTTCGACGGTCAAAAAGCGTCCGAATAACGCTGACTTATGGTCAGTGGTCCGGTCCGCGCCGACCCCGTCCCCACTCTTGACGCGTGGAGACGATCGAGCGTGAAGACGGGGGCCGGAAGATGGACGTCAGCGGGAATGTCCCGCCAGCCGGGGGGAGCGCGCCGGTCGACCCGGCCGGTCCCCTCGCCTACGAGGGCGTGTGGCGGTTCACCGCGCCCTCCACAGAAGAATCCGTTCCGCAGGCGCGCCGGGCGGTGCGTGACCTGCTCGGCCGCCAGGGCGTACCGGCCGACCGGGACCTGGTCTACTCGCTGCTGCTGATCGTCTCCGAGCTCGTCACCAACTCGGTACGGCACGCGGCCCTGCTCTCGCCGGAGGTGGCGGTCGAGGTCGCCATCGGCCGCGAGTGGGTGCGGGTGGCCGTCGAGGACGACCATCCCTACCGGCCCAAGGCGCTGGAGGCGGATTTCGGCCAGACGGGCGGCCGGGGCCTGCTGCTGGTGCGCGAGATCACCCGGGAGGCGGGCGGGGTCTGCGACGTCGAGCACACCTCGACCGGCGGCAAGGTCATCTGGGCGGCCCTGCCGCTCACCGCCCCGGGCCCGCTCACCGCGGCGGGCTGACCGGCACCGGCGGCGCCCCGGGGGCGCCGCACGGCGAGGCCTACCAGCCCGCGGCTTCGCCGGTCAGCTCGCGGATCGCCGGACGCGCCGCGTCGAGCACGGTCATGAACCAGGCCGAGAACGGCACCTCGGCATGGCGCTTCACCAGCTCGTCGGCCGTCACGAAGGCGGTGTCGCCGACCTCGTCCGGATCCGGGTCGAGCCGCGCCTGCGCGAGTCCCACGAACAGGTGGTTGTACTCCTGCTCGACCAGCCCCGACGCGGGATCCGGATGGTTGTAGCGCACGGTCCCCGCCTGCGCCAGCAGCGAGGGCGACAGCCCCAGCTCCTCGTGGGTGCGCCGGGCGGCCGCGGCGAACGGGGACTCCCCGGGATAGGGGTGCCCGCAGCACGTGTTCGACCAGACACCGGGGGAGTGGTACTTCCCGAGGGCCCGCTGCTGGAGCAGCAGCCGCCCCTGCCCGTCGAAGAGGAACACGGAAAAGGCCCGGTGCAGCAGGCCGGGCGCCTGATGTGCGGAGAGCTTCTCAGCGGTACCGATGGTCTGACCGGACTCGTCGACAAGTTCGAGCATGATCGGTTCTTGAGTGCCGGTGCCGGTGGACGCGCTGTTCGCGGCGGTGGCTGGTGTGGTCGGCATACCCATCCTTCGCTTCGGACTTCGGCGTTCAGTCTGCCGCACAAATGCGGCTTGTCCCCACTTCGGTGATCTGCGGCGGGCTGCCCCCCGAGGCGTGGTATGCGGCGGCGGACACCTGCCCGTGCCCCAGGGGTACAGGGGCCGGATCGTCCGGCACCGGAGCCCCCGCGGTGCCCCGCGCCGCTCGCCCGCGCACCCTCGCACCCGGGGCGGTTTGGCGTGCGTGGCACGATCGTCAATGATGATCCGAACGGGTCCGCACGCCGGGCAATCGTCGGATCGTCGGTCGCGAACGGGTGGTGAATGCCCGGTTCCCTTCATCCGATAGCCTCTGCCGACGTGCCGCCGCCCCTCGTGGCGGCCGTCCCGTGTGTACGTCGCAAGGAGTGAGTTCGTCTGCCGACCGCCATCCTCACCGGCCAGCCGGTTCCCGGCTCAGCGCTCGCGGACGACCTGAGGTCGCTCGGCTTCGACGTCGAGCCCGCGACCGATCCGGTCCGCACCGCCGCCGTGCTGGCCGCCGTACCCGCCGACCAGCGGGTCGCGATCGTCGACAGTGAATTCGTCGGGCACCTGCACGCCTTGCGGCTGGCCCTGACCGACCCGCGCTTCGACGCCTGCGCGGTACCGGGCGCGCTCGCCGTCCAGAGCGCCGCCCGCGCCGCGCTCACCCGCGCCGTCGCGGCCGACGGCGCGGCGTCGGCCCCCGCTCCCTACCCGGACCGGCTCGCCGCGGCCGTCGAGGCCGCCGGCACCCCCGTGCACCGGCCCGAGCTGGGCAGCCTGGTCGCGTCCGTGCCCGCCGCGGGCCCCGAGCGCACGGCCGCCGAGGCCGCCGTGGCCGCCGTCGACGACGAGGCCGTCCGGCTGCGCACCGCCGTGAAGTCCCGCGACGGGTTCTTCACCACCTTCTTCATCAGCCCGTACTCGCGCTACATCGCCCGCTGGTGCGCGCGCCGCGGGCTCACCCCGAACCAGGTCACCACCGCCTCGCTGATCACCGCGCTGATCGCGGGGGGCTGCGCCGCGACCGGCGACCGCTGGGGCTACGTGGCCGCGGGCGTGCTGCTCCTCGTCTCCTTCGTCCTGGACTGCACCGACGGACAGCTCGCCCGCTACTCGCTCCAGTACTCGACGATGGGCGCCTGGCTCGACGCCACCTTCGACCGCGCGAAGGAGTACGCCTTCTACGCGGGCCTGGCCCTCGGCGCCGCCCGCCACGGCGACGACGTGTGGGCCCTCGCGCTCGGCTCGATGATCCTCATGACCTGCCGGCACGTCGTGGACTTCGCCTTCAACGAGGCCAACCACGACGCGACCGCCAATACGAGCCCCACCGCGGCGCTGTCCGGCCGGCTCGACAGCGTCGGCTGGACGGTATGGGTCCGCCGCATGATCATCCTGCCGATCGGCGAGCGCTGGGCGATGATCGCGGTCCTGACCGCCCTCACCACCCCGCGCACCGTCTTCTACGCGCTGCTCGTCGGCTGCGCCTTCGGCGCGCTCTACACCACCGCGGGCCGCGTCCTGCGCTCCCTGACCCGCAGGGCGACCCGCACCGACCGGGCGGCCGGGGCCCTCGCGGACCTGGCCGACTCGGTGGTGCGCGCCTGGAGCGACACCCGCCGGGTCGCCGCGCGCAAACCGACGAGGGCCTCGCTGTGGCTGGCCCTGGGCGCATCCGTGGTGATGGCCGGTGGCGCCGTCATCCGTGACTTCGGTGACCCGTGGCTGATCGCGACCGCGGTGGGCTACGTCATCTTCACGGGCGCGGCCGTCTCCTACCCTCTCAAGGGCGCCCTCGACTGGCTCGTCCCCCCGCTCCTGCGGGCCGCCGAGTACGTGACCGTCCTCGCGCTCGCCGCCAAGGCGGACGTCCCCGGGGCCCTTCCGGCGGCATTCGGACTGGTCGCGGCGGTCGCCTACCATCACTACGACACGGTGTACCGGATCCGCGGCGGCACCGGCGCGCCCCCGCACTGGCTGGTGCGGACGACGGGCGGCCACGAGGGCCGGGTCCTGTTGATCACGGTCCTGGCCGCCGTCCTGGCGGAGCGCGCCTCGGACTTCCCCGTCGCGCTCACGGCCCTGGCCGTGTTCGTGGCACTCGTGGTGCTCGTGGAGAGCATCCGGTTCTGGGTCTCCTCGGGAGCACCCGCCGTACATGACGAAGGAGAACCAGCATGATCGGCCTTGTCCTCGCGGCCGGTGCCGGACGCCGCCTGCGTCCCTACACCGACACCCTTCCCAAGGCCCTCGTGCCCGTCGGCCCCGAAGGCGACGAGGAGAGCATCACGGTCCTCGACCTGACCCTCGGCAACTTCGCCGAGGTCGGCCTGACCGAGGTCGCCATCGTCGTCGGCTACCGCAAGGAAGCCGTCTACGCGCGCCGCGAGGCGCTGGAAGCCAAGTACGGCGTCAAGATCACGCTGATCGACAACGACAAGGCCGAGGAGTGGAACAACGCCTACTCCCTGTGGTGCGCCCGCGAGGTCCTGAAGCAGGGCGTCATCCTCGCCAACGGCGACACCGTGCACCCGGTCTCCGTCGAGCGCACCCTGCTGGACGCCCGCGGCCGCGGCCAGAAGATCATCCTCGCCCTCGACACGGTCAAGCACCTGGCAGACGAGGAGATGAAGGTCATCACCGACGGTGAGAAGGGCGTGCGGCGCATCACCAAGCTGATGGACCCCGCCACCGCCACCGGCGAGTACATCGGCGTCACCCTCATCGAGCCGGAGGCCGCCGAGGCGCTGGCCGAGGCGCTGAAGACCACCTTCGAGCGCGACCCCGACCTCTACTACGAGGACGGCTACCAGCAGCTCGTCGACGACGGTTTCACGATCGACGTGGCCCCCATCGGCGACGTCAAGTGGGTCGAGATCGACAACCACGACGACCTCGCCAAGGGCCGGACGATCGCATGCCTGTACTGACGCGGCTCATCCCCTCGCCGGTCGTCGTCGACATCAGCCACGGCGCCATGGACGACCTGGCCGGCCTCCTGGCCGACCAGCGGATCTCCGCGTCCGGCAAGCTGGCGATCGCGATCAGCGGCGGGTCCGGTCAGGTGCTGCGCGCCAAGCTGGAGCCCGTGCTCCCGTACGCCGACTGGTACCCCGTCGTCGACGGCACCCTCGACTCCGCGGTCAAGCTGGCCGACGACATAAAGGGCCGCCGCTACGACGCGGTGGTCGGCCTGGGCGGCGGCAAGATCATCGACGTGGCGAAGTACGCCGCGGCGCGGGTCGGGCTGCCCATGGTGTCCGTCGCCACGAACCTCTCGCACGACGGCATCTGCTCGCCGGTGTCCATCCTGGACAACGACAACGGGCGGGGCTCCTACGGCGTGCCGATGCCGATCGCGATGGTCATCGACCTCGACGTGATCAAGGAAGCCCCGGTGCGCTTCGTCCGCGCCGGCATCGGCGACGTGATCTCCAACATCTCGGCGATCGCCGACTGGGAGCTCTCGCACCGCCTCACCGGCGAGCCGGTCGACGGCCTGGCCGCCGCGATGGCCCGGACCGCCGGAGAAGCCGTCCTGCGCCACCCGGGCGACTGCGGCGACGACGAGTTCCTCACCGTCTTCTCCGAGTCCCTCGTACTGTCCGGCATCGCCATGGCGATCAGCGGCGACAGCCGTCCTTCCTCGGGCGCCTGCCACGAGATCAGCCACGCCTTCGACCTGCTGTACCCCGGCCGCTCCGCGCTCCACGGCGAGCAGGTCGGCATCGGCGCGGCCTTCGCGATGCACCTGCGCGGGGCCCGCGAGCAGTCCGGGCTCTTCGCCGAGGTACTGCGGCGCCACGGCCTGCCCGTGCTGCCCGAGGAGATCGGGTTCAGCGTGGACGAGTTCGTCGAGGCCGTCGAGTACGCACCCCAGACCCGCCCGGGACGCTTCACCATCCTGGAGCACCTCAACCTGTCCGCCGCCGAGATCAGGGACGCTTACTCCGACTATGCAGAGACCATCCGTAGCTGAACTCCGGCCCGTCGTTCACCCGGCGGGCGTCAAGGACCGGGTCAGCGGGGAGCACTGGGGCGGGCGCCTCTACATGCGCGAGATCTCCCTGCGCATCACCCGTCTCCTGGTCACCACCAAGGTCACGCCGAACCAGCTGACCTACGTGATGACCCTCTCCGGTGTCCTCGCCCTCCCGGCGCTGCTGGTGCCGGGCGTCTGGGGCGCCGTACTCGGCGTGGTCATGGTCCAGGGCTACCTGCTGCTCGACTGCGTCGACGGCGAGGTCGCCCGCTGGAAGAAGCAATTCTCCCTCTCCGGGGTCTACCTGGACCGGGTCGGCGCCTACCTGTGCGACGCGGCGGTTCTCGTGGGCTTCGGCCTGCGCGCCGCGGACCTGTGGGGCGGCGGCCGCGTCGACTGGCTGTGGGCCTTCCTGGGCACCCTCGCGGCGCTCGGCGCGATCCTGATCAAGGCCGAGACCGACCTGGTCGGCGTCGCCCGCCACCAGGCCGGCAAGCCCGTGGTCAAGGACGCGGCGGCCGAGCCGCGCTCGTCCGGCATGGCCCTGGCCCGCCGGGCCGCGGCCGCGCTGAAGTTCCACCGCCTGGTCCTCGGCATCGAGGCCTCGCTGCTCATCCTGGTGCTCGCCGTCGTGGACCAGGTCCGCGGCGACCTGTACTTCTCCCGGCTCGGCGTGGCCGTGCTGGCCGGCATCGCGATCCTCCAGACCGTGCTGCACCTCGTGTCGATCCTGGCCTCCAGCAGGCTCAAGTGAGCGCCCCGATGCGGCTCGGCGCCGTGATCATCACCATGGGCAACCGGCCCGACGAACTGAAGGCGCTCATCGACTCGGTGGCCCGGCAGGAGGGCGACCCGATCGAGGTCGTCGTCGTGGGCCAGGGCGTGCGGGTCACCGGCCTGCCCGACGGGGTCCGCACCGTCGACCTCCCGGAGAACGTCGGCATCCCGGCCGGCCGCAACGTCGGCATCGAGGCCTTCGGGCCCGGCGGCCGCGACGTGGACGCCCTGCTCTTCCTCGACGACGACGGGCTGCTGGAGCGCACCGACACCGCGCAGCTGTGCCGCCGGGCCTTCGCCGAGGACCCCGAGCTGGGGATCGTCAGCTTCCGGATCACCGACCCCGAGAGCGGCGAGACCCAGCGCCGGCACGTGCCCCGGCTGCGCGCCTCGGACCCGATGCGGTCGTCCCGCGTGACCACCTTCCTCGGCGGCGCCAACGCCGTCCGCACGAAGGTGTTCGAGCAGGTCGGACCGCTGCCCGGGGAGTTCTTCTACGCGCACGAGGAGACCGACCTGGCCTGGCGCGCGCTCGACGCGGGCTGGCTGATCGACTACCGCGCGGACATGGTGCTGCTGCACCCGAAGACCGCCCCGTCCCGGCACGCGGTCTACCACCGCATGGTGGCCCGCAACCGGGTGTGGCTGGCCCGGCGCAACCTGCCCGCCCCGCTCGTTCCGGTCTACGTCGGCGTCTGGCTGCTGCTGACGCTGGCGCGCCGGCCCTCGGCGAGCGCGCTGAAGGCGTGGTTCGGCGGCTTCAAGGAGGGCTGGGTCGCCCCGTGCGGACCCCGTCGCCCGATGAAGTGGCGGACCGTGTGGCGCCTGACCCGGCTCGGCCGTCCCCCCGTCATCTGACGGCGGCCCGCCACCCCCGTCCGACCGCGGCGACCGCCCGCCGTCCACCCGTCATCCGCCGACCACGCCGGATCTGGGAGCATGGGTACCTGCCCCCGGCACCCGGCGGCCAGCCCGACGCCCCCCTGCCGCATCTTGAAGACGAAAGTTTCAACTTGTGAGTGACACAACCCACGACGGCGCCCTCGCCACGAGCAGGCCGCCGTCAGCCGACGAAGGCCTGACGGCCGCGGAGCTTGCCAAGAAGTACGGCCTGTCCGTCAGCGGGGCCCGACCCGGGCTCGGCGAGTACGTCCGGCAGCTCTGGGGACGTCGCCACTTCATCATGGCCTTCTCCCAGGCCAAGCTGATGGCCCAGTACAGCCAGGCCAAGCTCGGCCAGATCTGGCAGGTGGCGACCCCGCTGCTGAACGCCGCGGTCTACCTGCTGATCTTCGGCGTGATCCTCGGCGCCTCCAAGGGCATGACCCTGAAGGAGTACATCCCCTTCCTGGTCATCGGGATCTTCGTCTTCACCTTCACGCAGAGCTCCGTGATGGCAGGTGTCCGGGCGATCTCCGGCAACCTCGGCCTGGTGCGCGCCCTGCACTTCCCCCGCGCCTCGCTGCCGATCTCGTTCTCGCTCCAGCAGCTCCAGCAGCTGCTGTACTCGATGATCGTGGTCGTCGTGATCACCATCGGGTTCGGGAACTACCCCCGGCTGTCGTGGCTGCTGGTGGTGCCCGCGCTGGTGCTCCAGTTCGTCTTCAACACCGGGCTGGCCCTGGTCTTCGCGCGGATGGGCTCCAAGACGCCCGACCTCGCGCAGCTCATGCCGTTCCTGCTGCGCACCTGGATGTACACCTCCGGTGTGATGTTCTCCATCGAGACGTTCCTCAAGAGCAAGCCCGCCTGGATCTCGGACGTCCTGCAGTGGAACCCGGCGGCCATCTACATGGACCTGATCCGGTTCGCCATGATCGACAACTACACCGCGGCCAAGCTGCCGCCGCACGTGTGGGGCTTCGCCATCGGCTGGGCCGTCGTCGTCGGCGGTCTGGGCTTCGTCTACTTCTGGAAGTCCGAGGAGCGTTACGGCCGTGGCTGACACCACCGTGGGGCAGGTCCCCACCGTCATCGCGGACGACGTGCACATCGTCTACCGCGTCAACACCGGCGGCGGGGGCCGGGGCAGCGCGACCGCGGCCCTCAACAAGATAATCCGCCGCCGCAGGAACAAGGGCGACACGCCCGGGGTCCGCAAGGTGCACGCCGTGCGCGGCGTCTCCTTCACCGCCTACCGCGGCGAGGCCATCGGCCTCATCGGATCCAACGGCTCCGGCAAGTCCACCCTGCTGCGGGCCATCGCCGGGCTGCTGCCCTGCGAGTCCGGCAAGGTCTACACCGACGGGCAGCCCTCCCTGCTCGGCGTGAACGCCGCGCTGATGAACGATCTGACCGGCGAGCGCAACGTGATGCTCGGCGGCCTCGCGATGGGCATGTCCCGCGAGGAGATCAAGGAGCGCTACGCGGGGATCGTGGACTTCTCGGGCATCAACGAAAAGGGCGACTTCATCTCCCTTCCGATGCGCACCTACTCCTCAGGCATGGCGGCCCGGCTGCGTTTCTCCATCGCCGCGGCCAAGGACCACGACGTCCTGATGATCGACGAGGCGCTCGCCACCGGTGACCGGAAGTTCCAGATCCGCTCCGAGGAGCGCATCCGGGAACTCCGCAAGGAGGCCGGTACGGTCTTCCTGGTGAGCCACAGCAACAAGTCGATCCGCGACACCTGCGACCGCGTCCTGTGGCTGGAGCGCGGCGAACTCCTCATGGACGGACCGACCGAAGAGGTCGTTTCCGCCTACGAGAAGGAAACCGGGCGCTAGAGCGGCCGGTACGGGCCGGACCGCTTTCCGCGGCCCCGGCCCGACGGGCGACACGCCGCAGGCCTCCGCCGTACGCAACGGCGGGGGCCTGCGGCGTGTCGCGGCGCCGTCGCGGCGCGCTCGGGATGTCCTCGTCCTGTCCACCGCGGAACCGGCGGGCACGGCAGCGGGCGGTGGCATATTCGCGCCGACAGATCTCACATGAGATCTCCCGTGACATCTCGTAATGGAGCGAATACCCGATAGGTCCCCGCGCCGTTGTACAACGTAAGCTGGGCCGGTCCTGAATCGCGCTCCGCGGGCCGGATTACCCGCAGGTGAACGGCCCGGCGCACCCCGGGTAAAGTCCGGCGGCGTGTCCGAAATAGGATGCATTGGGTCGGCAGTGTAGAACGGGAGATGTGACGGCAATGGCTACGGGAATTCTCCGGCCCCCAGGCGTTTCCGCCGTCCCGGCCCCGGGCGGCGGGCGGTGACCCCGGGGCAGCACCTCCGTCTCCCGGCCGACGCCGACCCCGCGCGCGCCACCCTCCGCAAGGCCGCCGCGGAGAACTTCCCCGTCGCCCCCGCCTTCCTGCCGCGCGCCTGGCGCGACGGCCTGACCGCGGTCTACGGATACGCCCGCCTGGTGGACGACATCGGCGACGGCGACCTCGCCCCCGGCGGCCGCGACGCCGAACTGCTGGGCCTCGACGCCGGGCAGGCCGACGACCGCCCCGCCCTGCTGGACGCGCTGGAAGCCGACCTGGGCCGGGTCTTCGCCGCCACCGGCGACGGCCCGCACCACCCGCTGCTCCGGGCCCTGCGTCCCGTCGTACGCGCCCACGCGCTCACCCCCGAGCCCTTCCTCGGCCTGATCGAGGCCAACCGGCAGGACCAGCACGTGTCCCGCTACGAGACGTACGAGGACCTGCTCGGCTACTGCGAACTCTCCGCCAACCCGGTCGGCCGCCTCGTCCTCTCCCTCACCGGAACCAGCACCCCCGAACGGGTGCGCCACTCCGACGCGATCTGCACCGCCCTGCAGATCGCCGAACACCTCCAGGACGTCACCGAGGACCTCGGCCGCGACCGGATCTACCTCCCCGCCCAGGACATGCGCCGCTTCCACGTCCGCGAGGCCGATCTGCGCGCCCCGGTCGCGGGCGCCTCCGTCCGCTCCCTGATCGCCTTCGAATCCGAACGCGCCCGGCACCTCCTGAATGAAGGCACCCCCCTGGTGGGTAGCGTGCACGGCAGACTCCGGCTGCTGCTCGCGGGCTTCGTGGGAGGCGGGCGCGCCGCCCTCGACGCCGTCGCCGCGGCCGGATTCGACGTGGCACCCGGCCCGCCCAAGCCCACCAAGCGCGGCCTGCTCCGCGAGGTGGCCGCCGTCCTGCGCACAGCGCCGAGAAAGAGGTGAGCCCGAACGTGGAGGGCCCCGCACACGCGTCCGCACCATCCGCCCCGTCGGCACCGGTAGTCGCCGCCTACAGCTACTGCGAGGCCGTCACCGGCGCCCAGGCGCGCAACTTCGCGTACGGCATCCGGCTGCTGCCCGCCGACAAGCGGCAGGCGATGTCCGCGCTGTACGCCTTCTCGCGGCGCGTCGACGACATCGGCGACGGGACGCTGCCGGCCGACGCCAAGTTCGCCCGGCTGGAAGAGACCCGGGCCCTGCTCGGCCGCGTCGTCGAGGGAGCCGTCGGCGAGGACGACACCGACCCGGTCGCCGTCGCCCTCGCCGACGCAGCCCGCCGCTTCCCCATCCCCCTCGGCGGCCTCGACGAACTCATCGACGGCGTCCTGATGGACGTCCGCGGCGAGCGCTACGAGACCTGGGACGACCTGAAGGTCTACTGCCGGTGCGTCGCCGGCGCCATCGGCCGGCTCTCCCTCGGCGTGTTCGGCACCACCCCCGGCGCGCCCGACGCCGCGCGCGCGGGCGAGTACGCCGACACCCTCGGCCTCGCCCTGCAACTGACCAACATCCTCCGCGACGTCCGCGAGGACGCGGGCAACGGGCGCACCTACCTGCCCGCCGAGGACCTCGCCAAGTTCGGCTGCGCGGACGGCTTCCACGACGACCGGGCCCCCGCCGGATCCGACTTCGCCGGACTGATCCACCACGAAGTGCGCCGCGCCCGTGCCCTGTTCGTCGAGGGCTACCGGCTGCTGCCCATGCTCGACCGGCGCAGCGGCGCCTGCGTCGCCGCGATGGCCGGCATCTACCGGCGCCTGCTCGACCGGATCGAGCGCGAGCCCGAAGCGGTGCTGCGCGGGCGCGTCTCGCTGCCGCCCCACGAGAAGGCGTACGTCGCCGTGCGCGGCCTCTCGGGCCTCGACGCGCGGCACATCTCGCGCCAGAGCACCCGGAGGCGGCCCTGATGGGACCCGGCGCAACCCCGGACGTCGCTCCGACGTCTGTCGGGACGACCAAGGAGGACCAATGACCGCGGACCGTGCGGTGGTCGTCGGCGGCGGGCTCGCGGGAGTGAGCGCCGCGCTGCGGCTCGCCGACACCGGCATGCGCGTGACCCTGCTGGAAGGCCGCCCCCGGCTCGGCGGGCTCGCCTTCTCCTTCAAGCGCGGCGAACTCGACGTCGACAACGGCCAGCACGTCTACCTGCGCTGCTGCACCGGCTACCGGTGGTTCCTGGACCGGATCGACGGCGCCGCCCTCGCCCCGCTGCAGGACCGCCTCGACGTACCCGTCCTCGACGTCGCCCACCCCGGCGGACCGCGGCTGGGCCGGCTGCGCCGCAGCCCCCTGCCCGTCCCCCTGCACCTCGCCGCGTCCCTGGCCCGCTACCCGCACCTCTCGCTGGCCGAACGGGCGGGCGTCGGGCGCGCCGCCCTCGCGCTGCGCCGCCTCGACCCCGCCGACCCGGCGCTCGACGGCCTGGACTTCGCGACCTGGCTCGGCCGCTACGGCCAGTCCCCCCGGACCATCGAAGCCCTGTGGGACCTCGTCGGCATCGCCACCCTGAACGCCACCGCCGAGCAGTCCTCCCTGGGACTCGCCGCCATGGTCTTCAAGACCGGCCTGCTCTCGGAGAACGGCGCGGCCGACATCGGCTGGGCCCGCGTCCCCCTCGGCGAACTCCACGACACCCTCGCCCGCAAGGCCCTCGACGCGGCGGGCGTGCGTACCGAACTGCGCACCCGGGTCACCGGCATCACCCGCACCCCCGAGGGCGGCTGGAGCGTCGGGACCGAGGAGCACGCCATCGACGCGGACACCGTCGTCCTCGCCGTGCCGCAGCGCGAGGCCCACGGCCTGCTGCCCGCCGGCGCCCTCGACGACCCGGACAAGCTCCTCGACATCGGCACCGCGCCCATCCTCAACGTCCACGTCGTCTACGACCGCAAGGTGCTCAAGCAGCCGTTCTTCGCGGCCCTCGGCTCCCCGGTCCAGTGGGTCTTCGACCGGACCGACAGCTCGGGCCTGGCCGACGGCGGCCAGTACCTCGCCCTGTCCCAGTCCGTCGCCCACGACGACATCGACGAACCCGTCTCGGTGCTGCGCGCGAAGTACCTGCCCGAACTGGAGCGGCTGCTGCCCGCCGCCCGCGGCGCCAAGGTCCGCGACTTCTTCGTCACCCGGGAACGGACGGCGACCTTCGCCCCCGCGCCCGGCGTCGGCCGGCTGCGACCGCCGGCCCGGACCGGCGCGCCCGGGCTCTACCTGGCCGGCGCGTGGACCGCCACCGGCTGGCCCGCCACCATGGAGAGCGCCGTCCGCAGCGGACTGAACGCGGCCCACGCCGCGCTCGCCGCCCTCGGCCGCCCCCGCGAACACCCGCTGCAGGAGGCGGTATGACGATCACCAGCACGACCGGTACCGCACGTACAGGAACCAGAGGAGAGCCAGTGAACCCGGGGAACCCGGCTGACGGGAGGGCCGAGCAGGCCCAGGGCGCGGCGGAGAAGACGGACACCGTCGCGCTCCTGGAGCGCGGCCGCACCCTGTCGACCCCCGTCCTGCGCGCGGCGGTCGAGCGGCTCGCGCCGCCCATGGACACCGTCGCCGCCTACCACTTCGGCTGGATCGACGCCCAGGGCAACCCGGCGGACGGCGACGGCGGCAAGGCCGTGCGCCCCGCGCTCGCCCTGCTCTCCGCCGAGGCGGCGGGAGCCGCGGCCGAGGTCGGCGTCCCCGGCGCGGTCGCCGTCGAGCTGGTGCACAACTTCTCGCTGCTGCACGACGACCTGATGGACGGTGACGAGCAGCGCCGCCACCGCGACACGGTGTGGAAGGTGCACGGTCCCGCGCTGGCGATCCTGGTCGGCGACGCGCTGTTCGCGCTGGCCAACGAGGTCCTGCTGGAGCTGGGCACGGTCGAGGCCGGGCGCGCCGCGCTGCGGCTGACCACCGCCAGCCGCAAGCTGATCGACGGTCAGGCCCAGGACATCTCCTACGAGCACCGCGAGCGCGTCAGCGTCGAGGAGTGCCTGGAGATGGAGGGCAACAAGACCGGCGCGCTGCTCGCCTGCGCGGTCTCCATCGGCGCGGTGCTCGGCGGCGCCGACGACCGCACGGCCGACAAGCTGGAGGAGTACGGCTACCACCTCGGCCTCGCCTTCCAGGCCGTCGACGACCTGCTCGGCATCTGGGGCGACCCCGAGGCCACCGGCAAGCAGACCTGGAGCGATCTGCGCCAGCGCAAGAAGTCGCTGCCCGTGGTCGCCGCGCTCGCGGCCGGCGGACCGGCCTCCGAGGAACTCGCCGAACTCCTCGCCGCCGACGCCAAGAGCAACGACTTCGAGAACTTCTCCGAGGAGGAGTTCGCGGCCCGCGCCGCCCTCATCGACGCGGCGGGCGGCCGCCAGTGGACCGCCGACGAGGCGCGCCGCCAGCACGTGATCGCCGTCAAGGCGCTCGACGACGTGGACATGCCCCAGCGGGTGCGCGACCAGCTCGTCGCCCTCGCCGACTTCGTCGTCGTGCGCAAGAGGTGATCGCCACCCGTACGCGGATATGACGCGCAAGTCGCCGGCCGGTGCCGCTTCCCCGTGAAGCGCGCACCGGCCGACGGCGGACCCCAGCACAGCAGAGGACACTGCCACGTAAGGGGAAGCCATGACAGCGACGACCGACGGCGGTGCCGGGGACTGCGGCACCGACTCGGGCAGCGACACCGCCACACCGGTCCGCCCGGTGCGGACCGGACCACCCGGGCCACCGGGACCACTCGGACCACCCGCACCGTCCGGACCACCCGCACCGTCCGGACCACCCGCACCGTCCGGGCCGCCACCCGGAGCGCCGGCCCGCGGCCGCTCGGCGCCGGAGGTCACCGACCGGCGCGTCCGGGAGGCCACCGACCGGGCCACCCGCCACCTGCTGGACCGCCAGGACCCCGAGGGCTGGTGGAAGGGCGACCTGGAGACCAACGTCACCATGGACGCCGAGGACCTGCTGCTGCGGCAGTTCCTCGGCGTGCAGGACGAGGCCGTCACCCGCGCCGCCGGCCTGTTCATCCGCGGTGAGCAGAGCCCGGACGGCACGTGGGCCACCTTCCACGGCGGCCCGCCCGACCTCTCCGCGACCGTCGAGGCGTACGTCGCCCTGCGCCTGGCCGGCGACCGCCCGGACGAGCCGCACATGGCCCGCGCCTCGGCCTGGATCCGGGACCAGGGCGGCATCGCCGCCGCCCGGGTGTTCACCCGGATCTGGCTGGCCCTCTTCGGCTGGTGGAGCTGGGACCACCTGCCCGAACTCCCGCCCGAGCTGGTGTTCCTGCCCAAGTGGGTGCCGCTCAACATCTACGACTTCGGCTGCTGGGCCCGCCAGACCATCGTCCCGCTGACGATCGTCTCCGCCCAGCGGCCGGTCCGCCCCGCGCCCTTCGCCCTCGACGAACTCCACACGGACGCGCGCACCCCGTACCGCGCCCGGCCCTTGGCCCGCCTCGCCAGCTGGGACGGCGCCTTCCAGCGCATGGACCGCGCCCTGCACCTCTACCGCAGGCTCGCTCCGCGCCGGCTGCGCAAGGCGGCCATGGACGCGGCCGCCCGCTGGATCATCGAACGCCAGGAGAACGACGGCTGCTGGGGCGGCATCCAGCCGCCCGCCGTGTACTCCGTCATCGCGCTGCACCTGCTCGGCTACGACCTGGGCCATCCGGTGATGCGGGCGGGCCTGGAGTCCCTCGACCGGTTCGCGGTGTGGCGCGAGGACGGCGCGCGGATGATCGAGGCCTGCCAGTCCCCGGTCTGGGACACCTGCCTCGCCGCGATCGCCCTCGCCGACGCGGGCCTGGCGCCCGACCACCCCGCGCTCGTCAAGGCAGCCGACTGGATGCTCGGCGAGGAGATCGTGCGCAGCGGTGACTGGGCCGTCAAACGTCCCGGACTGGCCCCCGGCGGCTGGGCGTTCGAGTTCCACAACGACAACTACCCCGACATCGACGACACCGCCGAGGTGGTCCTCGCCCTGCGCCGGATCCGCCACCCCGACCCGGCGCGGCTCGAAGCGGCCGTGGCCCGTGGAGTGGCCTGGAACCTCGGGATGCAGTCCCGCAACGGTGCGTGGGGGGCCTTCGACGCCGACAACACGAGCACGCTGCCCAACCGGCTGCCGTTCTGCGACTTCGGCGAGGTCATCGACCCGCCGTCGGCCGACGTCACCGCCCACGTGGTGGAGATGCTGGCCGTCGAGGGCCGGGCCGCCGACCCCCGCACCCGGCGCGGCATCGCCTGGCTGCTCGCCGAACAGGAGTCGTACGGCGCCTGGTTCGGCCGCTGGGGCACCAACTACGTGTACGGAACCGGCTCGGTGGTCCCCGCGCTCACCGCCGCGGGGATGCCCGTCACCCATCCCGCGATCCGGCGCGCGGTGACCTGGCTGGAGAAGGTGCAGAACGAGGACGGCGGTTGGGGCGAGGACCAGCGCTCCTACCAGGACCCCGCCTGGGCCGGGCGGGGCACGTCCACCGCCTCGCAGACCGCGTGGGCGCTGATGGCCCTGCTGTCGGCCGGTGAGCGCGAGAGCCGGGCCGTGCGGCGCGGGATCGCCTACCTGGTGAACACCCAGCAGGCCGACGGTTCCTGGGACGAGCCCTACTTCACGGGCACCGGCTTTCCCTGGGACTTCTCCATCAACTACCACCTCTACCGGCAGGTGTTCCCGCTCACCGCGCTGGGCCGCTACCTGTACGGCGAGCCCTTCGCGGCCGACGCCACCGCGGCCGCGCGGACGGCCGGGCCCCCGGCCCTGCGCACCGCCGAGGCGCCGGCCCCCGCCCCCGCTCCGGCCCCCGCCCCCGCTCCGGCCCCCGCTCCCGCCCTGGACGGGGAGCCCCGGTGACCGCGCGGCCCCCGGGCGGGCCCGGGGAGCCGGGACCGGACGCGCCGCTCCTCATCGCCTGCGCCCTGCGCATCGAGGAGGCGGCCCTGCGCAGCCGCCGCGACCGCGGCGCTCCCGAGGGGTACGCGGTCCTGCGCACCGGCATGGGCCCGCGCGCCGCCGAGCGGGCCGTCGCCCGCTCGCTGGCCGCGCCCCGGATGCGCGGGGCGGCCGTACTCGCCACCGGCTTCTGCGCCGGCCTCGTCCCCGGCATGCACCCCGGCGACCTCGTGGTCGCCGAGGAGACCCGGGACCCGCGCGGCGCCGTCGGCTGCGCGGCCACCGGACGCCTGGCCGACGCACTGGCCCGGGCGGCACCCGGCCGGACCATCCACACCGGCCCCCTGATCGGCTCCGACCACGTCGTCCGCGGCCAGGAACGCGCACAGCTGCGCGCCACCGGCGCCATCGCGGTCGACATGGAATCGGCCGCCACCCTCTGGACCGCCGCCCACACGGGCGACCGCACCGGGCCGCGCCCGGTTGCGGCCGTCCGGGTGATCGTGGACGCTCCGGAGCATGAGCTCGTCCGTATCGGCACCGTGCGCGGTGGAATATCGGCTTTCCGCGTATTGCGTGCGGTACTGCCCGCATTTTATGAATGGCACCGTTCTTCGCTGCTCCCCAGGAGGTGAGCCAGATGGCCATGCCGCTGCGACAGTCCATCAGGGTCGGGACGTATCTCTTCGAACAGAAGCTCCGCAGGCGTGAGAAGTTCCCGCTGATCGTCGAGCTGGAACCGCTCTACGCCTGCAACCTGGCCTGCGAAGGGTGCGGGAAGATCCAGCACCCGGCCGGGGTGCTCAAGCAGCGCATGCCGGTGGCCCAGGCGGTCGGCGCCGTACTGGAGTCCGGCGCGCCCATGGTGTCCATCGCGGGCGGCGAGCCCTTGATGCACCCGCAGATCCACGAGATCGTGCGGCAGTTGGTGGCGAAGCGGAAGTACGTCTTCCTGTGCACCAACGCGGTGCTGCTCCGCAAGAAGATGGCGAAGTTCACCCCCTCGCCCTATTTCGCCTTCGCCGTCCACATCGACGGTCTGCGCGAACGCCACGACGAATCCGTCGCCAAGGAAGGCGTCTTCGACGAGGCGGTCGAGGCCATCAAGGAGGCGAAGAAGCGCGGGTTCCGGGTGACCACGAACTCCACCTTCTTCAACACCGACACCCCGCAGACCATCATCGAGGTGCTCAACTACCTCAATGACGACCTCCAGGTCGACGAGATGATGATCTCGCCTGCCTACGCCTACGAAAAGGCGCCCGACCAGGAGCACTTCCTGGGCGTGGAACAGACCCGGGAACTCTTCCGCAAGGCATTCTCGGGCGGAAACCGGCGCCGCTGGCGGCTGAACCACTCCCCGCTCTTCCTGGACTTCCTGGAAGGCAAGGCCGATTTCCCCTGCACGGCGTGGGCCATTCCCAACTACTCGCTGTTCGGCTGGCAGCGCCCCTGCTACCTGATGAGCGACGGGTACGTGCCCACGTACCGGGAACTGATCGAGGACACCGACTGGAGCAAGTACGGCCGCGGAAAGGACCCGCGCTGCGCGAATTGCATGGCGCACTGCGGCTACGAACCCACCGCCGTCCTCGCCACCATGGGCTCGCTCAAGGAAACCCTGCGGGCGGCCCGGGAGACGGTGGGGGGCAACTGGGAGAAGCGGGTATGACAGCCGTCGCGCAGGGCCCGGGCGCCGACGGCGGCCCGGGCCCGGGCAAGGAGTTCGACCTCGGCTCCCTGCTGGCCGAGCGGGGCGGCGAGCGCTACGAGCTGCACGCCCGCCACCTCAACCACCAGCTGCCCCGCATGCTGCACACCATCGGCTTCGACAAGGTCTACGAGCGGGCCGAGGGCGCCCACTTCTGGGACGCCGAGGGCAACGACTACCTCGACATGCTCGCGGGCTTCGGGGTGATGGGGCTCGGCCGCCACCACCCCGTCGTCCGGCGGGCCCTGCACGACGTGCTCGACGCGCAGCTCGCCGACCTCACCCGCTTCGACTGCCAGCCGCTGCCCGGGCTGCTGGCGGAGAAGCTGCTGTCCCACAGTCCCCACCTGGACCGGGTCTTCTTCGGCAACAGCGGCACCGAGGCCGTGGAGACCGCGCTGAAGTTCGCCCGCTTCGCCACGGGCCGCCCCAGGGTCCTCTACTGCGACCACGCCTTCCACGGGCTCACCACCGGCTCCCTGTCGGTGAACGGGGAGGCGGGCTTCCGGGACGGGTTCGCGCCCCTGCTGCCCGACACCCGGATCGCCCTCGGGGACCTGGGGGCCCTGGAGCGCGAGCTGAAGCGCGGCGACGTGGCCGCCTTCGTCGTGGAGCCGATCCAGGGCAAGGGGGTGCTGGCGGCCCCGCCCGGTTTCCTGCGCGCCGCGCAGGAGCTGCTGCACCGGCACAAGGCCCTGCTGATCGCGGACGAGGTGCAGACCGGCTTCGGCCGGACCGGGGAGTTCTACGCCTACCAGCACGAGGCCGGGGTGGAACCCGACCTGGTGTGCGTCGCCAAGGCCCTGTCGGGCGGCTACGTGCCCGTCGGCGCGACCCTGGGCAAGGACTGGATCTTCAAGAAGGTGTACTCGTCCATGGACCGGGTCCTCGTGCACTCGGCCAGCTTCGGCTCCAACGCCCAGGCCATGGCCGCCGGGCTCGCGGTGCTGTCCGTCATGGAGAACGAGTCGGTCGTGGCCAACGCCCGTGCCATGGGCGATCTGCTGCGCGGCCGGCTCGCGGCGATGGTGGACGAGTACGAACTGCTGCACGAGGTGCGCGGCCGGGGGCTGATGATCGGCATCGAGTTCGGCCGCCCGTCCTCGCTGGGCCTGCGCAGCCGGTGGACCATGCTCCAGGCCGCGCGCAAGGGGCTCTTCGCGCAGATGGTCGTCGTACCGCTGCTCCAGAAGCACCGGATCCTGACCCAGGTCTCCGGTGACCACCTGGAAGTGATCAAGCTGATTCCGCCGCTGATCGTGGACGAGGCGGACGTGGACCGCTTCGTGGGCGCCTTCCGGGAGGTCATGGACGACGCCCACGGCGGGGGCGGGCTGATGTGGGACTTCGGCAGGACGCTGGTCAAGCAGGCCGTCGCGAACCGCTGACCCGCCGGGTGGTCCGCCGGTCGGCCGCCCGGCGGACCGGCCGGCGCCGTCACTCCAGGAGGCGGTCGCGCAGCTCGTCGAGGGTCTCGGGCGCGAGGCCGAGGCCCTCGGCGAGGTAGCGGTCGGTGCTGCCCCAGATCTCCTCCAGGGTTTCGAAGGCCGCGTGCAGGTACTCGGCGCGCGCGTCGAAGAGCGGGGCGAGCAGCTCCATCACCTCGGGGGAGCGGGCCTCGGGGGTCCCGCCGCTGCGGCGCACCTTGTAGCGGCGGTGCGGAGCGTTCGACTCCAGGTAGTCGGCCACGATCGCCTCGCGCTCCACGTCGAGCGCGAGCAGGGTGACGGCGATCGAGAGCCCGGCCCGGTCCTTGCCGGCCGCGCAGTGCATCAGGACCGGCACCTCGTTCCGGGCGAGCGCCTGCACGACCCGGCGGTGCTCGGCGGTGCGGGTCGTCACGATCTCGCGGTAGGAGGCGGCCATCCGCCGGGCGGCCTTGCCGTCGCCGAGGGCCTCCCGCAGCTGGCCGAGATCGCCGTCGCGGACCATCCGCCAGAACTCCGTGCCGTCCGCCGGGTCGGAGAGCGGGAGGTTGACGTTGCGCACGCCCGGCAGCTCGACGTCCGGGCCCTCCAGGGCGTGGTCGGCGGCGTTGCGGAAGTCGAAGACGGTGTGGAGACCCAGCGACGCGAGGAATTCCGTGTCGGTTTCGGTGGCATGCGCCAGATGTCCGCTTCGGTAGACCTGTCCCGATCTGACCCTCCGTCCGTCGGTGGCCGGGAGGCCGCCCACGTCACGGAAGTTGCGCACTCCGGTCAGTTCCGGCTCCGTGGACGGGGCCTGGGGTATCTGCTGGGTCACGAAGACTCCTCCGTATCGTCGCGGCATGTCCGAATTGCGCTGGTTGAACGCAACTTGCCATAAGGGGCGGGGAGATCGGGCCCGTCCCCGTGAGCAGGATCATACGGTGACCGTGAGTGTGTGATCGCTAAAGCCGAATTGCCTTGTGCGCAAGGGTGTTGCCGCAGCGGATTCCACGGAGGGTGACCGGAATTCCGGCGGCCCCTCACCCGCGCCATTACCCAAGGGAATTCGCGGCTTGTTCCACGGGACCGGAGCCAATACCTTCACCTCCACCCGGATGGACCGCCTAATCCTGCCACCGTCCGGCACCGCACCCGACGATCCACGCGCCCGGCAGGAGCGGGGGAACCAGGTAAGCCGCCGTTTCCGAATCCGATCTTCTCGATGTTCTCGAATGGATCTCCTCCGGACGGCTCGGGGTGAAGCCGTAGATCTACGGCCGGACATCTCCAGTCCGAACCCGACAGCTCACCTCGCAGGCGACGGAGAGGAATTCACCATGCCCGCAAAGGGAAAGCACCGCCGTCCGAAGTCCGCCGCATTCACCCGCGGTCTCGTCGTCGCGGGCACCGGAAGCGCGGCGCTCGCGCTGCCGCTGCTGGGCGCCGCCGGCGCGCAGGCCGCCCCGCAGGCCACGGCTCCCGCCACCGCCGCGCTGCCGGCCCAGGCCCTCCCGGCCCAGGCTCCGGCGGCGCTCCGGGCCGCGGCCGCCGCGCCCGAGGCCTCCTCGGTGTACACCGTGGTGTCCGGCGACTGCCTCTCGGAGATCGCCGCGGAGCGGCACCTGAGCGGTGGTTGGCAGCGCCTCTACGCGGACAACCGCGAGGCCGTCGGCTCCGACCCCTCGCTGATCCACCCGGGGCTGAAGCTCGCGCTCGGCGGACCGGGCGGACAGGCTCCGGCGCCCGCCGCGCAGAGCGCCGAGGAACCCGCGCCGGTGGCGGACGACGCTGCGGACGCGGACGAGGACGCGGGCCAGGACGAGGGCGCCGCCGCCGCGGAGGCCCCGGCCGCCACGGCCGACGAGGGTGCGTCGCAGGAGGGAACGAGTGCTCGGGGCGGCACCTCCGCCGGCACGGGCTCGGGCAGCGGTACCGCCTCGGCCTCCGGCTTCGTCGCCCCGGTCTCCGCCTCCATCGCCACCCAGTACCGGGCGAGCGGCAGCATGTGGTCCAGCGGTTACCACACCGGCGTCGACTTCGCCGTGGGCACCGGCACCACCGTCCACGCGGTCGGCGCGGGCACCGTGGTCTCCGCCGGCTGGGGCGGCGCGTACGGCAACGAGGTCGTCATCCGGCACGCGGACGGCCGCTACTCGCAGTACGGCCACCTGTCCCAGCTCTCGGTCTCGGTCGGCCAGAGCGTGACCGCGGGCCAGAGCATCGGCCTCTCCGGTGCCACCGGCAACGTCACCGGCCCGCACCTGCACTTCGAGATCCGCACCGGGTCCGGCTACGGCACGGACATCGACCCGCTGGGCTACCTGCGCTCGAAGGGCGTGAACGTCTGACGCCACCGCCGCGTCGGTGTCCCCGCCTCCCTTGAAAGACCTGACGGACTCCTCACTTATTCCTTACCCGCCGGGTGGTAAAGATCACGGTCCGTCAAGGGGTGGCTACGGTCGCGTAGGTCACCGCCCGGGGTGGAGTATGGGCTCTCGTGGCAGCGACGACAGCGATGACGACGAAGACGACGGCACGGACGACGGAAATCAAGACGGCACTGCCGGGCATCGGCTCGTACGCGGCGATCGGGGACAGTTTCACCGAGGGTGTGGGCGACCCGGGGCCGGGGGGCCTGTGCGTGGGCTGGGCCGACCGGCTCGCCGTGCTCCTCGCGGACCAGCGCGAGGAGCACGACTTCCGGTACGCCAACCTCGCCGTGCGGGGGAAGCTCCTGGACCAGATCGTGGCCGACCAGGTACCGCGGGCCAAGGAACTGGCGCCCGACCTGGTCAGCTTCTGCGCCGGGGGCAATGACATCATCCGGCCGGGGAGCGACCCCGACGACGTGGCGGAGCGGTTCGAGGCGGCCCTCGCCGACCTCGTCGGGTCCGTCGGCATGGTGATGATCACCACCGGTTTCGACACCCGCGGGGTGCCGGTGCTCAGGCACATCCGGGGCAAGGTGGCGACGTACTCGGCGCACGTCCGGTCCATCGCCGACCGGTACGGATGCCCGGTGCTCGACCTCTGGTCGCTGAAGTCCGTACAGGACAGGCGGGCTTGGGACCACGACCGGCTGCACCTCTCGCCCGAGGGGCACACCCGGGTCGCGCTGCGCGCCGCGCAGGTGCTCGGCCTGGAGGTGCCCGCGGACCCGGACCAGCCGTGGCCCCCGCAGCAGCCGCGCGGCTCGGCCGAGGTGACCCGCGACAACATCCAGTGGGCACGGGAGCACCTCGTGCCGTGGATCGGCAGGCGACTGCGCGGGGAGTCCTCGGGGGACCGCATGGGGGCCAAGCGCCCGGACCTGCTGCCGCTGTAGGGGCGGGCCGAGGGGCGTCGCGGGCGAGGCGGGGAGGCGCGCGGAATCCTTCGGGGGCGGCGCGCGTTGGGATGGTGGTAGAACGTACGACCAGCCCTGCCCACTTCCCCTCTGGAGGCGCCTTGACCGGCTCCGGCCCCGGCTCCCGTTCCTTGCGTCCACGGCTGCGCGCCCTGCGGCCCGAAGCCTTCGGCGCGGATCCGTCCGGCGCGCGGCTGGAGCGGATCCTGCGCTCGCCGAACTTCGCCGACGGCGTCTTCCAGAACCCGGTCGGTGCCCGGACCAGGCCTTCCGGCTCCATGGTGGAGTTCGCCAAGATCTATTTCCACAAGGAGCAGCGGGTCCGGCGCAACCCGGGCGCGCCCGTCCCGGTGCACCCGACGACCCTGGCCGATCTGGCGAAGCCCCCGGTCAGCGGCCTGCGGCTGACCTGGATGGGGCACTCCAGCGTGCTCGCGGAGATCGACGGCCGCCGGGTGCTCTTCGATCCGGTGTGGGGAGAGCGGTGCTCTCCCTTCCCGTTCGCCGGACCCCGCCGACTGCACCCCGTACCGGTGCCGCTGGCCGCGCTGGGGCCGGTCGACGTCGTGGTGATCTCGC
Organism: Streptomyces sp. NPDC043876; assembly: GCF_056435825.1. Classification (NCBI taxonomy): domain Bacteria; kingdom Bacillati; phylum Actinomycetota; class Actinomycetes; order Kitasatosporales; family Streptomycetaceae; genus Streptomyces; species Streptomyces sp. NPDC043876. Next base: position 142,865 of record NZ_JBWKDV010000011.1, on the reverse strand, counting down.
ACGACCACTACGACCACCTCGACCTGCCGACGATCAAGGCCCTGGCCGCCACGGACACGGTCTTCGCGGTCCCGCTCGGCGTCGGCGCGCACCTGGAGCACTGGGGCGTCCCGGCCGACCGGCTGCGCGAACTGGACTGGAACGAGACCACCAAGGTCGCCGGACTCTCGCTGACCGCGACCCCGGCCCGGCACTTCTGCGGGCGCGGCCTGCGCAACCAGCAGTACACCCTCTGGGCGTCGTGGGTCGTCGCGGGCGACGAGCACCGGATCTTCCACAGCGGTGACACGGGCTACTTCCCCGGCTTCAAGGAGATCGGCGCCGCGCACGGCCCCTTCGACGCGACGATGATCCAGATCGGTGCGTACTCGGAGTACTGGCCGGACATCCACATGACCCCGGAGGAGGGCATGACCGCCCACCTCGACCTCCAGGGCGGCGCCCCGCACGGCACGATGCTGCCGATCCACTGGGGCACCTTCAACCTGGCCCCGCACCCGTGGGAGGAGCCGGGCGAAGGGACCCTGTCGGCCGCCGGACGGGTGGGCGCGGCCATCGCGCTGCCGGTGCCGGGCCGCCCCTTCGAGCCGGGAGCGGCGGACGCCCCGGCCGAGCCGTGGTGGCGCCCGTTCGTGGCGGCCCCCGTCCCCGGCGCCGCGACCGGGCCGGGCTCCGCCGCCCGGCCCGCCGCCCCCTCCCGCCCCGTGTCGGCGCCGGCGGCGGACCCGCGCGAGGAGCCGGAGGCCGTCGGCAGCTGACGCCGGTCCGGCCGGTGCGCCTGGTGTGCCCGGCCGGCGGGGTGCGGGCCCGTGCGGTGAGCGCGGGTCCATACGTTCAGCGTGGGCCCGTCCGTGGAGTGCGGGCCCGTACGAGGGGCTCACGGCGGTGGTGGGGGCGCGGGGACGGCGCCCGCGAGGGGATTCGGGCGGCCGTGCGAGCGCTCCTTCCGGAGCGGGACGCACCCCGGTGAAGTTCCCGGACTGGCCGCCTGTGGGGTGAGGACGCGGTCTAGCGTGGGTATTCGGTGATCAACACCGGGTCCCGGTACCCCGGGGGCCCGGGCCCCCGTACCGTACCGAGGACGCCGATGTCCGGACTCCGCGCCGCCCGCCCCCGCCACTCCCCGTCGCGACACGCCGTCACCGGTCCGGGCCGGCAGATACGGCCCCAGCTGATCCGCGCGGCCGTCCTGCCCACCCTCGCCGCCGGGCTCAGCGGCGCCGCCGCGGTCATCTTCACCCTCCAGCTCGGCGGCGGCGCGGGCGCGCGGGACCCGCGGCTGTGGCCGGCGCTCGGCGGCTGCGTTCTGCTCGTCGTCGGCGCGCTCGCCGCCGCGCTGCTCGGGGCCCAGCGCGCGGGCAAGGCCGTACGGGACCGCTGCGAGGCGCTGCGCCGCTCCAGCGCGCGCGGCCGCCGGGAGCTCGGCGTGGTGGCCGACCGGCTGGAACGCGGCGAGACCCCGCCCCGTCCGCCGCGCGCCGCCGGCGCTGCGGCGGCCGTCCCCGCCGACGGCCCCGGCCAGGAGCGCCTGGACGAATTCTGGCTGCTGTCCCAGGAGTTGCGCGGAGCCCGGGAACAGGCGCACGCGACGCTCGTACGGCTGGCCGGGCCCGCCGCCCCCTGCGACAGCGACCGGAAGGTCGAGGTGTTCGTGAACGTCGCGCGCCGCCTCCAGTCGCTGGTCCACCGGGAGATCTCGCTGCTCGACGACCTGGAGGACACGGTCGAGGACCCCGACCTGCTCAGGGACCTCTTCCAGGTCGACCACCTCGCGACCAGGATCCGGCGCCACGCGGAGAACCTCGCGGTACTCGGCGGCGCCGCCTCGCGGCGGCAGTGGACCCGCCCCGTCGACCTCAGCGAGGTACTGCGCTCCGCGGTGGCGGAGGTCGAGCAGTACGCCCGGGTGAAGGTGGTGCCTCCGGCGGGCGGGACGGTGCGCGGGCACGCCGTGGCCGACGTGGTGCACCTGCTGGCCGAACTGGTCGAGAACGCCACGGTGTTCTCCGCCCCGGACACCGACGTCGTGCTGCGCGCCGAGCGGGTCACGGCGGGCATCGCGGTCGAGGTCGAGGACCGCGGCCCCGGCCTGCCGCCCGAGGAGCAGCACCGCATGAACGCGCTGTTCGGCGACCGCGACCGGGCCGACGCCCGGCGGCTGCTGGCCGACGGGCGGATCGGGCTGTTCGTGGTCTCGGCGCTGGCCCGCAGGCACGGCATCGCCGTCGAACTGAAGTCGAACATCTACGGCGGCGTGCTGGCCGTCCTGGTGCTGCCACCGGAGCTGCTGGGCGCCGGGGCGCCGGGCGCGGCCGACGCGGTGGGGGGCACGCGGACCACCTCGTGGGGGACCGGCGCGGCGCTCCCCGTACCGCCGCTGGAGCCCGTACGGAGGGTGGTGGCGCACCCGCCGTGGAGTCCGGGACCGGCTCCGGCCCCGGTACCGGATCCGACCGCCCCGACGCGGGCCCCCGGGCCGGCGGTCACCGCGACGATGTGGACGGCCGTCCCGGAACCGGGGCCGCAGGCGGGTCCGGTGGGCGCTGCGCCCGAGGCGGTGAGCGAGGTGCGGGCGCCGGTCGTGGAGGTGCCGGAGCCCGCGCCCGGGCCGGTGTCCCCGACCGGGGACGTGCCGGAGCCGCAGCCCCGGCCGGTGGTGATCGCCGCGACCGCGCCCCCGGTCACGGCGGCGCCCCCGGCCGCGGCGCAGCCCCCGGCCGCGGACGGCCGTACCGGTACCGCCGCCGTGGTGCCCGCAGCGCGGAGCGGCGGCGGCGGGGCGGCCGACCGGCCGTCGCTGCCGCGGCGCCGGGCCCAGGAACACCTGGCGCCCCAGCTGCGCGACGCGCCTGCGCCGCGCCGCGCGGACGACCACGGTCCCGGGGGCGAGGCCCCCGTGCACGACCCGGGTCTGATGGCCGCCTTCCAGCGGGGCTTCGGCCTCGCCCAGTCCGAGAGCCCGTCATGACGACGCCGCGCACCCCATCCGCGTACCGCAGCGAGGAGACCTTCCGATGACAGCCGAAGCGGCGACCAGGATCACCCCCCACGCGGATCTGGACTGGCTGCTGAGCGGCCTGGTGCGCCGCGTGCCCTACACCCGCAGTGCCGTGCTGCTCACCGCGGACGGCCTCGTCACCTGCGTACACGGCCTCGACGCCGACGCGGCCGACCACTTGGCGGCCCTCGCGTCCGGGCTCCACTCGCTCGGCCGCAGCGCCGGGTCGCGGTTCGCGGACGGCGCGGAGGTCCGGCAGGTGGTCGTGGAGCTGGACTCGGCGCTGCTGTTCGTCTCGGCGGCCGGCGCGGGCACCTGTCTGGCCGTCCTCGCCGACCGGGAGGCGGACGCCGGAGTGCTCGGCTACGAGATGGCGATGCTCGTCAAGAGCGTACGGCCGTACCTGGCCGCGCCGCCGCGCCGCCCGGCCACCGCCCCGGAGCGATGAGGCGGCATGCCACGGGGGCACGCGCGAGCGGTCAGCACCCGGCCGGAACCGGCCGGGACGCGCCCTGGCTGGACGCCACGGCGGGCCGGGTGATGCGCCCGTACACCGCGAGCGGCGGCCGGACCCGTGCGGCGATGGCACTGGACCTGCTGTCCCTCGTGAGCGCGACCGGCACCCGGCCGTGCGCGCCGCTCGGCCCCGACCACGGCCTTGCGCTGCGGCTCTGCGCCGGTGCGGGAGCCGTCACGGTCGCCGAGGTGGCCGGCCGGCTGCGGCTGCCCGCCGTGGTCGCGAAGGTGCTGCTGTCCGACCTGATGGAGTGCGGGGCCGTCACGGCCCGCTCGCCGCGCTTCCCGGGCACCCCCGGGGACCCCGAGAGCGCGGCCGATGACGTGTCCCTGCTGCGGGCGGTGCTCGATGGCCTGCGCCGCAGGCTCTGAGGCGGGGGCCGGGGGCGGCCCGCCCGGCGGCCCCCCGGCGGCACTGAAGATCGTGGTCGCGGGCGGCTTCGGAGCGGGCAAGACCACCTTCGTGGGCGCGGTCAGCGAGATCGAGCCGCTGAGTACGGAGGAGCTGCTGAGCGGTGCGGGCGAGAGCACCGACCCGCTCGACGGCGTCGAGGCGAAGACGACCACGACGGTCGCGCTGGACTTCGGCCGGATCACCCTGGACGCCGAGCGGGTCCTGTACCTCTTCGGCACGCCCGGTCAGCAGCGCTTCTGGTTCCTCTGGGAGGAGCTGTGCGCGGGCGCGCTCGGAGCCGTGGTGCTCGCCGACACCCGGCGGCTCGCCGACTGCTTCGACGCCGTCGACTTCTTCGAGCGGCGCGGGATCGGCTTCGTCGTCGCCGTCAACGAGTTCGACGGCGGCCACCGCTACACCACCGACGAGGTCCGCGAGGCGGTGGACCTCGCGCCGGACGTGCCCGTCGTACGGTGCGACGCGCGGCTCACCCGATCCGGCACGGCGACGCTGGCCGTCCTCGTCCACCACCTGCTGTCCACGGCCACGTCTTCTGAGTCGGGGGAACCGCCATGACCTCTTACGAATCCACCGGGCACCTGCTGCTCACCCCGGAGGACCGCGAGGCGCCCGCGCGCGTGACGCGGTTGCGCGAACTGGGCCTGGGGGAGCGGGTGGACGCCGAACTCGACGCTTTCGCCCGGCGGATCGCGGTCACGCTGGGCGCGCCGTACGCGGGGGTCAACTTCGTCGGCGAGGAACGGCAGTTCTTCGCCGGGTTGCACCGCGGCGGCGAGGCACCCGCGAGCGGCTATCCGGCGCGGGTGCTCGCCCGCGACCGGGGGTACTGCCCGCACGTGGTGGTCCGGCGCCGGGCCCTGGTCCTGGAGGACGTACGGGACTTCGCGCGGTTCGCCGGGAACGCGGTGGTCGACGAGAGCGGGGTCCGCGCGTACGTCGGCGCGCCGCTGACCGACCGGCGCGGGGTGGTGCTCGGCACGGTGTGCGCGGTGGACGTCGTACCGCACCGGTGGGGCACGGAGGGCCTGGCCGCGGTCAAGGCACTGGCGGCGGAGCTGGTGTCCGTCTTCCACGCGCGGGAGGACGGGACGCGGGCGGGCTGACGGACCCGCGCCCCGGGGGGCCGGAAGGTGACGGATGGGTGAGGGGAGGTAGGGGCTATGCGGCCGGCTCCTCGGTGGTCCGCTGCGCTACTCGGTCGGCCGGCCGGAGGAAGGCGGTGATGCGCTCGCGCAGAGCGCGCGGGTCCAGGCCGTGGGCGGCGGTGTGTTCGTCGACCGTGCCGAACCTCCGCAGCTCCGCCCTGCCCACACCCAGCCCCAGGATCCGGTGCGGTACCTCGATCAGCGCCCCCGCGGCCGCGCCCGACGAGGTCCCGGCGAGGTAGGGCTCGACCAGGACCACGTCGGCCGGTCCGGAGCCGACGGCCGCGCACAGGGCCGCGGCGTCGAAGGGCCGCACGGTGGTCGCGTACAGCACGCCCACGTCCAGTCCCTCGGTGGCCGCCAGGACGTTGTCCAGCAGCGGGCCCACGGCGATCACCACGCCGGCGCGCCCCTCGCGCACGGTCAGGAAGCGGGCGCCGTCGACCGGCCGCGGGGAGGCGTTGGACTGTTCCGAGAGCCGGACGTACACCGTGTCGTCCCCGGCGTCGTAGGCGTGGCGCAGCAGCGCCTCGGCCTCGTCGGGGTGTCCGGGGACGTGGACGGTCCAGCCGTCCAGGGTGTCGAGCAGCGCCACGTCGCCCGGCGCCATGTGGGTGAACCCGCCCGCGGGCCAGTCGTACGAGGCGCTCGCGCTGACCAGCACCGCGCCCGTGCCCTGGTGCCCGAGGTCCAGCTTGACCTGCTCGAACGGCCGCTCGACGAGGAAGCTCGCGAAGGTGTGCAGCACCGGCCGCAGCCCGGTCAGCGCCAGCCCGCCGCCGACGCCCACGAGCAGCTGCTCCCGGATCCCGACGTTGATCACCCGGTCCGGGTGCCGCTCCCGGGCGGGGGCGAACCCGCTCATGGTGATCTCGGCGAGGGCCAGCGCGAGGCGCGGGTCCTCGTCGAGCCGCCGGGTGGTGAAGGAGACGAAGCGCTCCCGCATGGAGGCGTTGGCCACGATGTCCATGGATCTTTCAGCCCTTCGTCTCGACGCGGGCGACCACGGCGTGCGGCCGCCCGGGGTGGGGTGCGGTGAAGGCGGCGTACAGCGCCTCGTGGTCGCGACCGTCGACGGTGACGGCCGACCACCCGGCCGCCTCGAACCGGGACGCGATGCCGCCCGGCCAGCCGTGGGTGGCGGAGTCGTTGTCGATCACCACGGTGTGCAGCCGCTCCAGGGCGGCCGGCCCGGCGTAGGCGAGGGCCTCGTGGTTGCTGCCCTCGTCCAGCTCGGCGTCGCCGATCAGCACCCAGACCGCCGGCTCGTGCAGCCCCTGGGCCCGCAGCCCGAGCGCGCTACCGACGGCGAGGGGCAGCCCGTGCCCGAGGGAGCCGCTGCTGATCTCCACGCCCGGCAGGAGGGTGCGGTCCGGGTGGTGGCCGAGGGGGGACGCGTACCCGCCGAAACCGGGGAGCAGGCCGACGGGGAAGAACCCCTTGGCGGCGAGCACGGCGTAGTACGCCATCGGCCCGTGCCCCTTGGACAGCAGGAACCGGTCCCGCCCCGGGTCCGCGGCGCGCGCCGGGTCGACGCGGAGCACCCGGTCGTAGAGCACCCACAGCACGTCCAGCGTCGACGTGGCGGCGGGCCCGTGCTTCTCGTCCCCGGTCATGAGCCCCATGAGCCGGTCCAGATCCTGGAAGCGGAACGCCGTGTCCGCAGTCGTTTGTGTCATACACCGATCGTGCGACCTCAACCGCGCTTGAGGTCAACCCGCCGTGCCGCACCCCCGGCACGATCCGGCCACGCCGGGCCCCCAAAAGGTGCGCGCGACCACCACCCGAAGTGCGGTATCGTTCTCGTGCACGAGCGATCGCGGCGAAACGCCGCAGGTCAGCGCGTAGCGGGACGTGGCGCAGCTTGGTAGCGCACTTGACTGGGGGTCAAGGGGTCGCAGGTTCAAATCCTGTCGTCCCGACTGTGCGGAAACGCAGGTCGGAGGCCGTTCTCTCATCCATGGGAGGGCGGCCTTTTCCATGTCCGGGGTCCGGGTGGTCGTCAGTGGGTGTGGCCGTGGGCGCCCGGGGCCGGTGGTCTCCAGCCGATGCCGTGGCGGCGGGCCGCCGCGAGGGCCGTGGGTATGCCGTGCCCATAGGGTTCGCCGTGGCCGGGGAGCAGTGTCGTGGCGGTGATTCCGGTCAGGGCGGTCAGGCTGGCCAGTGCCTGGGCGGGGTCGTCGTTGAGGGTGCCGCGCATGATTCCCACCCCGCGCCGGCCGGTGACGTCGAGGCGCTGGCCATCGGTGTAGGGCTCGGCGTGTCCCGGGGTGAGCACGATGTCGGAGCCCGCCGGTTCGACGAACTCCGCGACTGGTTGCGGATGAGCGAGAAGCACGCTTGTCCGACGGCTGGCGGGGCTGACTGCCGCGGGCGTCCTCACGCGCATGCAGTACAGCCTCAAGCCCACCCGCTTCGAGGGCGGCCAGATCGGCGGCCCGGGGCGGGCTCCAGCCGGTGAACGTTTCGGCCGCTACGGTGCGCAGGCTGCTCTGGTCGGCAAGGGCCGCGCCGCCGTCGACGGTGACCGCCGTGACCGTGCATCCGCCCCCCCCCGCTGCGGACGCCTGCCACCTGGCACACCTCGCAGTGCCTCCCCTCGGGCGGGTCAGCGGTGGGTCTCGATCACGCCGGCCTTGTCGATCCCGTCGCCGGAGCGGCCGTGGAAGCCGGTGATCTGCCAGCCGGCGGGCGCGGTGTGGGTGACGCAGTCGGGGGTCGGGGTGCCGCCGGCCAGGGTGCGGCCGAGGTTCGTGGTGAACGCGGCGTGGAAGATCCGGGTGTGCCCGTCCCGCTGGGCACGGCACAGGTGCGCGGTGGTCAGGTACTCGCCCGTGCCCAGCGTGAGCGTGGACGCGGCGCCGCCGGTGCCGCCGTGGGTGAGGGCCGTGCCGTCGTCCAGGGTGATGCCCATGCTGTCGATCCGGGCGCCGGAGCGCAGGGTGAGGGTGGTGGCGCGGGCGCCCGCCGGGACGCGGTCGATGTCGGTGAAGGGGGCGCCGTGCGGGCCGCCGAACGGGTCGCTCAGCCGGTAGGCCGGGTTGCGGGACCAGGAGAAGCCCACCGCGACGGGATCGTGGTCGGAGAGCATGAGCCCGCCGGCGTTCAGGAACGCGGCGTGCTCGTTGTGGTAGGCGGTGGCGTGCAGGGAGAGGAGCCTGCTGCCGCGGTAGAGGACCTTGTCCACGAGCTCGCAGGTGTCGGGGACGGTCGGCTGGGACTGGTCGCACAGCAGGGGGTCGCTGCCCTGGGCGGGTGGCATGCCGCCGCGGACCAGCTCGGTCCACGCGTCGGTGAGGCCGCCCGCGGCGGCGAACGCGGCGATCGTGTCGCCGCTTCGGGTGTAGCGGGTGTTGGTGTCGCCCATGACGACGACCGCGTTGCCCGCCGAGTGGGCCGCGATGTAGGCGGTGAGCTGCTTCAGGTTGTCGGCGCGCGAGGTCAGGTCGCCCGGGTTGGTGCCCGCGTTGGTGTGGAGGCCGTAGAAGTCGACGTACACGCCCTCGGCGAGGCGCCGGCGGTCAAAGGTGAAGCCCTTGGGGGTCAGGCAGTCGCCGGAGTCGTACTGGCAGGAGTTCCAGCGGACCCGCTCGAAGTCGTCCTCGTCGGACGGCAGCGTCGACAGGGTGTTGAGCCCGCTGCCGATGCCCGCCCCGCCGCTGGTCGGGGTGCGGTGGGGGTGGGCGGTGTCGGCGGCGTACAGCAGGGCGTGGTAGTTGAAGTCCTCCTGCACGTGCACGACGTCGTACGGGGCGATGCGCCGGCCGATCTCCGTCGTGCTCGGTTCGCGCGGGGTGGGGGCGCTGGAGATGCTCTCGGGGAGCCCGGCCACGTTGTAGGTCAGCACGCGGAAGCTGCCCGAGTCGGCGGTGGCCGCGGTCGGCGCGGCCGCCGCGGGTGGCGCCGTCGCGGTGAGCCCGGCCAGAGCGGCTGCCGCCGCCGCCAGGCAGGCGAGGAGTCTGCGCATGGGTGTCTCCTGGTCGCTGGGGTGGTGCCGGGTGCTGTCGGGGCGTTGTCGGGGTGTCGCCGAGGGGGAAGCGGCCGCGGCCGGGTCCGGGCGGGGGATCCGCCCGGGCCCGGCCGGCCGTGGGTCAGGCGCAGGCGCCTCCGTTGAGCGCGAAGGCCGTGGGGGAGGAGTTGGTCCCGCTGTACGTCCCCTGCACTCCGAAGCTCGCGCTCGCGCCGGGGGCGATCGCCCGGTTCCAGTCGGTGTTGCGGGCGCCGACGGCGGTGCCGTTCTGGGTGACGGCCGCGTTCCAGGCGCTCGTGACGCGCTGGCCGCCCGCGTAGGCCCAGGTCAGTTGCCATCCGTCCACGGCCGTCGGACCGGTGTTGCGGACGGTGACGGTCGCCGTGAAGCCGGTGCTCCAGACGTTGTCCACCCGGTACGTCACCGCGCAGGCGGCGGCGGGCGGTTCACCGGTGGAGGCCCGCTCGGCGGCGTAGGCGGCGAGCCAGGCCAGCGGGGCGTTCCAGTTGACCGCGACCTCGTTGGTGGAGTACGAGCCGATGTCGTCGATGTAGCAGGCGGCCGGCGCGCAGCCCGTCAACTTGGCCTGCGCCACCGGGTCCTGGAGCGCGCTGTCGGGGCCGCCCGCGAGCGATCCGGCCGGCGGGTGAGGCAGCGAGGAGTCCAACTGGTGCGCCCAGAAGCGGTGGTGCTGGTTCTGCGAGGACAACTCGCCGTAGCCGCTGACGTAGGACTGGCCGAGGGCGTTGCGGCCGAGCAGGTAGTCCATGGCCTCCAGCGCGCCGGTGCGGTAGCGGCCGTCACCCGTCAGCTCCCCGGCCACGGCCATGACGACCGCGTCATCGGCGACTTCGCCGTTGGACCCCCAGAAGTACCCGTCCGCGGGGACGGGCACCGCGTAGCCCTGGGCGGCCATCCTGGACAGGTAGCCGTCCGCCGCCGTGGTCACCGAGGCACGGACCCGGGCCACGTCGGCGGCGGGCAGGCCGTTGGGCACGGTGGCCAGGGTGAGCCGGCCGAGTGCGGCGGTGTCCGCCCAGCCGAAGCCGTAGGGGGTGAAGGCGGTGGCCGAGGTGTGCCAGGCCGAGGAGGTGACGGCGTCCCGGTAGGCGCTCTCACCGGTCGTCGCGTACAGCTCGGCGGCCGCCCAGTAGAACTCGTCGGTGACCTGCGCGTCCCCGTAGGCCCCGCCGCCCGTACCGTCCGAATCCGGCGCGATCAGGGCCGGGTTGGCCTGCGCCCCCGCCCAGGCGCGGCGGGCCGCGGCGAGGCAGCGGTCGGCGTACGCCGCGTCGTACGGCCGGAAGACCCGGGCGCACTGCGCGGCCGCCGCCGCGAGGTTGAGGGTCGCCGCCGTGGACGGGCGGTGCAGTTCGCGGGGCTGGACGTCCTGGTCGGGGCGCAGCGGCATGCCGGTCCAGGCCGCGTCGTGGACCTTGTGGAAGGCCATACCCGCGTACGGCTTGCCCTCGGGCACCTGCATGCGCATCAGGAAGTCGAGCTCCCACCGCGCCTCGTCCAGGGCGTCCGGCGTCGCGTTGCCGCGCTCCGGGACGCGCAGGGTCCCGTCACCGAGCGCCGCGTCCTTGCCCGCGCGCTTGGCGCGCTCGAAGGAGTTGACGACCAGCCAGGTCGAAATGCCGCCGTTCACCACGTACTTGCCGTGGTCGCCCGCGTCGTACCAGCCGCCCCTGACGTCCCGGGTGTAGTCGCACACGCCGGCCTGGCAGGGGACGGAGACGTCTCCCTTGTTGGGCGCGACGCCGAGGTGCCCGGCCGGGCGCGCGTACGCGGGTCCCACCAGGGAGGCGTCGATGGAGACGCCGCTGCGCTGGTGGTAGAAGAAGGCCATCGAGTCGGCGCGCAGCGCGTCGTAGAGGTCCGCGCGGATGTCGAACGGCACGCTGTCGGCGCCGTCGACCGTCAGGACGTACCCCGAACCCGTGCCCTGGTACGAGGAGAAGTCCGCCACCTGGACCGACTGCCCGGAGGGCGCGTCCGCACCGCGCGGGGCGGTCGCTCCGGAGGCGACCACCGCCCCGGCGGCGCTGCGCAGTTGCCAGGTGAGCGCCTGCGTCGCCGGGGTGGCGACGGTGGCGCGCTTGGGTCCGGTCGGCAGGTACCCGACCTGGTTGACGCGTACGGCCGTGCCTGCCGCCGCGACGGATGTGCGCGGGGAAGCGGCCACGGCTCGCGTGCTCGTGGACGTGTCGGCCGCCGCCGGGGCGCTCAGGGCCCCGCCGAGGAGGAGGGCGCCCGCCAGCAGGGCGGCGGGCAGGCGTACGGGGCGGCGCAACGGCGTGGTTGCTCCCGGCATGAGCGGCTCCTGTGTCGTGGGGGACGGTCCCGTGCGCCGGCGGCTCTCCGGCGGGACCACGCACGCCGCGGACCTGCGAAGGCTCCTGGGAGCGCTCCCATGGGAAGCGGTCAGGTGGCGCGATGCGCAGGCCCGGGGGGTGTGGCCGGTATCGTGGGCCGCCCTGCGCGGGCTGTCAAGTGCGCACACAGGAACGGTAGTTGTGGAGCGGTTCGGCGGCCCGGGGCAGGCGCCCGGCTTGTGACGGTCCGTCAGGTGTCGGTGGTGATGACTTAGCCGAGGCTCACCTTGGTTTTGGGGTCAGGTGGACGCGGGAGTTGCCGCCGTAGGGCCCGTGGGCGTGCGGCGGGCCAGGGCGTCGGACGTGCGCACGGTGATGTAGAAGGAGGCCGCCAGGGTGAGGACGAGGACCGTGCCCACCGCGAAGACGCTGCCGTCGGAGACGGCGGGCGGGCTGCCGGCCTCGGAGCGGGCGGAGCCGCTGAGGAAGGGGACCACGGCCAGCACGGCGATGCCGAGGGCGACTTCGCCCCAGACGACCTTCGGGAAGTGCCGCAGGGTCAGGTGGAGGAGCGAGGACGTGTCGTCCTGCGCGCGGGCCCGGGCGATGCGGGGCATCAGCCAGAACTGGTTGACGCCGCCCGCCGCCATCATGGCCATCACCAGCAGGATCTTGATCAGGACGAAGAGCCCGTAGGTCGTCGTCCACAGCTGGCTGACGGCGCCGACGTGCTTCCAGGTCAGCCAGAGGCCCGAGGTGAGGACGGCGCCCACGCAGACGAGGGCGACGAGGGAGTAGCGGCGCCAGATGTCCGCCCACAGCAGGCCCGCGCCGTCGCCGAGCCGGCCGCGGGAGGTGGTGAGGGCGGCGAGGAAGGCCAGGCCGCCGATCCAGACCACACCGCTGGTGATGTGGACCTGGTCGAAGACGAGGTCCAGCACCTTCTGCGCGTCCTTGGGTGCGGTCGCCGGTATCGCCGCGATGAGCGTCACCGCGAGGCTCAGGGGCAGCGCGGTCAGGGCGAGGGCGTTCAGGTGGCGGCGTGCGCGCGGGAGGAACAGGGCGATCAGGGTGGCGGAGGCGAGGACGAGCACGGCGTTCTGGACGACGTAGAGCGTGCCCTGGGCCACCCAGGCGCCCTTGGCGGCGGGGGCGGTGAGGAAGTCCGCGATGCGGGCGGGGGAGAGGGCGTCGCCGAACGGCATGCCCTTCCCCGCGCGGGCGACGCGCCCGGCGAGCTGGAAGTAGCCCGCGATGAGCAGGACGACTCCGGCCCAGGCGAGGTACCCCGCCGTTCTTCGCCCGAGGACCTCGGTGTCGCCGCCGCGGCCCGTCGACGCGCGGAGCGCGGGGCGTACGGAGGTCGCGTAGGTGACGGTGGTGCCGATCGCCCCGGTGAGGCCGATGAAGTAGCCGGCCTTGGTGAGGACGCGCCAGAGGGGAGGCGTGGTGTAGCCGGCCGAGGCGGCCAGGTGGAGGAGCTGCATGGAAGGGAAGGCTAGCCTAACTGGCCGAGGCCTCCTGAGGGCAAAGTCGACATGGTTGAATCTTTACCTACCTGTGTGCCCGTGTGCCCGTGTGCCCGTGTGCCCGTGTACCTGCGTCGGCGGGGCGGGACCGTGTCGGCGGCCTCCCGCGCGCTATTGGTACGCGGCCCTGACCGGGACGGCTTCCGTCGTGGGGCTTTCGGCCTTGCGGTAGTCGGCGGTCCAGAGGGGGCGGGAGCGGTCCGGGTCGCCGTAGACGGTGCCGCCGCCGTCGCAGAAGTAGTTGAGGCGGCGGCCGGCCAGGACCGAGGTGGCGCCGGAGGCGAAGCCGCAGGTTTCGCCGTTGGCCAGTTCGAGGATCAGGCTGTTCGGGTCCGGGTTGCCGGAGGCGCGGAAGGCGTCGGCCGGGAGGGGTTCCGTCAGCGTCATGCGGAGCATGCGCCGCGCGGTGCCGTCCAGGCACAGGACGACGTCCGAGGGGCCCTCGCCCGGGGCGAAGCAGGGGTCGACGATGGTGTGGTCGCTCTTGCAGCGCCAGGCGTCGGAGCGCTGGGTCTTACTGGAGACCGTCCAGCAGGAGCCGGTGGTACTGCCCGTGAGGGTGATGCCCTCGGCCGGTTCGCCGCCGGACACGGACCAGGGCGCGATCGTGTGGACGGTGGTCCGGGTGAGCGCCGGGTCCGTCGCGGGCCCGGTGGTGGCGGTTCGGGTCGGTGCGGTGGTCGTGGACAGGGGAGCGCCCGGGCTGCGGGGCGGCGCGGAAGGCGCCTGGGCGGCGCGGGGCGCCGTACCGCGCCGGGCGTCGGGGGACCCTGACGACGCGGCCGCCTGCCCGGTGTCCCGGCCGTCCCCTCCCGGCGGGAGCACGCTCAGGCCCAGCCCGACCACCCCGTCCAGGGCGGCGGCCGCCGCGACGAACAGGCCGCGCCGCAGCCACAGCCCGCGCCGGGTGGGCCCGGGAGCGCTCGCGTCCGCGTGGGTGGGAAGCGGGGCGGTGCCCCAGGCGGGGTCCTCGACGGAGGGCATGTCCCACCGCGCGGCGACCAGGGCGTCGTCGACGGGTACGCCGTCCCCGGCGGCGGCGGTCGTGGCGGCGGGCGGCCCCGCCGGCAGCACCTCCGTGTCCGCCCCGCCCAGCAGCCGGGCGGTGACGACCGCGAGGGCCCCGGACAGCGGCCGCTCACCGGGTTCCTTGGCGAGGCAGGCGCTCAGGACGCCGTGCAGTTCCCCGGGCACGCCCTCCAGGTCCGGCTCCTCGCGCAGCACGCGGTACGCCACCGCGTCCGGCGCCCCCGTCCCGAAGACGGGCCTGCCGGTGGCGGCCGAGGCGACGAGCGCGCCCCAGGCGAAGACGTCACCACGGCTGTCCGCCGCGCCGTCGCGGTACTGCTCGGGGCTGATCCAGCCGGGCGTGCCGGTCATGACGCCGGTACGGGTCACCGCGGTGCCGTCCGCGACGTGCGCGATGCCGAAGTCCAGCACCCGGGGGCCCGCCGGGGACAGGATCACATTGGCCGGCTTGAGGTCCCGGTGGACCACCCCCGCCGCGTGGACGGCGGCCAGCGCGGCCGCCGTACCGGCCGCCAGGAGGTGCAGCCGGGCGCCGGTCAGGGGGCCGTGCGCGGCGACGTACTGGTGCAGCGTGGGGCCCGGTACGTACGTCGTGACCAGCCAGGGCGCGGCGGCGTCCGGGTCCGCGTCGAGGAACGGGACCAGGCACGGCCCCGTGACCCGCCGCAGCACCCCCACCTCGCGGTGGAAGCGGGCCCTGAACTGCGGATCGGCGGCGAGGTGCGGATGCACCGTCTTGAGCGCGACCCTGCGCCCGTCGGCGTCGACGGCCGCGTAGACGATCCCCATGCCGCCCGCGCCGAGCCGCCCCACGAGGCGGTACGAGGCGATCACCGGCGGGTCACCGGGCAGCAGCGGACCCATCACGGCGGCCGCGGCGGGTGGGCCGGGCCGCGCGGGACCGGGCGGATCAGCGGGCACGGCGGGTACAGCGGGCACAGCGGGCACGGCGGATCCATCCCCCACGGTCGGTGACCATCACGCAGGAGCACGCTACCGCCCGGCCGCGGCCCTCATCCGCCGGATCGGACGGCTCCACACGGGAGTTGCACGGCACCACCGGCCGCGACACCGCCCCCGAGGCACCGGGAGAGCCCCTCGCCCCGCCCCCGGCCAGGCTCCCGGCCCCGCCTCCGCCCCAGGCCCGCTACGCGAACGCGGCCAGCTGCCGGGCGAGCGTCGAGACGCTCTGGAACGTCGCGCCCAGCAGGGCGACGTGCTTCCAGTGCAGGGTGCCGTCCGGCGCGACGAGGAAGACCGACCGGCGCAGGCCGATCCCCGGGGCGCTCACCCCGAAGGCGCGCGCGACCTCGCGTCCGGTGTCCGCGAGCAGCGGCATCCGCAGGCCGTGCCGCCGGGCGAAGTCCTCGTGGCTGTCGACGTCCTGCGGGCTGATCCCCCATACGGTGGCGCCGAGTTCGGTGAACTCCTCGAAGCCGCTGGAGTACGAGCACAGCTGCTTCGTGCACACCGCCGTGTTGTCGCCCGGGTAGAACGCGAGGACCAGCGGCCGGCCGCGCTGCGCGCTCAGCGTGAAGTCCCGGCGCTCGAAGACATCGCCGACCAGTTCGCCGCCGGGCAGCGTGAAGTCGCCCACCACGGTCCCCACGTCCAGTGCAGTCGCCACAACCGTCTCCTCGGGTTCGTCCCTCCGCGCCGTCGGGCGCGGCGCGGTCCTCGTACGCGCCGCAACGGTACGCGGCCCCGCGCACGCGCCGGCCGGAGCCCCCGGCCCGGAGCCCCGGGGCGGGGCTGCCGCCCCCCGCGCGCCGGTGGCACACTGGCGGGCGATCCGCCGAAGAGGGGTACCACCGTGACGATGTTCAGCAGCCTGCGCACCGGAGGCCTGCGCATGGGAGGCCTGCGCATCAACGGTCTGCGCATCAGCGGCCTGCGCAAGGCCGTCCGCCGCGGCTACCGGCGCGCCGTGGACCTCAGCCACCCGGCCAGGTCCCCCCTGGGTAGCGCCGTGGTCAACTGCGTGGTCTACCGCGACGGGGTGCGGCAGGAGGACTGCGCCGACGCCGAGGAGGCGCTGCGCCGCGTCCGCAAGAGCGGCGAGGGCTTCGTCTGGATCGGCCTGCACGAGCCGGACCAGCAGGAGATAGCGGGCCTCGCGGCGCTCTTCGCACTGCACCCGCTGGCCGTGGAGGACGCCGTCCACGCCCACCAGCGGCCCAAGGTGCAGCGCTACGACGACACGCTCTTCACCGTCCTCAAAACGGTCCGCTACGTCGAGCACGAGCAGCTGACCGAGACCAGCGAGGTGGTCGACACGGGCGAGCTGATGGCCTTCGTCGGCCCCGACTTCGTGATCACGGTCCGGCACGGCGGCCACGGCTCCCTCGGCCCGCTGCGCGAGGCCCTGGAACACGACCCCGAGCAGCTCGCCAAGGGCCCCGCGGTGGTCCTGCACGCCATGGTGGACCACCTGGTCGAGGACTACCTCTGCGTCACGGACGCCGTCCAGAACGACATCGACTCCGTCGAGACCACGGTCTTCAGCGAATTCAGCGGCCGCGGCGACGCGGGCCGCATCTACCAGCTCAAGCGCGAACTCCTCGAACTGCGCAGGGCGGTGGCCCCGCTGGACCGCCCCCTGCACCGACTCGGCACCGAGCCGATGCCGGCCGTCCCCGCCGAGGTCCGCCCGTACTTCCGCGACGTCGCCGACAACCTCACCCGCACCACCGACCAGATCGCCAGCTACGAGGCCCTCCTCGACTCCATCCTCCAGGCCCACCTGGCGCAGGTGACCGTCGCCCAGAACGAGGACATGCGCAAGATCACGGCCTGGGCGGCGATCGTCGCCGTCCCCACCATGGTCTGCGGCATCTACGGCATGAACTTCGACCACATGCCGGAACTCCACTGGACCTACGGCTATCCCGCCGTCCTCCTGCTCATGGCCGCCTCCTGCTTCGCCATCCACCGCGGCTTCCGCCGCAACGGCTGGCTCTGACCGCCCGCCCGGTACCGCACCGCTGCGCCCGTCAGGGCCGCGGTGGCGGCCAGGGCGTAGGCGGTGGTGGGGGTGGCCGGGCCCAGGGCGGTGGGGGCGGCGGCCACGTAGGACGCGGCGCCCGCCAGGGCGGTGGGGAGCCATTCCCAGCGGCCGTCCAGGGCCACCAGGGCGATCAGGAGCAGGGCGTACCAGGAGTAGCCCGGGGTCAGGAGGAGGAACGCCGTGCCCGTGACCAGGAGCGAGCCGTGCCAGGGGCGGGCCGGGTCGCCGCGGCGCCAGACGTGGGCGGTCACCGCGAGGAGGACGAGGACCACGGCCGGCAGGGACCAGGAGTCCGGCAGGACCAGGCGCAGCAGGGCGTAGCGGCCCTTGGCGGCGGGGTCGTCGTAGCCCTCCTCCTCGGCGTAGCCGCCCAGGTACCCGAAGACGGAGGAGCGGGAGGCCAGGACGTAGGGGAGGTAGGTGAGGGCCACCACCCCGGCGGCCGGGAGCAGCAGGGCCGCCGCGTCGCGCCACCGGCGTACGCCGGACAGCGCGCCCGGCAGCAGGACGGCGGGCAGCATCTTCGCCGCGACGGCCAGGCCGAACAGGGCTCCGCCGAGGGCCCGGCGGCGGGTGACCAGCCCGAGGGCGGCCACCGACAGGAGCACCGCGAGGACGTCGGCGTGCGCGTTGTTCACCGCCTCGACGGGTACCGCGGGGCACCACGCCCAGTAGGCGGCGCGGCGCGGGTCCGCGCCTCGGCGGCGCAGGACGAGCAGCAGGAAGGCCGTCACGGACACGGCCAGCAGGGCGCCGCCGGTCTGGAGCGCCTTGTGCCGTACGCCGGGCGGGGACAGGGCGTGCACCAGGAGGAAGTAGCCCTCGGCGACGGGCGGGTAGATCGTGTGGACCCGGGGCCGGTTGATCCGTGTGCACACCCCGGGGGAGACCGCGGCCCGGTCCGGTCCGGCGCAGGCGGCGGCGCCGCGCGGGAACAGCCAGTCGTCCCGCAGCCGCGCGAGCGCGGGATCGGCCGGGGCGTGGTCGTACGGGGAGATTCCGGCGGCCTGCACGCGCCCGTCCCAGGCGTACCGGAAGGAGTCGGTGCTCGTACGCGGCGGGGCGGCCAGGCCGGTGGCGGCCACGGCGACGGCGCCCGCCAGGACCAGCGGCGCGGCGTACCGGGCGGGCACCGCGCGCAGGGCCGCCACGGCCAGCGCGAAGAGGGTCCAGGAGACGGCGTACCACCAGGTCAGGCCCGCCTGGTCGGTGAAGAAGCCGTCCTTGCGGACCGTGGCGAGGAGCGCCGCCACGAGCGTGCAGAGGAGGACGGGGGCCAGGGCGGGGAGAACGAGCGCGCGGGCGGTGGCGGGGCGGGGGCCGGTCATGGGGTCAGCCTGGCAGCGGGAGCGGACCCGGCGGGGGCGGCCGGGCCCGGCGTCCGCGTTTCGTAAGGTGTCGAAACCCCCGTCCGGCGGCCCGTGGGGCTGTGATGGACGGTATGACCGCACCGACCCGGCGCCGGGACCGCCTGCCGCGCCCGCGACCGCCCGCCTTCTCCGGCCGACTGCACGACGCCCGTACCGCCACCGCCGTCGGCCGCTGGCTCGGCGCGGCCTTCGCGGTGTGCTTCGTGACAGGGCTGGTCAGCCACTACCTCCAGCACCCGCCGTCCTGGGCGGCGGACCGGCTGCCGGTCCGTCCGGTGTGGGGGTACGCGCTCAGCCAGGGGCTGCACGTCGGCGCCGGGATCGCCGCGCTCGTGCTGCTCCTGGTCAAACTGTGGGCGGTGTATCCGCGGCTGTTCGTCTGGCCGCCGGTGCGCTCGGTGCGGCACGGGCTGGAGCGGCTCTCGGTGGCGCTGCTGGTCGCGGCCGCCGTCTTCGAACTGTTCAGCGGGCTGCTCAACATCGCCGAGTGGTACCCCTGGCCCTTCTCCTTCGTGCCGGTGCACTTCGCCGTCGCGTGGGTGGCGATCGGCTCCGTCCTGCTGCACGTCGCCGTCAAAGCGCCCGAGATCAGGGCCCATTGGAGCCGCACCTCGACCGGGACCCTCGAACTCCCCGCCCAGGACGGCCCCGACCGGCGGTCCCTGATGCTCGGTCTCGGCGCGGCGGTCGGCGCGGTCACGCTGACCACCGCGGGCCAGTCCTTCACCCCCCTCGCCGCCCTGGACCTGCTGGCTCCGCGCCACCCCGGGTACGGGCCGCAGGGCCTGCCCGTGAACCGTACGGCGGCGGCCGCCGGGGTGGACGCGCGGACGCTGGGGGACTGGCGGCTGGAGGTGCGCGGACCCGTCCCGTACCGCCTCACCCGTGCCCAACTCCTCGCGCTCCCGCAGACGTCGGCGAGGCTGCCGATCGCCTGCGTCGAGGGCTGGAGCGTGGACGCGCACTGGGGCGGCGTGCGGGTACGGGACCTGCTGGAGCGGGCCGGAGCCCCGCCCGGCGCGGCCGTCCGGGTCACCTCGCTGGAGGCGGGCGGGGCGTACCGGGTGATGGAGATGGGGCGTGAGTACGCCCGGGACCCGCTCACCCTGCTCGCCCTGACCCTGAACGGGCAGCCGCTCTCGCCCGACCACGGGTTCCCGGCCCGGATCATCGCGCCGAACCGGCCCGGGGTGCTCCAGACCAAGTGGGTCGCCCTGCTGGAGGTGCTGTGATGAGGTCCCGGAGCATCCCCCGGTACCTGCTCGGGGCGCTCGGGCTGGTGCTGATCGCCGTCGGGGTCCGGCAGGTCCTGGCGCTGCCCGACCCGCTGGACGTGGTGATCTGGCTCGGCGGCGGGCTCGTGCTGCACGACGGGATCATCGCCCCGCTGGTCTTCCTGGTGGGGCTGGTCCTGGCCGTCGCAGGCGCGGGCGCGGGCGCGGTACGCCTCGCGCCCGGGAGGCGGCCGGGCCCGTGGTCCCCGGGGACGCGGGGGCTCGTACGCGGCGCGCTGCTCACCGGGGGAGCGCTCGTCCTGATCACGCTGCCGCTGCTGCTGCGCCCCGGCGCGCCGCCCAACCCCTCGGCGCTGCCGCTCCCGTACGGCCGCAACCTGCTGATCGTGCTCGGCGCGGTGCTCGCCGTCACGGCGGCCGCGGCCGGGTACCGCGCCGTCCGCCGCCCGCGCCCCGGCAGCACGGCCGAGGGCGCGGGCGGCAGGGAGGACGGGACAGCGGGCGGGACGGCAGGCGGCACGGCGGACGGGGAGACGAGCGCGCAGGACTGAAACTCGTTCTGGTTTTGCGGGTCGCGGCCCTAGGAACCTGCAGGCCCGCTCGCTACCCTCCGCGCATGATTTCCACGGTTGTCTGGGGTACCGGCAACGTCGGCCGCGCGGCCATCCGTGCCGTCGAGGCCCACCCGGCTCTGAAACTCGCCGCTGTGCTCGTCCATGATCCCGCCAAGGTCGGCCGCGACGCCGGTGAACTGGCGGGTCTCGACCGCGCCCTCGGCGTCCCCGCGACGGACGACACCGCAGCCGTCCTGGCCGCCGGGCACCGCGCCGTCGTGTACGCGGCCTCCGGAGACGTCCGCCCCGACGGCGCCCTCGACGACATCGTCCGGGCGGTCCGCTCCGGGGCGGTCGTCGTCAGCCCGGCCCTCTACCCGCTCTACGACCACCGCAGCGCGCCGCCCGAGTTCCGCGACCCCGTGCTCGCGGCGGTCGCCGGGGGCGGCGGCTCGTTCTTCGCCTCGGGCGTCGACCCCGGCTGGGGCAACGACGTACTGCCCCTGCTGATCAGCGGACTCGGCACCACCGTGGACGCGATCCGCTGCCAGGAGATCTTCGACTACTCCACCTACGACCAGCCGGACTCCGTCCGCAACCTCGTCGGCATGGGGATGCCGATGGACGTCGAACCGATGATGCTCGTGCCGTCGGTCCCCACCATGGTGTGGGGTGGCCAGATACGGATGATGGCCCGGGCCCTCGGCGTCGAGCTCGACGAGATCCGCGAGACCTCGCAGCGGCGCGCGCTGGAGACGACCGTACGGACCGCCACCATGGGCGAGTTCGAGGCCGGCACCCAGGGCGCCATCCGCTTCGAAGTGCAGGGGATCGTCGAGGGCGAACCCCGCATCGTCATCGAGCACGTCACCCGGATCCACCCCTCCTGCGCCCCGGACTGGCCCACCCCGCCCGACGGCGCCGGAGCGCACCGCGTCGTCATCGAGGGCCGCCCCCGCATCGAGGTCACCATCGAGTGCACCGACGAGGGCGAGAACCGCTCGGCGGGCGGCAACGCCACCGCCGTGGGGCGGCTGGTGGGGGCCATCGACTGGCTCGCGGCCGCCGACCCGGGCCTCTACGACGCGCTCGACGTGCCGCTGCGCCCGGCAGTCGGCCGACTCGGAAGGAAGCAGCCATGAACGCCCTGCACATCGACATCCCGGAAGGCCAGCACCCGATCGAGTACGTCTGGGGCGACATGGTCCCCGGCATCGGGATGGCCGCCGCCAACTTCTCGCTCTCGGTCTACGCCCACACCACCCTGGGCCTGCGGGAGTTCGAGGCCGCGCGGCTGCGCGTCGCGCAGATCAACGGGTGCGTCTTCTGCCTCGACTGGCGCACCGACCGGGACGGCGAGAAGGTCGACGACGCGTTCGCCGACGCCGTCACCGACTGGCGCACGACGGACGCGTTCGACGAGCGCACCCGGCTCGCCGCCGAGTACGCCGAGCGCTACACCCTCGATCACCACGGTCTCGACGAGGAGTTCTGGGACCGGATGAAGGCGTCGTACACGCAGGTCGAGATCGTGGAGCTGAGCATGAGCATCGGCTCCTGGCTGGCCTTCGGCCGGCTCAACCACGTCCTCGGCCTCGACAGCGTCTGCGTGCTGCCCGGCCGGTGACGCGCACGCCGGGGGAGCGGGAGCGGGACCGGTGAAGCGCACGAGGTGCGGGGCCGACCGGTGGCGTCCGGTCGGCCCCGCACCCTTCGTGCGTCGGGGCGCATCGGCGACCGCCGCCGGGTCACAGGTCCGTGGCGATGATCTTCTCGATGTTGCGCTCGGCGAGCGCGGTGATGGTCACGAACGGGTTGACGCTGGTGTTGCCGGGGATCAGCGCTCCGTCGATGACGTACAGACCGGGGTGCCCGTGCAGCCGCCCGTAGTTGTCGGTGGCCTTGTCCAGGACGGCCCCGCCGAGCGGGTGGTAGGTGAGGTGGTCCCCCCAGATCTTGTAGGTGCCGAAGAGGTCGGTCCGGTAGATCGTCCCCTCCTTCGAATTGATCTTGTCGAAGATGGTCTTGGCCATGTCGATGGCCGGCTGCTTCCAGGCCGTCTGCCAGTCCAGGTCCACGTTCCCCGTACCGGCGTTGTAGCTGAACTGCGCCCGGTGGGGGTTCTTGGTGATCGACAGGTAGAAGGAGGCGTACGTCTCGATGCCGGTGGGCAGCGGCGCCACCTCGGCGAACGCCCCGCCCGCGGCCCAGTTGTCGATGCCGCCGCAGGGGATGGTGGCCTGGAGCTTCCCCGTCGGGTCCCACATGTGGTTGGCGCGGCCGCACATGACGTTGCCGTTGTCGCCCCAGCCCTTGCCCACCTCGTCGTTGAGGTTCGGCAGCAGACCGGTGGCCTTGAGCTTGACGAGGAGTTTGCTGGTGCCGACGCTGCCCGCGGCGAAGAACACCTTCGCGGCGGTGACGCTCTTGGTGGCGACGGCGGCGCCGGTGGTGTCCAGTTGCTGCATGACGACGGTGTAGCCGCCACCGGCCGAGGGGGAGACGGTGGTGACCTTGTGGAGCGGCGAGATGGAGACCTTGCCGGTGGCCTTCGCGGCCGCGATGTAGGTCTTCTGGAGGGATTTCTTGCCGTTGTTGTTGCCGTAGAGGATCTCCCCGTCCAGCGCCGACTTGGTGGCGGTGCCCGCCGCCTCCCTCTTCATGTAGTCCCAGTCGTACACGTCGGGCACGAAGACGTAGGGGAAGTTGGAGCGCTGCGCGTGCTTGCGGCCGACCCGGGCGAACTGGTAGCAGTCCACCGTGTCGAACCACGCCGGGTCGATGAGGCCCACTCCCAGCCCGGCGTTGGCGCGCGGGTAGTAGGTCGTGTACATCTCGTCGGCGTTGACGGTCGGGAGCACGGCGGCGAAGTTCTCGCGCTTGGGCGTGACCGCCATGCCGCCGTTGACCAGCGAACCGCCGCCGACGCCGCGGCCCTGGTAGACCGTGATGCCCGCGAAGTCCTCCGCGTCGAGGATGCCGGTGTACTTGGGGATGTCCTTGTCGATCGGGAACCCGAGGAAGTAGTTCAGCGGAGCCTTGGTCCGGGTGCGCAGCCAGTACGACCGCTGGTCCGGGGTGAGCGTGTTGCAGAAGATCTTGCCGTCCGGCCCGGGGGTGTCCCAGGCCATCCCCATCTCGACCATCTGTACGTCGACGCCCGCCTGGGCGAGCCGCAGCGCGGCGACGGAGCCGCCGTATCCGGTGCCGATCACCAGCACCGGGACGTGGGCCCCGTCGCTGATCGGTGCGGAGGTGACGGCGGTGGCGGCCGGGGTGGATCCGGCGCTGCGCAGCTGTGCGGCGTTGGCTCGACCGGCGACGGCCATGGCCCCTAGAATGGAACCTGTTCCTGTGATGAATCCGCGGCGGGAAAATCCCTTGGATCCCTTGTCGGGCATGGTGGAGTCACTCATGTGACCTTCCTCACTCTCGGCGGAGTGAGAACAAGTTCTACTGTCGCTTGCGTGGTAAGTCACTAGATACCTCTAAGTAACTTGCGGTCCGCTCCGCCCCCGTCGGCCCGGTCCCAGCACCTGCCCGGACCGCCCGACGAGCCCTCCGCGCCCGCCGTGCGCGCGCCGTACGAGCCGGACGAAGACCCGGCCCTGCGCGGTCCACCGCTCGGCCGCGGCCCACCCCGCCGCGCCGGCGTACCCGTCCAGCGCGGCGGCGCCGACCCGGGCCCAGGGGAACGGCGGACCCGCCGCCCCGCGGCCGTCGTCGACCCGCCCCACGCACCGCTCGTCGAGCCGGTCGGCCCGCGGCCGGGCGCCCGCCGCGCACTCGACGATCAGCGCGCCGCCCGGGGAAGCCACCCCGGCGAGGCGCCCCAGCAGCGCGGCCGGGTCCCCGCCGATGCCGATGTTCCCGTCGATGAGCAGCGCGGTGTCCCAGCGACCCTCCCCGGGCAACGGCTCGAAGACCGAGCGGTGCAGCGCCGCCCCGCCCGAACGCGTCGTACGGGCCACCGCCTCCGGGCTCACGTCGATGCCCAGCGCCCGGTGGCCCCGTACGGCGAGCGCCGCGACGAGGCGGCCGGGTCCGCAGCCGATGTCCAGGGTCGTGCCGCGGCAGCGGTCCAGCACCGTCCGGTCCGCCGGGCCGGGCGCCCCGCACCAGCGCTCCACGTCCAGCGGCAGCAGCCGGCCGTCGCCGCTCCGCAGGAAGAGGGGGCCGCGGCCGCTGCGCAGGGCCGCGGTGTACGGATCGGCCGTCCAGGCCGCCGCCGCCCCGCCGCCGCTCCCCACGGTGTCGACGTCGAGGGCGCTCATGAACGGACCGCCGTGTCCGCGGCGGCCGCCCCTGCCGTCAACGTTCCGTACAGGGCCGCGAACCGGCCCCCCGGAGCCTCGGCCGCCACCAGTCGGGCGTCCTCGCCGCCGTCCACGTCGCGCAGCAGCGGCAGCCGTCCCACCCGCAGGCCGGCCGCGCGCAGCCGTTCCTCCTGCACGGCGCCCGTCTCGGGCACGGACATCGGGACGCCGCGCAGCAGCCGGGGGTCCGGCGCGGCCAGCCCGAGGGCCCAGAACCCGCCGTCGACCGCCGGTCCGAACCATGCGTCGTACGTCGCCCAGGCCTGCGGACCGGTCGCGCGGGCCAGCAGCTCCGGCGTGACCTGAGGCGTGTCCATGCCGATCAATAGCGCGGGCCCGGCGCACCCCGCGAAGGCGGCCGCCAGCCGCTCGTCCAGCGTTCCGGCGCACTGCGGCACCACCTCGAAACCGGGCGGCAGCCACGGCCCCGGCCGCCCGTCGAGCACGAGCACCCGCCGCGCGGCCGGGGTCGCGGCCACCGCGTCGAGCGTGTCGGCGAGCGAGGCCCGCGCCAGCGCGGCGGCCTCGGCCGGGCTGAACGGCGGGGTGAGCCGGGTCTTCACCCGACCCGGCAGCGGCTCCTTGGCGATCACCATCAGCGTGGTGCCCGCCGGCCCGCCCGCGGCCCGGGCGGTCGCCGTGCCCGCGGTCACAGCGCGGCCCCGGCGCCCGAGGGGGCGCTGCCCGAGGCGGCGGTGAGCGGAGGTTCGGCCAGGACCCGGCTCATGTCGTGCACGGCCTGACAGGTGCCCCGCCAGGTTCCGGTCACCTTCGACTTCCCCGCACGCGGCAGGTACGGCACGTCCACCTCCCGGATCCGCCAGCCCGCGTCGGCCGCCCGGACCACCATCTGCAGCGGATAGCCGCTGCGCCGGTCGCTCAGCTCAAGGCTCAGCAGCTCCGTGCGCCGCCCGGCCCGCATCGGGCCCAGGTCGCGCAGGGCCAGGCCGGTCCGGCGGCGCAGCAGCCGGGCCAGTGCGAGGTTCCCGGCCCGGGCGTGCAGCGGCCAGGCACCGAGGCCGCGGGGGCGGCGGCGCCCGAGCACCAGGTCCGCCTCACCGGCGGCGACCGTGGCCGCGAACCCCGCCAGCAGCCCCGGATCGAGGGAGGCGTCGCCGTCGCAGAAGCAGACGACGTCCGCCTCCGCGGCGAGCAGCCCGGCATGGCAGGCGGCGCCGAAACCCCGCCGGGACTCGGTCACCACCGTGGCGCCCAGCGCCCGGGCGATCTCGGCGGAACCGTCCGTGGAACCGTTGTCCACGACCAGGGCGCGCCAGCCCGCCGGGATGCGGGCGAGGACCCAGGGCAGCGCCTCGGCCTCGTTCAGACAGGGAAGGACGACGTCCACGGAGGGGGGCGTCGCGGGCAGGGGGGCCGCGGTTGCTGAGTCTGCTGTCACGGGTTTCACCGTAGGAACGACAGGGCCGCGAAAGGGCCATCGACTCCTTACGAAACGCGGACGTCACCCCTGCCGGGGGGACCGGCGGCTCCGCCGGGGGGCCGCTGGTGGGAGGCTGGACGCATGAGCATGGACCCCCCGTCGCCGCCCCCGCCCGTGTCCGTGTCCGGCGCCGCGCCGCCCGGCGACGCGGCCGGGCGGATCCTCGTCGTGGACGACGACCCGACCGTCGCCGAAGTCGTCAGCGGCTACCTGCACCGCGCCGGGTACGCCGTGGAGCTCGCCGCGGACGGCCCCGCCGCCCTGGCCCGCGCCGAGCGCCACCGGCCCGACCTGGTCGTCCTCGACCTGATGCTGCCCGGCATCGACGGGCTGGAGGTGTGCCGCCGGCTGCGCGCGACCGGGCCGGTACCGGTGATCATGCTCACCGCGCGCGGCGACGAGGACGAGCGGATCGCCGGCCTGGAAGTCGGCGCGGACGACTACGTCACCAAGCCCTTCAGCCCGCGCGAACTCGTGCTGCGGGTCAGCTCCGTCCTGCGGCGCAGCCGCGCGGCCGACCGGGACGCCGGTCCGGACGCCCCGGCCGCCGCGCCGCCGGTGCTCGCGGGCGCCGGGCTCGCGCTCGACCCGGCGACCCACCGGGCCACCAAGCACGGAGCCGAACTGGCCCTGACCCTGCGCGAGTTCGATCTGCTGGCGCACTTCCTGCGGCACCCCGGGCGGGCGATCGGCCGCGAGGACCTGATGCGGGAGGTGTGGGGCTGGGACTTCGGGGACCTGTCCACCGTCACCGTGCACGTCCGGCGGCTGCGCGCGAAGATCGAGGACGATCCCGGCAGCCCCCGGCTGATCCAGACCGTGTGGGGCGTCGGCTACCGCTTCGACGCCGGGGCCGAGGGGGCGCGGTGAAGGACATCGCGCTCATCGCGCTCTTCGCCCTCGGCGGCGCCGCCTGCGCCGGGGCCCTCGGCGCGGCCGTCCTGCGCCTGGTCCGCCACCGGTCGGTGACCGTGTCCCTGACCGTCGTCGGAGCCGTCACCGTCACCGCCATGCTCGCCGGTACGCTCGCGGTCGCCCAGGCGATGTTCCTCTCCCGGCACGACCTGGGCGTGGTCACCCTGGTCGCCGCGATGGCCGCCGTGGTCTCCCTGGCCACCGCGCTCGTCCTGGGCCGCTGGGTGGTCGCCCGCAGCCGTGAACTCTCGCTGGCCGCGCGGGATTTCGGGGACGGGGGCAGCTTCGCGGCGCCGCCGGGGCAGGCGACCGCCGAGCTGGCGGGGCTCTCCCGGGAGCTGGCGGCGACGAGTGCGAAGCTGGCCGCCTCGCGGGAGCGGGAACGGGCGCTGGAGACCTCCCGGCGGGAGCTGGTCGCCTGGATCTCGCACGACCTGCGGACCCCGCTCGCCGGGCTGCGGGCCATGTCGGAGGCGCTGGAGGACGGCATGGCCGCCGACCCGGCGCGCTACCACCGGCAGATCCGCACCGAGGTGGAGCGGCTCAACTCCATGGTCGGCGACCTCTTCGAACTCTCCCGGATCCACGCCGGGGCGCTCGCCCTGACCCCGAGCCGGATGTCGGCGTACGACCTGGTCGGGGACGCGCTGTCGGGGGTGGACCCGCTGGCGCGGGAGCACGGGGTGCGGCTGGTGGGGGAGGACGTGGAGCGGGTGCCGGTCGAGGTGGACGGCAAGGAGATGACCCGGGTGCTGGCGAACCTGCTGATCAACGCGATCCGGCACACCCCGGCCGACGGGACGGTCGCGGTGGCCGCGGAGCGGCGGGGGGACGGGGTGGTGCTGTCGGTCACCGACGGGTGCGGGGGGATCCCGGCGGAGGATCTGGCGCGGGTCTTCGACACGGGGTGGCGGGGGACCGCGGCGCGGACGCCTCCGGCGGGGGCGGGGCCGGTGCCACCCGCGGGGGCGGGGCTGGGGCTGGCCATCGTGCGGGGGATCGTGGAGGCGCATGCGGGGCGGGCGGAGGTGCGGAACGTTCCCGGGGGGTGTCGGTTTGAGGTGACCCTGCCGTTGCGCTAGCGCTGGCCGGGCGGGGTGGGGGTGGGGCGGGGGCCCCGGGTCCGCTTGGTCCGCTGGGTGCCCGGGTGCGGGTCGAGTGCGGGGGCTCCGCCCCCGGGCCCCCGCGCCTCAAACGCCGGCGGGGCTGGAGTTGCCTCAAGCGCCGGCTGGGCTGGAGTTGCCTCAAACGCCGGCGGGGCTGGGGTCGCCTCAAGCGCCGGCGGGGCTGGATTTGGCAGGGGTGGGTTCGGGGGTGGCCGAGGGGCGTTGGGGGGCGTGGGCGAATTCCGTCATGCCCGTCGTGAAGGTGGTTTCGGGGTGCCAGCCGAGGTCTTGGCGCAGGCGGCGGGAGTCCGCCGTGATGTGGCGGACGTCGCCGAGGCGGAACTCGCCCGTCACCACGGGGGCCGGGCCGCCGTGGGCGGTGGCCAGGGCCGTGGCCATCTCACCCACCGTGTGCGGGTCCCCGCTGCCGGTGTTGTAGGCGACCGCCGTGCCCGGGGGCCGGGAGCCGACCGCCTCCAGGGCCGTCACGTTCGCTTCGGCGACGTCCCGGACGTGGACGAAGTCGCGCCGCTGGGCGCCGTCCTCGTACACGCGGGGCGCCTCGCCGCGGGCCAGCGACGAGCGGAAGAAGGACGCCACCCCCGCGTACGGGGTGTCGCGCGGCATGCCCGGACCGTACACGTTGTGGTAGCGCAGGGACATCGAACGGCCGTCCGCGCAGCGGGCCCAGGACGCGGCCAGGTGTTCCTGGGCCAGCTTCGTGGTCGCGTACACGTTGCGCGGGTCGGCCGGGGCGTCCTCGTCGACCAGACCCGGCGTCAGTTCCGCGCCGCAGGAAGGGCAGTGGGGTTCGAAGAGGCCCGCGCGCAGGTCCGCCGCGCGCCGCGGGGCCGGGCGCACCACGCCGTGCGCGGGGCAGTCGTAGCGCCCCTCGCCGTAGACGACCATCGAGCCGGCCAGCACCAGATCGCGCACGCCGGCCGAGGCCATCTCCGCCAGCAGCACCGCCGTGCCCAGGTCGTTGCAGCCGACGTACGCGGGCGCATCCGCGAAGTCCTTGCCGAGCCCCACCATCGCGGCCTGGTGGCACACCGCGTCCACCCCGCGCAGGGCCTCCCGCACGGCTGCGGCGTCCCGCACGTCGGCCCGTACGAACTCCGCGTCGGGCAGCTCCGGGGGGCCGGGGTGCGCGGCGGGCAGCAGCACGTCCAGCACGACCGGGTTGTGTCCTCGGCGCCGCAGCGCCCCGACGATGTGCGAGCCGATGAATCCGGCTCCGCCTGTGACGAGTACTCGCATGGGCCGGACGCTACGGATCCGCGGGCCCCAACGGGGCGCCACGCGCCCGCCGTAAGGATTCCGTCACCCGGAAGTGCCGCCCGTAAACATGGTTTTTGGCCGGGGAACGCCTTGAAATAGGCTCTTAATACGTCTTGTGTGATGGCTTGACCGCAACGTAAAGGGGGCATAAGTTCTGCCCCGGCTTGCTCCACCAGGACGGGCCGCCAAAACCCGTCCTTTGGGGGGACACATGCACTGGTACACCGATGTGCTCAAGCGCTACGTCGACTTCTCCGGCCGCTCGCGCCGCCAGGAGTACTGGATGTTCGTCCTGTTCAACATGATCGCGCTGATCATCGTTGCGGTCGTCGACAACCTGCTGGGCACCTACCCGCTGCTCTACGGCATCTACGCGCTGGCCGTCCTGCTGCCGGGCCTCGGCGTCGCGGTCCGCCGTCTCCACGACACCGGCAAGTCCGGCTGGTGGATGCTCATCGCCCTGATCCCGCTCGTCGGCGGCATCTGGCTGCTCGTCCTCATGGCCAGCGAGGGCAACCCGCAGCCGAACCAGTACGGCCCGAACCCGAAGCTCGCTGTCTGAGGTTCCCCCGGCGCCACGCCGAGAGCGCCGTGTCCGACGTATCCCGTCGGGCGCGGCGCTCTCGCCGTTCCCGGCGCTCCCACCAGGGGTGACGCGTGTCTCGCCGACGCCGGAGCGGGGGGCTGTCGGAGCAGGCCCGATCACGAGATATCTTGATGTCGAGCAATGTTGCAGACGAGAGACGCAGACTGTGGAGCGGAGCATCCGGTGACTGACTCGACCATCATCTACACGCACACTGACGAGGCCCCGGCCCTGGCCACCCATTCGTTCCTGCCCGTGATCCAGGCGTACGCCTCGACCGCCGGCGTGCGCGTGGAGACGCGGGACATCTCGCTGGCCGGCCGGATCATCGCGAGCTTCCCCGAGCGTCTCCAGGAGGACCAGCGCATCGAGGACGCCCTCGCCGAGCTGGGCGAGCTGGCCAAGACCCCGGGCGCGAACATCATCAAGCTGCCCAACATCTCGGCCTCGATCCCGCAGCTCAAGGCCGCGGTCGCCGAGCTCCAGGGCCAGGGCTACGCGCTTCCGGACTACCCGGACGACCCGAAGACCGACGAGGAGCGCGAGACCCGCGCCCGCTACGACAAGATCAAGGGCAGCGCCGTCAACCCGGTCCTGCGCGAGGGCAACTCCGACCGCCGCGCCCCCGCCTCGGTCAAGAAGTACGCGCAGGCGCACCCGCACCGCATGGGTGCCTGGACCCCCGAGTCGAAGACCAACGTCGCCACCATGGGCGCCGACGACTTCCGCTCCACCGAGAAGTCCGCCGTCATCGCCGAGGCCGGCACCCTGCGCATCGAGTTCGTCGCCAAGGACGGCGCGACCACCGTCCTGCGCGAGTCCGTACCGGTGCTCGCCGGTGAGGTCGTGGACGCCTCCGTCATGCGCGTCGACGCGCTGCGCACCTTCCTCAACGGCCAGATCGAGCGTGCCAAGGCCGAGGGCGTGCTCTTCTCCGTGCACCTCAAGGCCACGATGATGAAGGTCTCCGACCCGATCGTCTTCGGCCACGTCGTCCGCGCCTTCTTCCCGAAGACCTTCGCGCGCTACGGCGAGACCCTCGCCGCCGCCGGCCTGTCCCCGAACGACGGCCTCGGCTCCATCCTGAACGGCCTGGGCGCGCTGCCCGACGCCGACGCGATCAAGGCCTCCTTCGACGCCGAGATCGCCGAGGGCCCGGCCCTCGCGATGGTCGACTCGGACAAGGGCATCACCAACCTGCACGTTCCGAGCGACGTCATCGTCGACGCCTCCATGCCGGCGATGATCCGCACCTCCGGCCACATGTGGGGCCCGGACGGCGCCGAGGCCGACACGCTCGCCGTCCTGCCGGACAGCAGCTACGCCGGTGTCTACCAGGTCGTCATCGACGACTGCCGCGCGCACGGCGCGTACGACCCGTCCACGATGGGCTCGGTGCCGAACGTCGGCCTCATGGCCCAGAAGGCCGAGGAGTACGGCAGCCACGACAAGACCTTCGAGATCGCCGCCGCGGGCACCGTCCGCCTCGTCGACGCCGAGGGCAACACGGTCCTGGAGCAGGAGGTCGCCGCCGGTGACATCTTCCGCGCCTGCCAGACCAAGGACCTGCCGATCCAGGACTGGGTCAAGCTCGCCGTCACCCGCGCCCGCGCCACCGGCTCCCCGGCCGTCTTCTGGCTGGACGAGACCCGCGCGCACGACGCGCAGCTGATCGCCAAGGTGAAGACCTACCTCGCCGACCACGACACCGACGGCCTGACCATCGAGATCCTGTCGCCGGAGAAGGCCACCGCCTACTCGCTGGAGCGCATCCGCCGCGGCGAGGACACCATCTCGGTGACCGGCAACGTGCTGCGCGACTACCTGACCGACCTCTTCCCGATCCTGGAGCTGGGCACCAGCGCCAAGATGCTGTCGGTCGTCCCGCTGATGAACGGCGGCGGCCTCTTCGAGACCGGCGCCGGTGGCTCCGCCCCCAAGCACGTGCAGCAGCTCGTCAAGGAGAACTACCTCCGCTGGGACAGCCTCGGCGAGTTCCTCGCGCTGGCCGTCTCCTTCGAGCACCTCGCGCAGACCACCGGCAACGCCCGCGCCCAGGTGCTGGCCGACACCCTGGACCGCGCCACCGGCACGTTCCTGGACGAGGACAAGTCCCCGAGCCGCCGCCTCGGCGGCATCGACAACCGCGGCAGCCACTTCTACCTCGCCCTGTACTGGGCGCAGGAGCTGGCCCGCCAGAGCGAGGACAGCGAGCTGGCGGCCGCCTTCGAGCCCCTCGCCAAGACCCTCGGCGAGCAGGAGTCGACGATCGTCGCCGAGCTGATCGCGGTCCAGGGCTCCCCGGCCGACATCGGCGGTTACTTCCACCCCGACGCGGCCAAGGCCACGGCGGTCATGCGTCCGTCCGCGACGCTCAACCAGGCGCTCTCGATCCTGGGCTGATCCACCCCGCGGCCGATGCGCCGGCGGCGCACGCCGCCGCACGCCATCGCACCGCGGCGTACCGCCCCGGCCGGGAACCCCCGGCCGGGGCGGTGGCGCGTCCGCCGGTAATCCTGTTGTGGTCCCTTCCCGCCAGCGACTAGTAATACCGCGTGATCAAAGGACATCTGGCCGGGCTGCGCGCCCGCCACCCCGACGACGTGGCCGTCCTGCACGCCGAGCTCTACGACGACGTACCCACCCGCGCCCGGGCCGATTCCCGGCCCTGGCGCCCCCTGTCCGCCACGGGCGGGCACTCCCCGTACGAACCCGCCGCGCCCTCGGAGGACGTCGACTTCTTCTCGGTGGTCGACCTCGGCTCCGGCGAACTCGCCGGCGAGGCCCTGCTCTGGGGCATCGACACCCACAACCGCTGCGCCCACCTCGGCCTGTCCCTGCGGCCCGGCAGCCGCGGCCGCGGGCTCGGACGGGAGGTGGTCCGGCTCCTGTGCCACCAGGGCTTCACCGTGCGCGGCCTGCACCGCCTCCAGCTGGAGACCCTCGCCGACAACACGGCGATGACCAGGGCCGCGGCCGCGTCCGGCTTCGTCCTGGAGGGCACCTTCCGCCGCTCGGCCTGGGTGTACGGAGCCTTCGCCGACGAGGTGGTCCTCGGCCTGCTGGCCGAGGACTGGACCGCCCCCGACCTCACGGCCGTCTGACCCGTTTCCGCCCAGCCGCGTCAGAGGCTGTGGATCCGCTCCTGCTCCAGTTCGAGCGGGTGGCGTCCGGCCGCCAGGATCCGCAGCCCCGGCGCGCGGGTGAGCAGGGTCCGCAGCCAGGTCACCGCCTCCGGAGTGAGCCGGTCGGAGCCGTCCAGGACGAGCAGCATGTCCCGCTCCGCGAGCCACGACGCGGCCTGCGCCGATCCGTGGGGCACGGACGCCCGGCCGGGTACGGAGCCCAGCAGGCCCACCAGCTCCCGGACCCCGCAGGCGCGGTCGAGGGTGACGACGGCCACCCCGTCGCAGAAGTTGGACGCGAGGCGGCGGCCCATCTCCCGCACCAGCAGGCTCCGCGGCGCGCCGAACCCTCCGGTCACCGTCAGCACCCGCCCCCGCCGGACGGTGGTGAGCAGCCGGGACAGCTCGGCGGAGGTCGCGGGAAGCGTCCCCGGGGAACCCGGCTCGCGGCCCGGCTCCCGCCCCTGCTCCGCCCGACCCGTGTCCCGCGCCGCTTCGCCGCCGGGCCCCCGGCGGTGTGCCTGATCCCCGTCCCCCATCGGCACGATGCCCCCCTCGCACGCGTGGCCACGCGCGGATCGAGGGTTGGATCGAGCCGCGTGCCGCCGATTATGCGCCAGTGGCGCTCCAGGGCCAGAGGAATTACGCATTCCGGTGGCGTCCCCGCGGAGCCGTCACCGGGGGACCCGCCCGGCCGCCCCTGCGTTCGGCGTAGACGCCGTGGTCCCCGTGACGTACGTGCCCGGCCCGGCCGTCCGGGGAACGGTTGTCCGGATGACGGGAATCCGCTCTACTGCTGTGCAGCCCGGTCCTCGGGCATATTCCGGCGGAGGGAACCAGGATGACGGCGCACCGCCGGAGACGGCCCTTATCCCACCGGCGCCGCGCGGGTCTGCGCGGCGGCCGGGCCCTGCTGGCCGCCCTCGCCGGGGCCTTCCTCCTCGTCGGCGTGTTCGCCGCGACCGGGGTAGCCGGGGACCCCTTCTCCGGCGGATCCCGCGGCACCCGTCCGGCGCCGGCCATCGGCACGCCCTGGTCCGCCCGGCCCGACCAGCGACCGCCCGCCGCCGACGCCTCCGGCAGCGGCGCCCCGGACACCGGCGCCGCCCCCTCCGCACCCGGCGGCGGGGGCGGGGCGGCCGACGGGGACGGCGCGGGGCAACGTCCCCCCGGCGCACTGCCGTTCGATCTGCCCGCCCCCGCCGCGCTGCGCTCCGGCAAGAAGCTGGTCTTCGCCCACTACTTCACCCCGTACCCGCTCTCCCTCGACAACGCGAGCGCGGACGGCGACTACTACACCCGCAACTACCTCACCCCGGCGGGGGAGAACGGCAAGCACGCGCGCTACGGCGGCCTGCTGCGCGACCGGCCGCTGCCCACGGCGCCCAAGAGCGGTGACTGGGAGGCCGCCAACCTCCGCGAAGAGGTGCGCACGGCCGTGGCCGCGGGCATCGACGGCTTCACCCTCGACCTCCTCTCCCTCTCCGGCCCCAACTGGGAGCGCGCCAACCGGCTGATGGAGGCGGCCCGTTCGGTCGACCCGGGCTTCAAGGTCATGCTGATGCCGGACATGACATCCCTGCGGACCGACGACCCGGCCGTGCTCGCGGACGCCCTCGCCGCGCTCGGCAGGGCCCCCGCCGCCCACCGGCTCGCCGACGGCCGGCTGGTCGTCTCGCCCTTCAAGGCGGAGCAGCAGAGCGCCGCGTGGTGGACCGGGGTGCTGGACCTGCTGAAGTCGAAGCACGGCATCCGGACCGCGTTCGTCCCGCTCTTCCTCGACGCCGGCGCCCACAGCGCGCAGTTCGCGCCGATCAGCTACGGGTTCTCCGAGTGGGGCAGCCGCAGTTACGTCGGCCAGGACGGCGCCGCCGGTGACATCCGGCGGGCGCACGACCTCGGCAAGATCTGGATGCAGCCGGTCTCGGTCCAGGACGCCCGCCCCAACCAGGGGATCTACGACGAGGCGGGCAACACCGCCACCCTGCGCTCCACGTGGACCCACGCCATCGACGACGGCGCCGACTGGGTGCAGCTGACCACCTGGAACGACTACTCGGAGGGCAGCCAGTTCGCCCCCTCCCTGCACAACGGCCATACCTACCTGGACATCTCCTCCTACTACCTCGCGCGGTTCAAGACGGGGGCCTGGCCCGAGATCGTCCGCGACACCCTCTACCTGACCTCCCGCACCCAGTTCGCGGCCGCCGACCCGACCGGCAGCCAGTCCCTGGTGATGTCCCTGCGCAAGGGCAGCGCGGCGCCCCGGGACGCGGTGGAGGTGCTGAGCTTCCTGACCGCGCCCGCCACCGTCCGTACCGCCACCGGCCCGGCGAAGGACGCGTACGAGGCCCCGGCCGGCGTCCACGCCCACCTGCTCGCCCTGCGCCCCGGCACCAGCTCGGCGCGGGTGGTCCGGGACGGGGGCTCGCAGACCGCGGTGGAACTGCCGTACCGGGTGGACGGCACGGTCGAGGTGCAGGACCTCCAGTACTACGGGGTCACCAGCGGCCGGACACCCTGAGCGCGCGCCGCGGCGGAACGGCGCGGGGAGCGTGCGCGGGGCGGCGGACGCTCGGAGCGTGCGCCCGGTGACGCGCCGTCCGCCGTGACGCAATTGGCCCTACCGGAGCACGCGGCCACCGCGCATGATCCGCAGGACAGCACCGCCGCTCCCGCGCGCCCGTCCGTCGCGCCGCACCCCCGGAGGCACCGTGACCGAGCCCACCACCCCGTCCGCCTTCCCCGGCGGGGCCGGACTCTTCCGCCTGGACCCGGACATCGCCCACCTCAACCACGGCTCGTTCGGCGCCGTGCCGATCCCCGTCCAGGACGCCCAGCAGGCCCTGCGCGAGGAGGCGCACGCCGACCCTGACGCCTTCTTCATCGAGGCCCCCGACCGGGTGGCCGCCGCCCGCGCCAGGATCGCCGCCCACCTCGACCCGGGCGCCGACCCGGACGGCATGGCCTTCGTCTCCAACGCCACCGAGGGCGCCAACCTGGCCCTGGCCGCCCTCGCGCTCGCCGACGGCGACGAGATCCTGGTCACCGACCACGGCTACGGCACCGTCGTGGAGGCCGCCGCCCGCCGCGCCCCGCTCACCCGGGTCGCCCTCGACCCGTCGCTGCCCGACGAGGACGCCGTGCGCGAAGCCGTCCTGGCCGGACTCACCCCGCGCACCAAGGCGGCGGTCCTGGACCACATCAGCTCGCCCACCGCGCGCGTCATCGCCTCGCCGCGGCTCCTCGCCGACCTCGCCGAGCGCGGGATCACCACCGTCGTCGACGGAGCGCACTCCCTCGGCATGCTCGCCGATCCGCTCGCCGGACGCGCCGACTTCTGGTTCGGCAACCTGCACAAGTGGGGCTACGCGCCCTCCGGCAGCGCGATCCTCGCCGTCGCCGATCCGGCACACCGGGCCCGGATCCGGCCCCTGGTGCCGTCCTGGGAGGACCACCGGGGCTTCCCGCGCTCGGTGGAGGGCCGGGCCACCGTCGACTACACCGGCTGGCTCGCCGCCCCGGAGGGCCTGGACCTGCTCGCCCGTCTCGACGCCGCCAAGGTACGGGCCCACAACAGCGCGCTGGCCGGCTACGGCGCCGCGCTGCTCGCCGAGGTGCCCGGCCTCGTCCCGCTGCCGTACACCGAGGGCCTCGCCCTGCGCTCCCTGCGCCTGCCGCCGGGGACCGCGGAGACCCAGGAGGGCGCCCGCGCGCTGCGCGAGGAGATCGCGGCGCGGCTGCGGATCCGGGTCCTGGTCTGGCCCTGGCCGGGCGGCGGCGGCATCCGGGTCTGCGGCCAGATCTACAACCGGCCCGAGGAGTACGAGCGCCTCGCGGCCGGACTCCCCGCGCTGCTGGGCTGACGGGGCGGGACGGGGCGGTGGGCGGGAAGCCCCGCCCACCCGCGTCCGTCCGGCCGGTCAGTTCCGGCGCAGCAGGTACGTGTCCATGATCCAGCCCTTGCGCGCCCGGGCCTCGGTGCGCAGTTCCTCGATCCGCCCGGCCACCTCGGCCAGCTTCCCGGAGACCAGGATCTCGTCCGGGGTGCCGACGTAGGCGCCCCAGTAGATGAAGAGGTCCTGGTCGAGGTGGCGGGTGAAGGCGTGCCGGGCGTCCAGCATCACCACCACGTCGTCCACGTCGGCGGGCCAGCCCTCGGCGAGCCGCCGGCCGGTGGTGATCTGCACGGGCCGGCCGACCCGGTTCAGGTTGGTGCGGTGCCGGGCCAGCAGCGCCGAGACGCTGCTGATGCCGGGGACCACCTCGTGCGCGAACTCCACCCGGCCCCGCTCCAGCACCTCGTCGAGGATGGCGAGGGTGGAGTCGTACAGGGAGGGGTCGCCCCACACCAGGAACGCGCCGGTCTCGCCCTCGGCCAGGTCCTCCGCGATGAACCGCTCGAACAGTTCGGCCCGCGCGCTGCGCCAGCCGTCGACGGTCGGCGCGTAATCGGCCGGGGTGCGGTCCCGGTCCGGGTCGCGGCCCTCCACGAGCCGGTGGTCCGGGCGGGCGTGGGCGTCGAGCATCGCGCGCCGCAGACCCGTCAGGTCCGCCTTCTCCTCGCCCTTCTCCAGGATGAGGAACGCGTGCGCGGCGCCGATCGCCTTCACCGCCTGGAGGGTGAGGTGGTCCGGGTCGCCCGCGCCTATACCGATCACTGAGAACTTCTTCACCGGGCCATTCTGCACGGCACGCCCCGGACCCGGCCCGGCGCCGCCCCCGCGCCCCGGACACCGCGCTCCCTACCGCACCATAGGGGTCATGTCCGCCTACATCGCCCTCACCGCACTGCTGGTCCACGACTACGACGAGGCCCTCGACTTCTACACCCGCGCCCTCGGCTTCG
The DNA here is from genome assembly GCF_056435825.1 of Streptomyces sp. NPDC043876. Classification (NCBI taxonomy): domain Bacteria; kingdom Bacillati; phylum Actinomycetota; class Actinomycetes; order Kitasatosporales; family Streptomycetaceae; genus Streptomyces; species Streptomyces sp. NPDC043876. The sequence continues at coordinate 105,160 of NZ_JBWKDV010000011.1, read as the reverse complement.
AGCCGGTCGAGGACACCGCCCGCCCGGACGGCTCCCGCTGGGTCGTCGTCCGTCCGCCCGGCGCCACCGAGAGCGCGCTCCTGCTGGCCCGGGCCAAGGACGGGGCCCAGCGCGCCCGCGTCGGCGACCAGACCGGCGGCCGCGTCGGGTTCTTCCTGTACACCGACGACTTCGCGCGGGACCACGCGCGGATGAGCGCCGAGGGCGTCCGCTTCCTGGAGGAGCCGCGGCACGAGCCGTACGGCTCCGTCGCCGTCTTCGAGGACCTCTACGGCAACCGCTGGGACCTACTCCAGCCCGCCGCCGCGTAGCCGGGGCGCCTCCCCCGCCGCGTCCACGGCCGGACCGCCGCCGGCCGCGACCCGGTGGGCCAGCTCACCGGCCCACCGGACCAGGCCCGGTACGTCGATGCCGTGCGCCCCCTCCATCTCCGCGAGGGAGGCCGCGCCCCGTCGCAACAGCCGCGCCCCGCCCACCGCGTTGCCGCGCGCGGCGTGGGTCAGCCCGACCGCCAGCTGCGCGAGGCCGCGCCACAGCGGCGCCTGCTCCGGCGGGCCCGACTTCCACGCGTCCTCGAACACCTCGTGCGCGTGGAACGGCATCCCCGCGTCCAGCAGCCGCTGCGCCTCGCGCACCGTCTCCGCCGGGGTCCGCACCACCCCCTCGGGCTGCCGCTCGACACCCGCCACCCCGTAGGGCAGGGGCCGCCCCAGCCCGTCCCGGGGCCGCGCACTGCGCGCCCGTCCTTCGCCGTCCCGGTCTCTCGCTTCCGCGTCCACGGGCCCATCCTGCCCCCGCCCGGTCACCGATGCGTACCCACCCCTCGCCGTGGGGTAATGTTGCCCATGCACCGCCGCCCGGGGGAAACCCCAGGTGACAGGGGCACCGGGACGTGGCGCAGCTTGGTAGCGCACTTGACTGGGGGTCAAGGGGTCGCAGGTTCAAATCCTGTCGTCCCGACTCGTGAGAGTCGTAGGTGAGGGGCCGTTTCAGAGAAATCTGGAACGGCCCCTTTCCCGTCTTCGGGAACGGATGCCTCCTACTGGTCGTCCTCTCGTAAGCAGGCTCTGCGACCATGCCTTCGTCCCGCTTCGCGGTGGGGCGGCCGGGCCGACATCGGTGGGACAGCCGGGGGGCACTCCACCGTGATCACCAGACCAGTGATCACAAGACCAGTGGGGAAGGAAAACGGGACTCATGGGGGAAGACGGCATCCGTTTCACCGTGCTCGGAGCCGTTCGGGTCGTCCGGGACGGCGCGGTCCTGACCACCGGATCGCCGCAGCAGCAGGCGCTGCTGGCGGCCCTGCTCCTGCGGGCGGGCCGCGCCACGCCCGCGCACGAGCTGCTCGCCTCCATCTGGGGCGAGGACGCGCCGGACTCCGCCCTGTCGAGCCTGCGCACCCACGCCTGGCGGCTGCGCCAGATCGTCGAGGAGGACCGCTCCGCGCCCAAGGTCCTCGTCTCGCTGCGCGACGGCTACCAGCTGCTGGTACCGCCCCCTTCGGTGGACGCGCTGTACGCCGAGGACCTCGCGGCGCGGGCCGCGCGGGCCCGGGCCGCCGGCCGGGAGGACGAGTGCGGGCGGCTGCTCGCCGAGGCGCTCGGCCTGTGGAGCGGCGAGCCGCTGGCGGGAGTACCGGGGCCCTTCGCCGAGCAGCAGCGCTCCCGGTTCACCGCGCTGCGCCTCGCGCTGGTCGAGGAGCGCTTCGAACACGACCTGCGGCAGCGGCGGCACGCGCTCGTCATCCCCGACCTCATCGGCTTCACCCACGAACACCCCCTCCAGGAACGGCCCTACGGCTTCCTGATGCGGGCGCTGTACGCGATGGGGCGCCAGGCCGACGCGCTCGCGGTGTTCGGCCGGGCCCGCCGGGTCCTGGCCGACGAACTGGGCATCGACCCCGGTCCCGAACTGACCGCGCTCCACGAGCGGATCCTCGCGAACGACCCGCTGCTCATGGGCCATCCGGCCGAGGAACGCGACCGGTCGGCGCACCCCGCCGCGCCCGAACCGGAACCCGAACCGGAACCGGCCGCCGGGGCGCCCAGGGAAGTGCCCGCGCCGACCAGGCCCGCCCAGCTGCCCGCCGACATTTCCGACTTCACCGGCCGCGAGGACCAGGTCCAGGACCTCTACCGGTCCCTGACGGACCCCGCGCGCCCGTCCCTCGCGGTAGTGTCCGTCACCGGCATGGGCGGCATCGGCAAGAGCACCCTCGCCCTGCAGGTCGCCCACCAGGCCAAACCGGACTTCCCCGGCGGCCAGCTCTACGCCGACCTGCGCGGCAACGGCATGGAGCCCGCCGACCCGGGAGCCGTCCTGGGCAGCTTCCTCACCGCGCTGGGCGTCCCCGGCCCCGGGCTGCCCGCCTCGACCGAGGACCGGTCCCTGCTCTTCCGTACGACCCTCGACGGCCGCCGCATCCTGGTCGTCCTGGACAACGCCCGCGACCCCGCGCAGATCAGGCCGTTGCTGCCGGGCTCCGCCGACTGCGCGGTGATCGTCACGAGCCGCGCCGTGCTCGCCGGGCTCTCCACCACCATCCAGCGGGACCTGGACGTCTTCGACACGGCCGAGGCGATCGCCCTGCTGCGGGCGATCGTCGGAGCGGCCCGCGTGGACGAGGAACCGGAAGCCTCCGCGGAGCTGGTCGCCCTGTGCGGCCACCTGCCGCTGGCCGTGCGCATCGTGGCGGCGCGGCTCGCGGCCCGGCCCCGCTGGCGGGTGGCCACCATGACCGGCCGGCTCGCCGACGAGCGGCTGCGCATCGGCGAGCTGCGGGCCGGGGACCTGGCCGTGGCGGCCGTCTTCGAACTCGGCTACCGCCAGCTGACCCGCCCGCAGGCGCGGGCGTTCCGGCTGCTCGCACCGGTGACCCGGCAGGGCATCGGGACGGCCGCCGCGGCGGCCGCGCTGGGCCTGGACGCGTACGACGCCGAGGAGCTGCTGGAGGCACTGGTCGACGCGGCGATGCTGGAGGCGCCGCGGCCCGGCCACTACCGCTACCACGACCTGGTCCGCTCCTTCGCGCTCCAGCTGGCGGGATCGGAGCAGCCGGGAGCGCAGGAGGCGGACGGCGACGACGGGGCCGCGGCCCTGGGGCGGCTCCTCGACTTCCTGCTGGACGGATCGTGCGCGGCGTTCCAGCTGATGGTGCCGGGCGACCCGGTCGCCGCGATCCTCGGCGCCACGCCCGCCTCGGGGCCGGGCTTCGCCACGCTCGCCGAGGCACGCGCGTGGGTGAGCGACGAATTCGACTGCGCGGCCAACGCGGCCGCCCTGGCCGCCCAGGGCTCCGCAGGCGGCGACCCGCGGACCCTGCGCACGGCCGGCGACCTGCTGGTCGCCCTCAGCCCCTTCGGTCAGGACATCCCGTACCTGCAACTGGCCACGGCGGCCCGGAAGGTGGCCGACGCCGCGGCGCTCCGCGGCGACGACCAGGCCGAGGCGCGGGCCCGGTTCGTGTGCGGCAACGCCGCCCTCCAGAACACCCTGCTGGCCGAGGCCGAACTGCACACCCGGCTGGCGACCGAGGCCTGCGGGCGGGCCGGGGACGAGGTCATCCTGCGGCAGATCCTCAACGACCGGGGACTGATCGCGCAGTGGCAGCGGCGCTTCACGGACGCGGTGGTCTTTTACGACCGCGCCCTGGAGCTGGCCCGGCGCCTGGGACACCGTTCGGGGGAGCTGACCACCGAACTCAACGCCGCCCAGGCCCGGTTGCGCAGCGGCCGCCCCGCCGACGCGGTGGAGGTGTGCGAGGCCGCGCTGGAGCGGCTGCGCACCGAGCGGGACCCGCACGTGACCTCGTACGCCTGGTACGTCCACGGCATGGCACTGAACGAGCTGGGGCGGCACGCGGACGCCGTGGTGAGTTACACCGCCTGCCTGGACCTGTGCGCCTCCGCCCGGCTGCGGGGCCGGGAGACCCAGGCGCGGTTCCGGCTCTCCGACAGCCTGCGGGGCCTGGGCCGGTACGACGAGGCGCTGGCGGAGGCCGAGCGGGCGCTGGCGCTGAGCGAGGAACTGAACTCCCAGCAGCAGCGCGCGCACTGTCTGCTCGCCCTGGCCCGCGCGCTGGCCGCGACCGGGAACGGCGCGGCGGCGCTCGTCCGGGCGCGCCAGGCCCGTGACGTGTTCGTCCTCCTCGGGCTGCCCGATGTGGACCAGGCCGAGGAACTGGCCCAGTCGCTGGGCGCGCAAGGACCGGCCCGGCCGGCGGGCGCGGACGATCCGTCCCGCTCGCCCGGCCGGCCCGTGAGCGCGAACGGCCCGACGGGCTGAAGGACGCCGGCTGCTCGGCGGGCGGGTCGGCGGCCCGCAGCCGGCCGTGGCTCAGCCCTGGCTGTTCCAGTCGGTCGGGTCCTTCGGGCCGCCGGTGGCGACGGTCACGGTGTGCTCGGACGCCGGAGCGTCGAGGTGGGAGGCGGCCACCGAGAACAGCGAGGCGGCGGCGCATCCGACGGTGACGACGATGGCGGCCTTGCGCAGGACCAGGGTCTTCAGGGAGTGCTTCATGGGGTGCCGTCCGCTTCGTGGTTCGATGCCTGCGTATGGGGGAGAGCCGGTGGGACCGTGATGGTTCCGGCCGCTCGAGAACAAGATTGATCCAGCCCGCTCTACGACGGATATATGCGGGATCACAGGCTCCCCGCCCGCCGTCGGCGCGCTCGAGGATCCTCCGTATATGCGCCCCGTGCACCATTCGGACCGTGCGGTGGTCGGCCACTGGGCCGGTGCTTCCCGCCGGACCCACCCGGTCCGTCCGGGCCCGCACCGCACGCCGGCTCCGGCCACCCCGACCACGCACCGTACTCCCACAGCTGCACCCGAACCGCCACACGATGGAACCGGGCCAGCGGAGGTTGCCATGACTGCCCTTCTGTCTCCTTCGACCGCGCACCCCTCCTCTGCCGCGCACCCGGCCGACCTCAGCTTCGAACTGCTGGGCGAGGTCCGGGGCTGGCGAGGCGGCGTCGAGCTGCCGCTCGGCGCACCCCGCCAACGGGCGCTGCTGGCCGTCCTGTTGCTGCGCGCCGGTTCGCCCGTCGGCCGCGACCACCTGATCGACGGCATCTGGGGCGACACCACCGTGCTGGACGGCGCCAACCTGGTGCAGGCGTACGTCTCCAAGCTGCGCAAGCTCTTCGAGCCGGACCGGACGCCGCGCACCGCGGGCGGAGTGCTCACCCGGGTCGGCGCCTCCTACCGGCTCTCCATCGGGCCCGGGCAGTGCGACCTCGGCCGGTTCGAGCGGTCGGTCGCCGACGCCCGGGCCCTGCGGGCGGCGGGACAACCCGAGGCGGCGGAGCGGATGCTGGCCGCCGCCCTGGCCGACTGGCCCGGCCCCGCGCTCACCGGAGTGAGCGGCCCCCTGCTCGACGTCGAACGCACCCGGCTCGCGGAGCTGCGGCTGGCGGTCGTCGAGGAGCACACCGAACTCGCGCTCGAACTGGGCGGCCACGCCAGGCTGGTGCCGCACCTGCTCGTCCTCACCGCCGAACACCCCTACCGGGAACGGCTGTGGGCCCTGCTCATGGTCGCGCTCTACCGCGGCAGCCGGCAGGCCGACGCACTGGCCGCCTTCCAGCGGGCCCGGCACACGCTGATGGAGAACCTGGGCCTGCTCCCGGGCCCGGAGCTGCGCGGCATCGAGGAAGCCATCCTCGCCCGCCGCCCCGATCCCTTCGCCCGCCTCGCCCCGGCCGATGCGGCCCGTACGGCGCCGGGCCACGACGGCTCCGACCGCGCCCCGGCCGCTCCGTACGGCGCTGCGCCGGAGCTCGGCGGCCGGCCCTACCAGGTGCTCTGGCAGTCCGCGGTCGCCGCCGAAGCCCAGGGCCGGGTCTTCGCCCTGCGCCGCATGCTGACCCAGGGCGGCATCCTGCTCGGGTACCTGCTGGCCGGACCGCTCGCCTCACAGGTCTTCGGCCCGCTGGTGGAGCCCGGCGGTCCGCTCGGCGCCACCCTCGGCCGCCTCTTCGGCACGACCCGCGACCGGGGCAGCGCGCTGCTCCTCTGCTGTACGGGCCTGCTCCTGGCCGTCACCGCCCTGGCCGGTCGCCACCACACCATCACCCCCTTGCCCGCACCGGCCGCGCAGGACCCGATTCCGGCCGAAGGGTCGCCACGGAGCGGGAGCCCGTCACCCGCCGAACGCGAGAACGCGGCCCGCCTACCCTCGGGTTGACCGACCGATCCACCGGCCGCCCGACCCGCACCGACCGGCCCCAGCCCGACCGGCCCCGCCCCGATCAGGCCGCGCCGCCCTCCACCGATCCGGAGTCACTGTGATCTTCCGCCCCGCCACCACGTCCGACCTCGACCGCATCCTCCCGCTCATCGTCACCGACGCGGCCGGCGGGATGACGGCCGACACGTACACGGCCCGCCTCGCCGCCGGGGAGTACCGCCCCGACTGGACCTGGCTCGCCGAAGACACCCCCGGGGGTCCGCCGCTCGCCCTCGCCGTCTGGTGGGGCGACCCCCACGAGGGCCTGCCCGGCGCCCTCGACGGCGTCTTCGTCGCCGCATCGGTCCGCTCAGCCGGCAAACGTACGGACCTGGTGGCCGCGTTGCTCGCCGCCGCGCACGCCGCCTACGCCCGGGCCGGTGCGAGCGCAGCGCCCGAATACCACCTCTCCCTTCCCGGCGACTGGCGCGAGCGGCCCGACACCGCCAAGGCCGTGGCCTGGCGCCGGGAGGCGGCCCGGCGCGCGGGGCTCCCGGTCGTCCTGGAGCGGCTGCGCTACGAGTGGACGCCGCGCACCCCGCTCCCCGAGCCCACCGGACGGCTGCTCTTCACCGCCGAACCCGACGACGAGGTCTTCGTCGACCTGTTCCGCCGGGTCCTGACGGACACGCTCGACACGGCTTCCCGCAAGGAGGCCGAGAGCATCGGCGCCGAAGCACAGGCCCGTGGGGACGTCGCCTTCTACCGCGACACCATGCCCGGGGACCGGTCCTGGTGGCGGGTCGCGCGGACCCCCGGCGGCGAGCCCGTCGGCTTCGGTCTCCCCTCCCGCAACAACGCCTTCCCCGTGGTCGGTTACCTGGGCGTGCTCCCCGGCCACCGGGGCCGCGGATACGCGCAGGAGATCCTCGCCGAGATCACCCGGATCCTGGTCGCCGAGACGGACCCGGAGAAGGTCCGCGCCGACACGGACCTGAGCAACACGCCGATGGCCGCGGCCTTCGAGCGCGTGGGCTACCGCAACGACGCCCGCCGCCTGGTGCTGTCCGCCCACTGAGCGGACGCCGAGATCGTGCGTCTATCCGGTGCATATCCTCCCTCGCTTCCATGGGGTGATGCAGCAGCCCGCGGAGAGGGACGACCGAAGATGAGCACCGAAGAACCGACCGCGGCCTCGACCGCCGCGTGGACCGAGGTCTCGACCGAAGCCGAGGCCCGGGCCGCGTTCCTGTCCCGGGCCGGCGGCCCGGCGCTCGGCGCGCGTGCGGTGCTGGAGCGGGCGGCTCGCCTGCTGCCCGGCGCGGTCGACGCCACCTCGGACGTCGAGACGGCGCTCACGGAACTGGCGGCCCGGGCCGCGAGACGCCCGGCGCCCGTGGATCCCGCGCCCGTGGAGCCCGTAGCCGCGACGCCCGTACCCGCGACGCCCGCGTCCTGGGGCCTCGAACTGGCCACGGGGGCGCTGCGCAGGGTTCCCGTCCCCGCGTCCGCCTCCCCGGTGGGCATCGCGGCGGGCCTCACCTGGGTCGGCGCCCTCGAAACGGGTCTCGCCCAGCACTGCGAGGCCCTCCTCGCCCGCTGCCTCGGCACGTCCGGAACCCGGGTGCCCCGACTGGACCTCGCGGGGGAGGGTCTCGCCGTCCCCGACGCGCTGCTATGGGCCCTGTACAGCGCGGGCGAGCCCGTCGCGCACGACCTGACCGGGCTGCTCTCCCTGCCCGCCTGCGCCGTCGCGCTCGCCCCGCGCACGGACGCTGCACCCTCGCCCGGGGGCCGTGCGCCGGGCGCGGGGGAGACGGACACGGCCATCGCCACGGGCGCGACCCTGGCCGAGGCGGCCCGTACCGCCGCGGAGCGCGCCCTGGCCCGCCGGCGTGCCCGCGCGAGCGGCCGTCCCGTCCCGCCCGCGGTCCCCGCCATAGGCCGGGAGCTGGAGTGCGACCCTCCCCGGCCCCTGCCCCGCGCCCAGTGGTCCCACCCGCTGGACGCCCTGCGCTCCCAGGGCCACGACCCGGTCGCGGTGTTGCTGGACCACGAGGCGCCGGTGAGCGAGGTGCTGCCGTACCTCGTGCGGATCGTCCTGTCGGCGAAGTGACCTCCGTTGCAGGGGACGGGCCTCAGCCGCAAGCGCCCCCGTCCGGTCCCGCGACGTCCGGTCCCGGCGCGTCCGGGGCCGCCAGCCCGGCGCGTTCGGCCAGCGCGCCGCCCTGGAAGCGGCTCTCGGCGCCCAGTTCCTCCAGGAGTTCCGCGATGTGGCGGCGGCAGGTGCGCAGGGACATGCCCATGCGGCGGGCGATCACCTCGTCCTTGGCGCCCTCGGCCAGCAGCCGCACCAGGGCTCGCCGCAGACTGTCGCCGACCTCCTTGTAGGCGGCGCCGCTGCTGCCGAGGAAGGGGTCCGCTGCGGACCAGTGCTGCTCGAAGACCCGGCACAGGTACGCCACCACGTCGGGGTCCCGTACGAGGACGGCTCCCTCGCCGGTGCCGCCGTCCGCGCGCCGTGGCAGGAAGGCCACGCGCCGGTCGAACACCACGGCCCGGTCCGGGAGTTCGGCCGCCGTGCGGTACTCGGCCCCGGCCGCGGTCAGGGTCTCGACGTACCCCTGCGTGGCCAGGTTGGAACGGGCCGAGTGCTGGTACAGCGTGCGCATCCGCACCCCCCGGCCGCGCATGGCCAGGTCGCGCTCGATGGCATCGCCCAGGCGGTGCGCCGGCCGGCCACCGCCCGGCTGGATGGTGAAGACCTCCTCCCGGCACCGCGCCGACTCCTCGGCGAGCAGGGCCGATACGGCGGCCAGGTCGGGCAGCGAGTCGATGCCCTCGCGGCGGCCCTGCTCCTCGCGGGCGGCCCGGTAGCGGGGCATCAGGGAGTGCAGGTCGTCCCGGACGGCCTGGGCGTGCGCCGAGGTCCGGGCCAGCCGCGCCTCCAGCGGGCCGACCGCTTCGGCCGCGGCGGCGTCGGGACTCACCGCCATCAGCTCCCCGGGGCGACCGGGGACCTCCCTGAGCAGCCGGAGCAGCAGCAGGGTCCGGCACGCCCGCTCGACCTCTTCGGCGCTCAATCCGACGTCAGGGGGTGGGCCGGGCCGGTCCCGCCGCAGACTTCCCCGGGCCAGGACGTGCTCGAAAACGGCGACGGCCGCCGCGTCCAGCCGTGGCAGTTCGGAGAAGTACGTCCCGGTATCCATGTATTTACCCCAGTGTGCGGCCCTGCTACTTCCGTGCCCTGCAGGGTATTGCCAGCTCACAGCGCTGGACCACGAGGGCGGCGCGTGAGGAGATTCGAGGTGTCGGCCACACAAACCCCTCCAGGCGGACACCGCATGGCGAATCCCCTCATCGGGGGCGTTCGCGCACCATGCCACCCCTCCCGACTCAGGAGTCGCACCATGCCCGCAGCCACCCGCTGTTTCCTCGCCCTGACGGTCCTGCTGGCGTGCGGAGTCTCCGCACTCGCCGCGACCGGCGGGTCCGGACCGGCCGGCGCGGCACAGGGCGACGCGGCGACGACCGTGCTCGCGGCCGTTCCCCTGGACACCAGCTGGGGCGACGACTACGTCGCCCCGCTGCACTGACGGCCTCCGGCGCGGCCCCGCCGCCCCGCACTCGCCCCCTCGCCGCCCGCCCGCCCCGCACCGAAAGGCCGAAGAACGTGCCCTCCCCGCCTGAGACCCCCTCCCGGTCCGGACACGGGCCCCGCGAGCGGGCCGAGCGTCCGGCGGACCTCGCGCTCCTGCCCGACCTGGTGCGGGCCGTCATCGCCCGCTCCGCGGAGCGCGAGGAACACGGGAACGGCCTGGCGGGAACCGGCGCCGAGGGCGACGGGGCGCACGGCTGGTCCGTGACACCGGGCGAGTTCTGGTGCCACGTGGTCCCGGACGGCGGCCGCGTCCGGCGCGCCCAGGGCTGGAAGCTCCACGTCTCGGCCACGCCGCTCGCCGCGCCGTTGGCGCTGGCCCGCGCCGCCGAGGTGCTCGTGGCCCGCCGCGCCGCCTTCAAGTTCGCCGCGACCCCGGCCCGGGTGGCGGCCCTGGTCTCGGGACGCTTCGAGCGGGGCGGCGGCGGCAAGTTCATCACCGTCTACCCCTCGGACGACGACCAGTTCCGGCAGCTCGCCGAGGAACTCCACCGCGCCACGCTGGGACTGCCCGGGCCCGCGGTGCTCTCCGACCGCCGCTACCTGCCGGACAGTCAGGTCTCCTACCGCTTCGGTGTGTTCGCGGGAGACCCGGAACTGACCGCCGACGGCTGCTTCGCCACCCTGCTGACCGACCCCGAGGGGCGCCGCGTCGCCGACGAGCGCAACGCCTGGTTCAGCCCGCCCGCCTGGGCGGACGACCCGTTCCCCGAGCGCGCTGCGGCCCCGGTCCGCAGCACCGCCACGGCCAAACCGGTCCTGCTGGGCGGCCGCTACCTGGTGCGCGGCGCGATCCAGCACTCCAACAAGGGCGGTGTGTTCCGCGCCGAGGACACCGAGACCGGCGCCCAGGTCGTCGTCAAGCAGGCCCGGCCCCACGTGGCCGCCGGCCTGGAGGGGCTGGACGTACGGGACCTGCTGCGCCGGGAGGCGACCCTGCTGGAGCGCATCGGCAAGGCCTTCCCGGAGCTGGTGCCCCGGCCGGCCGAGGTGTTCGAGCAGCAGGGCAGCGTGTTCCTGGCGGTGCGGGCCGTCCCCGGCGCCACCTTGCGCCGTACGGTCGCCGAGCGGCTGGTCCGCACCGGCGCCGCCTGCCCCGACGGCGCCACCGCCGACGCCCTGGTCCGCCGGCTCACCGAACTGGTCGGCGCCGCCCACCACCTGGGCGTCACCCTGCACGACTTCAACCCGAACAACGTCATGGTCACCCCGGACGGCCGGCTCCTGCTGATCGACCTGGAGATGGCGGCCCCGGAGGGCGAGCGCTGGATGCTCGGGTCCACCCCCGGCTACACCGCCCCGGAACTGCGGGCCGCCCCCCAGGTGGCCCCCGCGATGGGCCCCGCCGTCGACCTGTACGCCCTGGGCGCCACCGTCCTGCACGCGCTGAGCGGCGCCGACCCGCTGTTCGCCCGGGACCGGCCCGCGGCGGACGCCCGGCCGGACGAGGACCGCCTCGCCCCCCTCGTCACCCTGCTCGCCCGGGACGAGGAGCCGCTGCGCCGCTTCGCCCCGATGATCCTCGGGCTGATGCGGGACGAGCCCGCGGACCGCTGGACCCTGGAGGAGGTAAGGCGGTTCCTCGACGGGGACCGGCCCGCCCCGCGCACGGCCACCCCGGCCACCGGGCGGCCCACCGCGAGCGGACCGGACCGCGCCGCCGACGTCCGCGCCCGCCTGGTGCGCGACGGCGTCGCGCACCTCCTGGACACGATGGGGGCGCAGGACGCCGAGCGGCTCTGGCCCTCCGACACCTTCGGCCGGACCTGCGACCCGGTGGCCGTCCAGCACGGCTCGGCGGGCGGGGTGGCCGTCCTCGCACGGGCCCTGGCCACCTGGGACGACCACCAGGGCGAGGCACCGGACGGCCCGGGAACGCCCACCCGGGAGACCCTGCGCGAGGGGCTGCGCACCGCCGCGCTGTGGACGGCGGACCGGCAGGAGGCCCTGCCCTGGACCCTGCCCGGCCTGCACTTCGGCCGCTCCGGCACCGCCTGGGCGCTGCTCGACGCCGCCGGGGCGCTGGACGACCCCGCCCTGGCGGGGCGGGCCACCGCGCTCGCGCTGACGCTGCCCGTGCAGTGGCCCAACCCCGACGTCACGCACGGCGCCGCCGGATCCGGCCTCGCCCAGCTGCACTTCTGGCGCACCACCGGCGATCCGCGCTTCCTGGAACGGGCCGTCCAGGTCGCCGAGGGGCTGCTCACGGCCGCCCGGCACACCCCCGAGGGGGTCTTCTGGCCGGTGCCCGAGGACTTCGACTCCGGGCTGGCGGGGGCCTGGCACTACGGCTTCGCCCACGGCGTCGCCGGAGTCGGCACCTTCCTGCTGCTCGCCGCCGGAGCCACCGGCGAGAAGCGCTACCTGAAGGCGGCCGTCGAGGCGGGCACCACCCTGGCCACCGCCGCCCGCCGCGGCCCGGCGGGCACGCTGTGGCCCGTCGACCGGGCCCGGCACCTGGCGGACTCGCCCGACCTCGCCCGGCACTGGTGCAACGGCTCCTCCGGGGCCGGCACCTTCCTGGTCCGCCTGTGGGCCGCGACCGGCGGGACCGACGACGTCACCCGCGCGCTCGTGGAGGGCGCGGCCCTCGCGGTGCGGGCCGGACGCTCCGGCGACTCGCCCGCCGCGTGCCACGGGCTGGCGGGCAACGCGGAGTTCCTGCTCGACGCCGCCGAGCTGACGGGCGACGGCGGCCACCGGGCGGCCGCGGAGCTGCTGGTCGAGCACATGGCGGCGCAGGCGGTCCTGCGGAACGGCCGGCTGCTGGTGCCGGACGACGACCGCAAGGGCGTGCTCGCCGAGTACGCCACCGGCCTGGCGGGGAGCCTCTCGCTCCTGCTGCGGATGCGCTCCGGCGGCCCGCGCGCCTGGCTGCCCGAGGACGCGGGCGCCCACCCCTGAACTTCCGGTGGCCGCCGGCCACCGGTAGCCGGTCCGTACGGACCGGTACACCTCCCCAACAGAAGGAGTCCATCATGATGGAGTTCGACATCGACGCCCTGCAGGTCCTCCCCGCCGACCTGGCCACCGAGAACCCGGGCGAGGAGCACGCCGCCGCGCTCATCACCGCCTGCCGCATCCACTTCAGCGGCTGCTGAAGTCCGTAACGGCTGAACGGCGGGCGGAGCCCGTGCACAAGGAGGGGACCAGCCCGGGGGGCTGGTCCCCTCCTCGGGTCCAAAACCGCTGGCCGGCGGGGTGGCCGCTGTGGCAACGTGCTGCGGCGTGAACCATGACGACCTGTCCATCAGCACCCTGGCCGAGCGCCCCGAACTGACCGGGCGCCTCTACGAGATGGCGGACCTCTGGCCGGCCTTCATCCCGCACGAGCCGGTCGCTGGAGCCCTCCTCGGCCGGGTGCCGCACGCGTTCCCGCAGTACTGCGTCGTGGCCACCGACGGCGACCGCGTCGTGGCCCGCGGCTTCGCCGTGCCCTTCGACGCGGCGTCGGACGGCCGCGAGGAGATGCCGGACCAGGGCTGGGACCGGGTGCTGGGCTGGGCGCTGCGGGACCGGCGCTCCGGGGCCGCGGTGACCGCCGCCAGCGCGCTGGAGATCACCGTGGACCGGGAGTACCTCGGCCGCGGCCTCTCGTACCGGATGCTCGCCGCCCTGCGCGGCGCCGCCGCGGCGCGGGGCCATCGCGACCTCCTCGCCCCGGTCCGCCCCACGGCCAAACACCTGCGCCCGCACCTGCCGATGGCCGAGTACGTCCGCCTGCTGCGCGAGGACGGCCTGCCCGCCGACCCGTGGCTGCGCGTCCACGTGAGGGCGGGCGGCGCCATCGAGCGGATCGCCCCCGCGTCGATGACGGTCAGCGGCTCCCTCGACCAGTGGCGCGAGTGGACCGGCCTGCCCCTGGACCGGGACGGCGCGGTGGAGGTGCCCGGCGCCCTGGTCCCGCTGCACTGCGACGCCTCCCACGGCTACGCGGTCTACGTCGAGCCCAACGTGTGGATCCGGCACCCCCTGACCCCCGCCGCGTGACGGGTTCCGCGCCCTCCCTGTCCGAAGCGGTCCGAAGCAGTCACAAGCGTCAGAAGCGGTCCGGGGTGGCCGGAGCGGGGAGCGGAGCGGCCCGCCGCGCGTCCGGAGCGGACGCGGTGGCCCGGCAGCTGACGTCGCGCGCCGGCAGCCGGCCCGTCGCCAGGTAGCCGGTCACGGTCGCGGTCACGCACGAGCCGGGATCGGCCAGGTACACCACGTGGCCCTCCCCGCCCAGTGCCAGCACCATCCGGGAGCCCCGCACTGCCCGGTGTAGGCCCTGTCCGCTGGACAGGGGCGTCTGCGGATCCCATTCGTTCTGCACGGTCAGCACGTTCGCCGGGGTCCGCATCTGCGTCGCCGGCTCCAGCGGCCGCTGCCAGAAGGCGCACGGCTTGATGTTCGCCGCGAAGTCCCCGTACAGCGGGTAGGCGGCCTTGTCCCGGACCGCGTCGAGCCGGTACCGCTCGGGATCGCGGGGCCAGTCGTCCGCGTCCCCGCACACCACCGACCAGAAGACGGCCAGGCTGTTGTCGGCGGCCGGTTCGCCGGACGCGGCGCGCGCCGCGCCGAGCGCCGTCCGCAGGGACGGGACGGACGCGGGCGGGGGCGTGCCGTCGGCCGCCGCCCTGACCGCCGCGACGAACGGCGCTGCCCGGGCGGGGGAGAAGAACAGCGGGCGCAGCTCGCGGACCGAGTCGCCCGTCAGCTTCTCGCCCTGGAACTCGACGGGTTCGCGGTCGGCCCGGGCCACCAGGGCCCAGAACGCGGCCGACACCGCGTCCGGCGTGGCGCCGAGGTGGTAGTCGGCGTCGCGTTCCGCGGTCCACCGGGTCCAGCGGGCGAAGGCGGGTTCCGCCTCGGTCGCCCACGACCGCAGCGCGCCGCGCCACACGTGCCGCGGGTCCACGCCGCTGTCCAGGACCACGCGGTCGGTGCGGGCCGGGAACAACTGCGTGTACACCGCGCCGAGATAGGTCCCGTACGAGTAGCCGAGGTAGGAGATCCGCCGCTCGTCCAGGGCCGTGCGGATCGCGTCCATGTCGCGGGCGGTGTTGCGGGTGGTGACGTACGGGAGGACCGCCCCCGCCTTCTCCCGGCACTTGTCGGCCACCGTGCGGGCCCACACCACGTCGGAGGCGAACGTTTCGGCGTGGTAGGGCCGGTTGACCGTCTGCTCGGCAGCGCTCAGCCCGCAGCTGACGGGGCTGCTCGCGCCCACGCCGCGCGGATCGAAGCCGATGAGGTCGTACTGGTCCCGCAGCTGCGGCGGCAGCACGTCGGCGGCCTGCAGCGGCAGGTCGAGTCCGGGATCGCCCGGTCCGCCCGGGTTGAGCAGGAGCACGCCGTGCCGCGCGGCCGGATTCCCGCTCCTGATCCGGGAGACGGCGAGGTCGAGCAGCGGGCCCCTGGGGCGCTGGTAGTCCAGCGGAACCCGGATCGTCGCGCACTCGTACGCCGCCGGGCGGTCGGCGGCGCAACGGTGCCACGCGGGCCGCTCGGGGCGGTAGTCGGAACCCGGTGCGGCCGGGGGCGCGGCGGTGGCCCCGGTCGCGGAGAGCAGCGGGACGGCGGTGGCGAGGAGTCCGGCGGCGGCGAGCAGGGGCGCGAAGCGTTTCGTGCGCACGGGGAGCCGTTCCTTTCGGCGGGAGCGGTCGACGTGTCCGAGCGGCCGGAACGACCGGGCGGACGGGACCGGAAGGGGCGGGTGACGGGACCGGGAGGACCTGACCGGCCGGTCCCCTTCACCCTGGTGCACGCACCGGGCGGGCGGATCATCCGGAAGGGCCGGACCGTCTCCGCCGTGCGGATGAGCATCCCCGCGGCCAACTCATCCTCGTACCCCGCCGATTGGCCTCCCGGGGCGCGCTGGTGGCCGTACGCCCGCTCGGCCGAGGTACCAGCTGACGCACCGTGAGGCGAGGTGCCACCCGCCGCGGGGCGCCGGTTTCACTCGTCCCGGTGGAAGGCGGGCCGGTCGGCCCAGGGAGAACCGATTCGCTTGCGGAGCGTCGGCATAGCGTCCCTTCCGCCCCCCTCGCCGATCTTGAGGAGACCTTCGTGAAGCTTCGCAGTGCCGTCACCGCGGGCCTGGCCGGGCTGGTGCTCGCCCTCGCCGTCCCCGGCTCCGCCTTCGCCGCGACCGGCGA
Source organism: Streptomyces sp. NPDC043876 (assembly GCF_056435825.1). Lineage (NCBI taxonomy): Bacteria > Bacillati > Actinomycetota > Actinomycetes > Kitasatosporales > Streptomycetaceae > Streptomyces > Streptomyces sp. NPDC043876. Next base: position 89,190 of record NZ_JBWKDV010000011.1, on the reverse strand, counting down.
CTTCAGCTACACCTTCACCGACGAGAAGGACCAGGTGCTGACCGTCACCCTGCACGACCCGCGCAGCGAGGAGTGCGTCAACCTGCCCCGCGTCGGCAGCGACTGGTCCAGCCCGGGCCACACGCCCCACAACGCCACCGACGAGCGGGTGACGGTCTACGAGGGAGCGGACTGCGCGGGCCCGGAATGGACCCTGCGCGCCCACGGCAAGCCCGCCACCGAGCACCTCAAGGTGCGCTCGGTGTACTTCCACGGGCACTGACGCGAACCCCGGCCCGGGCCCACCGCGTCGGCGGCGGGCCCGGTCGACCACAATGGCGGTGGCGGCGGCGCCGTCCGCCGCCCGTTCGGACCATGCCGGGAAGGAACACCCATGAGCGACGAGGCCGACACGGTCCTGGTGACCACCGAGGGCCGCACCGGCCGGATCACCCTCAACCGCCCCGGGGCCCTCAACTCCCTCACCCGCCCCATGGTGCTGCGCATCGCCGAGGCGCTCACCGCCTGGGAGCACGACCCGGACATCGCCCAGGTCCTCCTCGCCGGCGCCGGGGAGCGGGGGCTGTGCGCGGGCGGCGACATCCGGGCGATCCACGCGGACGCCCGCGCGGGCGGCACGGCCTCGGCGGACTTCTGGCGCGACGAGTACCGGCTGAACGCGCGGATCGCCCGCTACCCCAAGCCGTACGTCGCCCTGATGGACGGCATCGTCATGGGCGGCGGCGTCGGGGTCTCCGCGCACGGCAGCGTCCGGATCGTCACCGAGCGCTCGCGCGTGGCCATGCCCGAGACCGGCATCGGCTTCGTCCCGGACGTGGGCGGCACCCACCTGCTGGCCCGGGCCCCCGGCGAACTGGGCACCCACCTCGCGCTCACCGGCGCGGCGGTCGGCGCCGCCGACGCGCTGCTGTGCGGGCTCGCCGACCACTTCGTCCCCGCGGACCGGCTGGCGGACCTGGCCGCCGACCTGGCCACCGCGCCCGTGAGCGACGTACTGCCCCGGTACGCCGGAGGCGCCCCGGAGGGCGAACTGGCCGGGCAGCGCGAGTGGATCGACCACTGCTACGCCGCCGACACGGCCGAGGCGATCGTCGAGCGGCTCTCCCGGCACGGCGACCAGGCGGCCAAGCAGAGCGCCGAAACGATCCTGTCCAAGTCCCCGACCGCGGTCAAGGTCACCCTGGCGGCCGTCCGCCGGGCCAGCGCCCTCGGCTCGCTGGAGCGGGTGCTGGCCCAGGAGTTCCGCGTCTCCTGCGCCGCACTGTCCTGGCCCGACCTGGTGGAGGGCATCCGGGCCCAGGTCATCGACAAGGACCGCACCCCCCGCTGGTTCCCGGCCGACCTCGCCGGGGTCTCCGGGGCGGACGTGGAGCGGTCCTTCGCCCCGCTGGGCCCGGAGCGCGAACTGCGCCTCGACGGCCGCTGACCCGCTGGCCCGTCGGCCCGTCGATCGGCAGGGGCGCTCTGGTGCGGCCGTACGGGCGCGAGCGCGCCCCGAGGCCCCGGCGGTTCAGGATCCCGCGGGCCCGTCGGCCCCGTCCCGGGTGCCGAGGGCCTCGATGATGGCGGCGGTGGAGCTGACCCGGCCCAGGCGCGGGAAGATCTTGCCGAAGGAGTGCGCGTGCGACTGCGCGTCCAGGTCGGTCGTGGCGTCCTCCGCGAAGACCAGGCCGTAGCTGTGCTCCCAGGCCGCCCGGGCGGTGGACTCCACGCCGATGCTCGTCGAGATGCCCGCCAGGACGATCCGGTCGATCCCGCGGCGGCGCAGCTGGAGGTCCAGCTCGGTGCCGGTGAAGGCGCCCCAGTGGCGCTTGGTGATGCGGATGTCGCCCTCGGCGGCCAGCGCGGGGGAGATCTCGCTGAACGCGGCGGGCGGCGCGGCGGACGGGCCGGGCAGATCGGTGTCGGCGACCGGCAGGTCACCGCCGTCGGGGGACCAGGCGACGTTGACGAGGACCACCGGCAGCCGCTCGGCGCGGAAGGCCCGGGCGAGTGCGACGGCCTTCTCCAGGACGTCGTCCGCCGGGCGGGCGGTGGGCAGGGCCAGGATGCCCTGCTGGAGGTCGATCAGGACGAGGGCGGTGTGCGCGTCGAGGTGCAGGTCGCTCATGAGGGTCTCGGTTCCTTCTCGTGGGGCGGGGCGGGGCGGGGCGGGGCCTGGGCCCGGGGGCCGGCCGGTCGGCCGGATCAGCCGTCGGCGAGGCGCTTGAGCAGGCGGATCGCCTCGCGCAGGGTCGTCCGCTCGGCCTCGGTGAGGCGGTCGGCCAGCAGTTCGGCGAGCCGTCCGTAACCGGCTTCCCGGCGCTCGTGGACGGTGGCGCGGCCGCTCTCGGTCAGCGTGATGATCTGTCGGCGCCCGTCGGTCGGGTCGGCGCTGCGCTCGACGTATCCGGCCGCGCGCAGGGCGTTCACCGTGGCGATCATCGACTGCGGCCGGATCCGCTCCGCCCGGGCCAGTTCGGCCGCGGTCGCGGGGCCGTGCTGCTCCAGCTGCTTGAGCGCCGCCACCTGCGACAGGGACAGGCCGCCGGAAGCCGCGACGCGCATCTGGCGCACCACCATGCGGACCGCGAGCTGAAGGTCCTCGGCGGTCTCCCGCAGCTCGCGCTGATCGTCGGACATGCCGGGAGCGTAGGGGGTCGACAGGCAGACTGACAAGGATGCCTGTCGATTTCGCGCGCCGGGTGAATGGCCGGAACGGCCGTCTTTCCGCGCCCGGCGTACGCCGGTAGACCTGCGCCCATGACTGCATCGGACATGACCAGCTTCGACGAGGTCTACGGACTGCCGGACCCCCGCGGGTACTTCGCCCAGCTGGGACCGTACGGCTATCAGGCACCGCACCACGGGCAACGGGTCTTCCGGGACCTGCTCGCCGAAGTGCCCCCCGACGAAAGGGTGATGCTCGACATCTGTTGTTCCTACGGGATCAACGCGGCCCTGGTGAACCACGACGTGACCCTCGACGAGCTGTACCAGCGCTACACCTGCGCCAAGGCCGTCGAGCTGAGCACCCCCGAACTCATCGAATGGGACCGGGAGTTCTACGCCTCCCGGCGGCTGCCCGAGGCCGTCGGGTCCATCGGCGTCGACGTGTCTCGGCCCGCGGTGACGTACGCGCTCGCCGTGGGACTCCTCGACGAGGGCTACTGCGAGAACCTGGAGACCGGCGAACCGGACGAGGAACTGCGCCGGGCCGCCGCCGGAGCCGGTCTGATCACGGTCACGGGCGGGGCCGCCTTCCTTACCGAGCGGACCTTCGGCCGGCTGCTCTCCGCCGTGGGCCGTCCCGTACCGGTCGCCGCCTTCGTGCTGCGCACCTGCGACTTCCGCGGCGTCGTCGCCTGCCTGGAGTCGTACGGGCTGACCGTCGAGCGGAGCGCGCAGACCTACCCGCAGCGCCGGTTCACGGACGAGGAGGAGCAGCGGCGCGCGGTCGAGAGGGTCACCGCGCTCGGCGAGGACCCGGCGGGACGGGAGAGCGCGGGCTGGTACCACACCCGGCTCCACCTCGGCCGCTGAAGCCGGTCCCGGGGGGCCCGCGGCGCGGCCGCGCTTCCCCCGGGACCGGCACACCCTCCCTAGAACCAGGTGGTGGTGAGGGAGAAGGCGGTGGTGGCGCTGGTGGGGGTGGTGTCGGTGGCGGTGATGGTGATCCGGGTGGTGCCGGTGCTCCAGGGAGTTCCGGTGATGCGTCCGGTGGTGGGGTCGAGGGTGAAGCCGAAGGGAAGGCCGGTGGCGCTCCAGCGGAGCGGGGCGCGGCCGCCGGTGGCGGTCAGCCGGATCGTGCAGGACCGGGCGAACGTGCAGGTCTGCGGGCCGGGGTCGGTGATCTTGAGGTCACCGGCCGTCGGGGTGGGGGTGGGAGTAGGTGTGGGGGTGGGCGTCGGCGTAGGGCTCGCGGTCGCCGTGGGCGTGGGCGTCGGGTCGGTGCCCGGCGCGAAGACCTCGCTGATCGGCGCCACGTTCGCCGCGTTCCCCGCGTGGGAGGTGGTCCCGGCCAGGTCCTCCAGCGTGCGCAGCAGGTGGTGGTGGCTGTAGGCGGTGGCGTACCGGCCGGTCTTCACCTGGGCGCCGTAGAACACGGTCGCGATCTGGTTCGAGCCGAGGTAGTTGTCCTCGTCCCAGGTCAGCACCAGCAGGCTGTTGTGGGATCCGGCCCACTGCGCGTACCCGTCCAGGCCGTTCTTCGTCCAGGTGTCGCCGGTTCCCACCGCGCAGTCGTGCATGTCGTTGCACAGGTTCGGCACGACGAAGGACAGCTGCGGCAGCGCGCCGTAGTCGCCCTGCGGGAACTGCGCCCACGTCTTGCCCGTGTTCAGCGGCACGTTCTTGAAGGCGAACCACGGATTGTGCTTCTGCGCGTACTTCCCGGCCGAGCAGGCGGTGGAGCCCTCGGCCGGCAGGTCCTCGTTGTACGTCGCGAAGGTCTTCCCCGCCGCGATCACCTCCTGGCCGAGGTTGGCCGCCGTCATCGACTGCGCCGTGTAGCAGCCGTCCCCGGTGATGCCCTGGGTGGCCCCGGAGAAGAGGTTGAAGTAGTTCGGCTGGCTGGGGTGGGTGAGCGCCTTCATGTTGGTCAGGCTCGCGCCGCCGCTCGCCAGCTGGTTGATGTAGGGCGCGCCGGAGTTGCCGATCACCTCGCCGTACTGCTTGTTCTCGAAGACGACGACCACCACGTGGTCGTAGGCGGGCAGCGCCGCCGCGGACGTGCTCTCCGCCGCCTGCGAGTTGGCCATGCCGAACGCGCCGAGCAGGCCGAGCGCGCCGAGCGCCGCGAGGAGCGCGGACCAGCGGCCCCGCGACGGGCGTGCTCCGGGCCCCGGGGGGACGGCGGGTGGTGTGGCCGGTGAAGGTCTGGGCATGGGTCGTCTCTCCTTCTCATTCCTCGCGCCGGGCCGCACCGGCCACGACGATGTTCAGGAAGCGCGGCACGGGCCTCGGCAGTGCGCGGAACCGCGCCGCGACCGCCGCCCGCGCGTCCGCCACCCCGTCCTCGGGCAGCCGCACCACGACCGCCCGCCCGGGCCGCGCCCCCGGCTGCCAGACGTCGAGCGCCCCGGCCCGCCGCGCGCACGCCACGGCCCGGTCCCGGTCCGCGGCCCGGTCGGCGGCCGCCCCGCGCACGGCGATCAGCACCAGCCGGGTTCCGGATGCGGCCGGATCGAATCCGACGTGCCGCGGGGGCCCGCCGGGGTCGCCTCCGGCCCGGGCGCCCTCGGCCAGTGCGTGACCGGGCCGGGCGAAGAGCACGGCGCGGCGCAGTGCGCCGTCCCCGTCCGGCAGCGCCCGCGCGAGCAGCCGGGCGAGCTCCGCGCGGGACGGCTCGGCGCCGGGCGGAGCGTCCGGCTCCCCGGTGGGGTCGCCGGGCGGCGCGCCGGGCGAGCCCGGCGGTACCGTCCGCGGGTGTACGTCGGCCACGGCCAGCGCGACCGCGCAGTCCGCGGGCTCCGCGAGGGCCAGCCCGGCGGCCGCGCTGAGCGAGCCCTGCACGTGCAGGTCGGTCCCGCCGCGCCCGTACCCCGCCCGGGCCAGGGCGCGCAGCAGGGCGTAGGTCCGGACGGCCCAGTCGGGGGCGGTGACGGGCGGACCCGACAGGGAGAGCGGCAGGTCGCAGCTGTGCGCGGGATGGCTGAGCGAGCTGAGCCGCACGACGCCGTCCTCGCGGGGCGCCGCCGCGGCGGCCACCGGCCACCCGGCCGCCACCACCAGCCCGGACGCGCCGAGGCGGAAGGCGTGCGGGGCGCTCCACACGGCGGTGGGCGGCCTGCCGTGCGCGGCTTCGAGGGCGTGGGCGACGAGGCGGAACAACGGGTCGGCGGTCGCGCTCCGGGCCAGGCCGGGACCCCCCGCCACCACCCCGGTCACCGGCCGCCTCCCGGGGTCGCGGGCGGTGCGGTGTCCGGACCGGGGCCCTGTCCGGGGTCCGGGGCCGCCGGCTCCTTGCTGGCCAGCATCCGGTAGGCGTTGCCGCCGTCCGCGCGCCGGGCGGCGGCGCTGCGCAGCGCGTCGAGCACCGCCGCGCCGGCGAAGCAGGGCAGCGCGGCCGTCCGTACCGCGTGGCGCACGGCCCGCCGTACGGGCGGCAGGGCGGGCGCCCAGGGGCGTCCCGGGTCCGGCGCGAGCCGGGTCACGGTCAGCGCCACCGCGCCGAAGAAGTCGTTGCCCTGGTGCGCCGGCCCGTGCTCCTCGGCCAGGACGGTGAACCCCCGATCGGCCAGCGCCCCGCGCAGGTTCGCCGCCGGGATCAGGTGCTGGTGCTGCGGCTGGAACCAGGGCAGCCAGGCCGACCCCAGCAGCCGGCCCATCCGGGAGCCGGGGTCGGGGAGTTCGATCGCCAGAAGCCCGCCCGGCGCCAAGACGGCGGCGGCCGCGTCCAGTTCGGCGAAGGGGTCCCGGGTGTGCTCCAGGTAGTGGTACATGCTGACCACCTCGTACTGGCCCGCCAGTTTCGCGGCGAAGTCCGGGAACTGGCCCTGGAACCCGGTGTCCACCCAGCCGCGCCGCTCCGCCTCGCGGACCCCGTCGCCCATGTCCAGGCCGTCGAACCGGGTCCGCGGCCAGACGCTCCGCGCCGCGTTGCAGAAATGACCGTGCCCGGTGCCGACGTCGAGCCAGGACCCGGGCCCGGCCGCCCGGGCCGCGTGCGGCGCAGGGGCAGCGTCGGCCCGGTCGGCCGCCGCTCCCGGTGCGACGTACGGTCGCAGCAGGGCGGCGCGGTCCCGGTAGGTCGCCCCCATCCGGCCGAAGACGGCCCCCGCGCCCTCACCGCCCTCGCCGTCGTAGAAGTCCCGGTAGTAGAACTCCAGCCCCTCCACCGTGAGCCGGGGGTTCTGGAACACGTGGCCGCACTCCCCGCACTCGTCCAGGGTGAAGCGGCCCGGTTTGCCCTGGAGCAGGTCGGGCACCGTGACCCGGACCGCGAGCGAACCCGACCCGCACCAGGGGCAGTCGGCGCGGCGCGGTTCGAGGAACCGGTCCGTCCCGGCGGCCAGATCGGCGCGGTAGCGCTCCCGGCGCTCCCGCTCCCGGGCGGCTTCCGCGGGGTCGGCGGCGGTGTCCGGCGCGGCGGCGGCCGCGGCGGTCCGCAGCGCCGCGCCCAGCGAGCGCAGCGGCCGGGCGGCCGTGTCCCGGACCAGGGACGCGGGCCTCAGCGCTCCGGCGGGGCCGCCCAGGACGGCGTACGGCTGGAGCCAGTACAGCCCCGCCGCCACCCTTCCCCAGGCGCCCTGGCGCAGCGCCACTCCGGTCAGCAGGGCCAGCCCGGCCACTTGCGCGGCGGCCAGCGGGCCCGGCGGCAGCCCGTGGGCGCGCAGCTCGGCGGCGCCCGCCCGGCGCGGGCCCGGGCCGCAGGACAGCCCGGGTGCGACGGCGGTCCCGGTGGCGTCGGCGGCGTACTCCTTGAGCGTGTGCACGAGGGTGATCAGCCGCGCCGGGTCCGCGCCCTCCCAGGCCTCTGGGTCGATGCCCGCCCGGGCGAGGACCTCCTCGGCGACGAGGACGGCGTACCCGGCCCCGCGGCCCCGCGCGAGCCGGTCGCCCGGGTACGAGGCCGGGTCGAGCAGCCGCAGCAGGCCCAGGACGGACTCCGCGCCGAGGTCCGCCGGGATCAGGTCCAGCACCCGCAGCCCTTCCCGCTCGGCGTGCGCGCAGGCGCTGAGGAAGGTGGCGCCGTCGGCCCCGGTCCCGCGCGCGGTGAGCAGCCGCCACCCGGCGGCCCGGGGCAGTGCGGCGGCGGATGGGGCGCCGGGCAGGACGGGCACCGCACGCGCCCGTCGGCGGGCGCGCGCGGTACCCGCGCCGAGGGCGGCGACGAGCAACGCGGAGGTCCAGGGGACGCGGTGCGTCCACGGCCGGCGCAGCGGACGACGGGGGAGGGAGAACGGCTTCACAGTGTCTTCTCCAACCTGTCGGCCGCGGCGGCGGCTCCGCCCGCCGCGGCGAAGGAGGCCTGGATGCGACGGGCGGCCCGGCGGGGACCGGGCTCGTCCAGCACGGCCGTCAGCGCGTCGCGCACTTCCTCGGCCTGGGCCCGGCCGAACCGCACCCGGACACCGGCACCCGCATCGGTGACCTGCCGGGCCACGATCGGCTGGTCGTCCCGGATGGGCGCGACCACCAGGGGCAGCCCGTGCGCGAGGCTCTCGCAGACCGTGTTGTGCCCCGCGTGGCAGACCACCGCGTCCAGATGCGGCAGCAACTCCAGCTGCGGCACGCTCTCCCGCCACAGCACGGTGTCCCGCGGCGCTGCGCCGTCCCGGAGCGGCAGGGGGTCCGCGGCCCGCCCGGCGCCCGGCTCCGGGAACCGCCCCGCCAGTGCGGCGGGTGCGGCCAGGACCAGCTGCACGGACGCGGCGAGCCGGTCGGCCGCGCCGAGCACGGCGGCGTAGAACCGCTCGCCCGCGGCGCCGTTGAGCGTCCCGAGGGAGACCAGCACGCGCCGCCGGTCGGGGTCGAGCCGGTGCCAGGGGAAGTCCGGCGCGGCCGGACGCGCCCCGAAGGCGGGTCCGACGAAGGCGTAGTGCGCCGGGAACGGCGCCTGCGTGCCGATGAGTTCGGGAGTGGAGAAGACCAGCACGAGCCGGTCCGAGAAACGGGGGTCCCACCCCGCGCCCGCCCCACCGTCCCCGGCCCGCCCGGCTCCCGGCCCGGTCTCGGCGAGCAGTCCCGCGATCTGGTCGCCCACCCACTCGCCGATCCGGGGGAACCCGTCGAAGGGCCGGGCGAACTCGGCCGAGGTACTGGCCGAGGTGACCCACGGCACCCCCAGCCGGCGCGCCACCACCGGCCCCGCCAGGGCCTGTTGGTCGGCGACCAGCACGTCCGGCCGGAAGGTCCGCACCGCCTCCGTGACCCCCGGCACCATCGCCCGGGCGAGCGGCACCAGGGCCTCCTCCCAGAGGAAGCGCAGCGCCCGGACCCCGCGCAGGTCGCGCCAGCGCTCGTGCAGATCGGCGTAGCCCCCGCCGCCCGGCACCTGCCCGGCGGCGTCCCCGGCGGGCAGCACGCGGGCGTGCGCGGGCAGCAGCCGGGCCAGCGCCGCGGCGGGGCCGGTCCAGGCGACCTCGTGCCCGCGCGCCGCCAGCTCGGCGCCGACGGCGGCGGTCGGATTGACGTGGCCCGCCAGCGGCGGAACCGTGAACAGCACCCTCATCGGACCAGCGCTCCCGCCCGGCGCGCCGCGACCTCGTCGAGGTGGGCGAGTACGGACTTCCGCAGCGCCCCGCTGCTCTCCTTGAGGACGTCGTGGCCGAGGCCGGGCAGGATCTCCACCGAGCAGGGACCCGCGGCGTGCCGCACCAGTTCCCTTGCGCCCGGCACCAGTTCGGAGTGTTCGCCGCAGACCGCGAGCACCGGGCAGCGCAGTCGCGCGTAGTCGGCCGGGGTGAAGGCGCGCCCGGCCGCGATGTCGTCGATCAGGCTGGTCCGGTTCAGGAGTTCGTCGGCGGTCGCCGTGAGGGAGGCCGCCTTGCGCAGGCGCAGCGCCCGCAGCTCGGCGGGCACCTCGCTGTCCTCCAGGCTCAGCGCGGCGGCCGAGAGGGTGTCCACCATGTTCTCCACCCAGGCCCCGCTGAGCGGCGGTTCGAGCAGGGTGAGTCCGACGACCAGGTCGGGCCGGGCCAGGGCGGCGTGCACGGCGAGCGTGCCGCCGTAACTGTTGCCGACCAGGTGGACCGGCCGGTGCGCCAGGCCGAGGGCGCCGAGCAGGGCGACCAGGTCGCGCACGGCCGTGGCGCTGTCGTACCCGGTGGGCGGCCGCTCGCTGCGGCCGTGGCCGCGCAGGTCGTAGAGGACCGCCTCGTGGCCCGCGCGGGCGACCGGCACGGCGAGCGGGCAGTAGAAGGAGGAGAGGTTGTCGACGACGAGCCCGTGCAGGAAGACGACCACCGGCCGGTCGGCGTCGTCGGCGCCCGCCGCGGCGGGCAGCCGCTGGACGTGGAAGGCGAGGGAATGCGCGAGGACGTGGGCCACGGCGGGCTCAGCCGGCCGTGACGGGGTGCGCGGCGGATCCACCGGACCGGGCCGGCGCGCCCGGTGCGGCGGCGAGCGGGCGCCGGGTGACGCGGCCGATGTGCGTGACGAGATCGCCCAGCGACATGGCGAGAACGGCCTCCATGTCCTTCTCGGCTAGGAAGCCCATCAGGTCGACGTCCGCGCCGTAGTGCGTATGGAGCTGCTCCGCCAGCGCCACGAACTCGATGCTCTCCAGGGCCAGATCGTCGTTGAAGGTGGTCGCCATCGTGACCTCTTCGGCGAGCAGGAACTCGTCACCGACGATCTCGACGAGCATGCCGGTGATCTCGGCGAGGATGCGGGCGTGGGCGGGGGAGCCGGGGACGTCAGATGCCATGGGTGAACTCCGTGGGGTGGGAGGGGACGGGAACGGATCCGGTCGGGGGCGCGGTCCAGGCCACGATGTGATCGAGGGGCGGGCCGCTTTCGGCGGGCAGGACGGCGGTCCGCACCAGGCGGGCCCGCCCGTCCGGGGCGAGCACCCGCAGCCCGCCGGGCTCCACGGCGCTCACCCGCCAGGCGCGGGGCCGGCCGCCCAGCCCGGTGCCCGCCGCCTTGGCGGCGGCTTCCTTCGCGCACCACAGCGCGGTGAGCGCGGCCGCCGGATCCGCTCCGTCGCGCTCCGCGAGCAGCTCCGCGAGCCGTGCCTCGTCCGGCCCGAACGCGATCCGGAGCAGGGCCGCGGGGTCGGTGGTCACCGTTTCGACGTCGATGCCGACGGGCCCGGTGGGGTGGGCCAGGGCGACCGCGAGCCGGTCCTTGTGCGCGAGGGACAGCCGGACCCCCGCCGCGAGCGGCCCGCCGGGCACCGGGCGCCCCTGGGCGTCGTTGCCGACGGGCACTTCGACGGGGAACACGGGACCCGCCCCGCCGTCCCACAGGAGCCCGCGCAGCGCGTCCTTGGCGGCGATCCGGCCCAGCAGCCAGGGCGCCCGGGCGCGCGGGGCGAGCCCTTCGTACACCGTCCGTTCGGCGGCCCCGAGGTAGCGGCGCATCACCAGCTCCTGCGAGGCGGGGTCGGTCCAGCGCCGCCGGGCCGCGCACCAGCCGCCGGGCTGCGGTTCGCCGATCCCGCACACCTCCGGGGTGAACTTCATCGGCCACACCCGCTCGTCGGCGGCGAACCGGCGGTACGTCCACCCCTCGATCCGGGCCCGCAGGGCGCCGCTCCGGCCGTCCCGCAGCTCGACGTCGCCGAGCACGGTCAGGTCACGGACCTCGCGCACCCGGGCGACCGCCTCGACGAGGGAACCGGGGGCGGGCGGGGGACCGTAGAAGCGGATCCGCTCGATGGTGGCCGGGAAGACCAACCGGTCCACGGGGAGCCGCAGTTGCATCCAGTGGCCGAAGAGCTGCCCGGCCGCGTCGAGGAGGGCGCCGGGCGCGGGCAGCGCCCGCAACACCCCGCGGATGCCGTCCGCGGCGACCGCCCGCACCTCGTGCACCCCGGCGAAGCCCGGCCCGTGGAACATCCACCGGTCGCGGTAGAGCGCCTCCGCGCTGACGGGGGCGGGTTGTTCGGCCGTCAGCGGCCGGGGCCCGGAGCCGTCGGCCGCGGGCGGTGCGCCGTGGCGCGCGCCGACGAGGACGGTCACGACGGCGCAGTCGCCGAGCGTGACGCGGAACCGGCCGGGCCCCTCGGGCCGTACGCCGACGTCGATCCGGACGGCGGGCTCGACGGCCAGCCAGCGCAGGGCCCGGACGTCCTCGTAACCGACCACCACGGACCCGGCGGGCGCGGCGCGCAAGGCGGCGTCGGCGGCGAGTTCCAGCATGGTCGTCATGGGGACGACGGGGAAGCGGTCGGCGGCCTCCGGCCAGTCGGCGGGCTGCTCGTAGACGCAGTGGTCGCGGACGTAGGGCAGCGTGTCCAGCGACAGCGTGAGGGTGTGGTGCGTGCCGGCCGGCTGAGGGGGGCGCGGCGTGGGTGGGGGAGCGTGCCGGGGAGCGGGAACCGGCCGGGACCAGGCCTCGGTGACCGAACGGGCCGCGGTCCGCGAGGCGTCGAGGACCGCGTCCAGCGCGGCCAGCAGGGGCGCCGAGCCGTCCGGCAGCGTCCGCGGCACGGGGTCCGCGGAGCGGGGCGGGGACGGGGGCGGGGACCCGAGCGGGGGTCCGGGCGGGGCGGTCCGCGCGTCCGTCGCCGGGCCCAGCAGCCCGCGGGCCGCGCCTCCGAGCCGGACCAGCGGCGACCCCAGGTCCAGCGTCATCGCGGCCCGGGCCGGCCGCCCGGGAGCCGGTTCCGGGGCCGATGCCGGGGCCGGACGCGTGACCGGTGCCTTCGGGGAGCCGCCGAGCCGCTCCCAGCGCGGGGCCAGACCCTCCGTCCACAGGGCCGCCGCCGTGCGCCGCAGCGCGGCCGTACCGGAGAGGCGCGGTGCGGACGTGGCGACCGCCAGGTGGGGCTGGTCGCGCAGGGTGTCCTCGACGAACCCGGGCAGGCTGCCCGGCCCCATGGTCACGAACGCCCGTACGCCCGCCTCCTCGTAGAGCCGCAGGGTCAGCGTGCGGAAGTCGACGGGTTCCAGCAGGTGCCGGACCACCAACTCGCGCACCTCGTCCGGCGCCTGAGGGAAAGGGGATCCGGTGGTCGCCGACCACACGGGCACGGTCGGCGGCCGGATCGGCAGCCGGTCGAAGGCGGCGCGCACCTGCCCCAGGTACGGCTCCCACATCGGCGTGTGGAAGCCGGACCGGAACGGCAGTTCCTGCCCCAGCACGCCGTCCCGGGACAACCGTTCCAGCACCCCGGCCACCTGCGCGGGCTCCCCGCAGATCACCGACTGGTGCGGGCAGTTGTCGTGGCTGACCACCACCCGGTCCAGCCCGTGCAGGGCCGCCCGCGCCCGCCGCGCACCGCAGCCGACGGCGGCGTACACGAGGTCGGGCACGGTGAGCGAACCCGGCCGCAGCGAGCCGAGGAAGGCGTCCACCGCCTGGCGCGGGTACATCCCGGCGGCGACCATCGCCGCCCACTCGCCGAGGCTGTGACCCGCCAGTACATCGGGCTCGATGCCGAGTTCCGGCAGCACGCGGGCGAAGAAGCGGCCGGTGGCGAGGGCGTCGAGGGCCCGCTCGATCAGCTCGCCGCCCCGGCCGAGCCGTGGCGGCTCCAGCGCGAACCGGTCGGCCACGTCGTCGAGGACCGGGGCGAACTCCGGTTCCAGCCCCGGGAAGAGGAAGGCCACCCGGCCTGGGGACCGCTGTCCGGCGGTGTCCCGGGAGAGCAGCGGCTCGGGCGTGAACCACACGTCCCCGCGGCCGCGCCAGGCCCGGCCGCGCGCCACCACCTTCGCGGCCAGCGCGAGCCGTTGCGGGGTGGGCCCGAGCACCGCGAGCCGGTACGGGCCCCCTTCGGCCCCGCCCTCCGCGTCGAGGCGCCCCCCGGTCCCGGTCCGGTCCCCGCCCCCGCCCCCGTGACCGTCCTCGTGACCGGAACCCGTCCCGCCCGAGCGCTCCGCCGCCAGGAGCCCGGCCAGCCGCTCCGGCGTCCGTGCCGTCAGCAGCAGGACCCCGTCCCGCAGGAGGACCCCGTCCCGAGGGGTTACGTCGTCCCCCGCGCCGGGGTCCGTCATGGGAGTGGCGGCCCGGCCCGGCCCGCGCACCGGCCCTCCCGCGCCCAGCGGCAGGAACCGGCGCCCGGCGGCCGCGCTCCGGGCGGCGCCCGCGCCCGGAGCCTCCTCCAGCACCACGTGGGCGTTGATCCCGCCGAAGCCGAAGGCGTTCACCCCGGCCCGGCGGGGCGCCGTGCCGCGCTCCCACGGCTGCGCCCGGGTCACCGGCCGCATCCGGGTCCGGGCGAGGGCCTCGTGCGGCTCCTCGACGTGCAGGGTGGGCGGCAGCACCCCCTCGTGCACCGCCAAGGCGGCCTTGATCAGGCCCGCCATCCCCGAGGCCTGCATCGTGTGTCCGAGCATCGACTTCACCGAGCCGAGCCCCACCTCCCGGCGCCCGGCCACGGGCGGGCCGAACACCTGCGCCAGCGTGTCCAGTTCGGCCGCGTCACCAACCGGTGTGCCGGTGCCGTGCGCCTCCAGCAGCCCCAGCGCGTCGGCGGCCCGCGGATCCAGGCCGGCCTCCCGCCAGGCCCGCTCCAGGGCCCGCACCTGGCCCGCGACCAGCGGGCTCATCAGGCTCGCGGCCCGGCCGTCACCGGCCACCCCCGTGCCCCGGACCACGGCGTAGATCCGGTCCCCGTCCCGCTGCGCGTCCGCCAGCCGCTTGAGCAGCACCACCCCGGTGCCCTCGGACAACAGGGTGCCGTCCGCCCGGCGGTCGAAGGGCCGGATCGTCTCGCTCGGGCTCAGCGCCCGCAGCTGCGTGAACACGCTCCACAGCGTGGCGATGTGGCAGTGGTGGGCGGCGCCCGCGACCACCAGGTCGCAGCGCCCGCCCGCCAGCAGCCCCACGGCCTGGTCCACCGCGAGCAGCGAGGAGGCGCAGGCCGCGTCCAGGGTGTAGGCGGGTCCGCGGAAGTCCAGCCGGTTCGCGGTCCGGGCCGCGGTGAAGCTCGGTACGAGACCGATGGAGGCGTCCGGCCGCTCCGGGCCCAGGGCGTCCTGGAACGCGGCGCGCACCTCGGCGATCCTCCGCTCGCCCAGATCGGGCGCCAGCTCGCGCAGCGTCTGCGCCACCTGGTGCGCGGTGCGCACGCGCTGGTCCAGCCGGGCGGTGGCGACCCCCATGAACCCGCCGCGCCCGAGCACCACCCCGATCCGGGAGCGGTCCGCGGGCAGCCGGTCCTCCCCGCCCGCGTCGGCGATCGCCTCGGCCGTCGCGTGCAGGGCGAGCAACTGGTCCGGTTCGGCGCCCTCGACGGTGGCGGGCATGATGCCGAAACGGGTCGGGTCGAAGGCCGCGAGCCCGTCCACGAAACCGCCGCGGCGGCAGTAGAATCGGTCCCCGGCCGGGGCCCCCGCGGCGCCGGACGGGTCGTAGTACACCTCCGGGTCCCAGCGCTCCGGCGGGACCTCGCCGATGGCGTCCGTACCGGCGAGCAGGTTGCGGCGGTAGGCCCGCAGGTCGGCGGCGCCGGGGAAGACGGCGCCCATGCCGACGATCGCCGCGTCCGTGGGCCGGGGTCCGCGGCGCGCCTCAGCCACGGCCGTCCGCCTCGGACGGGTCCTCGTCGGCCATCAGCACCACCTGCGCGGTCCGCCCGCCGGGGGCGGGCTCGCCCGCACCGCCGGGTCCGCCCGGTCCGTTGGGCTCGTCCGGCGCGGTGAGCAGGGCGAGTTCCGCGAGGAAGGCGGCGGCTCCCTCCTCCGGGCCGATCAGCGGGATGCCGCGCCGGGCGTAGTTCCGCTCCAGTTCGGGCGTGACCATGCCGCCCGACGCGGCGGCCCAGGGCCCCCAGTCGATGGCCAGCACCCGGCCGGGGAAGGTGTCCGACCAGGTGTGCGCGAAGCCGTCCAGGGCGTCGTTGGCGGCGGCGTAGTCGCACTGGCCGCGGTTGCCGAAGGCCCCCGCCACACTGGCGAACAGCACCAGGAACGAGGGCGCGGGGCCGCGGCCGTGCTCGGCGGCCGCGGCCGCCAGGTGCCGGGCCCCGGCCACCTTCGTCGTGAACACCTCGGTGAAGGCCGCCGGTTCCTTGTCGGCCACCAGCGCGTCGCGCAGCGTTCCGGCGCCGTGGACGATGCCGTCGAGCCGGCCGTGCCGCGCCCGTACGTCGGCCACCACCGCCCGGACCGCGTCCTCGTCGGTGACGTCCGCGCGGTGGTAGCGCACCGACGCGGCGGCCCCGCCGAGGGAGCGCAGGGTGGCCCGCACCTCCCGCTCCGCGAGGACGCGGGAGGCGGCCGCCTCGATCTCGGCGGGTTTGCGCAGCCCCCCGGCGATCAGCGCGGCCCGCAGGGCGACCCGGTCGTGCGCCTGCGCGAAGGCGTCCGGCTCGGCGGCCGGTTCCGGGGTGCGGCCGACCAGTTCGACGTGGCAGCCGGTGGCCTCGGCCAGGGCCAGGGCCGCGCGGGCGGTGATGCCCCGGGCGCCGCCGGTGAGCAGGACCACGGAGTCCGGCCCCAGGGGCAGCGGGCCGGTGGCCGCGGCCCCGGCCGGGAGCGGCGCCGCGACCGCCCGCAGGCAGACCCGGGCGCCGTCGGAGCCGTACCCCACGGACACCGGGCCGCCGGGGGAGCGGAGTTCGGCCAGGAGCCGGGCCGCGATCCGGTCGGCGCGCTCCTTGGGGTCGATGTCCACCGCGCGCAGCAGCACGCCGGGGTACTCCAGGGCAGCGCTCCGCGCGAACCCGTGCAGCCCCGCCCCGGCGGCGGGGTCGGCGCTCCCGGAGTCCGGGGCGCCGTCGGCGGGCCGGTGCCCGAACCGGCCCCCGACCCCGCTGACCAGCAGCAGCCGCCGGATGCCACCGGTCAGGGCGCGCCGCAGGCCCGGGAAGGTCCCGGGCAGCGCCGGCTCGGGGCCGCCGCGCAGCGCGCCGAGGTCCACCAGCCCGTCGAGCCCGTCGAGCCCGTCCAGTGCGCCGAGTTCGTCCGGGCCGTCCACCGCGTCCGGCCGGTCGCCCAGGTCGCACACCTCGGCGCCGTCGGCCCGCAGCAGTGCGGTCAGCGCGAGGGCCACCCCCTGGCCGTCCCCGGCCACCCCGATCCGCTGTCCGCGCAGGTCGTCGCCCGGGGTCCGGGTCTCCCCGGCGGGCACCACGGAGAGCGTCATCCGCCGCACGCGTCCGGGTCGCCGGGGCGCCGTCCCGGCGGGACCGGCCCCGCCGTCCGGTCCGGGAGCGGTGAATCCGGCCCGGGTGGGGCCGACTTCGCCGCCGGGGCGCTCCGGGCCCTGCCCGTCGGCGGCCCCGGCGGGTTCCGCGGCGCGGTCCGCGCCCGCGACGCCGCCCTCCCGCGTGCCCGCATCCGCATCAGAGGCCGGGCCCGGACCCGTGCCCGCGGCATCCCGGTGGCTCGTGATCCACTCCACGATGCCGCGCAGGGTCTTGATCCGGGCCAGTTCCTCCACCGCGGATTCCGCCGACCCGTCGGCGGAGCGGGGGAGGCCGATCCGGTCGGCCAGGGCGCCGATGATCTCGACGCGCTTGATGGAGTCCACGGACAGGTCCGCCTCCAGGTCCAGTTCCGGATCCAGCATGTCCAGCGGGTAGCCGGTCCGCCGGTGGACGATGTCGAGGACCACCTCCATCACCCCGGCGGCCGTCACCGCCACGGGCGCGAGCGGCGCCTCGGCGGCCGCCGCGGCCGTCACCTCGGGCATTGCTTCGACGCCCCCGGCCGGGACGACCGGTCGCGGCTCGGCGGGCGCGCCCGGGCTCGCGCCCAGGTAGCCCAGCACGACGTCCCGCTGGGCCGCGATCAGTTCGCGGGTCCCGTCCAGGTAGGCCAGTACGGCCGCCTCGCGCGCACCGGGGGCCTCGACCGAAGGAGCCGTGGACGCGGACGCGGAGACGGCGGCCGGGGGAGCCGTGATCCGCCGGGGCGGCCGCAGCCCGCCCGCCACCGGGGCGCCGTCCGCGGTCCGGACCAGATGGCCGTCCACCAGCCAGCCCGCCCGGCGCGGCGCCCGCTCGGGCAGGACGGAGGTCCGGCCCCGGAAGAGGGCTTCCGGTGCCACCGGCACACCGGCCGCGACCAGTTCGGCCAGCGCGGTGACCAGCCGGACCACCCCGTGCTCGCCCGGCACGTCCAACGAGACGACGGTGCAGGGCCGTTCGGGGCCCAGGATCTTCTCCACCAGCCCGCTCAGCACCCGCCCGGGCCCGGCCTCCACGAAGGTCCGCACCCCGGCCGCGTACATCGCCTCGATCTGCTCCACGAACCGCACCGGCCGGGCCACTTGGCCGGCCAGCAGCTCGCGCACCGCGTCGGCCCCGGCCGGATACGGCCGGGCGGTGCTGTTCGACCAGACGGGCACCGCCGGGTCGGTGACCTCCACCTCCGCCAGAGCGTCGGCGAGGTCGTCCGCGGCCCCCGCCACCACCGGGCTGTGGAACGCGCACGCCACCGCCAGGGGTTGGGCCGTCAGCCCACCGGCCCGCAGGTCGCGGACCGCCGCGTCGACCGCGGCCGTCGGCCCCGACACCACGCACTGGCGCGGCGCGTTGTGGTTCGCCACCACACAGCCCGCGCGCTCCGCGACCGCCCGGACCTCCTGCGGTGTTCCCGTGACGACGGCCATCGCCCCCGGATCGGCTCCGGCCGCGCCGAGGATCGCCTCCGCCCGGCGCGCGCTCAGCCGCAGCAGGGCCTGCGTGTCGTACGCCCCGGCCGCCCACAGGGCCGTCAGCTCGCCGTACGAGTGCCCGGCCACGGCGTCGGGCCGTACGCCGGCCTCTGCCAGCAGCAGGTGCGCCGCCGCCCCGGCCAGCCCGAGGGCGGGCTGCGCGATCCGGGTGTCCGTCACCGCGTCCCGCAGCCCCGCGCGCTCGGGCCCGGTGAAGGCGGTCGGCGGGAACATCGCCGAGGTGACCGCTCCCGGTGCCCGGTCCAGCAGCCGCCGCAGGGCCGGGAACGCCACGAAGAGGTCGCCCAGCATGCCCGGCCGCTGGCTGCCCTGGCCGGGGAAGAGGAAGGCCACCCGCCCGGGATCCGGCGCCTGCGGCCGTACGTACACGCCCTCCCCGGCCGTGAAGGTACGGGCCCGCTCCAGCCGCTCCGCCAGCTCCCGCGGGCCGCTCGCCAGGACGGCCACCAGCACCGGCGCGGTGCCGCGCGCCGTCTCCGCGGCCAGGTCCCGCAGCGCCCACGGCCGTCCGGCGCCCTCGTTCTCCTCCAGGCGGGCCGCGAGCCGCGCCATGGCCCGGCCGGCCGCCCGGCGGTCGGCGCCCCGGAAACAGAACAGCTCCACGGGCCAGGCCGCCACCGCGTGCCGGGGCTCCGCCGCCCCCGCGTAACCGGCCAGCACCGCGTGGTAGTTGGTGCCGCCGAAACCGAAGGCGCTGACCCCCGCGATCCGGCGCTCCACGGGCACCGGCCACGGCCGCGCCTCGGTGTCGAAGCGGAAGGGGCTCTGCGGCCCCGGCCAGGCCGCGTTGGGTGCGGCCAGGTGCGCCGTCGGCGGCCGCACCCCGGTGTGCACCGCCCACGCCGCCTTGATCAGGCCGGCCAGCCCCGCCGCGCACTTGGTGTGCCCGATCTGGGATTTGACCGACCCCAGGGTGCAGCCGCCGGGCCGCGCCCCCGCCTCGGTGAACACCTCGCTCAGCACGGTCAGTTCGGTGCTGTCGCCGACCACCGTGCCGGTGCCGTGCGCCTCCACGAGGCCCACGGCGGCCGGCGCGATACCGGCCCGCGCGTACGCCCGCTCCAAGGCCCGGCGCTGCCCCTCGGGCCGGGGCGCCGTCAGGCCGAGGGAACGCCCGTCGCTGGACGCGCCGACCGCCTTGATCACCGCGTACACCCGGTCGCCGTCCCGCTCCGCGTCCGAAAGCCGCTTCAGGACCAGCGCGCCCACGCCCTCGCCGAGGGCGATCCCGTCGGCGTCCGCGTCGAAGGGCCGGCAGCGCCCGCCGGGGGACAGCGCCCGGACGGACGCGAACATCAGGTAGTCGTTGATCCCGTTGTGCACGTCGGCGCCCCCGCACAGCACCATGTCGCTGTCGCCGTCCCGCAGTTGACGGCAGGCGAGGTCGAGGGCAGCCAGCGAGGAGGCGCACGCCGCGTCCACGGTGCAGTTCGCGCCGCCAAGGTCGAGCCGGTTGGCGACCCGGCCCGCGATCACGTTCGCGAGGATGCCGGGGAAGGAATCCTCCGTGAGCCGGGGCAGCTGTTCGTCCAGCTCGGCCGGCAAGGGGCCCAGGTAGGCCGGGTGCAGGGCGCGCAGCCCGTAGGCCCCCGCCAGTTCCGTCCCCGCCTCCGCGCCGAAGACCACCGAGGTGCGGCTGCGGTCGAAGGCCCGCCCGGCGCCGTAGCCCGCGTCCGCCAGGGCACGCGCCGAGATCTCCAGCGCCAGTAGCTGCACCGGTTCGATGCCCGACAGCGAGGTGGGGGCGATGCCGTGCGCGAGTGCGTCGAAGGGCAGCGGTGCGAGGAAACCGCCCCAGCGGGACGGCGTGCGCTCCCCGGCCCGGGCCGGGTCGGCGTCGTAGTACATCTCCGGATCCCAGCGCTCCGCCGGGACCTCGGTCACCGCGTCCGTCCCGGCCAGGACCTGGGCCCAGAAGGCGGCCAGGTCGGGCGCACCCGGGTAGGCGCAGGCCATCCCGACGATGGCGACGTCCAGCGGATCGGCCGTCCCGGCCGCCACGGCCGGGACGGCGGCCCGCGCGAACTGCCGGGCCCGCCGCTCCAGCAGCTCCGAAGCCCCGTGGGTCACCTCGTGGTGCAGGGCGGCCACCGTGGTGGTCTCGGCGCGCAGAGTCGCCGCCTGGCCCAGCATGAACAGCCCTTCGGCGCGCTGCTGTTCCTCACCGACGGCCTCCGCGGCGGCCCCCGACGCGCCGCCGCCGGACCGGTGCCCGAGCCCCTTGCTGGCGATCCGCAGCCGCCCGAGGTTGAGCCGCTCCAGCTCCTCCCACACCTGCCGCTGGTCCGTCCCCTCCCGCTCCAGCCGCCGCCGGGTGCTCACGAACGTCTCGGCGTACGGGGTGGGCGCACAGCGCGTGGCGTGCCCCGGTGCGGTGTGCAGCAGGACGGTGTCCGCGCACTCCAGGGCGGCCCGCTGGAAGCCGGGCAGCACCGCGCCCGCCGCGACGGCCTCCTCGGTGAAGAGGTAGGCCGTGCCCATCAGCACCCCGAACCGGGCCCCGCGCTCCACCAGCGGGGCGGCCGCCGCGGCCGCCATCGCCGCGGACCGGGCGTCATGGATCCCGCCCGCGAACAGCACGTCCAGCGAGGCCGGTTCGCCGTCGGCGAGCAGCAGTTCCAGCTGCTCCTCCCACAGCGGGAACGAGGCCCGCGGCCCCACGTGACCGCCGCACTCCAGCCCCTCGAACACGAAGCGCCGCGCCCCCTCGGCGAGATAGCGCTCCAGCAGCGCGGGCGACGGCACGTGCAGGTGGGTCACGGTCCCCGCCGCCTCCAGGGGCGCCGCCTGCGCCGGACTGCCCCCGGCGACGATCGCGTACGGCGGCCTTACGTCGGCCACCGCGGCCAGCTGCTCCCGCCGCAGCTCGGGCGGAGCGAAGCCGAGCAGCCCCACCCCCCAGGGGCGTCCGGCCAGCCGCTCGGCGGTTTCGGCCAGCAGGCGGCGTACGTCCGCGCCCGCCATGACAGCCAGCGCCAGGTACGGCACCGCGCCCCCGGCGGCGACGGCCTCGGCGAAGGCGGCCTGGTCGCTGACCCGGGTCATCGGCCCCTGGGCGACCGGCAGCCGGGATCCACCCTGACGCGGGCGCAGCGGTGCGCACCGCGCCACCAGCGCGGGCCGCTCCAGTACGGCGGCCCGGACGGCCTGGAGCACTCCACCGGTGGTGCGGTGGCGGGCGGCGAGCCGGGCGGCGAAGGCCCCGTCCTGCCCGACGGGCAGCAGCTGCCGCGCGAGGCTCCGGGCCCCGAGGAGGGGCGCCACCGGGCCTTCGGGCGTGGCGAGTCCGGGCCGGGCGTAGACCCGGTGGCCGTCGGCGATCCGGGTCTGCCCGGCGTCCATCGTCCGCAGGGCGTCGACCACTTCGGCCGGCAGTGCGGCCTCCCCCTCGGTGGTCAGGGCGAGTTGCCCGTCGAGCACCACCCCGGCGGCGCCGCCCGCAACGGCCGCGGCCGCGGTGTGCGGGCCGAGCCCGCCGCAGGCCAGGACGGGCACCGTGATGCCGGGGTCCGCCAGCAGCCGCTGGACGAGCACGAAGGTGGTGGAGTCGCCGACCCGGCCGCCGGACTCGTGCCCCCTGGCCACGAGCGCGGCCGCCCCCGCCGCGAGGGCGGCGACGGCCTCCGCGTGCGTGGTGACCTCGGCCCAGAGCCGCCGCCCGCCCGCGGCCCACGCGCCGGGCGTGCCCGCGGGGTCCGCCAGCAGCACGGTGTCCACCGCGGCGGGCAGGTCGGCGGGGCCGAGCGGACAGCCCCGGGGCACCCGGACGCCGTACGGGCGGCCCAGGCGCCGGCCCAGCTCGGTGAAGGCGCTCCGGGCCGCGGCGGGGTCCCGGCCGAGGTCGAGGAGGCCGAGCGCACCGGCCCGCTCGGCGGCGGTCACGAGGCGCGCGTTGGGTTCCTCGAAGGGGCTGAGCGCGACCACGAGGTCGCGGGGTGCGGCGGGCGGGGCGGCCTGGGGGGTCACGTGCGTTCCTCTTCCGGTGGGGGACGGGGGAGTGCTGTGTGACATGTCGCGGGGAGGGGCGCCGCCCGGCGGACCCGCGGGCGGTGCGGGCGGTGCGGGCGGACGGACGGACACGAGCGGGGAACACGGAGCGGTGAGCACGCACCGCCGGGCACCGGCGCGGCGGTGCGCGGGGCGGGTCCGTGCCGCCTCCGGTTCGGGCGTTGCGCGGTTCCGGGCGACCCGCCGTGGACCGGACGGGCTTGAACGGCGGTCGCGTTCCCCGACGCCGCGATGCATCGTGCGGTGGCCGCCGCGTACTGTCAACGGGCATGCGGAGGACGGTCTTTCGGGTGGGTCGATTTCCGGACCGCCTCGCCCGGCGACCGTCAGGCAGCCGACTCGGACCGTCGTCCGGGCCGTGGCCTGCGCGGTTCCCCGGCCCGGGGGCCGGCCCCGGCGTACGGACCGGCGCAGCGCCGCGGCGCGGGTCATGCCGCGCCGGTATGCGTTGTCGCCCACCGGGTATGACAGCTTCGACAGGTCGGACGGTTGCTCACCCGGCTGCCCCTTACACCTGCGTCATCGCGCGGTTACCGTCCGGTCATGACCCCCACACTGGCGCAGCTCCGCTACCTGGTCGCCGTCGCGGACTGCCGCTCCATCACCAGCGCCGCGGCCTCCGTCTTCGTCGCCCAGTCCGCGCTCTCGCGGGCCGTGCAGGCCATGGAGAGGGACCTGGGGGTGGACTTGCTCGCCCGCCGGGGAAGGGGGGTGGACCTCACCCCGGAAGGAGCCCGGGTGGTCCGGCTCGCCCGGACCGTGCTGGACGCCGTCGAGGCGATCGACGACATCGGCACGGCCCACACCGGCGGCGCCCGGACCACCCTCATGGTGATCGCGACCCCCACCCTCGCCCTGGACCTGGCCGTCGACCTGGTCCCCGCCTTCACCGAGCGGCATCCCGGCATCGACGTGCGGCTCCGGCAGTACGACAGCCGCGAGGTGCTGACCCGCGAACTCCTGGACGGGCGGGCCGAACTGGCCCTGGTCGACCTTCCGGTGGACAAGGAGCTGTCGACCCACCACATCCAGGAGCGCGAGGTGGTGCTGATCTCCCCGATGGGCTCCCGGCTGCCGGATCCGCTGCCGTTCCGGGCGCTCGACGGGCTGGACATGGTCCTGCCGATGCCGGGGACGGGGCGGCGCACCGAGATGGAAGCCATGTTCAGCTGTCTCGGCGTCCGCCCGGTGCCCTGCCTGGAGGTGGACGAGCGGCTCGCCTGGGTGACCGGCGTGACGGACGGGCGGGGCTCGCTGATCTGGTACCGCGACGTGGTGTCGAGAGCCTTCGGCCACCGGGCCGAGATCCGGTCCTTCACCCCGCCGCTGCTGCGGCCGGTGGGCATCGCGCACGCCCGGCGGCCGCTGAGCCGGGCGGCCCGGGCGTTCATCGCGCACGCCCGGCACAACGCGCCGGTCCGGGAACCGGCGCGCTGACCGGGGGCGACGTTCCCCGCCTTGGGGGAGGGGGAGGGCCCCGGGGTGTCATGCCCGCCCGGCATCGAACCATGCCCACCCAGGGGGCGGACACCCCTGGCCCGTTGGCTGACGAGCCGTCACCTTGTGGGCATGTCCCGACTCCTCATCCCCTCGCCCCGGGCGGCCGCGCTGGCGACGGCGGCCCTCGCGGCGGTGCTGCCCACCGTGGCCTGGGCGGCCACCGCCGCTCCCGCCGCTCCTGTCGCCCCCGCCCCGGAGAAGAAGTGCGTCCTGCCGGGCGGGCTGACCGAACTGAGCGGCCTGGCCGCGAGCCGCCGGCACCCCGGCGTCCTCTACGCCGTCAACGACAGCGGGAACACCAACCAGGTCTTCGCCGTGGACTGTTCCGGGGCCACCGGGCAGCTCAAGGCCACCTTCACCCTTTCCGGGGTCACCAACACCGACTGGGAGGCCCTGGCCCTCGGCAAGGACGCGGCGGGCTCTCCCGTCCTCCTCGTCGGCGACATCGGTGACAACCTCGCCGGGCGCGCCGAGATCACCGTCCACAGCTTCCCCGAACCGGACCGGCTCGTGAACGCCGCCGTGACGCCCGTCAGTTACCGCTTCGCCTACGCCGACGGCCGGCACGACGCCGAGTCCCTGCTCGCCGACCCGGTGACCGGGCAGCTGTACGTCGCCAGCAAACTCATCGGAACCGCCGGGCAGTTGTACAAAGCCCCGCTGCCCCCGGTGACCGGACAGCTCAACACCCTCACTCCCGTGCGCCCCGGTCCCGTGTTCACCACGGACGGCGCGTTCTCGCCCTCCGGCGCGTCCTACGTCCTGCGCAGCGGCGGCCCGCTCGGCGCCAACACGGCCTCCGTGTACGACGCCGCCTCGGGCGCCAAGCTCGCGGACGTCCCGCTGCCCGCCCAGCCGCAGGGCGAGACCGTGACGTACGCCGACTGCTCCACCCTGCTGGTGGGTTCGGAGAACGACCCCCAGACATGGCGGGTCCCCCTTCCGCCCGAAGCCACCCCCGGCTGCGGCACGGACCCCACGCCCACGCCCACCGCGACGGCCGGTGACCTCAAGATCACCGACCCCGGCCCGCAGGCCTGCACGTTCGCCCGGTCCTGCACGATCCGGCTGACCGCCACCGGCGGCCGCGCCCCGCTCCGCTGGAGCGCCACCGGCCTCCCCTTCGGCCTCACCCTCGACCCCACCACCGGACGCATCACCGGAACCCCCTGGAGCACCGGCACCACACGGATCACCATCACCGCCACCGACACCACCCCCACCAGCGCCACCACCACCTTCCCCCTCACCACCACCTGGTTCTGAGGCGGGATCCGTACCGCTCAGCCACCACCGGGCGGCGAGAGCTCCGTGCTCAGCCAGCCCAGGGCGTCCGGATACATCCCGCTCCACGTCTGGAAGTTGTGACCGCCCTCGGGACGGACCAGGGTCTTGACCCGGACGTGGGTGCCCGCCGCGGCCCGGGCGAAGGCGTCCAGCTGCCCCGGCGGACTGTCCTTGTCCTGGGCGGAGGTGGCCAGGAAGAGGCCCACGTCCGCCGTCCTCGCGCGGCGGACGAGCCACATGGGGCTGTTGCGCTCCCGCAGGGCGCGATCCGCGAGCACCTCGGGATCCCCGGTCAGCGGGTCCGGGTCCAGGGCCGCGCCCGCCCCGAACACCTTCGGGTACTGGAGCGGCAGCTTCGCCGCGCAGAACCCTCCCGTGGAAACCCCCATCAGCCCCCACCCCTTGGGCCCGGGCAGCGTACGGAAGTGCCGCGCCACCAGCGCAGGGACGTCCTCCGCCAGCCAGGTGGCCACCTTGTGCCCGGGGGTGTCGCTGCAGTCGGTGTTCACCCCGCCCGGATAGATCTCCGGGATCACCAGGATGTACGGGTGCGCCGCGCCCAGCCGGACCAGCTGCTCCAGCGCACCCGGCATGGACCCCAGCTCGACCCAGGACCGGGGCGAGCCCGGGTAGCCGTGCAACAGCGTCAGCACGGGGAAGCGGGTCTTCGCCGAGCCCGGGGCGTCGTACTCCGGGGGCGTCCACACGATGACCTGACCGGCCAGGTGGGACCGGGTTCCGCGGAAGTAGGTGCTGAGGGTGCCGTCCCCGCCCCGCGTGAACGCGGCACGGCCGGGCGGCGGTCCGGTCATCGTGGACGCCGCCCGGCCGGTGCCGAGGAGGTCGTCCCAGGACGCGTAGAGCCCGTAGCTGCCGTTGATCCAGGCGGCCACGACACAGATCGCGGTCAGCTGGCACAGCCCGAGCATCACCGCGCGGGCGGGCCACCGCACCCAGCCGGGGCCGGGGACCCGGTTCCACAGGAGCAGCGCGGCCAGCATGGCGAGCGCGGTGACGCCGACGAGCACGGCCAGGAACGACGTGCTGGTCAGCTCCACGGCCTCGGCTCCTGACGTGCGGTGACACGCGTGTCCCGCCAATCTACGACGGGTGGGCGCCCCCGGCGCGGCGGGCGCGCGGACCCACCGCTCGCGCGGGGCGCCGACGGGACCGCACGGACGCCGACGGCCGCCGGACGCGGGTGGCTACCTGCCCCGTGCCGTCCCCGTCAGGCCCGCGGCGGTCGGCGGCGGCGGTACCCAGCGGCCCGTGCGCGGCGGCTTCACGTCGAACTCGGACTTCAGCTCCGCCGGGATCGCGTGGTGCATGACCCGGCCCCGGGTCAGCGTGGTCAGCTCGAAGCCCGCGAGCAGGGAGCCGGCCTTGTCGAGCGCCCACTCGGCGTAGGGGCTGCTGTCCTCCAGTGTCTCCAGCAGCCCGAGCACGACGGGCACGGCCTTGGCCGCCGTGTCCCAGCCGCTGCGCGGGATCTCCAGCCAGTCGGCGATGGTGTCCCCGACCAGGAACCGGATGGTGGCGGGCACCATCGGGTCGAAGAGGGTGCCCGGCACCACGTCCTCGTACATCCGCATCAGCTGGGCGTTGAGCGCGACGCCCTCGGGGGAGGGGCCGAGGTTGCGCAGCAGGTAGAGGTCGCAGTAGGCGCGGGCCTCGGTCAGGGTCTCCGGCACCGCGGACATGTCGCAGCCGAGCATGTGCGCCACCACCCGCCAGGCGTAGAAGTAGGCGTCCGCGCCCTCCTCGCTCATGTGCACGCCGAGCCGGTGCATGGCGTCGAGGACCAGGATCGAGAAGCAGATCTGACCCCCGATCATGTCCTCCTGGCAGATGGGCATTCCGTCCCGGGCGACGTCCCAGTGACCGCCGCTGCGCAGGTGGTGGCGGACCGCCGCGTGCAGCAGCCGTACCTTCTGGGCGGCCGGGATGAACTTGCTTCCCTCGGCGAAGGAGTTGGTCTGCATGAGGTAGGTGACGAACTGCCCCGTGTTCGCCATCCGCCGCGAGGGGTACGACAGCGAGTGCGTCGAGGAGAGCAGCCGGGACAGCCGGGGGATCGCGTAGGTCGCCGGCATCGCGGAGAAGGACAGCCCGGTGTTGATGTGGGCCGCGTTGTCCATGAAGAAGAGCCGCGCCTGCTCCATGACGTCCCAGTCCACCCAGGCGGGGGGCATGGCGGTCGCCTCGAAGTACGCGGCGGCGGCGGCCGGGAGCTTCTCGGGCAGCTTGTCCCCGGTGGTGGAGAAGAAGCGCATCAGGGTGTTGAGGTCGCCCACCTCCTTGCGTTCGAACATCGCGGCGACGGTCTCATCGGCGAGGGGATCACCCTGCGTGCGCAGGGCGTCGAGCGCGGCGTCGTCGTAACGGGGGCGCGGTGGTGCGGTGGTGTGCGCGTTCACGTGCGTGGGTCCTTGTCTTCGGTGCGGGGGAGGGCGGCCGGGGCCGGGAGGCCGGGCGCTCCGGGCGGCCGCGTCCCGGGGCCGGGCCCGGGACGTCAGATCGTGCGCCGGGCCGCCGTTTCGGCCAGTCCGCGCAGCGCCGACCGGGCCTCGGCCGGCATCGGTACGGTGTCCAGCGCGCCCGCGGCCCGGGCGATGCGCTCGCCGATCATCGACTCGACCTGCCGGAGTGCGCCGCAGCGCTCCATCAACTCCCGTACGGCCGCTGCCTCTTCCTCGCCGAGATCGGGGTTGCCGACGAGCTTGGCGAGCAGTCTGAGGTCGTCCTCGTCGGCCGCGGCCGCGGTGAGCGCGAGCAGCGCGGTCGGCTTGCCGTCGCGGAGGTCGTCGAGGTTCGACTTGCCGGTCTCGGCCGGGTCGCCGAAGGTGCCGAGGAGGTCGTCGCGCAGCTGGAAGGCCTCGCCGAGGGGGAGCCCGTAGGCGGTGAAGGCCTCCATCAGGGCCCGGGGCCCGCCGCCGAGCGTGGCGCCCAGGTGCAGCGGCCGCTCCACCGTGTACTTGGCGGTCTTGTACCGGGCCACCTCCAGGGATTCGGCGACCTGGAGGGGGCGCTCGGGCGCGTCGGTGCGCAGGACCTCCAGGAACTCGCCCGCCATGGTCTCGCGCAGCAGTGCCGACCAGAGCGGCCCGGTGCGGGCGAGGTAGGCGCCGGGGAGGCCGCACGAGGTGAACACGTGCCCCGCGTAGCCCATCAGGAGATCGCCGAGGATCATCGCGAGGGCGGTGGAGCGCTGTCCGGAGGCGGCGAAGGCGGCGTGCGCGGTGAGCTGGCCGTGCCGCATGCGGCTGTCGTCGATGATGTCGTCGTGGGTGCAGGCGGCGGCGTGGACCAGCTCCATCGCGGCCGCTGCCCGGATCACCCCCTCGCAGTCCGGCTGGCCCGCAGCCCGCCAGCCCCAGTACAGGAACGCGGCCCGGATCCGCTTCCCCCGGGCGAGCGAGCGGCGCAACTGCTCGGACAGCGGCGAGAGTTCGACGTGCAGGCCGAGGAGCGCGGCTTCCTCCTCGTCGGCGAGGCGGACCAGGACCTCGTCGATCCGGCCCTTGAAACCGGTGTGGTCATGCACGCGGGTGACCGGCCCGCTCGGCGGCCCGGCGGGCCATGGTCTCCAGGTAGTTCTCGGAGCCGCCGGCCGCCCGCTGGGTGGCCAGTTCGCCGCGCTTGCGCAGTTCGACGACGCCGTCGGTGAGGAGTTCGCGCAGGTCGGAACGGCGCATCACGTCCTGGGCCCGCTCGCTGGACTGGCGTAACTGGTCGAGCGCCAGGTCGGCGACTCCGGCGGCGAGGAAGGTCAGCAGTTCCAGGGCGGCGGCGGGCTTGCGCGCGCCGTCGGCGGCCGGACCCGCCGGACCCGGCCGCTCCTGCTCGGTCTCGGACATGGGCGCTCACTCCTGTGGCGAGGGAAGGGGGCGTGCGGGACGGAAAGGGCAGGCGAAGGCGGACGCACGGGCGTCGCAAGGGGCGGCCACCGGATGCCTCCGGTGGCCGCCCCTGATCGTCTCCGGGTCAGTGAACCCGGACCGCGGGCCGCCCGGCCAACCGGATCCGCCCCTCTCCCCCGCACGTGTTCCGAGATTCCCACGGGAGGGTGACGATCACCGTATGGGGTGATCACCACCGGTCCGGTGGTGTATCCGTGGGCCCGGTTCCCGCGGGTCGGCGCTGGATCAGACGGGCCGGCTCCGGTTCAGACGGGCAGCGCCCAGAGCTGGTCCGGCCGGTGGTCGCCGCAGGCGGCCAGCCGCAGCAGCCCGGTGGCATCGGCCGCGCCCGGCGCCTGGAGGCACAGCCCCGTGCCGCTCTCGACCAGGGAGCCGTCGTGCTGCGCCATCCAGTGCCGCGTGCTGCGGGCCGTCGTCACGGTGTCCCCGGACGGGCAGGCCGCCAGGGTCACCGCCGCGTCGGCCTGGTCCGCGGTCAGGCACTTGCCCGCCAGCCGCAGCGTGGCGTCCTCGCCCATGACCCACCGCTGGTCGTCCCCGCCGGTGCAGGGCGACATGACGACCGCGCCGACGCCCGCCGTGTTCCCCCCGTCCAGGCAGCGGGCGCCCTCGCCCGTGATCTGCCCGGTGGGCACGGCGTCGCCGCAGCCGCGGTCCGGGGTGAGCCGCCAGAGCGCCGTGTCGTGCGCGCCCACCGTGGCGCCCAGGGTGTGCGCGACCTTCTCCCGCGCCCCCGACCACAGGTCCCGCGCACTCACCGCGCATCCGTCCAGGCCGAGGTCGGCGAGCGGCAGCGCCACGTCGCGGGCGCCGCCCGTGCGGTTGAGCACGGCCACGGCGCGGTCGCCGTTCTGCAACGGGCGGACCAGGACGTCGAACTCGGGACCGGAGGAGACGACGGCGCCCTGACGGCCCATCGGGTCCTGGTCCAGCGCGATCAGCTCGTCGTTGCCGAGGGCTTCGAGCCCGCCCGGACTCAGCCGCGACACGTCCGAGGAGATGATGAACGGCGCCGCCATCATGGCCCACAGGGACACCTGGCTGCGCCCCTCCGCGTCGGTCAGGCCGGGCGCGCCGGCGAGCAGGAAGTCCGGGTCGTTCCAGTTGCCCGGGCTCGCGTAGCGGGTCAGCCAGCGGTTGTAGCCGTAGTTGCCCAGCACCGAGGCCCAGCGCGAGGCGGTGGGCGCGGCCGGCTTGTAGACCTGGATGTCCTTGCCCTCGCGCCACAGCTGTCCGCTCTCGCCGACCCAGCCGAGCACCTTGTGCCAGTCGGCGCCGCCCCATTCGCCCTTCTGGAAGTAGGCCGGGGCGGAGGCGGAGAGCACCATCGCGCGGCCGCTGACGCGCAGGGCGCGGGCGGCGGCCGCGTACGCGTCGCGGTAGGCCTGCTCCTTCGTGGTGCCGGGCGGCACGTAGAGGTTGCAGCCGTCCATCTTCACGTAGTCGACCTTCCAGGACGCGAACAGCCGCGCGTCCTGGGCGAAGTGGTCCGCGCCGCCGCCCTCGGGGGTTCCGCTGCCGGGGTAGCGCTCGCAGGTCAGGTGGCCGGCGTCCTCGTAGATGCCGAACTTGAGTCCCTTGCCGTGGAGGTACTCGCCGAGCCAGGCCATGCCGTGCGGGAACTTGTCCCGGTCGGTGACCAGGTCGCCCCGCGCGTCCCGGGCCCTGGTCATCCAGCAGTCGTCGACGGTGACCGTGTCGTAGCCCTTGGCGGCGAGGCCGGTCGCGACGAGGGCGTCGGCGTTGGCCACGACGGTCCCCTCGTCGATGTCGCACATGTAGTGCGCCCAGTTGTTCCAGCCCATGGGCGGCGTGAGGGCGAGCGGGGTGTCGGAGGTGGCGGTGGGCTCGGCGGGCTCGGCCGCGGCGGGGCCGGACGCGAGGGGGAGCGCGAGCAGGGCGGCCGCGATGAGGGAGGGGAGCGACGCACGCAGGCGAGGCGGCACGGGAACTCCTTGACGTCGGACGTACCCGACAGGGACTGTCGTGCGCTCAGTGCAGCGGCGGTGTTACGCGGTGTCAACATATGTCGATGTGTGCGGCTCCATGACCAGCAATATGGCCGCAATCCGGACGTGCCGGAGGAAGGCGGGCGGTTGACACGCCCATTCTGATACGTCGTATGTTACGTTGTATCGCATGCCGAGACGCTCCATGGCCCTGGACCGGGCCACCCCTGAAGTCATCGCCGTGGCCGCGCTGCGGATCCTCGACGACGAAGGCCCCGCGGCCCTGAGCTTCCGCTCCCTCGGCGACCGGCTCGGCGTCTCGCACGCCACCGTCCAGCGCCGCTGCAACGACCTCGCCGGCCTGCTCGACCTGTGCACGGAACACCTCGCGGCCCAACTGCCCGAGATCGAGGAGGGCACCGGCTGGGCCGAGGCCACCGAGCTGCGCTTCAGCCGCTTCTACGAGCTGCTCACCGCCCACCCCGGGCTGCTGGTGCTGCGCGGCGGCCGACCCTGGCTCGGCCGGCAGCTGCTGGCCCGGCTCGTCGAACCCTCCATCGCCCACAGCGTCGCCGTCGGCATGACCGCCGCCGAGGCGATGACCTGCTACCGCCGGATGTACCTGCTGACCCTCGGCAGTGCCGCCTTCGTCGACCACCGGGACCCGGCCGGGGCGACCCAGGCCTCCCGCGCCGCGCTGGCCGCGCTCGACCCGGCCCGCTTCCCGGCGCTGAGCGGCGCGGTGGCCGACGTACTGCCCTGCCTCACCGACCACGAGGTGTACTACGGCGCCCTGCGCCAGCTGATCGCGGCGGCCGACCCCGCCCGCGCCGGGAACCGGCCCTGAGCCGTCCGGCCGTCGCCGTCCCGCGCGTTCTCTCCCCGCCCCGCTCCCGCTCCTCGCCGCCCCCCTTGAACGGAGCACCACCCGCATGGAAACGCAGCTCGACTACGCCGCCGTCCGGGCCGCCGCCGACCGGATCGCCGGGGCCGTGCGCCCCGCCGCCGTCGTCCCGGCCGCCGAGGGCCTCTGGTACGCCCTGGAGTACCTCCAGCACACCGGGTCCTTCAAGGCGCGCGGCGCCCGCAACTTCCTCGCCGCCCACCGCGAGGCCGCTGCCCTGTCCGAGGCGGGCGTCACCATAGCCTCCGGCGGCAACGCGGGCCTTGCCTGCGCCTGGTCCGCCCGCGCCCAGGGCGTCCCGGCCACCGTCTTCCTCCCGGAGACCGCGCCGTGCGTCAAGGTCGAGCGGCTGCGCGGGTACGGGGCCGAGGTCCGGCTCGTCGGCGACCGCTACGCCGACGCGCTCGCCGCCTGCGGGGAGTTCGCCGCGGCCACCGGCGCGCTGAGCAGCCACGCCTACGACCACCCGCTGATCGCGGCGGGCGCGGGCACGTTGCTGGAGGAGATCCGGGCCGCGCTGCCCGGGCTGGACGCGGTGGTCGTCGCCGTCGGCGGCGGCGGGCTGTTCGCCGGTGTGGCCACCGCCGCGCGCGAGCACGGCGTACGGGTGATCGCGGCCGAACCCGAGGGTTCCCGGGCGCTGAACGCGGCCCTGGCGGCCGGCAGGCCGGTCGACGTGCCCGTGGGGTCGGTGGCCGCCGACTCGCTCGGCGCCACCCGCGTCTCGGCCGACGCCCTGGCCGCGGCCCGCCACGACGGCGTCACCTCGGTCCTCGTCCCCGACAGGGCGATCACCACCGCCCGGCGGGCCCTGTGGGAGGACCACCGGATCGTCGTCGAGGCGGGCGCGGCGACCGCCCTCGCGGCGCTGGGCGCCCTGCCCGCCCCGCCGGGCGAGCGCGTCGCCGTCGTCCTGTGCGGCGCCAACACCGACCCCGCGGACCTGTGAGGGATGGGGTAAAGCGGTTTTTCGCCGCGCTTGGTAAAGCGCATTAGTGCCCGCGCACCCCGAACTGTCCGGAAGTGGCCCCACGGTGACGCACCGACGGGTTCGTTATCGAATCGATACCGCGCCGAGGTGAATGGGAACTAAAGCGCATCAGTCCAGGTCACGCCGCTATTGATTCAGCGGGTTTCGCGCGGTATGGAGCGGAGCCGCCGCGATTTCCGGACGTAAGTCCGCGCCCCCTTCGGGACCTTGGACACATTGACGCGATCTTCTTTTCGGACGACCGTGGGCATCGCTCTCCGGCAGCGAGGCCGGAACTCCCCGAAGGGTGGCGACGATGACCCGTTCGAACCTGGCCCGTCTGACCATGGCCGTCCTCCTGAGCGGCGCCCTCTGCGCGTGCGGTCTGAGCGGCGGCGCGGACGTGAAGGAGGCGCACAAGACGGGCAAGGTGTCCGGTGAGATCACCTTCCGGACCCTCCAGCTGAAGCCGAAGTTCACGGGGTACGTCCAGGGCGTCATCGACGCCTTCGAGCAGAAGTACCCGGACGCCACGGTGAAGTGGGAGGACGTGCCGGGCGACGGCTACAACGAGAAGCTCGTCGCCGACGCCCAGGCCGGGGCGCTTCCGGACGTCGTGAACCTGTCCACCGACTCCTTCCAGCTCCTCGGCGACCGCGGCATGCTCGCCGACGTGGCCACGCTCGACGGCGAGGTGGCCAAGGACTACGTGCCGGGCGCCTGGCAGCAGTTCAAGCTTCCGGGCAAGGGTGACGGCGTGTACGCCTACCCGTGGTACGTCACCCCGGAGATCCTCACCTACAACAAGGACCTCTTCGTCCAGTCCGGCCTCGACCCCGCGAAGCCGCCGGCCACCGTCGAGCAGTTCTTCGACTACGCCGAGCAGATCGCCGCCAGATCGGGCGGCCGGTACTCCGCCTTCATGGCCGACCCCAAGGGCCGGCTGCCGGGGGACTGGCAGAAGATGGGCGTCCCGATCCTCAACGAGCGCCAGGACGGCTTCGTCTTCGACACCGACAAGGCGGTCGCCTGGGTCGAGCGGATGAAGGACCTCTACGCCAAGGGCGCGATGCCCAAGGAGTCCCTGCTGAAGTCGGACGACATCAGCCAGCTCTACGGCGCGGGCAAGCTCGTCTTCGGACCCGGCTCCCCGGGCTTCATCAAGGACGTCAAGCAGAACTCCCCGCAGGTCTACGCGCACACCCGGGTCGCCGGTACGGTGACCGGCACCCTCGGCCACATCGGCATCTACGCGCAGTCCCTCGGCATCAAGAAGGACACCGAGCACCTGGACGCGGCGACCGAGTTCGCCAAGTGGGTCACCAACGGGCCCAACCAGGTCGCCTTCTCCAAGAACGCCACGATCTACCCGTCCAATGCCAAGGGCCTCGCCGACCCCTACTTCTCGGACCGGGGCGACGGCACCGACGCCGAGACGACCGCCCGCGCGATCGGGGCCGAATCGTTGAAGACGGCCCAGCTCGACGCCAACACCCCCGTGCAGTGGACCAACCAGGTCGGCGACGCGGTGGTCCGGGAGGTGCAGAAGGCGATCAACGGCGAGCAGGACGCCCGGACCGCGGTGCGCAAGGCACAGGAGGAAGCCAACAAACTGCTGGCCAAGACGGTGCAGAAGTGACGGCGCCCCGGACCCTCCTGGAGCGGCGGCTTCCGCGGCAGGAGGGTCCGTCGCCCCTCGGTACGGGGCGGTGGCAGGCCGGGGGGCGGCGCGGCCGGAAGGCGCGGCGGGACGCGGAGGCCGAGCCGGGACTGGTGCACCGCAGCTGGTGGACCCCGTACCTCTTCCTCGCGCCCGGCCTGGCCATGGTCGTGCTGTTCAGCCTCTGGCCCTTCGTCAACACCGTGATCCTCTCCTTCACGGACGCCCAGATCCTGCGCGGGGGCGGTTTCGTCGGCTTCGACAACTACCGCCGCGCCTTCGCCGACCCGGACTTCTGGGTCGCCACCGGCAACAGCGTGCTGTACCTGGTCGTCGTCGTCCCGTGCCTGGTCTTCCTGCCACTGGCCCTCGCGGTCCTGGTGCGGACGAAGGTTCCCGGCATCGGCTTCTTCCGGTCGGCCTTCTACACCCCGGTGATCGCCTCGGCCGTGGTCGTCGGCCTGATCTGGCAGTGGGTGCTGCGCAGCGACGGACTGGTCAACACCGTCTTCCAGCAGATCGGCGTCATCTCCGAGCCGATCCCGTTCCTGACCGACAGTGCGATGCTGCTCGTCTCCGCGATGATCGTGACGGTGTGGAAGGGCCTCGGCTACTACATGGTCTTCTACCTCGCCGCCCTCGGGAACGTCCCCGCCTCCCTCTACGAGGCGGCCGCGATCGACGGCGCCGGGCCGCTCCGGCGGTTCTTCAGCATCACCGTCCCCCAGGTGAAGCCGATGATGCTGCTGGTCGGCACCCTGTCCGCGATCTCCGCGCTGCGCGTCTTCACCGAGATCTACATCCTCGGCGGCGAGAGCGGCGGCCCCGGCGGCGGCGCCCGCACCCTGCCCTTCCTGATCCGGCAGGTCGGCCTCGGCTTCTCCGGCGAGACCGGTTACGCGGCCGCCATCTCCATCCTGCTGTTCCTCCTGACGCTGGTCTTCAGCCTGCTGGGCCGCCGTCTGTCGAAGGGAGACGAGAGTTGAGCGCCGCCCCGGCCGTCCGGCGCACCGGCGCCGACCTGACCCGCCACCTGCTCGGCCTGGCCGCCCGCTACCTGACGCTGCTCCTGATGCTCGTCGTCATGCTCGGACCGATCGTCTGGCAGTTCCTGACCTCGATCCGCGGCCGCACGGAGAACGTCTACGACGGCGTCCTCCCCTCCCGGCCCACGCTCGACAACTACGCCCGGGTTGCCGAATCGTTCCCGCTGGTGCAGTACGTCGGCAACACGCTCACCGTCGCGGTCCTCGCCATCGCCTCCAACATGCTCTTCGCCGCGATGGGCGGCTACGCCCTGTCCCGGGCCGGCTGGAAGGGCCGCAAGGCCGTCTTCACGGTGCTCGTGGCGACCCTGATGTTCCCCTTCGAGTCCGTGATGATCTCGATGTTCCTCACGGTCCGCGAAATGGGCCTGGTGGACACCCTGATCGGAGTGTGGCTCCCCGGCGCCGTCTCCGTCCTGAACATCATGATCATGCGGGCCTCCTTCCTCGCCGTGCCCAAGGAGATCGAGGAGGCCGCCGTGCTGGACGGCGCCAACGAGTGGGCCCGCTTCACCCGGATCTTCCTCCCCGCCGCCAAGGGCGCCCTCGCCGTCGTCTGCATCACCAGCTTCATGGGCGCCTGGGACGACTTCCTGTGGCCCCTGCTGGTCCTCACCAACAGCGACCACTACACCCTCCAACTCGGCCTGAAGTCCCTGGCCGGCGCGACCACCGTCAACGACCAGCGGATCATCGCCGCCGGTGCGATGGCCGCGCTCATCCCGATGATGCTCCTCTTCTTCGCCCTCCAGCGCTTCTTCTTCAAGGGCGTCGGCGAGGGAGCCGTCAAGACCTGAGCGCGCCCCGACCGCCGCGCCGCCTCCCCAAGCACCCGCCACCCCTCCCTGGAGCAGCCGTCATGCACGACGACCGCAGCATCACCGAGCACCGCCTGCGCCGCGTCCTCAAGGAGCGCGTGAAGCCCGCCGTCCACTCCCTCGCCGTCCCGCTGACCGTGGAGCGCTGGGAGGCACCGGGCGAGCCCGTCCCCGTCGCCGAGGGCCTGGCCGCGGCGTACGGGCCCTGCGCGGTCGGGGACGCGTGGGGGCCGGCCTGGGGCACCACCTGGTTCCGGGTCACCGGTACGGTCCCGGCCGAGTGGGCCGGCCGCACCGTCGAGGCCGTCATGGACCTCGGCTTCGACCGGATGATGCCCGGCTTCCAGTGCGAGGGCCTGGTCCACACGGCCGACGGTGCCGAGGTCAAGGCGCTCAACCCCTACAACGACTGGGTGCGCGTCACCGACCGGGCCGAGGGCGGCGAGCGCGTCGAGTGGTACGTCGAGGCGGCCTCCAACCCCGTCCTGGTCGACCACCGCGTCACCTACGAGGGCGATCTCCCGACCAGCGGCGACCAGCCCCTCTACCGGCTGGCCCGGATGGAGCTGACCGTCTTCGAGACCGAGGTCTGGGACCTCGTCCAGGACCTGGAGGTCCTCTACCACCTCATGGTGGAGCTGTCCGAGGGCGACGCCCGCCGCTACGAGATCCTGCGCGCCATCGACTCCGCCCTGGACGCCCTCGACCTCGCCGACGTCCCGGCGAGCGCGCCCGCCGCCCGCGGCCGGCTCGCCGCGGTCCTCGCGGCCCCGGCCCACGCCTCGGCCCACCGGATCAGCGCGATCGGGCACGCGCACATCGACTCGGCGTGGCTGTGGCCACTGCGCGAGACGGTCCGCAAGGTCTCCCGGACCACGTCCAACATGCTGGCCCTGATGGACGAGCACCCCGAGTTCCTCTTCGCCATGTCCCAGGCCCAGCAGCTCGACTGGATCAAGACCTACCGGCCCGAGCTGTTCGAACGGATCAAGAAGAAGATCGCCGACGGGCAGTTCGTGCCGGTCGGCGGCATGTGGGTGGAGTCGGACACCAACATGGTCGGTGGCGAGGCCATGGCCCGCCAGTTCCTCTACGGCAAGAAGTTCTTCCTGGAGGAGTTCGGCATCGAGACGCACAACGTCTGGCTGCCCGACTCCTTCGGCTACACCGCCGCGATGCCGCAGATCGTCAAGCTCTCCGGCTCGAAATGGTTCCTGACCCAGAAGATCTCCTGGTCCCAGGTGAACAAGTTCCCCCACCACACCTTCTGGTGGGAGGGCATCGACGGCACCCGCGTCTTCACCCACTTCCCTCCCGTGGACACCTACAACAGCGACCTCGGCGGCGAGCAGATGGCCCACGCCGCCCGCAACTACCAGGAGAAGGGCCGCGGTTCGCGCTCCCTGGCCCCCTTCGGCTGGGGCGACGGCGGAGGCGGACCCACCCGCGAACAGCTCGCCCGCGCCCGGCGCCAGCGCGACCTGGAGGGCTCGCCCCGGGTCGAGATCGAGCGCCCCGACGCCTTCTTCGAAAAGGCGCACGCGGAGTACCAGGACGCCCCCGTCTGGGCCGGAGAGCTCTACCTCGAACTGCACCGCGGCACCTACACCTCCCAGGCCAAGACCAAGCAGGGCAACCGGCGCAGCGAATCCCTCCTGCGCGAAGCCGAGTTGTGGGCGGCCACCGCCGCCGTCCGGGTCCCCGGGTTCGGCTATCCGCACGCGGACCTGGAGCGGATCTGGAAGACCGTGCTGCTCCACCAGTTCCACGACATCCTGCCCGGCTCCTCCATCGCCTGGGTGCACCGCGAGGCCCGCGCCACCTACGCGGAGGTACGGGCGCAGCTGGAGGCGATCACCGACGCGGCGCAGGGCGCCCTGGCCGGCCGGGGGAGCACCGAGCTGGTCTTCAACTGCGCCCCGCACGCCCGCCACGGCGTCCCGGCCGGCGGCGCGGCCCCGGCCGAGGAGGCCCGTACGCCCGTCACCGCGCACGAGCGGGACGGCGGCGGCCACGTCCTGGACAACGGGCGGCTGCGGATCGCCGTCGACGGGCGCGGGCTGCTGGTCTCGGCGTACGACCTCGAAGCGGGCCGTGAGGCGCTCGCCCCGGGCGCGGCCGCGAACCTGCTCCAGATCCACCCCGACTTCCCCAACATGTGGGACGCCTGGGACATCGACGCGTTCTACCGCAACAACGTCACCGACCTGGTGGAGCTGGACTCCCTGGAGCTGGCCGAGCAGGGTCCGCAGGCGGTGACGGTCCGGGCCACCCGCTCCTTCGGCGCCTCGAAGGCGGTCCAGTCGCTGACCCTGCGGGCCGGCGCCAAGACCGTCGACATCGTCACCGAGGTGGACTGGCACGAGACGGAAAAGTTTCTGAAGGCCGCCTTCCCGCTCGACGTGAAGGCCGAACGGACGGCGTCCGAGACCCAGTTCGGGCACGTCTTCCGCGCGACCCACACCAACACCTCGTGGGAGGCGGCGAAGTTCGAGATCTGCGCGCACCGCTGGATCCACGCCGAGGAGCCGGGCTGGGGCGTCGCGGTCCTCAACGACTCCACCTACGGCCACGACGTCACGCGCGACGTACGGCCGGACGGCGGCCAGACCACCACGGTCCGGCTGTCCCTGCTGCGCGCCCCCCGCTACCCCGACCCGGAGACCGACCAGGGCGAGCACACCCTGCGCTTCTCGCTCGCCCCGGGCGCGGAGGTGGGGGACGCGGTGCGCGAGGGGCACTGGCTGAACCTGCCCGAGCGGGTCCGGACGGGGGCGGGCCCGGTCGCCCCGCTGGTCGCGGTGGACGACGACGCGGTGGTCGTCGAGGCGGTCAAGATGGCCGAGGACCGCAGCGGCGACGTGGTCGTCCGCCTCTACGAGTCCCGCGGCGGGCGCGCGAGCGCCATCCTGACCCCTGGCTTCGCCGTGGCCGACGCGGTGGAGAGCGACCTGCTGGAGCGCCCGCTGCCGCCCGGCCCGGCGGTCACCGGCCCGGGGGCGGGCGGGTCCGTCGCCCTCGTGCTGCGTCCGTTCCAGATCCTCACCGTGCGCCTGCGCCGGGCCTGACGGACCCGCGCCGGGCGGGGCCGGGCGGGGGCGGAGCGGGGCGTGAGGTCCGCCACAGCGTCCGCCCGCCGGGCCCGCCCGGCCCGGGACGGCGGGTTCCGGGGCGCCGCAGCCTGTTATGCACCTAGTTGCAAAAGCCTCCCCGGATCGCTACAACAGGGGCATCACCCCCGCGCGAGGAGGCGCCCCCGCATGAGCCAGTACCCGCACCTGATGAGCCCGCTGGACCTCGGCTTCACCACCCTGCCGAACCGCGTGATCATGGGCTCCATGCACACCGGCCTGGAGGAGCACGAGCGCGGCTTCGAGCGCCTCGCCGCCTTCTACGCCGAGCGCGCCCGCGGCGGCGCGGGCCTCATCGTCACCGGCGGGATCTCGCCCAACGACAAGGGCCGCCCCTTCGAAGGCGGCGCCCGCCTCACCACCGAGGACGAGGCCGCCGAGCACCGGGTGATCACCGAAGCGGTGCACGCCGAAGGCGGGAAGATCGCGATGCAGATCCTCCACTTCGGCCGCTACGCCTACCACGCCGACCTGGTCGCCCCGAGCGCCCTCCAGGCCCCCATCAGCCCCTTCGTCCCCAACGAGCTGTCCGAGGCGGAGGTCGAGGAGACCGTCGAGGACTTCGTCCGCGCCGCCCGCCTCGCCCGCCTCGCGGGCTACGACGGCGTCGAGATCATGGGCTCCGAGGGCTACCTGATCAACGAGTTCACCGCGGCCGCCACCAACCGGCGCACCGACCGCTGGGGCGGCTCGTACGAGAACCGCGTCCGCTTCCCGCTGGAGATCGTCCGCCGCGTCCGCGAAGCCGTCGGCGAGGACTTCATCCTGATCTACCGGCTCTCCATGCTGGACCTGATCCCCGGCGGCTCCACCCTCGACGAGGTCGTCCACCTCGCCAAGGAGATCGAGGCGGCCGGCGCCACCATCATCAACACCGGCATCGGCTGGCACGAGGCCCGCATCCCCACCATCGCCACCTCCGTCCCGCGCGGCGCCTACACCTGGGTGACCAAGCGGCTGATGGGCGCGGTCTCGGTGCCGCTGGTCACCAGCAACCGCATCAACACCCCCGAGACCGCCGAGGAGGTGCTCGCCGACGGCCGCGCCGACCTCG
Organism: Streptomyces sp. NPDC043876; assembly: GCF_056435825.1. NCBI lineage: Bacteria > Bacillati > Actinomycetota > Actinomycetes > Kitasatosporales > Streptomycetaceae > Streptomyces > Streptomyces sp. NPDC043876. Next base: position 48,724 of record NZ_JBWKDV010000011.1, on the reverse strand, counting down.
TCTCGATGGCCCGCCCCTTCCTCGCCGACGCCGACTTCGTCGCCAAGGCCGCCGCCGGGCGCCCCGAGGCCATCAACACCTGCATCGGCTGCAACCAGGCCTGCCTCGACCACACCTTCAGCGGCAAGATCACCAGCTGCCTGGTCAACCCGCGCGCCTGCCACGAGACCGAACTGGTCCTCTCGCCGACCCGCTCGAAGAAGCGCGTCGCGATCGTCGGCGCCGGCCCGGCCGGACTCGCCTGCGCCGTCTCCGCCGCCGAACGCGGCCACGCCGTCACCCTCTACGAGGCCTCCGGCCACATCGGCGGCCAGCTCGACATCGCCCGCCGCATCCCGGGCAAGGAGGAGTTCGCGGAGACCATCCGCTACTACGCCACCCGGCTCGCGGACCTCGCGGTCGACGTCCGGCTGGACACCCGCGCCGACGTCGCCGCCCTCACCGGCTACGACGAGGTCGTCGTCGCCACCGGCGTCACCCCCCGCACCCCCGCCATCGAGGGCGTGGACCACCCCTCGGTCGTCAGCTACCTCGACGTGCTGCGCGACGGCGCGCCCGTCGGCGAGCGCGTGGCCGTCGTCGGCGCCGGCGGCATCGGCTTCGACGTCGCCGAATACCTCACCGACAGCGGCGAGGGCGCCTGCCAGGACCCCGCCGTCTACTTCCGGCACTGGGGCGTGGACACCGCCTACACCGGTCCCGGCGGCTTGGCCGCCCCGGAGCGCCCCGCCTCCCCGCGCCAGGTGCACCTGCTCCAGCGCAAGACCACCAAGGTCGGCGCCGGGCTCGGCACCACCACCGGATGGATCCACCGCGCCGAGCTGAAGCACCGCGGGGTCGTCTCCGTGGCCGGAGCGGCCTACGACCGCATCGACGACGAGGGCCTGCACATCACCGTCGACGGCGAGCAGCGCCTGGTTCCCGCCGACACCATCGTGCTCTGCACCGGACAGGAGCCGCGCCGGGGCCTGTTCGACGAGCTGATCGCGGCCGGGATCGACGCCCACCTCATCGGCGGCGCCGACGTGGCCGCCGAACTCGACGCCAAGCGGGCCGTCCGCCAGGGCACCGAACTCGCCGCCACGCTCTGACGGTTCGCGCCCGACCGGGGTGTTGTGGCGGCCGGGACCGGCCGCCACAATCACCCTGTGACAGTGAACCCCGGCACCACGCCCCTCACCCCGGCGGACGGCGAGAAGATCCTCGCCGAGAACTTCGCCCCCTGGGTCCTCGACCTCGGCCTCGCCGTCGAGGAGACCGGCCCGGACCGCACCGTGCTGCGCCTGCCCTGGTCGCAGCGCCTCGCCCGGGACGGCGGCGGCCTCAGCGGGCAGGCCCTGATGGCGGCCGCCGACACCGCCACCGTGATCGCCGTCTCGGCGGCGCGCGGCGGGTACGGGCCGATGACCACCGTCCAGCAGTCCACCAGCTTCCAGCGCCCCGTTGTCGACGCGGACGTGCTCATCAGCGTCCGCGTCACCAAACTGGGCAAGCGGATGGCCTTCGCGGACGTCACCATGACCCCCGAGGGCGCCGCCGAACCCTCGGCGACGGCCTCCACGGTCTACGCGCTGCTGGGCTGAGCGTAGGTTCCGTAACCCGTCCAGTCCACGACCACACAGGGCTCCTCGCCCACCACCCAGGCGTCGTGCCCGGGCGCGATCTGCATGAAGTCGCCCGGGCCGAACTCCTCGCTCTCGCCGCTGTCCATGACGACGTTGATGCGGCCGCTCACGACGTACCCGGTGTGGCCCGACTCGCAGCTCTCGGTGGCCGCCAGCGGCTTCACGTGCTGCGACCAGCGCCAGCCGGGCTCGAACACGGCGCGTCCCACCGGGCCGCCGTCCGTCGTCAGCAGGTCGAGCCTGCCCTTGCCGTCCTCGAACGGCCTCGTCTCGTCCGCGGAGTCGAAGCTCCGGCGCAGCATTCCGGTCATGATCCACCGCTTCCAGGCGGAACGTCCCCGAGTCCGCCTTCCAGCCTACGCGCGCCCGGGGTGCCCGGCCGCGCGTCCCTTGCCACACTGGGGAGCGGGCCGCCGCGGACACCGACCGCCGCGGACACGCCGGCACGGCAGGAGGTGGCGCATGGACCCGGTCGCGGCACTGAGCCGGATCGCGTTCCTGCTGGAACGCGCCCAGGCCCCCACCTACCGGGTACGCGCCTTCCGCGGCGCCGCCGAGGCGGTCACCGCCATGGGGGAGGCACGGGCGGCCGAGCGGGCCGCCGCGGGCACCCTGGAAGCCGTCAAGGGGATCGGCCCCAAGACCGCCCGGGTCATCGAGGAGGCCGTCGCGGGGGAGGTCCCGGGTTACCTCCAGAAGCTGGAGGACGAGGTCGCCGCCCACCCCCAGGGCGGCCCGCCGCCGAGCCCCGCGGCCACCGCCCTGCGCGCGGCCCTGCGCGGCGACTGCCACATGCACTCGGAATGGTCCGACGGCGGCAGCCCCATCGAGGCCATGGGCCGGGCCGCGGCGGACCTCGGCCACGCGTGGGCGGTCCTGACCGACCACTCGCCCCGGCTGACCGTCGCCCGCGGCCTCAGCCCGGAGCGGCTGCGCGAACAACTGAGCGTGGTGGCGGAACTCAACACCACCTGGGCGCCGTTCCGGCTGCTCACCGGCATCGAGTGCGACATCCTGGACGACGGCTCCCTCGACCAGGAACCGGAGCTGCTGGACTCCCTCGACGTGGTCGTCGCCTCCGTGCACTCCAAGCTCCGCATGGAGTCGCCCGCCATGACCCGCCGCCTGCTGGCGGCCGTGCGCAACCCCCTCGTGGACGTCCTCGGCCACTGCACCGGACGGCTCGTGACCGGCCGGACCCGCCCGCCGTCCACCTTCGACGCGGCCGCCGTCTTCGCGGCCTGCGCCGAGTCCGGCACCGCGGTGGAGATCAACAGCCGGCCGGAGCGGCTGGACCCGCCCCGCGCGCTGCTGCGCGAGGCCGTGGCCGCGGGCACCCTGTTCGCGATCGACACCGACGCGCACGCCCCCGGTCAGCTCGACTGGCAGCTCCTCGGCTGCGAACGGGCCGTGGAGTGCGGGGTGAGCGCCGACCGGGTCGTCAACACCTGGCCGGCGGACGAGCTGCGAGCATGGACCCGCACCCGCCGCCCCCCGTGACGCCCCAGACGTGCCGCTGGTACCGGGCCGCCCCCGGCCCCGGCGCCGATCGGAAAGCAGGCCGCAGATGACGCGTTCGCCCGTCCCCGTGATCGACCTCGGACCCTGGCGCTCCGCCGACCCCGGCGCCCGCGCCCGTACCGCCGACCGCGTCGACCGGGCCCTCCAGGAAGCCGGGTTCCTGCTGGTCACCGGGCACGGCGTCGACCCCGGCCTGCCCGCCCGGATCCGGACGGCCGCCCGCGCCTTCTTCCACCTGCCCGCCGCCGTCAAGGAGCCGTACGCGGTGTCCGTCGGCGGCCGGGGCTGGCTCGGACCGGGCGCCGAGGCCAACAGCCACGCCGAAGGCGCCCCCTCCCCGCCCGACCTCAAGGAGTCCTGGTCCTGCGCCGCCGACGACCCCACGGGCCGGCCCGAGGTGGACGCCGAGTGGTTCCGCCCCAACGTCTGGCCCGCCGAAGTCCCCGCCCTGCACGCCCTGGTCACCACGTACCTCACCCGGATGCGGGCCCTGTCCGACGAGCTGCTGGAACTGCTCGCCGCCGCCCTCGGCGCCGACCGGGACCTCTTCACCCGTCACACCGGCCACCCCACCTGGGGATTCAACGTCAACTGGTACCCAGGGGCCGAGCGCACCGGCCCGCCGCTGCCCGGCCAGTACCGCATCGGCGCGCACACCGACTTCGGCACCCTCACCGTCCTGGACCGCGAACCGGGCGCGGGCGGCCTGCAGATCCACACCGACGCGGGCGGCTGGCAGGACGCACCCTGGGAGCCGGGCGCGCTGACCGTCAACATCGGTGACCTGATGGCCCGCTGGACCGGCGACCGCTGGCGCGCGGGCCGCCACCGGGTGCTGCCGCCGCCCGCCGAGGCGCCGTCCGAGGAACTCCTCTCCCTCGTCTACTTCTACGAGTGCGACCCGCACACCCGGGTCGAGTCGCTGCCCGCGCCCACCGGCCGCGTCGCCCACGCGCCCGTCGACTCCCACCACTACCTGCGCGCGAAACTCGACGCGATCACCGTCACCTGACCGCGGCCACCGGGGGGCGGCGGCGCGCTTCGGGACCGCCCGGGCGGGGCAGGGCTGCACAGGAGCCCCGGCACACCCGCCCCGCCGCCCGCCCGCCCGCCCCTCACCCGGAGGCCCCGTGACCCGACAACCCACCCGGAGGCCCGGGCGACGCCCCCGAAGCCCGACCCGCAGTCCCGGGGCGCGACCCCGCAGGCCCGGGCGACGCTCCCGGCGCCCCGCCCGGCCGCCGCGCCGGTGACCCTGGCCCTGGTCGGGGCCGGGCTGCGCGGCCTGACGTACGCCCGGCACGCCCACGCCACGGGAACCGGACGGATCACCGCGCTCGCCGAGCCCGACCCGGGCCGCTGCGCGGCCGCCGCGGCCGAGTTCGGCGTACCGCCCGAGCGGGTCCACCCGCACTGGCGGGACCTGGTGGCGGCCGGGCGGCATGCCGACGCCGCGATCATCGCCACCCAGGACCGAATGCACACCGCGCCCGCTGTCGCGCTCGCGGCCGCCGGCCACCACCTCCTGCTGGAGAAGCCGATGGCCGCGGAGGAGAGCGAGGCGGAGCGGATCGCCGAAGCCGCCGAGCGCCACGGCGTCCTCCTCGCCGTCTGCCACGTGCTGCGCTACACCCCCTACACCCGCACCCTCACGTCCCTGCTGGACGAGGGCCGGATCGGCCGCCTCGTCGGCGCCGAACACCTGGAGCCCGTCGGCTGGTGGCACTTCGCGCACTCCTTCGTCCGCGGCAACTGGCGCCGCTCGGACACCTCCGGCCCGCTGCTGCTCACCAAGGCCTGCCACGACCTCGACTGGCTCGTGCACCTCTTCGGCCGCACCCCGCGCACCGTCATGTCCTACGGCCGCCGCACCCACTTCCGGCCCGAGGGCGCCCCGCCCGGCGCCGCCGCCCGCTGCACCGACTGCGCGGCCGAGCCCGACTGCCCCTACTCCGCGCCCCGCCTCTACCTCGGCTGCCTCGGCGATCCGCGCCGCGAGTTCTGGCCGCTGTCCGCGGTGACGCCCGTGGCGACCGAGGCCGGGGTGCGGGAGGCGCTGCGCACCGGACCGTACGGCCGCTGCGTGTACGCCTGCGACAACGACGCCGCCGACCACCAGATCGTCGCCATGGAATTCGCCGACGGCGCCACCGCCACCTTCACTGTCAGCGCCTTCACCCCCATGGCGGACCGGCGCACCCGGCTGTTCGGCACCCACGGCCACATCGAGGGCGACGGCGCCACCCTGCGGATCACCGACTTCCGCACGGGCCGCGAGGAACTGGTCGACACCGCCGGACCGGAACCGCTGGGCGGGCACGGCGGCGGTGACCTGGCCCTGACCGAGGCCTTCCTGGCCGCGGTACGGACGGGCGACCGTGACCTCCTGCTCTCCGGCCCCCGCACCAGCCTGGCCACGCACCGCCTCGTCTGGGCCGCCGAACGCGCCCGCGCCCTCGGCGCCCCGGTCGACGTACCGGATCAGCCCGTCAGCCGCCGGCCGGCCGGGGGGAGGGCGCGCAGGAGGTCCCACAAGGGGCGGGAGCCGCCGGCCCATTCGGCGAGGAGGTGGCGGTCGACCAGGTGGAGGCGCTGGGACGTCGCGAAGGCGGCCGCGTTGGCGGTGATGCGGCCGTTGGTGAGCATGACCAGGACATCGCCGTGGTGCACCTGCCTCCCGGTGCCGTTGAGCACGTGCAGGTCGGGGGCGCCGACGGGCTTGCCGGACCAGCCGGCCTTGCGGTGCTTGCACTGGATGACCCAGCGTCGGCCGTAGGGGTCGGTGGCCTTGACGTCGGCGCCGTTGTCGCCGCGGCCGCCGACCTGCCGCGCGTCCGTACAGCCGTCGCGCCGCATCAGGTCCCGCACCGCGAACTCGAAGGCCCGGTGGTGGAGGCCGTCGAGCTGTCCGATGGCGTAGCGCAGGCCGCTCGCCCGGATCCGGGCCCACCGGGCGTTCTCCCGGCGCCGCCATGCCCAGGCTCCGCCCGCGGCGGCTGCCGCCAGGAGCACCGCGGCGACGATCCCGGGATGAGCGCCCAGCCACCGCAGGGCGGAGGCGGCCAGGCTCAGTGCGACGGCCGCCACGAGAGCGGCGAGGAGCAACTGTTCGAGCTGCCGGTCCTTCCGTCGGCGGGGCCGGCGGCCGGGGCGCCGCACCGGCCGGCGCCGACCGGACGCGGTCACAGTTGCGCCTGGGAGACACTGCTGACCAGCTGCCCGATCACGTGCGCGATGCCCTGGCCGACATCGGTGGGGGCGAGCACGACCCCCGGCAGCACCGCCCCATGGATGGTCAGCAACTCCAGCCCCCTGCCCGAACCTCCGGGGCAGCGGACGGCAGCCCCCGGTTCCTGTGTAACCGGAGGGCGGCGCCGCCGCAGTCGGATCGCCCCGATATGGCGGCAATGCGCCGGAGCGGCCGGATCCCATGGGCCGGGTGTTCGAGATGCGCGCTAGTAGGCGTCGTAGCCGGGCTCGCCGGTCGGGCGGTAGACGCCGACGACGGTGCCGCCCTTCGTCGTCGTGACGCTGACCGGCTCCAGCGCGCTGGGCACCGCGCCGTCGGCGAACAGCCGCTTGCCGCTGCCGATGATCACCGGGTGGATGGTCAGCCGGTACTCGTCGACGAGGCCGTGCCGCATGAGGGTCTGGGCGAGGTCGCCGCTGCCGACGACGTTGATGTTGCCGCCGTCGGACGCCTTCAACGCGCGCACGGCATCGACGACGTCGCCCTCCAGCAGCGTGGAATTCTGCCACGCGAGGGACGTCAGGGTGCGGGACGCCACGTACTTGGGCGTCGTGTTCATCCGTTCGGTGAACGGGTTGCCGGGATCGGCGCCCGGCCAGTAGGACGCGAAGATCTCGTAGGTCTTGCGGCCGAGCAGCATCGCGTCCGAGTGCTGGTACCAGCCGGCGATGGCCGCGCCGACCTCGTCGTCGGCCACCGGCTTCTGCCAGCCGCCGTGGTCGAACCCGCTCTCCGCGTCCTCGTCCGGCCCGCCCGGCGCCTGCATGACGCCGTCGAGGGTCAGGAAGGTGCAGATGATGAGCTTGCGCATGGTGCGCTCCTTTCGTCGACGGGTAGACCGCGGGGCCGCCGCAAACTCATCGGCCAACGGGTCAATCGGATGAGATCCGGGGGATCAGGAGGACACGGCGGTGCGCCTGCCCGGCGGCCCGGGGCGGTGTCGCCATAGTCGTCCCCGGCGGCCGGACGGGTCGCCGGAAGTCTTCGTACGGGAGCCGCTCATGCCGTTCACCTCGATCACGTCGAAGTCCGCCGGGACGGTCCTCGCCCTGGCCGCGGGCAGCCTGCTGCTCGGTCTCGCAGGCGCCGGCACCGCGGTGGCCGACGACGGTCCGGCCTCGCCGCAGGACCGGGAGTACGCGATCGGCGAGGTGGTGTCGAAGGGCCCGCTGACCGTCCGCAGCGGGCCGAGCACCCACGCGGGCAACCTGGGCCGGGTCCACCCCGGCCAGAAGCTCCGCATCGAGTGCAAGGAGCGCGGCGAGAACGTCGCGGGCAACCGCCTCTGGTACCGCCTGCACGCCAAGCAGGAGGCCTGGGTCGCGGCGCGGTACGTCAAGGACCTGACGCCCGTGCAGTGGTGCCGTCTCTGAGAGCCAGGGCCCAGAGCAAAAGAAATACCCCGGTCGGATTGACGACCGGGGTATTTCTCTGCGTATATTTATTGTTTCGCGCGTTCGCAACACCGCCAGGCATGGCGAATCTGCGAAGAAGCTTATGGGAACACTGTATCGCGTCGGGAGTGGAATTGTCAACCGCGGAATTCGAGAACGAACAGCAATTCATCACCGAGCTGTACGACCGGCTCGACGCCCTGCGCGATCAGGCCGAACGCGCCGTACGCGGCGCCCTGCGCGACATCGGGACCGGCTTCCAGGCCCGCCTGGAGCGCGATGTGCTGGTCGCGGAACAATCGGGCCTGCTGTCCGCCCTGAACGCGGGGGAGAACGGCCTCTGTTTCGGTCGGCTCGAATTCTCCGACGGGCGCGACCACCACATCGGCCGCATCGGAATCCGCGAGGACGACGCCGACCGCACGCCCCTCGTGCTGGATTGGCGCGCGGACGCGGCGCGTCCCTTCTACCTCGCCACAGGCCACCACCCGATGGGCCTGCGGCGCCGGCGCCACCTCACCACCCGGGGCCGCCGGGTCACCGCCCTGCACGACGAGATCCTGGACCTCACCGACGCCGAGCGCACCGGCCACGAGGGCTCCGACGCGGACGCCGTCCTGCTCGCCGCGCTCGACGCCGCCCGCACCGGCCGCATGCACGACATCGTGCGGACCATCCAGGCCGCCCAGGACCGCATCATCCGCTCGCCGCACCGCGGGGTGCTCGTCGTCGAGGGCGGCCCGGGCACCGGCAAGACCGCCGTCGCCCTGCACCGGGCGGCGTACCTGCTGTACGCGCACCGCGAGCTGCTGGCCAAGCGCGGCGTCCTGATCGTCGGCCCCGGTCCCGCGTTCCTCGGCTACATCGGGCAGGTCCTGCCCGCCCTCGGCGAGACCGGCGTGCTGCTCGCCACCGTCGGTGAACTCTTCCCCGGCGTGCACGCCACCGCCGCCGACCGGCCCGGCGCCGCGGCCGTCAAGGGCCGCGCCGCGATGGCCGACGTACTGGCCCGGGTCGTCGCCGACCGCCAGACACTGCCGGAGCAGGTGCCGGCGGGGCTCGGCGAGGACTACGACACCGTCCCCGAGGCCGCCCTGGAGATCGACCACGACGACTACGGCACCCTGCTGCTCCACCGCACGATGGCGCACGAGGCCCGCGACCGGGCCCGCGCCACCGGCCTGCCGCACAACCTGGCGCGCCCCTACTTCGCCTTCCGGATCATCGACGCGCTCACCGAGCAGCTCGCCGACCGCCTCGGCGCGGACCCGTACGGCGGCCCCAACCTCCTCGGCCCCGACGACATCGCCCAGCTCGGCAAGGAGATCGCCACCAGCAGCGCGGTGCACGCAGCCATCGACACCCTCTGGCCCGCCCTCACCCCGCAGGAGCTGGTCGCCGATTTCCTCGCCGACCCCACGCACCTGACCCCGGACGACGCCGCGTTGGTCCGGCGCACCGGCGGCGGGTGGACCCCGGCGGACGTGCCGCTGCTGGACGAGGCCGCCGAGCTGCTCGGGACGGACGACAGCGCGCTGCGCGCCGCCGAGGAGCGCGAGCGCGAGCGGCGCGTCGCCTACGCGCAGGGCGTGCTGGACCTCTCGCAGGGGTCCGAGTCCTACGAGTTCGAGGACGAGGAGAGCGAGTTCCTCGCCGCGCACGACCTCATCGACGCCGAGCGGATGGCGGAGCGCCACGAGGAGGACGACCACCGCAGCACGGCCGAGCGGGCGGCCGCCGACCGGACCTGGGCCTTCGGGCACGTCATCGTCGACGAGGCGCAGGAACTGTCCGAAATGGCCTGGCGGTTGCTGATGCGGCGCTGCCCGACCCGGTCGATGACCCTGGTCGGCGACCCCGCGCAGACGGGCGACGAGGCCGGCTGCGGATCCTGGGAGCGGATCCTCGCCCCGTACGTCGGCGAGCGCTGGGAACTGGCCCGGCTCGGCGTCAACTACCGCACCCCCGCGGAGGTCATGGAGCTGGCGGCGGCCGTACTGCGGGCCCACCACCCGAGGTTCGAGCCGCCCAGCTCGGTGCGGTCCACCGGGGTGGCGCCCTGGATCCGGGAGACGGGCGACCTGCCGCGCGCCGTCGCGGAGGCGGTCGTGGAGCACCGCGGGGCGGAGGGCAGGCTCGCGGTGATCGCGCCGCGGCCGCTGCACGCGGCCCTGGCCGAGGCGCTCTCCGGAGCCGGGGTGGAGGTGCGGGCGGGGGAGGAGCCGGACCTGACCCGGCCTGCCGTCCTGATCGACCCGCGCCAGGCCAAGGGGCTGGAGTTCGACACGGTGATCGTGGTCGAGCCCGCCGACCAGGCGCCGAGCGACCTGTACGTGGCGCTGACGCGCGCCACGCAGACGCTCGGCGTGCTGCACACGGGACGGCTCCCGGCGGGGCTGCGCTGAACGGGGCTCCGCGGAGAGGGACCGGGGAAGGCCCGAGCGGGTCAGGCCTTCCAGAAGAAGACGGCGGTCATCCGCTTGTCCTCCAGGGTGCTGCCGCAGTAGTCGGTGGCGCTGTGGATCATGTTCGCGGCGTAGAGGAGCAGCCGGTTGGCGCGGTGGGGGACCTCGACGTCCGGCACGAAGGAGTCCGGCGCCACGAACCGCGTGCCCAGCGCGTCGACCAGGGTGTTGTGCGGGGCGGTCACCTGGTTGCCGCCGAGGACCCCGCCGGGCAGGCTCTGGCGGTAGAAACTGGTCCCGCACCCCTTCGGGACGAGGGGGTTGAGGTACAGCACGGCGGCGTAGCGGCACAGGCTGCGCGAGTCGGTGTGGGGGCGCGGTTCGCACTCGCCCTTGCCGACGACCTGTACGCAGTTGTGGTTGAACGTGCCGCCGCCGGCGGGCCGTTCGGCCCAGAGTTCGCGGGCGCCCGTCGCCGTGCGGACCAGCCGCTCCACCCGCTCCAGCTCGCCGGGGTCCAGCCCGGGCATGGCCCGCAGGCCGGGCCAGCTCTCGGGTTTGTGCGGGTACCCCTCGGTCCAGTCGTCCCGGGCCAGCGCGCGCTCGCGGACCGCGGCCGGGTCGGGCAGTACGTCGTCCAGGACCCAGTAGTCGCGGCCGCGGGTGGGCTTGCGGTAGGGGAGGACGGGCAGGGGAGCGGGTCGTGGGGGCATGGGAGGGAACGTAACGGCCGACTCCGCCAGGGTGGTCGAAAGGAGCGGTCAACCTTGCGTCAAGTGTTCCCCATCGGCGGCTATTTCCGCAGGGTGTCCAGGACGCCCCGGGCGAAGGCGTCGACCGTGCGGTCCATGGCGCCGAGGGTCTCGGGCGTGGGCAGCGCGGGGGCGTCCGCGGTGACCGTCACACCCAGCAGCAGGTTGCTGTCCCGCAGGCGCAGTTCGCGTACCTGGTGCAGGTCGTCGGGCTTGGTGTAGGCGAACCGGTACGCCTCCCGGCCGACGCCCGCGACGTCGGCCCGACCGCGCGCGGGCTCGGTGGCGCCGCTGTCCTTCCTGCCCGAGGCGAAGACGTCCTTGGCGAAGCCGACGCTCTCGGTGAAGGCGAAGTCCACCTCGACCTTGACGCCCTTGTAGCCGCCGCCCTTCGGCACCAGCGGCTGGGTGCACGTGAAGCCGGGGGCGCCGCCGCCGGAGCGCTTGGCCCGGTCGGCGACCTCCTCGCGGGCGCCGAAGGGGTCGGCGAGTTTGCCGTAGGGCAGGGCGTTGCAGATCTCGTCCGTGGCCACCCAGGGGTACCCGCCCCTGCCCTCCTGGGAGACCTCCCGGGTCCCGCCGTCGCCGCCGCAGCCGGCCGCGGCGAGGGCCAGCGCGAGAGCGGCGGCGGCAAGAGCGGGGCGGGCGGGTCCGTGCCGGCGCATCACGCATCTCCTGTCGCAGGGTCGGTACACCCTAACCACGCGGGCCCGCACGATAGTTGAGAACCGCCGGATTCGCGGGTCCGATCCGGGGCGGCCGGGCGGAACCGTACCATCCGCCCGCCGCGCCGCCCGGAACTTTATCCGTTCGTGAGGGGCCTTCCGTACGGGCCGCCCCACTCGCCTAGCGTCCCTTGGCACCCGGGGGCACCGCGCCGACAGGCAGACACGGCGCGGCTTTCCCGGACCACGCACAAGGAGGCACGGTGCTGTCATTCCGCCGCTCGTCCGTCGGCAGCATGTCCGGCGCTTCGCGCCAGGTGATCGGTACGGTCGTGGTCATCGGCGCCCTGGCCTGCACCCTGGTCGCGCTGCTGATCCCGGTGCAGAAGTTCGCGGGCACCACCACCGGGGCGGCGGCCGCGGCCGCGAAAACCCCCTCGCCCGACGACGACGGGGCCGGGACCCTGAGCACGGCCTTCGGCCCGCTGAGCCCCCAGGACCGGGACTTCGTCCGCAAGGTGCGGCTCGCCGGACTGTGGGAGCTGCCCGCGGGGCGCCAGGCCCAGCAGCGCGGCGCCCGGCCGGCGGTGCGCACCGCCGGGGAGCACCTCGTCGAGGGTCACACCGAACTCGACCGGCGCGTGCGGGAGGTGGGCGAGGCCCTCGGCGTCGACCTGCCCGACCGGCCCAGCGCACAGCAGCAGGGCTGGCTCGACCAGCTCGACCGGGCCCAAGGGGCCGAGTACGAGCGGCTGTTCGTCCAGCTGCTGCGCCGGGCGCACGGCAAGGTGTTCGCGCTCGTCGCCCAAGTGCGGGCGCAGACCCGCAACTCCATGGTCCGGGGGCTGGCCACGGACGCCAACACCACCGTGCTGGACCACATCGAGGTCCTCGAAGCGAGCGGGCTGGTCGATTTCGACGGGCTCGCCGACGCCACGCCCGCCCCCTCCACCGTCCCCCGACCGACGAAGTGAAGTGAAGTGATCGCATGAGCAAGAACGGCCACAAACGCCGTCTCCGGCCGAGGTACAAGGCCCTCGCCCTGGTCAGTGCCCTCGCCCTGGGAGGCGGGGGAGTCGTGATCGTCACCCAGCAGGCCTCGGCGGGCCAGGACGCCGCCCGCAGCGCCCCGGTGACGGCCACCATCGACTGTCCCGACGTCGGTGACACCCTCCGCGACGTCCCCGAACAGGCCCGCTCCGCGGTCGACGGCGACCTCGCGCAGCTGGACGGGCAGGTCGCCGACGCCTACGCGGAGCTCGCCACGGGCCGGGCCCGCGGCGACGCCCTGCTCGCCGGCCTGAAGCAGCAGCGCGGCACGACGATCGGCCGGATCTCCGACACGCTCGGCAAGGCGTCCGCCCGCCCCGCAGGTCTGGAGGCGCTGGGGACGTGCACGATGAAGCAGGCCGCGGCCGCCGATCCGGCGGACGAGCCCGCCGCCGGCGGCGACGCCCAGGCCCTGGCCCGCAAGAGCGGCGCGGGCGGCGGCCCGGCGCGCAGCGACTTCGTCGCCATCAACACCGTACGGCCGAACGTGCGCCCCCCGGCGGCCTCCTCGCGCGCCTCCACCGGATCCCTCACGGTGAACTGCGGCCGCAACGAGAACCGCCACCTCAACCCCGACAACGTGATCGTCGCCCCCGGCGTCGGCAACGGCGCCCACCACATGCACGACTACGTGGGCAACAAGACGACGGACGCCTTCTCCACCAACAAGAGCCTGGCCGCCGCCGGGACCACCTGCACCAACGGCGACCAGTCCACCTACTACTGGCCGGTGCTGCGGCTGCGCGACGGCCGGGCCGAACAGGACGCCAAGGCGCCCGGCGGGGGCCAGGACGCCAACGTGGGCACGATCCTCAAGCCGAAGCAGGTGACGACCGAGTTCAAGGGCAGCGCGGCCGCCAAGGTGACGGCCATGCCGCGGTTCCTGCGGATCATCACGGGTGACGCCAAGGCCTTCACCAACGGACCCGCCAACGCCAACGCGTCCTGGAGCTGCACCGGTTTCGAGAACCGCCAGCTCAAGGACAAGTACCCGATCTGCCCCAAGGGCAGTGACGTCGTACGCACCTTCAGCTTCCAGAGCTGCTGGGACGGCCGCAACACCGACAGCGCCAACCACCGCACGCACGTGGCCTTCGCGGGGAAGGACGGCGCCTGCCCCGCCGGGTTCAAGGCGATCCCGCAGCTGGTGCAGCGGATCGTCTACGGCGTGGCCCCCGGCGCCCGGTTCGCGGTGGACAGCTTCCCGGAGCAGCTCCACAAGCCGGTGACCGACCACGGCGACTTCATCAACGTGATGTCGGACGGGCTGATGGCGAATGCGGTCCGCTGCATCAACGGCGGGCGCGCCTGCCGCTGACCCCCGTGACCCCCGGCGCGGCGCTCCCCCTCCCACCTCCCCGGCGCCGCCCCGGGCGTGGCTCCGGCCCCTCCTCCGCCGTACGGGCGGGGAAGGGGCCGGGGCCTGTGGTGTGTGGGGGGCGGCGCGTTCCGCCGCCGGCTCAGAGGCCGTTGACGCGGGCCATCACGTCCAGGGGGCGGAAGTCGGGGGCGCCGCCGCGGGTCCGGCGGCCCGCCCGCGAGTGCTGGCGCCGCACCTGGGCCATGAGGCGGCGGCTGCGCAGGGCCATCTCCAGCTCGAAGCGGGTGCGCGGGTCCCGCAGTCCGGGGCCGAAGAGCTTCTCCAGCTGCCGCATGCGGTAGCGGACGGTCTGCGGGTGCACGCTCAGCGCCTTGGCCGCCTCGGGTGCGCCGCCGCCTTCGAGCCAGGCGAGGAGGGTCACTTCGAGCCGCTCGCTCTGGCGGGGGGTGAGGTCGTTGAGGGGCCGCAGCCAGCGCGCGGCGAGCGCGTGCGCCAGGGGCTCGTCCTGGAGCAGCAGCAGGGTCGAGAGGTGGTCGTCGACGAAGACGGCCCGCGCGTCCAGCCCGGTGCGGGTGGGGGTGAGGGCGAGCAGGCGCAGCGCCCAGCGCAGCGAGGAGGCGGTGTCGCGCAGCGCGACCGGGTGGCCGACGGCCGCGAACCGGCCGCGCAGCGCGCCCTCCAGGGCGCCGCGGGCGTCCGGGTCGGGGGCCGGGACGATCAGGCAGGGCTGCCCGCCGGCCAGACCCGCGAGGCCGTCCTCCAGGACGGCGGCGAGCTGCTGGGTCTCGCCCGGCGTGGCCGCGGCGACGGCCCGGACGGTGGCCGGAAGGGGCCAGTGCGCCGCCGCGGCCAGTTCGCCGAGTTCGGCATCGGTCATGGTCATGTCACCCGTGAGCGCGGCGAAGAGTTCCCGCCGCGCGCGGTCGGCGGCGCTGCCCTGGGCGGGAACGGCGGTCAGGGCGGGCCGCGGTGCGCGCACCGGGGACTCGTCGTCGCGCTGCTTGGGGATCCGGGGGTGGTCCGGGAGCCGCCGGTGCTCCGGTGCGAGGGCGGGATCGCACTCCGGCTCGGCGCCGGGCGCGCGGCCGGCGCCCTCGTGGTAACCGAGGACCGTGAGCAGGGCCGCCTCCACCCGCCGTCTGACCGCTTCGTCGCCGAGGTCCTCGACGAGTGCGGAGAACTCCGGGAGCACGTCGCGCAGTTCCTCCACCATGCCCGCGGCCAGCGCGGGCAGTTCCTTTCGCAGGACCCGGGTCCATTCGCCGCGGGGGCGGGACCAGATGCGGTTGAGAAGTTCGCACATTGTTACCTCGTTCATGCCGGGGTACGGCCTGTCCCGTGGGAGGGTGGCACGCCCCGTCGGGGCCCGCCTCCCCCTGTGTAGCGGTGAACCGCGCGTCGGGCCGGTCACATCCGCACCACTGGAAGGGAATCTTCCGGGGATACTCGATGCGATGACGCTGCGGGCACCAGAACTTGTCACGTTTCGATAAATCCTGTGGAGGCGTTGCGCAGCTCCACGATGCTTCTGCACTCCGGCCCCCGCTCCCCGGTCGGCGAGGCACCCATCCGCCGCCCGCTGCCGAGCAGTTCCGACGATCACCCCGGGCGCCGAGCGCGTGACGTGGAGTGCTCGGTCCTGGCGTATGGGAGAACCCGATGCCCCTGTCCCAGATCCGCGCGCCCCGCTCGCACCGGGCCCACCGCACCAGACGCCACGCCGGCGCCGCGGCGGCCGCCGCGGTCGGCCGCCGCGCCCTGCGACGGCCGCCCCTGCTCTCCGCGGGCGGCGGCCCGCACCCCGGCGCCCTGGCCGCCGCGGCCCTCGCCGCCCTGGTCTCCCTGGGCGTGGCCGCCCGGGCGGGCGCCCTGTCCCACCTGTGGGACTTCCTCGACTACGGGGCGGGCGTGCTCTCGCTCGTCTCGCTCACCTCCGCCGTCCTGTGGGGCCTGGCCGCGACGGACCGCACGCTGTTCGCCTCGGGCCACCGGATCGCCGCCCAGGGCGCGCACCGCGGCCTCGCCGTCGCGGGCCTCGGCTTCCTCGCCCTGCACGTCTGGGTCAAGGTGGCCGGGTCGCGGACCACGGCGACCGCGGTCGCCGTCCCCTTCACCGACCCCGACCAGGCCCTCCTCATCGGGCTGGGCACGCTGGCCGGTTACCTCTTCGTGGCCGTCGCGGTCTCCGGCGCGGTCCGCAGCGCCTTCGCCACCAAGGGCCGCTCCCTGTGGTGGCGCGCCCTGCACATGGGTGCCTACCCGGCCTGGGGCGCGTCCCTGGTGCACGGGCTCAAGTCGGGCCGCGCCGCCAGTGGTTGGGTGACCGTCTCGTACGCCCTCTGCCTGGTCGGGGTGGCCGGCGTGCTCGCCCTGCGGCTGCGCGGCAGGCTGCGCGCCCGCCCCGCCCAGCCGGTCCGGCCCGCCGCCCCGGCGCCGTCCGCCGCCCGGGTGCCCGGCCCGCGCTCGGCCGCGCCGCCGCGGTCGTTCCTCCACCAGCCCGCGGAACCGGCCGCGGCCCGGCCGGTCACCCGCCCGGGGCGCCAGGCGGACCGGCGCGGCGGCGCACCGGCCGAGGCACCGCTCGTACCGGCCGAGGCGCCGTTCGCACCGGCCGCGGCGGCCGATCTGCTGCTCACCCCGCGGGCGGCGGCCGCGCCGGTGGTGGCCGGCCGGTCGGTGCCGGTGGGGCCGCCCGCCCCCCTGCCGGTCATGCCCTGGCCCGAACCGCAGCCCTACGGCCCCCCGTGGGGCGTCGGCGGGGTCGTGGCCGGTGACCGGCCCGCCGGACCGCTCGACGGAATCCGGGGCCGGCAGTGACGGACGCGCCCCACCCGGCCCTCGGCTGCGTGGGGCAGCCCCGGCTGCTGGCCGGGCTCGACGCCGCCGACCGGCTCGACCGGCGCGGCCACCTCGCCGTGCACGGCAGCATGCCCCGCTACCGGCCCGACGAACTCCTCGCCCTGGCCGAGAACACCGACCTGCGCGGGCGCGGCGGAGCGGGCTTCCCCTTCGCCCGCAAGCTCCGCGCCGTCACCCGCTCCGCCCGCGGCCGCGAGGGCCGCTCCGCCGTCGTCGTCAACGGCACCGAGGGCGAACCGAGTTGCCTCAAGGACGCCGCGCTGTGGCTGCACGTCCCGCACCTCGTCCTCGACGGCGCCCTGCTGGCCGCCGCGGCCCTGGGCACCGAGGACGTGGTCGTCGGCGTGACCCGCGAGGACGTCGAGCGCTCGGCGCGCGCCGCCGTCGCCGAACGCGGCCCCGCCGGCCGGCGCGTCCGCGTCACCCGGCTCCCCGAACGGTTCGTCACGGGGGAGAGCACCGCCCTCATCGCCGGACTCGACGGCGGCAAGGCGCTGCCGTCCGGCCAGAAGGTGCGCACCAGCGAACGCGGGCTGGGCGGAGCGCCGACCCTGCTCTCCAACACCGAGACGTACGCCCAACTCGCGGTCGCCGCCCGGCTGGGCGCCCTGGACTACCGGGCGGTCGGACTGCCCGCGGAACCGGGAACCACCCTGCTGACGGTCGCCGGATCCACCGTGGTGGAGGTGCCCATGGGCACCTCGCTGGCGTACGTCCTCGGACTGTGCGGCGCGGCGCCCGGCCAGGGCGTGCTGGTCGGCGGCTACCACGGGCGCTGGCTCACCCCGGGCGCGGCGCTGGCCGCCGTGCTCTCCCGCGAGTCCCTCGCCGCCTTCGACGCGGTGCTCGGGGCGGGAGCCGTACTGCCGCTGCCCGAGGACACCTGCCCCGCCGGGGAAGTGGCCCGGGTGGTGCGCTGGATGGCGGCGGAGTCCGCCGGGCAGTGCGGTCCGTGCGTGCGCGGACTGCCCTCGCTGGCCGGGGCCGTCACCGACCTCGTGAACGGGGGCGGCCGGGCAGCCCTCGAAGCGGTGGAGGCACGGATGCGCGGGGTGCGCGGCCGCGGCGCGTGCAGCCACCCCGACGGCACCTCGTCCTTCGTGGCCTCCGCGCTCGCCGTCTTCCCCGACGAGTTCCGCGACCACGCGGTCGGCAGCGGCTGCGGACGCCGCGTCCTGGGCGCCCTGCCGCTGCCCGCCGACGCGAACCCCGAACGGCTCGTCGTGGACTGGACCCTGTGCAAGGGCCACGGCCTGTGCGTGGACCTGCTGCCCGACGTCGTGCGGCTCGACGGCGACGGCTATCCGGCTCAGGGGGTCATGGAGGTCCCCGCGCCGCTGCGCCCGAAGGCCCTGCGGGCGGTCCGGCGTTGTCCGGCGCTCGCTCTGCGTATTCAGGAGTAGGCCGGAGCAGTTCACCGTTTGGCGCGATCTGACAAATTCCGGGAGATCCGAAGGGAAAGGGGTCCGCGGGCCCTATGAATGGAACACGGCGTGAAAAGCGCCGGTCGTCATCCGAATCCTGGAAATCTTGGGAGCAGTCGTGAACAACAAGCGTCGTGGGTTAATGCTCGGATCGGTGGCCGCCGTGGTGCTGCTGGCGGCCGGATGCGGAAGTGACACCGAGAATTTCCGCACCGCGAATGCGGCGCAGCCGGCCGGGAGCAAATCCCCGGGCGGCGGCAGCGGTAACGGTGACGGATACGGCGCCGGGTACGGCTCGGGTTCCGGCTCCGGCTCCGGTTCCGGCTACGGAGCGGACGCCGCGGCGGACCCCGCGGCCGGCTCCGGCTCCGCGGCCGGCGCCGCGGCGAAGGGCGCGCCGGCCGGGCAGCTGGCCGTACGCGCCGTCCCGGCGGTGGGCAACGTGGTCACCGACAGCGCCGGGGCCACCCTATACCGGTTCGACAAGGACACCGCCCAGCCGCCCAAGTCGGCCTGCGACGGCAGCTGCGCCACGACCTGGCCCGCGGTTCCGGCGGATGACGCCACGGCCTCGGCGGGCATCGACACGAACCTCCTGGGCGCGGTCGTCCGCCCCGACGGCACCCGCCAGCTGACCCTGGCGGGCTGGCCCGTGTACCGGTACGCGCAGGACAGCCGGCCGGGCGAGGCGAAGGGCGAAGGGGTCGGCGGAACCTGGCACGCGCTGGCGGCCGACGGAAAGAAGGCCGTCGACCAGAAGCCGGCGGCGGCGAAACCGGCGGAAGGCATGTCCGTGGGACAGATGGGCGCGGAACTCTCCGTCATGAACGACGCGAAACTCGGAAACATTCTCATGGACGGCCAGGGCCGCACCCTTTACCGGTTCAACAACGACAGTGCCTGGCCGATGAAATTCGGCTGCCTCGGGGCGTGCCTCGACACCTGGAAGCCCGCCGCGGCCGTGGACAAGAAGAAGGTGAACGGAATTGCCGCCGCATTGGTGGGATCGGTGAAGCGCCCCGACGGCACGATGCAGCTGACGATCGACTGCTGGCCCGTCTACACCTTCACCGGTGACACCGCGCCCGGCCAGACCAACGGCCACAACAAGCAGGGGCTCTGGTTCGCGGTGACCGACGCGGGCAAGAAGGCCCCGGCGGCGGGCTGAACCGTGCCGCGACCGCCGACATCACCGCCCCGGCCGGAGCTGCCAGGGCTGCCGGAGCTGGCGCACCCGCCGGAGCCACCGCGGCCGCCGCACCCGCCGCGCCCGCAGCCACCGCCACGGCCGCGCCCCCTGCGGCCGCCGCCCGCGCCCGCGCCCGCACCCGGCCCCGCGGCCCGCCGCCTCCTGCCGGCGACGGCCGGGCTCTGCCTCTCCCTCGCCCTGCTGTGCGCCGCCTGCGGTGCACCCGCCGGGCAGCCGTCGGCGCGGCGCGCCCCCGCCGCCCCCGCCGTCGCTTCCCCCGCCCCCTTCCCGCCCGGTTCGCCCACGCTCCAGGACCTCGCCGCCGCCCTCGGCTGCACGGCCGAGGTCACGGTGGAGGCGGACGAGCTGCGCGAGGGCGCCTGCGGCTCGGGCCCGGGGGCCTACCGCATCGCCACCTTCGCCGCCGACGCGGGCCGGGCGGCCTGGCTCGCCGAGTCGCGGGCGTACGGCGGCG
Organism: Streptomyces sp. NPDC043876; assembly: GCF_056435825.1. Classification (NCBI taxonomy): domain Bacteria; kingdom Bacillati; phylum Actinomycetota; class Actinomycetes; order Kitasatosporales; family Streptomycetaceae; genus Streptomyces; species Streptomyces sp. NPDC043876. The sequence continues at coordinate 28,794 of NZ_JBWKDV010000011.1, read as the reverse complement.
CCTACCTGGTCGGCGCCCGCTGGGTCGTCACCGCCGCCTCACCCGAAGCGCTGGCCCCCGCCCGCGCCCGCCTCGGCGGAACCATCGAGTCCGGGACCGCCCACACGGGCCCCCACACCGGCCCCCCGGAGGCTCCCGCCGCGCCGCCCCCCGCCCCGGCGCCCTCCGGATCCGCGGCCTCCCCGCCCCCGGCGCACCCCTCGCACGCCGGGCACGCGTAAGGACGTACCCGCTCCCGCCGGGCCCGGCCCGCCGGAGGAGGCCTACGCACCCGGCACGCCCGGGACGGCCTCCTCCGGCGCCACCGGTCCCGGCGGGGTGCCGTCCCCGAAGGGGCGGCCGCCGAGGCGGTCCCGGTCGTGCGGTGCGAGCCAGCCCGACAGGTCGGGACCGGCGGGGACGATGCCGGCCGGGTTGATGTCCTCGTGCACCAGGTAGTAGTGGCGCTTGATGTGGTCGAAGTCGACGGTGTCGCCGAAGCCGGGCGTCTGGAAGAGGTCGCGCGCGTACGCCCACAGGACCGGCATCTCGGACAGCTTCCGCCGGTTGCACTTGAAGTGGCCGTGGTAGACGGCGTCGAAGCGCACCAGGGTCGTGAACAGCCGGACGTCCGCCTCGGTGAGCGTGTCGCCGACCAGGTAGCGGGAGCGCGTAAGGCGTTCGGTGAGCTGGTCGAGGCGGGCGAACAGGCGCGCGTACGCCGCTTCGTACGCCTCTTGCGACCCGGCGAAACCGGCCCGGTAGACGCCGTTGTTCACGTCCCCGTAGACCGCCTCGTTCACGGCGTCGATCTCCGGCCGCAGCTCCGCCGGATAGAGCGCGGGCGCCCCTTCGCGGTGGTGCTCCGTCCACTCCAGGGAGAGGTCGATCGTCAGCTGCGGGAAGTCGTTGGTGACCACCTTGCCGGTGGGCACGTCCACGATCGCCGGCACCGTGATGCCGCGGTCGTAGTCGGGGTCGCGGGCGAGGTAGGCCTCCTGGAGCCGCTCGATGCCGAGCACGGGGTCCCGGCCGCCGGGGTCCAGGTCGAAGCGCCAGCTGCGCTCGTCGTGGGTCGGGCCCGCCACGGCCATCGGCAGGGCCCGCTCCAGTCCGAGCAGGCGCCGGACGATGACCGCCCGCCCGGCCCACGGACAGGCCCGGCTGACCACCAGCCGGTAGCGGCCCGGCTCGACGGGGAAGCCGTCGCGCCCGTCGCGGGTGATCCGGGTGGTCAGGTAGCGGTCGTCCCGCGCGAACGCACCGCCGGGGTTCACGTAGCTCACGGGCCTCCTCCGTCCGTTCACGGCTCGGCGACAGGGGACGCCGGGCCCCTGCCCGGGAACGGCCCGTTCACACGCATCCGGCCGCCGCCGCCCCCGCCGGACCCGGCGGGAATGGGGTCCGCGGGCCCGGGTAGGCGCCCTCCTGCTCGCGGTGAGCGGCAGCACGCTCTGGAGAGGAGCCGACGCGATGACGCGACGTACCCCGGCGGCAGCGGACCCCGGCGCGACCGTCGAACAGGAGCCCGCACGACCGCGCGGTCCCGAAGAACCAGGCGGAACGCGCATCGTGGTCGTCGGCGCCACCGGGAACGTCGGGACCAGCGTCGTGGCCGCCCTCGCGGCCGACGGCGCGGTGGGAGCCGTGACGGGCCTGGCCCGCAGGGTGCCCGACTGGCGGCCCGCGAAGACGCGCTGGCACGCGGTGGACATCGAGCCGGGCGGCCCCGACCTCGAACCGCTCTTCGCCGGAGCGGACGCGGTGATCCACCTCGCCTGGAAGTTCCAGCCCACCCACCACCCCGCCGAGACCTGGCGCACCAACGTCCTGGGAAGCATCCGCGTCTTCGACGCGGTCGCGCGGGCGGGCGTCCCCGTCCTCGTGCACGCCTCGTCCGTGGGCGCCTACTCGCCCGGCCCCAAAGACCGGGCCGTGGACGAGTCCTGGCCCACGCACGGCTGGCCGCAGGCCGCCTACACGCGCGAGAAGGCCTACCTCGAACGCGTCCTGGACGCCTACGAGCAGCGGCACCCGGACATCCGCGTGGTCCGGATGCGCCCCGGCTTCCTCTTCAAACGGCAGTCCGCCTCCGAGCAGCGCCGGATCTTCGCGGGACGGCTGCTCCCCGGCCGCCTGGTCCGCCCCCGGCTGCTGCCCGCCGTCCCCGACCTGCAGGGCCTGCGCTTCCAGGCCCTGCACACGGACGACGCGGCCGCCGCCTACCGCGCGGCCGTCACCCTGCCCGTCCGGGGGGCGTTCAACCTGGCGGCCGACCCGCCCGTGGACGCCGACGTGCTGGCCCGCCTCTTCGACGCGCGGAAGCTGTCGATGCCCGCGGGCCCCGTCAGGGCGGCCCTCGCCGCCGCCTGGCGGCTGCACCTCGTACCGGCCTCACCGGACCTGTTCGACTCGGTCCTGCGGCTGCCGCTGATGGACGCCGCCCGGGCGCGCGAGGAGCTGTCCTGGGAACCCGCGCACACCTCGGTGGAGGCCATCGAGGAGTTCCTCGCGGGCCTGCGGGCCGGGGCGGGCATGGACACCGCCCCGCTGGCCGCCGACCGGGCCGGGGCCGCGTCGTGACCGGGCCCGCCCGCGAGCCCGCCCACCCCTCCCGCCGGCCGGATCCGGCCGCCTACCGCAGGGCCGCCGACTACGTGGCCGCGGCCCTCGTCTTCCTCCGGGACAACGTCCTGCTGCGAGAGCCGCTGCGCCCGGAGCACCTCAAGCCCCGGCTGCTCGGCCACTGGGGCACCTGCCCCGGCATCACCCGGGTCTACGCCGCCCTGAACACCCTGGTCAGGGAGCGCGGCGCGGACGTCCTCCTGGTCACCGGGTCCGGCCACGGCGCGCCCGCCCTGCACGCCAACCTGTGGCTGGAGGGCACCCACGAGGACTACGACCCGGCCCTGGCCAGGACCGCCGGGGGACTGCGGGAACTTGCGCGCCGCTACTGCGCCCCCGACGGCTTTCCCAGCCACCTCTCCCCGGCGGTGCCGGGCACCCTGCACGAGGGCGGCGAACTCGGCTACGCCCTGGCGACGGCCTTCGGCGCGGCCCTGGACGCGCCGGACCGGATCGTCGCCTGCATCGTCGGCGACGGCGAGGCGGAGACGGGGCCCACCGCCGCCGCCTGGCACTCGACGAAGTACCTGGACCCGGTGACCGGGGGAGCGGTCCTGCCGGTCCTGCACCTGAACGGCTTCAAGATCTCCTCGCCGACCGTCTTCGCGACGATGTCCGACGACGAACTGACCGCGCTCTTCCGGGGTTACGGCTGGGACCCGCGGATCGTGGACGTCACCGGCGACCCGCCCGGGGACCCGCTCGCGCAGGCCGTGCTCGACGCCCACACGGCGATCCGCGCCCTCCAGCTCCGCGCCCGCTCGGGGGACAAGCCGGTCCGCCCCGCGTGGCCGGTGATCGTACTGCGCAGCCTCAAGGGGCAGGGCGCCCCGGCCGAGGTCGGGGGCCTGGCCGTCGAGGGCACCTTCCACGCCCACCAGGTGCCCCTGCCCGATGTCCACGACGACCCGGAGCAGCTGCGGGCGCTCGAAGCGTGGCTGCGCGGCTACCGCCCGCAGGACCTCTTCGACGCGGCGGGACGGCCCGTACCCGAGGTGCTCGCCGCCGTACCGGACGGGGCCGCCCGCATCGGCGCGCAGCCCGCCGCCAACGGTGGAGTCCTGCGCCGCCCGCTCGCCCTGCCGCCGATCGGCCCGCACGCCGTCGACGCCGCCAAGGGGCCGGGCACGGCCACCGCGAGCCCCACCCGGGTGCTCGGCGGCTGGCTCGCCGAGCTGATGCTCGCCACCGCCGGGGACCGCGACTTCCGCATCGTCTCGCCGGACGAGCTGGCCTCGAACAAGCTGGACGCCGTCCTCGCCTCCAGCGGGCGGGCGTACGTCTGGCCGGTGGAGGAGTACTCCGAGGACCTGAGCCGCGACGGCCGGGTGATGGAGATGCTGTCCGAGCACACCTGCCAGGGCTGGCTCCAGGGCTACCTGCTCACCGGACGGCACGGGCTCTTCCCGACCTACGAGGCCTTCGCCGCCGTCGTCGACAGCATGGCCAACCAGCACGCGAAGTGGCTGAAGGCGGCCCGCGAAGTGCCCTGGCGCGCGCCGGTGAGCAGCCTCACGTACCTCCTCAGCAGCGAGGGCTGGCGCCAGGAGCACAACGGGTACAGCCACCAGGGCCCCGGCTTCCTCAGCAACCTGCTGAACCGGAACAGCGCCGTCACCGGCGTCTATCTGCCGCCCGACGCCAACACCCTCCTGGTCACCATGGAGCGGCTCCTGGACGAGACCGACAAGGTCAACGCCGTCGTCGCGGGCAAACACGAAGCCGCGCAGTGGCTCGACCTCGACGCCGCCCGCGCCCACTGCCGCGCGGGCGCGGCCGCCTGGCCCTGGGCCGGTACGGACGGGGGCCGCCCACCCGAGGCCGTCCTCGCCTGCGCCGGAGGGATCCCGACCGTCGAATCGCTCGCCGCCGCCGACCTGCTGCGGCGCGACGCGCCCGAAGCCCGGATCCGGTTCGTCAACGTCGTGGACCTCTGCGCACTGGCCCCGCCGGACCGGCACCCGCACGGCATGGCCGACGACCGGTTCCGCGCCCTGTTCGGCGAGGAGACCCCCGTCGTCCTCGACTTCCACGGCTACCCCTCGGCGGTGCACCAGCTGCTCCACGGACGCCCGCGCCCCGACCGGTTCCACGTCCGCGGCTACGTCGAGGAGGGCACCACCACGACCCCCTACGACCTGCTGGTGCGCAACGGAACCTCCCGCCACGACCTCGCCGCCGCCGTCCTGCGGCACCTGCCGGCCGACGACCCGGCCCGCCGCGACCGGTACCGGGACCTCGCCGCCGGGTACCTGCGCGAGCGCGACGCGCTGTGCGCGGAACTGCGCCGCACCGGGGTGGACCCGGCCGCGGTCACCGAGTGGACGTGGTCCGGATGAGGCCGCGGATCCGCGGCGCCGGGAGTGTTTCGCTCGTGCGTGGGGGGTACCCGCTTCCCATGACGACCGTGGAGACGCCGCACGCACCCCCGGGTCAGGCCCCGCCGCCCGGACTGAGCCCGCCCGCTCCCGCCGCGGGCCCGCTGCCCAAGGACCACACCCAGGCCATTCTGGAGACCACCAAACTGGTGGCCGCGCTTCTGAAGCGGTCCGGGCCGCCCTTCGCGCTCGCCGGGAGCGTGGCCGCCTTCGCGCACGGCCTGCCCGCCCGCTTCCAGCACGACACCGACTTCTGCGTCCGGCCCGAGGACGCGGAGGCGGCCGTCAAGGCCCTGGAAGCAGGCGGCATCGAGATGCGCCGCGCCCCGGAGGACTGGCTGGTCAAGGGGCGCTCGGGCGGCGAGGAGATCGACCTGATCTTCGAACTGGCCCGCCGCCCGGTGAGCACCGAACTGCTGGAGCGGGCCCACCTCAAGGCGGTGGACTCGGTGTGGATGCCCGTCCTCGCCCCCACCGACCTCATGGACAGCCGCCTCGCCGCGCTCTGCGAGCACTACTGCGACTTCGGCGACCTCCTGCCCATGGCCCGCATGCTGCGGGAGCAGATCGACTGGCACCGGCTGGACCGGGCGTACCGGGCGGAGCCGCTGCCGGACGCCTTCCTGCACCTCCTGGAGCGGCTCCGGGTCATCGGCGACCGGGAGCCCGCACCGGACACCGCCACCGAGGAGAGGTCATGACCGGCCGCGAGCAGACGGAGTACCGCATCGGGCGCCTGTACGACCGGCTGGCCCGCGAAGACCTCGCGGAACTGGGCGTGCGCGTCGAGGTCCACGGGGCCGGCGCCATGGTCCGGGGCAGCGTCACCAGCCCCGAGTGCCGGGCCGAGGTGCTGCGCATCGCCGCGGAGGAACTCGCCGGAGTGGAGTGGCGCGAGGACGTCACCGTCTGCCGGCCGGTACCGCCCGACCACTCCGAGGAGCTGTGGTGATCCGGGTCGCCGCGGTCGGGGACATCCACCTCGGCCCCGGCAGCAACGGCACCCTGCGGCCCGCCTTCGACACCCTGGGCGAGCGGGCGGACCTCCTGCTGCTGGCCGGGGACCTGACGCGGCACGGCACCGTCGAGGAGGCGCGGGTGGTCGCCGCCGAGGTCACGGGGCTGGACGTGCCGGTGGTGGCGGTGCTCGGCAACCACGACTACCAGAGCGACCAGGAGAAGGCCGTGACGGCGGAGCTGACCGCCGCGGGCGTGCACGTCCTGGAGGGCACCGGGGTCACCCTGGACATCGACGGGACCAGGGTCGGCGTCGCCGGGACCAAGGGCTTCTGCGGCGGCTTCGCCGGACGCAGCGGCAGCGAGTTCGGCGAACCGGAGATGAAGGCCTTCATCCGCTACACCCGCGACTGCGCGGAAGGCCTGGAGCGAGCCCTGTGCGCGCTGGAGGAGGACGGCAGCGAACTGCGCATCGCCCTCACCCACTTCGCACCCGTACCGGACACCCTCGCCGGCGAACCGCTGGAGATCTACCCCTTCCTCGGGAGCTACCTCCTCGCCGAGGCGATGGACGGGGCGGGGGCCGACCTCGCCGTCCACGGGCACGCGCACGCGGGCACCGAGCACGGGATGACGGCGGGCGGGATCCGGGTGCGGAACGTGGCGATGCCCGTCATCGGCAACGCCTTCGCCGTCTACCACCTGCGCAGCCCCCGGGAGGCGGCCGCCGGCCCCTGACCGGGCGGCGGTGCGCCGGGGCCGTACGCGGTTCCGTCACGCCGGGTCCGTCCGGGGCCCGGCGTTACGGCGGGCCCTCCGCGTGCGCGGTGAGCAGGCGGCGGCGTTCCCGCGGGTCCAGTCCGCCCCACACCCCGGCCGGTTCGCCCGTGCGCAAGGCGTGCCGCAGGCACTGCGGCTGCACCGGACACAGCGCGCACACCTCCTTCGCGGCGGCGACGGCGGAGGGGGAAGCGGTCGGCGCGTCGAGGCGCGCGCGGAAGAACGGGCGCGCGCCGAGGCGACGGCACTCGGCCCGCTCCCGCCACGGCCCCTGGCCTCCACCGGCTTCCGGCGGACGAGACACGTGCCCCACCCCGGGCTCCCTTCGCCACGTCGCGTACGTCCCCGTACTCGCCCTCGTCTGGCCCGTCGCGCCCTCTTGAAACGCCCACCCCCGCCCGGTGAATGAGTCGCGGAGCCGGGGGCAGGCGCGCGGGAGGCGGCGGACGCGCTCCGCCGCGAGCACGCGAACGGAAAAAAGGCAGGACGGCGGGTCGTCCCGGGGCTGCACACGCCCTGGGTCCGGACCCCCCTTCGGTCACCTGCGGTCCCCCGGTAGGACGACGCAGACGGAGAGAAGGGTGCGCATCGTGAGTACGGCTGAACGACAGTCCCGCCCCGCGGACGACTCGGTGGGCGTGCTGGTCTCGCGGGCATCGGAACAGATTTCCACCCTCGTGCGCGAGGAGATGAGGCTCGCCCGCACGGAACTGGGACAGAAGGGCAGACAGTTCGGGAAGGGCGGCGGCCTGCTCGGAGGCGCCGGCCTGCTCGGTGTCCTCTCGGCGCAGGCGGTGACGGCGGCCGCGATCGCGGCCCTGGCCCTGGTGCTGCCGGTGTGGGCTTCGGCCCTGATCCTCGCCGCGCTGCTCGCGGCACTCGCCGCCGTACTGGCGGGCGTGGGCAAGAAGCGGATCACGCGGGCCGGCCCGCCCGTACCCGAGCGGACCATCGACAGCGTCAAGGCCGACGTGGCCGAGATCAAGGAGAGGACACACCGATGACCGAGCAGTCGCAGAGCGACGAGGCCACCGCCGCGGAGCTGCGCCACCAGATCGAGCACACCCGCGAGGAACTGGGCCGCACCGTCGAGGCGCTCGCCCACAAGGCCGATGTGAAGGCGCAGGCCAAGGAGAAGACGGCGCAGGTCAAGGAGAAGACGGCCGAGGCCAAGGGGAAGGCGGTGGCCGTGAAGGACCAGGCCGTGGAGAAGGCCGCGGTGGTCGCCGGCCAGCTCCGGGAGAGCGCGGAGCACGCGGCGCGGCGGGCGAAGGAGAAGACCCCCGACCCGGTCCTCGACACGGCCGGCCAGGCGGTGGCCGCGGCGCGCACCAACCGCACCCCGCTGCTGGCCCTCGGCGGCGCCGTGCTCGTGTTCCTGCTCGTGCGCCGCGCGCGGGGGCGCAAGTGAAGGCGTCCAAGGTCGCGTACAAGCCGGTCGGGTTCGCCCTCGGCGCGCTCAGCGGCATGCTGGCCGGGATGGCCTTCAAGCAGGTCTGGAAGCTGGTCGAGGGGGAGGGGGACGCCCCCGACGCCACCGACGAGGACCGCTCCTGGAAGGAGATCCTCATCGCCGCCAGCCTCCAGGGCGCGATCTTCGCCGTCGTGAAGGCCGCCGTCGACCGGTCCGGGGCCGTGGCCACCCGCCGCCTGACGGGCACCTGGCCGGGCTGAGATCCGCTGTACCGCACGCTGTACCGCACATCGGCGCCGGTCCCCCCGCTGCGGGGGGACCGGCGCCGGTTGCGTGCCGCGGGGCGGCTGTGGCGGGCATGCAGCGGGCCCGGAAATCCCCGGGCCCGCGGTCCTTCACCTGGTTCGTTGCACGGCGCTCACTCCATGCGGCGGCGGTCCTCGTCGGTCCAGGCGCGCGTGTCGCGCGGTTCGACGTACGGTTCCTCCCCCTTGGCCAGCCCGCCGGAGATCGCCCGCTGACGGGCCATCTCCGCGTCGAACTCCAGCCCGAGCAGGATGGCGAGATTGCTGAGCCACAGCCACACCAGGAAGACGATGACACCGGCGACGGCGCCGTAGGTCTTGTTGTAGGAGGCGAAGTTCGCGACGTAGAACGCGAATCCGGCCGAGGCCGCCATCCAGATCAGCAGGGCGAGGAAGCTGCCGGGGGTCACCCACTTGAAGCCGCGGCCCTTGGCGTTCGGCGCGCCCCAGTACAGGAGCGCGATCATCACCGTCACCAGGAGCACGAGCACCGGCCATTTCGCGATCGACCACACCGTCAGCGCGCTCTCGCCGACACCCAGCAGGTCGCCCGCCTGACGGGCCAGGTCCCCGGTGAAGACGACGATGAGCGCGCTCGCGCAGGCCAGCACCATCAGCGTGACCGTGAGCGCCAGGCGGAGCGGGAGGACCTTCCAGACGGGGCGGCCCTCGGGCACGTCGTAGACGGCGTTGGACGCGCGGATGAACGCGGCGGTGTAGCCGGAGGCGGACCAGAGCGCCACGACCAGACCGATGACCGCCACGACCGAGCCGACCCCGCTGCGGCCCTGTACCTGCCCGACCGCGTCGCCGATCATGTCCCCGGCCGCACCGGGAGCCACGCGGCGCAGCGCGTCCAGCACTTCCCGGGTCGCCGACTCGCCGGTCATGCCCAGTACGGACACGAGCACCAGGAGGGCGGGGAAGAGTGCCAGGACCCCGTAATAGGTCAGGGCCGCCGCGCGGTCGGACAGCTCGTCCCGGGAGAACTCCCGCACCGTGCCCCGCAGTACGGCCCACCAGGACCGCCGCGGCAGCTCGGTCGGCCGATCGGGACCGCGCTCCTCGGCCGCCTCGATCCGGTCGCCGATCCGCTCGCGGGAATCACCCGGCTCGGCGGTCCGATGGTCGGAGCCGGTCGGCTCGCCGGGCGGGCCGACCGTCCGGTTGTCCGGAGCCCCCGGTGGCGCAGCCGCGTGCCCGCCCGGCCCCGGGTTCTCCTGCTCACCCTCACGGTGTGGTTTCGCGATGCGTGTCATACCCCGCGGATTTCCAGTTCTGCGGAACTCATGTCACCGCGGGCGCCACCGGGCCCGGGGTCAGGCCGCCGCCGTGTCCGCCTGGTCCGCCGAGCCGACGGCCGAGCGGCGTTCCTTCTCCGAGAGGCCGCCCCAGACGCCGTAGGGCTCCGCCACGCGCAGGGCGTGTTCCAGGCAGCGGGCGCGCACCGGGCAGGCCGCGCACACCGCCTTGGCCGCCTCCTCGCGCTCGGCACGCTCCTGGCCGCGTTCGCCCTCGGGGTGGAAGAACACCTCCGAGCCGACACCGCGGCACGCGGCGTCCATCTGCCATATCCAGTGGTGTTCCGCCCGCCCGGGCAGATGCGACACCTTCGCCATTCCCATCGTTCTCCTACCACCGGCCGTCGTGGCGCGTACTGCTACTGCGCGAGTTCGTACGCTCGTCTGGCCGCTGCGGCCCGTCTGAAACGTGTCGTCCGGGGGTGTGGCCTCGTAAGACGGCGGATCGTGGGTAGGCGCGCGTCATGATTGCTACCGAACATCTCGCGGCCGAAGGCCAAAGCTCCCTCTTCCTCGTCCTCGCCGGTGTGGTCGTGGTCGTCCTGCTGATCGGCGCCTTCTGGTACGGCGCCCGGCGCAACGCCCGGCGCGCGGCCCCGGCCCGGCCGGCCGAGCAGAATCCCGTGGCCCAGCAGCGCGAGGACTCCTGGCAGACCCCGGACGGCGCCCGGGGCGACGGCCGGGAGGGGCCGCGCGCGTGACGTCCGGCGGACGGACGGCCGACGGGCCGCCGGGAATTCCGTCTGATCCTCCGAAGATCATCGGAGGCGGGATGAGGCGCCCCGCCGGGGGCATGCGCTGCGTGTCGTCCAGGAAAGCCGCCCGTGGGCACGCGCACGGGCCGCGTCCCGATCCAGGAGGTACGAGGTGACCCGTACGAGTACGGCTCGGACGAGGGGCGCGCTGCCCCCCGCCCTGATCGCCCCGCCGGGCGTCTACAAGCCCCAGGCGGACACGCGGCTGCTCGCTGAAGCCCTCGCGCAGGAGGACCTCGGGCCCGGCACGGACGTCCTGGAGATCGGTACGGGTACCGGCGCGCTCGCCCTCACCGCCGCCGCGCGCGGCGCCCGGGTCACGGCCGTGGACGTCTCCTGGACGGCCGTGACCACGGCCCGGCTGAACGCCCTGCGTCACCGGCTGCCCCTGCGCGTCGTGCACGGCGACTTCGAGGCCCGCACCGCGGGGCGCCGCTACGACGTCGTGGTGACGAACCCGCCCTACGTCCCCGCTCCGGCGGAGCGGCTGCCCGAGCGCGGCCCGGAGCGGGCCTGGGACGCCGGTCCCGACGGGCGCGGGGTGATCGACCGGATCTGCGCCGGCGCCCCGGCGATGCTGCGGCCCGGCGGCGTCCTGCTCATGGTGCACTCCGCCATGTCAGGGGCCGAGGAGACCCTGGACCGGCTGGCCCGGAGCGGGCTGGACGGGGAGATCGCGGCGCGGGCCTCCGTACCGTGGGGCCCGGTCCTGCGGTCGCGGCGCGCGTGGCTGGAACGGCGCGGCCTGGCGGCCGCGGCCGAGGAATGGGAAGAGCTGGTGGTCATCCGTGCCCGGAACCTCTGACACCACCGCCGGCCCCGACACCGCCGCCTCCGGCACCTCGGGGACACCCGCCCGCCGGGTGTCCGTGGACCGGGAGGGACCGGTCCTGATCGAGGGCCCGGTCGAGATCGTCCTGGACGACGGAAGCGTCGCCCGGTCCGACCGGTTCCAGGTCGCGGTGTGCACGTGCCGACGCAGTCGCACCTACCCCTGGTGCGACACCAGCCACCGCCGCCGCGAACGGCCGGCCGCGCCGCCGGAGGAGCGGAACACCCCGCAGCGCCGGCAGCACCATCAAGAGCGGCCCCCGGAAAGGACCCAGGAGAGGAACCCGTGATGCCACCCCACGGCCGGGCCCCGAGCCCGACCACGAGCCCGCGGACGCCGACGGCGGCCGGTCCGACCGCGACGGCGACCGCCACCGCGCGCCCCGCCGCCGGTCCCCGCCTCCCCGAGGCCCGGGGCGAGCTGTCGCGCGCCGTGACGCGGGCCCTGCGCTCGGGCAGCCCGGTGGCCTACACGCCGGGCGCCGTGCTCCAGGCCGACCCCTGGGGGGAAGACCTCCAGCTCGCGCTGTACCTCTTGTACGAACTGCACTACCGCGGCTTCGACGGGGTGGACGACGAGCTCGAATGGGATCCCGACCTGCTGCGCCTGCGCCGGGACGCCGAAGCCCGCTTCCTGCACGCCCTGCGGACGGACCTGGCCGACGGCCCGCGCTCCGTCGAGGAGGCCTTCGCCCCGCTGCTGGTCGAGCCGGTCGACCTCTCCGGCAGCCTCAGCCACCGCCTCGAAACGGAGGGTGAGCTCTGGCAGTTGCGCGAATACGCCGCCTTGCGCTCCCTCTACCACCTCAAGGAGGCCGACCCGCACGCCTGGGTGATCCCCCGGCTCACCGGCCGGGCCAAGGCCGCGATGGTCGCCATCGAGTACGACGAGTTCGGCGCCGGCCGCGCCGAACGCGTGCACGCGCGGCTCTTCGCGGACCTCATGACCGACCTCGGCCTGCACCCGGCGTACGGCCGCTACCTGGACCTGGCCCCGGCGCCGCTGCTCGCGACCGTCAACCTGATGTCCCTCTTCGGGCTGCACCGGGCCCTGCGCGGCGCCCTCGTCGGCCACTTCGCGTCCGTCGAGGTCACCTCGTCGCCCGGATCCCGGCGGCTCGCGCACGCCATGCGCCGCTGCGGCGCCGGGCCGGCCGCCGAGCACTTCTACGCCGAGCACGTCGAGGCCGACGCCGTCCACGAGCAGGTCGTACGCCACGAGGTCATCGGCGGTCTGCTCGCCGACGAGCCGGAGCTGGAGGCGGACGTGGCCTTCGGCTGCGCGGCGACCGGCCTGCTGGAGGACCGGCTCGCGGACCACCTGCGCGCGGCCTGGGACCAGGGCCGCAGCGCGCTGCGGGGGCCCCTGCCGGAGGCGTGAGGGGCCGCGCGGCCGGAGCTCGGGGGCCGCGCGGCCGGAGCTCGGGGGCCGCGCGACCGGAGCCCGGGGGCCGCGCGGCCGGAGGCTTGGGGCCGCACGGCCCGGGGGCTGAGGGCTCGCACGGTCCGAGGCTTGCGGCTCCGCGCGGTCCGAGGCTGAGGCCCCCGCGAGCGCCCCCAGGCCTACATCGGGTCCATGGTCGCGCTGCCCGGTCCGTTCTCCTGCTCGCTCTTCTCCCGGATGTGCAGGGCCTTGTCCGTGAGCCGCCGGCGCTCCGCCGGGTCCGCCGCGCGCTGCGCCGCCTGCTCCAGCTGCTCGGCCTTGTCCCGCATCTGCCGGGCCTGTTCGCTCGGCTGGTTCTGGTCGCTCATGACCGCTCCTCGGGTCGGGGGAGTCCGTTCCCCCCAAGCCAAACAGGACCGGAGTGGGCCCGCCACCGTGGACGGCCGGAGGGGTCTCTTTTCAGCCACGAAGATCCGCGGGCTTCGCGCGGCGCTGGATCTCGTCGTGGAGCAGCCGTCCGAGGAGGGCGCCGCCGAAGACGACGACACCGACGCCCACCAGCCAGGACTGCACCACGAGGACCGTGCCGAAGGGGCCGTAGGTGACCGCGCCGGAGGCGATGAGCGGCGAGAAGACGAGCCGGGAGAAGACCCGCAGGCCCAGGAGCCCGAGCATGGTGGCCACCGCCCCGGGGAAGAGGGCGGACCAGGAGACCCTCCCGGCGAGCAGCAGCCGCTGTGACCACCAGAAGAAGAGGACGCCGATGACGACCGTGACGAAGCCGCGGGCGGGCGAGTTCCGCCAGGGCGGAGAGAAGGCCGACAGGTAGAGGGCGCCAACCAGCACGGCGAGCCACAGCACGTGCCGCCACCGGGCCCACCAGCGGGCGGGCGGCAGGTCCCACACCCGCTCGTAACCGCTCTGCAGAGTGGTCGCGAAGGACAGGCCGAAGACGGTGAGCACGGCGAGGCCGAAGGCCGTCGTGGTCCGCCAGGCCTGCTCGGGCAGCGCGAAGAGCCGTCCGATCTCCCGCCGTGCGGGCGGCGACACCCCGAGCCCGTCCCCGAGCCACTGCGCGAACCCCTGCCCGCCACCTGCGTCCGCGGCGGAGACCACGACCAGCAGCGGCACCAGCGTCAGGAACCCGAGCGCGGCGAACCCCAGCGAGCGCTGCCACAGCTCCACCGACCGCACCCGCCCCCACCGCCGCCCGGCCCGCACCCGGCGCACCGCACTGCCGACCCGCCCGAGGGGCGACGGACTCCCGGACCCGGACCGCTCGGCCCCGGTCATCTCCGCAGCGCACCTTCGGGCGGGTGGTACGAGACCGCCGCGACGGACATGACCACTCCCACTGCTGCTCCCCCCCACGGTAGCCCCGGCCCCGTCACGCCGGTGCGCGATGACAGGGCCGCCCGTGCGGCTACCGCGTTTCCGTCGACACCGGACCGAGGAAGAAGAGGCACTGCCCCGGGTTGAATGCGCGCACGGTGGCGACGAAGCGGAAATGATCGCCCGTACGGACGGTCGCGGGCGTATTCCGGCCGGTCAGCCTGAGGTCGCGGACGGTGACGTCCTCGTACTTGAAGGCCGGGCCGACCCCCGTCTCCGGTCCTCGGTCGCCGGGCCCCAGGAGAAAGTCGTAGCGGGTGCCGTCATGACCGCGGGGCGCCATGTGCGCGATCGATCCGTCGAAGACGACCGTCTCGCCCTTGTACTTGGCGGCGAAGTCCGCGTTGGCTCCGTCGCAGTTGTCCGGCGTCTTCAAGAGCGCCGCGAACTCCGGGTTGTTCCCAGACGTGATCAGGTGAGCCGCAGCCGGCCCCGACGCGGTCGGAGCCGACGGGGTGGGCGGTTCTGCGCTCGCGGCGGCCGCCGTCGGCCCGTTCGACTCGTTCTTCTTCCCGCCTCCGTCCTCAAACGCCGCGGCTACGCCGATGACGACCGCCAGGATCGCCAGGCCGCCGACCGCGGCACCGATCAAGAGCCGGGGCAGGGGCTTCTTCGGCCGGCGGAAGTCGAGGGTGGAGCGCAGCATGCCCCGCGCCTGCCCCACGAGCTCCCAGCCCTCCTTCTGCATCTTCGAGATCACCAAGCCGTCGGTGCCGCGAACCGTCTGCACCGTCTTGTACTCGTACGTGATCTCATCGGCCATGCGGTTCCGCGCCCCCTGAATGAACTGTTCCCCTGAACTGCCCCGGGAGCATAGGGCAACGAGCCCTCTCCGCAGGGCACACCTCGGTCACGCGTCACGTCCGTCCACCACGTGCAGGCGCGCGAACTCGTCGGCCAGCATGCCCATCACGACGAGGTCGTGGTGCCGGCCGCCGGAGAACACGTGATCGCGGAGGCGCCCTTCTTCGACGAAACCCAGCCGCCGGTGAAGCGCCAGGGATGCCTCGTTGTGGGCGAAGATCCGCGCCCCGCACTTGTGGTAGCGCCGCTCGGCGAACATGAAGCGCAGCAACGTCACCACGGCTTCCGCCGCGTACCCCTTGCGCCGGTGGTCGGCGCCCATCGTGACGCCGTACTCGAACCACCCCGCACGCGGTTCGGCGTGGTGCGAGCCGACCGTGCCGACGATCTCCCCGGTGCCGACGGCCTCGACGGCCAGCCGGAAACAGTCGCCGTCGGACGGGGCGACCGCCTGCTCCTTCGCCCAGGCACGGAACCCCTCGGCGGACCGGGGCGGGTGCAGCACGTCCCCCAACCCCTCCTCCTCGACGGCGAAGCGCATGAACGCCGCCCAGTCGTCGGGCTCGATCCCACGCAGCCGCACCCGCTCGCCGGTCCAGAACGATGTCATTCCTCATTCGATCACGCGGCGGCGTGCGAGGGGGCAGCCGGGCCGGTCGGCTGTTGCTCACCATGTCAGGAAAGTCATCGTCTCGATGGCCGGGTTGCTGACCTTGACAGTCCCGTGGTCCTGGAACTCGTTGGCGTGCCAGTCGGCAAAAGCCTTGGCCAACTGTGCTGCCCTCGGTACGTCGGGTGAACTGGTGTCACGGAGTTCGTGATCCAAGTCGGTGATGATCCGGATGACTTGGGGCGGACCCGTCTCCTCGGTCATCACGTGCATCGAGATGACGAGGAGATTCTTGGTGGCGTCGCTCTTCTCCAGGTGTCCTCTGAAGGCCTCCGTAGCCGGATCGCCGTTGCCCGGCCACTGCGGTGCAGTGGGGGAGCTGTCCGGTACCGCCTCCGGGGTATCACCGTCTCCGCAGGCCGCGCTGGTGCCGGCCACGAGAAGCGCGACTGCCAAGCCGAGCGTGACGAGGCGGACCCGGTCGGCTCGTCCGGCCTGCCGGCCCCCCGGCCGGGCGCTGGTGCAGGCGCTCTCGTCGGTGTGATTCATACGCTTCGGCCCTGCCATCACATGCTCCCGGAGGTTTCCCACGCTTGCAGGATGCCCGCGGGGAGTCGGCCGCGGAGGGGGACCTCGTATCCGTTGGCCTTGGCCCAGGCCCGGATGGTGTCCGTGTCCACGGGGTCCCTGACCGGGGTCTGCGGGAGTGCGTACGGGCGGGCGGCTGATGGGGTGAAGGCGGGCGGGGTGTCGAGGAGGTCCTCGGGGAACTGGGGGACGGTGGTTTCCCCGCTCAGGACGGCTGCGAGGAAGGCGGTGAGGTTGCCGTCGTAGGTGAACCAGCGGTTTCCGCGGGCCTCCTTGACGGCGATGCGCCATTGGTCGGGCGCGGCCTGCGGTCCGGTGATCCAGAAGAGGTATTCGCCGTTGTCGGTGACTCCGATGGCGGACAGGAACCGCGGCTCGTAGGGCACATGGTGCGTGCCGCCGTCGTGGTCCTGCTGGAGTTGCGCGCGGACCGTGGCGGGCACGGGTCCGGTGAGGCTGACCCATTCGGTGGCCCCGTGCGGGTGGAAGACGCTGAGGTAGTCGGCGTACCGGCCGGGGCCGTAGGTGGAGGCGAGCGCCTTGTAGTCCGGGGGGAGCCGCATGTCCAGTGCCGCTTCGACGGCGGCCCAGTCGACGGGGCGCGGCGCGGTGGCGGGCGGGGGACAGGTCCTGATGAGTACGGTCAGGTCGGAGTCGGTCACTGGAGTCCTCTGCCGAGACGGCGGTCCGGGGCTGCGATGTCGGAAATCGATTGTCGGTGCCCTCCGTTTGGAACGGCCTTCCGCGGCCAGGAGAGCCAAAGTCGCGACCGGAGTGGCGGACCGCCGTCCCGCCCCCGGGTGCCCGTCCGGTCCTCGTACAGAACAGATTGAGCCCCGATGCCTTCCCGTACCGCCGACACCGGTGTGCAGCAGCCGCTCCGCAAGGTGCTCACCACGCGCCTGCTGTACTTCTTCATCCTCGGAGACGTCCTCGGCGCGGGCGTGTACGTACTGATCGGCGAGGTCGCCGCGAAGTCCGGGGGCGCCGTGTGGGTCCCCCTCACGGTGGCCCTCCTCCTGGCGCTCCTGACGGCCGCTTCGTACGCGGAGCTCGCCACGAAGTACCCGCGGGCCGGCGGAGCCTCGTACTACGCCACCCGGGCCTTCGGCCCCGCCGTGGGGTTCTTCGCCGGGTACTGCATGCTGGCGGCCGGGATCGTCTCCGTCGCGGCGCTCGCCCGCGGATTTGCCGGGGAGTACCTGACCGCCCTCGTCTCGCTGCCCGTGGTCCTCGTCGCCGTCGTCTTCCTCGCCCTCCTGGCGCTTCTGAACGCGCGCGGCATCCGCGAGTCCACCCGGGTGAACACCTTGGCCACCCTGGTCGAGACGGGTGGGCTGCTCCTCGTGGTGGGACTCGGCGCATGGGTCGTCGTACGGGGCGACGGCGATGTCGGCAGGCTGACGCAGCTCGGGACGGACTCCGCATCACCCGTGGCTGCGGTGATGGCGGGAGCGGTGCTCGCCTACTACTCGTTCGTGGGGTTCGAGACATCGGTGAACGTGGCCGAGGAGACCCTCGACCCGGCCCGTTCCTACCCGCGGGCCCTGTTCGGGGCGCTCGCCACCGCGGGCTTGATGTACGCCGCCGTCGGCGCGGCGGCTTCCGCGGCCGTGCCGACGGGCACTCTGGCGGCTTCCGACGGCCCCCTGCTGGAAGTCGTCCGTGCCGCCGGGGCCGTACCACCGAAGCTGTTCGCCTTCATCGCGCTGGTCGCGGTGGCCAACGGAGCACTGCTCACCGGAATCATGAGTTCCCGCCTGGCGTACGGGATGGCCGGGGAAGGCCTCCTCCCGGCCTTCCTCACGCGCGTGCACCCGGTCCGGCGTACTCCGTGGACAGCGATCGCCGCGACCACGGCCGTGTCCGCGCTGCTCGCGGCCACCGGGGAGATCGACGTCCTCGCGGGCACCCTCGTCCTGCTCCTCCTCGCCGTCTTCCTCACCGTGAACACCGCCGTCCTCGTCCTGCGACGCGAGAGCTCCGCCGCCTCCCCCCACTTCCGGGCCCCCACGGCCGTGCCCGTACTCGGAGCGCTGTCGTGCCTCGCCCTGGCGACGCAGATCGAGTCGAGGGTCTGGGTGCGGGGCCTGGTCCTGATGGGTGTCGGAGCGGCCCTCGGCGTTCTGGTCCTGTGGCAGCGCCGCCGCCGGGTCCCGGCGGCGGACGGAGTACCCCTCCCGGACGGCCACTGACCTGCTGCCGCGGCCGTCGGAGCGCTGTCGCCCCGCGCGTGCGGGAGCGTGACTCCGGCGCTTCTGCCACGCTCGCACTGTGGGCTCGGGGCAGTGGGTCGCGGGGTGCACCGCAGGTGGAATGCAAGGGAGAAGACCTGTGCAGACGTTCCTTCCGCTTCCGTCGTTCGACGCCTCGGCGGCCGTGCTGGACGGACGAAGGCTCGGCAAGCAGCGGGTCGAGGCCGTGCAGGTGCTGCGCGGACTGGTCGTCCCGGGTTACGGATGGCGCAGGCACCCGGCGGTGCGGATGTGGGCGGGTTACGAGGAGGCACTCGTCCGGTACGGGCTGCAGATCTGCGGGGCCTGGACCGCCGAGGGACGCGCCGACACCTGCGCCGTCACCCTGGTCGAGGACTTCGGGGCCTGGCGGCCGGGGGGCGCCCCGCGGACACAGGAACAGTTGGCCGCCGACGGGGACCTGCCGCCGTGGCTGGGCGCGCCGGACTTCCACCGGAGCCACCAGTCCGCGCTGGTGCGCAAGGATCCGGCCTTCTACCGGGAGCGCTTCCCGGGCGTACCGGACGACCTGCCCTACGTATGGCCCCGGTCCGACCGGGATGCGGACGCCCTGCCCTGAACGGTCAGGCCGGCCCCGGGTCAGGGCAGCGGTGTGCCGCCGGTGGCGTTGACGATCTCCCCGGTGATGTAGCTCGCCCGGGGCGATGCCAGGAACACGTAGGCCGGCGCCATCTCGGCGGGCTGGGCGGGGCGGCCCAGGGGCGACTGCGCGCCGAACTTCGTCGCGTCGGGCATCGTCGCGGGGATCAGCGGTGTCCACACGGGCCCGGGTGCGACCGCGTTGACGCGGATGCCGCGCTCGGCGAGCATCTGGGCCAGTCCGTGGGTGAAGGAGATGATCGCCGACTTCGTCATCGCGTAGTCGAGGAGGTGCGGGCTCGGCTGGTAGCCCTGCACGGAGGTGGTGTTGACGATCGAGCCGCCACGCGGCATGTGTTCCAGGGCCTTGCGGGTCAGCCAGAACATCCCGTACAGGTTGGTCTTCATCACCCGGTCGAACTGCTCCGTGGTGATCGCCTCGATGCCGTCCGGCTGGGACATCTGGTAGGCGGCGTTGTTGACGAGCAGGTCGATGCGCCCGAGTTCCTGCACGGCCCGGTCGATCAGGGCCGCGCACTGCTCCTCGTCGCGGATGTCGCATGCGACCGGTACGGCCTTGCGGCCCGCCGCGCGGATCAGGCGCGCCGTCTCGGCCGCCTCCTGCGCCTCTTCGGGGAGGTGGGTGAAGACGACGTCCGCGCCTTCGCGGGCGAACGCCAGGCAGACGGCCCTGCCGATGCCGGAATCGCCGCCGGTGACGACCGCCGCCCGGTCGAGCAGTACGTCGTGACCCTCGTAGGAGTCCTCGCCGTGATCGGGTTGCGGATCCATCCGCTCCGTGGAGCCGGGGTGGTCCTGCTCCTGCTCGGGAAAGGGAGGACGCGGGTGCAGTGTCACCGGGTCAGGGAGGCGGGGCTCTTTCTGAGGCATGGGATCTCCGTCGGGCCCCCTGGAGGGGCGGATCTGGGGTGTGATGTCACAGCGGGTCACCTGGCTTCTGCACGCGTCTCGCGCTCTCAAACATGCGCGGCGCGCCGCGGGCCCGTGCAGAGCGACCGCTTAAGCGACGCTCGCGTGGGCAGGCGCCTCGCATGTCGACCGCCCGTTCGGGCCGGCCGGACCCTCGTCGGCCGAAGGGCACAGGAGTGTAGGAATGACGTGCGTGACCAGGTGCTCCACGACGAGCGACGCCCTACGGGGGCGGCAGCCCCGAGGTGCCGTGCAGGCGGGAGGTGCCCCGTGTGCGGGCTGAGCGGGGAGGTGCGTTTCGACGGCCGGCGACCGGACCTCGCCGCTGTCGAACGCATGACCGACGCCTTGGAGTCGCGAGGACCGGACGGCCGAGGGACGTGGTCGCAGGGCGCGGTGGCGCTCGGGCACCGGCGATTGAAGATCATCGATCTTTCCGAGTGGGGCTCCCAGCCCATGACCGACGCGCAGCTGGGGCTCACCGCGGTCTTCAACGGGTGCATCTACAACCATCGTGAGCTGCGGGAGCGCCTGGAAGGGCTCGGCCACCGCTTCTTCTCCCGCTCCGACACCGAGGTGATCGTCAAGGCGTACGCCGAGTGGGGCCCCGAGTGCGTCGAGTCCCTCATCGGCATGTTCGCCTTCGCCGTCGTCGAGCACCACACCGGCCGCGTCGTGCTCGGGCGTGACCGGCTGGGCATCAAGCCCCTGTACGTCACGCAGGACGCCGACCGGCTGCGCTTCGCCTCCACCCTGCCCGCCCTGCTGACGGGCGGAGGCGTCGACACGTCCCTCGACCCGGTGGCGCTGCACCACTACCTGAGCTGGCACGGCACGGTCCCGGCGCCCCGCACCGTCCTGAACGGTGTGCGCAAGCTCCCGCCGGCCACCGTCCGCGTCGTCGAGCGGGACGGTACGCAGAGCGACCACTGCTACTGGCAGCCGTCGTACACCCGGCGCTCCGAGCTGGGCGAGGACCCGGCGCTCTGGCAGGAGGCGGTGCACGACGCGCTGCGCACGGCGGTGCGGCGGCGCACGGTCGCGGACGTCCCCGTGGGCGTGCTCCTGTCGGGCGGCCTGGACTCCAGCCTGATCGTGGCGCTGCTCGCCGAGGCGGGGCAGGAGGGCGTCGCGACCTTCGCGATGGGCTTCGAGGCGGAGAACGGGGAGGACGGCGACGAGTTCCGTTATTCGGACCTGATCGCGCGACGGTTCTCCACCGACCACCACCAGCTCATGATCCCGTCCGACCGGCTGCCGTCCGCGCTGGAAGCGGCCATCGGGGCCATGAGCGAGCCGATGGTCAGCCACGACGCCGTGGCGTTCCACATGCTGTCGGAACAGGTCTCCAAGGAGGTCAAGGTCGTGCTCTGCGGCCAGGGCGCGGACGAGGTGTTCGCCGGCTACCACTGGTACCCGCAGATCGCCCCGGCCTCCCGGCCGGATGCCGAGAGGGCGTACGCGGACGCGTACTTCGACCGGACGCACGCCGAACTCACCGCCATGCTCCGTCCCGGCTTCACCGCCGACCACGACGCCTCGGCGGAGTTCGTCCGGACGCACATGGCCGCACCGGGGGCCACGACCGCCCTCGACGCGACCCTGCGCATGGACGTCCACGCGCTCATGCCCGACGACCCCGTCAAACGGGTCGACAACATGACGATGGCCTGGGGCCTGGAGGCGAGGGTGCCCTTCCTGGACCACGAACTCGTCGAACTGGCCGCGGCCTGCCCTCCGCAGCTCAAACTCGCGCAGGGCGGCAAGGCCGTGCTCAAGGACATCGGACGCACCATCCTGCCCCGTGAAGTCGTCGACCGGCCGAAGGGCTACTTCCCGGTCCCCGCGGTCCGGCACATGGCCGAACCCGTGCTCGCGCGCGTACGCCACGCCCTCACCGCCCCGGAAGCACGCCGTCGCGGCATCTTCGACCAGCGCCTGGTCCACGAGCTGCTCGAAGCACCGAACCGCCGTCGCACCAAACGCGGGGCGAACACCCTGTGGCAGGTGGCGTCCCTGGAAATCTGGCTGCAGACGCACGGAATCACGTGAGCGGCCGGCCCGAAGCCGGAGGGTTCCCGGCGCGAGAGCCGCTGCCCGGACCGGCGCCGGCTCCGGCGCCGGTCCGGCTGCCCGGCCATCCCCGCGCCGACCCGCCGACCCTCCTGACGGCCCACGGATGCTGGTACCCGTCGGCCGACCCGACGGGTGAGCACGTGGCGTTCATCTGCGACCGGGCCGGGGTCCCCCAACTGTGGAGCGGGCCCGCCCGGGGGACGGAGGTGCACGTGCTGGACGGCGATCCCGACCCGGTGACAGAGGTCTCCTGGTCGCCGGACGGCCGCTGGATCGCCTACACCTCGGCACCGGGGGGCGGGGAGCACACCCGGGTCCTGGTGGTGCGCCCGGACGGGACCGGACGTCAGGTCATCGCGGGCGCGGAGCCCGGGAGTTCGGCCCACCTCGGGTGCTGGACGCGGGACGGAACCGCCCTCGCCGTCACGGTCGCCCAGCCCTCCCCGGTGCGCTCGGAGCACGCCGGGCCGGGGCACCTGCCGCCGGAAGCGGAGGGTGCGCCGACGACCGGCGCAAGGACTCTGGGCGCGCAGGCGTCCGAGGGCGACGGCCTCGCCCTCGGCCCGGCCCCCGGCCCCGCCCTCGGCCCGGCCCAGGGCGGCGGGCTGGCGGCGTACGTGGTCGACCCGGACGCGGCGAGCGCACCGGTCCTGCTGTTCAGCGAGGAGGGAGCCGCCTCCCTGCGGGTGTGCGACATGAGTGCGGACGGCCGCTTCGCGCTCGTCCGCCGGGGCCCGCGCGGCCGACGGGAGGCCCTCGTACTCGACACCGCTGCGGGCCGCACCACCTTCGCGCTGCACGTCGCCGACGGCGACCCCTGGATCGGCCGGTTCTCCGCCGACGCGCGGACGCTCTGGCTGCGCAGCGACGCGGAACGGGAGTTCGCGGCCCTGCTGAGGGTGCGTCTGGACGAGGAGGGCAGGTCCCGGGGCCTGTCCGTCGCCGCCGAGCGGGAGGGCTGCGCCCTCGATCTGCTGAGCGTGCCCGACCACGGCCGATGGGCCGTGCTCGCCTGGAACGTGCACGGCGCCACCGAGCTGGAGGCCGCCGGGCTCGCCGTCGACGGTACGGCCGGCGACGTCGGACCGCGCCACCATCCCGTCCTGCCCCACGAGGTGGTGACCCGGATCGCGCCCGTGGAACGCGGCGGGCTGTTCGCCGCCCTCTCGGGATCCCGGCGCAAACCCGGCATCTGGGAGCTGGACGAGGCGCTCGTCCCCGCGCGCACCGGCTGGTCGGCGCGGGACGAGGACGCGGTCCCGCCGGGGCGGCCTCCCGTACGCCCGGTGCCCCTGCGCTGCGAGGCCCGGGATGGGCTCGAACTCGGCGGCTGGTACTACCGGGCGCCGGAGCAGGACCCGGGCCGGCCGGCCCCCTGCGTCATCCACCTCCACGGCGGACCGGAGGAACAGGAACGGCCGGTGTTCGATCCGCTCTACCACGAACTCCTCGGCCGGGGCCTGGACGTGTTCGCCCCCGACGTCCGCGGTTCGTCCGGCTGGGGCCGGTCCTTCGTGGACGCCGACCTCGGCGCCGGCCGGTTCGCGGCGATCGACGACGTCGCCGACTGCGCCGCACACGTGGTCTCGCTCGGGTACGCCGACCCCCTGAGGCTCGGGGTGATGGGCCGCTCGTACGGCGGCTACCTCACCATGGCCTCCCTCGTTTGGCACCCGGACCTCTTCCGGGCCGGGGTCGCCGTCTGCGGGATGTCGGACTTCGCCACGTTCTTCGCTGGTACGGAGCCGTGGATCGCGCAGTCCGCGGCCGCCAAGTACGGGCATCCCGAAGACGACCGGGAACTCCTGCGCGCCCTTTCCCCGATGAGCCGCATCGACCAGCTGCGCGCCCCCGTGCTGGCCGTCCACGGAGAGCACGACACGAACGTGCCGCCGACGGAGTCGGAGCAGTTCGTCCGCGCGGCCCGCGACCGCGGCGTGCCGGCACGGCGGCTGACGCTGCGCAACGAGGGCCACGAATTCCTGCGGGCGGACAACCGGCGCCGCTACCGGCGCGCCGCCGCGGACTGGCTGGAGCGGTACCTCCGACCGGCGCCGTGACGGCCTCCAGCCCGATGCGCCGTCGCCGATGTTCCGAATCATCTTTGGCCCGGCGCGTGCCGATGTAGAGTGATGACCGCCCTTGACCTGCAGAAAGCAGGCAGGGAGCCGTCTTCGAGGGACCCGCCTGGCGGAGTCGGGCCGACGGAGCCACGCGGTCACCGGGCGCCAGTCACCGGTCACCTGAGTCCGTGATCGACATCTTTGACGGGAAGTCGTCGTCGACTCCAGGGTTTTGGCGAAAACGGGAGGAGCCGTCGCAACATCACGTTGCGCCCGAGATGGGCCGTGTCCCCATCGCTTTGGTGGCAACCGAATTCGATGCCCGGTGCTGTCTTATGCCCACCGTTCTACTTAAGATCGGCAACGGCATCCCGAAGCGGTGCCTTATTCATATCGCATGTCTGATAGGGCACTTGGGGGAGTGCGGTACTCAGGCCTACCGCTGCGTGGGCCCGCCTCCCCGGGAGCCCGCCGGCTGATGCGCCGCATCGGTGACCACGTGGACGTGGTCACCTACCTCGGCGAGTACACCCGCCGGCGCATCGCCCCCGCCCTGGGGCCGCGGGCCGAGCTCGTACGTCTGGTGCCAGGCGTCGACGCCGCTGCCTTCCGGCCCGCCTCGAGCTGTGCGCGCGACGTGCGAGACGAGCACGGCATCGCCGAAAAGCGGATGTCTCCGGCTGGTGAGCCGCAAGGGCCAGGACATGCTGATCAGGGCCATGCCGCTGGTGCGCCGGACCGTACCGGATGCGGTCTTGGTGATCGTCGGCAAGGGACCGGACGAGGCGCGGCTGCGTAAGATGCCGTCTCGGACCTCCTGCTCTCGCCTGAACGGCCGACGATGGGGAAGGCCGGCCGCCAGTGGGTCGAGGAGCAATGGTCGTGGGACGCGTCAGCCGAACTGCTGACCCGGCTCCTTGCCCCGAGAGAAGGCCGTCGACCGTTCCGCCCGGGGACGACGGGCACCGCGGTTGACCCCTGCGGAGCCGGGCGCGAGCCTTTCACCCGGCTGGAGCGTCCCGGGTCGCGTCCTCGCGGCCACTGCCCGGGGCGCCGCACGTACGGACGAGTACGTGATCGGCCAGGCCCGCCCTTACGGCCGCGTGAGAGTCACGGGCAAGTACTCGGGCCCGTTGACCACGATCGAGTCCAGCAGTTTCGGTGCACCATCGAGTTCGATCCGGACCTTTTGGTTGAGCAGTTCGGCGTAGAGCAGCCGAAGCTCGACGCGGGCGAGCATGCTGCCCAGGCAGAAGTGCTCACCGAAACCCAGAGCCAGGTGCCGATTCGGTTTCCGGTTGATGTCGAAGGTGTCGGGGTTCTCGAAGACGGTTTCATCGCGGTTGGCCGACGGGAGCCAGAAGACCACCCGATCACCGACCGCGATGTTCTTCCCGTGGATCTCGACGGGCTTCGTGGCGGTACGCATGATGTGCGTGGCCGTCGACGTCCACCGCAGGATCTCCTCCACCGCCGACGGCAACAGGTCGGGGTTTTCCGACAGCGTCTGCCACTGCTCGGGGTGCTGGATGAGGGTCAGCATGCCGCCGGCGGCCGCAATTCGGGTGTTCTCCGTGCCGCCGACCAGCAGGTTGTCGCAGTTGAGGATGACATCCTCGGCAGTGAGGGGCTCACCTTCCACACGGGCTGTCGCGAGCACACTCACCAGGTCATCGGCGGGGTTCGCCGCCTTCTCCGCCTGGAGCGTCTCGAAGTACCCGAGGATCTCCAGATGGGCGAACCTGCGGGTGTGCGGATCGCCGGCCGCAAAGGCTTGGCTCGTCAGTCGGTACAGGTACTCCCAATCCGACTCCGGGACGCCCATCATCTTGCAGATGACGTAAAGCGGAACCCGTGCGGCGATATCCGCCACGAAGTCGCAGCTACCGCGTTCCAGCGCCTGCTGGACCACGCGTCCAGTGATGTCCGTCATCTCCGACTCAAGAGCGCGGACCGAGCGGACCGTGAACCATTCGTCGACCAGCCCGCGCAATTGACGGTGCCGGGGCGCGTCGGTCAGCGCCAGAGTACGCCCACCGCCGGGGTCGGCACCGTGCGCCGCGGGGCGCAGCAGAATGCCCTGAGCTGAGCTGAAAGTCTCTGCGTCACGGTATGCGGCGCGTACGTCCTCATATCGGGTGAGGCACCAGAATCCAGGGTTTCCGTCGTCCATCGGCGGGTGCCAGTAAACCGGCTCATTTGCGCGGAGCCAGCGCCACTGAGCGAATGGGTCACCGGTCGAGTAGAGTGCGGGATCCACCAGGTTGATAGGCTCGGCCGACGCATCACGCACAAGAATTCCTTACAGTTTCAGTTGAATTCAGGGATGAGCTTTCACACTGCCAGTCGTGCGAGTGAGCGTCAAGATTTCGCGCATTGCCTTGCCGGCGGGCGAGTGGGCGGGGCGCGGCCTGCTGTCAAGGGGCTCTGCGGCTCTCGGCGCCACCCTGACCGCCCTGTTCAACTGTGGCTGGCGCAGCAGTTAAACACTCGCGCGCCCGTGTCTGCGCGCCACTCGCGCGAAGCGTTGATCGACCTGTACACCTGCGCTCATAGTGGATCGCTCAGGAAGATTCGGCTGTCGCAATGCGGGCGGTGCGGAAAGGCCTCGTCGCACATCAAGTTCATTTGCTCTTGCTAATTTTGTGTTTCAGGGTGTCGGTGCTGCCGGCACCCTGGCCTAGTTTTTGCTGTCGCTGGTTTTCGTATGTGGAGTGCTGGGCGGTTATGTGGCGTCCCTTGGTGTGGTGGCCCGTGCTGTGCCAGTCGATGTTTTCGGACGATTGGGGTGTGCGGGATGTCTGCTGCTGAGGGCGTTTTCGGGGACATGCTGGCTGGCCAGGTCGGGATTTGGTATGCGCAGGAGCTGGCGCCGGAGAATCCTGTTTATAACGTGGCTGAGCTCGTTGAGATCCGCGGTGAGCTGGATGCGGATCTTTTGGTGGAGGCCATTCGCCGGATGGTGATGGAGGCGGACACGTTTCATCTCCGTTTTCGTGGGGTGGAGGGTGTGCCTGGGGCGTACGTGGACGTCTCGGGTGAGTTGCCGGTGTTTTTTGTTGATGTGAGTGGGGAGGTGGATCCGCGGGGGGCCGCTGAGGAGTGGATGCGGTCGGAGCTGCGTCGTCCGTTGGTCGTGGCTGATCGTCTGTTGTTCGCGTTTGCTGTGTTGAAGCTGGGCGGGGATTCGTTCTTCTGGTATTCGCGTAGTCACCATCTGGTGGCAGACGGTTACAGTGGGTCGCTGGTGGCGGGCCGGGCGGCGGAGATCTACAACGCGTTGCTGGAGGGGCGCTCTGGTGCGGAGGGTGCGCTGGAGTCGGTTTCGGTGCTGCGTGATGCGGATCGGGCGTATCGGAGTTCGGCGGATCTTGAGGGGGACCGGGAGTACTGGTCGGGGACGCTGGCTGGTGTTGAGGTTCGGCCGGCGGCTGGTGGGCGTGGGCTGCCGGGCTGGGCGGTGCGTCATGTGGTTGAGGTGGATGCGGATCGTGCGGCGCGGCTGCGGGGTGGTGCGCGGCGGTTGCGGACGAGTCTTGCCGGGTTGGTGATTGCGGCGTCGGCGGTCTACGAGCACCGGGTTTCGGGTGTGTCGGATGTGGTGCTGGGGCTGCCGGTGCTGGCACGTTCGGGTCAGCGGGAGCTGGCTGTCCCGGGGATGACGGCGAATGTGCTGCCGTTGCGGCTGCAGGTTGAGGGGGGTCTGTCGGTTGGCGAGTTGGTACGGCGGACTTCTGGTGCGGTGCGGGGTGGGTTGCGGCATCAGCGGTACCGCTTTGAGGAGATGTTGCGGGATCTGAGGCTGGTTGACGGCGGGGCGTTGTGGGGGCTGGAGGTCAACGTCGTTTCGTTCCAGCAGTCGGTTGCGCTGGGTGATTGTGTGACGGTGCCGCGGAATCTTTCGACGGGACCCGTCGGTGGGCTGCGGGTGAGCGTGTACGACGGTGCGGATGACGGCGGCATCCGTGTGGTGGTCGACGGCAACGGTGACGTGTATGACGCGGCGTCGGTTGAGGTTGTGGCGCAGCGGTTCTTGAGGGTTCTGGAGTGGCTGGCCAGTGCCGGTGTTGAGGAACTTGTCGGTGGGGTGAGTCTGCTCGATGACGTGGAGCGTCATCGGGTGATCGAGCTGTGGAATGACACGGCTGTCGATGTCGGGTCGTTGACGTTGCCGGAGTTGTTTGAGGCGCGGGTGGCGGAGACGCCTGATGCGGTTGCTGTGGTGTTTGAGGGTGTTGAGGTTTTGTATGGGGAGTTGGATGCGCGGGCGAATCGTCTGGCCCGGCATCTGATTGCGCTGGGTGTGGGTCCTGAGTGTGTGGTCGGGGTGTGTCTTGAGCGTGGTGTTGAGATGGTGGTGGCGCTGCTGGCCGTGCTGAAGGCTGGTGCTGCTTACCTTCCGGTGGATCCGGAGTACCCGGCCGAGCGGGTCGGGTATGTGCTGGCGGCGGCTGGTGCGTCGGTTGTCGTGACCACGGACGCGCTGGCGGGCCTGCTGCCGGCGGGTGTGGACCGGGTCCTGGTGGAGGACCGGGCGATAGCGGGTCTTGCTGGTGATGCGGTTGAGCGTTCGCTGTTGCCTGGGCATCCGGCGTATGTGATTTTCACGTCGGGTTCGACGGGGCGTCCCAAGGGTGTGGTGGTTTCGCATGCGGGGATTGTGAACCGTCTGGTGTGGATGCAGGAGCGTTATGGGCTTACCGCGGCTGATCGTGTGCTGCAGAAGACGCCGTTCGGTTTCGATGTGTCGGTGTGGGAGTTTTTCTGGCCGTTGCTTCAGGGCGCGGT
>NZ_JBWKDV010000010.1:223276-346491 GCF_056435825.1 Streptomyces sp. NPDC043876 | reverse complement strand
CCGGTTACATTTCGAACCCGGAAGCTAAGCCTTTCAGCGCCGATGGTACTGCAGGGGGGACCCTGTGGGAGAGTAGGACGCCGCCGAACAATTATCGTGGGAAAGCCCCGCACCTTATGGTGCGGGGCTTTTCTGCGTTCCGGGCCGGACATGCGTAGGGTCGGGACATGAGCTACGACCTCGTGATCTTCGACAACGACGGCGTGCTGGTGGACAGCGAGCCGCTCTCGAACACCATCCTCTCCGGGTACCTGACCGAGCTGGGGCATCCCACCTCGTACGAGGAATCGCTGCGGGACTACATGGGGGCCGCGGTTCACCGGGTGCACGACACCGTCCTGGAGCGGACGGGCGAGCGGCTGCCCGACGACTTCGACGACACCCTGCACGCGCGGGTGTTCGCCGCGTTCGAGCGCGACTTGCAGCCGGTCCCGGGCGCCACTGCCGTCCTGGAGGAACTCACCGCTCGCGGCATCCCGTACTGCCTCGCCTCCTCCGGGAGCCACGAGCGGATCCGGGTCGGGCACCGCACCACCGGCCTCGACGAGTGGTTCGAGGAGGAGTGGATCTTCAGCTCCGAGGACGTCGGCAAGGGCAAGCCCGCCCCGGACCTCTTCCTGCACGCCGCCGAACGGATGGGCGCCGACCCCGCGCGCTGCGTCGTCGTCGAGGACAGCCCGCTCGGCGTCCGGGCCGCCCGGGCCGCGGGGATGGACGTCTTCGGCTTCACCGCGATGACGCCGGCCGAGCGGCTCGCCGGCGCCACCGGCCTGTTCGGGGAGATGAAGGAGCTGCCGGGGCTTCTCCAACTCGATATGTGATCGCTCTACCCACCGGTAGCCCCCGGGCCTACGCTGAGCCGCCATGACAGCAGACGTGCGGCTGCGCCGTGGACGAGGGTCCCTGGGCTTCAGCTTCTTCGTACAGGGCGTCACCTTCGCGCTCCTGGTGACCCGGATCCCCGCGATACAGGACCAGTACGGGATATCCGACGGCCTCCTGCCCGCGTTCCTCGCTGCCGTCCCCGTCCTCGCCGGTGTGGCGAGCGTGGGGACCGAGCACCTGGTGAAGCGGGTCGCGCCCGGCACCGTGCTCCGGTGGGCGCAGCCGCTGGTCCTGCTCGCGCTCCTCGGCGCCGGGGCCGGTACGCGGATGTGGCACGTCGCCCTGGCGCTGGGCGCCTTCGGGCTGGCGGTGGGGGCGCTGGACGCCTCGATGAACATGCTCGGGGTGAGCCTCCAGCAGACGTACGGCCGCAGCATCATGCTGGGCTTCCACGCCTCGTACAGCCTCGGCGGCATCGTCGGCGCGTCCGCCGCCTGGGCCGGGGCCCACTGGCACCTGTCGCTCTTCACCAGCTACCTGCCGGCCGTGGTCATCCTGCTGCCGCTCGCCTTCATCGGCAGCCGGTACTACGTCGACCGGCGCGCCGCCGACGGCCAGGGAGCCGGCCTCCCGGGCGCGGAGGGCACGGAGAAGGGGCTGGGGGCGGGCGGGTTCACGCTGCTGCTGCCGCTCTGCCTGGTGATGGCCTGCGCCTACATCGGGGATTCGACGGTCTCCAACTGGAGCGCCAAGTACCTCCAGGACGTCCTGGACAGCTCCGAGCAGCTCGCCACCGTCCCCTACAACGTCTACATGGTGACGACCCTGATCGGGCGGGCCGTCGGTGACCTCGGGGTGCGGCGTTTCGGCGCGGTGGCCGTCGTACGGGCCGGGACGCTCGTCGCGGCGGCCGGTTTCGCGGTGGTGGCCGCCGCGCCCGGTGCGTGGGTCGGGATGCTCGGGTTCACCCTGCTGGGGATCGGGCTGTGCGTGATCGTGCCGCAGACCTTCGCCGCGGCGGGCCGGCTGTTCCCCGGGGCCTCGGACACGGCCATCGCGCGGCTCAACATCTTCAACTACGTGGGGTTCCTCGTCGGGGCGCCGCTGGTGGGGGCGCTGGGTGACGCGTGGAGCTATCGGGGGGCCATGCTCGTACCGATGGCGCTGGTCCTGGTGACACTCCTCTACGCCCGCTCGTTCGCCGCGGAGGGCGCCCGATACGGTGGCGGGCATGAGCGGCCGCGGGTTGTTGATGTGGGACGAGGCGGTAACGAAGTATGACTTCGGGCCCGGCCATCCGATGGATCCGGTGCGCCTGGCGCTGACCATGGGCCTGGTGCGGGCCTTCGGGCTCGACGGGGCGATGGACGTGCGGGCCGCGAAGGCGGCCGGTGATTCGACGCTGCGGCTGGTCCACCGCGAAGAGTACGTCGCCGCGGTGCGGGAGGTCTCGGCCGATCCCGGGGCCGCCGACGGCTCGTACGGTCTGGGCACCATGGACGATCCGGCCTTCCGCGGGATGCACGAGGCCTCCGCGCTGATCGCCGGGCAGTCGGTGGGCGCTGCGGAGGCGCTCTGGCGCGGGGACGCGGCGCACGCGGTGAACTTCGCGGGCGGGCTGCACCACGCGATGCCCGGGGCGGCCGCAGGGTTCTGCGTCTACAACGACGCCGCCCTCGCGATCGCGCGGCTGCTGGAGCTGGGGGCCGAGCGCGTCGCGTACGTGGACGTGGACGTGCACCACGGGGACGGCGTCCAGGCGGCGTTCTGGGACGACCCGCGGGTGCTCACGGTCTCCCTGCACGAACATCCGCGGACCCTGTTCCCGCAGACCGGCTGGCCGGAGGAGACTGGTGGGCCCGCCGCCGAGGGATCGGCCGTCAACGTGGCGCTGCCCGCCGGGACCGGGGACGAGGGCTGGCTGCGGGCCTTCCACGCCACCGTGCCCGAGCTGCTGGCGGACTTCCGGCCGCAGGTGCTGGTCACCCAGCACGGCGCGGACACCCACTTCGAGGACCCCCTCGCCCACCTCGCCGTGTCGCTGGACGCGCAGCGGGCCGTGCAGGAGGCCTGCCACGAGCTGGCGCACGCGCACGCGGACGGCCGCTGGCTCGCGCTGGGCGGCGGTGGCTACGCGATCGTGGACGTCGTGCCGCGGTCCTGGACGCACCTGGTGGCGATCGCCGCCCACCGGCCGCTGGATCCCGCGTCGGTGGTCCCGCCGGCGTGGCGCGACGAGGTGTACGCGCGGACGCGGCAGCCCGCACCGGCCCGGATGACGGACGGGCGCACGCCCGGGTGGCGGGAGTGGGAGGCCGGGTACGACCCGGCGGACCGCGTCGACCAGGCGGTGCTGGCGACGCGCCGGGCGGTGTTCCCGCTGCGCGGGATGCTGCCCTGAGCGGCGGTCCGCGCGTGCGGCGCGCTGCGCAAGCGCCACATTAGGCCAACTTGGTTGCTGTTTCCCGTAATTGATGATCAGTCGGGTCCGCTGCGGCAGCATCGGAGGGTGTTGAGCACCGGCGCCCTGCGTGCGCATCTGCTGGCCGCCCGGTTGGCCGGGCCCGTCGCCACCTCCCGCGAGGAGAGCCTGCGCAGCTACCGGCTGTTCGCGGCCCGGGACCCGCGCGTGCTGCTGGGGCTGGACCCGCGCGGGGGCTGGGCGCAGCCCGAACTGCTGCGGCTGATGGCCGACAAGTGCGGGGTCTCGGCGGATCCCGCGCACGTCAGCGGTCCGGACGTGATCGATCCGGAGCGGACGCTGGCCGGGCTGGACGCCTTCGCGCGGCGGTTGCGGGAGGCCGCGCTGGCCCGTGCTCCGGTGCTGTTCGGCACCGGTCACCCGCACCGGCTCCTGGGGTTCTACGCCGATGTGGCGCGGGCGTTGTCGTCGGTGGGATGTGCTGTCCTCACTCCGGCGCAGGGGGTGGCGGTGGACATCGTGACGCGGTTCGGCGTACGTACGTACCGGCTCGGCTACGTACGGGGGGTCGCGCTGGTACAGGAGCCCGGCGCGCGGGCGGCGGGGGGCGCCACCGGGGCGCACACCCATTCGCCGCTGCCGGTTCGGATCGCGCTGGGGGCGCTGGCACAAGCGGGCCGGCCGCTTCCGGAACTGGTGGTGGGGGACCACGGATGGGTCTGCGGCGCAGGTCAGCTCGGTTTCCCGGCCATCGGGCTGGCCGATACGGACGACCCGGCGCTGTTCGTCGGAGAGGCCGAGGGAAGCGTCTCGGTGGCGGTTCCGCTTGATGACGGCGTGCCCGCGGAGTACTACCGGCCGCTCACCCGGTACGTGCTGGGGCGCGCGGGGCTCACGCGCTGAGGTGTGGCCGGGACTGGTGCCTGTAGCTCCTCTTCCCCACTCGTATCACCCGCCCCTACTCTGGGGAGTGAGCGTGCGACGACGGGGTGTAACCGGAGGGGAAGCCGGTGCCCGTCATGCGCGGAAGGTCAAAGGTGTGTCATGGCTGCTGGCGAGAGGCCTCTCAGTGAGGTTCAGTTCCTGACCGTGGCGGAGGTCGCCTCGGTGATGCGAGTGTCGAAGATGACCGTGTACCGGCTGGTGCACAACGGGCATCTGCCCGCGATCCGGGTGGGCCGGTCCTTCCGGGTCCCCGAGAATGCGGTCCACGAGTACCTCCGAGAGTCCTATGTGGGGGTGGAGTCGGCCTGAGACTGAGGTTCCCGGCCACCCTCGGCCGCAGGCGGATTACGGGCTCAGAGTTCTGGCGGGTAGGCTAGGCCGACGTAGGTCGTGTGGGCCCAGACGCCCCGCACCGATCCCCGCTAGCGCGGGGATGTTCCGAGAAGTGAGCGAGGGTAGTCGTGGGCTCTGTTATCAAGAAGCGGCGCAAGCGGATGGCCAAGAAGAAGCACCGCAAGCTGCTCAAGCGCACCCGCGTGCAGCGCCGTAACAAGAAGTAAACGGCAGCTGTACGTGTTTTCCGCAGCCCCTCCACCATCCTGGTGGGGGGGCTGTGGTGCAGCCGGGGTACGACGAGGGAGGCGCTGAGCAGTGGGGAAGGTCGTGCTCGTGACCGGGGCAGCCCGGCAGCTGGGAGGCCGATTCGTACGCCGGATCCAGCGCGACCCGGAGGTCGGGCGGGTGATCGCGGTGGATGCGAGCACACCGCCGCACCGGCTGGGATCGGCCGAGTTCGTCCGTACGGACATCCGGCAGTCGGCGATCGCGCGGGTACTGGCCGAGTACGCGGTGGACACCGTGGTGCACCTCGCGGTGACCGGGGGCGGCGGTGTGGGAGCGGGCGGCGCGGGAAGCGCCGTGAAGGAAACGAACGTCATCGGGACGATGCAGCTCCTCGGGGCCTGCCAGAAGTCCCCGACGGTGCGGCGCCTGGTGGTGAAGTCCAGTACCGGTGTGTACGGGGCGGCGCCGCGGGACCCGGCCGTCTTCAGCGAGACCACCCAGCCCAAGTCGCTGCCCGCCGTGGGGTTCGCGAAGGACGCGGTCGAGGTCGAGGGCTACGTACGGGGCTTCGCGCGCCGGCGGCCCGACGTGGCCGTGTGCGTGCTGCGCTTCGCCAACATCCTGGGGCCCTTCGCGGATTCGGCGCTCGCCGAGTACTTCTCGATGCCGGTCATGCCGACCGTGCTGGGATACGACCCGAGGCTCCAGTTCGTCCACGAGGACGACGTGCTCGACGTCCTGGGGCTGGCGGCGGGCGAGCCCCGGCGCGGGACCCTGAACAGCGGGACCTTCAACATCGCGGGGGACGGCGTGCTGCTGCTGTCCCAGTGCTCGCGGCGGCTGGGGCGGCCCACGGTCCCGCTGCCGCTGCCCGCGCTCACCTGGGTGGGCTCCGCGTTGAAGGCGGTCGGGATCACCGACTTCACGCCGGAACAGACCAGACTGCTCACGCACGGGCGGGTCGTGGAGACCTCCCAGATGCGTGAGGTGCTGGGATTCAAGCCGATGTACACGACCGCCGAGACCTTCGCGGACTTCGCGCGGAGCCGGGGGAACGGGCTGCTGCCGCCGGAGCGGGCGGCGCGGGCCGTGGACCGGGTGGCGGGCGCGCTGAAGGTCGACGTTGCCGTTGCAGGAGCCGGGTCCGGAGCCGGATCCGCGGCCGAAGAGGGAGTGCAGCGATAGTGGCGGACGCCAAGGTCATTCCGTTCGACGAGGACCGTCCGCGCCGGCGGGCCCGGCGGGTGCGGTCGGTCGCCGCGTCCGACGCCGGGGCCGGGGGCGCTCCGGGGGCCGGGGCGGGGTCGGCTGCCGCCGCCTCGGAGCCGCGGGCGGCGGCGCCCGCCGCGGCCGTCGCGGCCGCGCCGGAGCCGGCCGCGCCGAGCGGCTGGGAGCGGCGGCTGGCGGGCGGGCTGGCGTTCCTGCGGCGCCGGGTCACCGGTGACTACGAGGTCGACGACTTCGGGTACGACAAGGAGCTGACCGACCAGGTCCTGATGTCGGTCCTGCGGCCCGTGTACGACAAGTACTTCCGGGTCGAGGTCAAGGGCATCGAGAACATCCCGAAGGAGGGTGGGGCGCTGATCGTGGCCAACCACTCGGGGACGCTGCCGCTGGACGGCCTGATGCTCCAGGTCGCGGTGCACGACCAGCATCCGGCGCAGCGGCACCTGCGGCTGCTGGCGGCGGACCTGGTGTTCATGCTGCCGGTGGTCAACGAGCTGGCGCGCAAGGCCGGGCACACCCTGGCGTGCGCGGAGGACGCGCAGCGGCTGCTGGAGGCGGGGGAGCTGGTCGGGGTGATGCCCGAGGGCTTCAAGGGCATAGGGAAGCCCTTCGAGGACCGCTACAAGCTGCAGCGGTTCGGGCGCGGGGGCTTCGTGTCCACGGCGCTGCGCGCGGGGACGCCGATCGTGCCGTGCTCGATCGTGGGGGCGGAGGAGATCTACCCGATGATCGGCAACGCCAAGACGCTGGCGCGGCTGCTGGGGATCCCGTACTTCCCGATCACTCCGACGTTCCCCTGGCTGGGACCGCTGGGGGCGGTGCCGCTGCCGACGAAGTGGACGATCCAGTTCGGTGAACCGATCGCCACGGACGGGTATCCGCCGGAGGCGGCGGAGGACCCGATGCTGATGTTCAACCTGACGGACCAGGTGCGGGAGCAGATCCAGCACACGCTGTACAAGCTGCTGGTGCAGCGGCGGTCGGTCTTCTTCTGATCGCTCACCGCGGGCATTCTGCGCGGAGAACGCCGGCGGGGCCGCTGGGCCCCGCCGGCGTCCGGCCGTCAGTCCACGTCCTCGCCCTTGATGCCGAGGCCCGGGAGCAGGCCCGGGAGCAGGGGCGGCAGGGTGATCTCCGGGTGCGGGATCTCCGGTGCCACCGGCGGCAGATGGCTGCCGCCCGCCGGGGGCGGGTCGAGCAGGCCGTCGGGGCCGCCGATGAGACCGCCGGAGCCCGCGGACGGGGAGCCCGAGGGGGACGGCGCGGGGCCCGAGGAGCCGCGGGAGGGGCCGGTGCCCGGGTGCGGCGGCGTGGAGTGCTGCTTGCCGCCGGTGCCGGGCTTCGCCGGGGTGCCGGACGCGCCGGGTCCCCGGGTCTGCTCCGGAGGCTTCGGCAGCAGCCCCTGGTAGGGCTGCACGTCATCGTCTATGGCCTGGAAGACCGACGTGACTTCTTCGCCCACGTCCGTGAGCTGGGCCGGGAGCTTCTCGCGGAGCCTGCCCCAGGTGTCGCGGTGCGAGCGGGAGAAGGACGACAGGGTCTGGATCGGGCCGAGCGAGCCGTCCCGATCATGGGCGGACTGGAGGAGGCGGTGGCCTTCCTCCGCGTCGTGTTTCATGCCCGCGAGGGCGCGGCGGATCTCGCCCAGCACCTCGTGGTCCAGCGCACCCGGCGACCTGCCGCGCTCCATCAGGCGACGGGCCTCCGCCAGCCGGTTCGAGGCCTGGTCGAGATAGAGCTCGCCCCGGTCCGAATCGTCGTCGGCCATGCCCAGCTTGATGTCCTCCATGCCCAGCTTCACCGGGTACAGCGAATCACCCGGCAGGGCGTCGGTGCTGGCAGCGGCCACTCCGCTGAAGGCTCCCGCGGCCACACCGACCGTGAGGCCGCCCGCTGCGATGCCCTTGGACCAGCGGGAGCGGGGCCGCAATTTCCGGAGCGAGGTCGCCCGGTGGGCGCCACGACCGGTCCGCTGTTCGGGCACCTGAGGGTCCGCGGCGGCACCGCCCCCGGACCTCTCCTCCATCACCATGGTCTCCATGGCTGCCACGAGCTGTGCTCGTTGCACCACTTTGACATCGGCGTCCATCTGCGGGCGTGGCATTTCGCCGAGCGCACTCGCCAGGGCCAACAACCGGTCGCAGTCGGCAGGTTCGGCAGGTGCCTCGGACTGCTCGGCCGCCGGCTCCGGTTCCGAGGGTTCGGACGGGGTCCGATCCTCCAGGGCCTGGGCGAAGGCGTTCGCCCGCCGGTGCGGAGAAACGTTCGCGATCACTGGCGGCACCTCCTCTCGTCATGACGATCGACTCCCCGGGGTGTCCGGAAGGTTGCCTTCCTTGAGCACATCCACCCTTTCGAGTGATCGGCTTTCGGCAGGGCGTGTCCACAGGGAGCCTGCATTCCGCACAACGAGCCACGCGGCACTTGGGTTACGGACGAAGGATGATCGGACCACAGCGGCATGGTCAGCGGGCGTCGTCCGGGAGGAGCCGGGCCAGGGTCCGGACCGCCCGGTACTGCAAGGTCTTGATCGCGCCCTCGTTCTTCCCCATCACCCGGGCCGTCTCGGCGACCGAGAGGCCCTGCAGGAAGCGCAGGGTCACGCACTCCTGCTGCTGGGGGTTGAGCTTCCGTACGGCCTCCAGCAGCGCCGCGTTGGACAGGGACTCCAGGACGGAATCCTCGGGGCTGCGCTCCACCTCGTTGGCGTCCAGCATCTCGCCGGTCGTGACTTCCAGGCGGAAGCGGCTGGACTTGAAGTGGTCCGCCACGAGGTTGCGCGCGATCGTCACGAGCCAGGCGCCGAAGTCGCGGCCCTGCCAGGTGAAGGTGGAGATGCGGCGCAGCGCGCGCAGGAAGGTCTCACTGGTGAGGTCCTCCGCGGTCGCCTTGCCGCCGACGCGGTAGTAGATGTAGCGGTAGACGGTGTCGCTGTACTGGTCGTACAGGCGGCCGAAGGCATCGGCCTCGCCGGCCTGGGCGCGCTCGACCAGGTCCATCATCCGGGCGCTGTCGCTGTCCGCGGTGGGACGGCGCGCGGCGGGCGCGGTCGTGCTGGTGCCGCCGCTGGACCCGGCGCCCGCGCGGCCTCGTCTGCCCACGGTCGCTCCGCCATCCGTCAGGGCATAGCAAGGACCTACGGGGCCGAGGCCGGCGGGGACCGAGGCGGCGAAAACGGGGACGGCGTACGCGGTGGGGACGAAGCCACGCAGGTGGTCGATGACCGTTGCGCGCAGCGTAGCCAGGCCCGAGGCGTCAACCCCGACAGGTGGGTACACGGGACTCCCAGAGGCAGAGCTTCCATCACGTGCAGTGCGGGACCGTTCACTCGTCGTGGCGACGAATGGGCGGCGGCATGCGTTTGAGGAGAATAACGCTTCGTACAGGCAGCGCTACACCTAGTTGCACAAATCACCGGTTCCGTCGCTTCCGTTGCGTGTCGAGGGCATATTCAGTCGCACTACGTGATCGGTTATTGATCACTTCTGCACGCGGAATGGTGCCTTCCGAGGCCGCTCACGACCGATCCGGGCATGCCGGAATGCCGCGCCCGGGGCGCGGGTAGGCAGGGGGAATGCCCGTCGCGGGCCCGGGGGCCGGGCGCGGGGGCGGGTGGTTCCGGGCGGGAAGCCGGTGGTGGGCGCGCGAGCGCTACTTGCGGCGCCGGTGCAGGGCGATCGCGGCGGCCGCGCCGCCCGCGATCGCGCCGACTCCCGCGGCGGCCGGGACGCCGACCTTCACGGCCTTGCGGCCGGTGCGATAGTCGCGCAGCCGCCAGTCGTGGGCGCGGGCATGCTTGCGCAGTTTCGTATCGGGATTGATCGCATAGGGATGTCCGACCAGCGACAGCATCGGGATGTCGTTGTGCGAGTCGCTGTAGGCGGCGCAGTGCGCGAGGTCGAGCCCCTCGGCGGTGGCCAGCGCCCGGACGGCCTCGGCCTTGGCGGGGCCGTGCAGCGGCTCGCCCACCAGGCGCCCGGTGTAGACGCCGTCCACGGATTCGGCGACGGTGCCCAGCGCTCCGGTCAGGCCGAGCCGGCGCGCGATGATCGTGGCGGTCTCCACGGGCGCGGCCGTGACGAGCCACACCTTCTGGCCCGCGTCGAGGTGGGCCTGGGCCAGGGCGCGGGTGCCCGGCCAGATGCGCTCCGCCATGTACTCGTCGTAGATCTCCTCGCCGATCGACATCAGCTCGCAGACGCGGTGGCCCTTCACGATGGACAGGGCGCTGTCGCGGGCGTCCTGCATGTGTTCGGGGTCCTCGACCCCGGCCAGCCGGAACCAGGCCTGCTGCCAGGCGAAGCGGGCCAGCTCGCGCCGGCGG
The DNA here is from genome assembly GCF_056435825.1 of Streptomyces sp. NPDC043876. Lineage (NCBI taxonomy): Bacteria > Bacillati > Actinomycetota > Actinomycetes > Kitasatosporales > Streptomycetaceae > Streptomyces > Streptomyces sp. NPDC043876. The sequence goes on along the minus strand of NZ_JBWKDV010000010.1, from coordinate 336,184 downwards.
AAGAACGCGCGCTTGTAGAGGCCGCGTCCGAAGTGGAAGATCGCGGCGCCCTGCATGACGGTGTTGTCGAGGTCGAAGAAGGCTGCGGCCAGTTCGTCGCCCGCGACGGGGAACTCGGGCTCGGCGGGCTCGGGAGGTGCGGTGTCCTGTGGCGCGAGGGAGTCCAGGGAGAAGCCGATGGCGGCCGGATCCTCGGCCAGCGCGGTCTTGCGGGCGGCTTCGGCCGAGGCCTCGCCTGCCAGCACGCTCCGCGCGGTGGCGGAGCGCCTACGGGGGGTGAGCCATCCCAGAGAGGACATGACGCGAGCATAGCCACTGTGTTCGGAACTCCCCGAACCCGGCGGATTCCCGGCCGGTGAACAATGGGCGCATGAGTCCTTTGCTGCGCCGTAAGGAAAAGAAGAGTCCGGCAGAGCGGATGGTCACCTTGATCGGCAAGCCCGGGTGCCATCTCTGTGACGAGGCCCAGGAAGTGGTCGCGGCGGTGTGCGCCGGCACGGGGGCGCAATGGGAGAAGAAGGACATCTCACAGGACGAGGAGCTCCACCGCTTGTACTGGGAGCAAATTCCGGTGGTCCTGATCGATGGCGAACAGCACACCTTCTGGAGGGTGAACCCCGACCGGCTCAGGCGGGCGTTGGAGGCCTGACCCTTCCGCCGGTTACCATCATGGGCGATTTGTGGGGTCTCGGGGGCGTATCGATGAGGGATGTGTGCGGTTTTGCCCCCTTCGGGATTTGAACGGGTTCGGCGCGTCGATGGTTCCGCGCCAAGGTGGCCGGGGCGCGTGACCCCGGTCACTTTGCTCGGACAAATTGGACACTATCTTTGTGCACGCGTTCACAAAGACATAGCCTGCATCCGACGGGGTGGTCCTGGGACACGAGGCCACCTGCAGCCCCGCTCATCCCGCAGGAGCATCGTGGCAACTGGCCGAACTCACCGACCGGCGACCCGCAGCCGAGGTATTCCCGAGGCCACTGTCGCCCGGCTTCCGCTGTACTTGCGCGCCCTCACCGCGCTCTCCGAGCGCTCGGTACCCACGGTGTCCTCCGAGGAGCTGGCGGCCGCCGCCGGAGTGAACTCCGCGAAGCTGCGCAAGGACTTCTCCTACCTCGGTTCCTACGGGACCCGCGGCGTGGGCTACGACGTCGAGTACCTCGTCTACCAGATCTCCCGCGAGCTCGGGCTGACCCAGGACTGGCCCGTCGTCATCGTCGGCATCGGCAACCTCGGCGCGGCCCTCGCCAACTACGGCGGCTTCGCCTCGCGCGGCTTCCGCGTGGCCGCGCTCATCGACGCCGACCCGGCCATGGCCGGGAAGCCGGTCGCGGGCATGCCGGTGCAGCACACCGACGAGCTGGAGAAGATCATCTCGGAGAACGGCGTCTCCATCGGGGTCATCGCGACCCCCGCGGGCGCCGCCCAGCAGGTCAGCGAGCGGCTGATCGCGGCCGGAGTGACCTCCATCCTGAACTTCGCGCCGACCGTCCTGTCGGTGCCGGACGGCGTGGACGTGCGCAAGGTCGACCTCTCGATCGAGCTGCAGATCCTCGCCTTCCACGAGCAGCGCAAGGCCGGCGAGGGCGCCGCGGCGGCCGCGGCCGCCGCCGGCGAGGACGAGGACCTCCCGGTCCCCGCGCCCTCCCTGCCGCAGCCCGCCGCAACCCGCGCCCCGGCCGCGGCCGTCGCCGCCCCGGCGCGCAAGAACGGCCCGGAGGGCGACGTACCGGCGGTGATGCCGGCATGAGTCTGCTCGTCGTAGGGCTGAGCCACCGCAGCGCGCCGGTCAGCGTGCTGGAACGCGCCTCCCTCACCACCGATGCCAAGGCGAAGCTGCTGCACGACACCCTGGCCGCCGAACCGGCGACCGAGGCGGCCGTGCTCGCCACGTGCAACCGCATCGAGCTGTACGCCGACGTGGACAAGTTCCACGCCGGTGTCGCCGAGCTGTCCACGCTCCTCGCGCAGCACAGCGGTGTCGCGCTGGAGGAGCTCACTCCCTATCTCTACGTGCACTACGAGGACCGGGCCGTCCACCACCTCTTCTCGGTGGCGTGCGGGCTGGACTCGATGGTGGTCGGCGAGGGCCAGATCCTCGGCCAGATCAAGGACGCGCTCGCGCTGGGGCAGGAGCTCCACACCGCGGGGCGCCTGATCAACGACCTCTTCCAGCAGGCGCTGCGGGTCGGCAAGCGGGCGCACTCCGAGACCGGGATCGACCGGGCCGGGCAGTCGCTCGTCACCTTCGGGCTGGAGCAGCTCGCCGGGCGGGTGCCGGTCGTGGACTGGGCCGGCGGCAAGCGGGCGCTGGTGATCGGCGCCGGTTCGATGTCCTCGCTGGCCGCGGCGACGCTCGCGCGGGTGGGGGTGGCGGAGATCGCCGTCGCGAACCGTACCGCTGCGCGGGCCGAGCGGCTGGTGGAGATCCTGTCCGCCGGGGGCGCTGCCGCGCGGGTCGTGCCGATGGGTGACGTGGCCGGTGAGCTGACACGAGTCGACGTGGTGGTGTCCTGTACCGGGGCCACCGGGCTGGTGCTGACCGGGGACGACGTGGCCGGCGCGCTGGCCAAGGGCGATGCCGAGGCCGGTACCGGTACCGGGGGCGCAGGCGCCCTGCCGGGACCCCGGGGCTCCGCCCCCGACCCCGCGCCCCAAGCTCCGGCGGGGCTGGACGTGGCCCGGCCCGGGCTGGACCGTGCGCTCGGTGCCGAGGCGCGGGTCGGGTCCGTGCGGGACGCCGAGGTCGTGGCGCGGCTCGTGGCCGCGGCCGAAGGGGGGCGGCGGCTGGCGGATGCCGGGGCCGCCCGTACCCTGAGCGCCGCCGCGGTCACCGAGGCGGACGGCTGCCCCGTCGGGGCCGACGCGCTCGCCGCCGACGGGCGCTCCGCGCTCACCGGGGTCGACGCGAACGCCCTGGAGCTGCACGGGACCTGGGCCGACCAGGGCGAGGCCGCCGCGCAGCGGCAGCCGCGCCGGACCGGCCGGGCCCTGGACGCGGGTGCCGAGGTACGGCTCGCCTTCCTCGACCTGGCCATGCCCCGCGACATCGACGCCGCCGTGCACCGGATCCCCGGGGTGCGCCTCGTCGACATCGAGTCGCTCGCCGAAGCCTCCGCCGACGCGCCGATGGCCGCCGACGTGGACGCGGTGCGCACCATCGTCGCGGACGAGGTGGCCGCCTTCGGGGCGGCCCAGCGCGCCGCGCGCATCACCCCCACCGTCGTCGCCCTGCGCGCGATGGCCGCCGAAGTGGTGGCCATGGAAGTGGCGCGGCTCGACGGCCGGGTACCCGATCTCGACGAGCGGCAGCGGGCCGAAGTGACCCAGACCGTGCGCCGCGTCGTCGACAAGCTCCTCCACGCGCCGACCGTGCGCGTCAAGCAGCTCGCGAGCGAGCCCGGCGGCGCCGGGTACGCCGAGGCGCTGCGTGAACTCTTCGACCTCGACCCGCAGACGGTGGCATCCGTCAGCCGGGCTGACGCGGCCGATCCGAAGAACGACGACCCAGGACGGGCATCATGAACTCACGTCCCGACCAGCCCCTCCGGCTTGGGACACGGCGCAGCAAACTGGCCATGTCCCAGTCGGGACACGTGGCCGAGGCGGTCAGCGCCGTCACCGGCCGGCCCGTCGAACTGGTGGAGATCACCACCTACGGCGACGTCTCCAAGGAGCTGCTCGCGCAGATCGGCGGGACCGGTGTGTTCGTCACCGCCCTGCGTGACGCCCTGCTGCGCGGCGAGGTCGACTTCGCCGTGCACTCGCTCAAGGACCTGCCGACCACGCAGCCCGACGAGCTGGTGATCGCCGCGATGCCGCAGCGCGAGGACGCGCGCGACGCGCTCGTCGCGCGCGACGGCCTGACCTTCGCGCAGCTGCCCGACGGCGCCCGGATCGGTACCGGTTCGCCGCGCCGCATGGCCCAGCTGAACCATTACGCCCGCGCGCTCGGCAAGGTGATCGAGACGGTCCCGATCCGGGGCAACGTCGACACCCGCATCGGGTTCGTGCGCGGTGGCGAGCTGGACGCCGTGGTGCTGGCCGCCGCCGGGCTCAACCGGATCGGCCGCGGCGACGAGGCGACCGAGCTGCTGTCGGTCGACAGCGTGCTGCCCGCTCCCGGCCAGGGAGCCCTCGCGGTCGAGTGCCTCGCGTCCAACGCGGACCTCATCGCCGCGCTCGGTGAGCTGGACGACCCGTACACGCGGGCCGCCGTCACCGCCGAGCGTGCCCTGCTCGCCGCCCTGGAGGCCGGCTGCAGCGCCCCCGTGGGCGCGCTCGCCGACCTCCTGGCCGACGGGCAGACTGTCAACGAAATGCGCCTGCGGGGTGTCGTCGGAACGCTCGACGGCGCGACGCTGGTGCAGCTGTCCACCACCGGACCCGTCCCCCACTCGTACGAAGAGGCAGTGGCGCTCGGCCGCGAACTCGCGGACGAGATGCTGGCCAAGGGCGCGGCCGGTCTGATGGGGGAGCGATCGCTTTGAACCCCTCACGTCCCACCACCCCCGCCTTCGCGGCCGTTCCCGCGCACGGGCAGGTCACCTTCCTCGGTGCCGGCCCGGGCGACCCGGGACTGCTGACGCTGCGCGCGGTCGAGGCCCTCGCGGCCGCCGATGTGCTGATCGCGGAGCCGGAGGTGCTGGAAGTCGTCCGTACGCATGCGCGCACGGGTGTCGACACGCCTCAGCTGACGGTTGCTGACGAGAAGTCAGCAGCCGCCGGTGTACCGGTCATCCGGGACGCGGCCAATCTTGTCATGGAGGCCGCGCGCTCGGGCAAGCGGGTCGTCCGTGCGGTGACCGGCGACCCCGGTCTCGACGGGACCGCCGCCGAGGAAATGCTGGCCTGCGCCAACGAGGGGATCCCCTTCGAGGTCGTGCCGGGCGTCGCCAACGCGGTGGGCGTGCCCGCCTACGCCGGGGTGCCGCTGCGCGGCCGGTCCGGCGCGGACGTGCGCTTCGTCGACGCGAAGAACGCCTCGGCCCGCTGCTGGAGCGAGGTCGGCGCCAGCGACGGGATCCTGGTGGTCTCCGCGACCCTGGAGACCGTCGCCGCCGCGGCCGCGGAGCTGGTGAGCGCCGGGCGCAAGCCCGACACCGAGCTGACCGTGACCGTGGGCGGTACGACGACCCGCCAGCGGACCTGGACCGCGACCCTGGGCACCATCGCCCAGGTGTTCAAGCAGGGCAAGGTGCTCCCCTCGCCCGAGGGCGGCCGTCCGGTCATAGCCGTGGTCGGTGAGCACGGCGCCGCCGCGCGGCGCGAGGAGCTGGCCTGGTTCGAGTCGAAGCCGCTGTTCGGCTGGCGGGTGCTCGTGCCGCGGACGAAGGAGCAGGCCGCTTCGCTCTCCGACCAGCTGCGCTCCTACGGCGCGGTGCCGCACGAGGTGCCCACCATCGCGGTGGAGCCGCCGCGCACCCCGCAGCAGATGGAGCGGGCGGTCAAGGGCCTGGTGACGGGCCGCTACGAGTGGATCGCCTTCACGAGCGTCAACGCGGTGAAGGCGGTGCGGGAGAAGTTCGAGGAGTACGGGCTCGACGCGCGCGCCTTCGCCGGGATCAAGGTCGCCGCGGTGGGCGAGCAGACCGCGGCCGCGCTGGTCGAGTTCGGCGTGAAGCCGGACCTGGTGCCGAGCGGCGAGCAGTCCGCGGCCGGGCTGCTGGAGGACTGGCCGCCGTACGACCCGGTCTTCGACCCGATCGACCGCGTCTTCCTGCCGCGCGCCGACATCGCGACCGAGACGCTGGTGGCCGGGCTGATAGAGCTGGGCTGGGAGGTCGACGACGTCACGGCCTACCGGACCGTGCGCGCGTCGCCGCCGCCGGCGGACACCCGTGAGGCGATCAAGGGCGGCGGCTTCGACGCGGTGCTCTTCACGTCGTCCTCGACCGTGCGCAACCTGGTCGGCATCGCGGGCAAGCCGCACAACGTGACGGTCATCGCCTGTATCGGCCCGGCGACGGCGAAGACGGCGGAGGAGCACGGCCTGCGGGTCGACGTCCTGTCGCCCGAGCCGAGCGTGTCCAAGCTGGCGGAAGCCCTGGCCGAGTACGGGGCCGCTCGCCGCGACGCGGCGAAGGAGGCCGGCGAGGCCGTGTGCCGGCCTAGCGAGCGCAGGCCGGGGGCGCGGCGGCGTCGTACGACCTGACCTGCCGGTCGTGGAATGACCCCTACCGGGGCCCGGGTGCGATGCGCGCCCGGGCCCCGTGGCATGTTCGGGGCCATGGGGGATCTGATCGCGGCGGTGACGGCGTACGACCACGAGGCGGCCGGGGAGTTGGTGGCGGCCGGGGCGGACCCGTGCCGGGTGCTGCCGGACGGGACGACCCCGCTGCTGCGGGCCGTCGAGGGCGGTTCCCCGGCGGTGGTCTCGGCGATGCTCCATGCCGATCCACAGGCGCGGTGGCCGGAGGCGGAGCGGGCCCGGCTGCTGGCGGCGGCCCGCCGGTGGTCGGAGGCGGGCGCGGAAGCGGAGCTGCGGCGGCTCACGGGGGCGCGGGGGCCGGTGGAGGTGCGCGCCGTCGAGGAGGAGTGGACCGACATCGAGGAGCTCTCCTTCGGCGGGGCGACGGTCCGGGACGGGCACGCGGGCGTGTTGACCGCGCTGGAGCGGGCGTTCGGCATCGCGACGCCGCTCGGGGAACTCATCGACCGGGCGGCCCGGTACCCGGACGTGTGCCACGCCGTGTGGGCGCAGTCCCGGGCCGCGGTGGTGTCGGGGCCCCTCGTGCGGAGCTGGGAGGAGGTGCTGGCCTTCCGGACGCACCCGTCGCCCGACCATCGCCGTTTCGTGATCGACTACTTGGCGTCCCGGAGCTGGTGCGTGAACGTCGGCGCGGACTCCTACGAGGAGGAGTGCCGCGTGCTCTTGGCCTGGGCGGCGGGGGAACCGGACGCGGGCGTGCTCGCCGCGCTCCTCGATGTCTTCACGGGCGAAGAGGACCTGGACACCGAAGCGGCGGCCCTGCCCCATGTGGCGCATCCGGACGCACGGGTGCGCCGCGAGGTGCCGTACTGCCTGCACCGGCTCGGCTTCCCGCTGACGCCCGTGTCCAGGACGGCCCTGCACGCCTTGGCGGGCGATCCGGACGCGGGGACGCGGTGTGCGGCGGCCGGTGTCCTCGGCCATGCGCGGGAGTCGACGGCTGCCACCCGGGAAGTTCTCCTCGGACTGCTGGGCGACCCCGAGCACGCCGTACGGCTCGCCGCCGCCGGAGCCCTGGCGGCGTGGCCGCACCACAGGGCGGAGGAGGTCGAGCGGGCGCTGGTGGCCCTGCTGGACGAGGAGGACCAGCTGCTGCGCCTGGAGGGTGCCTACGGGCTGGCGCTGCGGGACGACCCGCGCACGCCGGAGGCGTACGAGCGGGTGGGCCCGCTGGGGCCGGAGTTTGAGCACGATAGCCGGGCCGACGAGCTGTGGCGCTGGGAATTCAGGCAGCGACCCAGCGGGTGAGGCCGACCCAGGCGGCGGGGGAGACGGCGAGGGTGGGGCCGTCGGTGACCTTGGAGTCCCGGACGTGGACGGTGTCGGTGCAGGGTGCGACTTCGACGCACTGGTCGCCTTGGTCGCTGCTGTGGGAGGACTTCCTCCAGGCGAGGGCGACCTCCAGGCACTGCGCGCCCTCCTCGCCGCTGTAGCTGGACTTGAACCACTTCAGTGGGATGCTCATCGCTCTCCTAGTAGCCGGTCCAACAAAGCTTTCGTGTCGGTGCAGTTGAGGGCTTGCGATCGCAGCATTGCATACCTCTGGGCGAGGTTGCTGACCTCGTTCGGGTCGCTCATGAGAAAACTGCCCCGCTGGGATTCCGAATAGGCGAAGTGCTCGAACTCCGGAGTTTCCAAGAGGATGAACGGGCCGCTCAGGCCCGCATGGGTGGTGCCACCAAGGGGCAGCACCTGGAGAGAGACGGCCGGTCGATCAGCGCAGGCCCGGAGGTGGCGCAGCTGTTCCCGGTGGACGTCGTCACCGCCGAGGCGGTCGCGCAGAGCGGCTTCCGAGATGACGAAGCTCAGCGTTGGCGGGATCGCGCGGTCCAAGACCGTTTGGCGGCCGATACGGCGGGCGGTCTGCGTCTCGATCACCTCCTCGCCCGTGTACGGGATACGGGACTTGAACAGGGCGCGAGCGTATTGCTCTGTCTGCAGCAGGCCAGGTACGAGGAGGACTTCGTACCACGAGAGTGCTACTGCTTCGGCCTCCCGGGCGAAGTACTCCTCCACCCAAGGCGGGAGCACGTCCACGTCAGGCATTCGGTCGGCGGCGACGGTCAGTAAACCCGGCAGTCCCAGGATTTGGTCCATCCGCTTGGCAACATCCGGCATCAGGACGCGGCGGCCCTGCTCAATCGAGGCGAGGGTCTCGACGTCGATATGCAGTTTGGCGGCGAGGGCGCTCTGGGTCATTCCCTTGGCTACGCGGGCTGCGGAGACCAGGGCGCCGACCATCTTCATCGACGTCACGTTGGGCCGTGACTGCTTCCTTGGAGACATGAGGGTGAACTCCCTGTGTCCGCACGAGGGCTATCCGAGCTGACCCGTACTCCTGAGGCAGTACGGGTCCTGGCTCTTCTCCACGCTAGTCACGCACCGCGACCATCACCTTGTGAACGTGGAAATGGATGTGGCCGTGCTGCGTGAGCGGGTCTACCCTCGCAGCCGCCAAACTGTGCACTGTGCAAGGCAGTTCGCCCGAGTGACACTGCACGCGTGGGGTGTCACACAGCGCCAGGACGAGATGTTGCTTTGCGTGAGCGAGCTGGCGACCAACGCCCTGCTGCACGGTGTCCCACCCGGGCGGGGGTACCGGCTGCGGCTGCTGCGGTGCGGGGGCTACGTACGGTTCGAGGTTCACGACAGCGGCGGGGGACGGCCGTGCGTGGCGGACCGGGATCCGGCGGCCGAGGGCGGTCGCGGGCTGCTGCTCGTGGCGGCGCTCGCGGACCGGTGGGGGGTCGGGGTGCGGGTGCCCGGGAAGGTGGTGTGGTGCGAGTTCGGGCTGGGGGAGAACGGCCGACGCGACCCCCTACGCTGGGAGGCGACTGCTGTCGATGCTCGAAGAGGCGACTGAAGATGAGCGCGTACGGATCCTTCCCCGGCTCGCGGCCCCGCAGGCTCCGCACCACCCCCGCCATGCGGCGGATGGTCGCGGAGAACCGGCTGCACCCCTCCGACCTGATCCTCCCGGCGTTCGTCCGGGAAGGCATCAGCGAGCCCATCGCGATCTCGGCCATGCCGGGCGTCGTCCAGCACACCCGGGACACGCTGCGGAAGGCCGCGGCCGAGGCCGTGGCGGCGGGCGTCTCGGGGATCATGCTCTTCGGCGTCCCGGCGGACGAGAACAAGGACGCGCTCGGCACGGCGGGCACGGAGCCGGACGGCATCCTCCAGCTCGCGATCCGCGACGTGAAGGCGGAGGTCGGCGACGACCTCGTCATCATGTCGGACCTGTGCCTGGACGAGTTCACCGACCACGGCCACTGCGGCGTGCTGGACGAGCACGGCCGGGTCGACAACGACGCGACGCTGGAGCGGTACGCCGAGATGGCGCAGGTCCAGGCCGACGCGGGCGTCCACGTGGTGGGGCCGAGCGGCATGATGGACGGGCAGGTCGGCGTGGTCCGCGACGCCCTGGACGAGACGGGCCACGAGGACGTCGCGATCCTGGCGTACACGGCGAAGTACTCCTCCGCCTTCTACGGCCCCTTCCGCGAGGCCGTCGCCTCCTCGCTCCAGGGCGACCGCAAGACGTACCAGCAGGACCCGGCGAACTCGCGGGAGTCGATGCGCGAGCTGGCGCTCGACCTCGAAGAGGGCGCCGACATGGTGATGGTGAAGCCCGCGGGGCCCTACCTGGACATCCTGTACCGGGTCGCGCAGGCCGTGGACGTGCCGGTGGCCGCCTACCAGATCAGCGGCGAGTTCGCGATGGTCGAGGCGGCGGCGGAGAAGGGCTGGATCGAGCGCGAACGCGCCATCCTGGAGACCCTGACCGGCATCAAGCGCGCGGGTGCCGACACGATCCTGACGTACTGGGCGACCGAGGTCGCGGGCTGGCTGCGCGAGGTGCGCTGAGCGGATCCGGGGTCCGGATCCGCCTTCCTGAACCGGTCGCGGGCAGGCGACACTTGGGGTCATGACCGGTGACGACCCCGCCCCCGCGCCGGACCCCGTGGAGTACCTGGAACGGGTGCTGTGGGAGGCCTTCCGGCGGGCCTGCGCCACCATGCGGCTGCACGACGCGGTGCAGCGGCGGATCTGGGCCTTCCGCTCGCCGCGGGTGGAGGCGCTGGGCTGGTTCCCGGACGAGGGCGAGTCGGCGGGCCTGCGGTCCCTGCTGGCGCGGGCGGACGCCGAATGCGCCGTGTACGTACGCGAGTCGCCCGGTCCGTGGCCGCCGGCCGGTCCGGGGGCGGACCCGCGCGGGACGCGGTTGGTGGTGGCCGCCGCCGTCTGGCCGGGCGCGGGCCTCTCGGGCCTGCGGATCGCCGCGTACGGCCGGGACGGATCGCTGGAGGAGGTTACCGGCGACGGGGTGCGGCTGGAGGACACCCACCTCGACGTGCCGTGGCTACGGTCCTGCCTGCCGATGGCGGTGACGCTGCCGGTGCCCCGGCCCCCGCTGCGGGCCCTGGAGCGGTGGCGCCGGGCGGCCGGGGCCCGCTTCGACTGGCTGTAGCGCGGGGCGGGGCGCAGGCTGGAGGCAGAGGCCTGGAGGTGGTCCGTCATGTCCACGCTCGTCGGATGGCATGTGGAACTGGAATTCTCCGAGGAGGGCCACCGCACCAGCACGGCGGCGCTGCTCAGGCTCGGTGACGGCTCGGAAGTGCGGGGCCGGGGGTACGCGATGCGGCACCCCTCCGACCCGGAACAGTTGCGGGTCGGAGAGGAGATCGCGGGCGCGCGGGCCCTGATGGACCTCGCGTCCCAGCTGCTGCAGAAGGCGCACGGTGAGATCGACGCGGCGACCGGCCGGCACTCCTACCCGCTCAACCACTGAACGGACCGCGTCCCCGGGACACCGGAGACACCGGGACGGCCTCCGGTCAGGCGGGCTGTCCCGGGGCCTTCGCCGTGATCACCGCGCGTCCGTCCTGCCCGGCTACTGCCAGAAGATCTCTTCCACCACGATCTGGGGCTCGGCCACCCGAGGAAGGAAGACGAACCGGACCCAGCCGCGGTTGCCGTCGAAGTAGGCGATGTGCGGGCCCCGGGGGACGGTGGAACGTGCGGGCTCCACGTTGTAGCAGTGGTACGGATGGCGTGCGGTCAGCAGCTCGAAAACGGTCTCGCGGAGCGCCTCGCGGACATCGTCCGTGAGGCTGAGCCGGTACTTCTCGGCGTCCTGGGTGTAGTCCACGGCCCAGGGCGGCCCGGTGAACTCTTCGCTCACTCGCCGGGCTCCAGGTCCCGCAGCCCGTGCCGGATGCGGGAAGCCTCGTCCAGGAACTTGCGGGCCGCTTCGGAGTCGGTGGCCGCCGCCGCCCGTGCTTCGAGTTCGGCGACGTGCCGGTCGAGCCCGGGATCGCGTGCGAGGGCGTACTCCGCCCACCAGCGGGCCATGAACCCGGGGACGGGCCCGATGTCGTACGCGTCGGCGATCTGTCGCCGCCAGGAGGCGTCGAAGTCGGGCAGCAGCTCCGGGGCATGAAATGCCATGGCAGCGCGCAGAGCCTTCGGTGTGTACTCCGGCATGGGCGGCACGGATTCGTCGGGCGCGGGCATCGCGGGCGTCATTTCCGCTTCCTCCTCGGATCGGACGCCTCCACCCTAGCCGTCCGCTTCCGGTCCGTCCGGGGAACGCGACGGCCCCCGGGGCGGGTGCGCCGGGGGCCGTCCGGGTGTTAATCGGAGCCGCTGGTGACCGCTTACGGGCAGAGGTGGTTCGGGCGCGGGTGGCAATCGCCGGGGTCGGTCGGGTCGACGGGGCCGCCGGGCCGGTGGTTCGACCACCACAGCGGGGTGGACCCGCTGTAGACCACCATGTTGCCGCCGTCCTGGATCGCCAGGTAGGCGCCCGGGTGGTGGTCGGTCGCGCTGTTCCACAGCGGGCGCATGGCGGCGTCGTAGGAGACGAGGTTGCCGTCGGCCTGCACGTAGAAGGTGTTGCCGTAGCCGTAGCTGCCGACGGCCGTCCAGATCGCGACGTTGTCGCGGTACAGCACCACGTGCCCGTCGTACTGCTGGATCAGCATGGTCCGCTGGTCGGGCGAGTACCAGGCTTCGCCGCGGTTCAGGCCAGCGGTGCCGTGGATGACGGTCTGCGGGACGGTGACGTTCACGGCGGCCGGGGCGGCGACGGACGCCGACGGCGGGGCCGCCGGGGCGGCCTGCGCCGTCGCGGCGCCCAGACCGGCCGGGACCAGGGCCAGGACGGTGGCGGCCACCCATAAGGCGGGGCGGATGCGAACTCGGTTCATGCGGACTCCCTGCGGTCGATCCGGATGGACGTCCGCAGGCTGTCAGTGGAATCCGGGACACAGCAGCAGGAATTCGGCCGTTTCACCACAGGTCCGGAAACGACCGTCGGCCCCGCCTCCGGTGCGGAGGCGAGGCCGACGACGGCCGGTTCCGGGTCGGCGCGGAGCCGGCCCGGAGGCGCGTCAGAGCTTCTCGGGCGTCCTGATGACCAGGAGGGACATGCCCTTGGAGAGGGTGCGGGCGGTGAGGTCGGCCAGGAAGAGGCGGTTCTCGCCTACGGCGAGTTCCGGCTCCGGCTTGATGACCGGGCACTGGTCGTAGAACGTGGTGAAGAGCGAGGACAGCTGGTAGAGGTACGCCGCCAGCTTGTGCGGCGCGTACTCCTTCGCCGCCTCCTCGATCAGTTCGCCGAACGTGTCCAGGTGCAGGCCCAGCGCGCGCTCGGCCGGGGCCAGCTCCAGCTCCGGGTGCGCGAGGGGGCTGCGGTCGCCCGCCTTGCGCAGGATGGAGCGGATGCGGGCGTACGCGTACTGGAGGTAGACCGAGGTGTCGCCGTTCAGCGAGACCATCTGGTCCAGATCGAACTTGTAGTCGCGCGCGGCGGAGGTGGAGAGGTCCGCGTACTTCACCGCGCCGATGCCGACGTGCTGACCGTTCTCGACGATCTCGGCCTCGGTCAGGCCGACCTTCTCGGCCTTCTCGCGCACCACCGCCGTAGCCCGCTCCACGGCCTCGTCCAGGAGGTCCACCAGCCGGACCGTCTCGCCCTCGCGGGTCTTGAACGGCTTGCCGTCCTTGCCGAGGACGGTGCCGAAGGCGAGCTGGACGGCCTTGGTGTCCTCGTTCAGCCAGCCCGCGCGGCGGGCCGTCTCGAAGACCATCTTGAAGTGCAGGGACTGGCGGGCGTCCACGACGTACAGGAGGGTCGACGCCTTGAGGTTGCCGACGCGGTCGCGGATCGCGGACAGGTCGGTCGCGGCATAGCCGAAGCCGCCGTCGGTCTTCTGGACGATCAGCGGGGTCGGGTTGCCGTCCGGGCCCTTGACGTCCTCGAAGAACACGCACAGCGCCCCGTTGGAGCGGACGGCGACGCCCGACTCCTCCAGCAGGCGGCAGGTCTCCACCAGCATGTCGTTGTAGCCCGACTCGCCGACGACGTCGGCGTCGCGGATGTCCATGTCCAGCTTGTTGAAGACGGAGTAGAAGTAGATCTTCGACTCGTCGACGAAGCGCTGCCACAGCGCGAGGGTCTGCTCCTCGCCCGCCTGGAGGTCGACGACCCGGGCGCGGGCGCGGGTCTTGAACTCCTCGTCGGAGTCGAAGAGCGCGCGCGAGGCCTTGTAGAGGCGGTTGAGGTTCGACATCGCCTCTTCGCCCGAGACCTCCTCGCGCGGGCCGTGGTCCAGCTCGTGCGGGTGCTCGATCAGGTACTGGATGAGCATGCCGAACTGGGTGCCCCAGTCGCCGATGTGGTGGCGCCGCACCACGCTCTCGCCGGTGAACTCCAGGATCTCGACCATCGCGGCGCCGATCACGGCGGAGCGCAGGTGGCCGACGTGCATCTCCTTGGCCACGTTCGGCTGCGCGTAGTCGATGACCGTGGTGCCCGCGGTCGGCGAGAGCGGCACGCCGAGGCGCGCGTCGGCGGCGCGGGCCGCCAGGGTCTCGATGATCGCCCGGTCGGTGACCGTGATGTTGAGGAAGCCGGGTCCGGAGACCTCGATCTCCTTGATCAGGTCGCCCTCACCGCCGGCGGGGATCCCGCCGACCACGGTGGTCGCCAGCTCGCGCGGGTTGGCCTTGGCCTTCTTCGCGAGCGCCAGGATGCCGTTGGCCTGGAAGTCGGCCCGGTCGCTTCGTCGCAGCAGCGGGTCCGCGCCACCGGCCTCCGGCAGGGCGGAGGCGAGGGCGTCGGCGACGCGCTGGTTGACGGACGAAGCGAGGGAAGGGACCGAGGCCATGAGCTGCCGTTCCTGTGAGGATGTACTTGAGCGCGCGGCGGGGCGCGCACTTGGGTGTTCCGACAAGTGCCGAGTATCCCACGCGGGCGCCTTCGGTTTCACGGGAGAAAACAACCGCGGAGCCCTCTCTTCCGTCTGGGAGAATGGCAGCAGCCAGCATTCGAGATAGAAGGACGTGTCGTGGCTCAGAGCAGCACCGAGACCGACTGGGTCTCCCGTTTCGCGGACGAGGTCATCGCCGAGGCGGAGCGCCGAGCACCCGGCAAACCTGTCGTCGTCGCGTCCGGACTCTCCCCGTCGGGGCCGATCCACCTGGGCAACCTCCGCGAGGTCATGACCCCGCACCTGGTCGCGGACGAGATCCGCCGCCGGGGCATCGAGGTGCGGCACGTCCTGTCCTGGGACGACTACGACCGCTACCGCAAGGTGCCGGCCGGCATCCCGGGCGTGGACCCCGAGACCTATGGCCAGTACATCGGCATGCCGCTGACCGCGGTCCCCGCGCCGGCCGGCTCCGCGTACGCGACGTGGGCCGAGCACTTCAAGGCCGCCATGGTGGAGGCGCTGGCCGAGCTGGGCGTCGAGTACGACCCGATCAGCCAGACCGAGCAGTACACGACGGGCGTCTACCGCGAGCAGGTGCTGTTCGCGATGAAGCACCGCGGCGACATCGACGCGATCCTCGACCAGTACCGCACCAAGCAGAAGCCGGGCGGCAAGAAGCCCCAGCAGAAGCAGGTCGACGAGGCCGAGCTGGAGGCCGCCGAGGGTTCGGGCGCCGCCGCCGAGGACGACGGCAGCGTGGGCGAGGGCGGGTACTTCCCGTACAAGCCCTACTGCGGTCAGTGCGGCAAGGACTTCACCAAGGTGACGTCCTACGACGACGAGAGCACCGAGCTGACCTACGTCTGCACCGAGGACGCGTTCACCGAGACGGTCAAGCTCAGCGAGTTCAACCGCGGCAAGCTGGTCTGGAAGGTCGACTGGCCGATGCGCTGGGCCTACGAGGGCGTGATCTTCGAGCCCTCCGGCGTCGACCACTCCTCGCCCGGCTCGTCGTTCCAGGTCGGCGGCCAGATCGTGCACATCTTCGGCGGTGAGCAGCCGATCGGCCCGATGTACGCGTTCGTCGGCATCAGCGGCATGGCGAAGATGTCCTCCAGCAAGGGCGGGGTCCCGACCCCGGCCGACGCGCTGAAGATCATGGAGCCGCAGCTGCTGCGCTGGCTGTACGCCCGCCGCAAGCCGAACCAGTCCTTCAAGATCGCCTTCGACCAGGAGATCCAGCGGCTCTACGACGAGTGGGACAAGCTGGAGGCCAAGGTCGCGGACGGCAGCGTGCTGCCCGCCGACGCCGCCGCGCACGCGCGCGCCGTGCGGACCGCCGCCGGTGAGCTGCCGCGCACCCCGCGGCCGCTGCCGTACCGCACGCTCGCCTCGGTCGTGGACATCACGGCCGGGCACGACGAGCAGACGGTCCGCATCCTCAACGACCTCGACCCCGCGAACCCGCTGGGCTCGCTGGACGAGGTACGCCCGCGGCTGGACCGCGCCGAGAACTGGATCACCACCCAGGTCCCGGCCGACCAGCGCACCCTGGTGCGCGAGGAGCCCGACACGGAGCTGCTGGCCTCGCTGGACGACGAGGGCCGCGAATCGCTGCGCCGGCTCCTGGACGGCCTGGACGCGCACTGGTCGCTCGACGGGCTGACCACGCTCGTCTACGGCGTGCCGAAGGTGATGGCGGGCCTGGAGCCGGACGCCAAGCCGACGCCGGAGCTGAAGGTCGCGCAGCGGACGTTCTTCGCGCTGCTCTACCGGCTGCTGGTGACCCGGGAGACCGGGCCGCGCCTGCCCACGCTGCTGCTCGCGGTCGGGGCGGACCGGGTGCGCAAGCTGCTCGCCGTCTGAGTCCGGTGCGAGAAGGGCCCGAACCCCCGCGGGGGTCCGGGCCCTTCTCCATGCCATCCGGTCGGCCGGTCGCCGGGGGGCGTCAGGCGATGTGTTCGTTCTCCAGGTCCGTCTGGTAGCGCTGCTTCAGCTCGGGCATCAGCCGCTTGAGCGTGGTGGAGCTGCGCGGGTGGACGATGCCGTGGCCGTCGGAGAGGTGTATGTCGAGCTGCTCGGGGCTCGGCCAGTTGCCGTGCTCGTCGACGTAGGTGCGGAACACCTCGTACGCCGCCTCGGCGAACTTCACCTCGTCGACCGGGGTGAGGTCCCGGCCGTCGGCCGGGCCGTCGGCCGGGACCGCGCCGGGGGCCGCCGCCACCGGGCCGGGGGCCTGCTGCGCCGCTTCCTGCTGCTGGGCGTCCGGGCCGGTCGGGGGAAGCACCGGGGTGGGCTCCAGGCCCTCGACGTACTGCGGGTTGTAGCCGCCCTCGTACGCCGCCTGCGGGGCCAGCGGGGCCGCGAACCACGCGCTGTTGTGGGCCGCGGGCATCGCGGTCGGGTCGACGGCGAAGGGCGGCGGGGCGGCGCTGTGGACGGGCCCCGGCGCGGGCGCGGGGCCGCTCGCCTGGGCCGGCAGCACGGGCTGCGCCTGCGCCGTGGCGGCCTGCGGCAGTCCGGCCACGTCCGGCTGCCCGGCCGGTTGGCGCGCCTCCAGGGCCGTCGGCGCCGCCTGGGCGTCCGCGAGCGGGGGCAGCAGCGCGGGCTCGATCCCCGCGGCCGCGAGCCCCTCGGGCACCGTCTGGGACAGCGGTACGCCGATCCGGGCGAGGCGCAGCGGCATCAGCGCCTCGACGGGGGCCTTGCGGCGCCACGCGCGCCCGTAGCGGGCCTGGAGGCGGGCCTGGTAGATCAGCCGGTCCTGCTCCATGCCGACCGCCTGCTCGTAGGAGCGCAGCTCCCACAGCTTCATCCGGCGCCACAGCTTGAAGGTGGGGATCGGCGAGAGCAGCCAGCGGGTGATCCGCACGCCCTCCATGTGCCGGTCCGCGGTGATGTCGGCGATCCGCCCCACCGCGTGCCGGGCGGCCTCGACCGTCACCACGAACAGGATCGGGATGACGGCGTGCATGCCCACGCCCAGCGGGTCCGGCCAGGCCGCCGCGCCGTTGAAGGCGATGGTGGCGGCGGTCAGCAGCCACGCCGTCTGGCGCAGCAGCGGGAAGGGGATGCGGATCCACGTCAGCAGCAGGTCGAGCGCGAGCAGCACGCAGATGCCCATGTCGATGCCGATCGGGAACACCAGCGAGAAGCTGCCGAACCCCTTCTGCAGCGCCAGCGCGCGCACCGCGGCGTAGGAACCGGCGAAGCCGATTCCCGCGATGACGACGGCGCCGGCGACGACGACGCCGATGAGTATCCGGTGCGTTCGAGTCAGCTGCATCGCGGCCACCCGCGATCCCCTCCCACTATCGAGCTACGGCAGGCACAGCGTACGGGTGAGGTGATCTCACCTGGTCCGCGGGCCCGTTCGGCCGGGCGAGCAGGTCAGGCGGCGGACGCGGGAGCGGAGGCCGAGGCGGAGGCGGGGGCGGACGGTGCGCCCGAGGCCGCCGGCTGCGCGTTGGCGGCGGCGACCGCGTTCACGGCCTCGCGGCTCGCGGCGACCGCGCCCTCCAGCAGCTTCGCCGGGTCGGGGGCGGCTGCGCCCTCGTAGGCGGCGCCGTTGTAGTCCAGGGAGACCACGACGTTCTGGGTGCGCACGATGACCGTGGTGTTGAAGAAGTCGGCGCCGTCCTTCTTCGTGGTGTAGGTGACCGAGGTGCCCTGGTCGCCGACGCCGCCCACCTGGTCGTTCTTCGCGTTCTGGGCGCCCTGGACGGTCTTGGCCGTCTGGAGCTGCTTGTTGTACTGCTCCTCGGCGCGCTTGTTGCCGCTGCCGAGGGACTCGTGGGAGTCGTAGCGGACCAGGGAGACCGCGAGCCAGTGGTAGTCCGAGCCCTTGAGACCGTTCTCGTCCAGGCCGTTCCAGGAGCAGCTGGCGCGGCTGGTCAGGTCGTTCGACTTGGTGGCCGTGCCGTTCTTGTCCTTCGCCTCGGGGACCAGCGCGTCGATGGTCTTCTCCTGGACCGTCTTGCACGGGTCGGGCAGCGTGGCGAAGGCGGCCTTCTCCAGAGGGGCGGACGGCTTCTTGCTCGGAGCCTTGGACGCGGCGGACGAATCGGACTTCTTGCCCGTGTCGGTGCTCTTGCCCGAGTCGGACGAGCAGCCGGAGACGGCGAGGATCACCGGGACGGCTGCGCAGGCGATGACACGGGTGAGGCGCGAGGCTGATCGGTGCATGATTCCTTCGTACGTTGGTGGTCGGTGGGCACGGGGACCCGGGCAACGGTAGCCCGACCGGGCGCCGGCCTGCTGTGCCCGCCGTCACGCGAGGCTGTGGCCGGGGGCCGGCGGGGGCCCGGGCGGGCCGGTCCGTCCGTCGGCTGTCGGTCGGCCGTCAGTCGTTGAAGCGCTCCACCAGGGCCTGTGCCACCTGCCGCGCCTCCTCCTGCGTCTCCGCGCTGGAGGGGACGCCGCCGGGCAGCGCGGGCTGGACGCTGTACTCGACGGTGACGATGACGTTCGCGGTGCGGAAGACGATGCGTACGGTCCGTGCCTGGGCGGCGGACCCGGCCGCGCTGAGCCGGTCCTCGACGAAGGCGGCGTCCCCGAGCCCGTCCAGGACGCGGGAGCCCAGCTCGGGGGGAGTGGGCGTGGCGGAGGGCACGGGGGCGGTGGTGGCGGGTGCGCCGGTGGCGGGGGTGCCCGGGGCGGGTGCGGTGGCGGGCGGCGCGGTGGCGGGCGGCGCGGTGGTTGCGGGCTGCGCGGCCGTGCCGGGGGCGGGAGCGCCGCTCGGGGCGGTGCCGGGGGCCGGGGGCGTGGTGCTCGCGCCGGGGGTCGGGCCGTTCGGCGGCACGGGGGCCGGCAGGTGGGCGTCGGTGAGGCGGCGCTCGTAGACCTGGCGCGTCTTGGCGTCGTCGCTGCTGGTGGCGCGGTCGTAGGAGACGACCCGCTCGAAGCCGACGGACAGCAGCCGGGTCTCCTCGGGGGTCTGCGCCTTCCAGCGGCAGCCGACGCGGCGGTCGCCGTCGTACGAGGTGTCGGCGGCCCCGGCGTAGAGCTGGTCGCGCTGCGGTGAGGTGAGCGTGGCCGCGGCCGGGAGCATGGCCCGCAGCCGCTTCCCGTCGACCGCCTTGCACGGCGAGGGCAGGCTGCGGTACTTCCCCGGCGGCGCGGCGACGGGCGTGCCGCCGCCCGCCTTGGAGTCGGTGGTGGTCCCGGTCCCGCCGCCGCCGGTGCACCCGGCCAGAAGCGCGGTGAGCATCACGATGCCCGGGAGGACTTGCCGTACCGCGTTGCGCTGCACGTCGTCTGGCTCCGTTCGACAGGCGAAATTGCGTTGCCGCTGCTGGGCCGCGCGTGGACACAATGTCTATCGCACACGCTGGTGCTGACGCCGGTCCCATGTCGTCTTTGGGCCCTGATGCGAGGCTTTTTGCGTATGGAGACTTTTCTGAGGTTGACGGGTGTTGAGGAAGTTATGTCGTATGTAGAGGTGCCCGGGGCGAAGGTCCCGATCCGGATGTGGACCGATCCGAGCGCGGTCGAGGACAGCGCGATGCGGCAGCTGCACAACGTCGCGACGCTGCCCTGGATCAAGGGCCTGGCCGTCATGCCGGACGTGCACTACGGCAAGGGCGCCACCGTCGGCTCGGTGATCGCCATGAAGGACGCGGTCTGCCCGGCCGCGGTGGGCGTGGACATCGGCTGCGGGATGTCGGCCGTACGGACCTCGCTGACCGCGGGCGACCTGCCCGGGGACCTGTCGCGGCTGCGCTCGAAGATCGAGCAGGCGATCCCGGTGGGTACGGGCCTCCACAAGGAGGCGGTGGACCCCGCGCGCCTCTACGAATTCGCGGCGGACGGCTTCGACGACCTCTGGACGCGCTTCGACTACATCGCGGACGCGGTCAAGTTCCGCCGGGAGCGTGCCGCGAAGCAGATCGGGACGCTCGGGGGAGGCAACCACTTCATCGAATTCTGTCTCGACGAGACGGGATCGGTCTGGCTGATGCTGCACTCCGGCTCCCGGAACATCGGCAACGAGCTGGCCGAGCACCACATGGGCGTGGCCCGCGGGCTCGCGCACAACCGGGACCTGGTGGACCGCGACCTCGCGGTGTTCCTGGCGGCCACGCCGCAGATGCAGGACTACCGCAACGACCTCTTCTGGGCGCAGGAGTACGCCAAGTACAACCGCGCCGTGATGATGAGCCTCTTCAAGGAGGTCGTCCGCCGGGAGTTCCGCAAGGCGAAGGTGTCCTTCGACCACGAGATCAGCTGCCACCACAACTACGTGTCCGAAGAGCGCTACGACGGCATGGACCTGCTGGTCACCCGCAAGGGCGCGATCCGTGCGGGCAGCGGCGACTTCGGGATCATCCCGGGGTCGATGGGGACCGGCTCGTACATCGTGAAGGGCCTCGGCAACGAGAAGTCCTTCAATTCGGCCTCGCACGGCGCGGGCCGCAAGATGAGCCGTACGGCCGCGAAGAAGCGCTTCTCCACGCGGGACCTGGCGGAGCAGACCAAGGGCGTGGAGTGCCGCAAGGACTCCGGCGTGGTGGACGAGATCCCGGGCGCGTACAAGCCGATCGAGCAGGTCATCGACCAGCAGACCGACCTCGTCGAGGTCGTGGCCAAGCTGAAGCAGCTCATCTGCGTCAAGGGCTGAACCGGGCCCGGGGCGCAGTTGTCGGGGGAGCGGAGGGACCCGGACCTAGGGTGGTCCGGGTCCCTCCGCGTGTGTGCGGGGGGTGCGCTGCGGTGGCCGGACGGCAAGCCGCAGGTCGGCATCGCCGGGGAGTTCGACATGCGGGGGAGCAGTACGGTGCAGCGGCACGAGCCGTGGAGCGGGTGGCGGCCCGGGGTCGTCGGCGGGGTGGTCGTGCTCGCCGGGCTGGTGGCCGGGTGTTCGGGGGGCGCCGGGGACGGCGCGCCGGCGGCGGGCCGGTCGGCGCGGCAGGTGGCGCAGTGGGTGGACGGGGCCACGGTGCAGTCGGTCGCCGAGGTGCTGCACGTACGGGTGCCGACGACGGCGACCGGGGCGAAGGCGGCGCACCTGCGGGGGCCGCAGGACGACGGCCTGATCATGGCGTTCCAGCTCCCCGCGGGGGAGGTCGACGGGTTCGTCGCACAGCTCAAGCCGGAGCAGCCGCTCAGTCTGCGCGAACAGCCGCTCCCCCGCACCAGGGACCCGGCCACGCCGTTCTCGCACCTGGGTCTGCCGGAGCCGGATCTGCTGGCCGGCGTCCGCGAAGGCCAGGTGTGCGCGCCGTGCGCGGGGAACCTCGACTGGCTGAAGGTCGCGGTGGTACGCGTCGACGAGGGCACGAGTCGCGTCTACCTCACGGGCGTCGACTGAGTCGACTGCGGGGGCAACTTGCCTGCTGTGCGCGGACGTTGGTCGTGCGCGGGGGTTGACGGTCGGAGTTGGTCTAGACCAGGGTGGCGCCATGAGGAGATCTCGGGTCGTTCTCGGTGTGTTCGCTTCGCTGTCGCTCACCTTCGGGGTGGC
This sequence comes from Streptomyces sp. NPDC043876, assembly GCF_056435825.1. Classification (NCBI taxonomy): domain Bacteria; kingdom Bacillati; phylum Actinomycetota; class Actinomycetes; order Kitasatosporales; family Streptomycetaceae; genus Streptomyces; species Streptomyces sp. NPDC043876. The sequence goes on along the minus strand of NZ_JBWKDV010000010.1, from coordinate 314,292 downwards.
CGGGTCGGCCGTGGCGGGGGTGGGGGCCGGGGAGCCGGTCGTGGCCGCCGTCGAGGGGGTGGGGCTGCCGCCCGTCGTGTCGCGGGTGCCGACCGACGACCAGGTCGTCTTCCTGACGATCGACGACGGGTGGTACCACGACCCCGCCGCCGCGCGGACGCTCATCGGCAAGCGGGTGCCGGTGACGCTGTTCCTGCTGCCCGGAGCCACCTCGTACGACACGGCGTACTTCACGGACCTCGTCGAGCAGGGGCGGGCGACCGTCGAGAACCACACCGTCGACCACCCGGACCTGACCACGCTCGACGCGGCCGGCAAGGACGCGCAGGTCTGCGGGGCGCGGGCGCGGCTCAAGGGGACGTTCGGGCGGGCGCCGCAGCTGCTGCGGCCGCCGTACGGGGCCGTCGACGACGACGTGCGGCTCGCGGCGAAGGCGTGCGGCGTGAAGACGCTGGTCACCTGGACCCACGACTTCACCACCTGGAACGAGACGCCGCCCACCCCGCGGCTGCGGGCGGGCGACATCGTGCTGCTGCACTTCACGCCCACGCTCGAAGCCGACCTGGAGCGGGCGCTGGCCGCGGCGAAGGCCGCGGGGCTCAAGCCCGCGGCCCTCTCGCCCCGGCTCAGGGACGCCGGGCCGGCGTAGGCGGGAGGCCGGGGCGGGAGCGGGGCGTGGCGTCGTACCGGACGGGCCGGCCTCGTCGGGCGGCCGCGTGCCCCGACCGGCTACAGCTCGCGGTGGACCTTCGTGTTCGAGGCCTGGGCGCGCGGGCGGACCACCAGCAGGTCGATGTTGACGTGACTGGGGCGGGTCACCGCCCAGGTGATGGTGTCGGCCACGTCGTCGGCGGAGAGCGGCTGGGCGACGCCCGCGTACACCTTGGCCGCCTTGTCCGTGTCCCCGCGGAAGCGCGTCGTGGCGAACTCCTCCGTCTTGACCATGCCCGGGGCGATCTCGATCACCCGGACCGGCTGGCCGACGATCTCCAGGCGCAGGGTCTCCGCCAGCACGCGGGCGCCGTTCTTGGCGGCGACGTACCCGGCGCCGCCCTCGTACGTCGAGTGCCCGGCGGTCGAGGAAAGGACCACGACGGTGCCGTCGCCGGACGCGGTCAGGGCCGGCAGCAGGGCCTGGGTGACGTGGAGCGTGCCGATGACGTTGACCTCGTACATCGTGCGCCAGTCGGCCGGGTCGCCAGTGGCGACCGGCTCGGCGCCGAGCGCTCCGCCCGCGTTGTTGACCAGCACGTCGCACCGCTCCAGGGACGCGGCGAACGCGTCGACGGCCGCGCGGTCCGTCACGTCGAGTGCGTGGGCGGAGGCCAACTGCCCGGCCGCCGTGATCTCCGCGGCCAGCTGCTCGATGCGGTCCTTGCGGCGGGCGGTCAGCACGACGTGGTAGCCCGCGCCGGCGAGCTGCCGCGCGGTGGCCGCGCCGATTCCGCTGCTCGCCCCGGTGACGACTGCGATGCGGGGGGTCATGGGAGCGCTCCTCGTTCGGGTGATCGATACCCGGCCAGCATAGGCATGCGCCCGCACGCCCGGTCGGCGGTCTGCGGCGGGTCAGCGACCGCGCGGTGCGTACATGATGAGGGCCATCCCGGCCAGGCAGACCAGGGCCCCGGCGATGTCCCAGCGGTCGGGGCGGTAGCCGTCGGCGACCATGCCCCAGGCGAGGGATCCGGCCACGAAGACCCCGCCGTAGGCGGCCAGCACCCGGGCGAAGTCACCCTCGGGCTGGAGGGTGGCGACGAAGCCGTAAAGGCCGAGGGCGATGACTCCGGCGCCGATCCAGACCCAGCCCTTGTGCTCGCGCACGCCTTGCCAGACGAGCCAGGCGCCGCCGATTTCGAGGACGGCGGCGAGGACGAAGAGGGGCACGGAGCGGAGGAGCGGCATGGGGTCAGCCTGGCACGGGGTCAGCCTGGCATGCGGGTCGGCGCGGGGGGTGCGGGGCGCGGGTGGGGGGCCGGTTCGCGGGCCGGGGCACGGGGGCCGGTGCCGACCGTGGGCGTCGCAGATGGCGGGGAGGCGCGCCCTCGTTCGTGTGATGGTCCGACCGGTGCGCGGCGCGGGTCGCTAGCGTCCGCGCGTGGAGGTGGTGACGGTGACCGTGCGCCGTGGTGTCGTCCGAATCGTGGTGCCCGTGGGGCTGGTCCTGGGGCTGGTGCTGGCCGGGGCCGCGGCCCCGGCGGGAGCCGCGCAGGCGGCCGGGGCCGTGGCCCCCGGGGCGGTGGCGCCTGAGGCTGATGTGGCCTACCACGGGCGGGTGAGCCTGTCCGGCGGCCGGCTCGCCGTCTGGGTGGTCCCGGAGAACGAGGGGCCGGCCGCGCTCGCGAACACCACCCTGCGGCTACGGCTCTCCGCGGACCTCGCCCCCGGCCAGGAACTGGCGCAGGGCTGCGCCCGGGCCGGTCAGCGCGAGGTGATCTGCGAGACGGGAACCCTGCCCGCGCACGGGCAGGGCCGCCACATCGGCCTGCGGCTGCGCCTCAAGGAGCGGCCGCCGGAGGTGGTGGTGCGGCTGGACACGTGGTGGAACGGCGGCGCGACCGACCGCAACCACGCCAACGACGAGCGCGCGGTACTGGCCCTCGACACGGGTGACTCCTACTCCTTCTGATCCCGTGTGGTGGTTTCCAGCCGTTCCTTTCAGGGGCTGGCTCGACCGCGCTACTCCTTGCGAGCCCGCAGGATCCAGCCCGCGAGCGCCCGGTCGACCTCGGCCGCGGTGGGCGCGGGCGCGGACCAGGCGACGTAGCCGTCCGGCCGTACGAGTACACAGGCGGTACGTCCGTACGTGCGCCAGGAGGCGTGGGTGAGCCCGGGCTCCGGCGCGGCCGGAGCGGGGGCGGCGTCCGGCCCGAGCGTCATGCCGGGCGGGGTGATCAGGACGAAGCCGCCCGCCCGCAGCAGCTCGTAGAGCCTGCCCTCGCGCAGGACGGCGTCGGGCGCACGGCGGCCCGCGGGCCGGGCGGCACCGGGCGGCGGCGGGTAGGAGATCCCGATCCCGGAGACCATGCCGAGCGCACGGTCGCGTGCGGGCCGGATCCGGGCCAGGAGTGCGGCGCCGGCGTCGCGCAGCGCGCGGCGGGCGGGCGTGGCGGCCATCGTGATCCGGGTCAGGGCGCCGCTCCCGCGGAGCACGAGGCGGCCGACGGGGTGGCGTTCGCGCTCGTAGCTGTCCAGCAGCGCCTCGGGGTCGGGGGCGCGGCCGAGGAGGACCGCGGCGAGCTTCCAGGAGAGGTTGGCGGCGTCCTGGAGACCGGTGTTCATGCCCTGGCCGCCCGCGGGGGAGTGGACGTGCGCGGCGTCCCCGGCGAGGAAGACGCGGCCCACGCGGTAGTGCGGGACCTGGCGCTCGTCGGCGTGGAAGCGGGAGATCCAGCGGGCGTCGTGCATGCCGTGGTCGGTGCCTAGGGCGGCGCGGGTGGTGGCGCGCAGTTCGTCGAGGCCGACGGGGTCGTCGTCGTGGGCCCGGCTGTCGCGGTGCCAGGCGATGGCCCGGTACCAGCCGTCGCCGAAGGGGACGAGGAAGGCGAAGGCGCGGCCGTTGCTGTCGACGGCGAGCTGGTCCGGGGGCTCCTCGGTCAGGCGCACGTCGGCCAGCACCATCGAGCTGACGACGGCGCGGCCCGGGAAGGGCAGGCCGAGTTCGCGGCGGACGGTGGAGCGGACGCCGTCGGCGCCGACGACGTGCCGGGCGTACAGGGTGGTGGTGCGGTCGGTGGTGGGGGTGCGGAGGTCGAGGGCGACGGTGTCGGGGTCTTGGTGGGGGTGGGGGTGTTTCTGGTGGGGGTGCGGTTGCTGGTCCTGGTCCTGGTACGGGTCCGGGCTTTGGCGCAGTGCGATCAGCTCATGGTCGTACCGGATGTCCACACCTGTGGACAACGCGCGACGCTCCAGCAGGTGTTCGGTCTTGAATTGGGGGGTGATGAGAACGAACGGGAAGCGGGTGGGGAGCATGTCGAGGGAGAGGCTGAGCGAGCCGAAGAGGTTCAGCCGGCGGATCGGACTGCCGGTGGCCACGAGTTCGTCGGCGAGGCCGCGCGCGTCCAGGAGTTCGAGGGTGCGGGCGTGGACGGCGAAGGCCCGCGTGAGGTTGGCGGCGGTCTGCGGACGGCGCTCGATCAGGGTGACGGTCAGACCGGCGGCGGCGAGGTCCCCGGCGATCAGCAGACCGGTCGGGCCGGCGCCGATGACCGCGACGTCCACGATGTCCACGACGTTCGCCGGGCCCGGGGTGTTCGCCGCGTCCGTCGGGTCCGGGGCGTTTGCTGCGTCCGCCAGGTCCGGGGTGGGTTGCGGCCGGGGCGCGGGCTCGGGCTCGGTGGCGGGAGCGGGGGTTGTCATGGTGGGAAGGTCTGCCCACCGCAGCCGGGCCCTACGCGGTGACGCCGCCGCCGAATTCGGCCAGCGCCTCGCTGACGATGACTTCCAGCCGGGCGTGATGCGCGCCCCGCCAGTACACGCGCTCGCAGGCGGCGCACTGGGCGAAGACGTCGTAGGAGCGCTGGGTGCCGCCCTCCAGTAGATCGCCGACGCTGTCCTTGTCGGCGGCGCGCAGCGTGCCGTTGCAGGCGGTGCAGCGGGTCCAGGGGTCAAGGCGCGGTACGAACCGGCCCAGGATGTCGCGCAGTTGCTCGTCCGGCTGGTCGCTGTACACGTAGGCGCCCGCCCAGATCTCGCGGCGGCGCAGCAGCCCCCGGTCACGGGAGAGCAGGACGCGCTGTTCGGCGGCGGAACGGGTGGCGAGCGCGGGGTCGCCGATGTCCTCGTTCTCGTACGCCGCGTCGATGCCGAGCAGGCGCATCCGCCGGGCGAGCGTGCCGAGGTGGACGTCCAGGAGGAAGCGGAGCGGGGCGCCGGGGACCTGCTGGGGCCGGGTGACGCCGCACGCCTCGACGGACTCGCCGCCCCGGGGCACGTACGAGACGGGTGCCTCGTGGCCGTCCACGAGCAGCCGGCCGACCTCGGTGAGCGGGACGCCGACCGATTCGACGACGTGGCCGAGGCTGGCCGTGCCGTCGACGGGCGTGGGCACGCGCTCGCCCCGCCGGCTGGGCGCGGTGAAGAGGCGCAGCTCGGGGGCGAGGGTGAGGCTGATCTCCGGTCCGTTCACGCGTCCCAGCATGCCAGTCCGGCGCGGGGCGGCGAAGGGGAATTTACCGCCGGGGGAGGCCGGGCGGGCACGGGTCGGGGGTGGGGGTCGGGGCGCTGCCCGGGTCGGCCAGGGGGCGGTGGTGACGGTGCGGTGGTGACCGGGCGGGGGTGCGGTGTGGCCGGGTGGTCGGCCCGGCGCTCAGCTTGAGCTTTAACCTCCGGCCGTGCCGTGAGGGCTGAGGTTGATCTCCAGCTCAGACCCGGTGCGAGGCCTCGCGGGGTGCGGGACGGCGGCGCTTGGTCCCGGGCGGCCGTTCGGGACCGGCGCCGCGACGTCGGAGAACACTGGTGACGTCGTAGCCGGCGTCCATGACGATCTTGTGACGGCGGCGGGTTTGCTGGGAAGTGTCGTCGCCGGCGTCAGGCGTCAGGCTCAGGCGGGCATGGCGTCGCGGACCTTGGCGGTGTCCACGAACTGTTCGAAGCGGACGATCTTTCCGCCGCGGACGATGAAGTGGTGGGCGACGCGGACGTTGATGTCCTTCCCGGTGGCCTTGTTGGTGGCGGTGTAGCGGGCCAGGACCACGACGTTCTCGCCGTCGACGACGTAGGTGTCGTCGTGGGCGGTCCAGTCGTCCCACTCCTTCCCGAGCTGCTCCATCACGGCGGAGGTGACGCCGGTGGGGGTGCGGTAGGTGCCGGCCAGGGGGAAGCCGGCCATCTCGGTCCACTCCACGTCGTCGGCCAGGGTGGCCCGCAGCGCTTCGAGGTCGCCGTGGGCGGAGGCGAGGTACTGGCGCCGCACGATGTCGGCGGGGGCGGCGGAGGTGTGGAAGTCGGCGTTCTCACTCATGGTGGCGCCCTTTCTCGGGGCGGGGGAGCGGGCGGGGGAGCGGGCGGGGCGGGGGAATGCCCCCCGGGTCGCGCACCGCCGCGCACAGTCGGTGCCGGTGCCGGGTGGCGCGGAGTGTCCGGCAGCGGCTGCCGACGGGGCGGGTCAGCCCCAGGTCATCTCGCCCTTGGCGACCTTGGCCCCGAGCTGGGCGGCGATGAGCATCCCGGAGTTCGGGTAGCGGGCGACCAGGGCGTTGGTCAGTGCCTCGCCGCTGTCGGCCTTCTCCAGTTCGGCCTCGAACGCGACGAGGTAGTCGCGGGTGTAGGCGATCGGGCCGGCGTCCGGGGCGGCGGTGGTGGGCAGGCGGTGGCCGGGGACGGCGAAGGCGGGGTCCAGGGCCGTCATCTCGTCGAGTACGGCGATCCAGGCGGCGCGGTCCTCGGGCTTGCCGGTGTCGGCGACCCAGACGTGCTCGTTCTGGAACAGCAGCACGCCGGCGACGATCGCCCGGTGCTCGGCCTGCCACAGGTAGTGCCGGTCCGGCAGGCCGAGGTGGCCGCCCTTGAGCTGGAACAGGTGTCCCTCGAAGGTGAGGTCTCCGGTCAGTTCGGTCAGCTCGACCAGACGGGTGGGGCGGTTGGCGCCGACCTGTTCCCAGGCCTTGAGCTTGGCCTCGTAGGCGGCCTCGATGTGCTCGATCACCAGCGGCGTCGCGACGAGTTCCGCCTCGGGGAAGGCGTCGGCGATGACCTCGGCGCCCCAGTAGTAGTCGGGGTCGGCGTGGCTGATGAAGACCTTGGTCAGGGTCTTCCCGGAGTCCAGGACCTCGGCGGCCAGGCGGTGGCCGTCGGCGCGGGTGAAGCCGGTGTCGATCAGGAACGCCTCCTCCGCGCCGGTGATCAGGGTGGCGGTCTTGTTCTTCGAGCCGACGGGGAAGTCCAGGTCGATGACCTTGAAGTCGAGGGTGCTCATGGCGGTCTCTTTCGGGGGGAGGGGGAGCGGGGAGGGCTCGGGGAGCGGCGGGGAAGGAGGTGTCAGGACGCCGTGCCGAGGGCGGTCAGGCGCTGCTCGATCTCCTCGACGGTGGCGTGGCCGGTCGCCAGCGGCACGACCCGCTCGCCCTCGACGGCCAGCAGGGTGGGGAAGCCCCGTACGCCCAGTTCGGCGGTGCGGGTGAAGTCGCCCTGCGCGGCGGCGGCCGCTTCCGGCGAGGCGAACGCCGTCGCGAGGGCGTCGGCGTCCAGGCCGTGTGCCCCGGCGAGCGCGCGGTAGGTGCCCGGGTCGGACAGGCTCAGGCCGTCCGCGTAGAACGCGTGCTGGAGCGCGGCAGCCAGCTCCACGATGCGGTCGGGAGCGGCCTGCCGCAACGCGGCCGTGCCCCGGGCGGCGGCCTCGGAGTCCATCACGAACGAGCCGTCCGCGATCAGCCGTGCGTACCCGGACCCGAACCGCACCCCGGTCAGCTCGCTGATCTCGGCGTTGGCGCCCTGGACGTATCCGAACTCCCCGATGGGTACCCGGCGCGCACCGGTGAACAGGCCGCCGGAGACCACCTCGACGTCCAGATCGGGGTGACGGCGCACGAGCGCGGCAAGGGTCGGCGCGAAACCGTAGGACCAGCCGCAGTAGGCGTCGAAGACGTAGACGAGCTTCATGAGGGTGTGCCTCCCGGTTGCGGGCCCGCTGTCCGCGAGCCATTCACCTGACACAACAGTAACTGACCCGTCAGATATTTCCCTGCGGGAGCACCCCTTCAACCGCTCCCCCTGCCGCTCGTCCCGCCGGGGACACTCAGCGCAGGCGGGGCAGCGCGTCGCGCGCCGCCAGGCTCACCGTCCGCAGGTCGGCCGCGAACCGTTCGCGGTGCTCCGCGGGCAGCGGGTCCAGCAGCAGCCGTCGTACGTTCTCCGCGTGCAGGCGGGCGGCCCGCACCACGGTCTCCTCCCCGAGCGGCGTCAGGGTGAGCAGCCGTCCCCGGCGGTCCTGCGGGTTGTCCTGCCGGTCCACCAGGCCGGCCGCCTCCATCCGGTCCACCAGCCGGGTCACTCCACCGGTGGTCAGGACCCGCTCCTGCGCCACGTCCCGCATCGACATCCCCGGTGCTCCGGCCCGGCCCAGGATCAGCAGCACCTCGAACATCAGGTGGCTGATCCCGCACTCCTCCTCAAGTGCGCGCCCCAGGATGTACTCCAGCCGGTTCGCGGCCCCCTGAAGCCGGCCGAACGCCAGCACCAGCGGGTCGTTCGCCGCCTCCCCGGCCGTCGTGATCTGCCCGTCCCCGGCCACCCGGTCACCCTTCTCCCGCGGCGCGGACGCGCCGCTGCCCATCATCGCGCGCCATCGGAGATCACGGAGCCGGCGCCCCGGGCGGCCCTACGGCACCACGGGCTCCCGGGGCGCCGCCCGTCAGGCGGGCAGGGTGTAGCGCCAGTCGTGGCTCGGGTGGAAGATGCCCGGCGGGTATTCGAAGTTCACGTCACCGAGCGACTCGAAGCCCGCGCGGCGGCATACCGCGTGGGAGGCGGCGTGGTCGGTGCTCGGGAAGGCGTGCACGAAGCGGCGGGAGCCGTGCCGGCCGACGTACGCGAGGAGTTCGGTGACCGCCGCCACCGCGAGGCCGCGGCCCTGGTGCTCGGGGAAGACGGCCCAGCCGGTCTCGTACACGTCCTCGTCCCGCCATTCGCGGGGCCAGAAGCCCACGGAACCGACGGTTTCGCCGTTTTCCGTCAGGCTGACCCGGAACATCCGCCCGGCGGCGGGCTCCCGGTCACTCAGGGCGACGTAACGGCGCTGGCGGTCGGCCAGTTGCTCCTCGGACTCGGGTCCCCCCAAGTACTTGGTCATCTCGGGCTCGTTGGCCCGCAGCAGCAACCCGAAGTCCTCCTGGGACCAAGGGGTCAGACGCAGCGATATTTCCATGTAGAGGAGGGTAAAAGGAATTCCTCCCCGCTGTCCGGGACTCGGACCTATGGCATGGCCGGAACCGGAAGGAAGCGCACCGGCGGCACACGGGCCACACATCGGCAGCACGACAACCGCGCAACAACCGCACACCGGCCGCACATCGGCCGCAAGGCAGTACGGTCAGGGCCAGACCAGGCAGTACGGCTGGTGGCCCGCTTCGTGGAGGCGGTGGGAGAAGTCCTGCCACTCGTGCAGGAGCTGGTAGACGTTGAACGCGTCGCGCGGGCCGCCGCGGTCGGGGACCGTGGACCAGATGAAGGCCGCCGCGCCGACGGACTCCTCGCCGATGCCGCGCAGCGGGTCGACCACCGTCATCGGCAGTTTGACCACCGCGTAGTCGGGGTGCAGGACCACCAGCTCCAGCGGCGGGACCTTGTGCAGGGGTATGCCCTCGATGCCGGTGAGGACCATCGCGGCCACCGTCTCCGGTTTGATCTTGCTGAACAGGCCGCCCATGCCCAGTTCGTCGCCGCCCAGCTCCTCGGGCCGCATCGAGATCGGGACCCGGGCCGCCGTGGCGCCGTCCGGGGCGCCGAAGTACTTGTAGGTCACGCCCATGCCGCGACCTCCCGGTACCGCGCTCGGGGCGGACGGTACGCCGTCCACCGCATCCGCGCCGCGGCGGCGGTGCCTGCCCCGGCGCCGGGCCTCACGGGAAGCGTCGCGGGCTTCGCGGGCACGCTCGGGCCCCAGGCCGTCCGTACCCTCGCCCGGTCCGCCACCGCGTTGCATATCTCCACCCGACTGGTCTTGCCTGCCCCGGCCCCGTGACCCCCGCCACGCGGCCTGATCATCATGGCAGTGACCTCCCCCGCGGCGGCGCGGTGAAACGCCCGCCCGCAAGTCAGTCGCGGCCTCTGAGACCATGGCTGGTGTGAGCTACCCGTATCCGTATGAAGCCCCAGTCTCGCAGAACCTGTTTGACCGCGCGTCCCTCGTGACCCCCGGCGGCGTGAACTCTCCCGTGCGTGCGTTCCGCGCCGTGGGGGGAACGCCCCGGTTCATGGTGTCCGGTACCGGTCCGTACCTCACCGATGCCGATGGCCGCGAGTACGTCGACCTGGTCTGCTCGTGGGGGCCGATGATCCTCGGCCATTCCCACCCCGCCGTGATCGAGGCCGTGCAGGCCGCGGTCGCCCGCGGCACGTCCTTCGGCACCCCCGGCGAGGGCGAGGTCGCGCTCGCCGAGGAGATCGTCGGGCGGATCGCGCCCGTCGAGCAGGTGCGCCTGGTGTCCTCCGGTACGGAGGCCACCATGTCCGCGATCCGGCTGGCCCGCGGTTTCACCGGCCGGGCCAAGATCGTGAAGTTCGCGGGCTGCTACCACGGCCACGTGGACGCGCTCCTCGCCGCCGCCGGATCGGGCCTCGCGACCTTCGCGCTGCCCGACACCCCCGGTGTGACGGGCGCGCAGGCCGGCGACACGATCGTCCTGCCCTACAACGACCTCGAAGCGGTCCGTGCCGCCTTCGCCGCGCACCCCGGTGAGATCGCCTGCGTGATCACCGAGGCCGCGCCCGGCAACATGGGCGTGGTGACCCCCGGCGAGGGGTTCAACCAGGGCCTGGCGGATCTGTGCCGCGCGAACGGCGCGCTGTACATCTCCGACGAGGTCATGACCGGCTTCCGTACCTCCCGCGCCGGCTGGTTCGGCGTGGACGGGGTCGCGCCCGACCTGATGACCTTCGGCAAGGTCATGGGCGGCGGCTTCCCGGCCGCGGCCTTCGGCGGGCGCGCCGACGTGATGGGGCACCTGGCCCCGGTCGGCCCCGTCTACCAGGCGGGCACCCTGTCGGGGAACCCGATCGCGACGGCCGCGGGTCTCGCGCAGCTGCGCCTGCTGGACGACGCGGCGTACGCGAAGGTCGACGCCGTGTCGGCCGAGATCCAGGGGCTGGTGACGGGCGCGCTCCGCAAGGAGGGCGTGGCCCACCGGCTGCAGACCGCGTCCAACATGTTCTCCGTCTTCTTCACCGAGGACGAGGTCAGGAACTACGACGACGCCAAGAAGCAGGAGAGCTTCCGCTTCACCGGCTTCTTCCACTCGATGCTGGAGCAGGGCGTCTACCTGCCGCCCTCGTCCTTCGAGTCCTGGTTCGTCTCCACCGCCCACGACGAGCGCGCGATCGAGCGCATCGCGGCCGCGCTGCCCGCCGCCGCCCGCGCCGCCGCCGAGGCCACCCCGGAGGGCACCGCATGAGCAGCAGCGACATCACCGTCGTCCACCTGATGCGCCACGGAGAGGTGCACAATCCGGACGGGGTCCTGTACGGGCGCCGCGCCGGCTACCACCTCTCCGAGCTGGGCCGGCAGATGGCCGAGCGGGTCGCCGAGCACCTGGAGAACCGCGACATCACCCATGTCGTGTCCTCCCCGCTGGAGCGCGCGCAGGAGACGGCGGCCCCGATCGCCAAGGCACACAGCCTGGACCTGGCGACCGACGACCGGCTGATCGAGGCGGCGAACGTCTTCGAGGGCAAGACCTTCGGCGTCGGCGACGGTGCGCTGCGCAAGCCGGCGAACTGGAAGCACCTGACGAACCCGTTCCAGCCGTCCTGGGGCGAGCCGTACGTCGAGCAGGTCGTCCGGATGATGAGCGCGCTGGACGCGGCGCGCGACGCGGCGCGTGGTCACGAGGCGGTGTGCGTGAGCCACCAGCTGCCGATCTGGATCGTGCGCAGCTTCGCCGAGAAGCGCAGGCTGTGGCACGACCCGCGGCGCCGGCAGTGCACGCTGGCCTCGCTGACGTCGTTCACGTACCAGGGGGACAAGATCGTGTCGGTGGGCTACAGCGAGCCGGCCCGCGACCTGGTCCCGGCGCATCTGCTGGCGGGCGCGAAGCCGGTGAAGGGCGGGTCCAAGGCCTTCGGGGCCTGACCCTGCCCCCGGCCGGGTGGGTGCCGGTCCCTTGGCGGGCGGTGCCCGTGCCCCTGCCGGTCTGTGCCCGTCCCCCGGCCGGGTGGGTGCCGGTCCCTTGGCGGGAGAGTGCCGGTCCCCTGGCCGGGGCGGGTGCCGGTCCCGGCCGGGTGGGTGCCCGTCCCTTGGCGGGAGGTGCCGGTCCCCCTTCCGGTGGGTGCCCGTCCCCCTGCCGGGTGGGCCTGTCGCCCTGCCAGTGGGTGCTTGCCCTCCGATCTGCCGGGTGGTACTCGGCTCCCGCTGAGCGGGGGGCCCGACCCTCTGCGAGTGGCTGGCCCCGGCCTGCGGCCCGTCCCGTGGGGGCCCGTCCCGTCCCGTGCAGGTGTCTGTCCGCCTGTCCGTTCTGCCGGGCGGGTACTCGACTCCCCGCCGGGCGGGGGACCGGTCCGCCGGTGGGTGCCTGACCCCGGCCGGGGGCCAGGTCCGTTCCGTGCGGGCCCGGCGCGTCTGCCCCCGGGCGGGTGCCGACCTGACGGCCGGGTAGCCGAGCCGTCCCGATGGCGGCCAACACCGCCCGGCGGGCGACGTACCGCTGCTGGGGCAAGTGCCCGACACCCGCTGGGCGGGTGCCCGTCCCGGCGTATGCCTGCCCCAGGTGCCGGATCCCGGCCCGGGTGGGACGGATCCCCGTCAGGCGGGGCCCGACCCGTGCCGCGCGGGTGCGGGTGCCCGGTCCCGCGGTGGCGCCTGACCCAGGGCGTGTGTGCCTGCCCCCGGCCGGGCACCCGCGCCCGCCGGTCGGGCGTGCGCCGGCCTCCGCCCGGGGCGCACATCGGCCCCCGCCGGGCGGCCAGGCCCGCCGGGCGCTCGCCCCGGCCCACGGACACCACCGGCGCACCCCGCCACCGGCCCACGCCCGGGCCGGGCGATGCCGACCTGACGGCCGGGTACCCGACCGCATCCCGGTGCCCGCGGCGGCACGGCGAACGCCCGCCGCGCCCCGGCACCTGTGTGGCCCGCCCCCGGCGCACGCCGCCCCCAGCGCACCCCCGCCCCCGCCCCCGGCGCACGCCGGGAGGGCGCCGCCCCCGCCGCACACCGCGCACCGCCGCCCCCAGCGCACCTCCGCCCATGCGCACCCCTGCCCCCGGCTCAGGTCCGGGCCCGGGCGGACGCAGCCCCCGCCGCGCACGCTCGGGCCGGGCAAGCGTCGGCCTCCGCCCGACCCCCGACCGCCGCGCACGCTCGGGCCGGGTAGGCGTCGGCCTCCGCCCGACCCCCGGCCCCCCGGCCCCGGCCCGTCCGGCCCACGCCCGGGCCGGGCGGGCGCCGCCCCACGCCGCGCACCTCCGCCCCCCGGCCCACGCCGGGCGGGCGCCGCCCCCGCCGCACGCCGCGCGCCCCCGCCACCGCCGCCCGCGCGGGACCGCCCCCGCCCCCCGTGATCGTCAAGATTGGCCATGGGTTGGGCTAATTTCATACAAGTCGACGCGCCGTCGCCGTGCGCGGGATCAGTCTCCGGTGGAATGTCCGTTTATACGACATTCCATCAGCGAGGTGAGCGGACATGCGTGAGGTCAGCCGAAGGAGCGCGCTCGGGCTCGGACTTGGGGCCGGGCTCGGGGCGGCGGCCCTGGTGGGGGTCGCGGGGTGTAGCGGGGGCGCCGGTTCCGGGGACGCCCGGATGGGGGCCGGGCCCGGTGAGGCCGGGCCCGCCCCGAGCGGCGGCGCGGCGCATCCGGTCAGGCCGATCGGCGACGGGTCCACCGCCGATACCGGGCCGCAGCCCCACCAGCCCCCGAAGCCCGTTCCGCTCCAGCCCGGCGAGACCCCGCCGCAGTTCGTCGTCTTCAGCTGGGACGGCGCGGGCGAGATCGGCAACGGCCTCTTCCCGCGCTTCCTCAAGCTCGCCAAGGACCACCACGCGGCCATGACCTTCTTCCTCTCCGGGATCTACCTGCTCCCCGAGTCGAAGCGGGACCTCTACCGGCCGCCCAACAATCCCGTCGGCGCCTCGGACATCGGCTACCTCAAGGACGAGAACGTCCGCAACACCCTGAAGTACGTCCGCCAGGCCTGGCTCGACGGCCACGAGATCGGCACCCACTTCAACGGGCACTTCTGCGGCGGCTCCGGCTCGGTCGCCCACTGGAGCGCGCAGGACTGGCAGAGCGAGATCGACCAGGCCGTGTCCTTCGTCACGAAGTGGCGCACCCACACCGGCTTCACCGACCTCGAACCGCTGCCCTTCGACTACGCGAAGGAGCTGGTCGGCGCGCGTACGCCGTGCCTGCTCGGCCAGGACCGGCTGCTGCCCACCGCCGAGAAGCTCGGCTGGCGCTACGACGCCAGCTCGCCCGGCGGCCTCCAGCAGTGGCCGGAGAAGAAGGGGAGCGTGTGGGACCTGCCGCTGCAGTCCATGCCCTTCCCCGGGCACTCCTTCGAGGTGCTCTCGATGGACTACAACATCCTCGCCAACCAGTCGAAGAGCAGCACCCGGGGCGTCCCGTCCAACTACCCGGCCTGGCGCAGCCAGGCGACGGCCGCCTATCAGGGCGGCTTCCGGCGGGCCTACGAGACCAACCGCGCGCCGCTCTTCATCGGCAACCACTTCGAGGACTGGAACGGCGGCATCTACATGGACGCCGTCGAGGAAGCGCTCAAATCGATGGCGGACAAAAGTGATGTACGTCTCGTATCGTTCCGTCAGTTCACGGACTGGCTCGACGTCCAGGACCCCAAGGTGCTGGCGAAACTGCGCGGCCTCGCCCCCGGGCAGCCCCCGACGGGCGGCTGGAAGACCTTCCTGACCGCCGCCTGACCGGGTTCCGGTCACGCCCTGACCGTTCCCTCCCCGAGCCCGTGCCGCCCCGCCGGGGGCCGCGCAAGATCCACAATTCGCTCATGCGAAACTTTTCACATGAGCCTTAGCCGCGCGCGTGTCCGTCGTAGTCGCCGCCGCTCGACCAGCGGTCGCGCCGCCCTGCTGACCGCCGTGGCCGTCGCGGGCGCCCTCACCCTGAGCGCCTGCGGGGACGGGGCGGGCGGCGGCAAGTCCACCGGTTCCGCCGGGGGCAACTACGTCACCGGCCCGGGCGGCATCTCCACCGTCGCCCAGGGCGAGCGCGACGACGCCCCCAAGCTCGACGGCGAGACGGTCGACGGCAAGACGCTGGATACGACCACCCTCAAGGGGAAGGTCGTCGTCCTCAACGTCTGGGGCTCCTGGTGCCCGCCCTGCCGCGCCGAGGCCCCCTACTTCGCCAAGGTCTCCAAGGAGCTGGCCGACGCGGGCAAGGACGTCGCCTTCGTCGGGATCAACACCCGCGACAACAGCAAGCAGAACGCGGCCTCCTTCGAGCAGAACTTCGGCATCGGCTACCCGAGCCTCTACGACCCCGACGGGAAGCTGATGCTCCGCTTCCCCAAGGGCACGCTCAACGCGCAGTCGATCCCCTC
Source organism: Streptomyces sp. NPDC043876 (assembly GCF_056435825.1). Lineage (NCBI taxonomy): Bacteria > Bacillati > Actinomycetota > Actinomycetes > Kitasatosporales > Streptomycetaceae > Streptomyces > Streptomyces sp. NPDC043876. The sequence goes on along the minus strand of NZ_JBWKDV010000010.1, from coordinate 299,072 downwards.
CACGATCGTCCTCGACAAGCAGGGCAGGATCGCCGCCCGCACCCTGGTCGCGGTCAACGAGGACCAGCTGCGCAAGATGATCGACCCGCTCCTCGCGGAGAAGTGAGCGCCGTGAACGAGACCGTTCTCGGCGGAGCCCTGCTGCTGGCGCTGCCCATCGCCGTACTCGCCGGGCTCGTCTCCTTCTTCTCCCCGTGCGTGCTGCCGCTCGTCCCCGGCTACCTCTCCTACGTCACCGGCGTCACCGGCGCCGACATGGCGGAGGCCCGGCGCGGCCGGATGCTGGCCGGGGCGAGCCTGTTCATCCTCGGCTTCACCGCCGTCTTCGTCTCCACCGGCGCCCTCTTCGGCTACTTCGGCGACGTCCTCCAGGACCACCGGGCCGTGATCTCGCGGGTGCTGGGCGGTGTGGTCATCCTCATGGGGCTCTTCTTCATGGGCCTGATCCCGGGTCTGACGATGCGGGAGTTCCGCTTCCACAAGAAGCCCACCGGGGGCCTGATCGGCGCGCCCGTCCTCGGTGTCCTCTTCGGCATCGGCTGGACGCCCTGCATGGGCCCGACCCTCGCCGCCGTGAACACGCTCTCCCTGAACGAGGCGAGCGCCGGGCGCGGAGCACTGCTGACCACCGCGTACTGTCTGGGCCTCGGCGTGCCCTTCATCCTGGCCGCGATCGCCTTCCGCAAGGCGCTCGGCGCGTTCGGCTGGGTGAAGCGGCACTACGCCTGGGTGATGCGCATCGGCGGCGGCATGCTGATCCTGACCGGTCTGCTGCTCGTCACAGGTTGGTGGGACACCATCGTCAGCGACATGCAGAGCTGGACACAGGGCTTCACGGTGGGGATCTGAGGACTACACGCACATGAGTACGACCGACAAGGCGCCCACCGAGGCGCCGGACCCCGACCACGCCGCCGCGGAAGCCGCCGCCGAAGTCACCGACGCCGCGGAAGCCGCCGCCGAGGTCACCGACGCCGCCGCGGCGGCCCAGCTGTCCACGGCGCCGCTGGAGGACCCGCCGGCCGGCGGTCCCGCCGTCGGCATCGGCGTGCTCGGCTGGGCCCGCTGGTTCTGGCGCCAGCTCACCTCCATGCGGGTCGCGCTGATCCTGCTCTTCCTGCTGTCCCTCGGCTCGATCCCCGGCTCGCTGATCCCGCAGAACCGGGTCGACCCGATGAAGGTCGAGATCTGGAAGGGCAAGCACGGGTTCTGGGTGCCGGCCGCCGAGAAGCTCCAGCTCTTCGACGTCTACAGCTCGGTGTGGTTCTCCGCGATCTACATCCTGCTGTTCGTGTCGCTGATCGGCTGCATCGTCCCGCGCACCTGGCAGTTCGTCGGCCAGCTCCGCGGCCGCCCGCCGCGCGCCCCCCGGCGCCTGGACCGGCTCCCCGCCTACACGACCTGGCGCACCGAGGCGGCCCCGGAGGAGGTCCTCTCGTACGCGAAGGAGGTCCTCGGCGGGCGCCGTTTCCGTACGGACGCCGACACCGCCGGGAGCGCGGTCGCCGCCGAGAAGGGCTATCTGCGCGAGGCCGGGAACCTGGCCTTCCACATCGCCCTGATCGTGATGCTGGTGGCCTTCGCCACGGGCCAGCTGCTCAAGTCCGAGGGCGGCAAGCTCGTCCTGCGCGGCAAGGGCTTCTCGAACACCCTCACCCAGTACGACGACTTCAAGTCCGGCAGCCTCTTCAGCTCCGACGACCTGCCGCCCTTCAGCTTCACCCTGGACCAGTTCGACGCCGAGTACGAGAAGAGCGGCCCGCAGAAGGGCACCCCGCGCGAGTTCAAGGCGTACGTCACCTACAGCAAGGGCGCGCACGGCACCCCGACGAAGACCGAGATCGAGGTCAACAAGCCGCTCGACGTCGAGGGCTCCAAGGTCTACCTGCTGGGCCACGGCTACGCGCCGGTCCTCTCGGTGACCGACCCCTCGGGCAAGGTCGTCTTCCGGGACGCCGTGCCGATGCTGCCGCAGGACGCGAACCTGACCTCCGCCGGAGCCGTCAAGGTCACCGACGGCTACCAGGACAAGAACGGCAAGAAGGAGCAGCTGGGCTTCAACGCCCGCTTCGTGCCGACCTTCGCGGGCAAGGGCCAGGGCACGATGGCCTCGCAGTTCCCCGCCGCCGACTTCCCGGTCCTGGCGCTGAACGCCTGGCACGGCAGCCTGGGCGTGGACTCGGGGCTGCCGCAGAACGTGTACCAGCTGGACACGGCCAAGATGCAGCAGTTCAAGAAGGAGAACGGCGATCCGTTCTCCCAGCTGATGCTGCCCGGCGAGACGATGACGCTCCCCGACGGCGCGGGCACCGTGAAGTTCGAGGGCATCGAGCGCTGGGCGACCTTCCAGATCTCCCAGGAGCCCGGCACCGGCTACGCGCTGGCGGGCGCGGTGACGGCCATCCTCGGCCTGGCCGCGTCCCTGTTCATCCAGCGCCGCCGGATCTGGGTCCGCGCGGTGACCGGCGAGGACGGCGTGACCGTCGTCGAGATGGCGGGCCTCGGCCGCAGCGAGTCCGCCAGGCTTCCCGAGGAGCTGGCCGACCTCGCCGCCACGCTGAACGAGCAGGCGCCCACCGCCGCCGACCCCGACCCCACCCCTGTCGAAGCAACCGTTGAAGGAGAACGCGGATGACGCTGCTCGCAGCAGCCGCGACCAACACGAGCCTGGCCCACGCCAGCAACGTGCTGATCTATTCGTCGATGGCGGTCTACACGCTCGCCTTCTTCGCCCACATCGCCGAGTGGACCTTCGGCAGCCGCAGCAAGGTGGCCCGTACGGCCAACGCGCTGACGGCCGGCGCCGCCCAGGCCCCCGCCGTCCAGGTCCGCTCCAAGGCGGGCGGCACCGCCGTCCTCGACAAGCCGCAGGTCGTCACCCGCTCGGCCACCGGCACGCGCGACGTGCCGGACGGCCCGGGCGCGGCCGGCGGCACCGTCCAGGGCGACCTGTACGGCCGGATCGCGATCTCGCTGACCGCCCTCGGCTTCCTGCTCGCGGCGGGCGGCGTGGTCGCCCGCGCCCTGTCGGTGCAGCGGGCCCCCTGGGGCAACATGTACGAGTTCTCGATCACCTTCTCCACGGTGGCCGCGGGCGCGTACCTGCTGCTGCTGGCGCTGGGCAAGAACGTCCGCTGGATGGGCCTGATCCTGGTCACCACGGTCCTGCTGGACCTCGGCGTGGCCACGACCTGGCTCTACACCGACAGCGCGGCGCTGGTCCCGGCCCTGCACTCGTACTGGCTGTGGATCCACGTCTCCACCGCGATCATCTGCGGCGCGGTCTTCTACATCGGCGCGGCGGGCACGGTCCTCTACCTGTTCCGCGAGAGCTACGAGAGCCACCTCGCCGCGGGCCGCACGCCCGGCGCGCTGCGCACCTCGGTGCTGGAGCGGCTGCCCTCGGCGGCCTCGCTCGACAAGTTCTCGTACCGGATCAACGCGGCGGTCTTCCCGCTGTGGACCTTCACGATCATCGCGGGCTCGATCTGGGCGAGCGACGCCTGGGGCCGGTACTGGGGCTGGGACCCCAAGGAGGTCTGGTCCTTCATCACCTGGGTCGCCTACGCCTGCTACCTGCACGCGCGCGCCACAGCCGGCTGGAAGGGCCGCAAGGCCGCCTATCTGGCGCTCTTCGCCTTCGCGTGCTGGATCTGGAACTACTACGGCGTGAACATCCTGCTCAACGGCAAGCACTCCTACGGCGGCGTGTAGCCACCGGCAGCACGGACGGCGAAGGGCCGGGCCCCCTCGGGGGGCCCGGCCCTCGTGCGTGCGGCCAGGGGGGGCGGAGCGCCGGGGTCAGCCCTTGTCGGGGTCGCCCCGGTCCTGCTTGTCCTGCTCTTCGCGCAGGGACTTCAGGAACTCCGGATTGTCGTCCGGCGCGACCCACTGCGCGCGCCGCGCGCGGCCGCCGCCGATCGCGGAGCGCTTCTTCCCGGCGAACAGCCACACGACGGGGCCGACGATGGAGAACAGCAGGATGATGATCACCCAGACCACCTTCGGGAGGTGCTTGACCTCTTCCTCGGGCGTGTTCAGGCAGTCGATGAAGGCATAGATGGTCAGCGCGATGATCAGCAGGAACGGCAGATAGCGCAGCACGGTGAGAGCCAGACCCCCAAGACGGTGGCGGGGCCGCGTCGGGCCCCGGTGACCCTCCCAGGGTAGTCCGTGGCCGATACTGGGTCGCATGGCTTACGACGATCTCCGCTCGCTGCTCCGGGCTCTGGAGCGGGAGGGCGACCTCAAGCGCATCAAGGCCGAAGTGGACCCGTACCTGGAGGTCGGGGAGATCGTCGACAGAGTGAACAAGGCGGGCGGTCCCGCGCTGCTCTTCGAGAACGTCAAGGGCTCGGCGATGCCGCTGGCCATGAACGTCTTCGGCACCGACCGGCGCCTGCTCAAGGCGCTGGGCCTGAAGTCCTACGCCGAGATCAGCGAAAAGATCGGCGGTCTGCTCAAGCCCGAGCTGCCGCAGGGCTTCATCGGTGTCCGCGAGGCCTTCGGCAAGCTCGGCTCGATGGTGCACGTGCCGCCGAAGAAGGTGAAGGGCGAGTCCGCGCCCGTCCAGGAGGTCGTCCTGACCGGCGACGACGTGGACCTGGACCGGCTCCCTGCCCTCTTCACCTGGCCCAAGGACGGCGGCTCCTTCTTCAACCTGGGGCTCACGCACACCAAGCACCCCGAGACGGGCGTGCGCAACCTCGGCCTCTACCGCCTCCAGCGCCACGACAAGCGCACCATCGGCATGCACTGGCAGATCCACAAGGACAGCCGCAACCACTACGCCGTCGCCGCCAAGAAGGGCGAGCGGCTCCCGGTCGCGATCGCCTTCGGCTGCCCGCCGGCCGTGACGTACGCCTCCACCGCGCCGCTGCCGGGCGACATCGACGAGTACCTCTTCGCCGGGTTCGTCGCGGGCAAGCGGATCGAGATGGTGGACTGCAAGACGGTCCCGCTCCAGGTCCCGGCGCACGCCGAGGTCGTCATCGAGGGCTGGCTGGAGCCGGGGGAGACGCTCCCGGAGGGCCCCTTCGGCGACCACACCGGTTTCTACACCCCGCAGGAGCCCTTCCCGGCCCTGACGATCGACTGCGTGACGATGCGCAAGCGCCCGCTGATCCAGTCGATCGTGGTGGGCCGGCCGCCGACCGAGGACGGTCCGCTGGGCCGCGCGACGGAACGCTTCTTCCTGCCGCTGCTCAAGATCATCATCCCGGACATCGTGGACTACCACCTGCCGGAGTCGGGCGGCTTCCACAACTGCGCGATCGTCTCGATCGACAAGAAGTACCCGAAGCACGCGCAGAAGGTCATGCACGCCATCTGGGGCGCGCACATGATGTCGCTGACCAAGCTGATCATCGTGGTGGACGCCGACTGCGACGTGCACGACCTGCACGAGGTCTCCTGGCGGGCGCTGGGCAACACGGACTACGCCCGCGACCTGACCGTCGTCGAGGGCCCGGTGGACCACCTGGACCACGCCTCCTACCAGCAGTTCTGGGGCGGCAAGGCGGGCATCGACGCGACGAAGAAACTCCCCGAGGAGGGGTACACGCGGGACGGGGGCTGGCCCGACATGGTCGAGTCCGACCCCGCGACCGCCGCCCTCGTGGACCGCCGCTGGAAGGAGTACGGCCTGTGAGCCCGATCGGAGTGAGCGGACCGGAACTGTTCATCGGTACCGACGCCGCCTACGTGGCCCTCGTACGGCCACAGATCGACCCGAGCGAGCCGGGCGTACTGCTCGCCGCGCGGGAGGCCGGTGTGTCGCCCGAGGAGTTCGCGGGCCCCGGCAACATCTGGGCGCTGATGCTCGACGTGGACGGCGAGGGCGACGGCTTCGAGCTGCCCGGTGCGCGGGACGCCGAAGCCGACGGCTTCGCGGAGGAGCTCCAGCGGGCCCTCGCGGCCGGCGGGTCCTTCACCGCCGAGGCCGGGAGCTTCCTGCGCCTCGACGCCCGCCCCGCGGGCGCCGACGGCTGGCTGCTGACCGCGAAGGTCACTCCGCCCGAGGGCCACGACCAGGGCCCGCAGACGCTGGAACTGGGCCCCCTGCCCACCGCGGAGCTGCTGGCCGACCTCGAAGACTTCCGGAGCAGCCTCGCATGATGACCACCGCCGACGGAGTGGTCGGACCCGGCCCCGCGACCCAGCCCACCGGCAAGGTGAAGGCGTTCCTGCGCCTGGTGATGATCGAGCACTCGGTCTTCGCGCTGCCCTTCGCCTACATCGCCGCGCTCACCGCGATGTTCCAGCTGGACCGGCAGGTCCACTGGGTCACGCTGCTGCTGGTCACCGTCGCGATGGTGGGCCTGCGCACCTTCGCGATGGCCGCGAACCGGATCATCGACCGCGAGATCGACGCCCGCAACCCCCGCACCGCCGGGCGCGAACTCGTCACGGGCGCCGTCTCGGTGCGCTCCGCGTGGACCGGCGCGGGCATCGCGCTGGCCGTCTTCCTCGGGGCGGCGGCGCTGCTGAACCCGCTGTGCCTGGCGCTGGCGCCCGTCGCGGTGGTCCCGATGGTGGTGTACCCGTACGGCAAGCGGTTCACGAATTTCCCGCACGCCATCCTGGGCCTGTCCCAGGCGATGGGCCCGGTCGGGGCCTGGCTGGCGGTGACCGGCGAGTGGTCCTGGGACGCGGTCGTCCTCGGGCTGGCGGTCGGGGTGTGGATCGGCGGCTTCGACCTGATCTTCGGCTGCCAGGACGTGGCGGCCGACCGGGCGGAGGGCGTCAAGTCCGTCCCGGCGCGCTTCGGCATCCCGGCGGCGCTGTGGGGGGCGCGGGTCTGCCACGTCGTGACCACCGGGCTGCTCGTCTGGTACGCGCTCGCCACCGGCGCGGGGGCCTTCTTCTGGGCCGGGATGGTCGTCGTGGTGGCCGCCTTCGGCTACGAGCACACGATCGTGACCCCCAAGGACCTGTCGCGGCTGAACCGGGCCTTCTTCACCGTCAACGGCTTCATCGGGATCGCGCTGTTCGTGTGCGCGCTGGGCGACCTGCTGGTGCGGGGGCTGACCCCCTAAGTCCCGGATAGGCTCGGACGCATGAGTGACGGCAAGCGCACCCCCTGGGTGGTCGGGGTTTCGGGGGCGTCCGGTACGCCGTACGCGGCGTCCGTGCTGCGGGGGCTGCTCGCGGCGGGGGAGAGCGTGGACCTGGTGGTCAGCCGGTCCGCGCGGCTCACACTGCTGGACGAGACCGGGATCGCCTTCCGCGACGCGCACTGGCGCGCGGACCTTGAGCAGTGGCTGGAGCGGGGGGCCGACGGGAAACCGGGCACCTTCGCGGGCTTCGGCCTGGACGCGGTGCGGTACTGGAACGCCGGGGACCTGGCGGCCGGGCCGTCGTCCGGCTCGTACCCGGTCAAGGGGATGCTGATCGTGCCCGCGTCCACGGCGTGCGTGGCGGGGGTGTCGCTGGGGCTGTCGAAGGACCTGCTCCAGCGGGTGGCGAGCGTCACGCTCAAGGAGCGGCGCCGGCTGGTGGTCGTGGTGCGGGAGACCCCGCTGAGCGGTCAGACGCTGAAGGCCCTGGTGGCGCTGGACGAGGCGGGCGCAGTGGTGCTGCCCGCCTCTCCGGCGTTCTACGCGGGTGCGACGCACGTCCAGGATCTGGCCGACTTCGTCGCGGGGCGGGTGCTGGACGCGGCAGGGGTGCCGCACCGGCTGTACCGCCGCTGGGACGGGGAGCTGGGCGCGGCCCGTGCTCCTGGTCCCGGTGCTGGTGAGGACCAGCCCCGGCTGGACCGGTACTAGCGCTTCTTGGCGCCGAACGCCTTGCGGGTCTTGTCGACACGCCGGGCGGCGGCGGGCTGGTGGGCACGGGATCGGTTGGCCAGCTCCTGAAGCTGTCGCATCTGCGCGTAGGCCATCTCGATCGTGTACACGGTGAACCACTCCTGAAGATTGTCAGATCATCGTTGATCTGTTGAAAGATTCACAGGGCGTCGACCCTGTGTGCCTTAGATTCTATACGTAAACTTGCGGGATCGCCGAATAATGGAAGGCTCCAGGTATATGGACACCGTGGACAGGCAGCTCATCCAGGCCCTGCGGGAGAACGGGCGTGCCTCCTACGCGGAGCTGGGCCGGCTCGTGGGCCTCTCCGGCCCCAGCGTCACCGACCGGATCAACCGGCTGGAGACGGCCGGTGTGATCACCGGCTACCGCGCGACCGTCGACGCCGCCTCGCTCGGCCTCGGCGTCACCGCGCTGATCGGCATCTCCCTCTCCGACGCCGCCGACCACGAGGACGTGGCCCGGCGGCTGCGCGACCTCGCGGAGATCGAGGACTGCTGGTTCATCGCGGGCGACGACTCCTTCATGCTCAAGGTGCGCGCGAACGACGTGGACGGCCTGGAGAAGATCATCCGCAGGCTGTCCGGCACCAAGGGCGTCTCCCGGACCCGCACCACCATCGTGCTCTCCACCAAGTGGGAGAACCGGGTCGGGGAACTGCCGGAGGAGCACTGAGAGTACGGTGGGTCGGGGTTTCGCAGCACAGGTACGCACGTAAGCAGGACAGACACAGGAGGCGACCGGCACATGGACGCTGGGCTCAAGCGCGAGCTGGAGGAGAAGGTCCGCTCCGGCGAGCGGCTGACGCGTGAGGACGGCATCGCCCTCTACGAGTCGGACGATCTGGCCTGGCTCGGTGGCCTCGCCCACGAGGTGCGCACCCGTAAGAACGGTGACGTGGTGCACTTCAACGTGAACCGTCACCTCAACATGACGAACGTCTGCACCGCCTCCTGTGCCTACTGCTCGTTCCAGCGCAAGCCGGGCGAGAAGGACGCGTACACGATGCGCATCGAGGAAGCCGTTCGCCTGGCCAAGACCATGGAGAACGAGAACCTCACCGAGCTGCACATCGTCAACGGCCTGCACCCCAACCTGCCGTGGCGCTACTACCCGCGATCGCTGAGCGAGCTGAAGAAGGCGCTGCCGAACGTCTCGCTGAAGGCGTTCACGGCGACGGAGATCCACCACTTCGAGACGATCTCCGGTCTCACGGCGTCCGAGATCCTGGACGAGCTGATCGAGGCCGGCCTGGAGTCGCTCACCGGCGGCGGCGCGGAGATCTTCGACTGGGAGGTCCGCCAGCACATCGTCGACCACCGCACCCACTGGGAGGACTGGTCGCGCATCCACCGCCTCGCGCACGAGAAGGGTCTCAAGACCCCGTGCACGATGCTCTACGGGCACATCGAGGAGCCGCGCCACCGCGTGGACCACGTGCTGCGGCTGCGCGAACTCCAGGACGAGACCGGCGGCTTCCAGGTCTTCATCCCGCTGCGCTACCAGCACGACTTCGTGGACATGAAGGACGGCAAGGTCCGCAACAGGCTCCAGGCGCGCACGACGATGGCGACCGGCGCCGAGGCGCTCAAGACCTTCGCGGTCTCGCGGCTGCTCTTCGACAACGTCCCGCACGTCAAGGTCTTCTGGGTGATGCACGGTGTGCAGACCGCCCAGCTGGCGCTCCAGCACGGCGCGGACGACATGGACGGGTCGGTCGTCGAGTACAAGATCACGCACGACGCGGACAACTACGGCACGCCGAACAAGCTGGGCCGCGATGACCTGCTGGAGCTGATCCGGGACGCGGGCTTCCGTCCGGTCGAGCGCAACACGCGCTACGAGATCATCCGTGAGTACCCGGGCCCGGACGCGGGGCTGCGCGACGAGCCGCAGGCGATGCGGCTCTGAGGTCCGGCGCGAGGCGCTGACGGGATCCGCCGCGACGCGCTGACGGGAAGGCCCTGGTCCCCTCGGACCGGGGCCTTCCGGCGTTGCCGGACGGGCCCTTCACCGTTGCCGGACGGTATGGGTAATGGCTAGTCTGCGCTCGTGACTCTTACAACCCCCGCTTCCCTCACCTTCGCCGCCGACCCGGCCGTCGATGCCGACCTGCACGCGCAGATCCTCGACCTGTGGGTCGAGGTGTCCAACGCCGGGGGCGCCGTGGGCTTCGTGGCGCCCGTCACCCGCGAGACGGTCCGCCCCGCGCTCGTGGGGCACCTCGCCGCGATGGCGGAGGGCCGGACCCGGCTGGTCGTCGGGTACGACGAGGAGGGCCGGGTGGCGGCGACCGCTTTCCTCGCCCTGAACTCGCACGCCCTGATGCGGCACTGGCTCTGGGCCTACACGGTGATGGTCGCGCCGGGCCTCCAGGGCCGGGGCGCCGGGCGTGCGCTGATGGCGGCCGTCGCAGACGCGGCCCGCGCCATCGACGGCATCGACGCGATCCGGCTCGGCTGCCGCGGCGGGCTCGGCCTGGAGCGGTTCTACGCCTCCTGCGGATACCGCGAGGTCGGCCGCGTGCCCGGCGCGATCCGGGTCGCCCCGGGCGACGACCGCGACGACGTCACGATGCTGTTGCCCCTGCGCTGAAGGGCCCCGGCGGGCGGGGGGCGGGGCCGGGCGTGCTTCACTGGACGGGCAAGTCGGGGCGTACCCGACGTTCACCGGCGACGTAGACCGACGTAGACAGAGAGAAGGGGTCACCGTGTCCCTCAAGCCGAGCGCAACGATCCGCTACACCACGATGCGGCTGGCCATCTTCGTGGGCTGCTTCGTCGTCGTCCTCGCCCTGGTCAAGGTGGGTCTGGTGCCGTCCTCGCTCGGTGACGCCAACCTCGCCTGGGTCGCGCTGCTCGCGCTGGTGCTCTCCGCGCCGCTCTCCTTCGTGCTGCTGCGCAAGCAGCGCGACGTGATGTCCGAGCAGATCGCCGGCCGGGTCGCCGGAGCGAAGGAGCGGCTCGCCGAGAACCGTGCGCAGGAGGACGCGGCGGACGACGCCGCCCGCGCGCACTGACCCTCCCCCTCGCTTTTCGCATCGAAGCGCCCCGCCCGGGATCGACCCCGGGCGGGGCGCTTTTGCGCGTCTCGGGGCGGTCCCGCGGGGTTCCGGCTGATGGGTGCTCAAAGCAGTCCTTTGAGATTCTCAAAGGATAAGTGTTAGCGTGTTCAACATGTTGACGTCAGTTGCGCCCTTCGAAGCCATGAGCACCCTGCTCGTGGCGCGCCTGCACGTAGACCTCTGCCGCCGCGCGTCCGCGGCCTGTTGCTGCTGTCGCTGACCCAGCCCCGCATGCAGCAGCGGTCCCGGCCGGCCACCTTCGGCTGCCGTACCGCATCACCACCATCCTCCGGAGAGTGTCCGTGTCCGCGACCCCCGAGGCCCCCGTCAAGGCCTCCCGCTCGTTCAAGTTCCCCTTCTGGGCCCAGATCGTCACCGGTCTCGTGCTCGGCGTCCTGTTCGGCTGGCTCTCGCGCAGCCAGGACATCGGCTGGCTGGCCACCACCCTGGAGAAGGTCGGCGACATCTTCGTCCAGCTCCTCAAGCTGGCCGTGGCCCCGCTCGTCTTCTTCGCCATCCTTGTGTCGGTCACCAACCTGCGGAAGGTGAACAACGCCGCCCGCCTCGCCTCGCGCACGCTGCTCTGGTTCATGATCACCTCGCTGATCGCGGTCGCCATCGGCCTCGCGATCGGCCTGCTGACCAACCCCGGCTCGGGCACCGGTCTCACCGCCGCCGACGGCAAGGAGCCCAAGCGGCACGGCTCGTGGATCGACTTCCTGACCGGCATCGTGCCGAACGACATCATCACGCCGTTCACCGAGCTGAACGTCCTGCAGATCGTCTTCCTCGCCGCCGTCGCCGGTATCGCCGCCCTCCAGCTCGGCGCGAAGGCGCAGCCGGTGCTGACGCTCGCCGAGTCCGTCCTGGAGCTGCTGCAGAAGGCCCTGTGGTGGGTCATCCGGCTCGCCCCGATCGGTACGGTCGGCCTCATCGGCACCGCCATCGCCAGCTACGGCTGGGACCTGATCGGCAAGTACGCCGTCTTCACCGCGGACGTCTACATCGGCTGCGCACTCGTGCTGTTCGGCGTGTACCCGCTGCTGCTGGCCACGGTCGCCAAGGTCAACCCGGTCCAGTTCTTCAAGGGCGCCTGGCCCGCGATCCAGCTGGCCTTCGTCTCGCGCTCCTCGGTCGGCACGATGCCGGTCACCCAGAAGGTCACCGAGCGCCTCGGCGTCCCGAAGAACTACGCGTCCTTCGCCGTCCCGTTCGGCGCGACCACGAAGATGGACGGCTGCGCCGCGATCTACCCGGCGCTCGCCGCGATCTTCATCGCGCAGATCTTCGACGTGCCGCTGGGCATCGGTGACTACCTGCTGATCGCGTTCGTCTCCGTGGTCGGTTCCGCCGCCACCGCCGGTCTGACCGGCGCGACCGTGATGCTGACGCTGACCCTCTCCACGCTGGGCCTGCCGCTGGCCGGCGTCGGCCTGCTGATGGCGATCGACCCGATCCTGGACATGATGCGGACCGCCACCAACGTGGCCGGTCAGGCCGTGGTCCCGGTCATCGTCGCCGCCCGCGAGGGCATCCTGGACCGCACGGCCTACGCCGCCGCCTCGTCCTCCCCGCTGGACGAGGTCCCCGCGGCCGAGCCCGCCGCGTCCGCCGAAGCGGCGGCCGCGTCCGAGGAGAAGGTCCCGGTCAGCGTCTGACCGTACGCCGCCGGCCCCGCGCCGGTACGCACACCCACCGCAGCCTCCGCCCCCGTCCGGGCGGGGGCTGCGGTGCGTCAGCGGGCGGCCGGGCGGGCGGGTTTGCAGCCCGGGTCGCGGATGGCGTGGGCCCAGTCCGAGGGGCGGGCGCCGGAAGCGGAGTGGCGGATGAACTCGACCCCGCCGGTCCGGATGGGGCGGTCGCAGACGGCGCAGATCCTGCCGACGGCGGTGCTCACAGCCGCACCAGGGTGTCGGGGGCCGCGGTGAACTCGACGCCGGTCGCGTCGCGGACGTACGCGGTCCGGGCGTGCCGGGGAGTTCCGGCGACCGTGCCGACGCACTCCTCGACGACGGCCATCAACTCGCCCTCGCGCCCCGACCGCGGGTCGCGGACCCGTGCGTGCAGCAGCGGGTGGCCGACGTGCCCGAATCCCTCGGCCGGCCCGGTCTCGCGTACGTCCATGCTGGTGCTCCTGCCGTTGTCAGCGGGTGGTGTGACAAGGGTGGGGGCGCGGCGCGCGAGGGAGGGGCCCGGTTCGGGCCCCTTTGCCTACGCGGCCAGCAGACCGATCTCCACGGCCAGTCGGCTGGCGCGGCGCCTGCGGGCCGGAATGCGGGAGGCCGTTTCCTCCAGCACGATCGAGCGGGCGTAGCCGTTGTAGCGGATCGTCTCCGGTGCGGCCGCGTGCGCCTGTTCCAGGGTGGCGAGCGCGGTCTCCTGCCGGCCGTCGAGGTAGTAGGCGCGCGCCTGCTCGATGCGGTGCCGGGCCCGGCGCGGCCGGGACGGGATGGCGTCGGCCCCGGCTCGGTCGGCCTGGCGTACGGACTCGCCGCCAGCCCGCAGCTCGACGGCGACGGTGACGCCGTGCGCACCCATCACGGGCCGGCCGAAGGAGGTCACGCGGTGGAAGTACGCGGGGGGCAGGTGTCCGGCGACGGCGCCCGCACGGTCCCACCATCCCCATGCGGTGCCCGTGTCGCGGCGCTTCGCCGCGGTGAGTCCGGCCTCCACCCGCAGGGCCCCCGTGACGGCTCGTACGTCGAGCGGGGCGTCGGCCAGTCCCGGCTCCAGCAGGCGCAGTGCCTGCATCACCACGTCGTCGGCCTCGTCGTAGTGGCCCGGCCCGGAGTCGCGGTGCGCCTGCGCCGCGAGCCACGAGGCCACACCGATCGAGTGCAGGTCCTCGGATTCCTGCGCGGCGGCCATGCCGCGCTCCGCGACGCGCCAGAGGAGGGCCGGGTCCGGCTGGTACGCCACGAAGAACTGGGTCAGGAAGAACGTCTCGGCCTGAAGCACCAGTGCCGCGCGCCGCTCGGCAGCGGAGTCGGCCCGGCGGACGATGGCCTGTGCGTCGCGGATCAGGCCGGGGAGCAGGGCGCCGAGGACGGCACGGTGGTTCGGGGCCTGGTGCCGGGCGGCCCACGCCGAGTCCAGTGCGGCCCGGAGGAAGGCGGCGGAGGGTGCCTCACGGGCACCCGTCGGGTAGGCCGACAACGCGGCACGGACGGCCGGCAGCTTGTCATGGCCGGGGCCGAGGAACAGGTCGGTGTGCGGTTCGGCGTCGACGTCGCCCACGAGATCGTTCAGGCGGCGCACGCGCAGCACTGCGGCGATGCGGAGGATCTCCGGCAGTCGCGGCATCCGCAGGGCGCCGGTCTCGACCTTCTTGACCCAGGAGGGATGGTGGCCGAGGAGTCCGGCCAATTGCTCGCGGGTCATTCCACGGCGGTTGCGGTAGATCTGGACACGTTGCCCGAAAGCGACGGGGTTGTCGTACGGGTCGGGGGGAGCATCAACTGACACGGCCTTGCCCCTTCGTTGTGCAGCTCGACGCTGAACAGCCTAGGTGGGCAGGGCCGTTTACGGGGGTTTCGAATGCTCGCGGGACCGGGCCGTGGGGTTTCGCGATGCGGTGGGGCGCGACGTCAAAGCTTTAAGTACCGGGGGTAAGAACCAACCGACCCACCCCTCCCACTCCCCGCAGGGGTTCGCTCACTCGCATGGGTGAACTCTGCCAACTGGGGTGGATTTCGAGGGGGTTGGCAGGCATATGCTCCGCACATCATCAGACATGAGACGGCCCCCGCCGGGACTGGCATCCCGAACGAGGGCCTGACCAACTAGGAAGTCCTCAACCCTTCCCATGGCTTCAAAACACCTTAGCGCGCCCCCGTGCGCCTCGCCCCGCGTTCGCGCCGGGTTCGTCCGATCCGGTGTCGTCCACGTGAACGTGCGGCTCACCGAACACTTCGTCATCGTGAGCAACCACCTCGCCCAGCACCACCAGATGTCGCTGACCGCGATCGGGCTCGCGACCTACATCCAGTCGATGCCCGAGGGCACAGCCATCGGCGTCAAGGCGCTGGCCGGGCGCTTCCCCGAGGGGGAGATCCGGATCGCCTCGGCCCTGCGGGAGTTGGTGGAGCACGGCTACCTGGAGCGGGTGCGCGTCCGGCTGGAGACCGGGCGGATCGTCACCCGCACGCTGTCCTACAACCAGCCGCGCGGCCTGACCCCCGCCGGCCCGAAGCCCACACCGCTCCCGCCCCGGGACGACGGACCAGGGCCGGAGCCGACTCCCGCGCCGACCCCCGTGCCCCGCCCCGCCCCGGCCCCCGCGCCCGCCCCCACCCCCGAACCCCGCCCTGTACGTCCGCCCCGCGCCGAGGAGCCCGTAGAGCCCAACGAGCCCGCCCAGCCCGCCGGACCGGCGCGGCAGGAGGCCGTCGAGCTGCTGGCGCGGCTGCGGCTCGACGATCCCCGGCTGCTGCTCTCGCAGCGCGCCGTCCAGCGGCTCGCGCCGGGCGTCTCGCAGTGGCTGGAGCGCGGCGTCGAGCCGGACGCCGTGGGCCGCATGCTCGCCGCCGACCTGCCCGCCGACCTGCGGTACCCGGCCGGCCTCCTCGGGCACCGCCTCCGGGAGCAGATCCCGCCCCCGCTGCCGCCCGCCCGGGTCGCCCTGCCCGTCGCGCGGCCGGCCCCCTTCCAGACGTGCGACGGCTGCGAACGGGCCTTCCGGGCCCCGGCCCCGGGCCGCTGCCGGGGCTGCTCCGACGTCCCCTCGGCGGCGGCAGCGGCCTGACGCGGCTCGTGTCGACGGCGTGGAGCCTCGGTGAAAAAGGGGCCCAGGGGCTGGTCGGACGGGGTTACCGGTGCGTAGATTACCGGCGGTAACACTCGTGCCGGGTCAAGGAGCGTGCACCGTGGAAGCCGAGCTGGAACAGCCTCCGCAGCTGGTGGAACCCGTCAAGACGGTGATCGACGGGGTGGTCCGGGAGGTGTCGGTGCCCGCGCTGGTCGGCGCCTCGGCCCACGGGACGCTGGGGGACATCCCCTTCGACAACGCCCGGCAGGCCCCCGCCGAGCCCGTGCTCGCCCGCAAGGACGCGAACGGCGTCTGGCACGACGTGAGCGCCGCCGCCTTCGCCGCCGAGGTGCTCGCCGTCGCCAAGGGCCTGATCGCCGAGGGGCTGCGGCCCGGCGACCGGCTCGCCATCATGGCCCGCACCACCTACGAGTGGACCCTGCTCGACTTCGCGGGCTGGGCGGCCGGGCTGGTCACCGTACCGATCTACCCCACCTCCTCCGCCCACCAGGCCCGCTGGATCATCGAGGACTCCGGCGCCGTCGCCTGCGCGGTCGAGGACACCGCGCAGGCCCGGGTGATCAGCGGCGAACGGGTCGCGCTGCCGGGCCTCGCGCACCTGTGGGAGTTCGACACCGGTGCCATCGCCCGCCTGGTCAAGGCCGGGGAGCGGATCCCGGACGCCCTCGTGCACGAGCGCCGCGCGCGCTGCGAGCCCGGCTCCGTCGCCAGCCTCCTCTACACCTCGGGCACCACCGGGCGTCCCAAGGGCTGCGTGCTGACCCACGGCAACTTCCTCGCCGAGGCCGACAATTCGGTCGCCCTGCTGCACCCCGTCTTCCGGTCCGTCAGCAAGGACCCCGCCTCGACGCTCCTCTTCCTGCCGCTCTCCCACGTCTTCGGCCGCACGGTCGCCATCGGCTGCATGCGCGCCCGCGTCAAGCTGGGCCACGCCCCGAGCATCCAGACCGACGACCTGCTCGCCGACCTGGCCGGATTCCGCCCGACCTTCCTGCTGGCCATCCCCTACGTGCTGGAGAAGGTCTACAACACCGCCCGAGCCACCGCCGAGTCGATGGGCCGCGCCGCCTCCTTCGACCGGGCCGCCCGCATCGCGCAGCGCTGGGGCGAAGTGGCCGAGGGCGCGTCCCCGGGGATCGGGCTGCGCGCGGCCCGGGCGCTCTACGATCCGCTGGTCTACCGCCGGATCCGGGCCGCCCTCGGCGGCCGGGTGCGCTACGTCCTGAGCGGCGGCTCCCCGCTCGGCCGCCGCCTCGCCGCCTTCTACACGGGCGCGGGCATCGAGGTGTTCGAGGGGTACGGGCTCACGGAGACGACCGGGGCCAGCACGGTGACGCCGCCGTTGCGGCCCCGCCTCGGCACCGTCGGCTGGCCGCTGCCCGGCTCCGCCGTGCGGATCGCGGACGACGGCGAGGTGCTGCTGTGGGGCCGCCACGTCTTCGCCGGGTACTGGAACAGCGGCGAGGGCCTGCCACCGGGCAGCTGGTTCGCCACCGGCGACATCGGCGAGCTCGACGCCGACGGGTACCTGACCATCACCGGCCGCAAGAAGGACGTCATCATCACCTCGGGCGGCAAGAACGTCGCCCCCGCGCCCCTGGAGGACTGGCTCCGCGCCCACCCGCTCGTCAGCCAGTGCATGGTCCTGGGCGACAACCGGCCGTACGTCACCGCGCTCATCACCCTGGAGCCGGAGGGGCTGACGCACTGGCGGCAGATGCACAAGAAGCAGCGGATGCCGCTGCCCGAACTGGTGCGCGACCCCGAGCTGCACGCGGAGATCCAGAAGGCGGTGGACGAGGCCAACAAGCTGGTCTCGCGTGCGGAATCGATTCGCCGCTTCGCGGTGCTGCCCACGGACTTCACCGAGGCGCGCGGCCACCTCACCCCCTCGATGAAGATCCGGCGGGCGGCGGTGGCCCGCGACTACGCCCGGGAGATCGAGGAGCTGTACCGGCGGTAGGGGGTCCCGCGTGCGCGGGCGGGACCGGAGCGGCCCGTTTATGGTGGTCCGGGGGCAGCCGCCGAGGAGGGCGCCGTGCACCGGTACCGTTCCCGTCGTTCCCACGCGTCCCGCCGCCCCCGCAGCGGCCCCGGCCCCCGTCGCGGCGCCGCCGTGTGCCTCGCCCTGGCGGCCCTGGCCGCCCTCGGCACCGGCCCGGGCGCCGCACCGGCCGTCCGTACGGGCGCCCCACCTGCCACGCTTACGGGCCCGGGCGCCGCACCGGTCACGGGCCCCCGCACCGGCCCCGACCCGCTCGCCCGCTTCGCCGGGCAGCGGCTGCGCTGGGGCGGCTGCCCGGACCAGCCCGGCGCCCCCGCCGCGATGCGCTGCGCCACCCTCACCGTGCCCGTCGACCACGCCGACCCGGCCAAGGGGACGCTCGGGGTGGCCATGGCCAGGATCCCCGCCACCGGCAGCAAACGGCTCGGCTCGCTGGTGCTGAACTTCGGCGGCCCCGGCGCCCCCGGCATCGAAGCCCTGGCCGCCGACCCCAAGAGCTTCGCCGACCTCGGCGAGTCCTACGACCTGGTCGCCTTCGACCCGCGGGGGGTCGGCCACAGCGCCCCGGTCAGCTGCGGCGGCTCCCTCGACCCGGACCCCGGGACCGGGGACGACCCCGCCGCGCAGCTCGCGGCCCTGCGCGCGGTGGCCGCGCGCTGCGCCCGGCACTCCGGGCCCGTGCTCCCGTACATCGGGACCGTCCACGTGGCGCGCGACCTGGAGGTGATGCGCCGGGCGCTCGGCGAGGAGAAGCTGCACTACCTCGGCTTCTCCTACGGGACCCGGCTCGGCGCGGCTTACGCTGCCCAGTTCCCGCACCGCGTCGGGCGGATGGTCCTCGACGGTGTGGACACGCTGACCGAACCGCTGGACCAGCAGGCGCTCGCCACGGCCGAGGGGCAGCAGCGGGCGCTGGAGGACTTCCTGCGCTGGTGCACCCGCCGGGCGGGCTGCGCGGCCGGGACCAATACGCGCAGCGCCAAGGAGCACCTGAACGCGCTCGTCGCACGGCTGGACGCGGAGCCGCTGACCGGCGGCGACGGCTCGCCCTTCACGGGGAAGGACCTCGTCGCGGCCATCGCCGGGGCGCTGTACTCCGAGGAGTCCTGGCCCGCGCTCGCCGACGGACTGGCGACGGCCGAACGCGACGGCGACCCGACGGGCCTGCTGGTGCTGGGCGGCCCGGCCGGCCCGCCGCCCCCGCAGACGGGCCCGGCCACCGGGCACCAGGTGCCCGCCGACAACCCGGCCGCCGCGCTGGTCGCCGTGAACTGCGCCGACGATCCCGACCGGGGCGCGGACAAGGCGTCCCCGGCCGCGATCGAGAAGGAGATCGAGTCCCGGGCCGCCGAATTCCGCGCCGCCTCGCCGCTCTTCGGGCCGCACCAGCTGAAGACGGTGCTGTCCTGCTACGGCCGCCCCGCGGGCAGCGGCTACCTGCGCACCATCGACCGGCCGGGCGCCCCGCCGATGCTGCTGGTCGGCACGCGCGGGGACCCGGCGACCCCGTACCGCTGGACCGAGGAGACCGCGGCGCGGCTCGGCTCGGCGGTGGTGCTGGACTACAAGGGCGGCGGGCACGCCGCCTACTTCCACTCCGGGTGCGTGCGCGAGCGGGTGAACGCCTTCCTCGTCGACGGGGAGTTGGCGCACGGGACGCGCGCGTGCCCCGCCGGTGAATGACCGGCGGGGCGGTGAAAGGCCTGATGCAGGTCAGCAGTTGCCGTGCGCGGGGCGTCCGGCGAAGCGGTCGGCGAGCCAATTGCCCGCCGCGACGGCCTCGGTGATGACCCCGGTGACGTGGCCGCCGACCCGGATCGGGTTCCAGTCGACGTCGGCGCCCTTGGCGCACCAGTCGGCGCGCAGCTGCTTGCCGACCGCGTAGGGGATCAGCTCGTCGCCCACCGCGTGGTACTGGTACACCGGCGCGGCCGGCGCCGTCCGGCCGAGCTTCGACTGGTTCAGCCGGGCCTGCCAGTCGGGCTGGGCCAGCGGGTCCCTCGTCGTCATGTCGGCGATCCGCTTGAAGGAGCCGACGGCCGCGTCGATCGCGACGCAGTGGGTCTTGAGGTGGTCGACGAGGAGCTTGCCCGCCGGGTTGAGGTAGGAGTCCAGCTTCAGCTCGGGGAAGGCCGCGTCCTGGCCCGCCGCGGCCATGAAGACGAGGCCGGAGCCGTAGGAGCCGTCGTTGAACGCGGCGACCTTGAGCAGGTCCGCCGGGACTCCGCCGGTCGCGGTCCCCTTGACCTGGAGTTCGGGGGCGTACGAGCCGTGCAGCTCGGCGGCCCAGCTGGAGGCCTGGCCGCCCTGCGAGTACCCCATGATGCCGACCGGTCCCGCGGCGGAGAGGCCCGCCTCGGGCAGGCGCTGGGCCGCGCGCGCCGCGTCGAGGACGGCGTACCCGGCCGACTGCCCGACGGTGTAGGTGTGCAGGCCGGGGGTGCCGAGGCCCTCGTAGTCGGTGACGACCACGGCCCAGCCGCGCAGGGTGAGCTGCTGGATGAGGTTGGCCTCCAGGCCGGTGCCCTTCGGGAAGTTCTCGCTCGGCGCGCAGGAGTCGTCGAGGCCGACCGTGCCGACGGCGTAGGTGATCAGGGGGCGGGGGCCGGTGCGGCCGTCCTGCGGGACGATCACGGTGCCGGACACGACGTCGGGGGCGCCGGCGGCGGTGGTCGAGCGGTAGTGGATCTTCCAGGCCCGGGTGTTCGTGGGCTGGCCCGGCAGCGGGTGGAAGGAGGAGGGGGCGCTGGCGACGATGTCACCGGGCCGGGCGGCGGCGTCCGCCGGGGCGGCCGGATCGGCCGAGGCGTGCGCGGTGGTGGCGGGGATCCCGGCCGCCAGGGCCAGGGCGGCCACGGCGGCGAGCGCGGTGCTTCGGATACGCATGGGGCGGCTCTCCCAAGGGGTCCGTGTGGGGGTGGTGGTGAGGAGACCGTAGTGACCGACCGGTCGGAAGGTCGCTGACCGGGCAGCTCACCTTTGCTGACCCGACCCCTCACACCCGGCTGACCCGCCGCCGCACACCCGGCTCCCCCGACCCCTCACACCCGGCTCACCCGCCGCCGGACGCGCCGGGGCCGTCATCCGAAAGGGGACACCGCTCCACGGAATCCGCCGCTCCGGAGTGCGCGCGGTAGGCGCCCGGCGTGGTGCCCGTCCAGCGGCGGAACGCCCGGTGGAAGGCAGTGTCCTCGGAGAACCCCAGCCGCGCCGCCAGCTCCGCGATCGGCTCCGCGCTCTCCGCCAGCCCGGCGATGGCCGCGTCCCGCCGCACGTGGTCCTTGAGCTGCTGGAAGGAGGTCCCGTCCGCCCGCAGTCGGCGCCGCAGCGTCGCCGGGGACACCGCGAGGCGCGCCGCGACCTCGCCCAGCTCCGGCAGCCGCGGGGAGACCCGGAGCTGCCGGCTCAGCGCCCGGCGCACCTGCTCGGCGACCGTGGTCCCGTACTCCGGGCGCGACAGCAGGTCGAAGGGCGCGCGGCGCAGCATCGCGTCGAGCGCGGCCTCGTCCCGGACGAGCGGCGCGCCCAGCCAGCGCGCGTCGAAGGCGGCACCGGTCCGCGGCTGCCCGAACCGGACCGGGCAGTCGAAGAGCAGGTCGTACTCCTGGGCGTGCGGCGGCGGGGGATAGGCGAACGCCGTGTGCGCGAGCGGGATCCGGCGGCCGATCAGCCAGCTGCACAGCCGGTGGAAGATGGCGAGCAGGCACTCGGTGAGGAACCGCTCCTCGTCGCGCCCGAAGTCGTTGTGGACGATGAACAGGGCCTGCCCTCCCGCCACTTCGAGGTGCAGTTCCGGGCCGCCGGGGAAGAGCCGATAGAAGGCGGCGCCGCGCTCGACGGCCGCTCCCAGGTCCCGGCAGCCCAGCGCGGCGTGACACATCATGGCGAAGGTGCCGGGACGGCTCGGGGCCGCGGCGAGGCCGAGGAACTCGTCCTGGGTGCTGCGGTACAGGGCGCGGAAGAGCCGGGCGAACTGCGCGGGGGTGACGCGCGCCCGGTCGTCGCCGAGCAGCAGCGGCGGTATCTGCGCCTCCTGCAACAGCGGCACGACGTCCGTGCCCGCGGCGCGCGCACCCGCGAGCACGGCGCGCACGTGGTGCACGGTGACCGTCCGCCTCCCCATGACCGCGACGGTAGCCGCACATGAGCGCTGCGGTCAGCGGGGGTGACGCTTCCGGTCATGCCGCGGGGGGCGAACGGCTGCCTAGCGTCGTCCGTACGCACCCCGCACATCCACCCCACGCCCGCACACCCACCCGTCCCGTTCGCGCGGGCAGCCCTGGAGGCGATACCGATGGACGCTGTGCGACCGGACACGCTGGCGGTGTTCACCCGCTGGACCGCCCGGCGGTACGGGCCGCGGACCGCCCTGCGCTATCGGCGGGAGGGCGCCTGGCGGACCCGGACGTACGCCGAACTCGACGCCGCGGCCACCGAGGCCGGTCGGGCGCTGCTGGCCCTCGGGGTGGCGCCGGGGGAGCGGGTCGCCGTACTCGCCGAGACGCGGCCGGAGTGGACCTGCACCCACTTCGGGGTGCTGGCGGCGGGTGCGGTCATCGTGCCGGTGTACCCGACGGCGGGTGCGGAGGAGCTGGCCTGGGTGCTCGCGGACTCGGGCGCGGTGGTCGCCGTCTGCGACGACGAGAAGCAGGCGGCGCGGGTGACGGCGCTGCGTGGCGGGCTGCCGGAGCTGCGCGCGGTGGTGCTGATGGAACCGGTGGGGGCGGCGGACGGGGCGCGGAGCGGCACGCCGTTCCTGTCGTCGTTCGCGGCGGTCGACGACGGGGACGGGGAAGGTGACGAGGCCGGGGCGGACGCACTCGGGTGCCGGGCGGCGGCGGTCCGGCCGCAGGACGACGCGTCCCTCGTCTACACCTCCGGCACCACCGGCCTGCCGAAGGGCTGCCGCCTCACCCACGGCAACCTCGGCGCCATCCAGGACGCCACCCTCCCGCTGGTCAACGGCGGGCCGGGCGACTCGACGTACCTCTACCTGCCGCTGGCCCACCTGCTGGCCCAGCTGATCCAGTTCACCACCCTGCTGGAGGGCGGGGAACTGTGCTACTTCGGCGGCCGGATCGAGGACGTCATCGCCGAACTCGCCGAGGCGCGCCCGACCCATCTGCCGTCCGTGCCGCGCCTGTTCGAGAAGCTGCACTCGGTCGTCCTCTCCCTCGCCGAAGGCCGGGAAGGCGGCCGGGAGCGCTTCGAGGAGGCGGTCCGGCTCGGCCTCCTGGCGGCGGACGGCGCGCTGCCGGACGCCGAGCGGGACGCGTACGAGGCGGCGGAGAAGTCCCTCCATTCACTGGTGCGGGAGGCGTTCGGCGGGCGGCTGCGCTGGGCGCTGACGGGCGGCGCGCCCATCGCGCCCGCGACCCTGGACTTCCTGCGGGGCTGCGGGATCGCGGTCTTCGAGGGGTACGGAATGACCGAGTCGGCCGGGGTCATCAGCCTCAACCACCCGGGGGCGGTCCGCCACGGGACGGTCGGGCGGCCCGTCGCGGGCTGCGAGGTGCGGATCGCGGACGACGGCGAGGTGCTGGCCCGGGGCCCGATGGTCTTCCCGGGCTACCACGCGAACCCGCGGGCCACGGCGGAGGCCGTCGACCCCGGAGGGTGGCTGCACACGGGGGACCTGGGCGCCCTGGACGAGGACGGGTTCCTGCGGATCACCGGCCGGAAGAAGGAACTGATCATCACCTCGTCGGGCAAGAACATCACCCCGACGGAGGTGGAGTTCGCCGTCCAGCGCTCCCGCTTCGTCTCCCGGGCGGTGATGATCGGCGACCACCGCCCCCACCCGGTCGCCCTGATCACCCTGGACACCGAGGAGATCACCGCCTGGGCCGCCCGGGAGGGGCACGACCTGGCCGGCGCACCGTCCGCGCATCCGGCGGTGCGCGCGCTGGTGGAGGCGGCGGTGGCCGAGGCCAACGCCACCGTCTCCCGACCGGCCCGCATCCGCGCCTTCCACATCCTGGACGCGGAATTCACCGTGGAGTCGGGCGCCCTGACCCCGACCCTGAAACTCCGCCGCGCGGCGGTGGCGAAACGCTACGCGGCGGAGATCGACGCCTTGTACGGGTCGTGAGGGGGCGGGTCGGGTGCCCGAGGCGGGCGCGGGGCCCGTAACCGGTCCGGAAGGATCAGATCTTGTTCCAGGTGCCGGACTGCCAGAGGGCGCCGCCCTTGCCGGGGCCGCCGTCCGCCGTGTAGACGACGAAGTTGCCGTCGTCCTGGAGGAGGGCGTAGGCGCCGGGGTTGTTGGTGGTGCCGGCGCTCCAGACGACCTTCTTCCCGCCCATCCAGTCGCGCATGAACAGGTCACCGTCGGTGCCCATGCGCAGTTCCAGCACCTGGAAGCCCGTGCCGTACGTGCCGGTGTTCCAGATGGCCTTGCCGTCGCTCTTGCGGTACATCACGAGGTTGTTGTCGGGCTGGATGACCAGCCAGACGGACGCGGACTGGGCCCAGTCGCCCGTGAACCAGTAGCGGTACTCGTGCTGCGCGTCCTCGGCGCACACCTTCGTGGTGTTCTCCGACCGCAGGGTCGTCCAGTGCAGCCCCCACTTGTCGTCCTTGCGGCCGATGACCTTGAAGTTGCCGTCCGCCTCCAGCTTCGCCACGGGCGTGTTCTCCGCGTGGTCGCCGTAGGTGGCGGTGTGCCAGATGCCGCCGCCGGTCTCGGCGCTGCCGCCCTGCTTGTAGATGACGAAGTTGCCGTCCTGCTGCATGGTGGCGTAGGCGCCGGGGTTGTTGTAGGTGGCGCTGTTCCACAGCGGGAGCCTGTAGCCGCCCGGATTGCCGAGCGCGTACAGCACCAGGTTCCCGTCGCCCTGCATGACCAGCTCGGTCGACCCGGTCGGGCTGGTCATCTTCTCGCCCGGTGCGAGCCGCTGGCCGGCGTTCAGGAGGGTCTCGCGGCGGTCGTAGGGCTCGTCGCACTCGGCCATCCCGGGCAGGGGCCCGGGCGCGGCGTGCGCCGTGGCCGGGACCAGCGAGGCCAGGGCGGTGGCGGCGAGTGCGGATATGAACGTGGTGCGGACGAAGCGGTGGCGCATGGTTTTTCCCCCGTGGTGCATAAGGTGCTGCTCGGTCAGATCTTGTTGTACGTGCCGGTGTTCCACAGGCCCCCGCCCTTGCCGGGGCCGCCGTTCTGCTTGTAGACGACGAAGTTGCCGTCGTCCTGGAGGAGCGCGTAGGCGCCGTCGTTGCCGCCGGTTCCGGTGTGCCAGCGGACCGTTCCGTTGCGGTCCCCCTCGCGCAGGACCAGGTCGCCGTGGTCCCCGATCTCCAGGTTCAGGGCGCTCCGGCTGCCGTAGGTGCCACTGCCCCAGATGGCCTTGCCGTCGCTCTTGCGGTACATGACGAGGTTGTCGTCCCGCTGGAGCACCAGCCACACGGACGCGGACTGGGCCCAGAAGCCGCGGCCCCAGGCCATGTCGGAGGAGCACACCCTGACGTGCTGCTCGGGGGTGTTGGACCAGAACGAGTTCTGGGCGTGGCCGGACACCACGAGCTGGCCGTCGTCCCGCATGGAGGCGGCCGGGTAGCTGTTGGCCCGGTCGCCGTAGGTGGCGGTGTGCCAGATGCCGCCGCCGGTCTGTGCGCCGCCGCCCTGCTTGTAGATGACGAAGTTGCCGTCTTCCTGCATGGTGGCGTAGGCGCCGGGGTTGCCGTAGGTGCCGCTTTGCCACAGCGGAAGCTTGTAGCCGCCCGGAGTGCCGAGCGCGTAGATGACGAGGTTCCCGTCGCTCTGCATGACCAGTTCCGTCTTGCCGGGCGTCGGGACGAGGCTCGCGCCCGATGCGAGGCGCTCGCCGGGGCGCAGGTCGGAACTGCGGCCGGTCGCACCGGTCCGGCACTGGCCGGGGTCTTCGGTGGCCGACGCCGTCGCCGGGACCAGGACGGTCGTGGCGCAGGCGGCGAGCAGGGCGCTCAGGGCTCCGCGGAGCAGGTGGTGGCGCATGGTCGGGCTTCCCCCGTGGTGCATAAGGTGCTGTTCGGTCAGATCTTGTTGTACGTGCCGGTGTTCCACAGGCCCCCGCCCTTGCCGGGGCCGCCGTCCTTCTTGTAGACGACGAAGTTGCCGTCGTCCTGGAGGAGGGCGTAGGCGCCGTCGTTTCCGGCCGTACCGGTGCGCCAGCGCACCGCGGTGCGGTTCTCCTCGACGAGCGTCAGGTCGCCGCGGTCCTTGGGGGCCATCTGCAGGTTCAGCCGGTAGGCGCCCCCGTAGGTGCCGCTGTTCCAGATGGCCTTGCCGTCGCTCTTGCGGTACATGACGAGGTTGTTGTCCCGCTGGAGCACCAGCCACACGGACGCGGACTGGGCCCAGTTCCCGGACCACCACGCCTCGGCGGCCGTCGCGTACTCCGAGCAGAGCCACGCCTCGCGCTCCGCGCTCCCGGTCGACCAGTACGGGCCCGGGTTGCGGCCCTCGACGACGAACGCGCCCCCGAGCAGGGAGGCCCGTACGGTACCGGTCCCGCTGCCGTAGGTGGCGGTGTGCCAGATGCCGCCGCCGGTCTGTGCGCTGCCACCCTGCTTGTAGATGACGAAGTTGCCGTCTTCCTGCATGGTGGCGTAGGCGCCGGGGTTGCCGTAGGTCCCGCTGTTCCACAGGGGGAGCTTGTAGCCGCCCGGCGTGCCGAGTGCGTACAGCACCAGGTTCCCGTCGCCCTGCATGACCAGCTCGGCCGCGCTGACCAGGTCCGCCAGGCGGGCGCCGGACTCCAGGCGCTGGCCGGGGCGGATCTCCGCGAGCGTGCCGCCCTTGGGGCCGTGGCACTCGGCCGGTGCGGCGGCGGCCGGCGAGGCGGCCGCCGGGATGAGGACGCTCGCGGCGGAGGCGGCGAGCAGGGATACGAGCGCTCTGCGGAACGCGCGGGTGCGCATGGTTGATTTCCCCCCAGGAAATGCGTGCCGGTCGACCGGCCGATCATACGAGGTGCCTTGGGCATCCCTTTGGGGTCCCTTGGGCATCTCTTTCTACACCGGGGGGTGCGGGTCCGTTCAACGGATTACCCGGGCGTTCCGTCCCGCGCGCGCCGGGTCGCGGATGTCAGGTCGCGTTGAACGACCAGAAGACGCCCACTTCGCCGACCTCGGGCGGGGCGGTCACGATCAGGCCGACTTCCTCGGCGTAGTCGGTGAGAGGGGTCCCGCCGCCTTCGAGCCGGGCCCGGAGGAAGTCCGGGGCGGTGGTCGTGCGGGCGAGCGGGGAGGTGGTCCAGTACGACGCCGCCCCGGCCGGGCCGAAGCGCCGCAGCAGTGTGCGGGCGTCCTCCCGTACGGCCTCCCGCTCCGCGGGCGCGCGGCCGTACAGCGGGGCCGGCTCGAAGGTCCACTCCTGGGTGAGGGAGGCGAGCAGGTCGACGGCGGCGGCGTGCTCCAGCGGGTGCAGCGCCGCGCGCAGGCCGTCGGGGGTGAGGCCGGCGCGGAAGGGGAATGAGGGTCCGGCCGCGGCTCGTTCCTCGCCGTCCCGGTCCCAGTCGAGACCGGCCCAGCCCCGGGGGTCGGCGTTCTCGCGGCGCAGCACGGCGAGGACGTCCGCGGCCCAGTCCGGGTGCCGGCGCGCCCCCGCCGCGGCGAACACGTACGGGTCGTCCAGGAGCCGCAGCAGGGCGCTCTGCCACTCCTGCGCGTCGCCGTCGGCCGGGGCCGTGCTTGCGGGTGCGTTCACGAGGTCGGGTCCAAGGAGGTGAGGGCCGGGAGGCGGGTCGTTCAGAGGTACGGGGCGTACTCGTCCAGGGTCCGCAGGACCTCGGTCGCGTCCGCCGAGGGCAGTTGCAGGACGACCTCCTCGATGCCCAGCTCGGCGTAGTGGGCGAGTTTGCCGGGGGTCGGCCGGACGGCGTACGGGACCACCTGGAGCGATTTCGGATCGCGTCCCGCCGCCTCCCACACCCCGCGCAGCGCGGGCAGCGACTCGGTGAGGCCGCCGCCGCCGATGGGCATCCAGCCGTCGGCGTGGTCGGCGATCGCGGCGAAGAGCTTGGGTCCGGCGGCGCCGCCGATCAGGGTGCGCGGACCGTACAGCGCTGCGCCCGGGGTGAGTTCGCGGGGCGGCTGCACCGGCTTGGGGAAGGCCGAGCTGGCCCGGACGCTGCCGAAGGGGCCGGTGTACGCGGTCGGTTCGGGCGCCCACAGCGCGCGCATCAGCGCCATCCGGTCCCGCACCAGCTCCCGCCGGACCCGCCACTCCACGCCGTGGTCGGCGGCCTCCTCGACGTTCCAGCCGTAGCCGAGGCCGAGGGTGAACCGGCCGCCGGAGAGGTGGTCGAGGGTGGCGACCTGCTTGGCCAGCCCGATCGGGTCGTGCTGCGCGACCAGGGTGATGCCGGTGCCCAGCCCCAGCCGCTCGGTGACGGCGCCGGCCTGCCCGAGCGCCACGAACGGGTCGAGGGTGCGCCCGTACTCCTCGGGCAGGGCGCCGCCCATCGGGGCCGGGGTGTCGCGGCTGACCGGGATGTGGGTGTGCTCGGGCAGGTAGAGGCCGGAGAAACCCCGCTCTTCGAGCGCGCGGGCGAGCGGCACGGGCGCGATGGTCCGGTCGGTCAGGAAGACGGTGGCGGAGATCCGCAGGGTCGGCGTGCTCGGCATGGGTACTGACACCTCCGTGACGTGGGTGGGGTCACGCTACGGGCTCCCGCGCACGGTGGGCAGGGTGAACCGGCGGCCAAGTGGGCCGTACCGCGCGGCCGTTACCGGCGGCTCAGCCCCGCGGGTAGCGGGCCAGCCAGCCCGGGGAGGAGAGCGCCGGGCCGTGGAGGGCGGGGCCCTGGGTCATCTCCAGGGCGAAGTCGTCGCAGAGCTCCAGCAGCGTGGCGCGTCCCTCCAGGTCGGCCAGCCAGGCCGCCGGGAGGGCGGTCTCGCCGTGCAGGGCGCCCAGCAGCGCTCCGCAGAGGGCGCCGCTGGAGGCGGAGTCGCCGCCGTGGTTGACCGCGAGGCGCAGCCCGTGGCGCACGTCCTCGGCGACCATCGCGCAGTACACCGCCACCGCGAGGGCGTCCTCGGCGCTGCGGCCGTCGCCCGCGGGGAGCGATTCGATGATCCGGGGAGAGGGGACGCCCTGGGTGACGGCGGCCGTGGCCCGCTGGAGGGCGTCGGTGACGGGCTGCCCGCCGGCCCGGGAGCCGAGCAGGCCCAGGGCCCGCTGGACGGCCGCGTCGAGGCCCTCGCCGCGGGTCAGGCCGTGGACGATGACCGCGAAGGCGCCCGCCGACAGGTAGGCGGCGGGGTGGCCGTGGCTCTGGGCGGCGCACTCGACGGCCAGCTGGAGCACCAGGGCGGGCTCCCAGCCGACCAGCAGGCCGAAGGGGGCCGAGCGGACGGTGGCGCCGGAGTCCCGGGCGGCCGGGTTCTTGGGGTGCTCCAGCGTGCCGAGGATCGCGTCGCCGAAGCCGGTCAGGCAGGCACGGG
The DNA here is from genome assembly GCF_056435825.1 of Streptomyces sp. NPDC043876. Classification (NCBI taxonomy): domain Bacteria; kingdom Bacillati; phylum Actinomycetota; class Actinomycetes; order Kitasatosporales; family Streptomycetaceae; genus Streptomyces; species Streptomyces sp. NPDC043876. Next base: position 270,003 of record NZ_JBWKDV010000010.1, on the reverse strand, counting down.
CGGGGTCGCGGCGGGCGTAGAGCCACTCCTCCTGGGCGAGCCAGCCGTTGTCCGCGCGCCGCTCGTCCGGGCCCCAGTCGTGCTGGGTGGCCGCCCAGCGCCGGTAGGCGTGGTGGACGTCGGTGGGCGGGTGCCAGGCGCCGGTGTCCCGGCGCACGTGGGCCCGTATCAGGCCGTCCACGGTGAAGAGGGTGAGCTGGGTGGCGGCGGTGACGGCGCCGCGCCGGCCGTGGGCGGGGACGCATTCGGTCAGGCCCTGCGCGCCGTGGGCCTCGCGGATCCCGTCCAGCGAGAGCTCGGCGACCGGCGCGCCGAGGGCGTCCCCGAGGGCGGACCCGAGCAGGACGCCGCGCACCCGGCCGCGGAAGTCCTGCTGTTCGACCCGGCCCCACAGGCCGGTGGCCAGGCTTCCCGTCGTCACGCTTTCCGCCGCCAAGTCCATGAACGCATCCCCCCGCTGGGCTCTGGCGCGCACTGTAGTGGACCGCCCTGTTCGAATCCGGAGGCAGGCCTGCGCGCGGCCCGTTAGTGGGCGGAGAAAGGCCGGAATGAGGGTACTTCCGGCCACCCCGCCGCCGCCCGCACGCTGTCGCGTCCCGGCCTACTCCAGGACGGGCAGCAGCGCGGGCAGGTGCCCGTCCGAGGCGCGGGCCGCCCGCTGCCGCTCCTCGGGGACCTCCCCGTACAGCGTCGTACGGGCCCGCGCCGGACGCCCGGCGGCCTCCGCGATCGCGACCAGGTCCCGGACCGACTTGTACGAGCCGTAACCGGAGCCCGCCATCCGGGAGATGGTCTCCTCCATCAGCGTCCCGCCCAGGTCGTTGGCGCCCGAGCGCAGCATCTCGGCCGCGCCCTCGGCGCCGAGCTTGACCCAGCTGGTCTGGATGTTGGTGATGTGCGGGTGCAGCAGCAGCCGGGCCATCGCCATCACGGCGCGGTTGTCGCGGGCCGTCGGTCCGGGCCGGGCGATGCCCGCCAGGTAGACCGGCGCGTTGGTGTGGATGAAGGGCAGCGTCACGAACTCCGTGAACCCGCCGGTCCGCTGCTGGATCCGGGCCAGGGTGCGGAAGTGGCCGAGCCAGTGCCGCGGCTGGTCCACGTGCCCGTACATCATCGTGGACGAGGAGCGGATGCCCAGCTCGTGCGCGGTGGTGACGACGTCGATCCAGTCGGCGGTGGGCAGCTTGCCCTTGGTGAGCACCCAGCGGACCTCGTCGTCCAGGATCTCCGCCGCGGTCCCCGGGATGGAGTCCAGCCCGGCCTCCTTGGCCGCCGTCAGCCAGTCGCGGACCGACATCCCGGTGCGGGCGGCGCCGTTGACGACCTCCATGGGGGAGAAGGCGTGCACGTGCATGCCGGGCACCCGCTCCTTCACCGCGCGCGCGATGTCGAAGTACGCCGTCCCCGGCAGGTCCGGGTGGATGCCGCCCTGCATGCACACCTCGACCGCGCCCACGTCCCAGGCCTGGGCGGCGCGGTCGGCGACCTGGTCCAGGGAGAGGGTGTAGGCGTCGGCGTCGGTGCGGCGCTGGGCGAAGGCGCAGAAGCGGCAGCCGGTGTAGCAGACGTTGGTGAAGTTGATGTTCCGCGTGACGATGTACGTCACGTCGTCGCCGACCACGGACTTGCGCAGGTCGTCGGCGATCCGGCAGAGCGCGTCCAGCGCCGGTCCGTCGGCGTGCAGCAGCGCGAGGGCCTGGTCGTCGGTGAGCTTCGTCGGGTCGTCGGCCGCCCGGGCCAGGGCCGCGCGGACCTCGGCGTCGATGCGTTCGGGGTCCGAGGAGGCCGCGCCGGCGTCCGGCACCATGCCGGGCGCCGCCGCCTCGCGCAGCGCGTCCCAGTCGCCGTAGACGTGGTCGAAGTCCTCGCGCCGGTCACCGGTGCGGCCCTCGGTGTCGATGGTGCTGTGCAGATCGGTGCGCCCGGTGGCGGTGAACCCCTCGTCGGGCTCCTGCCACGGCCGTCCCTCGACCCGCGCGTGCTCATCGGCGAGCCCGGTCGCCGGGTCGGCCAGCGCGCGGACGTGCGGGAGCAGCCGGGGATCGAGCCAGGGCTCGCCGCGCTCCAGGAACTCCGGGTAGATGGTGAGGCGTTCGCGCAGCTCGAAGCCGGCGGCGGCGGTCCGCTCGGCCAGCTCCTCGATGTGCGGCCAGGGGCGCTCGGGGTTCACGTGGTCGGGGGTGAGCGGGGAGACGCCGCCCCAGTCGTCGATGCCCGCGCCGATGAGCAGGGCGTACTCGGCGTCCACCAGGTTCGGCGGGGCCTGGATCCGGGCGGACGGGCCCAGGATGTGCCGGGCGACGGCGATGGCGGCGGCCAGCTCCTCCAGCTCCGCGTCGGGCATCGCGCGCATCGCGGTGTCCGGCTTGGCGCGGAAGTTCTGGACGATCACCTCCTGGATGCCGTGGTAGGCGCGCTGGATCCGGCGCAGCTCGAAGAAGGCGTCCGCGCGCTCCTCGTAGGACTCGCCGATCCCGATCAGCACGCCGGTCGTGAAGGGGACGTTCGAGCGGCCCGCGTCCTCCAGGACGCGCAGCCGCACGGCCGGCTCCTTGTCGGGCGAACCGTGGTGCGGGCCGCCCGGCTCGGACCACAGCCGGGTCGCGGTGGTCTCCAGCATCATGCCCATGGAGGGGGCGACGGGCTTCAGACGCTGCAGGTCGGACCAGGTCAGCACGCCCGGGTTGAGGTGCGGGAGCAGGCCCGTCTCCTCCAGGACCCGGATCGCCATGGCGCGGACGTAGGCGAGGGTGTCGTCGTAGCCGTGCGCGTGGAGCCACTCGCGGGCCTCGGGCCAGCGGTCCTCCGGCCGGTCGCCGAGCGTGAAGAGGGCTTCCTTGCATCCCATCGCCGCGCCCTGGCGGGCGATGCCGAGGACCTCGTCGGGGGAGAGGTACATGCCGTGGCCCGCGCGGCGCAGCTTGCCGGGGACGGTGACGAAGGTGCAGTAGTGGCACGTGTCGCGGCAGAGGCGGGTGAGGGGGATGAAGACCTTGCGGGAGTACGTGATCACCCCCGGGCGGCCCGCGGCGGCGAGCCCGGCGTCCCTGACCCGGGCGGCGGACGCCGTGAGGTCCTCCAGGGCCGCGCCCCGCGCCTGGAGCAGTACGGCCGCCTCGGCCGCGTCGAGCGCGACGCCGTCGCGCGCCCGCTTCAGCGCGCGGCGCATGGAGTTGTCGGTCGGGCCGGCCGGAGCGTTGCTCGGAGTGCTCATGGTGCGAGCATACGATCCGAGGATCCGGCGGCGAGGAGTGTCGCGCCGCCCGTCATCGCATCAGCTCACCGGCGTTGACCAGCAGGGACTGGCCGGTTATCGCCCGGGCCCGGTCGGAGGCGAGGAACGCCGCGGCGTCCGCGACGTCCCCGTCGGTGGCCAGTTCGGGCAGCGCCATCCGCTGGGTGAGCCGGGCCAGTACCTCCGCCTCCGGAACGTTCTCGGAGTGCGCGCTGAAGGTGACGAAGGCCTGCACGGGCGGCCCCCACATCCACCCGGGCAGCACGGTGTTGACCCGGATCCGGTGCGGGCCCAGTTCGCGCGCCATGGAGTACATGGCCGAGGTCAGCGCGCCCTTGGACGCGGCGTAGGCGGCCTGCTGGACCTCGGAGGGGGCGGCGACGGCGGACTGCGTGCCGATGATGACGACGGACCCGCCGCGTTCCTTGAGGGCGGGCAGGCAGGCCCGGGTCATCCGCAGGGTGCCCAGGAGGTTGACGTCGAGGACCTGCTGCCAGGTGCCGAAGTCGGCGTCCTGGAGCCCGCCGAAGTAGGAGTCCCAGGCGGCGACGTGCACGACCGCGTCGATCCCGCCGAAGCGGTCCCGGGCGAGGGCGGCGAGGGCGGCGCACGCGGCCTCGTCGGTGATGTCGGTGGGGAGGTGGGCGGTGTGGGCGCCGTCGGGGTCGATCTCGACGGCGGTCTTGGCGAGGTTGGCCTCGGTGCGGGCGCCGAGGACGGCGTTGCCGCCGTCGCGGACGACGGTGGCGGCGACCTGGTGGCCGAGCCCGGCGCCGACGCCGGAGACGATGACGGTCTTGCCTTGCAGCAGCATGCGGGGCTCCTGGCGGGGCGGGGGCGCGGGATGCGTGACCTGACGGTGCGTCAGGGTACGGCGCCGTCCCCGGGGTGTGAACCCCCGTGCCGGCGCCTTCCCGGGCGCACGCGGGCCCGGATCGGCCGGTCCCGACCCTCCCCATCTGACGTCGCATCAGCTAGACCGTTCCCATGACACGAGAAGACCAGCACGCGCCGTCCGCGGACACCCGCCCCGACGACTACGCCGCACTCGCGTCCGTCGGCCCGTACGGCGTCCACCCGGGACACGCCCTGATCACCATGGTCGAGCCGCACCCGGGCCACGAGTTCGCCTACAACCGCTGGTACGAGGACGACCACTACTACGCGGGGGCCATGGCCATGCCGTGGATGTTCGCCGGGCGGCGCTGGGTCGCCACCCGCGAACTCCAGGAGCTGCGCTACCCCGAGAAGTCCGCCGTCGCCCAGCCGGTCACCACCGGGTGCTACCTCTCGACGTACTGGGTGACCGAGGGCCGCTACGACGAGCACATGAAGTGGACCGTCGGCATCAACAAGCGGCTCAACCGCGACGGCCGCGTCTACCAGGACCGCACGCACGTCTTCACCGCCTTCCAGGACCACGAGGCGACCGTCTACCGCGACGGCGCCGCCGGCCCCCGGGACTACCACGCGATGGACCACCCGTACGGGGGACTCGTCCTCCAGGTGATCGACGCGGAGGGCTCCGGGCAGCGGGCCCGGCTGCTGGAGTGGCTGCGCACGCGGCACCTGCCCCAGCGCCTCCAGGGCTCGCCGGCCGCGATGGTGACGGTCTTCCGGCCGACCCCGCTGCCGGGCGACCGGATGACGTACGTCAAGCAGGTCGAGGGGGTCGGCACCCGGCTGACGCTGCTGTGGTTCCTGGAGGCCGACCCGCGCAGCTGCTGGGACGGCTTCCGGGGGCTGGATGCGGAGGTCGCGGCGGCCGGCCTCGGGGGGCGGGTGGAGCTGGTGGCGCCGTTCATCCCGACGGTGCCGGGCACGGACCGGTACGTCGATCAGCTGCGCTAGCGCGACCGGTGCGTGGGCCAGTGGCGCCGGCGCCCGCCCGGACATGGCCGAGCCCCCTCGGCCGGGACGGCGGGCCAGTCGAGAGGGCTCCAGTCAGTACTGCGGGTGGTGCCGTGTGCATCTGCTGAGCTTGTCCTGCTTGTTCTGCCTGTGGTGCGCGTTCTGCCTGTGCTGCGGGCAGGCCGGTCGGGGAGTTCGCCGTGATGCTCAGACGAGCTGTCCCAGCCGGCCTTCGTTGACCTCGGTGACGAACGAGGTCCAGGACCCCGGAGCGAAGGCGATGGACGGACCGTCCTGCACCTTCGAGTCGCGGACCGCGATGGCCTCGGTGACGGGGGACTTGACTTCGACGCACGCACCGTTGCCGCCGGAGTACGAGGACTTCGTCCAGTTTTCCGTGGCGCCCAGTCGAATGGCCATGTTTTTCTCCGGTTCAGCGAGTCGTTCCGAATTGGCGCCAACCCATTCCCTGGTTGACGTGATCGACGCTACCGGCACCGCCCGAGAGGTGAAGGGGTCGTTCACCCGTCCGGATGGCATATTCAGGCCAGGCCTTCCATGGCCGGGCGGTGACGGTGTACGGTACCGGCGCTCATCGCCACCTGCCCGGTTTGGTGCGCTTTTACCGGCGCTTGCCTGCATGGTCGCTGATGATGTCGGAGATGAACTCCCGCGTCTGCTCGACATTGAGCGCCTGGGCGCGCAGGTGCTCGTACATCACGCTGTACTTCTGAACGTCATTGCCCTTCTCCAGGTACAGATCGCTCGTGACGCCCTCGATGTACACGACCGTCGAGTCGGAGGCGTCCGGGAATTCCAGAATGGCGTACTGGCCGTTCACGCCGGGGTGTGCGCCCATCGCGAAGGGCATCACCTGGACGGTGACGTACGGCTGTTCCGACTGCTCTATCAAGTACTCCAGCTGCCGGACCATCAATTGGCCGTCGCCGACCCGTCGGCGCAGGGCGGCCTCGTCGATGACCGCCCACAGGCGCAGCGGACCGACGTCGGCGTTGCTGTTGTCGGTCTCCGAAAGCCGCTTCTGGCGGTGCATCCGCACCTGGACGCGCTTCTCGATGTCGACGGGCGCGGTCTCCGGCAGCGCGCCGCGGATCAGTGCCTGGGCGTACTCGGGCGTCTGGAGCAGCCCCGGGACGACCTGGGGCTCGTACGTCCGCAGGCTGGCCGCGTCCGTCTCCAGGCCGATGTAGACGCTGTACGGGATGTCGCCGAAGGCGTGCCACCAGCCCTGCTGGCGCGAATCCTTGGCCATCTGCATCAGGGAGTCGACGAGCCGGCGGTCCTCGACCTCGTAGACGTCGCACAGGTCGCGGACGTCGCGCTGGCTGATGGAGCGACGGCCGTTCTCCAGCCGGCTGATCTTGGACTGGGATACGAGCAGGCGTTCGGCGACCTGCTCGGCCGTCATGCCCTTGTCCTCACGGAGCTTGCGCAGCTCCATGCCCAATCGGCGCCGTCGGACGGTGGGGTTGACATTGGACGCCACGGTTACGGCACCTCCGCTTGCTTGCTGTTTGCTTACTGTCTCTCTGCGTGTCTGATGTTGAGCAGACTGCCATCGAAGGGCGCGACCCCGCTGGGGAACGGGCCGGAACGGTTCCGCGGAGGCCGGGGAAACCCGTTCGGGAAACGCAGACGCGCGGGGTGGCGGGGCCGGCGGACCGGCCTCGCCACCCCGCGCGCTGGCGGTGCCCGCACCGGGTCCTTGGGGGATTCCCGGCTGCGGCCATGGCGTTCGTCGTGCGGTGGGGTGTGTCGGTGGAGCGGTCGATCTGCGGATCGGTGGTGCGGTGGGTCAGTGTGCGACGGCGCGTGCCATCGCACCCGTGCGGCGCGGCTGCAGCGGAACGCCGGTGGCCGTCGCACGGGCGGGCGGCGGCGCGGGTGCCGGTGCCGGAGCACGGTCACGGCGCGGCTGTGCGGCCACACCGTTCTGGACGTCCATCACGGCGTGTGCCACGAGGCCGCCCATGGGGTCGTGCCGAATCAGGTCCCGCAAGCGGGATCTGGACGAACGCCCCTCGTTGCCGGGGTACAGGTGCTTGCCGAGTCCGACCGCGTGGGCCAGGGCGGCGAGCGCCGCGGTCCGCGGGTCCGGCGGTACGCCGGTGCGGATCGCACTGTCCAGCCGGGCACGGATCTCCCGGCTGATTGCCGTGTCGGTCGCCTGGTAGCGAGTCGTCGGCAGCATTCCGCACATCTGTCCCGCGACGGCATGGACCATGCCGCAGCGCTCCAGGTGAGCGAGGTACACCTGGCGGAGCCCCAGTCGGGGTCCGCCGATCCAGTGGACCGCCCGAACCGGGCTGCCGCGACGGCGCAGCAGTTCCAGTGCGGAGTCCAGGGTCGGATCTCCTGTCGGCCGTGGCATCACCACGGCGATACGATCCCCGTCTGGGGCTATCCGTCCTGCCAGAGCCAGCTCCACTAGCTGTGCCCCGGCCAGGCCGAGGTCGAGCGACTGCGGCTGCGCCGTGGTTCCCGTGGTCGGGTCCAAAGCGAGCAGCAGAAGCTCCTCCGGAATTGTTCTGCGGCTCCTGCCCATCCATGCCTCCCCGCGTGGATGAGTGACAGGGTGACCCCTCTCACATTCATCTGTCGAGAGCGCCTGGCCGGTTTGTGTGGGAACCGGCAAGTATGTCGTTCTCGTCTCGCACGGGGGCGATGCCCCCTAGACGGGACACTGTTAGACGGTTCGGACAGCGGTCCGGGCAGCGGCCGGACGTCGATCGAGGAGGAACTGGTGGCGGGCGAGTCCCCCGACAAGTCGGTACAGCAAGGCGCGGGTGCGCCGGGGGCGGCGGAATCCGACCCTCGCCTGTCGGTGTTCCGCCCCCGGGACCCGGAGCCCGCCCCCGAGCCCCGGGACGACCCGGAGGCCGGGAGCGACTCCGAGCCCGGGGACGACCCCCTGCGGGCCGCGGTCGCGGCCTGGGTGGCGTCGGCGGACGAGGCGGATCCGGATGCGGGTCCGGGTGCGGAACCGGAACCGGATGCGGAGTCGGATCCGGAACCGGGGGCGGATGTGGCGTCCGGGTCGGCTCCCGAGCGTGCCGAGGGGTCGGCGGCCGAGGCTGCCCCCGAGCGTGCCGCCGGACCGGGCGGCGAGCCCGAGGCCACCTCCGGGGCGGCCGCCGAAACGGCTCCGGAAGCGGCAGCCGAGGCTGTTCCCGAGCCGGTTGCCGAGCCTGCCCCCGGGTCGGCCGGTGGGCCGACGCGCGAGCGTGACGGCGGGGCGGAGGGCGCCCGTACGGACGTCCGCGCGCCCCGGACCTCGACCGCTGACCGGGATTCCGCTTCGGCGGCACCGGTGGCGCCGGCGGGTGCGGACGTGGCCCGTGAGGCCTCGGCCAAGCCGTCCCCGACCCCGCGCGCGGATGCCGACGTAAACGGTCCCGAATCGTCAGATTCCGAGCGCACATCGGTGTTCCGCACCGTTCCCAAGGACTCCGCCGAGGTCGCGGACTCCGCTCCGGCGGAGGAGAAGGCCACGGCCTTCGAGGCTTTCCGCCGCAACGCCGGCTCGCCGAAGAAGGATTCCGCTTCGGGCCAGGACCCCCGCTCGGCGGCCCCGGCGGACAACGACCGCACGGCGGTCTTCCGCGCGGTGCGTCCAGACGCCGAGGACGCTGACGCGCGTCCCGCGGGGGCCAAGGACGCTGCTCCCGAAGCCAAGGCCCCGGCCAAGGCCCCGGCCGACAGCGAGCGCACGGCGGTCTTCCGCGCGGTGCGTCCGGACGCGGCCCCGGCCGACACCAAGGACGCCGCTCCCGAACCCGAAGCCAAGGCCAAGGCCCCGGCCGACAGCGAGCGCACGGCGGTCTTCCGCGCTGTCCGCCCGGACGCGGCCCCCGCGGGGGCCAAGGACGCCGCTGCCGAATCCGACGCCAAGGCCCCGGCCAAGGCCCCGGCCGACAGCGAGCGCACGGCCGTCTTCCGCGCCGTCCGCCCGGACGCCGCCCCGGCCGACAGCAAGCGCCCCGCCCCCGCCGACCCCACCGGCTCCGCCCCCGAGGAAGCCACCGGCCGCGGCACCGGCCAGGGCACGGGCACGGCCGCCCGCCAGGACCCCGGCACCCGCCAGACCCCCGGCAAGCCGGCCGACCCCGCTCCCGGCCAGGGCGCGGGCACAGGCACGGCCGCCCGCCAGGGCGCTGGTACGCGCGCCGACAAGTCCACCACCCGGCCGCGCGAAGGGGCGGCCGAGCGGGCCAGTACCTTCGTGCCGCTGCGCGGCGAGGGCGCACCCGCCCCGGCGGAGCCCAAGCCCACCCCGTCCCCGGCGTCGAAGACGTCCCCGCCCCCGCCCCCCGTCACCCACACCGGCTCCGAGCGGACCACGCAGCAGCCCCTGCCGCCCCGGCCCCCGCTCGACATGCTCGCCGAGCTGACCAACAACCCGCCCCCGCCGCCGAGCCCGATCCGCACCACCGTGCGCCGGGTGAAGATCTACGCCCCGCTGCTCGCGCTGCTGGCGGTCGTCCTCGGCATCGTCCAACTGGTCCGCCCGCTGCCCGCGCCGACGCTGGCCATGACGGCGAAGCACTCGTACGCCTTCGCGGGCGACAAGCCCGACCTGCCCTGGCCCGACGGCGGCCAGGCGTACATGGCCGCGGCGGGCCTCGGCACGCTCGGTTCGTCCGGCGAGATGAAGCCCGTACCGATCGCGAGCGTCACCAAGTCGATGACGGCGTACATCATCCTGCGCGACCACCCCTTCAAGAAGGGGGAAAAGGGCCAGATGATCGACATCGACAAGACCACCGAGACCGAGGGCAAGAAGAACAACTCCACGGACAACGAGTCCACCCTCGACACGGTCCTGGAGGGCCAGAAGATCTCGGAGTACGACGCGATCGCGGCCCTCATGATCCCCTCGGCCAACAACATCGCCCGGCTCCTCGCCCGCTGGGACTCCGGCAGCCAGGAGGCGTTCGTCGCGAAGATGAACGCCACCGCCAAGGAGCTCGGCATGGCCAACACGACGTACACGGACCCCTCGGGTCTGGACGCCACGACGGTCAGCACCGCCGAGGACCAGGTCAAGCTGGGTCTGCGGCTGGTGGAGATGGACGCGCTCCTCGACATCACGCGCAAGCCCAGCTGGGTCGACCCGTCCGGCAAGACGTGGCCGAACTGGAACCGGCTGGTCCCCTTCAACGACTCGCTCGGCATCAAGACCGGTACGACGACGAAGGCGGGCGGAAACCTGCTCTTCGCCGCGCAGAAGAAGGTCGGCGACACCAACCAGCTGATCGTCGGCGCCGTCCTCGGCCAGCACAAGCCGCCGATCATCGACACGGTGATCGCGGCGAGCAAGCAGCTGCTGGTCGCGACGCAGAAGTCGCTCCAGGGCGCGACGGTCGTGAAGAAGGGCGATGTGGTCGGGTACGTCGACGACGGACTCGGCGGCCACACCCCGGTCGTCGCCACCGCCGACGTCCAGGCCGTCGGGTGGTCGGGTCTCACGGTCACCGTCAAGCTGAGTGACGGCGGTACGAAGATCCCGGGGACGGCGAAGGCCGGTACCCAGGTCGGAGTGCTGACCGTCGGCGAGGGCGCGAGCCAGGTGAAGGTGCCGGTGGCGCTCCAGCGCGAGCTGGCCGCGCCGGGCATCGGCAGCAAGCTGACGCGCGTCGGCTGACAGCAGGCGCGGGACGGGCACACGGCGCTCCGGGCAACCCCGGGGCGCCGGGTCGCGTCTTGGCACAGGACGGACGTGTGGGGAGTGCGGCAGTGACCACCGCTGAGCGGGGCCGGAAAGAAACGCAGGGCCGGGAGCACGGCCGGGACGCCGGCGACGCCGCGGGTGGCGCCGCGGGTGGCGCCGCGAGCGGCGCCGGGGGTGCTGCGAGCGGCGCCGGGGGTGCCGCCGGGGAAACCGGCATACCGACCGGCGGCGCGGACCCTGACGCCGCTCGGGGCCGGGGCGCGGCCCCGGCCCCGGAGCCGAGCCCCGCGTCCGGCCGCCCGGGACGGCGGCGCACCCTGCGGCTCCGCTGCCGGGACGCGCTCGCCTTCGGCCACCGTCACCCGATCGGCGTGACGACCGCCCTCGCGGCCCTCCTCCACGTCGCCTGGTTCTTCAGCTTCGCGAACAGCGGCGGCGACCTGGCCGCCCAGGACGCCTGGGCCGAGTTCGTCGGCCGTCACCCGGATTCCGCGTACAACCTCGCCTGGTACGGCGGCATGCACCCGGTGTCCTACAGCGTCGTCTCGCCGTACCTCATGCACGTCCTCGGCGTCCGCACGACGATGATGATCGCCGGAACCGTCTCCGCCGCCCTGCTCGCGCTGGTCCTGACCCGCTGCCGGGGCTCCGTGGCGCACCCGCTGTGGCCCGCCCTCGCGGGCGTGTACGGGCTCTTCTGCAACGCGGTGTCCGGCCGGGTGACCTTCGGCCTCGGGGTGATGTTCGCGCTGGGCGCGGTCGCCGCGGCCTTCTGCTGGCCCCGCAAGTGGGCCGAGCGGCGCTGGGCCAAGGCAGCGGTCGCCGCCGTGCTGGCCGCGCTCGCGACCGCCTCCAGCCCGGTGGCCGGGCTCTTCCTCGGGGTGATCGCGGCCGCCCTGTTCCTGAGCGGCCGACGCCCGGGCGCGTACGCCATCGGGCTGCCCCCGGTGGCCGTGGTCGGGCTGTCGGCGTGGCTGTTCCCCTTCTCCGGGACCCAGCCGATGGGGGTGGGGTCGGCCTGGCTGCCGTTCGTGTTCGGCGTGCTGATCGCGGTCCTCGTACCGAAGCGGTGGAAGACGGTCCGGATCGCCGCGGCCGTCTACGCCTGCGGCGTCTTCCTGACCTGGGCGATCGATTCGCAGATCGGCTCGAACGTCACCCGCCTCGCGATGCTCTTCGCCGGCGCCGTCCTGGTCGCGGCCCTCCCGCACGCCCTCCCGCGTTCGCGCCGCCGCTACGCGCTGGTGCTGGCCGTCGTCGGCGTGACCGCCTGGATCACCACGAACAGCGTGCAGGACATCGTCCGCACCACCCCCCTGGCCTCCTGGAACCGCGAGCTGGCCCCGCTGATCGACCAGCTGCAGAAGGCGGGCGCCGACCGCGGCCGGGTGGAGGTGGTCCCGGCCAGCAGCCACCGCGAATCCTCGGCGATCCCCTCGTACGTGAACCTGGCCCGCGGCTGGAACCGGCAGGCCGACCTGGAGCGCAACCCCGTCTTCTACGACGACACGCTCACCGCCGAGACCTACCGGAGCTGGCTGGAGCGCTGGGCCGTGCACTACGTGGTGCTGCCCGCCGACAAACCCGACAAGGGGGGCGAGGCCGAGGCGAAACTCGTGCGGGACGGGCTGCCGTACCTCCAGCAGGTGTGGGGCGACGCGAACTGGCAGCTGTTCAAGGTCGACCGGCCGACCGCGCTGGTCTCCGGCCCGGCGACGGTGGTCCGCGCGGGCGCGGACCAGCTGGTGGTCGACGTACGGCAGCCCGGCCGCGTGCTGGTGCGGATCCCGCACTCGCCGTGGCTGGGCCTGGTCGACGCGGCGGGCAAGCCGGTGGAGCCGCCGCAGGAGACGGAGGCCTCGAAGGCCCGCGGCGCGGCGGCTCCCAAGGGCGCCGCGAAGGTGCCGAAGGAGTACGCGAACACGGTCGGCTGCCTGTTCAAGGCGGAGCCGGACGCGTCGGGCGACGTATGGACCGAGCTGCTGGCCCCGGCGCCCGGGGAGTACCGGGTGGCGGCGAAGTACCAGCTGCCGCGGGGGACGCCCTGCCCGGAGGAACTGGTCCGCGCGGCGGTGGGGACGCCGGAGCTTCCGTAGGTGCCGTCCGCCGAGGCGAGGGCCGGTCCGCCGGGATGAAGTCCGGTCCGTCGGGATCGGTCCCGTCCGCTGGGGTGCGTTCATCCTCATATCTGCATACGATCCCCATAGGTCCGATTCAGGTCCGGTCCTCCAGGTGGTGGAGGGGCGGGCCGATGGGCCGAAGAGCCGAATGGATGCTTCCCGAGGGAGTTGACGGCGGGATGAGCGAAGAGCAGAAGCAGGACTTCCGTACGGCGGTCGCCAAGGCGCTGGAGATGCCGCAGGCCCCCAAGGGGCCGGGCCACGGCTACGAAGGCGAACTGCGGAGCAAGGTGAAGGGCGGAGCGCACACGAAGGCGGCCCTGAAGCGGGCCGGCACCCCACAGGGCGACCGCATCGGAGAGCGCAGCAGGGGCCTCAGCTGAGGGGTCCGGGGACCTGACCACCCTGGTGGACGAGAGCGCGCGGCTCGCGCTCGGAAGCCCTTCCGGCACAGGTGCCGGGAGGGCTTCTTCACGCCTTCGCGCGCGGGTGTCCGGCCAACTGTTACGTGGCCGAGGGCCGGCCAGAACATGACCCTCGTAACCTTTCAGGTGTCACGGGGGCACCGCCCCCGTCCGCCCCCGCTCTGCCCCGGAGTCGCGCCATGACCGGCACCCCCACCGCGTCGCCGGACACCCCGGGCGCCCCGCGTACCTCGGGCAGCCGTCTGCGGCTGCGGCTCCCGGTGTGGACGGCGACGCTCACCTGGAAAGCGGCGGTCTTCATCACCTGCATGTGCTGCGGGCTCGCCGCGCTCCTCGGCGGCCTCGTGCACAGCGCCATGACCGACCAGACCATCGGCACCGCCCGCGAGAAGGCCCTCGACCGCCTCGACCGGATCACCGAGGCGTACGAGACCGGCACGCGCACCCCGCGCGGCGAGGGCGTCGACCCCACGGCCCTGCCCGCCGAGCTGCGCGCTTACGCGGCGGACGGGCGGCGCGGCACCCTCGTCGGCGAACTCCGCAACAAGCCGGTCATGTGGGCGGCCGGCCCCGCCGACCGCGGCGGCGTGATCGCCGCCGCGGTCGACTACAGCGCCAGTGAGCAGACCATCGTCGATCTCGACCGCGCCATCCTCGGCTCCTCGGTCCTCGCCATCGGCGGCACCCTGCTCATGGGCGCCCTCGGCGTCACCCGCATCACCCGCCGGCTCCACCAGACCGCCCAGGTCGCCCGCCGGATCAGCGCGGGCGATCTCGACGCGCGCGTCGAGGACTCGGCGCGGACCCGGGACGAGGTCGCGGCCGTCTCGGGCGCCCTCGACATCATGGCGGCGTCCCTCCAGCGCAAACTGGAAGCGGAACGCCGCTTCACCGCCGATGTCGCCCACGAACTGCGCACCCCGCTGACCGGCCTCAACGCCGCCGCCGAACTCCTCCCGCCGGGCCGCCCCGCCGAACTCGTACGGGACCGGGTGCAGGCCATGCGCGCGCTGACGGAGGACCTGCTGGAGATATCCCGGCTGGACACCCGCAGCGAGCGCCCGGAGCTGGACGCGTACGACCTCGCCGAGCTGGCGGCCCGTACGATCCGCGCCTCGGGCACGGACACCCGCCTGCGCGTCCTGTCCGCCCACCTGGTGGAGACCGACCGCCGCCGCGTCGAGCGCATCCTGGGCAACCTGATCGCGAACGCCCACAAACACGGGGCGGCCCCGGTCACGGTCACGGTGGACGGCGCCACGCTGACGGTGACGGACGAGGGCCCGGGCTACCCCGAGTACCTGCTGACGAGCGGACCGCAGCGGTTCCGCACGGAGGGCATGAACAAGGGCCACGGCCTGGGCCTGACCATCGCCGCGGGTCAGGCCCGCGCCCTGTCCGCCACCCTGACCTTCACGAACCGCCCCGAGGGCGGCGCCGAAGCCCGCGTCACCCTCACCCCACCCACACCCCCAACTCCGGCCCCACCCCCCTGAACCGCCCCGGCGGCCGCCCCACGCGAAGACCCCCCGACCGCGAACGGTCGGGGGGTCTTCCTCATACGTGCCCTCGGCAGGATTCGAACCTGCGACACCGGCTTTAGGAGAGCCGTGCTCTATCCCCTGAGCTACGAAGGCGAACGAAGGCGGGCAGCCCAGGGACAGGGTAGCGGATCGGCGGGGCGCTCCGCCGGGGCAATGGCGGGCGGCCGGACCGCACCACGAGCGGTACGCGTCCGGACCCACCGTCCTTGCGGCGGCGCCCCCTTCCCCCGCATCCTTCCCCCGCCGACGTGAGGTGGAGCACATGCAACGGGGCGGGCCGTGCGGACACTACTCAGCGTGGACCCCCAACTGTTCGCGGACCTGTACGCGGCCCACGCCCGGGCGGTGTACGCGCACGCCGTGCGCATGACCGCAGACGTGGCGGGCGCCGAGGACATCGTCTCCCTCACCTTCCTCGAAGCGTGGCGGCTGCGCGAGACGCTCGACGACGTCGGCAGCCCGCGGGCGTGGCTCTTCGGCGTCGCGACGAACGTCATGCGCAACAGCCGGAGGGCGGCGCGCCGTCACCGCCGCGCCATGGACCGCCTTCCGCCGCCGGACCTCGTGCCCGACCCGGCGGAGGGGGTCGTGTCCCGGCTCACCGACACGGCCCGGGCGGCGGCCGCCCTCGCGGCCCTGAAACGGCTCAGGAGCGCGGACCGGGAGATCCTCCTGCTGTGCGTGTGGTCCGGGCTCAGCCAGGAGGAGGTGGCGCGGGTGTGCGGGGTGCCGGTGGGGACCGTGCGCTCCCGGCTCTCGCGCGCGCGGGCCCGGCTGCGCAAGCTCGCGGCGGATCCGCCGCAGGAGCCGCCGGCCTCGCGACGCACCGGCACCACCGGGGCACCGGGTCCCGAAACTGTGTCAGGGAGGGGGAACCTGTGAACGCCACCGATGACCCGAGAGGCGGTCCGGACGAGTCCCTGGACGTGCTCCGGCGCTTGCCCGGCATCGCGGATGAGGACCTGCCGTTCCACGGGCACCACCGGATCGGGGAGCACCTGATGCGGGAGACGGGGGAGACGGGGGCGATGGGGGCGATGGGGGCGGCTGCGGAGGAGGCCCGCTCCGACCGGGCGCGGTACCGCCGTCGGCTGGT
This sequence comes from Streptomyces sp. NPDC043876, assembly GCF_056435825.1. Classification (NCBI taxonomy): domain Bacteria; kingdom Bacillati; phylum Actinomycetota; class Actinomycetes; order Kitasatosporales; family Streptomycetaceae; genus Streptomyces; species Streptomyces sp. NPDC043876. Next base: position 254,040 of record NZ_JBWKDV010000010.1, on the reverse strand, counting down.
CCTGGCCGCCGCCGCGGGCGCCGCGGCATGCGCGGCGATGGCGGCCGTCACCCTCGGCGTGAGCGGGCCCGGCGAGCACCCCGCCGCGGTACGGACCGAACCGGCGGCCGTGCGCTTGCTGGACCGCGCGGCGCTGGCGGCGCAGGCGGCCCCCGCTCCGACCGTGCGCGACGGGCAGTTCCTCTACACGAGGACGGTCGGACACTCCACGTCCCTGTCCGAGACGGCGAACGGCGGGATGGCAGCCGCCCCCACCGACGAATCGGCGGAGCGCTGGGTACCCGTGGACGGAGCGGGCGGCACGCTCACGCGCACCGCCCGGGGCACCTCGACGGACCCGGCGGCAGGTGCGGTCAAGGCGAACATCAACCACCCCACCTACCGCTTCCTGGAGAGCCTCCCGACCGACCCCGACCGGCTGTTGGAGCTGATCTACGCCGACGCCCGACGGAACCACGGCGAAGGCTCCGGCTCGACCACCGGCCCCGACCAGGAAGCCTTCGTCGCCATCGGCGACCTGCTGCGGACGGTCGAGGCCCCGCCCGGGCTGAGCGCCGCCCTCTACCGCGCCGCCGCCCGCATCCCGGGCGTCGTGCTCGTTCCCGAGTCGACGGACGCGCTCGGCCGTACGGGCGTCGCGGTCGCCCGTGTGCACAATGCCGAGCGGACCGAGTGGATCTTCGACCCGGCGACCACGCGCCTCCTGGGCGAGCGCACGGTCCTCCTCAAGGACGGCCCGTGGGGAAGGACCGGAACACCGGTGACCTCCGTGGCCATCGCCGCCCGCGGCATCGCGGACGAGCCGGGCCAGGTGCCGGAGCGGTAGCGCTCCGGCATGGGGCCCTGGGATCCGCGCCCCGGGTTACGGGGTCAGCAGGCGGGTGCGCAGGGTGGTGGCGGTGGTTTCGGTGATGCCCACGCGGTCGGTGAGGTAGGCCCGGACCGAGCCGTGGCGGGTGGTCAGGTCCGCGAGGACCAGTTCCATGATCTTGGCGGGGGCCCGGCCGTAGGAGGGCCAGTTCAGGGTGCGGTCCGGGTGGGCGGCGCGCCAGTCCGCGGCGAGGCGGTCGGTGGCGAGCTCCGTGAGGGCGAAGTCGGCGAGGATCTGCTCCTCGCCGACGCCGAGCAGGGTGAGGACGAGGGCGGCGATGAGGCCCGTACGGTCCTTGCCGGAGGTGCAGTGGAACACGGTGGGGCCGGGGTCTTCGGCGATCAGCTCGATCGCCTGCCGGATCTCGGCGGCGCCGTCCTCGGCGACCTCGGCGAACCGGTCGGCGAGGTAGCGCCACGGGTCGAGGGCGGGGTCGATCTCCGCCTGGTCGTAGGGGCGGTGCTCGATGCTGAAGTTGGCGTAGGTGAAGCGCCCGGCCTCCGGCACACGGCCCTTGGCGTCGATCTCCCAGGGGTAGCGCAGGTCGATGACGGTGCGGATGCCGAGGTCCAGGAACCGCTTCCAGTCGTCCCCGGCGAGCTTTCCGAGCGAATCGGCGCGGTAGAGCCGCCCCCAGGCGACGACGCGCCCGTCCGCGGCACGGTAGCCGCCCAGGTCACGGAAGTTGTGCAGCCGCTCGAACGCGATGTGACGCCCTGCGCTGGGCGCTGCGTGACGCGCTTCCTGGTCCATTTCCATGCCCGTCCCCCTGTGTGCGGAGCATCCCGCTCGTTGATCAACAATCAACTGCGCACGCTACCGCAGGGGTTGCGGGGCAGGGCGGGCGCGCGGCCGATCGGACCCGTCGATCGGGAGCAGGGTGAGGGGTGACTCCGCGCCGCCGAGGCGGAGGGTGAACTCGCCCTCGGGGGTACGACCTTGCGTGACCAGGGCCAGGAGTGCGGAGGCGGCCGCCGCGGGGTCCGGCCCGCGGGCGGCGTAGCAGCGGCCGTCGCGCAGGCACAGGAGGGCGTCCTCCGTGACGACCAGCGCGCAGGCCGGGTGGCGGGCGAACAGTTCGGCGGGGGTGGAACCGCGGGCCAGCAGGATCTCGGCGAGGTCGCGCCGGCGCGGGTCGGTCTCGGCCTCGTCCGCCACCAGGTGCGCGCCCTCGCCCAGGTGCGCGTCGATGCGCCCCTGCACCTCGGCGGGGTAGCGCCGTACGGTCACCAGCGCGCCGGAGCGGGTGTCCTCGAGGCGGGCGTCGACGTACCGGGCCGCGCGCAGCGGCGAGCGCGCGGCGGGCGGGAGCACGGGCAGCGGCACCGGGCGCGGCGGGCAGGGCGCGGCCGGTTCGGCGAGGCCCAGGTGCTCGTAGCAGAGGCCGCGCAGGAGGCCCAGGGCCTCGCCGGGGCGTGACGTGACCCGTGCGGCGGCGTCGGGGAGGCGTACGGCGCGCTCCAGTTGGGGACCCAGCGGGCGGTCGCCGCAGACCCGGGGCAGGGTCCGGCCCAGCCAGGCCATGGGTGAGCCGGGCGCGACGGCGTCCTCGTCGAAGGCGGCCAGCAGGCCGGGCAGGCCGAGGGCGGCCGCGTAGAGGGAGAGGCTCCCGTGATCGCCGACGTAGGCGTCGGCGGCGCAGAGCGCGGCCTTCCACGTGGGCCCGGCGGGGTGGGGCAGGATCAGCCCGGCGCGCAGGGCCGCGCCGAGCCAGTTGCGGATCTGGTGGCCGCCGTGTTCGTACCAGGCATTGGGATGGATCGCGGCGAGCACCCGGTATTCGTCCTGGGGCAATTCGGCGAGCGCGCGTTCGGCCAGCCCGAAGGAGAAGCCGAGGAGGGAATGCGGCCCCCAGGTGGAGGTGACCAGCAGGAGTTTCTGCTCCGGCCGGATGCCGAGGACCGATCGGTATTCCCGGCGGAACGGGAGCGAGGCCCGGAGTTCGTCGACGACCGGGTCGCCGATAACGCGGGCGCGGGGAAGGGCTTCGGGGCAGCCGTGGCGCAGGCGGGCCAGCTGTTCATCGTGGGAGAGCGCGATGGCGGAGGGGATGGGGAGGCCGTCGTGCAGGAGCCATTCGGCCGAGAGGCCGAAGGCCTCGGAGCGGGTGCGGGGGCCGCTTCCGGGGGTGGGCGCGGGTCCGCTCCCGGCGCCCTCGACGCCTGCTCCCGCTCCCGGATCCTTGCTGAGTTTCTTGTTGTACCCGGCGCCGTGGGCGCAGCCGATGAGCGGGGCGGTGATTTCTTCCAGCGGGCCGCCCCGGCTGGTGCTCATCGCCAACTGGAATTCCGCACCCCGGTCCCGAGCCTGCTCCCACGGCAGGAAACTCAGTTCGTGGTCGGCGATGAACTCGGCGATCCCGTTGCCGAAGGCCGATGACCCGGTGCAGGTGAACACCACCGCCACGCGCGGGTCCCCCTCGAACACCGCGAGGAGATCCAGCAGCCGGGTCGCGGAGGTGACGTTGTGGATGACGCCGAGCACCTTGCGCACGGCGGGCACCGTCTCCCACGCCCGCGCGGACCGCACGGACGGCCGCTGATCCCCCTGCACCCGCATCACTCGCCTTCGTGTTCCCCCGTCGGTGCGCTCAGCTTACGGAGCCGGGCCGTTCGGCTTCCGCGCGCTGCGGATCGTCGACGTCGTGAAGTCGTGCGCGGTGTGGGCTCGTTGCTCGCGGAACCGGGTGGGCTGGGGGAGGGTGGGGGCGGGAGTGTCCCTCTGTCGTAGACCGGAGACCGTGCATGCTGGACATCGCCGAAGAACTGCACCGGTGGGTCGGGCAGGGGCGGGATTTCGCCGTCGCCACCGTCGTGGCGGTCGGGGGGAGTGCGCCGCGGCAGCCGGGGGCGGCGCTCGCCGTCGACGGTGCGGGGGCCGCGATCGGTTCCGTATCCGGTGGGTGCGTGGAGGGTGCGGTGTACGAGCTGTGCCGGCAGGCGCTGGAGGACGGGGAGACCGTTCTGGAGCGCTTCGGGTACAGCGACGACGATGCCTTCGCGGTGGGTCTGACCTGCGGTGGGGTCATTGATGTCCTGGTCACCCCCGTTCTGGTGGGCAGTCCCGCCCGGGCGGTTTTCGAGGCCGCATTGGCCGGCGCTGCCCGGGGTGAGGCGGCTGCGGTCGCCCGGGTCGCCGAGGGGCCGGCCGAGCTGATGGGGCGCGCGCTGCTGGTGCGCGCGGACGGTGCGTACGAGGGCACGCTCAAGGGCCGTCCCGAGCTGGACCGCACGGTCGCCGAGGAGGCTCGCGCCATGCTGGACGCGGGGCGGACCGGGACGCTGGAGGTGGGCGCCGACGGTGGGCTGTGCGGGCGTCCGGTCACCGTGCTGGTGGAGTCGAGCGTGCCGGCGCCGCGGATGATCGTGTTCGGGGCGATCGATTTCGCCTCGGCTCTGGTGCGGGTGGGGAAGTTCCTCGGCTACCACGTGACGGTGTGTGACGCGCGGCCGGTGTTCGCCACGCGGAACCGTTTCCCCGAGGCCGACGAGATCGTGGTGGACTGGCCGCACCGGTATCTGGCGTCCACGGGTGTGGACGCCCGTACGGTGCTGTGCGTGCTGACGCACGATGCGAAGTTCGACGTACCGCTGCTGGAACTGGCGCTGCGGCTGCCCGTGGCCTATGTGGGTGCGATGGGTTCGCGGCGTACGCACGAGGACCGCAACGCGCGGCTGCGGGAGGTGGGTGTGACCGAGCGGGAGCTGGCTCGGCTGCGTTCGCCCATCGGTCTGGATCTGGGGGCGCGTTCCCCGGAGGAGACCGCGCTGTCCATCGCGGCGGAGATCGTCGCCAGTCGGCGCGGCGGCAGCGGACGCGCCCTCACCGGCGCCCACACACCGATCCACCACGACGGCCCCGCGCCCGTGGTCGGCCGGATAGGCGCCGTCGCCTGACGCGCCGGGGCCATGCTCGCCCCGCCTCGTGACGGCCCGCGCCCTCAGCCGCTCTTCGGTACGGACGGCGGGTGGCCCGGGTACACGTGCGCTGGGGTGGCGATGGCGGTCAGCGCCTCGCCGAAGAAGGCGGTCGGCTCCTTTCCCGCGTGCGGGACGTCGGTGTTGAGGAGGACGACCAGGGTGGCCCCGGCCTGCGGAAGGTGGACCGTCAGGCTTTCGTACCCCGGGATCGAGCCGTTGTGCCCGATCCAGCCCTGGACGTCGAAGATGCCCAGCCCGTAGCCCGCGCCGGGGATGCCGGTCGGGGTGGTCTTCAGGCGCTCGGCCTGGGTCGCGGGCGTCAGCAGGGCGCCGGTGGCGAGGGTGCGGGCCCAGCTGCGCAGGTCCCGCAGATCGGAGATCATCGTGCCCGCGGCCCAGCTCCACGACGGGTTCCGGCCGGTGGCGTCCACGACCCCTTCGGTCTTGCCCGCCGGGGTGGATTGCTCGGTGTAACCGTGCGCGTGGGGGTCGGGGAACTCGGCGCCGGTCGGGAAGAGCGTGCGGTGGAGCCCGGCCGGGGCCAGTACGTCATTGGCGATGACGTCGTGCAGCGGCCGCCCGGTGATCTTCTCCACCACCAGGCCGAGCAGGATCAGGTTGGTGTTGGAGTACGCGAACCGCGCTGCACGGCCTCCTGTCGGCCGACGGCCAGGGCGACATCATCCGCGCGAGCCCACGTCATCACGTCATCACGTCATCCGCGGCATCACGGCATCAGCGGCATCCCAGTATGTCCGCATCATCAGCGTAGGTCCGCGCCCAGCCGGTCGCGCGACGGACGTACGCGCCCCGCCCCGCCGGTCGCGCGGCGGGGACGCACGCGCCTACGGCCGCGGGGACGCACGCGCCTACGGCCGCGTGATGCGCACCTGGTAGCCGCCGGTGCGCAGCTCGCCGACCACCGAAATGCTGATGCCCGCCGCCTCGTCGGTGAAGGTCTCGCCCGGCTTGTACGGCGCGTCCGAGAGTTCGCCGTGCACGTTGGAGCGCCGGGTGCAGCCGCCGCTCGCGGCCTCGCTGTCGGCGACGGTGACCGGGCCGCGGCCGGTGTCCACCTCGGAGTCCACCTTGTAGATGAGGACCCCCGGCTTGCAGACGGCCTCGTCGTTCCCGGCCTGGGTGCGCACCTCGACGGCGTAGCCCGCGCTCTCGGAGGTCGGCACGAAGGCCAATTTGGTGCCGCCCTCGACGGCGAGCGGGGTCAGGACGTGGTCGCTCGTGCCGGACTTGGCGGCGCAGCTGATCTGGTTCGCGTCCAGCCAGCCGAGCTTCCACTTGTGCCAGCCCAGCAGGTCGTTCCCGGCGCCCCAGTCCTCGCTCATGATGTCCCAGTGGCCGACCGCGCCGCCGCCGTCCTGGGTGTAGAGGTCGGGGAGCCCGAAGACGTGGCCGTTCTCGTGCGGCAGCACCCGGTAGCCCGTCTCGCGGTAGGAGCCGGAGCCGTCGTCCTGGCGGCTGTAGACGAAGGACGTGTTCGCGAGCGGCACGCCGTCCGCCATCGGCGCCTCGCCGTTGCCGGAGAAGGTCACCGAGAGCACGGTGTCGAGGGCGGAGGGGCCGGCGTTCGGCGTGACCAGGACGTTGATCAGGTCGTACCGGCTGAAGTCCACCTTGGGGTCGGCGGCGCGGGCTATGTGCTCGACGAGCTGGCGGTAGCCGGGCTCGTAGGCGGAGCCGCGTTCGATGCCGTACGCCGCGAACGGCATCGGCATCCGCAGCCAGCCGCGTATCGGAGCCTCGGGCTTGTAGCTGAGCCGCCCGTACGAGCTGGTGCGGAACCAGTCGGAGGTCTGCGGGAAGAACTCGGCCAGCCGGTCGAGGGCCGAGCCCTCGCCCTTGGCGTCCGGGAAGTCGATCATCAGGTTCAGTGCCCGGACCTCCCCGGTCGAGCGGGAGTACCCGGGCGCCGTCGGCAGGCCCTCGGACATCTGCACGCCCATGGCTCCGGAGATCCGGCAGGGCGCGAGGGCCGATTCGTTCGACGCGGCCGACGGACCGGCGGCGGTGTGCGCCCGGCCGGATATACCGACGCTCGCGGTCGCCGAGATGCCTATGGCGACGACGGTGAGGCCGATGTAGGCGCTCGCGCGACGGGGTGTGCGTATCCGGTGGCGGGTCTGCGGCATGGACAGCGCCTTCGGCTCCGCGGCAGCCGGCCGGGTCCGGTCTGCGCTCTGTTCGCTCACCCTCCGACGGGTACGACGCGCCCGCCCGCCGGGAGCGGCCATCCGGGCACGGAGCACCGAAGGGGGTGTGTCTCAGGTCACACGGGAGGGTGAAATAAGCGGGGACCGAATCCCCGTTTGCACGGGGGTGGACGTAAGCGGGGACTGGCTCCCCGGTTACGACGCAGCATCGGACCTACGACGTCAGGGAGGCCAGGAGTGAAGCGTTCGTCGACTGCCCCGTCCGCGGAGCCGGCGGCTCCGGCCGCCCTGCCGGACCTGTCGCGGGCCCTGGCGCCCGCGCGGTGCGCCGCGTCCGCCACCGGCGAGCGGGTGCCGCGGCCGCGCGCCGACGCCGTGCGCAACCGGGAGCGGATCCTGCTGGCCGCCCGTGAGATGTTCGTCGAGTTCGGGGCGCAGGCCCCGCTGGACGAGATCGCGCGGCGCGCGGGCATCGGCAACGCCACCCTCTACCGGCACTTCCCCGAGCGGTCGGACCTCGTCCACCAGGTCGTGCTCTTCGTCATGGACCGGGTCGCCGCCCATGCCGAGGACTCGCTGGCCGCGACGCGCACCGGTGGCACCACCGAAGTCGCCGAAGTCGCCGAAGCCATCGACGCCTTCGAAGCGCTCTGCCGCTTCACGCACGCCGCCGCCGACGAGCGGATCGGCGCCCTCTGCCCCATGCTCGGCGGGGACTTCGACCGCGAGGACCCCGAACTCCTGGCCGCGCGCGACGTCCTGGAGTCGGCCGTCCAGCAACTCCTGGCGGTGGGGCAGCGCACCGGGCTGGTGCGCACCGACATCGCCGTCGGCGATCTCATGGTCGCGCTCTCGCAGCTCAGCCGCCCGCTGCCCGGCATCGTCTGCCTGGACGCGGACCGCTTCGCGCACCGGCACCTCCAGCTCTTCCTGGACGGGCTGCGCGCTCCGGGCCGATCCGAGCTGCCGGGTTCCCCCGCCACGCTCGAAGACCTGAGGCGGAAGACCATGTGACGCCCGGGCCGCGCCGGTTCAGCGTCGGGCTCGCCGCCCGGAACGCCATCTTTTCTTTTCGAGTCATTCCGCACCTTTAAGTCATTCCGCACCGTGAAGTGGGTACCTCCATGTCCAAAACAGCCGCGAGCCTGCCGCAGGCCGACCCCAGTCGCTGGCGGGCGCTGGTCTTCATAGCCCTGGCGCAGCTGATGGTCGTCCTCGACGCGACCATCGTGAACATCGCCCTGCCGTCCGCCCAGCAGGACCTCGGGATCTCCGACGGCAACCGCCAGTGGGTCATCACCGCCTACGCCCTCGCCTTCGGCGGTCTCCTCCTCTTCGGCGGCCGCATCGCCGACCTGTGGGGCCGCAAGAACGCCTTCGTCGTCGGCCTCATCGGCTTCGCCCTGGCCTCCGCGCTGGGCGGCGCCGCGAACGGCGAAGCGATGATGCTGGGCGCCCGCGCCCTCCAGGGCGCCTTCGGCGCGCTCCTCGCGCCCGCCGCGCTCTCCCTCCTCGCGGTGATGTTCACCGACGCCAAGGAGCGGGCCAAGGCCTTCGGCATCTACGGTGCGATCGCGGGCGGCGGCGGCGCCGTCGGCCTGATCCTCGGCGGATTCCTCACCGAATACCTGAACTGGCGCTGGACCTTCTTCGTCAACATCCCCTTCGCGATCATCGCGGCCGTCGGCGCCTGGCTGGTCATCCGTGAGCCCGCGGGCACGCGCAACCGGTCCGCCCTCGACATCCCCGGCGTGGTCCTCTCCACCCTCGGTCTCGTCTCCCTCGTGTACGGGTTCACCCGCGCCGAGGCGAACGGCTGGACCGACCCGCTCACCGTGGGCCTCTTCGTCGGCTCCGTCGTCCTGCTCGGCGCCTTCGTCCTCGTCGAGTCCAAGGTGAAGTCCCCGCTGCTGCCGCTGCGCGTCCTGATGGACCGCAACCGCGGCGGTGTGTACCTCTCGCTGGGCCTGGCCGTCATCGCGATGTTCGGCCTGTTCCTCTTCCTGACCTACTACCTCCAGGTCGTGAAGGGCTTCTCGCCGGTCAAGACCGGCTTCGCCTTCCTGCCGATGATCGTGGGCATGATCACGGGTTCCACCCAGATCGGCGCCCGGCTGATGACCCGCGTCCCGCCGCGGCTGCTGATGGGCCCCGGCTTCCTGGTCGCCGCCTCCGGCATGCTGCTGCTGACGCAGCTGGAAGTGGACTCGTCCTACCCCGCGCTCATCCTTCCGGCGCAGTTGCTGCTGGGCCTCGGCATGGGCTCCGCGTTCATGCCGGCGATGTCGCTGGCGACGTACCGGGTGAACCCGGCCGACGCCGGCGTGGCCTCCGCGATGGTCAACACCTCGCAGCAGGTCGGCGGTGCGATCGGTACCGCGCTGCTGAACACGATCGCCGCCTCCGCCACCACGGCGTACCTGACCGCGCACGCCGCCGAAGCGGCCGGTGGCGGCGCGGCCGCCAAGCTGGTGCAGGCCCGCGCCATGGTCGAGGGCTACTCCTCGGCGATCTGGTGGGCGGTCGGCATCCTCGTCGCCAGTTCGCTCATCGCGCTGACCCTGATCAACACGGGCCGTCCCGACACCGGGGCCGCGGCCGCCGGTGAGGGCGCGGATGCCGAGGCCGAGGCCCGGATCCCGGTCATCGCCCACTGACCCGGGGACCCGCCGCCGCGCGGGGCACGACCGCGGAATGACCGAAGGCCCCCGCCCCGTTCACCAGAACGGGGCGGGGGCCTCCGTCGTCTTCGGGCGCGTATCCGGCAATCCGGTCATCCGCGCAGGCAACCAGATGCGGTGCCGGGCCGTCTTCAGGGCAGAAGGGCTACGGACGCACGGGCCGGGGGTACGCCGACACGTGCGCCGGGCGGTACGCCGACACGTGTGCCGGGGGTACGCCGACACGTGTGACGGCTGTCTCACCCGGCGTGGGGCGGGCCGTCCCGGCGGAAGGCGGCGGGGTGCGGGGCAGGCTCCCGTCCCCGGCCTGACCTGCACCTCCGCGGGATCCGACGCCGCCGCGCACTGCCCTGCGCGCGTTCGTGGCGGGGCAGGATACTGCAAGATCTCGAAAAAAGGACGCGCCACGGGAATTCTGTCCCGATTCCAGTCGTTGTTTCCTTCGGATGCGGGCACTCGGGAGAGTGTCCGGCCCAGTAGGAGCCGCAGTACCGCGACCGAACTCATCGCAAGGGAGCACGCATGGCAACCCGCGCCGTCGCCCGTCGTCAGTCCTCCAGTTCCGGCAGCGCGCGCGCCGTGGGCGGGGAGATCGCCGATCGCGACCTGGTCGGCATGTACCTGGACGAGATCGCGCGCACCCCGCTGCTCGACGCGGCGAAAGAAGTCGAGCTGTCCCAGATCATCGAGGCGGGCGTGTACGCCCAGCAGATCCTCGACGGCCGGATAGAGAGGGAGGCGGACGGGCTCCGTCCGCTCCCCACCCCGCAGGAGCTGGAGGCGCTCGCCGCCGAGGGCGAGCGGGCCAAGGAAGTCTTCATCCGCTCCAACCTGCGCCTGGTCGTCGCGGTGGCGCGGCGCTATCCGCGCAGCGGCCTGCCCCTGCTGGACCTGATCCAGGAGGGCAACGCGGGGCTGGTGCGCGCGGTCGAGAAGTTCGACTACGCGAAGGGCTTCAAGTTCTCCACGTACGCCACGTGGTGGATCCGCCAGGCCGTCACCCGCTCCATCGCCGACCAGTCCCGCACGATCCGCCTGCCCGTGCACCTCGTCGAGGAGCTGGGCCGCATCCGCCGGGTGCAGCGCGAGTTCAACCGGGAGAACGGCCGGGACCCGGAGCACGCCGAGATCGCCGCCGAGCTGGACACGACCGAGAAGCGCGTCGGCGACGTCCTGGACTGGGCGCGCGACCCGGTCAGCCTGAACATGGCGGTCGACGACGAGGGCGACACCCAGTTCGGGGACCTGCTGGAGGACACCTCCGCCGTCTCGCCGGAGCAGTCGGTCATGTCGCTGCTGCGGAGCGAGGAGCTGGAGGAGCTGATCGCCAAGCTCGACCAGCGCACCGCGTCGATCATCAAGATGCGGTACGGGATCGACGACGGCCGGGAGCGGACGCTGACGGAGGTCGGCAAGCGGCACGGGCTGACGCGCGAGCGGATCCGGCAGATCGAGAAGCACGGGCTGCTGGAGCTGAAGCGGATGGCCCGCGACACGGGCTTCGACGCGGTGGCCTAACCCCGGCCCCCTTCCCCCATACCGCCCCGGCGCCTACCCCCCCAAGGTGCCGGGGCTTCCCCGTCCCCCCCGCACGCCTTTTGCCTCCGGCGTGCCCTCAATCGCCGGGCGGGCTGGAGGTGGCCCTCGGGCTGGATGTGGGCCCTCGGTCCCGGGGCACCCCAGCCTCGCCGGGACCACCCCCAGCCCCGCCGGCGTTTGAGGCGCGGGTCCGGGCGGAGCCCGGGATGTCGGCCGTCAGGCCGTCCTGGGCCGCTGCTGCCTCCGGCGGGCCCTCAAACGCCGGGCGGGCTAGAGGTGGCCGGCGGGCCGGGAGCGTCCGGCAGGCCGGCGGCGTCCGGCGGGCCAGGGGTCCCCGACCCCGCCGACAGCAGCCGCGCCCCCAGCGACCGCGCCGTTTCCGCCAGGGCCGGCGGGGACACGACCGTGAACGGGAGGCCCGTCAGGGCGAGTCGGGCCGCCAGCCATTCCGGTGCGTCGCCACAGGCGAACCGGACGCGGCACCCGCCGACCCCGTCGGCCTCGGCCTCGGCCGCGCCCACCCACGCCGGTACCGCCTCCGGCGAAACCGCGAAGCGCAGCTCCACGTCGTACGTCTGCGCGGGCCCGCCCCGCAGCCCCCGCTCCACGAACGCCACCGCGTCCATCGGCAGCTCCCGCGGAGCGAACCGGGCCCCCGTCGCGAACGGCTCGCTCACCCGGTCCACCCGGAAGGTCCGCCAGTCGTCCCGGTCCAGGTCGAAGGCAACCAGGTACCACCGCCACCCGGTGCTGACCAGCCGGTTCGGCTCCACCAGCCGCCGCGTACCGGCCCCGTCCCGCGCCCGGTAGGCGAACCGCAGCCGCTCCCGCCCCGCCGTCGCCGACGCGATCGCCGTCAGCGTCCGCGGGTCGATGCTGGCACCGTCCCCCCGCGTCAGCGCGACCGTGGCGGACTGCAGCGTGCCCACCCGGTGCCGCAGCCGCGAGGGCAGCACCTGCTCCAGCTTGGCCAGCGCCCGTACGGACGCCTCCTCGACCCCGTCGATCGCGTGCCCGGCCCCGGCCCGCAGCCCGACCGCGATGGCCACCGCCTCCTCGTCGTCCAGGACCAGCGGCGGCATCGCCGCCCCCGCCACCAGCCGGTACCCGCCCTCCGCGCCCAGCGTGGCCTCGACCGGGTACCCCAGGTCCCGCAGCCGGTCGATGTCGCGCCGGATGGTCCGCGCACTGACGCCGAGCCGGCCCGCCAGCTCGCTGCCCGGCCATTCGCGGGGCGTCTGGAGGAGGGACAGCAGGGTCAGCAGCCGTGCCGGGGTGTCGGTCATGGCGTCCACACTGCCAGGGAAATAGGACACCACCTGACCTACATGCCGTCTAGGTTTCTCCTCATGAGCACGGAGACCTCCAAGACATCGCCCGAGAACGAGACCGGGCCCGAACCAGCGGCAGCGCCCCCGACGGCGCCGGTAGCCGAGGAATGGGGCGAGACCCCACTGGACGCCAAGGCCGACCGCCGCCGCTGGCTGGCGCTCGCCATCGTCATGACCGCGGCCTTCATGGACCTGGTCGACGTCACGATCGTCAACATCGCGATACCCAGCATGCGGGGCGACCTGCACGCCTCGACCAGCGCCATCCAGTGGATCACCGCGGGCTACGCGCTCGCCTTCGCCGCCGGCCTGATCACCGGTGGCCGCCTCGGTGACATCTACGGCCGCAAGCGCCTCTTCCTCCTCGGCATCGCCGGCTTCACCGCCGCCTCGCTGCTGTGCGGGATCGCCGCCAACCCGGCCATGCTCGTCTCGTCGCGGCTGCTCCAGGGCGCGATGGCCGCCATGATGGTCCCGCAGGTGCTGGCCATCATCCACGTCACCTTCCCGCCGCACGAGCGCGGCAAGGTCTTCGGCATGTTCGGCGCGATCGTCGGCCTCGGCGCCGTCTCCGGTCCCATGCTCGGCGCGCTGCTCACCGAGTGGAACCTCTTCGGCCTCGAATGGCGGCCGATCTTCCTGATCAACCTGCCGGTCGGCATCGCGGGCGTGCTCCTCGGCCGCAAGTTCATCACCGAGTCCAAGGCGCCCAACGCCCTGCGCCTCGACCTGGTCGGCGTCCTCATCGCCACCGCCGGCATGGTCATGCTGATCTACCCCCTCACCCAGGGCCGCGAGAACGACTGGCCGCTGTGGGGCTTCCTGTGCATGGGCGCGGTCCCGTTCCTGATCGCCGGGTTCATCGCGTACGAGAAGTACAAGATCCGCAAGGACGGTTCGCCGCTCGTCGAGCTGTCCCTGTTCAAGGTCAAGAGCTTCGCGGCCGGCATCGCCGTCCAGCTCACCTTCGGCGTCGCCACCGGCATCTTCTTCCTCGTCTGGACGCTGTACATGCAGATGGGCCTCGGCTGGAGCGCGCTGCGCGCGGGCACCACCGGCATCCCCTTCTCGATCGCCGTCTCGGCCGCCGCGGGCCTCTCCGTGCAGAAGCTGGTGCCGCGCTTCGGCCGCAAGGTGCTCCAGGCGGGCGCCCTGACCATGGCCGCGGGCCTGCTCCTCTACATCTGGGAGTCGCAGCACTACGGCATGGGCATCGCCTCCTGGCAGATGGCCGCCCCGCTGGTGGTGATGGGCGTCGGCATGGGCCTGATCGTGGCGCCGCTGACCGACTCGGTCCTCTCCGAGGTGCCGCGCGAGCACGCCGGCTCCGCTTCCGGCCTGATCAACAGCACGGGCCAGATGGGCAACGCGCTCGGCCTCGGCCTCACCTCGGTCGTCTACTTCGGCGTGATCGAGAACGACACGGTCTTCGGGCCGCCGTACGTCGAGGCCTTCCGCAGCGCGCTGTGGTGGGTGGTCGCCGTCCTCGTCGTGATCTTCGCGGTGATGTTCGCGCTGCCGCGCAAGCAGGCCGCCGTCCCCCACGAGGACGGCGCCGCCGGTGCCGTCGTGAGCGCCGACGGCGACGAAGAAGTCACCCTGGAGAAGGTCCCGGTCGCGTAGCTCGTCCGGACCGCGTCCACGGGCATGTCCGCCTTTGTTGGCGGGCGTGCCCGTTTTTCTTTGTTTGCGGGCCGATCGGGCGTACTCTCGAAGAGAACCCACCGAGTCGGGCATCGAACGGACGTAAACCCACATGTACGCACCGGAGCGCCAACAGGAGATCCTCCGCATGGCCCGCGAGGCCGGGCGGGTCGACGTCCTCTCCCTCGCCGAGCAGTTCCAGGTCACCGCCGAGACCGTACGCCGCGACCTCACCGCCCTGGACCGGGCCGGGCTCGTCCGCCGCGTCCACGGCGGGGCCATCCCGGCCGGGCGCCTCGACTTCGAGCCCGACCTGACCGAGCGCGAGGCCACCGCCGCCGACGAGAAGGACCGCATCGCGGCCGCCGCCCTCGCCGAGCTGCCCGACGGCGGCAGCGTGATCCTGGATGCGGGCAGTACGGTCGCCCGGCTCGCGGCGGCCGTTCCGGTCGACACCGCCCTCACCGTGGTCACGCACGCGCTGCCCGTCGCCGCCCGGCTCGCCGACCACACCGGCATCGACCTGCACCTCGTCGGCGGCCGGGTCCGCCACCGCACGCGCGCCGCCGTCGACGCCTGGGCGCTGCGCGCGTACGCCGAGATCCGCGCCGACGTCCTCTTCCTCGCGACGAACGGCTTCACCGCCGAGGGCGGGCTCACCACCCCCGACCTCGCCGAAGCCGCCGTCAAGCGCGCCGCGGTCGCGGCGGCCCGCCGCGTCGTCGTCCTGGCCGACTCCTCGAAGTCCGGACAGGAGCAGTTCGCGCGCTTCGCCTCCTTCGCCGAGGTCGACCTGCTCATCACGGACCGGGGCCTGGCCCCGGCACACAAGGCGGCGATCGAGTCCGCCGGTACGGAAGTCGTGCTCGTATGATCCTCACCGTCACCCCGAACCCCTCCCTCGACCGGACGTACGAGGTCCCCGCGCTGGACCGCGGCGGAGTGCTCCGCGCCACCGCCGAGCGGGTCGACCCCGGCGGCAAGGGGGTCAACGTCTCCCGGGCCGTCGCCGCCGCGGGCGTCCGTACGACCGCGGTCCTCCCGCTGGGCGGCGCCCCCGGCACCCTCATCGCCGAACTCCTCGGCGCCCAGGGCGTGGACGTCACCGCGGTCTCGATCACCGGCCAGACCCGCTCCAACATCGCCATCGCCGAACCCGACGGCACCCTCACGAAGATCAACGCGGCCGGTCCCGAACTCAGCGCAACCGAATCGCTCCTGCTCCTGGAGACCGTCCGCGGCTGCTCCGGCGGCGCCGACTGGATCGCCTGCTGCGGCAGCCTCCCGCGGGGCCTCGCGCCCGAGTGGTACGCCGAACTGGTCGCCCGCGCCCATGCGGCGGGCGCCCGGATCGCCCTCGACACCTCCGGCCCGGCCCTGACGGCCGCGCTGGCGGCCCGCCCGGACGTGATCAAGCCCAACGCGGACGAACTCGCGGCGGCCGTCGGCCGCCCGCTGGCCACCCTGGGCGATGCGGTCAAGGCCGCCGAGGAGCTGCGGAGCCTGGGCGCCCGGGCGGTACTGGCCTCCCTCGGCGCGGACGGCCAGCTCCTGGTCGGCCCCGAGGGCACCTACCACGGCACGGCGAGCGTCTCGGCGGTACGCAGCGACGTGGGCGCCGGTGACGCCTCCCTGGCCGGGTTCCTGATCGCCGGGGGCACCGGGTCCGTGGCCCTCGCCTCGGCCCTGGCCCACGGCGCGGCCGCCGTCCAGCTTCCCGGCAGCGCCATGCCGACCCCCGCGGACCTGCGGCCGGACGCGGTGCGCGTCACCCGGGACGTCCCGCTGGACCTGGCCCTGGGCCTCCCCCTGGATCTGCCCCCGTCCGAACGGAGCGACGAGCGATGAGCGAACCGACCACGATGATCACCGCGGAGCTGGTCGATCTCGACCTCGCCGCCGACTCCAAAGAGGCGGCCGTCCGGTCGCTGGCCCGGCGGATGCTCGCGCTCGGGCGGGTCACGGACCTGGAGGGGTTTCTCGCGGACGTGGCGGCGCGGGAGGCGCAGATGCCGACCGGGCTGGAGGGCGGGATCGGCATCCCGCACTGCCGCAGTGCGCACGTGTCCGCCCCGACCCTCGCCTTCGGCCGGGCCCCGGCCGGGGTGGACTTCGGTGCGCCGGACGGGCCGGCGGACCTGATCTTCCTGATCGCCGCCCCCGCCGGGGCGGACGACGCGCACCTGACGATCCTGTCCTCGCTGGCGCGCCGCCTGATGCGCCCCGACTTCGTCGCGTCCCTCCGCACGGCCGCCTCCGCCCCCGAAGCGGCCCTGCTGATCGCCCCCGCCCCCGCCACCGATGCGACGCCCGTCGTCCCGGGCTCCGCCCGGACCCGCGCCTCAAACGCCGGCGAGGCTGAAAATGCCCCCGAGCCCGGGCCGGGCCGGCCCCTCCCCGAGGCTGCGGTGGCCCAGCCCCTCCCCGAGGCTGCGGTGGCCCAGCCCCACCTGGAGGCTGAGGCAGTGGCCCAGCCACATCCAGCCCGCCCGGCGTTTGAGGGCCCGCCGGAGGCAGCGCCAGCCGCCGCCGACGCGACGCCCGTCGTCCCGGGCTCCGCCCGGACCCGCGCCTCAAACGCCGGCGAGGCTGAAAATGCCCCCGAGCCCGGGCCGGCCCGGCCCCTCCCCGAGGCTGCGGTGGCCCGGCCCCTCCCCGAGGCTGCGGTGGCCCAGCCCCACCTGGAGGCTGAGGCAGTGGCCCAGCCACATTCAGCCCGCCCGGCGTTTGAGGGCCCGCCGGAGGCGGCGGCGACCGGGGGCGGCGTGACGGCCGACGCCCCCGGGTTCAGGGTCGTGGCCGTTACTTCGTGTCCCACCGGGATCGCCCATACCTATATGGCCGCGGAAGCCCTGCAGCGGGCTGCCACCGCCGCGGGGATCGAGATCGCGGTCGAGACGCAGGGCTCGGCGGGGTTCACCCCGCTGGATCCCGCCGTCGTCGCGGCCGCCGACGCGGTCGTGTTCGCCCACGACGTGCCCGTCCGCGACCGCACCCGCTTCACGGGCAAGCCCACCGTCGACGTCGGCGTGAAGGCCGGCATCAACCGCCCGGCCGAACTCCTCGCGGAGGCCCGCGAGAAGGCCGTCCGCGGCGAGACGGGCACCGCACCGACCCCCGTGGAGCAGCAGCCGGCCGCCGAAGGTGAGGGCTACGGATCCAAGCTCCGCACCTGGCTCATGTCCGGCGTCAGCTACATGGTCCCCTTCGTCGCCGCGGGCGGCCTCCTCATCGCCCTCGCCTTCGCCATCGGCGGCTACGGCATCAACGAGGCCCCCTCCGTCGCCGACCACTTCGTCTGGACCGAGTCCGCCAGCTGGGCGGCCCTCCTCTTCCAGACCGGCGGTCTCGCCTTCGGCTTCCTCGTGCCCGTGCTCGCCGGCTACATCGCCTACGGCATGGCCGACCGCCCCGGCCTGGTCCCCGGTTTCGTCGGCGGCGCCGTCGCCCTCACCATCGACGCCGGCTTCCTCGGCGGGCTGATCGCCGGCCTGATAGCCGGTGGCACGGTCCTCGCCGTCCAGCGGGTGAAGGTCCCGGCCGCACTGCGCGGGATCATGCCGGTGGTCGTGCTGCCGCTCCTCGGCTCGGCCGTCACGGCCTTCCTGATGTTTCTCGTCGTCGGCAAGCCGGTCGCCTCGCTCCAACGGGCCTTGACCGACTGGCTGTCCGGCCTCTCCGGCGCCAATGCGGTCATCCTCGGGATCGTCCTCGGCATGATGATGTGCTTCGACCTCGGCGGCCCGCTCAACAAGGTCGCGTACGCCTTCGCCATCGGAGGTCTCGCCACGCCCAACGAGGGCAGCCTCAAGGTCATGGCCGCCGTGATGGCCGCGGGCATGGTGCCGCCGCTCGCCATGGCACTGGCCACCACCGTGCGCGGCCGGCTCTTCTCCACGACGGAGCGGGAGAACGGCAAGGCGGCCTGGTTCCTGGGCGCGTCGTTCATCAGCGAGGGCGCCATCCCCTTCGCCGCGGCCGACCCGCTGCGGGTGATCCCGGCCTCCATGGTGGGCGGCGCGGTCACCGGCGCCCTCTCGATGGCCTTCGAGTGCACCCTGCGCGCCCCGCACGGCGGCATCTTCGTCATCCCGCTGATCGGCAACCCGCTGCTCTACCTGATCGCGATCGCCGCCGGTACGGGCGTCACGGCGGGCCTGGTCATCCTCCTCAAGGGCATCCGCCGGGCGGACGGCGGGGCCACCGCGCAGACCCCGGCGCAGGCTCCCGCGGAGGCAGCCGCCGAGACGAAGGCCCCGGTCACCGCCTGAACCCCGGCCCCGGCCCGCCTCACCTCACCCGCGCGCGGAGCTCCATCGCTCCGCGCGCGGCCGTCTCGCTCTCGTAGACCTCGCACATGTGCCGCCCGTCGGGCGTGGCGGTGTGCTCGACCTCCCACAGGCTCAGCTCGCTCCCGTCCAGCAGGACGAAGGCGTGCTCGTAGAGGCTGAAACCGGCGCCCCGGCCGTCCGCGAGGCACTGCCGGGTGCCGAACGCCTGGGTGATCCGGTGCGCGTACGCCGAGGTCAGCCGGTGCGCGACCGCCTCGCCCGGCCGGTCGGTGTTCTCCGCCCGGCGCAGCACCCGGCGGGCGTGGTCCGCGGACTGCTCCACCGCGTACTCCCGGTGCGGCCGCACCGGCGCGGACGCCGCGAAGAGGCTGCCGAGCACCTGGTCGCCGAGACCGCTCTCGGCCTCCTCCATCAGCGTGAAGTCCCGCACCGCCGCGGGGTCCTCGCCGAACAGCCGGACCGCGGCGAGGGCGGCCTCCGCCTTGCTGGTGAAGATCTCGTGCCGGGTCGCCCGGTCGTGCTCCAGCCGGTAGGCCAGCTCCCACAGCGTGACGGAGCCGCCGTCGGCGAGCAGGTAGGCGTGCCGGCGCGTCTCGCGCCGGTGGCCGGCCGCCGGGCCGTGCTGCGTGCTGTGGAGCGAGGAGCTGTGGGCGAGCGCCGTGCCGAGCCGCTCGACCAGGCGGTCCGGCAGGTCGAAAGAGTTGAGGGCGCGGCCCAGGAGTCGCTCGACGTGCGCCTCGGTTGTCTCGTACGGATCGCTCAAGGTGGGTCTCCAGGCCGTCGCAGCTTGTCACGTCGCGGAAGCTCAACGTAGCCCCTGGCTCTGACATCACGTCCGGGGTTCGGTAAAACGTCCGGGAAGTGCCCGGTGTTCCCGGCACTCCATCCGGTCAACTTCCGTGCGAACAGCCCCGGTTCACCATGATCCGTACCGAAGTGCGGGACTATGGCCCGTATGGCAACGAATACAGTGGGCGTCCCCCGCCAGCAGGGGCCGGCCCGCGGTCGACACGAAGGCGAGCCGGGCGAACCGGTCGCGGCCCCCCGCGCACTCGCCTGGCTGCTGGTTCTCACGGGAGCGGCCGGGCTGCTCGCCTCGTGGGTGATCACCCTCGACAAGTTCCTCCTGCTGGAGGACCCGGACTTCAAGCCCGCGTGCAGCCTCAACCCGGTGGTGTCCTGCGGCAGCGTCATGCAGAGCGACCAGGCGGCGGCCTTCGGCTTCCCGAACCCCATGCTGGGGCTGGCCTGTTACGCCGTGGTGCTGTGCACCGGCGCGGCCGTCCTGGCCGGTGCCCGCCACCGCGGCTGGTTCTGGCTCGGGCTGAACGCGGGCACGTTCTTCGGCGTCGGCTTCTGCACCTGGCTGATGGTGCAGTCGCTGTACGAGATCAACGCGCTGTGCCTGTGGTGCTGTCTGGCCTGGGTGGCGACGCTGCTGATGTTCTGGGCCGTCACCGCGCACACCGTCCGCAGCGGCATCCTGCCCGTCCCGGCTCCGGTCCGGACCTTCTTCACGGAGTTCGGCTGGGCCCCGCCCGCCCTGCACGTCGGCGTGATCGGGATGCTGATCCTCACGCGCTGGTGGGAGTTCTGGACCGGCTGAGCGCGCTGGACCGACCGCAACCGCCCCACGACGGGCGAGGGCCCCGGCAGCTGGACGCTGCCGGGGCCCTGTCACTTCGCTCCACGGGCGCGGGGGCCCGGACCGGAATCGAAAGCGGTGATCAGCTGCCCGCGGAGAGGTTGCCCGAGAGGACCGGGATGTTGTCCAGGATGTGCGACAGGGACTCGTCGCCCTTCGCCTGGGTCGAGTTCTCGGTGCACTGCTGGTTCATCGGGTTGGACAGGACGTTGATGTCCTGGACGCCGACGTTGACCAGGGCCACCAGCGACTGGGCGTTGATCTTGGCCGGCAGGCCGATGCAGGGCTTGTTGGCGGAGCCCTGGACCAGGCTGAGCTGCGGGCTCATGTCGCCGGTGGTCTTCTGGTTGCCGTACACCTGCGAGGCGCCGTTGCCGTTGACGGTGTTGACGCCGTTGTCGTTGCCGATGGCCAGGGCCGGGGCGGCCGTGGCGACACCCGCGGTGAGCACGGACGCGCCGATCAGGGTGGCCTGGACGAGCTTGTTCATCATGTTCCTTTTGTCGCACGAGTGCCCGCTAGTGGAGCGCCCTGATCAACTGCCCGGTCGCGGGGTTGGTTCCGCTGCTTCACTCAAACGGCCCGCACCGGGCCCGGTTTTCCCCAGCCCGGGTGAGAGCGCCCCGGACGCCTGCGCGAAGCCCGTACGCAGCCCTCAGTGGACGCGGTCCGGTTGCGGTCTGTTGAACCTATTAGCACGGTGGGTGAGAGAAGCGGACCCCCATGGTCCGATCTGGCCCGATCCCCGAAGGAACCGTCATGCACCGCATCAAGGCGTCCCGTGTCCGCATCCTCGTCCCGTCCGCCCTGACCGCGGTCATACTGCTCGGCGCCGCGGCTCCGGCGAGCGCGGTCGACGGCGGGAAGGCCGCTGAGCTCACCGAGCGGGTGGCCGCGGTCCAGCAGCAGATCGACGAGCGCGTCGCGGCGGCCGGACCCATCGACGACCTGCTCGCGACCCTCACCAAGACCCTCGAAGACCTGCTGAAGTCCCTGACGGGCCTGATCAAGCTCCCCGAGATTCCGGGGGTCAAGCTCCCGGACACGAAGGTCCCGGACGTCAAACTGCCCACCCTCCCCACCGTGCCCAAGCTCCCGGAGGTGCCGAAGGCGCCCGTCGTGGACGACAAGCTGGTGCCGGAGATCCCGGACGTGCCGGACCTCCCGTTCCGCTAGCCGGAGCGGGGGCGGGGTCACGGTTACGACTATTGGTCTGAACAGGTGGGATTGCGTTCCGGGCCGTGTCGTCCGGGGAGTTGAACCGTTTCGCTCCATGTGAGCCCCGGTTCGGGGCAGGACATCGAACAGAAGGTGCAATTCCCATGAACTCTGCCAAGAAGGCCGCCCTGGTCGTGGCCGCGGCTGGTCTCGCCGCGGCCGGTGCCGCCGGTTCCGCTGCCGCCGACTCCTCGGCCGAGGGCGCGGCCGTGGGTTCCCCCGGTGTCCTGTCGGGCAACCTGGCCCAGGTCCCGATCCACGTGCCGGTCAACGTCTGCGGCAACTCCGTCAACGTCATCGGCCTGCTGAACCCGGCGTTCGGCAACGTCTGCGTCAACGACTGACGTCAGCCCCGCACGTAACCGTGGGCGCCACCGGCATCGCCGGTGGCGCCCACGGTCGTTCGTGCGCGGCGCGGTGGGATCAGTTGCTGCCGTTGTTGAGCTTCACGCCGCCCAGCATGGGCGTCAGCTGGGTGACCGTGTTGGCGGCGCCCAGCGCCTCCGTGGGTCCGGCGTTGCGCAGCTTGTTCACCTTCTGCGCGGTGCCCACCACCTTGCCGACCGTGTCGCCCTGCTCGGCCAGGCCGTTGCCCACCGTCTGGGGGAGCGAGGCGGAGATGGGCGCCGCCGCGTTGAGGACCTCGGTCGCACCGCCCGTCAGGCTCATGGG
Organism: Streptomyces sp. NPDC043876; assembly: GCF_056435825.1. Lineage (NCBI taxonomy): Bacteria > Bacillati > Actinomycetota > Actinomycetes > Kitasatosporales > Streptomycetaceae > Streptomyces > Streptomyces sp. NPDC043876. The sequence goes on along the minus strand of NZ_JBWKDV010000010.1, from coordinate 232,059 downwards.
GGGCATGGCTCCCGCCTCGGCCGCGAAGGCGGGGGTCACGGCGCCGAGGGCGGCGACGGAACCGGCGAGCACGGCGGCGACCTTCGTGTACTTCATCGTCGAAATCCTTTTCCAGTGACGACCGTCGCGTCACTTTCGCCCTGCGTAACGATTACCCGCCGCTCCGGAAACTCTGTCGCCCGAACCGTCCCGAAATTTGTCGAACACGGGCATGCGGAGGGGGTGGAGATCAGGCCATGCGGAATCGGCCGGAGAATCCGAGGGGATTCTCCGACCGACGTCTTTTCCGAATCTTTTCCGATGACCTTCACCGGGGCGCGCGGCCCGGGGTCAGGAGACGCGCGACCGCCGGTAGAGGATCGAACCGCCGAGCAGCAGGGCCGCTGCGAGGGCCGCGGCGGCGGCGGGCTGACCCGCGCCGGTCTCGGCCAGCATCGGTCCCGTCATCGGGGCCCGGGCCGGGGTCTGCGGCGCGGGCGCCGGCAGCGTGACCGGGGCGGGCTCCGGGGCCGGGAGCAGGTGGATCGGCGCGTCGCCCGCCGGAGCGGCCGGGGGCTGGTCCGCCACGGGCGCGGCGGGACGTACGGCCCCGGGCGCGGGAACCGGCGCGGGGAGCGGTACCGCGGCGGGCGCGGGCGCCGGAGCGGGAGCCGCCTGCGGCGCCGGCGCCGTCGGGTGCTCGATCACCTGGCTGCCGTGCTGCGGCGGCCGGGGTCCCGGGGCTTCCTCGGGGGCCGGGGCCTCGTGGTGCACCGGGGCGGGCTTCGGCTTGGCGTGGGCGGGCCGGGGCGCGGGGCGCGGTGCGGGCGGCGCGTGGTGGGCCTCCGGGGCCGGGGTGGCCCGCGGGTGCTCGTCGCAGTCCTCGTCGGATCCGCCGCCGGGGCCGTCCGGCCGGGCATGGGCGCCCTCGGGCCGGCCCTGCCCGTGGTCCGGCCCGTGGTCCTGGCCGTGGTCCCGACCCTGGTCGTGGTCCGGCCCGTGGTCCTCGCCGCGCTGCTCCGGCACCCGGTGCTCCGGGGTCCGCTGCTCCGGCATGCGGTGCTTGCCGCTGCCCGGACGCTCGTCGTGGTGCCGGGGCTCCGCCGCCGGTGCGCGCTCGGCCCCCCGCTGGTGCTCGTCGAGGTAGCGCTCGAAGGCTTCTGCCTGCTCGGGGCTCAGGTAACGCTCGTACGCGGCGCGCTCGCCGTGGTCGGAGTGGTGCGCCCCGCCGTCGGTGGTCACGCAGGTGCCGCCCATGGCCGGGTTCAGTCCGGCGCCCGCGTCCACGCTGTTGCCGCAGACGTTCGGCGAGAACGTGACCGGTACCGAGATGCTGTTGCCGGCCAGCACGCCCGGTGAGTGAGCGACCTCGGCCGCGGCTCCCGTGTGCGCGTACGCGGCGCCGGTCGCGATCGACAGCAGGCTCGACGCGGCCGCGGCCGTGAGCACTCCCTTGCCCAGTACCTTTCGGCTCAGTACCTGTCGCATGGGTCCTTCCCTGTCTACCGGCGAGGCCGCCGGTGCTGAATCGGAGGTGGCCCCGGAGTGCACCGCCGTGCACTCCGAGGCCACCCCGAGGAGGTCTGCCCTTGCGGGCTCAAGCGCTTCGTCAGGCGTTGACGCAGGTGTTGCCGAACGCCGGGTTGAGCAGCGCGATCACGTTGACCGTGTTGCCGCAGACGTTGACCGGGATGTGGACCGGCACCTGGAGCAGGTTGCCGGACAGCACGCCGGGGGAACCGACGGCCGCACCGTGGGCGTCGGCGTCGGCCATGGCGGGGGCGGCGGCACCGACGGCCATCAGAACGCCGGCGGCCAGCACAACTGCCTTCTTGTACGTCATGAGAATTTAGATCCTTTCCCGCAGAGGCGTGTCCACTGCATGGATAACAACGAGCCGCCCGGGGAAAAGAAACCGCAGAAATCGCAGGAACCCGAGGAATCGAAAGAAATCGCCGGAGCCGGAAAATTCCGGTATCCCGCCGCGGCCGACCGGGCCGAATTCGCGGGTCCGTGCATTTCCGGGACGCGGAGCGGACGCAAGGCGGGGCCGCCGCGACCCGAAGGTGCGGCGGCCCCGACTGCGTGTCCTTCGGTCAGCTGCCGTTCGAGACGTTGCCCGAGAGGACCGGGATGTTGTCCAGGATGTGCGACAGCGGCTCGTCGCCCTTGGCCTGGGTGGAGTTCTCGGTGCACTGCTGGTTCATCGGGTTGGACAGGATCGGGATGTCCTGGACGCCGACGTTCACCAGGGCCAGCACCGACTGCACGTTGGCCTTGGCCGGCAGGGCGATGCAGGGCTTGTTGAGGGAGCCCTGGACCAGCGCCATCTGCGGGCTCATGTTCCCGTAGGTGGCCTGGTTGCCGTAGATCTGGGCGGAGTTGTTGCCGTTGGTGGTGTTGACTCCGTTGTCGTTCCCGATAGCCATCGCCTGCGGGGCCATGGCCGCGCCCATGCCCACGACGGAGGCGGCAACAGCCGCGGTGGCCATCATCTTCTTGATCACAATCGTCCCTTTTCTGCAAGATTGCCCGGTACAGGAGCACCCGGAACAACTGTCGCCAACCGCGATGGGTTGCGTCGATTCACCCGGATGCCGACGTTTCGGGCGGTGCGGTTGACGGTCAGGCGTTCACACAGGTGGCGCCGAAGGCGGGGGTCAGCACGCCGACCAGGCTCGCGGTGTTGCCGCAGACGTTCACCGGGACGTCGACCGGGACCTGGAGCAGGTTGCCGCTCAGGACGCCGGGGGAACCCGTAGCCGCGCCCTGCGCGGAGGCACCGTCCCCACCGTGGGCGGAGGCGAGGCCCGCGCCGCCCATCAGCACCGCCGCGCCCGTCGCGGCCAGCGTGGCGCCGCGCATCAGCCTCTTCTTCATCTCCGTTTTCCCTTTCGGCTCGAACAATGGTGCACCCCCATAACGACGTCCCATCCGCAAGGGTGCGTGGTATCGCCCAAAAGGCCGTACGCGCGAGTCCGGCGTGATTTCCAGCTTGATTTCTGACAAAGTTCACTCCTGTTTTGTTCCCTTGATCGAAAAATGGAGACAGGGTCATGGGTTCCTCCCGCAGAATCCTCGGTTCGCTCGCCCTGCTGTCCTGCCTCGCCCTTTCAATGAACGTTTCTGCGGCCGGTGCCGCGGGCCCCCCGACGGCTCCCGCCGGGCGGGAAATGGCCCGTATCCCCTTCACTCAGCGCTACCAGGCCGAGCTGCACGGCGGTCTCGTACGGGCCTCCAACGCGGGCATCGGCTGCCGCGGGGAGGAGCCCGCCCAGGCCGCCTCGTGCGACGAGGTCAAGCGGGGGGCGGCGGGGGTCAACAGCGATTTCGAGATGTTCTACAGCGAGGTCGACAAGGACCCCGACACCTACAACTCCACCCGCGCCGAGCTGAAGATCCCGGCGGGGGCGAAGGTCGCCTACGCCCGGCTGTACTGGGGCGGGAACCTGCGCGTGGGGGAGCAGAAGCCGCCGGAGGACAGCGGCCGCGTGCTCGTCGCCGAACCGGGCGGCGCGTACAAGGAAGTGCTGGCGGACACGGTCATCGGGCACCGTTCCGACGCGGGCAGCGATGCCTACCAGGCGTCGGCCGACGTCACGCCGATGGTCCGCAAGGGGGGCACCGGGATGTGGACGGTGGCCCAGCTGAACATCGCCATGGGCAACTCGCCCGTGGGCGCGTGGGGCGGCTGGACGCTGGTCGCGGCCTACGAGCAGCCGCAGGAGCCGGTGCGCCGGGTGTCGGTGTGGGACGGCTTCGAGGAGCTGCGCGCCGGGGCCGGTGCGACGGCCGCGGAAACGGTGGAGCTCGCCGGTCTGGACGCACCCGTGGGGGCGTCGGGCCGGGTCGGGGTGGTCGGTTACGACGGGGACCGCGGGGTGCTCGGCGACTCACTCATGGTGACCGCGGACAGTGGTCGGCGGTTGAATCTGAGCGACGGCGAAAACCCCTTCAATGACGTGATGAATTCGACCATCACCGATTTCGGGCATTCCGCGTCGGTACGACAGCCTGAAAATATGAATAATCTCGGATATGACGCGGACGTGTTCGACCTGAGTCCCGCCCTGTCCGGTGGTGCCCGCAACCTGACCTTCAGGTTCACGGGCGAAAACCAGGGTCATTTCCTCGGCGTGCTCTTCGTTCAGACCGACGCGCGCCGCTGATCGCAGGAGACCGCTCCACGTGCCGTCAGAACCAGTGCCGGAGCATGTGTCAGAACATGTGACCGTCTTCCATCTCGTCCAGCCCGTGGAGGGCGGTGTCGCCCGGGTCGTCATCGACCTCGTCCGCGCCCAGACCGCCGCCGGCCTGCGCGCCGTCGTCGGCTGCCCGCCCGGCGGGCAGCTCGCCGACGGCGCCCGGGACGCCGGAGCCGAAGTGGTCACCTGGCGGGCCGGCCGGGCCCCCGGGCCCGGGCTCGCCGCCGAAATCAGCGGCGCCGCCCGGCTGGTCCGCCGGATCCGCCCCGACCTGCTGCACGCGCACAGCGCCAAGGCCGGCCTGGCCGGCCGGCTCGCCGTGCGCGGCGCGCTGCCCACCGTCTTCCAGCCGCACGCCTGGTCCTTCGACGCGGCGGGTGGCGCCACCGGAGCGCTCGCCCTGCGCTGGGAGCGGTTCGGGGCGCGCTGGGCCGACCGGGTGCTCTGCGTCAGCGAAGCCGAACGGCGCGCGGGCGAGTCGGCGGGCGTCCGGGCCCGCTGGTCCGTGATCCGCAACGGCGTCGACCTCCACCACTTCCGCCCCGGTGGACGCGGCGGCGCCGACGAGGGCTCCCGGGCGGTCGACACGAAGGAGGCCCGGGCCGCACTGCCGCTGCCCCCCGGCTTCGCGGACGGTGCGCCGCTCGCCGTCTGCGTCGGCAGGATCTGCCACCAGAAGGGCCAGGACGTGCTGCTGCGCGCCTGGCCGGAGCTGCTCGCCACGGTCCCGGGCGCGCGCCTGGCCCTGGTCGGCGACGGCCCCGACGCGGAGCGGCTGCGCCGGGCCGCCCCGCCCGGGGTGCACTTCGCCGGAGCCGCCGCGGACATCCGGCCGTGGCTTCGGGCCGCCGATCTCGTTGTACTTCCGTCGCGGTGGGAAGGGATGGCGCTCGCACCGCTGGAGGCGATGGCGTGTGGCCGCCCGGTCCTGGTCTCCGACGTGAGCGGCGCCCGCGAGAGCCTGCCGCCGGGCCAGGGCGCCCTGTGCCTGGTGCCGCCGGAGGACCCGACGGCGCTGGCCAAGGCGCTCGGCCGGCTGCTGGCCGATCCCCGGCTGCTCGCCGACCTGGGCGAGCGGGCGGGGCAGCACGCGCGGACGGACCTCGACGTGCGGCGGACCACGGACGCGGTCACCGGTCTGTATCACGAACTGCTGGGCAGGCCCCGGCCCTTGAACCAGGAGCGCATCAGCCGATGACGATGGACAGCGCACACGCCCGGCCCACCGGGCAGAGCGGTACGGGGCCCGCGGGCACCACCGCCGTCCGGCGCTCCGCGACCGCCATCCACCCGCCGCGCGGCCCCAAGGCGGCACAGGCCCGCCCCGTCCTGCGGCCGCAGCGGGTCCGCCGCCGCGACGGGATCGGCCCGCTGCTGACCGCCGACGCGCTGGCCGCCGTACTCACCACGACCACGCTGCCCGGACTGGACCTGCCCGGGCAGGCGGCCGCCCCGATCGCGCTGCTCGCGGCCGCGCTGCACGCCCAGGCCGGGCTCTACCGGCCCCGCCTCGCACCCTCCGCACTCCTCGAACTGCCCGCGCTGGCGGGCCGGGCGACGGTGCTGTGGTGCGCGGTCGCCGCCGTCGTGGCCGCGGCCGAGCCGCACCGGGCCCTCGGTTGGAGCACCCTGCTCACCTGCGTCGGCCTGCAGTTCCTGCTGGCCTGCGCCGGGCGCGGAGTGGTCAACCAGATCCGCAGGCGCACGGCCCTGCGCTCCCCCCGCTCCGCCCTGGTCGTCGGACCCGGCGCCGGGGCGGGCGCGGTGGCCGGCGCCCTGCACGGACGGCCCGAGTACGGGCTGCGCCCGGTCGGCCTGGCCGACACCGGGGGCGGCGCCGACGACGTCACCGGGACCGGGCTGCCCGTCCTCGTCACCCACGAGGACATCCGGCGCGCCGTCATCCAGAACTCCGTGCGCCACGCGGTCTTCACCCGCCCGCCGGAGGCCGACGAGCGCACCGCCTCGCTGGTGCGGCTCTTCCACGACCACGGCTGCCGCCTGTGGCTCGCCGACCCGGCCGGCACCGCCAAGGTCACCGGCATGCGGGTGGCGCAGCCCGCCGACCACCTGTGGGGCTACTCCGTACAGCCGCTGCTGCCGCGCCCGGCCCGCCCGCTGGAGCGCTACGGGAAGCGGCTCATCGACTCCGCCCTCGCCGCCCTCGCGCTCTGCGCCGCCGCCCCCGTCATGGGCGCCTGCGCGCTCGCCGTCCGGCTCAGCGACGGCCCCGGGGTGATCTTCCGGCAGGAGCGCGTGGGCCTGTACGGGCGCCCCTTCACCCTGCTCAAGTTCCGCACGCTGCGCCCGGCCGACGAGCACGAGTCGGCGACCCGCTGGACCGTCGCGAACGACAACCGGATGGGCCCCGTCGGCTCCTTCCTGCGCAAGTCCTCGCTGGACGAGCTGCCCCAGCTGTGGAACGTGGTGCGCGGTGACATGAGCCTGGTCGGCCCCCGGCCCGAACGGCCCTTCTTCGTCGCGAAGTTCGCCAGCATCCACCTCGGCTACGAGGCCCGCCACCGGATGCCCGTCGGCATCACCGGCCTGGCCCAGATCAACGGCCTGCGCGGTGACACCTCCATCGAGGACCGGGCCCGCTTCGACAACCACTACATCGACACCTGGTCGCTCTGGCAGGACCTGTGGATCCTGGCCCGCACCGCGGCCTCCTTCTTCCGCTTCCGGCTGGGAGGCAGCTGAGCATGAGCACCGCCCTCGCCCCGTCCCCGGTCCGCTTCGACCTCCCGGGCGCGCTGCGCCGGCACTGGCCGCTGCTGCCGCTCGCCGCGACCGTCCTGCTGCTGTGCGCCCCGCTGCCCGCCGGGGACGCGACCGCCTCCGGCAAGGTCACCCCGGCCGACGCGGCCTCCCTGCTGCTGGTGTTCTGCTGCGCGGTGCAGGCGCTGCGGGGGCGGACGCGGCGGCTGAGCCCGCTGGGCGCGTTCCTGCTGGGGCTGCCCGCCGCCGGGCTGGCCGTCGCCACCGTCACCGCCGCCGATCCGTACGCCGCGCTGCCCGGGTTCGTGCGCTACCTCCAGGTGTTCGTGCTGGTCCCGGCCGCGGTGGTGCTGCTGCTGCGGGACGCACGGGAGTTCCGGCTGGCGGGGGCGTGCTTCGTGGCGCTGGCGCTGGTGCAGGGCGCGGTGGGCGTCGTGCAGTTCGCCACCGGCACCGGGGCCTCCTACCAGGGCTCCGACATCCGGGCGGTCGGCACCTTCGGCCCCGGCGACGTCATGGGCATGGCCACCGTGGTGGCGTACGGGCTGATCATCGCCACCGCCGCCGCGCTGACCCCGACGCTGGCGCACCGGGTCCGGCGCGCGGCCGCCGTCTCGGCTCTCGCCCTGCTCGTGCCGCTCGGGCTGTCCTTCAGCCGGGGCGCGTGGATCGCCACCGTCGGCGCCGGGCTCGTCGTGATGCTGATGGCCGGGGTGCGGCGCGCGCTGAAGGTGCTGGTGGCGCTCGGCGCGGCCGGGGTGGTCCTGGTGGGCGGCTTCGGCCTCGGCTCGGAGATGATCGCCGAGCGGCTGGGCTCCATCACCCAGGTCTCCAGCGCGCCCGACCAGTCGGTGACCGACCGGTACACGATGTGGGCCGCGGCCGAATCGATGTGGCGGGAACGGCCGGCCGCCGGGGTCGGCCTCAAGGGCTTCCCGGCCAACCGCGACAGCCACTCCTCGCTGGGGCTGTCCTCGGGGAGCGACACGGCGGGCGCGGGCCAGGCCTTCATCCGCCAGCCGCTGCTCTCCCCGCACAACATGTACCTCCTCGTCCTGAGCGAGCAGGGGCTGATCGGGCTGACCGCGCTCGTGGGCGGCTGGGCGGCGCTGCTGGTAGCCGGGGTACGGCGGGTGCTGGCCCCCGATCCGGCCGCCCGCCGGATCCGGGACTGCGGGCTGATCGCGGCCGGGCTCTTCGTCTGGCAGCTGACCGACTTCCTGTACGCCGACATCGGCGGCCCCTCCACCGTCCTCACCGGGGTGATCATCGGCCTGGCCGCGTGGTGGGCGCTGCCGTCCCCGGCCGGTGACGGGGCCTTGGACCGCGCGGCCGCCGCGTGAGCGATACGCCGCCCCTGACGGGCGCCCGGAGGCCCGCCCCCGCCCCTGTGGCCGGGGCGGGCCCCGCCCGCGTTCCCCCGGCCGGGCCCGCCCCGGCCGGGGGAGCCGGATCCGTCCCGGCGGCCCCCGCGTCCGCACCGGTCCCGGTACCGCCGCGCGGGCACATCCTCGGCACGGGCCCGAACACGGGCCTGCGCCCGCTGCCGTCCGGCCACGCCCCCTGGCCGGCGGCCCGGACCGCGGTCACCGACCCCGGCGCCGTCCACGGTGACCGCGCCCGCGAACCGGTCGTCGGGGTCCGGCCGCCCGAGTTCGGCGGCGGCCCCGCCGGGCGGCGCGCGCCGGGCCGGGACCCGGCGGCCCCGGCGGCCGGGCGGCGCCGGGCCCACGGCCCGGCCACCGGACGCGCCCCCGGCGCACGACCGGGCGGGCCCGGGGGGGGGGGGGGGGGGGGGGGGGGAAGGGGGGGGGGGGGGGGGGGGGGGGGGGGGGGGTGGGGGGAGGGGGGGGGGGGGGGGCGGGGGGGGGGGGGAAG
>NZ_JBWKDV010000010.1:0-223266 GCF_056435825.1 Streptomyces sp. NPDC043876 | reverse complement strand
TCCGCCACCGGCCCCGGACTCCGGGGCCGGTGGCGGCGCGCCGCTCGGGCGCTTCCTCGCCAAGGCCGCCGCCGTCACCGCCGGGCTCACCGCCGCCGGAGCCGTCTTCGGGCTGTTCCGGGACCAGACCATCGCGCACCTCTTCGGCGCCGGGCACGACAGCGACGCCTTCCTGATCGCCTGGACCGTGCCCGAAATGGCCTCGACCCTGCTGATCGAGGACGCCATGGCGCTGCTCATGGTGCCCGCCTTCAGCCACGCGCTGGCCCGGCGCGCGGCCGGGCGCGACGGGCTGACCCGCAAGGAGGCGCGCGCCCAGGACCCCGTACGGCTGCTGGTCGGGGCGACCCTGCCGCGGCTCGCCGTGCTGCTGGCCGCAGTGGCCTGCGTCCTCGTCGTCGCCGCGCCGCTCGTCGTCGCCGTGCTCGCCCCGGGACTGCCGGATCCCGGACTCGCGGTCCAGTGCACCCGGCTGACCGCGCTCACCGTGCTCGGCTTCGGCATCGCGGGCTACTTCAGCGCCGCCCTGCGCGCCCACCGCTCCTTCGTGCCCCCGGCCGCGATCTACGTCGCGTACAACATCGGGATCATCGGCGGGATGCTGGCCCTGCACGCCCTGTGGGGGGTGCGGGCGGCGGCCTTCGGCGTCGCCGTCGGCGGGCTGCTCATGGTCCTCGTCCAACTGCCCGCCTTCATCCGCCACGTCGGCTTCGGCCCGCCCCGCGCCCGGGGCGCGAGCCGCCGCCGGCAGCGCCGCGACCGGCCCACCCTCATCGCCTTCGGCGTGATCGCCCCGGTCATCTTCTTCGCGGTCTTCCGCCAGTCCCAGGTGCTGGTCGAGCGGTTCCTCGCCGCCTCCCTGCCGCCCGGCGCGATCTCGCACCTGAACTACGCGCAGAAGGTCGCGCAGATGCCGATGGTGCTCTCCCTGATGATCTGCACGGTCACCTTCCCGGTGGTCGCGCAGGCCATGGCGGACGGCGAACGCGAAAAGGCCCGCCGCCGCGTCGAACAGGACCTCGCGCTCGCCTCGCTCGCCGTCCTCATGGGCACCGCGCTCGTCATCGGGTACGCGCCCCAGATCATCCAGGTCCTCTTCGAACGCGGCGCGTTCACCCACCGGGACACCCTCGCCACCGCCTCCGTGATGCGCGTCTACGGCATCGGACTGCTCGGCCACTGCCTCGTCGGGGCGCTGAGCCGGCCCTTCTTCTCGACCGCCCGGCCCACCTGGTTCCCGGCGCTCGCGATGGGCGCCGGACTGCTCGTCAACATCGTGGCGGGGGCCTTCGCGGTCGGCCCGTGGGGGATCTACGGGATCGCCGCCGCCAACGCCGCCGGCATCACCGCCACCGCGGCCCTGCTGCTCACCGGACTCGGCTCGCGGATCGTCCCGATCCAGCTCCGCCGGGTCGCCACCAGCATCGGACGGCTCTGCGTCGCCGCCGCCGCGGCCTGCGGGACCGGCTGGATCGCCGGGCCGATGATCCCCGACCCCCTGCTCAGCGCAGCGCTCGGCGCGCTGCTGGTCCCGGCCATGTTCGGAGCCTCCGGCATGGCCATACGGGCGGTGGAGATCACCGCCCTGCCCGCTCTGATCAACCAGAGGTTCCGTCATGTCCGCTGACACCGACACGGCGCCCGCCGCCGCGGCGGCTCCCGCCCGCAAGGCCGGCCCCGGCTCCCCGTGGGTCCTCATGTACCACTCGGTGACCGCCTTCACCGATCCCGCCGAGGACCCGTACGGCATCACCGTCACCCCCGACACCCTGGACGCCCAGCTGCGGTGGCTGCGCTCGCGCGGGCTGCGCGGGGTCTCGGTCGGCGAACTGCTGCGGGCCCGCGCGCGCGGCCGCGCCGCCGGACTGGTCGGCCTGACCTTCGACGACGGCTACACCGACTTCCTCACCCACGCGCTGCCACTGCTGCGGCGGCACGGCTGCACGGCGACCCTCTTCGTGCTGCCCGGGCGCCTCGGCGTGGACAACGTGTGGGACCCGCTGGGCCCGCGCAAGCCGCTGCTGAGCGCCGAGGGGATCCGCGCGGTGGCCGGGGCCGGTCAGGAGATCGGCTCGCACGGGCTGCTCCACCAGCACCTGACCGACGTACCCGACGACGTCCTCCAACAGGAACTGCGCGGCAGTCGCGAACTGCTGCGGGAGCTGACCGGGACCCTGCCCGAAGGGTTCTGCTACCCGTACGGATCCATCGACCGGCGGGTCGTCGAGGCGACCCGGGCCGCCGGGTACCGGTACGCGTGCGCCATCGCCCCCGGCGCGCTCACGGGCCCCTACGCGCTGCCCCGCACCCACGTCAGCCAGGCGGACGGCGCGGCCCGGCTGCGGATCAAGCGGCTGCGCCACCGGATCGCCGGACTGCGGCGGGCGGTGCGCCCGTGAAGACGCTCAAGGCACTGCACATCATCACCGGACTCGGGGTCGGCGGCGCCGAACAGCAGCTGCGGCTGCTGCTGCGCCACCTGCCGATGCGCTGCGACGTGCTGACCCTGACCAATCCCGGGCCGGTCGCCGAGGGGCTGCGGGCGGACGGGGTCCGCGTGGTCCACCTGGGCATGCGCGGCAACCGGGACCTGGGGGCGCTGCCGCGGCTGGTGAAGTTCATCCGGCGCGGCGAGTACGACCTCGTGCACACCCACCTCTACCGGGCGTGCGTGTACGGGCGGCTCGCGGCCCGCATCGCGGGCGTCGGCGCGACCGTGGCCACCGAACACTCCCTCGGCGCGGCCGAGATGGAGGGCCGTCCGCTGTCGGGCGGGGTACGGGCGCTGTACCTGGCGAGCGAGCGGCTCGGCGCGGCGACGGTCGCGGTGTCGGACACGGTCGCGGCGCGGCTGGAGGGCTGGGGGATCCCAGCGGCCCGCGTGCACGTCGTACCCAACGGGATCGAGGCGGTCCGCTTCCGCTTCGACGCGTCGGTGCGCCGGGCCACCCGCGGCCGCACCGGCCTGCCGGAACGCGCGTTCGTGGTCGGCGGGGTCGGGCGCCTCGTCCCCGGCAAGCGGTTCGACGTCCTGGTGCGCGCGGTCGCCGCGCTGCCCGGCGCCCACCTCCTGCTGGCCGGGGACGGGCCCGAGCGGCCCGCCCTGCGGCGGCTCGCCGCCGAACTGGGCGCGCAGCACCGGATCCACCTGCTGGGCGAACGCGACCCGCTCGGCGACAGCGCCGACGGCCGCACCCCCGGGATCCCGGCGCTGCTCGCCGCCATGGACGTCTTCGTCTCCCCCTCGCGGGAGGAGGCGTTCGGGCTGGCGGTGGTCGAGGCGCTGGCCGCCGGACTGCCGGTGCTGCACGTCACCTGCCCGGCGATCGACGACCTGCCCGCGAACCAGGCCCCCGGAGCCCGCCGGATCGGGCCCGGCCAGGAGGAACTGACCGCCGCCCTGCGCGGCCACATGGAGGCCGGCGCGCGCCGGCTGCCACCGCCGCCGGTGGTCCGCCGCTACGACATCGCGCGCAGCGCTGAACAGCTCCTGCACGTCTACGCCCAGGCCCTCGGCCCCGCCCGGCGCCCGCTCCCCGGCGCCGCCGGGACCGCGACGGCCGCGCCCGCGCGGGCCGCCGACCCCGTCTGACACCCACCACCGGCCCCGCAGACCGCGGGGACCGGAAACCGACCTCCCCTCCACGAGGAAGTGAGCACGCACATGGCCGAGACCCCCGACCACACGACGTCCGACCGCACGCCGGACAAGGACCCGGCGCCCCGCGGGCGCCGGGGGCACCGCGTGCGGGGGCGGCTGCGGCCGCTGCCCGTGTGGTGGCCGCTGCCCGCCTGCGCCCTGCTGGGCCTGGCCGCGGGCGGTGCGTACGGGGTGCTGAAGGCCCCCGAGTACGCCGCGACCAGCTACGTCGTCGCCGTCCCGGACGACACGACCGAACCGGCCACCGCCCTCGGCTTCGCCCAGGCGTACGCCCGCATCGCGACCAGCAACTCCACCCTCGCCTACGCGCAGCCCCGCGCGGGACTCGGCGTCGAGCAGCTGCGCGCGCAGGTCCGCGCGGAGACCTCGCCCGAGTCCCCGATGATCGCCATCACCGGCACCTCCCGGTCCGCGAGCGGCGCCGCCGACATCGCCAACGCGGTCGCCGACGCGCTGTCCCTGACCAGCAACCAGGCCGCCAAGAACACCGGCGTGCAGCTGCTGCTGTTCAACCAGGCCGTCGCCCCCACCGACCCCGCCTCGCCGTCCGCCCCGCTCAGCGGCGCCGTCGGCCTGTGCGCGGGCGGGCTGATCGGCGGCCTGTGGATGCTGGCCCGGCCCGGTCGCGGGCGCCGTCAGGACGGGGCCGCCGCGGCCGGCGCCGCGCACCCGGAGCCGGGCTACGTGACCTCGCTGCCCGCCCAGGGCGAGGCCGCCGACGCCGCCGCCTCCGCGAAGGAGAAGGAGCCGGTGCGATGAGCGCGGGCTCCACCGGGGCCCTGACGGTGACGCTGTGCCGGGACCCCCGGCAGTTCGCCGCGCTGGAGGAGCCGTGGAACCGGCTCGTGCGCGGCTGCCCCACCGCCACCCCCTTCCAGACCCACGCCTGGCTGCACTCCTGGTGGCTGTCGTACGGCCGGGACGGCCGGCTGCGCGTCGTCCTGGTACGGCGCGGGGACGAGCTGGTCGGCGCGGCCGCGCTGATGCTCGTCCACCGGCCGCTGCCGCTGCTCGTCCCGCTCGGCGGGGGCATCACCGACTACTTCGACGTGCTGCTCGACGCGCGGTACGCCGACCAGGTCGTCCCCGCGCTCTTGCACGGCCTGCACCGGGCGGCCCGCGGCGCGGTGGTCGACCTGCGCGAGGTGCGCCCGGGGGCCGCCGCCGAGCGGCTGTACGAGCAGTGGCCCGGCGCGCGGGCCCGGCTGGCCGACTCCACCTGCATGGAACTGCCCGTGCTGCCCTTCGACGAGCTGGTCAAGCGGATGCCGAAGGCGGGCGCCCAGCGGGTGCGCGCCAAGCTCCGCAAGACCGACGCGGCGGGCATCGAGGAACGCGAGGTCACCGAGCAGGAAGTGCCGCGCGCGGTGCGGACCCTGCTGCGCCTGCACGAGAAGCAGTGGCGCGGCCGCGGGGTCACCCCCGAGCACCTCAAGCCGCGCTTCGCCGAGCACCTGACCCGGGCGACCCGGCGGATGGTGCGGTGCGGGGAGGGACGGCTGACGGAGTTCCGGCTGGAGGGCAAGGTGGTGGCCGCGAACGTCACGCTGCTGTCGGCGGGGCTGAGCGGCGGCTACCTGTACGGGGCCGACCCCGGGCTGCGGGACCGGAAGGTGGACGTGGCGACCCTGCTGCTGCGGCACGAGACGGGGCGGGCGCTCGCGGAGGGCCGCCCGGTGGTCAGCTTCCTGCGCGGGTCCGAACCGTACAAGAACCACTGGCGGCCGGAAGTCGTGGTCAACCAGCGGTTCCTGCTGGCCACCGGCCCGCTCACGCCCCTGCTGCGCCTGCACGAGTCGCAGGTCGCGGGGCGCGAGCGGGCGGTGGAGGTCCTGCGCGAGACCCTGCCCGCCGCCCGGGACTGGCGGGCCCGGCTGAACGACCTGCGCGTCCGGTGACGCCGGTCCCGCCGCCGGGCCCGCTGCTGTGGCCGCCGCTAGAACGGCCACCAGGTGGCGTCGTCACCCAGGTCGATCTTGAAGCAGACCGCCTGCTTGCCGACGAGCTTGGACAGCCACTCGCCGAAGTTGACCGGCAGGCACCACTCGCGCTGCGGCACGGCCGGCGGCTTCGGAGCCGGCGGCTTGACCGGCGTGGGCACCGGTGCGGGCACCGGCCGGGTCGGGGACGCCTCGGGGAGCGGGACGGCCGGGGACGGCGGGACGGGACTCGGCGGGACGGGACCGGGGGACGCGGGCTCCGGCAAGGGGGATTCGACCGGTGCCTCGGGGCTGGGGACCACGGGGCTCGGAGCCACGGGACTCGGAGCCACGGGACTCGGGGCCACGGGACTCGGGGCCACGGGGCTGGGCACGACCGGCGACGGGACCAGCGGCGACGGCTCCGCGACGGGGCTCGGGGCCACGGGCGACGGCGCGACGGGGCTCGGGACCTGCGGGGTCGGGACCGCGGGGCTCGGGACCTGGGGCGTGGGGACCTGCGGGGTCGGGATCTGCGGGGTCGGGACGGAGGGTGTCGGGACCACCGGGGTCGGCACCACGGGCGTCGGGACGACCGGCGTCGGGACCACGGGCGTCGGGACCACGGGCGTCGGCAGCGGGTCCGGTTTGGCGGACAGCGCGTCCCGGAACACGCGGGAGGAGCGCGGGTTCTGCTTGCACTGCCACACGCCGTGCGGGCAGTAGTCGGTGATGGTGTGGTAGGTGGGCTTGTGCTGCTCGATCCACCGCAGCATCCGCCGCACGTACTCCGGGTTGTCCCCCTGACGGAACAGGCCCCACTCCGGGTACGAGATCTCCTTGCCGTGTGCTTTCGCGAAGTCGACGTGCTGCTGGAGCCCGTACGGCTGGCTCACCTGCTCGTCGAAGGTGCGGCCGGGAGCCTGGTCGTACGAGTCCATCCCGATGATGTCGACGACGTCGTCACCGGGGTAGCAGGAGGTCCAGCCGATCGCGTCCGCACCCCGGTTCGGCGCGAAGTCGAACCTGAACTTCTGGCCGGGCACCGAGCGCATCGCGGCCACGACGCGCTTCCAGTACGTCTTCCAGCCCTCCGGGTCGGGCCCGCAGCGGTGGGTGTAGGTGGTGCCGTTCATCTCCCAGCCGAGCACGACGACGGTGTCCGGCACCCCGAGGGAGACCAGCCGCTCGGCCAGTTTCCTGAAGTGCTCGTCGTGGTCACCGTTCGCGCCGGCGCGGATCAGCCGGGCCACCTGGTAGTCCGGGATCCGGCCCTCGTTGCGCTCCTGCATGGGCACGTTGAGGACGAACATCCGGTCCTTGTCCGCCCGGCGCCAGTCGGCCCAGTCCGCCAGGAAGTCGGTGCCCTCGATGTTCGACCACCGGTCGCCGGGCAGGTAGGTGTGCCCGACCCGGATCTCCCGGCCGCCGAGCCAGCGGGACAGCAGCGGGATCCGCGCCACGCCCGACGGGCCGTAGTCGAGGTAGGCGCCCATCGCGATGCCGGATCCGCCGGCCTTCTCGTCCTCGGGCGCCGCGAGCGCGGCGCCGGTGGCGAGCAGCCCGGCCGTGACCGTACCGATGCAGGTGCTCACCAATCTGCGGTGTGGTCTGGACATGGCGTCTCCCGAGCTTGCCCGAATCGGTGTTCCTACCAAAGACGTTAGGCATCACATCTGACGAATGGCCTGTCCGGTGGCCGCAGCGTAGGCCATTCGCAGGTGCGCACCCTCTCCGCTTGGTCCGACTAGGTGAAAGACACCGTTTCCATGCACGCGTTCGCCCGCCATGTGCCCGCCGTTCTGCTCAGACTCGACCGGAATCCGTTCCACCACGGAACCCTCGGCGCCGTCAGATCCCTTGGGCGCAAGGGCGTGGAGGTCCATGCCGTCGTCGAGACCGGGGGAGGTCCCATGGGCCGGTCGCGCTATCTGCGCGCCGTGCACCCCGGCCCCTCCGGCGGGGTGGACCCGGAGCGCCCCGAGGCGCTGCTGGAGTGCCTGACCCGGGTCGCGGAGCGGATCGGCCGTCCCGCCGTGCTCGTCGCCATGGACGACCTGAGCGCCATCGCGGTCTCGCGCCTCGCGCCGGCGCTCCGGGACCGGTTCCGGATCCCCCATCAGCCGGACGGCCTGCCCGCCCGGGTGGCCGACAAGGCCGAGCTGGCGCGGCTCTGCGCGCGCTGGGAGATCCCGCACCCGGAGACGGTGGTCCCGGCCGGCGCGGCCGAGGCGGCGGAGGCCGCCTGGCGGCTCGGCCTGCCGGTGGTCGCCAAGTGGAGCCGCCCCTGGCTGCTGCCCCCGGGCGCCGGGCTGCGCAGCACCACGCTCGTGCACACCGCCGCCGAGGCGCGACGGCTGTACGAGCGGACCGCGGAGGCCGGAAGTCCGCTGCTGCTCCAGCGGTTCCTGCCCGCCGGAGCGGACACGGACTGGTTCTTCCACGGCTGCTTCGCCCGGGGCGGGCACCCGCTGCTCGCCGGTTCCGGGCGCAAGGAACTGTCGTGGCCGGTGCGTACGGGGCTGACGGCGATGGGGCGTTGGCTGCCCGACCCGGCGGTCGAGGAGGCGGGGCTGCGGCTCGCGGAACGGCTCGGCTACCACGGGATCCTGGACCTGGACTTCCGGCGCGACGAGCGGGGCTGCTTCCGGCTGGTGGACTTCAACCCCCGGCCCGGCGCGCAGTTCCGGCTGTTCACCGACGAGGCCGGGCTCGACGTCGTACAGGCGCTCTACCTGGACCTGACGGGGCAACGGGTGCCGGAGCCGGTGGGTGGTCCGGGGCGGGTGTTCCTCGCGGAGAACTACGCGCTGCTGGCGGCCCTGCGGGGTCCGCTGGTGCGGGGGGACGGGGGTGCGGTGACCGGGGCGGCCGGTTCGGCCGGGTCGGACGCCCCGGGGACTTCGGCCGGTGCGCAGAACGCGGCCGGTCCGGCCGGGGCGGTCCCGCCCGGGGAAACGACCGCGGGAGGCGGAGCCGGTGGCGCGCCCCGGGTCGCCGGGCAGCGGGTGCGGTCCGGCGGTCCGGCGCGGCCGGGGCCCTCGCGCTCGGTGCCGTCGGGCGGGCGGGGGCAGGTCGAGCTGGCCTGGTTCGCCGCCGACGACGTGCTGCCGTTCCTCGCGATGGTCGCCGCGTTCCTGGGGCGCGGCGCAGGCAAGGGGGCGCGCGGGGCGTGGCGCGCGCTGAGCGGTGTCCCCGCGCGCGGTCGGCGCACGGCGCGCGCCGCGGCCCGCACGCCCCGCCAGCGAGGCGGACCCGCCCTGCCGTCCCCGCCCGGCGCCCCGGACCCGGCCGGGCCCACGGAACCGGCGGAACCGGCGGAACCGGACGGGCTGGTGACGCGGTGACGCGGTGACCGGGTGACCCGGTGAGCGGACCGGTGGCCGCAGGACCGGGCCGCCGGGATCCGGCGCACCAGCAGGGCCCCGGACCCCGGGGGCGGCCGTACGCCGCGACACGCAGGAGACCCGTAAGACCGCATGACCGGTACGCCGGTACGAGAGTGGAGCGACAGCCGTGAAGCGCATGGAGGATCTCGTGGTGGTCGGCGCGGGCCCGTACGGGCTGTCGGTCGCCGCGCACGCGGCGGCCGCCGGGCTCGACGTACGGGTGCTCGGGCGCCCGATGGCCTCCTGGCGGGACCACATGCCCGAGGGCATGTACCTGAAGTCGGAGCCGTGGTCCTCGAACCTGTCCGCGCCGGGCGGGCGGTACACCCTGGCCGACTACTGCGCCACCCTCGGCACGGCGGCGGACCACGGAACTCCGCTGCCGATCGGGACGTTCAGCGCGTACGGGCTCTGGTTCGCCCGGCAGGCCGCACCTCCCGTGGAGGAGGCGACGGTCACCGAGATCGCCCCGCACGGGAGCGGCTTCCGGATCAGCACGGCGCAGGGCGAGCCGCTGCTGGCCCGGACGGTCGCCCTCGCCGTCGGCGTGATGCCCTTCGTGAACCATCCCGCCGCGCTGCGCGAGCTGCCCCCGACGCACTACTCGCACAGCAGCGACCACCGCGACCTGACCCGGTTCGCGGGCCAGGAGGTCGCGGTGCTCGGCGCGGGCCAGGCCGCGCTGGAGACGGCCGCCCTGCTGGCCGAGGCGGGGGCCCGCCCCTGCCTGGTCGCCCGGCGTCCGCGGCTGAACTGGAACACCCTGCCCCAGCCGCTGGAGCGCCCCCTGTCGCGCGCGCTGCGCGACCCGCACAGCGGCCTCGGCACCGGCTGGCGCAGCTGGGCCTGGTCGGAGCTGCCCTGGGCGGTGCGCCGGCTGCCCGCCCGGACCCGGGCGCGGATCGCGGCCACCGAACTGGGCCCGGCGGGGGCCTGGTGGCTGCGGGACCGCTTCGAGGGCCGGGTCCCCGCGCTGCTGGGCCACGCCCTGCACCGGGCGGTGCCGGCCGGTTCCCGGACCCGGCTGGGGCTGACCACCGCCGCCGGCGAGTCGGTGGTGCTGGACGTCGCCCACGTGATCGCGGCGACCGGGTTCCGGCCGGGGCTGGGGCGGCTGGGGCTGCTGGACGCCGGGCTGCGCTCGGCGGTCGCGACGCTCGCCCCCGCGGCGGCGCCGGACGGGGATCCGGCCGACGGGGCGGGTGCGCCCGGGCTGAGCGCGTGCTTCGAGTCCTCCTACCCGGGACTGTTCTTCGCGGGACTGCTCACGGCTCCCTCATTCGGCCCTTCCATGCGATTCGTGCACGGTGCGGGCTTCACGGCGGGGAGACTGGTGGGAGGAGTCCGCAAGCGCCTGCGCGCCCAGGGCCCGCTGCCGGGCTCCGCCGGTGCCGGCGCCGCCCTGCGGGGTCCGGGCGCCGGGCGTCAGAAGACCTATCCGCTGTGAGAGGGGTCCGCGATGAGCCCGGAGAGCGCACAGGGCCGGGGCTGGGTACGCATCCCGGCGAGCCGGGCGGAGCAGTCCGCCGGGCCGGGTCACGCCCGTACGGCGAGGACGCCGCAGTCCGCGCACACCGATCAGCCGACGATCTACCTTTCCCTCGTCAAGCGCTGGCAGGAGGCCGGACGCACCCTTCCGGGGCATCCTGACGAGGAGTGGGAGAGGCTGATCTCCCAGCCGTGCTGGCCCGGCCGATAGGGGGTGTGACGCGTGGCAGCGGCGGAGCACGACGCCCCGGAACCGGACGTGATCAGCGCCTCGGACCGGCTGGCCCTGAACGGAATGGGCAGCTTCGAGTGGGACCTGGACACCGGCTCCCTCCTCCTGGACCCGGCCGGCATGGGGGTCTTCGACCTGGAACCGGCCGAGTTCGACGACACCCCCGAGGGCCTGGGGGTGCGGATCCCGGCCGATGACGGCGCCCGCCTGGCGGACGCGGTCCAGGCAGCCCTGGAGAGCGGCGAGGAGACGTACGGCTCCTACTTCACGGTGCAGCGGCGCGACGGCCGCGACCAGTGGACCCACACCCAGGGCCGGGTGCTGCGGCATCCGGACGGGCGCCCCCGGCGGATCGTGGGGATCGTCCGGGACGCGACCGCCGAGCTGGCCCACGCCACGCTGCTGCGCAGGCTGGAGGCGGCGCGCGCCAAGCAGACCACGATCGTCCAGCGCACCACGGAGGCGCTGTCGCGGGCGGTGACGGTGGACGACGTCACGGCCACCCTGACCGGCGCGGGCGCGCTGGAGCGGCTCGGCGCGGAGGGGCTGGCGCTGGGGCTGGTGGAGAACGGCGCCATGAAGATCATCGCGCTGAGCGGGGAGACGCTGGAGATCCTCAGCGAGCGCAAGTTCACCCGGTTGGACGGATCGCTGCCGCTGTCCCAGACGGTCCTGACGCGCAAGGCGCGCTTCGTCACCGACCTCGGCGAGCTGGCGGCCGAGTTCCCGCTCTTCGCGCCCTACCTCGGCCGGATCCGGTTCACCGCCGCGGCCTACCTGCCGCTGATCGCGCAGGCCAAGGCGATCGGCGGGCTCGTGCTCTTCTACCGGCGGCGCAGCGAGTTCAGCCCCGAGGAGCAGAACCTGTGCCTGGGCCTGGCGGGCATCGTCGCCCAGTCGCTCCAGCGGGCACTGCTCTTCGACCAGGAGCGCGAGTTCGCCACCGGCCTCCAGGCCGCCATGCTGCCCCGGCGGATCCCGGAGATCACGGGCGGCGAGATCGCCGTGCGCTACCACTCCGCGTGGAGCGGCCGCGAGGTCGGCGGGGACTGGTACGACGTGATCGCGCTGCCGCGGGACCGGGTCGGGATCGTCGTCGGCGACGTCCAGGGCCACGACACGCACGCGGCGGCGATCATGGGCCAGCTGCGGATCGCCCTGCGGGCGTACGCGGGGGAGGGCCACCCGCCCTCCACCGTCCTCGCGCGGGCCTCGCGCTTCCTGGCCGAGCTGGACACCGAACGCTTCGCCACCTGCACGTACGCCCAGGTCGACCTGGAGACGGGCGGTGTCCGGGCGGTGCGCGCCGGGCACCTGGGCCCGCTGATCCGGCACACCGACGGCCGGACCGGCTGGCCGAACCTG
The DNA here is from genome assembly GCF_056435825.1 of Streptomyces sp. NPDC043876. NCBI lineage: Bacteria > Bacillati > Actinomycetota > Actinomycetes > Kitasatosporales > Streptomycetaceae > Streptomyces > Streptomyces sp. NPDC043876. Next base: position 211,212 of record NZ_JBWKDV010000010.1, on the reverse strand, counting down.
CGCGGCGGCCTCCCGCTGGGCCTGGCCTCGGTCTTCGAGCAGGAGGACTTCCCCGAGACCCGGCTCGACCTGGTCCCCGGCGAGACGCTGGTGCTGTGCACGGACGGCCTGGTGGAGGAGCCCGGCACGGCGATCACCGCCGGCATGGAGGCACTGGCGCACGCGGTGCGCACCGGCCCCCAGGAGTCGGGCGCGCTCGCCGACCACCTGCTGGACCGGCTGTGGGAGCGCTGGGGATCGGGGGACGACGTGGCCCTGCTGGTGCTGCGCCGGGCCCCCGACCCGGGGACGCGCCGCGCGCCGCGGATCCACCAGTACGTCCACCAGGCGGATCCCGAAGGGCTCTCGGAGGCCCGCTACGCGCTGCGTCAGGCGCTGCGCGACTGGGGGGTGCCGGAGCTGGCCGACGACGTGGAGCTGGCCGCGGGGGAGCTGCTGGTCAACGCGCTGCTGCACACCGACGGCGGCGCGGTGCTGACGATGGAGGTGCTGCCGGAACCGGTCCGCCGGATCCGGCTGTGGGTCAAGGACCGCTCCAGCGTGTGGCCGCGGCGGCGGACCCCGGGGGAGGCGGCGACGACGGGGCGCGGGCTGCTGCTCGTGGACGCGCTGGCCACGCACTGGGGCGTGGAGTCCCGGGGGGACGGCAAGGCGGTGTGGTGCGAGTTCGACGCCGCCGTCGACCCGCGGTGACCGGGGCGTCACGCCGAGTTGTGGGCGGGGCCGGTCCGGGTGATGATCCGGGCATGGAACGGATGCGGCGGTGGGGGCTCGTACTGCTGGCGGTGCTGGTGCTCGCCGTGATCGCGGCCGGTGCGCCGGCGGTCGCGGACTGGACGGCGGGCCGCGCGCACGCGGCGCCGGAGTGCCGGTCCGCGGCCTTCATGTCGATGACCGGCGCGGCGCCCGACTGCCGGTAGCGGCGGCTACCGGGCCGTCCGGGCCGTGGGCCGGCCGTGACCGGTCGCCCCGTCAGCGGGCCTGGATCGTGAGGGGCTGCGTGTGCTCGGCGAGGGTGGTCCGCGAGACCGCGGTCGGCAGCAGGTGCGCGCCGTGGACGCGGGCGACGGTCAGCTCGGCGGTGGCCTCGGCCGCCCCGGCGTGGAAGCCCTGGCCCGCGATCCCCATCGTGCCGGTGACGGACCACTCGTGGGCCGCGCCGTCGCAGGTGGCGTCGCCCGCGGTCATGCCGAGCCGGTTGCCGTCCTGGCGGACCCGGGTCTGGATCTGCACTCCCTCGGGTGACCCGGGCTCGCAGCGGTAGACCCCGGAAAGGGTGACCCGGCCGTCTTCGGACAACTGCGCCCGGTCTTTCACGACAATCGCATTGGCGCGGGAATCGGCACTCGCGGGCACGGCGCAGGCGGCGGTGGCGGCCAGCGCGGAGAGCGCCGCGACGGCGATGCGGGAAACGGGCAGGCCCATCGTTCCTCCAGGTGGATGCGGGCGGTGGATTCCGCCGGAACGCATTGTGCAGGTCACCCGGTGCCATCCGCTTCCACCGAATCGTGTCGGTGTGTGCAATTGCCCGTCATGGGGCGTGAGACTGGCCGCAATACATCCCCGGAGGGATCCCGCATGCGCCATTCCGCCCCCGTCCTCGCCCTTCTCCTCCCGTTCCTGCTGTTCGGGTCCAGCGCCTGCCAGAGCGCCCCGGAGGGAGCCGCGCTCGCGCCCGCCGCCGCCCCGGCCGTCCCGGTCGACGACGGCGCCCCGGGCGGCGGCGAGGAGGACGCCCCCGCTCCGGGGGCGCCCGCGGGGGGTCCGGCCGTCAAGGACGCCCGGGTGGGTGACTCCGTACGGGTACGGGGCCGTCAGGTCGGCCGCCACCTGCAGGCCGTCCTCAACGCGTTCGTCGATCCGGCGGTCGGCGTCGACGCGGCGTTCGCCCCGGCCGCGGGCAAGCGCTGGGTGGGCGCCGGGATGTCCTTCGTCAACGTGGGGGGCGCGACGTACGGGGCGCTCGGGCGCGTGTGGGCGTACGACAGCGCGGGGCAGCGCTATCCGTCGGTCAGGACGGGGGAACTGACCACCGGAAAGCCGCTCGTCTTCGATTCCCTTTCCGTCGGTGACCGGGCCGAGGGATGGGTGGTGTTCGAAATTCCGGAAAACGCGCGGATCGTGCGCCTCCAGTACCAGGACGCGAACACGCAGGCGAATTCCGGAGAAGGATTCTGGGCGGTCTGACCCGCCCGGGTGACGGGCCGCGAAAGGGCGCGGCGAAAGACCACTAAAGTGCGGCCCATGACTTCGACTCACACCGAACTCGACCGGTCCCACCTCGGCACCCTTTCGGTGCTCGCGTGGATCGGCGATCCCGAGGACGGGCACAACATCCCGTACCTCATCGCCTACACCCTGGGCGACTGCCCGCACGGCCACGAGGCCGCCGCGGAGTCGGCGCGCGGGCTGCTGGAGCACCTGGGGCTGCGGATCGGCGACGAGGTGCTGGACGGCACCACCCACCCGCACAAGTTCCCGGTGAAGATCCTCGTCGAGGGCGACCAGGTCGCGCTCACCGTGGAGGGCGAGGACCTCGGTCTCAACGCCCGCTGCACCGCGCCGCCGGAGTGGGTGGCCGCGGCCGCCGACAGCGACCAGGTCTACTTCCTGTTCGCCACCCGCCCCTGGCCCGAGGCCGCTCCCGGTGAGCCGGTCGACGCCGACACCCTGAAGGCGTTCGTGGGTGACGAGGCGGTCCTGACCAGCAGCGTGCACGCGGTGCTGCGGGTGCAGCGGCTCAAGAAGTAGCCACCGGGCGCGGCGCCTCGACCGCCGGCCGCCGGGCTCCCAGCCCGCCCGGTGGCCGGCCCGCGCGCGAGGGCGTACGGATCCCGCCCGCTCAGGTGTCGAACGCGAACCGCAGCGCCCGGACCCGGTTGTCGAAGTTCGACCCGGCCAGCTCCGGCAGCCCGACCGCGCGCAGCCCGACCGGGCGGGTCAGCAGCTCGCGGAACAGGGCCTTCATCTCGACCCGGGCCAGGTGCGCGCCCAGGCAGAAGTGCGGGCCGCCGCCCCCGAAGCCCAGGTGCGGATTGGGCGAGCGGGTGATGTCGAAGGCGTCCGGATCGGTGAAGACCGCCTCGTCGCGGTTGGCGGACGCGTAGTAGAGCACCACCTTGTCGCCGGGAACGAACAGGTGACCGCCCAGGCGGTGTTCGGCGACCACCGTGCGGCGGAACTGGATGATCGGCGTCGAGTGCCGGATCATCTCGTCCACCGCGCCGTCGGCGTACTTCTCGAAGTCGCCCAGCAGCAGCTCGCGTTGGTCCGGGTGGTCGGTGAGCAGCGCCAGCCCGTGGGTGATCGCGTTGCGCGTGGTCTCCACGCCCGCCACCATCAGCAGCGAGAAGAACGCGCCGAGTTGGCGCACGCCCAGCGCCTGGCCGTCCACGTTCGCGCGGACCAGCGCCGAGATCAGGTCGTCGGTGGGGTTCTTGCGCCGCTCCTCGGCGATGCCCGCGACCATCCGCTGCATCCGGGCCAGCGCGCGCAGCCCGCGCCCGGGCATCCGCAGCCGCGAGGCCAGGCCGCGCTCCACGCCGATGTTCTCCGACGCGTGGTTGACCCGGTCGGCGATCTCCGCCCGGAACTCCTGCGGGATCCCCATCATGTTGCAGATGACGTCCAGCGGCAGCCGCGAGGAGACCGCCGAGACGAACTCCCCGGGCCGCTCGGCCAGGACGTCGTCCACGATCCGCGCCGCCACCGCGTGGACGTCGGCCTCCGCGGCCGCCAGCAGCCGCGGGGTGAACGCCCGCTGCACGATCTTGCGCAGCTGGGCGTGGTCCGCGCCGTCGAGGTTGACCATCGAGTCCCCGAACAGCGTGCGCACCCAGCGCGCCGGCTCGGGCGTGGTCACCCCCGGCGCGCTCGCGAACACCTTCGGGAGCCTGCTCGCCTCCTGCACGTCCGCGTGCCGTACGAGCGCCCAGTGGGCGCGCTCGGGGCCGCGCCAGGACGCCGGGCGCTCGGTGAACCGGCGCGGGCCGTCCAGCGCCCGCAGCCGCGCGAAGGCCGCGAGCCGGGCCTCCGGGGGGAGCTGCCAGAACGCCGGATCGGCGAGATCGGTGTCGCTCGGGTGCCGCTGTGCCGGGACCGTCATGGCCCCCACCTTCTTCCGGGTGGTCAGGGTGTCCGGGGCGCCCCGGGCCTTGCGGCCCCCGCCGTTCCCACGGCCCCCGTCCTCACGCATCTGAACGCGCCCGGTGCGCCGAGGACACGCCCGCCCCGCCGACGCGCCACCCGGGCGGGCGCGCGCCCGGTGACGGCACTCGGGGCGGGCGCCCGGTGACGGCACACCCGGGCGGGCGACCAACGCACCGCGCGCGGCAGGACCTTGTCCTGTCGACCGGGCGACGTTCTCCTCTGACGCGGGGCCGGTCCGCGGGCGGACCCTGAAGGAGCCGGGGCCGCCGCGACCGCGCGGCGCCGGCATCCCTTCGCGATTCCCGACCTCCAGGACGTGCCATGAGTTCCGCCACCCAGGAAGCGCCCCCGGCGACCGGCCGGGTGCTCCCGCCCGCTCCCGCTCCCGACCCGGGGCAGTACCGGCCCGGACGCACCATCACCGACTGGTCCCCGGAGGATCCGTCCTTCTGGCGGTCCACGGGCAGGAAGGTCGCCACGCGCAATCTGTGGATCGCGGTTCCCGCGCTGCTGGTCGCCTTCGTGGTCTGGCAGGTCTGGAGCATCACGGCCACCAGCCTCAAGGACGTCGGCTTCGGCTTCAGCCAGTCGCAGCTGTTCTGGCTGACGGCCGTCCCCGGCGTCACGGGCGGCACCGCCCGGATCCTCTACACCTTCCTCGGCCCGATGATCGGCCAGCGCCGCTTCACCGCGCTCTCCACCCTCGTACTGGTCGCGCCGCTGATCTGGCTGGGCTTCGCGGTCCAGGACCCGGCGACCTCGTACGCCACGATGCTCGCGATCGCCGCCCTGTGCGGCATCGGCGGCGCCAACTTCTCCTCCTCGCTGGCCAACATCGGCTTCTTCTACCCGAAGGGCGAGAAGGGCAAGGCGACCGGCGTCAACGGCGGGCTGGGCAACCTCGGCGTCTCCGTGGTGCAGCTGCTGACCCCGATCCTGATCACCTCCTCGGTGCTGGCGATCGGCGCGGGGCAGCGGAAGGCGGACGGGTCGCAGATCTACCTCCAGAACGCGGCCTTCGTGTGGGTGCCGGTGCTCGTGGTGCTGGCGGTGGTGGCGTGGTGCGGCCAGAACGACCTGAAGGTCGCCGCCACCCCCTTCCGCCGGCAGCGGGTGATCTTCAGGCGCAAGCACACCTGGGTGATGACCTGGCTCTACGTCGGCACCTTCGGCTCCTTCATCGGCTTCGCGGCGGCCCTGCCGCTGCTGATCAAGACCACCTTCCCGGCGTACCCGGTCGCCACCTACGCCTGGATGGGCCCGGCGCTGGGCGCCCTGGCCCGCTGGGCGGGCGGCTGGATCGCCGACAAGCTGGGCGGGGCGCGGGTCACGATCCTCTCGTTCGCGGGCATGGCCGCGTCGATCATCGGCGTGATCACCTTCCTTCCCGCGGGTTCCGACGCCGGTTCCTTCCAGGGCTTCTTCCTCTGCTTCCTGTCGGCGTTCTTCTTCTCCGGCATCGGCAACGGCTCGACCTTCCGCCAGATCCCGGTCATCTTCCGGGGCCGGCACCTGAAGGGCCTGACCGAGGGCACCGCGCCGTACGCGAAGGCCCTGGAGCAGGCCGAGATCGAAGCGGGCGCGGTCACCGGTTTCACCGCTGCGATCGCCGCCTACGGCTTCTTCTTCATCCCGGCGATGTTCGCCAACTTCGCCGTGACGAGCGCGATGTGGGGCTTCGTGGCTTTCTACGCGAGCTGTGTGGTCGTGGCCTGGTACTTCTACGCCCGCAAGGGAGCGGAAGCACCGAGCTAGATTTTTTGCGGAGAATCTTGTGAATGTATTCACAAGCAGAGCCGGGACCTTTGGCCTGCGGGAAATGCCAGGTCAGACGAGGTGGGCGGCATCGAAAGCCGGGGGCGAAGGGACTTTCGGGCTCCGGATCGGGACCAACGCGGCGGCAAATGATCGATCAGAAGGCGTGCAATGGACACGAGCATCGAAGCGACTCGGAAGGTGCGGGCGATGACTGTCACCCCTGTGGACACCACGAAGAACGACGGAGCCTGGAGCGGCTTCAAGGGCGGCCTGTGGCGCGACGCCATCGACGTCCGCGACTTCATCCAGTCGAACTACACGCCGTACGAGGGCGACGCCTCCTTCCTCGCCGGCCCGACCGAGCGCACCACCGCCGTGTGGAAGACGATCACCGACAAGTTCCCCGAGGAGCGCGAGAGGGGCGTCTACGACATCGCCCACGACGTCCCCTCGACGATCACCGCGCACGGCCCCGGTTACATCGACCGCGACAAGGACCTGATCGTCGGCCTCCAAACGGACGCCCCGCTGCGGCGCGCGATCATGCCGTACGGCGGCTGGCGGATGGTCGCCGGCGCCCTGGAGACGTACGGCTACCCGGTCTCCGCCGACCTGGAGAAGGTCTTCACGCAGTACCGCAAGACCCACAACGCCGGTGTCTTCGACGCCTACACCCCCGAGATCCGCGCCGCCCGCAAGGCGGGCGTCATCACCGGCCTGCCCGACGCCTACGGCCGCGGCCGGATCATCGGCGACTACCGCCGCGTGGCCCTCTACGGCGTCGACCGGCTCATCGCGGTGAAGAAGGAGGAGAAGGAGGAGCTGAACTCCCTGCCCGCGGGCGGCCGCTCGCTGGAAGAGACGATCCGGCTGCGCGAGGAACTCGCCGAGCAGATCCGCGCGCTCGCCGAACTGAAGGCGATGGCCGCCTCCTACGGCCACGACGTCTCCCGCCCGGCGGCCACCGGCCGCGAGGCCGTCCAGTGGCTGTACTTCGGCTACCTCGCCGCCGTGAAGGAGCAGAACGGCGCGGCCATGTCGCTGGGCCGCACCTCCACCTTCCTCGACGTCTACCTCCAGCGCGACATCGAGGCCGGCCGCCTGACGGAGGAGCAGGCGCAGGAGCTGATCGACGACTTCATCATCAAGCTGCGCATCGTGCGTTTCCTGCGCACGCCCGACTACGACGAGCTGTTCTCCGGCGACCCCACCTGGGTCACCGAGTCGATCGCGGGCATGGGCGAGGACGGCCGTCCGCTGGTCACCCGGACCTCCTTCCGCTACCTCCAGACCCTGTACAACCTGGGCCCGGCGCCCGAGCCGAACATGACGGTGTTCTGGTCGCCGAGGCTGCCTCAGGGCTTCAAGGAGTTCTGCGCCCGCGTCTCGATCGACACCTCCTCCGTCCAGTACGAGTCGGACGAACTGATGCGCCCGCGCTTCGGCGACGACACCGCCATCGCGTGCTGCGTCTCGGCCATGCCGGTCGGCAAGCAGATGCAGTTCTTCGGCGCCCGCGTGAACCTGGCCAAGACGCTGCTCTACGCGGTCAACGGCGGCCGCGACGAGAAGTCCGGCGCCCAGGTCGGCCCCGCGACCGGCGCGATCACCTCCGAGGTCCTCGACTACGACGAGGTCATGGCCCGCTTCGACGAGCAGATGGAGTGGCTCGCGGGCACCTACGTCCACGCGCTGAACGTCATCCACTACATGCACGACCGCTACGCCTACGAGCGCCTGGAGATGGCGCTGCACGACCGGGACGTGCGCCGCACCATGGCCTGCGGCATCGCCGGCCTCTCGGTCGCCGCCGACTCGCTCGCCGCCATCAAGTACGCCCGGGTCACGCCGGTGCGCGACGGGACGGGACTGGTCACCGACTACCGCGTCGAGGGCGAGTACCCGGCGTACGGCAACAACGACGACCGCGCCGACGGCATCGCGGTGTGGCTGGTCGAGGAGTTCATGCGGAAGGTGCGCAGGCACCCGGCCTACCGCGACGCCGAGCACACCCAGTCGGTGCTGACCATCACCTCGAACGTCGTCTACGGCGAGAAGACCGGCAACACGCCGGACGGCCGCCGCGCGGGGGAGCCCTTCTCGCCGGGCGCCAATCCGATGAACGGCCGCGACACCCACGGGTACGTCGCCTCCGCGCTGTCGGTCGCGAAGCTGCCGTACGCGGACGCCGAGGACGGCATCTCGCTGACCAGCACCGTCACCCCGGACGGCCTCGGCCGCACCCCCGAGGAGCGGATCAGGAACCTGGCGGGCGTACTCGACGGCTACACGGCCGTCGACGGCTTCCACATGAACGTGAACGTGCTGAGCCGCGACACGCTCCTGGACGCCATGGAGCACCCGGAGAAGTACCCGCAGCTGACCATCCGCGTCAGCGGGTACGCGGTGAACTTCGTCCGGCTGACCCGCGCCCAGCAGACGGACGTGCTGAACCGCACGTTCCACGGCTCTCTCTAGCCCGGTCCCTTCCGGGTCCTGCCCGGCCCGCCCACTCCTTCCGGAGCGCCCGCCATGACCGTCCCGTCCGGTACGACCCTCCCCGTCGGCGCCGCCGGCCCCGCGCCCGTGAGCGCGGGCCGGACCCCCGCCGCCGCCGTGACGCGGCGGCCGAGCGAAGGGTCGGTGCACTCCTGGGACCTCTCGACGGGCGTGGACGGTCCCGGCACCCGCTTCGTCACCTTCCTCGCGGGCTGCCCGCTGGCCTGCCTGTACTGCCACAACCCCGACACCCTGCGGATGCGCGGCGGCAAGCGGACCTCGGCCGACGAGGTGGTCGGGGAGGCGCGCAAGTACACCCGCTTCATCGCCGCCGCGGGCGGCGGCGCCACCGTCTCCGGCGGCGAACCGCTGCTCCAGCCGGTCTTCGCCGGCGAGCTGCTGCACCGGATGAAGCACGACCTCGGGCTGCACACCGCCCTGGACACCTCCGGGTTCCCGGGCGCCCGCGCCACCGGTGCGCTGCTGCGCGACGTGGACCTGGTCCTGCTGGACCTCAAGTCCTGGGACCGGGGCACGTACGCGAGGGTGACGGGTCGTCCGCTGGAGCCCACCCTCGCCTTCGCCCGGCGCCTGGCCGGCCTGGGCAAGGAGGTGCACCTGCGCTTCGTGCTGGTGCCGGGGCTGACCGACGCCCGCGAGAACGTCGAGGGGGTCGCGGACTTCGCCGCGGGGCTCGGCAACGTCTCGCGGGTCGACGTCCTGCCCTTCCACAAGCTGGGGATGAGCAAATGGGAGGCGCTGGACATGCCCTTCACCCTCCGCGACACGCCGTCTCCGACCGCCGCACAGGTCGCGGACGCCCGGGCGGTCTTCGCCGCGCGGGGGCTGTCGGCGGTGTGAGCCGACCGTTCCCTCCAATCCCTCCAATGGCTCAGCGCCATGCGGTACATAGCATGCTGAATCCGGACATACGGCCTAGCGTGGTCCTGTGCCCGAGCCCTCAGAAGTACTCGCCGCAGCGCCACCCCCCGACGAGGCGGCCCCGCCGCGGCCCCTGCCGGAGCCGCGGCCCGCGGGAGGGCGGTCCGTCACCGCACGGGCCACCCTGGCGGGCACCGTGGTCTCCCTGCTCCTGATCGCCGCGATCGTCCTCGGCAGCAGGCTGCTGCGCGACTTCGACTCCGCGCTGCTCCCGTACGCCGTGGCCACCGTCTTCCTCGCCTTCGGCGTCGCCTACCGGTACACGGTCTGGATCTCCGCCCCCGGCGCGCGCCGGCTCTTCCGGAAGGGGTTCGGCAGCCTCTTCTCGGCCGCCAACTTCCGCAAGGCCCCCACCGCCCTGCCGAAGATGATCGCCACCTACCTCGGCTTCCAGAAGTTCCTCGGCGCGCGCTCACACGCCCGCTGGGCCGCCCACCAGCTGATCTTCTGGGGCTGCATCCTCGCCGCGCTGATCACCTTCCCGCTGACCTGGGGCTGGTTCACCTTCACCTCCGGCAGCGCCACGGGACCCGGCTACGAGATGCGGATCTGGGGCTTCAAGGTGCTCGGCTACGACGCCCTGAGCGTGGCGGGCTGGCTGATGTTCCACGGCCTGGACATCGCCGCCGTCCTGGTCATCCCCGGCGCCTCGTACTTCCTGTGGCGGCGGATGAAGGACCGCGGCGCGATCACCGGGCAGCGCTTCGCCTACGACCTGCTGCCGCTGATCCTGCTGATCGTCATCTCGGTCACCGGGCTGCTGCTCACCTTCTCGTCGATCTTCCTACACGGCGGGGGCTACGAGTTCCTGGCGCTCCTGCACATGGTCTCGGTGGTCTTCACCCTCATCTACATCCCCTTCGGGAAGTTCTTCCACATCGTGCAGCGGCCCGCGGCCGTCGGCATGCAGCTCTTCAAGTACACCGCCCGCCAGGACGAGCAGGTCTTCGCCTGCAAGCGGTGCGGGGAGCCGGTGGACACCGCCCCCTACGTCGAGAACCTGCGCGGCACGATGCGGGACCTGAAGCTCGACTTCGACGCCTGGGCCGAATACTGCCCCCGCTGCAAGCGGGTGCTGCGCGGCGGTGCCTACCTCGACCACGTGAAGAAGGGCTTCAAGTGAGCACGCAGCGCATCCCGCTCGACCCTTCCCTCGCGCCGCCCGGTACCCGCAACTTCCGGGACGCGGGCGGGATCCCGGCCGACCAGTGGCACGCCGACCAGAACGGCGAGACGCTCGTCCCCACCCACTGCTGCTTCTGCGGCGTGCAGTGCGGGATGTACCTGCGCGTCGACAAGGGCGGCAAGGTCTTCGGCGTGGAACCGCGCAACCACGACATCAACCGGATGCGCCTGTGCCCCAAGGGCATCAACGCCTACCAGCAGGTCAACCACCCCGACCGGCTGACCGCACCGCTGCTGCGCCGCTCCCGGGACGAGCCCTTCCGGGAGGTGTCCTGGGACGAGGCGCTGGACCACACCGTCGCCGAGATCCGGCGCATCCAGGGCGCCCACGGCCACGACGCCTTCGGCCTGCTCGGCGGCGCCAGCCTGTACTCGGAGAAGACCTACCTGGTCGGCAAGTTCGGCCGGGTCGCGTTGAAGACCCGGCACGTCGACTACAACGGACGGCTGTGCATGGTCAGCGCGGCCGGGGCCAACAAGCTCGCCTTCGGCATCGACCGGGCGGGCAACCCCTTCTCCGACATCCTCCTCACCGACTGCCTGCTGATCGCCGGGTCGAACGTGGGGGAGTGCTTCCCCGTGATGACCCAGTACGTGTGGGGCGCGCGCGACCGCGGGGCCACCCTGATCGTGGTCGACCCGCGCGAGACGGCGATCGCGCGCACCGCCGACGTCCACGTCGCCCTCAAGCCCGGCACCGACGCGGCGTTCTTCAACTCCGTCCTCGGCGTGGTGATCGAGGAGGGGCTGACCGACGAGGCCTTCCTCGCCGAGCACACCACCGGGTGGGCCGAGGTCAAGGCGGGCGCGGCCCAGTACCCGCCCGCCCTCGCCGCCGAGATCTGCGGGATCCCGGCCTCCCAGATCGTCCAGGTCGCCCGCATGTTCGGGGGCGCCGGGAAGGCGATGGCCATGCACGCCCGCGGGGTGGAGCACCACTCCCAGGGCGTCGAGAACTGCCTGTCGATCATCAACCTCTGCACGGCCACCGGGAACCTCGGCAAGCCGGGCGCCGGATACGGCACGATCACCGGGCAGGGCAACGGTCAGGGCGGCCGCGAACACGGCCAGAAGTCCGACCTCCTCCCCGGCGGCCGCTCCATCACGAACCCGGAACACCGCCGCCAGATCTGCGCGATCTGGGGCATCGAGGAAGCCGAACTCCCGCAGGCCGGCACCTCCATGATGGAGATGGTCTGGCAGATGCAGCGGCGCGAGATCCGCGGTCTGATCGGCATCTGCAACAACCCCTTCGTCTCGCTCCCGAACTACGGGACGGTCAAGGAGGGCTACGACGCCCTCGAATTCCACGCACAGTTCGACTTCTTCCTGTCGGAGACCGCCGCCAACGCGCACGTGGTCTTCCCGGTCACGGTCTGGGCCGAGGACGAGGGCGTCATGGCCAACACCGAGGCCCGCGTCGTCAAGCACAACAAGGCGCAGGAGCCGCCCGCCGGGGTCCGCACCGACACCTGGGTGATGTGCGAGCTGGCCCGCCGCCTCGGCGTCGGCGAGAAGTTCGACTTCCCCGGTTCCCGCGAGGTGTTCGAGGAGCTGCGCGTCGCCTCCGCGGGCACGGTCAACGACTACTACGGGATCACCTACGAGCGGCTGGAGGAGACCGGGGGCATCGCCTGGCCCTGCCCCACCACCGACCACCCGGGCACGCCCCGGCTGTTCGAGGGCGGCGCGACCTACCACCCGGACCGGAAGGTCCACATGCAGGTCGTGGCGTGGCATCCGCCGATGGACGCCTACACCGAGGAGTACCCCCTCTCCCTCACCACCGGCCGCACCGTCGCGCACTTCCTCTCCGGCAACCAGACCCGGCGGCTCGGCGCCCTCGTCGAGCAGACCCCGCGCCCGTGGGTGGAGGTCCACCCCTCGCACGGCTTCCGCAACGGCGATCCGGTCCGGGTGGTCACCCGCCGGGGCAGCGAGGTCTTCCCGGCACTGGTCACCGAGGCCATCCGGCCGGACACCGTCTTCATCCCCTACCACTGGCCCGTCCCGACGGCCGCGAACGCCCTGACCATCGACGCCCTCGACCCACGCTCCAAGATCCCGGAGTACAAGGTCTGCGCGGCCAGGATCGAGGCCGCCGAGCGGGTCGACGAGGTCCCCGCCCCGCCCATGGCGCCGGGTCACCACGCGTACCCGGAAACCCAGGTGTCCCGCACCGACCCCCTGCCCCCCACGTCCCCGCAGGGGCGCGGCACGGCGGAGAGGAGCTGATCGCGCCATGATGGGCAGAACGATCTTCATCGACCCGGGGCGCTGCATCGGGTGCCAGGCCTGCGTCTCCGCCTGCCGCGAATGCGACTCCCACCGCGGCAAATCGATGATCCACCTGGACTACACCGAACCCGGCGTGTCCGTCGCCTCCCTTCCCACGGTGTGCATGCACTGCGAGGACCCGGTCGCGCCCTGCGCCGAGGTCTGTCCCGCCGACGCGATCCTGGTGACCGCCGACGGCGTGGTGCAGCAGGCCGACACCACCCGCTGCATCGGCTGCGGCAACTGTGTGAGCGCCTGCCCCTTCGGCGTGCCGAAGATCGACCTCCAGGCGAAGCTCCAGATGAAGTGCAACCTCTGCTACGACCGCACCGCCTACGGGCTGGCTCCCATGTGCGCCACGGTCTGCCCCACCGGCGCCCTGTTCTACGGGACGCTCGAAGAACTCCAGGCCGAGCGCCCCGGCGTCCAGGTCGCCGACTCCTTCGTCTTCGGCGACGTCGTCGTCCAGACCGGCGTGGCGATGGTCGTCCCCGCCGACAAGGTGCAGTGGCCCGTCCCGGGCGGGCTCCCCGTCGTCGAGATCAACGGAGTGGATGTCCGATGAGCGTCACCGAACAGCCCGCTCCCGGCGGCGACCACGGCCCCGGCCCCGGGTCCCCCTCCGGGACGGCCACCGATCCCGGCTCCCCCGGCCCCGGCGCCGACACGGACGTGGACGCCGCCGCCGAGCGGCTGCGCGACCGGATCAGCGCCGACTCCCTGACCACCCGGCGCGACTACCTGCGGATCGTCGCCACCGTCTCCGGCGGCCTGGCCATCGGCGGAGTGGGCGTGGCCGCGGGCATCCTGCACCGGCACGGCGACAGCGAGAAGCTGCCCAAGGCCAAGAAGATCGCCGACCTGCTCCCGCCGGGGCGGTCCGTGGCCTTCCGGTTCCCCGGCGACGAGGACCGGGCCCTGGCGGTACGCCTCCAGGACGGCAGCCTCGTCGGCTACTCCGCCGTCTGCACCCACCTGGCCTGCGCGGTGCTCTGGCGCGAGGACCGCGGGCCCGACGGGGAGCTGTACTGCCCCTGCCACGAGGGCGTCTTCGACGCCCGCACCGGCGAGGTCACCGCGGGCCCGCCGCCCCGCCCGCTCCCGAAGGTCTTCCTGACCGAGGAGGTGGACGGAAGCGTCTGGGCCGTGGCCACCGCCCGGTCCGCAGAGCCCGGCAAGGACGCCCTGTGCCGGCAGTTCGGCGACGCCCGCCCGGAGATGGCCGCTCGGCTGGGCTGCCCGGCCGCGGCCCGCGCCACCGAGCGGGGCCGGACATGAGCGACCTCCACGGCGCCCCGCACGGCGACCCCCTGAGCGACCCGCCCCCGCCGTCCCAGCCCCCGGCCTACCGGCCGGGCAGCGCCCAGCCCCGGCTGAACCGGCCGGTCCGGGAGCGCTACCCCCAGATCCGCGCCACCAGCGGTTACGGCGACCCCCGGATCCGGCACACGGGCCCCGGCCCGGGGGCCGGTACCGAGCAGGAACCCGAGCGCTCCTCGAAGCTCAACGCCCGTCTCGCCCTGGCCCTCACCGTCGTGATCGGCCAGCTCTGGGCGCTGACGGTGACCGTCAACGAATGGATGAAGGGAAACACCCACACGGCCTGGTGGGGAGCGGGATTCCTGTTCCTGTCCTTCCTGGTCGTGCTGGGTCTGTGGATCCTCGACCCGAAGGACCGATGACCATGTCGATACCCACCCCCGTTACCCCGGCGCCGACCTCGCACCGGGCGGAGACCTACAAGCCGGGCTCCGTGATCGGGGACTGGCGCCCCGAGGACGACGCGTTCTGGCGGGCCACCGGCCGCCGGGTGGCGCAGCGCAACCTCTGGATCTCGATCCCCGCGCTGATGCTCGGCTTCGTGGTCTGGCAGGTCTGGTCGGTCACCGTCGTGAAGCTCAACGACGTCGGCTTCGGCTTCTCCAAGTCGCAGCTGTTCTGGCTGACCGCCATCCCCGGCCTCACCGGCGGCACCTTCCGGATCCTGTACACCTTCATCGGGCCGATCTTCGGCGAGCGGAAGTTCACCGCCCTGAGCACGCTGGTGCTGGTGGCCCCGATGCTCTGGCTCGGCTTCGCGCTCCAGGACACGGGCACGCCGTACTGGGAGCTGGCCCTGATCGCGGCCGTCTGCGGCATCGGCGGCGCCAACTTCGCGTCCTCGATGGCCAACATCGGCTTCTTCTTCCCCAAACGGGAGAAGGGCAGTGCCAACGGCCTCAACGGCGGTCTGGGCAACCTCGGCGTCAGCGTGGTCCAGCTGGTCGCCCCGCTGGTGGTCACCGCGGCCGTCCTCGGCGCGCCGGCGGGCGGGCCGCAGCACGACGCCAAGGAGAACGCCGACATCTGGCTCCAGAACGGCGCGTTCCTCTGGGTGCCGCTGCTGGTCGTCATGGCGCTGCTCGCGTGGTTCCTGATGAACGATCTGAAGGTGGCCGCGGCCCCCTTCAGCCAGCAGAAGATCATCTTCAAGCGCAAGCACAACTGGCTGATGACCTGGCTCTACGTCGGCACCTTCGGGTCCTTCATCGGCTTCGCCGCGGGTCTGCCGCTGCTGATCAAGAACAACTTCGAGACCCAGGGCTACCAGGCCACCACCTATGCCTGGATCGGCCCCTTCATCGGCGCGCTCATGCGGTGGGCCGGCGGCTGGCTCTCGGACAAGATCGGCGGGGCCAGGGTCACCATGCTCTCCTTCGTCGGCATGGCGGCCGCGCTCGTCGTGGTGATCTTCGCGCTGCCGTCCGGCGGCGACCAGGGAAGCTTCTGGACCTTCTTCGCCGGCTTCCTGGTGGCCTTCTTCTTCTCGGGGCTGGGCAACGGCTCGACCTTCCGGCAGATCCCGGTGATCTTCCGCGACCAGCACGCGAAGCGGGCCGAAGGGCAGGGCCCCGAGGCACGGGCCGCCGCCCTCAAGCAGTCCGAGATGGAGGCGGGCGCCGTCACCGGCTTCTCCTCCGCGATCGCCGCCTACGGCTTCTTCTTCATCCCGGCGATGTTCGCGAACCTTCAGGTGACGACCGCCCTGTGGATGTTCATCGGGTTCTACGCCACCTGCCTGGCCGTCTGCTGGTGGTTCTACGCCCGCAAGGGCGCCGAAGCCCCCAGCTGAGCCGGGGCGGGGGCCGGCGCGGGGGCGGCCGTACCCTGGAGGCATGAGCACCGCCCCCGCCTCCGGCCCGCAGTCACCCCAGCCCGCCGGGACCAGGCCGAAGCCGAAGCCGAAGCTGGACTTCGACGATCCGCTGGACCGGCAGTCCCCGGACGACACGGACCGGGGCTGGGGCGACCGGCCGCCCGCCGCGGACAGCGCGGCCGATCTGGCCCGCTTCCTCGACGAGAAGCCGCCGCACCACATCTGATCCCGGCGCGGAGCGGGGACGCGGGTCAGGCCGAGGCGTGCCGCCCCGGGCCGCTCTGACCACCCTGCCCGTCCAGGCCGCCCTGCCCGACCGGGCCGCCGTAGCCGGCCGAGCTGCCGTTGCGCTGGGAGACGAGGGCGTCGCGGATCTCCTTGAGCACCACCAGCTCGGTGATCTCCATGGTCTCCTGGACGCCTTCCTTGGCCTTGCGCCGCTGCTCCTGCTTGGCGAGGTACTTCGACATCGGCAGCACCATCAGGAAGTAGACGACCGCTGCGGTGATCACGAAGCTGAGCGTCGCGTTCAGCACCGTGCCCCACATGATCGGGATGCCGGAGACGACGTCGCCGGACGCGTTCGTCGCGCAGGGGCTCTTCAGGCAGGACGAGTACCTGTCCAGGTCCTTCGTGCCGATCGCGCCCACCAGCGGGCTGATGATCCCCTTGACCACCGAGTTCACGATGTTCGTGAACGCCGCGCCGATGACCACGGCCACCGCGAGGTCGACCACGTTGCCGCGCATCAGGAAGGCCTTGAAGCCCGCCAGCACACCGGTCTTCTTCTCGCTCACCACTGCATCTCATTTCGCTCGTAACAAACTCGGAGTCAACGGTTCCGAAAACTACGGCAGTCCGGGCCCGGCGTGTCCAATCGGCGCACACCTTCAGGTGACTTGACCGCGCGTACGTGCGAGCACGAGTCAGCACAACGTCACCGCCAGCCGCGCCACGGTGCCCGCTCCCACGAGAGCCCGTGCGGTGTCCCGGGGAACGGACAGGACCACCAGTGCCCCGCCGTCCCCGACACCCTTGTCCGGAGTCGGCACTTCGGCAACCCGGGCCGCCTCCGCCAGCACCCGCGGCGGGCCGTCCCGCTCCGCCGCCACCACGTCCACCCGGTCCCCGGGCCGCAGCAGCCGGACGGTCGCGCCGTCCGCGATCCGCACCGGCGCCGACACCAGCGCGACGGGCGGCGCCTTCCGGACGGCCGCCGTCACCGGTGGCGGCTGCGGTGGCGGCGCGCCCCGCGAAGCCTGCGCCTCGCTGCCCGCGGTGGCCGCCAGCGCGGCCGCCGCGACCGCCAGCCCCGCGCCCACCACCCGGCGCCTGCGCCGCACGGCCCGGCGGAGCCGGTCCCCGCTCCGGCCCACGCGCAGCGGCGCGAAGTCCGGCACCGCGTGCACGGGCCCGCACGGGACGGGGGAGGGGTAAGCGGAGGCGGAGCGCTCGCAAGCGGCCTGCGACGCGGCGGCCGAGGCGGCGCGCACCGGGTCCGAGGCGGCGCGCCCCGGGTCGGAAGAGGCGCGGGTGGAAGTGGCGCGCGCGGAGGAAGCGGAGGAAGAGGGACGGGACATGTCGACCACGGCCTTCGGTCAGTGAAGCCCGGGCGCCCTGCCCGGACTTCCCTCACGATGCCGCGCCCCGCCGGATTCCGCTCCGGCCTGTGGACGGTCCCCAGGTTGTGGACAACCCCGTCACCCACACGAGCGAGGCGGCGCCGGACCTCGGCCTCGGGACCCCGGATCGCCCCCGGCCGACCGATCGCCCCCGCCCGACCGATGAGTTCCGCGGCCGCCCGCGGTCCTACCAGTGACCGCTCGCCCCGCCCTGCCCGCAGCCGCGCCCCGCGGCCGCCGACCCCAGCGAAGGACCCCGCCATGACCAGCACCCGCACCGACCACGGCCCCCGGTCCCACACCCTCCGGGTGGCGGACGCCCGCCTGCACTACGAAGTGCGCGGCGCCGGGCCGCTGCTCCTGCTCCTGGGGGCTCCCATGGACGCCGCGGCCTTCGCCGCGCCCGCCGACGTACTCGCCGCCGACCACACCGTCGTCACCCTCGACCCCCGCGGCATCTCCGACAGCGTCCTCGACGACCCCCGCCAGGACTCCACCCCGGAGCTGCGGGCCGACGACGTGGCCGCCGTCCTGGACGCGCTGGGCGCCGACAGCGCCGACGTGTTCGGCAGCAGCGGCGGCGCCGTCACCGGCCTCGCGCTCCTCGCCCGCCACCCCGGGCGGGTACGGACCCTGGTCGCGCACGAGCCGCCCCTGCTGGAGCTGCTCCCGGACGCCGCCGAACGCCGTGCCGAGGCCGAGGAGGTCATCGAGGTCTTCCACCGCGAGGGCGTGGGCGCGGCCTTCGGCCGGTTCCTCGCCATGGCGGGCATCGCTACCCCGGCGGCCCCCGGCGCCGGGCAGCCGCCGCAGAGCCCCGCGGCCCCGGACGCGGACCAGTCGCCCCGGACCGCGGCCCCCGACGAGCAGCCGCCCCAGGAGCACGCCCCCGCCGACCCCTCGGCGCCGTCCTTCGCGCCCTCGGCCCGGGACCTGGCCAACAGCGCCCGCTTCTTCGACCACGAGCTGCGTGCCACCATCGCCCACCGGCCCGACGTCGCCGCCCTGGCCGCGGGCCCCGGCCGCCTCGTCGTCGGCGTCGGCGCGGACTCGCGGGGCCAGCTGGCGCACCGTACGGCCGTCGCCCTGGCCGACCGCCTCGGCGCGGCCCCGGTCGAGTTCCCGGGGGACCACGGCGGGTTCCTCTCCCACCCGCAGGAGTTCGCGGTCCGGCTGCGCGAGGCGCTCCGGCAGGGATGACCGCCGACCCCGCGCCCGCACCAACGACCGGGGCCGGCGGGCGGCAGCGCTACGGGAGCTCGATCCCCAGGTCCCAGCCGTCGTGGGCGTGGGTGCACAGGCAGTCGCGGGACGCAGTCCCGGGGAGGGCGGCGACCGCGTCGAAGAGGACCTCGCGCAGGCGGCCGACGTTCTCCCCGAACACCCGCAGGACCTCCGTGTGGGAGACCCCCTCGCCCGTCTCGGCCCCCGCGTCCAGGTCCGTGACCAGGGCGATCGAGGCGTAGCAGAGGCCCAGCTCGCGGGCGAGGACGGCCTCGGGGTGGCCCGTCATGCCGACCACGGACCAGCCCGCCGCCGCGTGCCAGCGGGATTCGGCGCGGGTCGAGAAGCGGGGGCCTTCTATGACGACCATGGTGCCGCCGTCCACCGGCTCCCAGTCGCGGCCGCGCGCCGCGGCCAGGGCGGCGGCGCGGCCCACCGGGCAGTAGGGGTCGGCGAAGGTGGTGTGCACGACGTTCGGGACAGCCCCTCCTGGCAGCGGCTCGCCGTCGAAGTAGGTCTGGGCGCGGGACTTCGTACGGTCGACCAGCTGGTCCGGGACGAGCAGGGTGCCCGGGCCGTACTCGGGGCGCAGGCCGCCCACCGCGCAGGGGCCGAGGATCTGGCGGACGCCGACCGAGCGCAGGGCCCACAGGTTGGCCCGGTAATTGATCTTGTGCGGCGGGACCTTGTGGCCGCGGCCGTGCCGGGGCAGGAACGCGACCTGGCGGCCGGCCAGCTCGCCGAGGAAGAGGGAGTCGCTGGGCTTGCCGTACGGGGTGTCCACCTCGACCTCGGACACGTCCTCCAGGAAGGAGTAGAAGCCCGAGCCGCCGATGACACCGATCTCTGCGTTCGCCATGCGGACCACCCTAATGGTGGCCCGCCGGGAGCCCGCCGAGCGGGCGCGCGAAAGACCCCGCTGCCGGTGGGGACCGGTGCGGGGTCTGCGCGAGGAACGCGGAGCGTCAGGCGGCCGAAGTGGCGCCGCTGCTCGAGGAACCGCTCGACGACGAGGACGACGACGAAGTGGACGACGAGGACGACGTCGACGCGGCGGCCGCCGGGGCGGACGCGGTCGTCGTCGACGCGGGCTTGGTGGCCGGCGTGCTGCTCGACGAGGAGCCGCGGCTGTCGTTCCGGTAGAAACCGGAGCCCTTGAAGACGATGCCGACCGCGGAGAACACCTTCTTCAGGCGTCCGTCACAGCTCGGGCACACGGTCAGTGCGTCATCGGTGAACTTCTGCACGGCCTCAAGGCCCTCACCGCACTCGGTGCACTGGTACTGGTAGGTCGGCACGAATTTCCTCCTGGCACTCTCACTCAATGAGTGCTAACGACGTTCCATGGTGACGTATTCCGGCGGATCAGTCCACCGTCACCGGCACGCGGTGACCCACGACACGCTCATTCACCCGCACGGTAGTCGTCGGCGCGGATCCGTTCGACCGGGTCACGGACCCGTTCGACGAGCGCCGGGCGGGCCGGGGGGACGTCTCTGCGGCCACGTCGGCCGGCCCCTCGGAGGAACCGTTCGACGAGCCGACGACCCGGCTCGCGGCCTTCGGCGCGAGCTTGGAGCGCAGCGCCAGCAGGGTGAGCAGCGCCAGCGCGGTGGCCGCCGCCGGGACCAGGAAGCCGTAGGAGGACCCGTGGGCGTCGGTCAGCCGGCCCGCGATGGTGACCGCGGCGGCCTGCCCGAAGGCGACCGCGCCGGTCAGGGCGGTGAAGGCCTCGGTCCGCGAGGCGGCCGGGACCAGCTGTTCGATCATCGTGTAGCCGGTGATCAGGGCCGGGGCGATGCACAGGCCGACGACCAGGCCGAGCGCGCCGAGCAGGAACACGGAGTTCACGGTCCACAGCACCGACGCGGCGGCGGTGAGGCCGACGTAGCCGAGGATCAGGCGGCGGCGCGGGCCGATCTTCCAGGCGATGGTGCCGCAGGCGATGCCCGCGATCATGTTGCCGCCCGCGAAGATGCCGTAGAGCAGGCCGTTCGCGCCCGGGTTGCCGATCTCCTCGGAGAAGGCGGCCAGCGAGATCAGCATGCCGCCGAAGACGGCGCCGATGCCGACGAACGCGACGATCAGGACCCGCAGGCCGGGGAAGGACAGGGCCGAGACGTGCTTGGCGTCGCCCGCGAGGCGGGGGACGGGCCGCGGCTGGGTGCCGCGCTGCGCGGCGAACAGCAGGCCGCCGATGAGGGTCAGGCCCGCCTCGGTGAGCAGACCGGCCGAGGGGTGGACGGTGGTGCACAGGAACGTCGCGAGCACCGGGCCGACGACGAAGGTCAGCTCGTCGGTGACGGATTCCCACGCGGCGGCCGTCGACAACAGCGGCGAGCCTTCGAGCTTGGCGGCCCAGCGGGCCCGGACCATCGGGCCGACCTGCGGCACCGAGGCGCCGGCCGGGACGGCCGCGAGCGCGAGGGCCCACAGCGGGGCGCCCGCCAGCGCGAGCAGGGTGAGGCCGACGACGGACGCGGCGTGCACGATGACGGTCGGGATCAGGACGGCGCTCTGGCCGCGGCGGTCGGCGAGCTTGCCGATCTGCGGGGCGAACAGGGCCATCGAGATGCCGGTGACGGTGGCGACGACGCCCGCGTCACCGAAGGAGCCGGTGGTGTGCTGGACGAGCAGGACGATGCCGATGGTCAGCATCGCGAAGGGCTGCCGGGCGGCGAAGCCGGGGATCAGGAAGCTGAGGGCACCAGGGGTGCGCAGGAGCTGGCCGTAGCCGGGGCGGGACTTCTTCTCGGTCGTGACCGCGGATGTCACGGCCTTGCCTTTCCGCTGCCTGGTAGAACTCCCCGACTGCGGACGGTGCACCGCCTTGTGAGCGAGTCGCACCCGTACATGTGGGAGCCCCGAGAGCTGTCCTCTTGCGCCGAACCGAGTGATACCTGGGCGCCCGCTGCGAGGGGTGCCACGGCCGCCGAGCGGTCGCGCCAGCTCTGCGTCAGACAGAGTTGGTTCGATATGGTGTGCCTTCATGGTACAGGCTGCACGCCAGCCCCGCCCTGTGATTGCGGCGACATGGCATGTCTTCACCTGCGATTAACGGGAATGTCCCGTTCCGGTACTCCGGTCGCGGCCAGGCGGGCCCGCCCCGGGCCGCCCCGCTACTTCTGCCGCGGCCCCCGCCGCGTGACGGCGGTCGACCCGCCGCCCGTCCCGAGCCAGCCCGCCAGCTTGCCGCCCCGGGCCACCGCCCGCAGCCGGGCCTCGGTGGCGTCCCGTACCGGGTCCGTCGCCACCACCAGCAGCTCGTCCGCGCGCCGCAGCACGGTGGCCGGGAGCGGTACGAAGCTCTTCCCGTCCCGCACCACGAGCGTGACCGCGGCCCCGGCCGGCAGCCGCAGCTCGCTGACCTCGACCCCGGCCATCCGCGAGCCCTCGGGGATCCCGAACGACAGCAGGTGGCCGCGCAGCCGCTCCAGCGGCGCCGATTCGATCCCGAGGTCCGCCGCCCCCGGCGACTGGTCGCCGATCTTGAGGGTGCGCGCCAGCCACGGCAGCGTCGGGCCCTGGACCAGGGTGTAGACGACGACCAGCACGAAGACGATGTTGAAGACCCGGTCGCTGCCCTCGATCCCGGACACCATCGGGATGGTCGCCAGGATGATGGGGACGGCGCCGCGCAGGCCCGCCCAGGACATCAGCGCCTGCTCCTGCCACGGCAGCCGGAAGGGCAGCAGGCTCAGGAAGACCTCCAGGGGCCGCGCCACCATCGTCAGCACCAGGCCGATGATCACGGCGGGCCAGAAGTCGTGCACCAGCTCGTGCGGGGTGACCAGCAGGCCGAGCAGGACGAACATGCCGATCTGGGCGATCCAGCCGAGCCCGTCCGCGAACCCCCGGGTCGCGGGCCAGTGCGGGAGCTTCGCGTTCCCGAGCACCATCGCCGCGAGGTAGACGGCCAGGAAGCCGGACCCGTGGGCCATCGCGCCGGCCGCGTACGCCGTCACGGCGATCGCCATCACGGCGATCGGGTACAGGCCCGAGGCGGGCAGGGCCACGTGCCGCAGGCCGTACGCTCCCAGGAACCCCACGGTCAGGCCGATCGCGACGCCGATGGCGAGTTCCAGCGCGATCTTCCCGAGCAGGACGTACCAGTCGTCCACCGGACCGACCGTCGCGAAGGCCACCACGAGGATCACGACGGGGGCGTCGTTGAAGCCGGACTCCGCTTCCAGTACGCCGGTGATCCGCGCGGGCAGCGGCACCTTGCGCAGGACCGAGAAGACGGCGGCGGCGTCCGTCGAGGAGACGACGGCTCCGATCAGCAGCGCCTGGCGCCACTCCAGCCCCACCAGGTAGTGCGCTCCGGCGGCGGTGACGCCCACGCTGACCGCGACGCCCAGCAGCGACAGCACGATCGCGGCGGGCAGGGCGGGCCGGATCTCTTTCCACTTCGTGCCCAGACCACCCTCGGCAAGGATGACCACGAGGGCCGCGTAGCCGATGACCTGGGTCAGTTCGGCGTTGTCGAAGACGACGTTGCCTATGCCGTCCTGGCCTATCGCTATGCCTATGCCGAGGTAGATGAGCAGACTGGGGAGGCCGCTGCGCGAGGAGAGGCGCACCGCCGCGACGGCGACGAGCAGCACGAGCGAGCAGACCAGCAGGAGCTCATTGAGCTGGTGGACAGTCAGCGGGCGATCCTTCCCTCGGAGCGCCTGCCGGATCGTTGCTCCGGCGGCAAGTACTTCGTTACCTTACCTAATATTTGACGATTTCTTGACGGTCTCCTCCCATTGTGAAGGGGTGATCGTCCCTGCTGCCAGCCGCCGGGACCCCTCGCGGATCACTCCCGGGCGCCCTGCGCCTATGGTTGCTCCAGCACTCCAGGACCACCCTGCCCCGCGAAGGACAGCGATGCCCGCCAACGAACCCGCCCCTTCCGTCAAGAAGAAGGGACGACGCGCCCGTCTGATCGTGCTCGTGCTGGTGCTGGCGCTCGTCGCGGGCCTCGGCTACGGGGCGTACTGGAGCGCGGACACCCTGCGCGGCTCCTACCCGCAGACGACCGGGACCCTCAAGCTCGCCGGCCTCACCGCGCCCGTCGAGGTCAAGCGCGACGCCAAGGGCATCCCCCAGCTGTACGCCGACACCGACCAGGACCTCTTCCGGGCGCAGGGCTTCGTGCACGCGCAGGACCGGTTCTGGGAGATGGACGTGCGCCGCCACATGACCTCCGGCCGCCTCTCCGAGATGTTCGGATCCGGTCAGGTCGAGACCGACGCCTTCCTGCGCACGCTGGGCTGGCGCCAGGTCGCCCAGACCGAGTACGACACGAAGCTTTCGCCCGAGACGAAGAAGTACCTACAGGCCTACGCCGACGGGGTCAACGAGTACCTCAAGGGCAAGTCCGGCAAGGACCTGTCGGTCGAGCACGCGGCTCTGAAGCTCAGCGCCGACTACAAGCCCGAGCAGTGGAGCCCGGTCGACTCCGTGGCCTGGCTCAAGGCGATGGCCTGGGACCTGCGCGGCAACATGCAGGACGAGATCGACCGTTCGCTGATGACCGGCAAGCTCACGCAGGCCCAGATCGACGAGCTGTACCCGCCGTACCCCTTCGACCGGAACAAGCCGGTGATCGAGGGCGGCAAGATCGAGGGCGGCAAGTACGTCGCCCAGGGCGCCGCGGGCTCCCCCTCCGGCAAGGGCGCCGACTCCGGCACCGGCTCCGCAGCCACCGGCTCCACCGCCACCGGATCGAGCACCACCGGATCGAGCACCACCGGATCGAACGCCTCCGCCAACACCAGCGCCGTGGACAACACCACGGTCCAGGGCGCCAGCGCGGGACTGCACACCCAGCTCACCTCGCTGGCCTCGACCCTGGACCGGATCCCCGCCCTGCTCGGTCCCAACGGCAGCGGCATCGGGTCCAACTCCTGGGTGGTGGCGGGCAAGTACACGACCACCGGCAAGCCGCTGCTCGCCAACGACCCGCACCTGGCCCCGCAGCTGCCCTCGGTCTGGTACCAGATCGGCCTGCACTGCCGGACCGCCTCGGCGTCCTGCCAGTACGACGTCGCCGGGTTCTCCTTCTCCGGCATGCCGGGCGTGGTCATCGGCCACAACGCCGACATCGCCTGGGGCATGACCAACCTCGGCGCCGACGTGAGCGACCTCTACCTGGAGCAGATCAAGCCCGAGGGGTACGTCTACGACGGCAAGGTGCTCCCCTTCACCGCCCGTGAAGAGGTCATCAAGGTCGCGGGCGGCACCGCGAAGAAGATCACCGTGCGGACCACGAACAACGGTCCGCTGATCTCCGACCGCAGCGACGAGCTGGGTACGGTCGGCGCCCGCGCCCCGGTCGGCGGCACCGCCCCCGACCGCGGCAACGGCTACGCCGTCGCCCTGCGCTGGACCGCCCTGGACCCGGGCAAGTCGATGGACGCCGTCTTCAAGATGAACCGCGCGAAGGACTGGACGTCCTTCCGCGCCGCGGCCGCCGAGTTCGAGGTCCCCTCGCAGAACCTGATCTACGCCGACAACAAGGGCGCGGCCGGCAACATCGGCTACCAGGCCCCGGGCCGGATCCCGCTGCGCACCACGGGCGACGGCCGGATGCCCGCGCCCGGCTGGGACTCGAAGTACGCCTGGAAGGGCTTCATCGCCCAGGCCGAGCTGCCCTCGGAGTTCAACCCGCAGCGCGGCTACGTCGTCACCGCCAACCAGGCGGTCGTGGAGAGCGGCACCGGCAAGTACCCCTACACGCTGACCACCGACTGGGGCTACGGCGCCCGCAGCCAGCGGATCAACGACCTCATCGAGGCGAAGATCAAGGACAGCGGCAAGATCTCCACCGACGATATGCGCACCCTGCAGATGGACAACAGCAGCGAGATCGCCGCGCTGCTGGCGCCGATGCTCACCAAGATCCGCGTCTCCGACCCGGACGTGCGCTCCGCGCAGAAGCTGCTGGAGGGCTGGAACTACACGCAGGAGCCCGACTCGGCGGCGGCCGCCTACTTCAACGCGGTCTGGCGCAACATCCTGAAGCTGTCCTTCGGCGACAAGATGCCGAAGGAGCTGCGGGTCAAGGACAGCTGCATGAACGTCAAGGGCAACGGCATCGGCCCGGCCGACGACCTCGCCGAGGTGGTCCGCGAATGCGGCGAGCGCGGCCCGGACTCGGCGCAGCCCGACGGCGGGGACCGCTGGTTCGAGGTGGTCCGCAAGCTGGTCAAGGACGAGAAGTCGGCCTGGTGGCAGTCGCCCGCCCTGTACTCGGACAAGGCGACCACCACCCGCGACGAGCTGTTCGCCCGGGCCATGAAGGACGCCCGCTGGGAGCTGACCGCCAAGCTCGGCAAGGACCAGTCCAGCTGGAGCTGGGGCCGGCTGCACCAGCTGACGCTGAAGAACCAGACGATCGGCACCGAGGGCCCCGGCATCATGAAGTGGATCCTCAACCGCGGCCCCTGGAACCTGGGCGGCGGCGAGGCCACGGTCAACGCCACCGGCTGGAACGCCTCCAGCGGCTACGACGTCACCTGGGTCCCCTCGATGCGCATGGTCGTGAACCTCAACGACCTCGACAAGTCCCGGTGGATCAACCTGACCGGCGCCTCGGGCCACGCCTACGCCGACCACTACACGGACCAGACGGACCTGTGGGCCAAGGGCGAACTGCTGGACTGGGCGTTCGGCAAGGAGGCGGTCGCCAAGGCGACCGTCGAGACCCTGACCCTCAAGCCTTAGCGGTCCTCAAGCCCTGGCGGCCCTCACGCCGGGGGCCCGAAGCGGCGCACCCCCGACGGGGTGACGACGGCGTGCACGGGGTGGTCGTGCGGTTCCTCCGGGACCCGCGCGACCACCTCTTCGTCGTAGAGGAGGACCACCAGCGCCGGATGGGCGCCCGCGCGCTCCAGCCGGGCGAGCACCCGGTCGTACGAGCCCCCGCCGCGCCCGAGCCGCATCCCGCGCCCGTCCACCGCGAGCCCGGGCAGCAGCACCGCGTCCGCGCCGGTGACCGCCTCCGGGCCCAGCCGCGGACCGGCCGGTTCCAACAGGGTCGGCTTCCCGGCGCGCTCGCTCCCGGCCAGGCTCCCGGGGCCCTCGTAGGCCGCCCAGTCGAGGTCGTTGTCCGGGAGCAGGACCGGGAGCAGCACGCGGACGCCGCGTTCGCGCAGCGCGTCGAGCAGGTCCCGGGTGCCGGGTTCGGTGCCGACGGAGACGTACGCGGCGACCGTGCCCGCGTCGGCCAGTTCGGGCAGGGCGAGGGCCCGGCGGGCGAGCGCGCGGGCCGACGTACCGACGGAAGCGGCCGGAAGAGCGCGGCGGGCGGCGAGAAGTGAGCGCCGCAACTCCGCTTTGTTGGAACGGTTCTGTACCACAGCTGGCTCGAAAACCCTTCTATTCAGTCATAAAACAGCACAATTTAACCCGGGTTCTCGCAAGGCGGTCCGGGCCAGCGACTATCGTTCTGCCCATGACTCAGTTGCACCCGGTGATCACGAAGGCCGTCATTCCGGCCGCGGGCCTCGGTACTCGCTTCCTCCCGGCGACGAAGGCCACCCCGAAGGAAATGCTCCCGGTAGTGGACAAGCCGGCCATCCAATATGTCGTCGAGGAGGCCGTCGCGGCCGGACTCGACGACGTCCTCATGATCACTGGGCGTAACAAGCGGCCTCTTGAGGACCACTTCGACCGCAACTACGAGCTGGAGTCGGCCCTCATCGCCAAGGGCGACGACGACCGGCTGAAGAAGGTCCAGGAGTCCAGCGACCTGGCCACCATGCACTACGTCCGTCAGGGCGACCCGCGCGGCCTCGGCCACGCCGTGCTCTGCGCCGCCCCGCACGTGGGCGACGAGCCCTTCGCCGTCCTCCTCGGCGACGACCTGATCGACCCGCGCGACCCGCTCCTGCAGACGATGGTCGAGCTCCAGCAGCGCACCGGCGGCACCGTCATCGCGCTGATGGAGGTCGACCCCCGGTCCATCCACCTCTACGGCTGCGCCGCCGTGGAGAAGACCGGCGACGACGACGTCGTCCGCATCACCGGCCTGGTCGAGAAGCCGGACGCGGACGAGGCGCCCAGCAACTACGCGATCATCGGACGCTACGTCCTCAGTCCGGCGATCTTCGACATACTGCGGGAGACCGAGCCGGGCCGCGGTGGGGAGATCCAGCTCACCGACGCCCTGCAGAAGCTGGCCGCCGACGAGACCATCGGCGGCCCGGTGCACGGCGTGGTCTTCCGGGGCCGCCGCTACGACACCGGGGACCGCGGGGACTACCTGCGGGCCATCGTCCGCCTCGCCTGCGAGCGCGAGGACCTCGGCCCCGAGTTCCGCACCTGGCTTCACCGTTACGTCATGGAGGAGATGTAGCACCTTGACCAGTCCCGCACCGCAGCATCCTCGGCCGGCGGACGCCCACCAGCGTCTGTGGTCGGTCGACGAGCACCTCGCGGACGTCCTCGCCGCGATCCGGCCGCTGGAGCCGATCGAACTCCAGCTGATGGACGCCCAGGGCTGTGTCCTGGTCGAGGACGTCACGGTGCCCGTCGCCCTCCCGCCCTTCGACAACAGCTCCATGGACGGGTACGCCGTCCGGGTCGCCGACGTCCAGGGCGCGAGCGAGGAGTTCCCCGCGGTGCTGACGGTCATCGGGGACGTCGCGGCGGGCAGCGCGGAGCTGCCCGCCGTCGGCCCCGGCGAGGCCGCCCGGATCATGACCGGCGCCCCGCTGCCTCCGGGCGCGGAGGCCGTCGTACCGGTCGAATGGACCGACGGCGGTACGGGCGGCGGCGCGGCCGCGGGCATGAGCCCGGCCAGCGAGGCCCCCGAGGGCGCCCGCGGCGAGGTCCGGGTGCACCGGGCCGCCGAGGCGCGCGCCCACGTCCGCGCCCGCGGCAGCGACGTCCGGGCGGGCGACCTCGCGCTGCGCGCCGGGACGGTGCTCGGCCCGCCGCAGATCGCCCTGCTCGCCGCCATCGGGCGCGGCACCGTCCGGGTGCGCCCGCGTGCCCGGGTGGTCGTCATGTCCACGGGAAGCGAGCTGGTCCAGCCCGGCGAACCGCTGACCGAGGGCCGGATCTACGACTCCAACAGCTTCTCGCTGGCCGCCGCCGCCCGCGACGCCGGAGCCATCGCCTACCGGGTCGGCGCGGTCGCCGACGATGCCGACACGCTGCGCTCCACCATCGAGGACCAGCTCATCCGGGCCGACCTCCTCGTCACCACGGGCGGCGTCAGCGTCGGCGCGTACGACGTGGTCAAGGAAGCCCTGACGTCCGTGTCGACGGGCTCCGCCGGCGAGGACGGCATCGAGGGCTCCGGCGTCGACGGCTCCGGGGTCGACTTCCGCAAGCTGGCCATGCAGCCCGGCAAGCCGCAGGGCTTCGGCACGATCGGTCCTGACGCGACCCCGCTGCTCGCCCTGCCCGGCAATCCGGTGTCCTCGTACGTCTCCTTCGAACTCTTCGTCCGCCCCGCGATCCGGGCCCTGATGGGCCTGCCCGCGGCGGACCCGCACCGCCCGGTGGTCCGCGCGGTGCTGGAGGCCGGTGAAGCGCTGCGCTCGCCCGCCGGGCGCCGCCAGTTCCTGCGCGGCAAGCACGATCCGGCGAACGGGACGGTCAGCCCGGTCGGCGGATCCGGCTCGCACCTGATCGCGGCGCTCGCGCACGCGGACTCGCTGATGGTGGTGCCGGAGGACGTCACCTCGGTCGAGCCCGGCACCGAGCTGGAAGTGGTCCTGCTCGGCTGAACCCCGCCCGGTGCGGGTAGCGTGTTGCACCACACAGGCCCTTGCGGGGCCCGGACGGGAGCGGCACGCACTTATGAGCACGCAGAGCAGGCTGACGCACATCGACGAGGCCGGCGCGGCCCGCATGGTCGACGTGTCCGAGAAGGACGTCACGACGCGGACGGCGCGCGCGAGCGGCCGGGTGCTCGTCTCGCCCCGGGTGATCGAACTGCTGCGGGGCGAGGGCGTGCCCAAGGGCGACGCCCTCGCCACCGCGCGCATCGCCGGGATCATGGGCGCCAAGCGGACGCCCGACCTGATCCCGCTGTGCCACCCGCTCGCCGTCTCCGGCGTCAAGGTCGACCTGTCGGTGACGGACGACGCCGTGGAGATCCTCGCCACCGTCAGGACGACCGACCGCACGGGCGTCGAGATGGAGGCGCTGACCGCCGTCGCGGTCGCCGGGCTCACCGTGATCGACATGGTCAAGGCCGTCGACAAGGGCGCGGTCATCACGGACGTCCGGGTGGAGGAGAAGACCGGCGGCAAGTCCGGCGACTGGAACCGCGCGTGAACGCCCCGCGCGGCGGCGAGGTCCACAGCCACAGTCACACTCGCGGGTCCGAGGCCGGTGCCGTTCCCGGCGGTGAGGTCCCCGCCGTCGCGGAGGCCTCCGCTCCGCTGCGGGCCCTGGTCGTCACCGCCTCCAACCGCGCCTCCCGGGGCGTGTACGCCGACAAGGGCGGCCCACTGCTCGCCCAGGCCCTCGCCGGTCTCGGCTTCACGGTGGACGGTCCGCGCGTGGTGCCCGACGGCGACCCCGTCGAAGCGGCCCTGCGCGAGGGGGTCGCCGCCGGGTACGACGTCGTCCTCACCACCGGCGGGACCGGGATCTCGCCCACCGACCGGACCCCGGACGCCACCGCGCGGGTCCTGGACTACGAGATCCCCGGCATCCCGCAGGCGATCCGCGCCGAGGGCCTCGCGAAGGTGCCGACCGCGGCGCTGTCCCGCGGGCTGGCGGGGGTCGCCGGGCACACGCTGATCGTCAACCTGCCGGGTTCGACCGGCGGCGTACGGGACGGCCTGGCCGTCCTGGACCGCATCCTGCTCCACGCCGTCGACCAGATCCGGGGCGGCGACCATCCCAGACCCGGGAGCGCGAGCTGAACGGACCCACGTGGCCGGTGGTCCTGTCGGACGGCGACGTCACGCTCCGGCCGATAAGAGTCCGTGACCAGCGTGCCTGGCGCGAGGTCAACCGGCGCAACCGCGACTGGCTGCGGCCGTGGGAGGCGACCATTCCGCCGGCCGCGCCCTGGGGCCCGGTCGTGCACCGGCCGACCTACCGCCAGATGGTCCGTCACCTGCGGGCCGAGGCGAACGCCGGCCGGATGCTGCCCTTCGTCATCGAGTACCAGGGCCGGCTCGTCGGCCAGCTGACGGTCGCCGGGATCACCTGGGGCTCCATGTGCGCCGGTCACGTCGGCTACTGGGTGGACCGGGACGTGGCCGGGCGGGGCGTGATGCCGACGGCGGTCGCGCTGGCGGTGGACCACTGCTTCCGGCAGGTCGGGCTGCACCGCGTCGAGGTCTGCATCCGGCCGGAGAACGGGCCGAGCCGGCGCGTCGTGGAGAAGCTGGGCTTCCGCGAGGAGGGCATGCGGCCGCGCTACCTGCACATCGACGGCGCCTGGCGGGACCACCTCGTGTACGCGCTGACGGCCGAGGAAGTGCGCGAGGGGCTGCTGAGCCGCTGGCGGCGCGAACGGCACGGGCACGCCCCGCCGCAGAAATAAGAGGGACGGGCCGACCGTGCTTTTCGAATAAAAGTTCGAATATCGGCTCCGGTCGGGCCCGCTATCCATAATCTGATCCGGAGAATCACAAAAAAAGTCCGTGATATCAGCCGGATCGTGCGACACACCGGCTCAATTGGCGGATGCCTCCGCCCGTACCCCTCTACGGTGTGGGGTGTGAGCAGCAGCGGCCTCATCTACGCAGTCATTGTCGGGGCCTGGGCCGCCTACTTGGTGCCCATGTGGCTCCGGAGGCAGGACGAGCTGAACGAAGCCCGTCCGACGGAACGCTTCTCCACCGCCATCCGGCTGCTTTCCGGCCGGGCGGGAATGGAGCGCCGTTACGCCAGGGAACTGCGTGAGCGCGGTGACGAGGAGGCGGAACCCAAGCCCCACGCGGACCCGGACGCCGCGACGGAGAAAGTGAATTCCGTCGACGCCGACGCCCGGGTCAATGCCGTGCCCAGAACCAGGGCGGAACCGCGGGGCGCGAGCGCCGAGCGGGCGGACCGCGCCGAGCGCGCCCGGCGCGAACAGCGCCTCCAGGTCCTCGCCCGGCGCCGTCGCACCACCGCGATGCTCTTCCTCGTCTTCACCCTCGGCGCGGTCGTCGCCGCCGTCGGCGGGCTGCGCTACCTCTGGGCCCCGGCCGTCCCCGCCCTCCTGCTGAGCGCGTACATCGTGCACCTGCGCGTGCAGGAGCGGCGGCGGTTCATCTTCACCATGGACCGGCGCCGCGCCGAGATCGCCGCCCGGCGGCTGCGCGAGAACCGCCCGCGGCGCCGCGAGTCCGAGCCTGCCGAGGGCGCCGAGCCCGACCCCGCGCCGCCGGTCTCCCCGCAGGAGGCCGGCCGACGCGCGCTGGTCGAGCAGACCGACCACGCGGAGTGGGTGGACCAGCAGCGCGAGCGCGAGCGGGGTCCGGCGCGCGGTGACAGCTGGGAGCCGGTACCGGTCCCGCTGCCGACGTACGTGACGGCTCCCGTCGCCCCCCGGGCCACCGGCCCGGCGGCCCCCGACGCCTGGAGCTCGTCCCGCTCCAGTGCGGCGGAACCGACGGAACCCCGGCTGCGCGCCCAGCAGCCGCACCCGCACTCGGCCGCCGCGCAGGGCCACCACACGGCCGCCCACGCGTCGGTCCCGGACCCGCGCGCAGACCAGAAGCCGTCGCCCCCGACCCCCCGCCGCAGCCGCGACCGCGGCCGCACCCCGCTCTTCGACCAGTACGAGGGCGACGACCGCCCCCGCGCCGCGAACGAGTGACGTGACCTGCGGGACAACGGATTTCCGTGCACCCCGGATGGGATGCTAATGTTTCACACGTCGCAAGGGCCTGTGGCGCAGTCTGGTAGCGCACCTCGTTCGCATCGAGGGGGTCTGGGGTTCAAATCCCCACAGGTCCACAGACGACAGTTCGCGGGTTGCTCCCGGGAACGTCACGAGATCCCGTTCAGCCGAAAGGCTGGGCGGGATCTCGGCGTTTGAGGGGGCGTCAGCCGGGCTGCGGGAGGAACGGCCCCGCGGGGCCCGGGGCTTCGGCCGCCCCGGACCCGGCGCGGGGTCAGGGGTTCAGGGGCTTTGCCATGCAGCGGCTGGATT
Organism: Streptomyces sp. NPDC043876; assembly: GCF_056435825.1. Lineage (NCBI taxonomy): Bacteria > Bacillati > Actinomycetota > Actinomycetes > Kitasatosporales > Streptomycetaceae > Streptomyces > Streptomyces sp. NPDC043876. The sequence continues at coordinate 178,313 of NZ_JBWKDV010000010.1, read as the reverse complement.
CGTGGGTGCGGTACAGGCCGAACTTGGTGGGGGCCGGGGTGTAGGCCTCCGAGAGGTACAAGGCGATCGCCTCCGGCTGCTGGTCGCCGGTTTCCAGGACCATGCGGGTGCGGCCCGCGGTGCGGGCGTCCGCTTCGAGTTCGGCCAGGATGCGGCGGGCCAGGCCGAGGCCGCGGGCCTCGGGTATGACGTACATCCGCTTCAGCTCGGCGTCGCCGTCCGCGTAGCCCTCCTCGTTCGCGTCCTGGGCGCGCCAGCCGCCGCTCGCGACGGGGGCGCCGTGGGCGTCGTAGGCGAGGAGGTAGCGGCCGTTCGGCGGGGCGAACATGGCCGGGTCGAGGGGCGTGGCGTCGCCGTCGCCCTCGTAGCGCGCCTGGTACTCGAGCTGGACCTGGTCGTTGAGCTTGACCGCGTCCGGGTGGTCGTACGGCACGTCGCGGAGCTGGATCCCGTAAGGCATTCGAACATCGTACGGGCGGCGGCGGGGCCGGTACGCTGGTGGCCGTTTTGTGTGTCGTGGGGGCGCGATGTTTGGAGTCAGGCCTTGATCACTGTGACGTCCGTGAACGTGAACGGCATCCGCGCCGCCGCCAAGAAGGGTTTCGGGGCCTGGCTCGCCGGGTCCGACGCCGACGTGGTCTGCCTCCAGGAGGTCCGGGCCGAGGAGGGGCAGATCCCGGAGGAGGTCCGCCGGCCCGAGGGCTGGCACACCGTCTTCGCGCCGGCCGCGGCCAAGGGGCGGGCCGGGGTCGCGGTGTACACGCGGCGCGCGCCCGAGCGCGTACAGGTCGGTTTCGGGAGCGCGGAGTTCGACGCGGCCGGGCGGTACCTGGAGGTCGATCTGCCCGGGGTGACCGTGGCCAGCCTCTACCTGCCCTCCGGTGAGGCCGGGACCGTTAAGCAGGACGAGAAGTACCGCTTCATGGCGGAGTTCCACACCTACCTCGGCGCGCTCAAGGCGCGCGCCGCCGCCGACGGGCGCGAGGTGCTGGTCTGCGGGGACTGGAACATCTGCCACCGCGAGGAAGACCTGAAGAACTGGAAGACGAACCGGAAGAACGCGGGCTTCCTCCCCGAGGAGCGCGAGTGGCTCGGCACGGTCTACGACGGCGCCGGGTACGTCGACGTGGTGCGCGCGCTCCAGCCCGAGGGCGAGGGGCCGTACTCCTGGTGGTCCTACCGCGGGCGCGCCTTCGACAACGACGCGGGCTGGCGGATCGACCTGCACGTGGCCACGCCCGGACTGGCCGAGCGGGCCGTGAAGGCCTTCGTCGAGCGCGCCGAGACCCACCCCGAGCGGTGGTCCGACCACGCGCCGGTGACCGTCGTCTACGGGGCCGGAGGGCTCTGAGGACTCCGGGGGCCCTGAGGCTCCTGTGAGTCCTGCGGCTGCGCGGCGGGCCGGCCCGGCCGGTCCCGCGCGGCCAGGAGGCGGTCCATGGCCATCGTCAGTTCCGCCTCCACCACGCTCTTGGCCAGCGGGCGCAGCCGCGGCGCCGCCCCCTCGGGCAGGTGGGCCTCCATCAGCTCGGTGAACAGCGCGGCCAGCGCGTCCGCGTGGGCGCGCACCCGGCGGCCCGTCTCCAGGACGGCGGCCAGCGGGATCCCCTCGCGGACCAGGGCCGAGGAGACGTCGAGGAGGTTGCGGCTGACGTGGACGATCTCGTCCCCGTCGGTGGCGAGGTAGCCGAGGTCCAGGGAGGCCGCCAGGTTCTCCGGGGTGACCTCGCCCTCGAAGTAGTCGGCCAGTGCCTGCGGGGTGAGCCGGACCGGGGTCTCCTGCGACCAGCCGATCCCGAGCAGTTCGCCGAGCTGGCCGACGTCGCGGCCGTTCTCGAAGGCGGCCGTCAGCTCCGCGATGCCGCCCAGGGTGTGGCCGCGCTCCAGCAGTGCGGCGATGGTGCGCAGCCGGGCCAGGTGGTGGTCGTCGTACCAGGCGATGCGGCCCTCGCGGCGCGGGGGCGGGAGCAGTTTGCGCTCGCGGTAGAAGCGCAGGGTGCGCACGGTGATGCCGGCCGCCTCGGCCAGCTCCTCCGTGCGGTACTCGCGCACCGGCTCGCTGCGGTCCGCCGGCTCGGCCGGACCTGCCGGGTGTGCCTCTCGCGCCTCTTCGTCCACCACAGCCGCACCCTATGGCGTACCGCCGGTAACTTTCCCTTCGCGCCCCCTACCCATGAGTACGGAGCTGCTCTACGCTCCAACCGTGCCAGTGATTGCTGGCGCGATTGCGGGGTGCAGGCTGTGAGTGAAGCGGAAGCGGAAGCGGAGGCGGCGGGCATGGGCGACGGACACGCGGATGAGCGTGAGCGCGAGCACGTACGGGTGGCGGTGATCGGGTCCGGATTCGGCGGGCTCGGGGCGGCCGTCCGGCTGCGGCGCGAGGGGGTCACGGACTTCGTGGTCCTGGAGCGCGCGGACTCGGTGGGCGGGACCTGGCGCGACAACGACTACCCGGGGTGCGCATGCGACGTGCCGTCGCACCTCTACTCCTTCTCCTTCGCCCCCAACCCCGACTGGCCGCGCACCTTCTCCGGACAGCGGCACATCCGCGCCTACCTGGAGCACGTCGCCGACACCTTCGGCCTGCGCCCCCACCTGCGGCTGAACACCGAGGTCGAGATGGCGCGCTGGGACGCCGACGAGCTGCGGTGGGACATCGAGACCTCCCGGGGCTCCTTCACCGCCGACGTGGTGGTCTCCGCGACCGGGCCGCTCTCCGACCCCAAGATGCCGGAGATCCCCGGGCTCTCCTCCTTCCCCGGCAAGGTCTTCCACTCCGCGCGCTGGGACCACGACTACGACCTGCGCGGCAAGCGCGTCGCGATGATCGGGACCGGCGCCTCCGCCATCCAGATCGTGCCCGCCATCGCGCCCGACGTGGAGCGGCTCACCCTCTTCCAGCGCACCCCGCCGTGGGTGATGCCGCGCACCGACCGCGCCATCAGCGCCGGGGAGCGCTGGCTGCACCGCCAACTGCCCTTCACCCGGGCCGCGCGCCGCGGACTGCTCTGGGGCATCCGCGAACTGCAGGTCGGCGCCTTCACCAAGCACCCGAACCGCCTCGGCCTGGTCGAGTCCCTGGCCAAGGCGAACATGGCCCGCTCCATCAAGGACCCGGCGCTGCGGGCCAAGCTGACGCCGTCGTACCGCATCGGCTGCAAGCGGATCCTGCTCTCCAGCACGTACTACCCGGCGCTCGCCCGGCCCAACGTGGACCTCGTGGCCTCCGGGCTGAAGGAGGTCCGCGGCTCGGTGCTGGTCGCCGCGGACGGCACCGAGACCGAGGCCGACGCGATCGTCTTCGGTACGGGCTTCCACGTCACGGACATGCCGATCGCCGACCGGGTGGTGGGCGCCGAGGGCCGGACCCTCGCCGAGGAGTGGAAGGACGGGATGCAGTCGCTGCGCGGGGCGACCGCGGCGGGCTTCCCGAACTGGATGACGATCATCGGGCCGAACACCGGGCTCGGGAACAGCTCGATGATCCTGATGATCGAGTCCCAGCTGAACTACATGGCGGACTACGTCCGTCAGCTCGGCCTCCTCACGCCGGGCGGCCGCGGCGGGAGTGCGGGCCGCGAGGGGCGCACCGCGCTCGCCGCGCGCCCCTCGGCCGTGCACGCCTGGAACCGTCGCGTGCAGGACCGGATGAAGCGGACCGTGTGGAACACCGGCGGCTGCACCAGCTGGTACCTCGACGCGAACGGGCGCAACACCACCGTGTGGCCGGGGACGACGGCGGAGTTCCGGCGCGAGACCCGGGGCGTGGACCTCGCCGAGTACGAGGTGCTGCGCGGCCGGGCGGAGGCGCGGGAGCGCACCTCGGCGACCACGGCGACTGCGGAGACCCCGGCGACGGCGGAGACGGCGGCGACCCCGGCGACTGCGCAGACCACGGCCGCCACGGTGTCCGGGGGCGCCGCGTGAGCGCCCGGCGTCCGCACCACGTCACCACCGGGCCCTACGCGCCCCCGCCCGCGCGCCGCACCCTGGAGGCGGTCTCCGCCGACGGCTCCCGGCTGCACGTCGAGGTCCACGGCGAGGAGGGCGCCCCGGCGGTGGTCCTGGCCCACGGCTGGACCTGCTCCACCGCGTTCTGGGCCGCGCAGATCCGCGCCCTGGCCGCCACCCACCGGGTGATCGCCTACGACCAGCGGGGCCACGGCCGCAGCCCGGCCGCCTCCGCCTACGCCGTCGACTCCCTCGCCGACGACCTGATCGCGGTCATGGAGGCCACCTTGGCCCCCGGGGAGCGGGCGGTGGTCGCCGGGCACTCCATGGGCGGGATGACCGTCATGTCCGCCGCCGGGCGGCCCGGGTTCGACGAGCGGGCCGCCGCCGTCCTGCTGTGCAGCACGGGCAGTTCCCGGCTGGTCGCGGAGGCGCTCGTGCTGCCGCTGCGCGCCGGGCGCATCCGGACCCGGATGACCAGCGCGGTCCTCGGCTCGCGCGCCCCCCTGGGGCCGGTCACGCCGGTGGCCCGGAAGGTGCTGAAGTACGCCACGATGGGCCCGGGTTCGGCTCCCGACCGGGTCGAGGCCTGTGCCCGTATCGTGCACGGCTGCCCCACCGGGGCCCGGCACGGGTGGTCCCGGGTGCTGGCCGGGCTGGACCTGGACGACCGGCTCGCCCGCCTCACCGCACCCACCGCCGTCATCGCGGGCACGGCCGACCGGCTCACCCCCGTGGTGCACGCCCGGGCGCTCGCCGCCTCGCTCCCGCACTGCGTCGGGCTCACGGAGCTGGCCGGCATGGGCCACATGACCCCGATCGAGGCCCCCGAGGCCGTCACCCGGGTCATCCGGGAACTGGCCGGGCAACACCTCCCGCCGGCCGGCGCGACCGGCACCGGGGCCGGGACCGCGACCGCGACCACCGCCCCTCCCACCCCCACCACGAAGGAGACGACCCCGTGAGCGAGCGCAGGAGTCTGGAAGGCCAGGTCGCCGTCGTCACCGGCGCCGCCCGCGGCGTCGGCGAGCTGCTCGCCCGCAAGCTGTCCGCGCGCGGGGCGCGCGTCGCGCTGGTGGGCCTGGAGCCGGAGGCCCTCAAGGAGGTCTCCGAGCGGCTGCACACCGACAGCGACCACTGGTACGCCGACGTCACCGACCACGAGGCGATGGCCCGGGTGGCCCAGGAAGTCAAGCAGCGCTTCGGCAAGGTCGACATCGTCGTCGCCAACGCCGGGGTCGCGGCGGGCGGACCGTTCGCCGACTCCGACCCGGACGCCTGGCGCCGGGTGATCGAGGTCAACCTGATCGGCGGGGCCGTCACGGCCCGCGCCTTCCTGCCGGTGCTGACGGAGAGCCGGGGGTACTTCCTCCAGATCGCCTCGCTCGCCGCGATCACCCCGGCGCCGATGATGACGGCGTACTGCGCGTCCAAGTCCGGCGTCGAGGCCTTCGCGCACTGCCTGCGCGCCGAGGTCGGCTACAAGGGCGTCAAGGTGGGCGTCGGCTACCTCTCCTGGACCGACACCGACATGGTGCGGGGCGCCGACCGGGACGAGGTCATGCGGGAACTGCGCCAGCGGCTGCCGTGGCCGTCGAACCGCACGTACCCGCTGGGGCCCGCGGTCGACCGGATCGTCGCCGGGATCGAGCGGCGCTCGGCGCACGTGTACGCGCAGTGGTGGCTGCGCGGGATGCAGGGCGTGCGCGGCTACCTGCCGGGGGTGATCGCCGCCGTCGGGCAGCGCGAGATGAAGCGGTTCGAGCCGCGGCTGGCCGGTGTCTCCAGGGGGCTCGTGGGCGCGGGCGGAGCCGCGGACGAGCGCGAACGCGACGCCAAGCGCGCGTAGCCGTAGTCGCAGGGCGGCAGGAGGGGCGCGACCCGCGGACGGACGGGTCGCGCCTGCCTCAGCCGGTGGGGGCCGCGGTCATCTCCCGGAGGGCTCGTCGTACGGCTGGTCGAACGAGGTGCGCGCCCGCTCCCTCGCCCGTTCCCGTGCCTGGTCCGAGGCCTCGCGCGCCCGCTCCGAGGGCTCGTCCCGCTGCCCCTGGGCGGCCGCCGCGGCCTTCTCGGCCAGCTCCTTCGCCTTGTCCTGGAACTGCTCTCTGATTCCCATGCGCACAGACTTCCACGTGCGGATATTCCTCGCATTTCGATCAGTTGCGGTCAGTCGTCGGACCTCGGCGGCAGCTTCGGGCGGCGCCGGTCGGGGACGTCCGCGTAGCCGGGCGGCACGGCCGCCGGGTCCTGTTCCAGCAGCTCCAGCGCCAGGTGCACCGCGTCGTCGAGCTGCACGTGCCGCCCCTCCGCCCAGTCGAGCGGGGTGCGCAGCATCGCCAGGTCCGGCTCCACGCCGTGGTTCTCGACCGACCAGCCGTACTCGGGGAACCAGGCGGCGTTCATCGGCACCGTGATCACCGTGCCGTCGCCCAGGGTGTGACGGCCGGTCATGCCGACGACCCCGCCCCAGGTGCGCTGGCCCACCACCGGTCCCAGGCCCAGGAGTTTGAAGGCCGCGGTGATCATGTCGCCGTCCGAGGAGGTGGCCTCGTCGGCCAGGGCGACGATCGGGCCGCGCGGCGCGTTCGAGGCGTACGAGACGGGCTGGGCGTTGCGGGTCAGGTCCCAGCCCAGGATCGAGCGGGTGAGCTTCTCCACCACCAGTTCGCTGATGTGCCCGCCCGCGTTGCCGCGGACGTCGACGAGCAGGGCGGGCCGCGAGACCTCCAGGCGCAGGTCCCGGTTGAACTGGGCCCAGCCGGAGCCGCCCATGTCCGGGATGTGCAGGTAGCCGCACTGGCCGCCGCTCAGTTCGCGGACCACCTCCCGGCGCTTGGCCACCCAGTCCTGGTAGCGCAGCGGCCGTTCGTCGACGAGGGGGACGATCGCCACGCGGCGCGCGCCGCCCTCGCCCTCGGCGGGCCGGAAGGTCAGCTCGACCGTGGTCCCGCCCGCCGCCGACAGCAGCGGGTAGGGGCCGGCCACCGGGTCCACCGGCCGCCCGTCCACATGCGTGAGCACCGCGCCCTCGCGGATCCCGGTGCCCGCCAGGGGGGAGCGGGCCTTGGAGTCGGAGGAGTCGCCGGGCAGGATCCGGGCGACCACCCAGGCGCCGTCGCGGGGCACCAGGTTGGCGCCCAGCAGCCCGATCGCGCGCTGGTAGTGCGGGGGGCCCTCGTTGCGGCGCGCGGGGGAGACGTAGGCGTGCGAGGTGCCCAGCTCGCCGAGGACCTCGCGCAGCAGGTCGGCGAACTCGTCGGGGGAGGCGACCCGTTCGACCAGCGGGCGGTACTGGCGCAGGACGCCGTCCCAGTCGATCCCGCACATCCCCGGTTCCCAGAAGTAGGCGCGGATGATCCGCCCGGCCTCCTCGAAGGCCTGGCGCCACTCGGCGGCCGGGTCCACCTCGTGCAGGATCCGCCGCAGGTCGAGGTAGACCGTCGAGTCGCTGTCCCCGGACTCGGTCGCCGGTACGGCGCGCAGGTCCCCGTCGTCGTTGACGACGAGCCGGGACCCGTCGCCGCTGACGGCGAACCAGTCGAGCCCGGCGGCCAGTTCGCTCTTGCGGGCCTTGGTGATGTCGAAGTGCTCCAGCGTCGGTTTGCCGCTGGTGTCGGCGGGGTTGGCGAAGGTCTCGCCGAGCGCGCCGGAGATGGGCCAGCGCAGCCACACCAGGCCGCCCCCGCTCACCGGGTACAGCGCGGAGTACTTGGAGGCGGTCACCGGGAAGGGCGTCACCCGGCTCTCCAGGCCCTCCACCTCGACCGTCACCGCACCGTCCCCCGTGTCGGCGTTCCCCTCCACCGGATCCAGGCCGCCCGCCGCCGGGCGCCCGTCCGCGGACAGGGCGAAGGGCGAGGGGGTCGCCGAGGACAGCGGCACCAGGTAGGGGCGGCAGCCCAGCGGGAAGGACAGGTCCCCGGTGTGCACGTCGTAGACCGGGTCGAAGCCGCGCCACGACAGGAACGCCAGATAGCGGCCGTCCCGGGTGAAGACCGGGTTCTCGTCCTCGAAGCGGCCGTTGGTGACGTCGACGATCGTCGGCCCGCCGGGCCCGGAGATCCGCGCCATCTTGATCTGCCGCAGCGAACGCCCGATCCCCGGGTGCGACCAGGTCAGCCAGCATCCGTCGGGCGAGAAGGCCAGGTCGGTCACCGGCCCGTTGGCGGAGCGGATCAGCTCGGTGACCTCCCCGTCGGACTCGTCCGTCCCCGCGGCGGCAGCCGCTTCTTCGGACACCGTGATCAGCAGCAGCCGGCCGTCGTGGGAGGCGATCGCGAGCCGCTCCCCGTCCGGGTCCGCGACCAGCTCCAGTACGCGCCCCAGCGCGCCCGAGGCCAGCCGCCGCGGCTCCCGCTCCCCGCTGGCCCGGGGCAGGTAGGCGATCTCGACCGCGTCCTCGCCCTCCGCGTCCGTGACGTAGGCGACCTGCCCGCCGCTGCCCAGCATCTCCGGCATCCGCACCCGCACGCCCGGGGTGTCGGCGATGGTCCGCGCGGGCCCGTCGCGGTGGGTCAGCCAGTACAGGCTGCCGCGCACCACGACGGCGCTGGCCCGCCCGGTGGAGTCCACCGACAGGGAGTCCACGTGACTGGCCGCCGCGACCTGGTACGTACGCCGCCCCGCGCGCGGTCCGCCCAGGCGCACCTCCAGCTTGCGCGGTACGGCGCCGGGCGCGAGGGAGTCGACGAGCCACAGGTCGCCCGCGCACTGGTAGACGACGCGGGTGCCGTCGCTGGAGGCGTGCCGTGCGTAGAACTCGGCGTGGTCGGTGTGCCGGCGCAGGCCGCTGCCGTCGGGCAGGCAGGAGTACAGGTTGCCGACGCCCTCGTGGTCGGAGAGGAAGGCGATCCGGCCGCCCACGAACATCGGGGCGTCGAGGTGGCCCTCGATGCCCTCCAGCAGCCGCTCGCCGTGCAGCCACAGCCGCCCGGTGGCGCCGCCGCGGTAGCGCTTCCAGGCGGCGGGCTCGTGCGGGGGCTTGCCGGTCAGCAGCAGGGTCCGGCGCTCGCCGTCCTCCGCTTCCTGGACGGCGATGTCGGAGACCGGGCCCCAGGGCAGTCGGCCGCCGGGGCTGCCGTCGGTGGGCAGGCGGTAGGCCCAGGAGAAGTAGGAGAAGGGCTGGCCGTGCGAGGAGACCGCCAGGATGTCGCTGCGGCCGTCCTTGTCGGGCGGGGTCCAGCCGCACACCCGGGTGTCGGTGGAGCCCCAGTGGCTCAGCCGGCGGGCGGGACCGCCGTCGACCGGCGCGAGGTGGATCTCCGGGTCGAGGCTGCGCCAGGTGGTGAAGGCGATGTGGCGGCCGTCGGGGGAGAAGCGGGGGTGCCCGACCCGGGTCCGGTCGACGGTGAGCCGCCAGGCGCGGCCGACCGGTTCTCCAGGAGGAACCAAGGGCGCCACCCAAAGATCGTCCTCAGTGGCGAAACACAGCATGTCGTCGTGCAGGTGCGGGAACCGGAGGTACGCGACGTCGTGACTCACCCCCCAATGCTTTCCGCGCCGGGGGGTGCGGGCAACTCGGACCGCGCATCTCGTACAGGTGAACCGGCGTGACACATGACACGCCGCAAACGAAACGGAACGGTTTCGTTTCGTTAGTCGCGCGGGTATCGTCGGGGGAGTACGCACCGCATCCGTTCGGGAAGCGACCGGTGGAAGGGACGTGGAAATGACCGAAGAGGTCTTGTCACGGCGCAGCCGGATCACCCCCGAGCGGGAGGCCGAACTGCACGGGGCGGTCCTGGACCTGCTCCGCGAGGTCGGCTACGAAGCACTGACGATGGACGCGGTCGCGGCCCGCACCAAGTCCAGCAAGGCCACCCTCTACCGCCAGTGGGGGAGCAAGCCGGAGCTGGTCGCCAAGGCCCTGCGATGTACCCAGCCGGTCTCGCTGCGGGACATCGACACGGGCAGCCTGCGCGGCGATTTCGCCCTGATGGTCGAGCACTCCGACGACGACCAGATGGCGAAGGACACCGCGCTGATGCGCGGCCTCGCGCACGCCGTCCACGAAAGCCCCGAACTCCACAAGGCACTGCGCGACCTGCTGGTCGACCCGGAGCTCAACGGCCTCCAGGTGATGCTGCGGCGCTCGGTGGACCGGGGCGAGATCGCCGCCGACTGTCCCGCGCTCGACTTCGTACCCCACATGCTCATCGGGGCGTTCATCGCGCTCCCGCTGATCGAGGACCGGTCGGTGGACCGGGCCTTCCTCGGCCAGTTCATCGATGCCGTGGTCTTCCCCGCCCTCGGCGTCTGAGTTCCGCTTCTCGGCCCTTTCGACCCTTTTTTGCTGCTCCTGACACGCCGCTCTCGTCGTCGGGCCGGCTCCTCACGCCCTGATCCATCCCGGATCCATCCCACGACCCGAACGGGAGAACCGCCGACGTGGCCACCTTCCTCTACCGGCTCGGCCGGGGCGCCTTCCGGCGCCGCCGCTTCGTCGCCCTCGCCTGGGTGGCGCTGCTCTTCGTCGCCATATTCGGCGCGGCGTCCGCCTCCGCGCCCACCTCCGGATCGTTCTCGATACCCGGCACGGAGGCCCAGAAGGCCTTCGACCTGCTCGACCAGCGCTTCCCCGGCATGGCCGCCGACGGCGCCACCGCCCGCGTCGTGATCAAGGCCCCGGCGGGTCAGAAGGTCACCGACCCCGGCATCAAGACCGAGGTCGAGAAGATCGTCTCCGGTCTGAAGTCCGGCGCCGGCGCCGACCAAATCGCCTCGGTCGCGGACCCGTACCAGACCCAGGCCACCAGCCAGGACGGCTCCACCGCCTACATCAGCGCGAAGTACAAGGTCAGCGGCATGGAGCTGACCGACAAGACCCGCGACGCGCTGAAGGAGTCCGGCAAGGACGCCCAGGCGCACGGGCTGACCGTCGAGATCGGCGGCGACGCGCTCATGGCGGCGCCCGAGACCGGCTCCGGCGAGATCATCGGCATCGTCATCGCCGCGATCGTCCTGGTCATCACCTTCGGCTCGCTGATCGCGGCCGGACTGCCGCTGCTCACCGCACTGATCGGCGTCGGGATCGGCGTCTCCTCCATCACCGCGCTCGCCAACGTGCTCGACCTCGGCTCCACCACCTCCACGCTCGCGATGATGATCGGCCTCGCGGTCGGCATCGACTACGCGCTCTTCATCGTCTCCCGCTACCGCGCGGAGCTGGCCGAGGGCCACGCCCGGGACGAGGCCGCCGGACGGGCCGCCGGAACCGCTGGTTCCGCTGTCGTCTTCGCCGGTCTGACCGTGGTCATCGCCCTCGTGGGGCTGGCCGTCGTCAACATCCCGATGCTGAGCAAGATGGGCTTCGCGGCCGCCGGCACCGTCGTCATCGCGGTCCTCGTGGCGCTGACCCTGGTCCCCGCCATCCTCGGCTTCGCGGGCCGCAAGGTGCTGCCCGCCGGTACGAAGAGCAAGCTCTTCGGCAAGGGCCGCGCGCCCCGCACGGGCAAGGACGGCAACCCGGAGGAGCGGCCGAACGGCGGCACCCGCTGGGCCCGCTTCGTCCTGCGCCGCCCGGTCATGGTGCTGCTGGTCGGCGTGATCGGCCTCGGCGCGATCGCGATCCCGGCGAGCAGCCTGGAGATGGGCCTCCCGGACGACGGCGCCCAGCCCGTCTCCACCACCCAGCGCAAGGCGTACGACCTGCTCTCCGACGGCTTCGGGCCGGGCTTCAACGGCCCGCTGATGGTCGTGGTCAACGGCGGGCAGAGCCTCGCCGACAGCACCGCCGACCGGATCAAGAAGCTCGACGGCGTCGTCGCGGTCACCAAGCCCGCGCTCAACGAGGCCGCCGACGCCGCGGTGATCACGGTGATCCCGGAGGACCGCCCGTCCTCCAAGAAGACCGAGGACCTCGTCCACGAGATCCGCGGGGGCAACGGCGAGAACGTCTACGTCACCGGCGCGACCGCGATGAACATCGACTTCTCGCAGAAGATGAACGACGCGCTGCTGCCGTACCTGGCGCTCGTCGTCGGCCTCGCCTTCCTGCTGCTGATGCTGGTCTTCCGCTCGGTGCTGGTCCCGCTCAAGGCGGCCCTCGGCTTCCTGCTGTCGGTCGTCGCGGCCCTCGGCGCGGTCGTCGCGGTCTTCCAGTGGGGCTGGCTCGGCTCGCTCTTCGGCGTGGAGCAGACCGGCCCGATCATGTCGATGATGCCGATCTTCATGGTGGGCGTCGTCTTCGGTCTGGCCATGGACTACGAGGTCTTCCTGGTCACCCGGATGCGCGAGGCGTACGTGCACGGCGAGCGCCCGGGCCAGGCCGTCGTGACCGGCTTCCAGTACAGCGCGCGGGTCGTCGTGGCCGCCGCCGTCATCATGATCGCGGTGTTCTCCGGCTTCATCGGGGCCAGCGAGCAGATGGTCAAGATGATCGGCTTCGGCCTCGCGGTCGCGGTGTTCTTCGACGCCTTCGTGGTCCGCATGGCCATCGTCCCGGCGGTCCTGGCCCTGCTCGGCCACAAGGCCTGGTGGCTGCCCCACTGGCTGGACCGGATCCTGCCCGACGTGGACGTGGAGGGCGAGAGCCTGCGCAAGCACCTCGCCGCCAGGAGCGCCGCCGAGGGCCCGGACGCGGACCGCGAGCTGGTCAAGGTCTGAGTTGCGCGCTGCTGCTGTACGCGCCCGGCCCCGCACCCCCCGTCCAGGGGGTGCGGGGCCGGGCCCGTTTCCGTGCGGCCCTGCGGGGCCCGATTCCGTGGGGGGCCGGTACGCCTACCGGGTGAGGGTCCCGTACGTACGGCGCAGGAAGCGGCGCAGCCCCGCGATGTCGAACTGGATCACCGCGACCCCCTCGGGCGAGTGGAACTCGACGATCGCCTGCACCCGGCCGCACGGCCAGACGCGGATGTCGCCGGTGCCGGTCGGGGCCTGGAGGCCGGCCTCCAGCAGGGCCCGGGGGAAGACCCACTCGTTCTCCGTGCCCTCGGGAGAGAGGTCCGGGGGGAAGACGATCCGCACGGCCAGGGGCTCGTCGGGGCTGAAGCGCAGGGCGACCGGGATCTTCCGGTAGAGGGGATCGTCGCTGATGACACGGGCGGTGGCGCGCACCTCGACGGCGCGGGCGACGGTGGCCGTGGGGGGATTGTCGGCGGTGGCAGACATCGACCGGTCTCCTCTAAAGCTGGACAAATACGTCCTTATTCACCCCAGAGTCGCATATTCCGACGAACGCGCGAGGCGCTTTTTGTGACGGGAGCGCTCTTGCCAACGATTTGCAAGTGGGCACTATTCTTGAACGGTTAAAGACCTCGACCCTTCACCGCAGGAAGCGGAGCAGCCCCCATGCATGTGCCCGACGGCTTCATCAACGCCCCCGTCTCGATAGCAGCCGGAGTCGTCGCCGCGGGCGCCGTCGCCATGAGCCTGCGGGGCGCCCGCAAGGAACTGGACGAGCGCACCGCGCCGCTCGCCGGTCTCGTCGCCGCCTTCATCTTCTCCGTCCAGATGCTCAACTTCCCGGTCGCGGCCGGCACCAGCGGCCACCTCCTGGGCGGGGCGCTCGCCGCGGTCCTCGTCGGGCCCTACACGGGGGTGCTCTGCGTCTCGGTGGTCCTGCTCATGCAGGGCCTCCTCTTCGCCGACGGCGGCCTGACCGCCCTCGGCGTCAACGTCGTGAACATGGCCGTGGTGACCGTGATCGTCGCCTACGCCGTCTTCCGCGCCCTGCTCAAGGTCCTCCCGGACACCCGGCGCTCCGTGACCGCCGCCGCCTTCACCGGCGCGCTCCTCTCGGTGCCCGCCGCCGCCGGCATGTTCACGCTCCTCTACGCCCTCGGCGGCACCACCGACGTGTCCACCGGCAAGGTCTTCACCGCCATGGTCGGCGTCCACGTCCTCATCGGCATCGGCGAGGCCGCCATCACCGCCCTCACCGTGGGCGCCGTACTCGCCGTCCGCCCCGACCTCGTCCACGGCGCGCACGGCCTGGCCACCCCGCTCAAGCTCCGCGTGGACGGCCGCCTGGTCGACGCGCCCGCCGCCGCCCCGGCCCGGGTCCCGGCCGCCGCGAGCGCCACCCGCCCGACCCGCACGGTGTGGGCGACCGGCCTGGTCACCGCCCTGCTGCTGGCCGGGTTCGCCTCCTACTACGCCTCCGCCAGCCCCGACGGCCTGGAGAAGGTCGCCGCCGACCAGGGCATCGACCGGAAGGTCACCGAGCACGCCGCCGCCGACTCCCCGCTCGCCGACTACGGCGTCAAGGACGTCGACGACGCCCGTCTCTCCGGCGGCCTCGCCGGGGTCATCGGCGTCGGCGCGACCATCGCGGTCGGCTCCGGCGTCTTCTGGGCCGTCCGCCGCCGCCGCGCGGACGACCGTACGGACGCACCCGCCGTCGCGGCGCACTGACATGGGCGCCGGCCACGCCCACACGCTCTACCGGCAGGGGCGCACCGCGGTCCACGCGCTGCCGCCGCACTGCAAGCTCGCCGCCGCCTTCTGCTTCGTCCTGGTCGTCGTGTCCACCCCCCGCGAGGCGGTGTGGGCCTTCGGCCTGTACACCGTCCTGCTCGCCGGGGTCGCCGCGGCAGCCCGGATCCCCGCCGGGTTCCTCCTCAAGCGGATGCTGATCGAGGTGCCGTTCGTCGCCTTCGCCGTCCTGATGCCCTTCGTGGCCGAAGGCGAGCGGGTCGACGTCCTCGGCATGTCGCTCAGCGTCTCGGGCCTGTGGGGCGCCTGGAACGTCCTGGCCAAGGGCACCCTGGGCGTCGCCGCGTCCGTCCTGCTCGCCTCCACCACCGAACTGCGCGCCCTGCTGCTCGGCCTCCAGCAGCTCAGGCTGCCGCCCCTGCTCGTCCAGATCGCCTCGTTCATGATCCGCTACGGCGACGTGATCAGCGACGAGCTGCGCCGGATGTCCATCGCCCGCCGCTCCCGCGGCTTCGAGGCGCGCGGCGTGCGCCACTGGGGCGTCCTCGCCAAGACCGCGGGAGCCCTCTTCATCCGCTCCTACGAACGCGGCGAGCGCGTCTACCTGGCGATGGTCAGCCGCGGCTACGCCGGCTCCATGCCGGTGATCGACGAGGTCACCGCCACCCGCGCCCAATGGGCCCGCGCCGCCGCACTGCCGGTGGCGGCCCTGGCCGTCTGCCTGCTGGGATGGACCCTGTGACCTCTCCGATGGGATGGACCCCGTGACCACACCCCCGACCGCCCCCTCCCTCGACGTGTCCGGGCTCGCCTACGCCTACCCCGACGGGCACCAGGCCCTCTTCGGCGTCGACCTGACCGTCGCGCGCGGAGAGCGCGTCGCGCTGCTCGGACCCAACGGCGCGGGCAAGACCACCCTCGTCCTGCACCTCAACGGCATCCTGACCGGCGGCGTCGGCACCGTCACCGTCGCCGGGCTGCCCGTGGAGAAGCGGAACTTCGCCGAGATCCGGCGCCGGGTCGGGATCGTCTTCCAGGACCCCGACGACCAGCTCTTCATGCCGACCGTCCGCGAGGACGTCGCCTTCGGGCCGGCCGCCGCAGGCCTGCGCGGGGACGCGCTGGAGGCCCGGGTGCGCGGCGCCCTGGAACGCGTCGGCATGGCCGACTTCGCCGACCGTCCCCCGCACCACCTCTCCTTCGGGCAGCGCCGCCGGGTCGCCGTCGCGACCGTCCTCGCCATGGAACCGGAGATCCTGGTCCTCGACGAGCCGTCCTCGAACCTCGACCCGGCCTCGCGGCGCGAACTGGCCGACATCCTGCGCTCCCTGGACGTCACCGTCCTGATGGTCACCCACGACCTGCCCTACGCCCTCGAACTGTGCTCCCGCGCCGTGATCCTCAGCGAAGGGGTCATCGCCGCCGACGGACGTACCCAGGACCTGCTGTGCGACGAGACGCTGATGCGGGCGCACCGGCTGGAGCTGCCGTTCGGCTTCGACCCCCGGTCCGTGTCCGTGGCATAAGCACCGATCCCCGGGTGTTGCACCGCTCGTGAACATTCAGGGTGAGGTGGCGGACGGCTACGAGCCGGTCCGGGAGGCCTTCGTACGCAACTTCGAGGCGCTCGGGGACCGGGGCGCGGCCGTCGCCGTCTACCGCGACGGCCGCAAGGTCGTCGACCTGTGGGGCGGGGTGCGGGACGCGGACGCGAGCGGCCCGGGCGCGACGCCCTGGGAACGGGACACCGCGCAGATCGTCCGCTCCGCCACCAAGGGCTTCGCCGCCGCCGTCCCGCTGCTGCTGCACCAGCGGGGGCTGCTCGACCTCGACGCGCCCGTCGCGGCGTACTGGCCCGAGTTCAAGGCGGGCGGCAAGGAGCGGGCCCTGGTCCGCGACGTGCTCGCGCACCGCGCCGGGATACCGGCCCTGGACCGGCCGCTGAGCCCCGCGCAGGCCGCCGACGGGATCTCCGGGCCGCGCGCGGTCGCCGCACAGCCGGCCTCCTGGGAGCCCGGCACCGCGCACGGCTACCACCCGCACACCTTCGGCTGGCTGCTGGGCGAGCTGGTCCTGCGGGTCACCGGGGCCTCGCTGGGCAACTGGCTGGCCGAGGAGGTCACCGGGCCGCTCGGCCTCGACTTCCGGATCGGGGTGCCGGCGGATGCGGCGGGGCGGGTGGGGCGCGTGGCCGCCGTCGAGGCCCCGCCGGCCACCGGCGCCCTGAAGACCCGGCCCAAGCGGGAGGTCGCCGAGGCCTACGCCGACCCCGGGTCGCTGACCCGGCGCGCGTTCGGCGCGATTGGCCCGGCGCCGGACGAGAACGACCCCGGCTACCGGGCCGCGGAGCTCCCCGGCTCCAACGGGATCGGCACCGCCCGGGCGCTGGCCGGGTTCTACGCCGCCACGCTCGGCGACGTCGAGGGGGCGGGGCGGCGGCTGTTCGCGCCGGGGACGCTGGCGCTGGCGGGGCGGGAGCTGTCCGGCGGGGCCGACCGGGTGCTGGTGGTCGGCACGCGCTTCGGGCCCGGGTACATGCTGCACGGGCCGGCGTCGCCGCTGCTGTCCCCGGCCTCCTTCGGCCACCCCGGCCGCGGCGGATCCCTCGGCTTCGCGGACCCCGAGTCCGGCCTCGCCTTCGGCTACGTCACCAACACCCTGACCCCCTCGGTCACCGCCGACCCCCGAGCCCAATCCCTCCTCCGCGCCCTCCGCACCACCCTGTAGGGACCGCGGCCCGCGCCTCAAACGCCGGCGGGGCTGGGCCAGTGACCCCCGGGGCCGGGTCATTCACCGCCTGCCCGCGGGGCTGAGTGGCGTCCCCCGAGGTGGGGCATTCCCAGCCCGCCCGGCGTTTGAGGGCCGCCGGAGGCGACCGGGGCGCTGCCCGGGCCCGGGCCTCAATCGCCGGCGGGGCTGGGGATGGTCGGGCGGAGCCACGTCTGCCCGCCGGGCCGGGGTCGGGGGCGGCCCGCGCCGCGCCTCAAACGCCGGCGGGGCTGGGTATGGCCGACGTGGGGTGGGGCATTTCCAGCCTGCCCGGCGTTTGAGGGCCCGCCGGAGGCGACCCGGGGCGCTGCCCGGGCCCGCGCCTCAAACGCCGGCGGGGCTGGGTATGGCCGACGTGGGGTGGGGCATTTCCAGCCTGCCCGGCGTTTGAGGGCCCGCCGGAGGCGACCGGGGCGCTGCCCGGACCCGCGCCTCAATCGCCGACGGGGCTGGATGTGGTCCGGCGGGACTGATGGGTGGCCCGCCGGGGCTGTGGGCGCCGGCGGGGCCGAGGTCGGCCGGGGTTACGGGACCGGGGAAGGTCCCGCCCCCGGGGTCAGCCCGCCTTCAGGACGCGGGCTACCAAAGGGCCCGCCGCGTCGGAGCCGTGGCCGCCGGACTGGACCATGGCGGCGGCGGCCACGTCATCGCTGAAGCCCGTGAACCAGCTGTCCGGGCTCCCCGCACCGTCGACCTCCGCCGACCCCGTCTTCGCCCCCTTGTCCCCGCCGACCGACGCCATCACCCCGGCCGCCGTGCCCGCCGTCGCGGTCTGGCGCATCATCTGCGTCAGCTGCCGCGAGGTGCCCGGCTTCATCTGCCGCTCGGCCCGCGCCGGCACCCGCTCGCCCACGCCCTCCGCGATGATCACCGGCTGCCGGAAGACCCCCGTCCGCGCCGTCGCCGTGACGGAGGCGACGTTCAGCGGGCTCATCCGAATCCGGCCCTGGCCGATGTACTCGGCCGCCGCCTCGGGACCCACCGCATCCGGCACGTCGCCGTCGAAGACCGTGAAGCCCGCCTTCCACTCCAGCCCCAGCCCGAAGACCTGCCGCGCCTCGTCCGCCAGCGCCGACTCGTCGCCCACCGCCTTCATCTGCCCGATGAAGGCCGTGTTGCAGGACTTGGCGAAGCTGGTCGCGAAGCTCGCACCCTTCAGCTCCATGTTCTCCAGGTTGTGGAAGGAGCGGCCGCCTCCCGACACCGTCTTCGGACACTCCACCGTCTTGTCCGCGCTCACCACCCCCCGGTTGATCAGCATCGACGCCGTCACGATCTTCATCGTGGAGCCCGGCGCCCGGGTGCCCTGGACGGCAGCGTCGAAGCCGTCCGCCCGGTGGTTGGCGACCGCCAGGATGTGCCCCGTGCTCGGCTGGAGCGCGACCACCGAGGACTCCGGATACGCGGCGACCGCCTTCTCGGCGGCCTCCTGCACGTCCGCGTCGAGCACCGTCTTCAGCAGGCCCGGCTTCCCTTCCGCCAGCGTCAGCAGAACCCGCTTCGGGGCGTCCGGCGCGGCCGGCTCGATCCACGTCTCGACGCCCGGGGTGCCGCCCGCCGTCGGACCGTAGGTCTTGCGCAGCTGCTCCAGGACCGGCTTCAGCGACGGGTACTTCTGCGCTGTCAGCTCCACGCCGTCGCGGTCGACCGCCTTGACCGGCGGGGCCGCGGGCGCGCCCGTCCGCAGCTTCTCGTCCTTCCGCAGCTGCGGGTGCAGGATGCCGGGCTGCCAGTCGACCAGCGCCTTGCCGGTGGTCAGCCCGCGGACCACCGTCAGCCGGGACTCGTAGGCCAGCGGCTTGGTGACCCCGTCGTAGGTCACCTCGGCCGCCACCGTGAACGGCACCGTGGTCCCCGTCGCCGTACCGGGCGTGATGACGGCCTTCGAGACGAACGCCTTCGTCCTGAACTCGCCCACCGCACCCTGCGCGACGGCCGGATTGTTCGTCAGGTCCGCCGCGGCCCGCTCGTCCCCCGCGGCCCAGGCCGCCAGGAACGCCCGGGCCGCCTCGGCCGTCTCCTTGCCGTCGGGCGGCCCGGTCCGCCGCTCCGCCCGGCTCTGCGTCCCGCCCCCGGAACTACCCCCGGACCCCTCGCCGACCAGCGCGTACGCCCCGTACCCCGCCGCGCCGACCATCGTCAGGAACACCCCGCCGACGATGGCACCCTTCGCCGCCCCGTTCATACAGCCCCCTCCCCAGGAGTCACCTCTGTCTGAACATGTTCAGCGCGCTACACCCAGGTGTCCAGCCACATCCGGCCCCGCCAGGAGTCCATGGGGATCGACTGGCCGGTATAGAGGGGCCAGAAGTAGATGAAGTTCCACACGATCAGCAGGACCAGGACGCCCGCCCCGATCGCCCCGAGCGCCCGCCGCCGCTCCGACGATCCGGCCGGGCCCAGCAGCGCGCCGATCATCATGGCCACCGCCAGGCACAGGTACGGCACGAAGACGACCGCGTAGAAGTAGAAGATCGTCCGCTCCTGGTAGTTGAACCAGGGCAGCAGACCCGCGGCCAGCGCGCACACGATCGCGCCCGCCCGCCAGTCGCGGCGCAGCAGCCAGCGCCACAACACGTACAGCAGCGCGAAGCAGCCCGCCCACCACAGCAGCGGGGTGCCCATCGCCAGCACCTCGCGCGCGCACTTGCCCGCCGCGGTCGCCGGGCAGCCGTCGGTGCCGGGCGCGGGGGACTCGTAGTAGAAGGAGACCGGACGGCCGAGGACCAGCCAGCTCCAGGGGTTGGACTGGTAGGTGTGGCCCGAGGTCAGGCCCACGTGGAAGTTGTAGACCTCCGTCTCGTAGTGCCACAGGCTGCGCAGCCACTCCGGCAGGAACGACAGCGAGCTGCCCTGGTCCTGCGTCCGCGCCCAGTCGCGGAAGTAGCCGCCCTTGCCGTTGTCCGGGCTCAGGATCCAGCCCGTCCACGAGGCGACGTACACCGCCACCGCCACCGGCACGGTCGAGACGAACCCGGGCAGCGCGTCCCGGCGCAGCATCGCCGCGTACGGGGCGCCCGCACCGGCGACGCGGCGCGCGGCGGCGTCCCACAGCACCGTCAGCACGCCGAAGAAGGCCAGCACGATCAGGCCGTTCCACTTGGTGCCGAAGGCCAGGCCGAGACAGACGCCCGCCAGGAGCCGGTACGGGCGCCACCCCAGCCGCAGCGTCTCGGCGATCAGCGGATCCGGCCGGGTGCGTCCCTCGTCGTCCGTCGGCAGCGCCGCCGCGAGTCTGGCCCGGGTCTTGTCCCGGTCGATCAGCAGTGCCCCGAACGCGGCCAGCACGAAGAACATCAGCACCAGGTCGAGGAGCGCGTTGCGGCTCATCACCAGGTGCAGCCCGTCCACCGCCATCAGCGCGCCCGCGAGGCACCCGAGGAAGGTGGAGCGCAGCAGCCGCCGCCCGATCCGGCACAGCATCAGCACGGACAGGGTGCCGAGCAGCGCGGTCATGAACCGCCAGCCGAAGGGGTCGAAGCCGAACATCCACTCGCCGAGCCCGATCACCCACTTGCCGACCGGCGGGTGCACGACGTAACCCGGGTCGGTCGGCAGCACCACCCCGTCGGGGTTCGCCAGGATCGACTTGTCGATTTCCTTGGGCCAGTTCGCCTCGTAGCCCTGCCGGATCGTCGCCCAGGCGTCCTTCGCGTAGTACGTCTCGTCGAATATCACCGCCTTCGGGCTGCCCAGGTGCACGAACCGCAGTACCCCGGCCACCAGCGCCACCAGCAGCGGACCCGCCCAGGCCAGCACCCGCAGCACCGTCGCCGTCGCCGAGGCGGGCACCCCGAGCGCCGTCCACAGCGCCACCGACGGCTGCGCGTACGGCGGCACCAGCCGGCTGCGGACATCGGCGCGCGGCCCCGCGCTCCGCGGACTCCACGCGCCCGCCGTCCCCGCGCCGGGCGGCACGTAGCCGAAGCCGCGCAGGCGGCGCAGCCAGGTCGGCGGCTCGTTCTCGCCGTCGCCGGGCGGCGCGGGCGGGGCCCCCGCGGGGCTGGGTTGCGGCGTCGCGGTACTGGTCACCGGGTCATCGTAGGGAACAGCCCTGTGGGAACCCCAGCGCCGGGGCCGTCGGGGCCGGCCGGGGCACCGGGCTGAGAGGATGTGCGGGTGACCACTGCGCAGCCCCGAGGTACCGAAGCCGCCCACCCGACCACCGACCCGGCGGGTGTGCTCGTCCTCGCCGGCACCCCGATCGGGGATCTCGCGGACGCCCCGCCCCGGCTCGCCACCGAGCTGGAACGCGCCGACGTGATCGCCGCCGAGGACACCCGGCGGCTGCGCCGGCTGACCCAGGGCCTCGGCGTGCACACCACCGGGCGCGTCCTGTCGTACTTCGAGGGCAACGAATCCGCGCGCACCCCCGAACTGGTCGAGGCCCTGCTCGCCGGGTCCCGGGTGCTGCTCGTCACCGACGCGGGCATGCCCTCGGTGTCCGACCCCGGCTACCGGCTGGTCGCCGCCGCGGTGGAGAAGGACATCAAGGTCACGGCCGTCCCCGGGCCGTCCGCCGTGCTCACCGCCCTGGCCATGTCCGGTCTGCCCGTGGACCGGTTCTGCTTCGAGGGCTTCCTGCCGCGCAAGGCGGGCGAACGCCTCGGCCGCCTGCGCGAGGTGGAGGGGGAGCGCCGCACCCTCGTCTACTTCGAGGCCCCGCACCGCCTCGACGACACCCTCGCCGCGATGGCCGAGGTCTTCGGCCCCGGCCGCCGGGCCGCCGTCTGCCGCGAACTGACCAAGACCTACGAAGAGGTCAAGCGCGGCGGCCTCGGTGCGCTCGCCGAATGGGCCGCCGAGGGCGTACGTGGCGAAATCACGGTGGTCGTCGAAGGCGCGCCCGCCGCGGTGCCCGGCGACGTGGACGCCGAGGAGCTGGTGCGCAGGGTGCGGGTGCGCGAGGAGGCGGGGGAGAGGCGCAAGGAGGCCATCGCCGCGGTCGCCGCCGAGGCCGGGCTACCCAAGCGCGAGGTGTTCGACGCGGTCGTCGCGGCAAAGAATGCGGCACAAAAGGTGCCGTAAGTCGGTAAAGAGCTAGGCTGAAAAGCAAAGCTCAGACCGCGCAAAGGGCGCTTTGGGCATGCTTGGCCCAAAGGCCGTCCAACACTGGACAGGGCCTGATGCGCTCCCGCCGGAACAGGCGTCCACTGGTCAAGGAAACACCAGCGGACCAGAGGAGCTGGCATGAGTGAGATCGCAGACACCCCGCTCGCCGCGGCCGCGCCGGTCGCGCCCGCACCGATCGTCGCCGCCGCCGCCAGAACCGCCATCCCCGAACGGACCGCCCACGAGGCCTACTCCTTCGCGTGCATGAAGTGCGGGTACGGCTGGGAGCAGGCGTACGAGATCGAACACCACGTGGACGGCCGCGGCCAGCCGTTCATCGTCTACACGGTCGAGGGCGGCGAACGGGTCCCCTCCCCGCTGTCCAACCCCACCTGCATGAACTGCGGTGGGCACGTGGTGCGGATCATGCGGGAGGGGCAGGTCTCCTCCGTCCTCGGCATGCTCGACCAGCTCTACCACCACCGGGTCGCGCCCGGGATCGCCGGTCCCGTCCCGGCCGGAGCCGACGGCCCGCGCCGCCAGAAGGCACCGCGGATGCCGAAGCCGCGCAAGACGTCCCGGCTGCACGACGCGCCCGGGCCGGTCGCGATCGACCCGGACGCGCGGGACGAGAGCGACGGCGGCGGCCTGCTGGGGCGCATGTGGCGGCGGATGCGCGGGGCCTGAGGGAGCGGGGCCGCGCGGGTGCGGGGCCCTGGGGGCGTGGGGCCGTAGGGCCGCGCGCCGGGGCGGCGGGGCCCGGGCCGTAGGGCCGTGCGGCCGTCCGGGGCCCGAGCCGGTCATAAGATCGGTCCCATGAGCGCCAGCCCCGCCAGCCCGTCCAGCCCCCGCCGCAAAGACGACGACCGGGACACCCCGCCGCCGCTCCCGGAACCCCTCCGGGTCGCGGTGGCGGACTCCCACACCCACCTCGACATGCAGAGCGGCACGGTCGAGGAGGCCCTGCGCAAGGCCGCCTCGGTGGGCGTCACCACCGTCGTCCAGGTCGGCTGCGACGTGAAGGGCTCCCGCTGGGCCGCCGAGACCGCCGCCGCGTACGAGAACGTCCACGCGGCCGTCGCCCTTCACCCGAACGAAGCCCCCCGCATCGTCCACGGCGACCCGGACGGCTGGTCCCGCCAGGGGGCCCGGCCCGGCGGCGGCGAATCCGCACTCGACGACGCCCTCGCCGAGATCGAGGCGCTGGCCGCCCTCCCGCACGTCAAGGCGGTCGGCGAGACCGGCCTCGACCACTTCCGCACGGGCCCCCAGGGCATGGCCGCGCAGGAGCGTTCCTTCCGGGCCCACATCGAGATCGCCAAGCGCCTCGGCAAGGCCCTGGTCATCCACGACCGCGAGGCCCACGCCGACGTGCTGCGCGTGCTCCGCGAGGAGGGCGCCCCCGAGCGCACCGTCTTCCACTGCTACTCCGGCGACGCCGAAATGGCCCGCGAGTGCGCGGCCGCCGGGTACTACATGTCCTTCGCCGGGACCGTCACCTTCAAGAACGCGGCGGCGCTGCGCGAAGCCGTCGCGGTGGCTCCGGCCGAACTGCTGCTCGTCGAGACGGACGCGCCGTACCTGACCCCCGCGCCCTACCGCGGCCGGCCGAACGCGCCGTACCTGATCCCGCTCACCGTCCGGGCGATGGCCGCGGCCCGCGGCACCGACGAGGACTCCATGGCGACGGCGCTGGCGGCGAACACGGCGCGGGCCTTCGCCTACTGACGCCCCCGCCCCGCGTGCGACGGACGCCCTCCGGCGACACGCTGCGTAGTCCTGCGGCTTTGTTGCGTAACGGACGCTCCGCTAGGGTGCCGTGCCCGAACCAACGGGAGCGGTACCGGACCAGTGGAGCGAGCGTCGTGAGCGATACCCAGGGCAGCCACCGCCGTGGCGGCCGGGACCAGCCGGCCGCCCCTGCCGCCGCACCGGAGGCGGGCTCCGCCCCCGACGACCAGGACCCGGCCGTCCCGGGCCCCCGCGCCGGGGACCGCCGCGCCGCGCGCCGCCGCAAGACGGAGGCCGCCACGGGCCGCCGCGCCCGCGGCCGCACCCCGGCCCCGCCCCCCGCGCCCGTCGGCGCCCCCGCCCGCCCCCCGGCGGAAGCCGCCGACCCGGCCTGGGGGGAGCCGTACGGGGAGGGCGCGGGGGGTGCGGACACCTACGCGGGACCGGACCCGGCCCCGGGCGCGTACACCGACCCGGGGGCCTCCTACGCGCCGCCGGCCCCCTTCCCGGGCGCGGACCACGCCTTCGCGTCATCGGACCACGGCTTCGCGTCAGCGGACCATGCCTACGCGCCGGCGGACCACGCCTACCCCGACCCCGGCCCGTACGCCCCCGAGGACCACGGGGCCGGATCCCCGCTCCCCTGGCCCCGCCCGGAGTCCCTGAGCGGCCTGGGCGCCCCCGACCTCGCCGACGCACTCGGCACGCCTTGGCCGGACGCCGCCCCGGACACCGCCCCCGGCGGCGGCCGGGTGGTCCCCTGGCCCGCGTCGTGGCCCGGACCGGACGCGCCGGACCACCCCGCCCCCGGCCCGCCCGAGACGCTCCTCCTCCCGGCCCCCGCCCTCCCGGGTGACGGGGGTCCGGCGCCCGCGCCCCGGCCCGGGCCGGGCGGCGACGGCGGGTCCCGGCGCGGCGGACGCGGCGGGGCCGCCACGGCGACCCGCACGCGCCGGGGCACCAAGGCCGGCCGAGGCACCGCCGGCTGGCGCCGGATCGTCCCGCAGGCCCTGGTCGTCGCCTTCCTCGCGGGCGGCACCTCCGCCTTCGTCGCCGCCGACAAGGCGGTCCGCCTCACCGTGGACGGCGTACCCCGCACCCTGCACACCTTCGCCGACGACGTCGACGAACTGCTGCGGGCCGAGGGCCTGGGCGTCGGCGCCCACGACCTCGTCGCCCCCGCCCCGGCCACCGCCCTCGACGACGGCGACGAGATCGTCGTCCGCTACGGCCGCCCCCTGCGGCTCACCCTCGACGGCCGGTCCCGCCAGGTGTGGACCACCGCCGCCACCGTGGACGGCGCACTGCGCCAGCTCGGCATCCGCGCGGAGGGCGCGTACCTCTCGGCTCCCCGCACCACCCCCGTCCCGCGCGGCGGACTGACCCTGAACGTACGGACCGAACGCAGCGTCACCTTCATGGCCGACGGCCGCGAACGCACCATCCGCACCAACGCCGCCACCGTCCAGGAGGCCCTGGAACAGGCGGGGATCACTCTCCACGCGCAGGACACCACCTCCGTGCCGCCCGCCTCCTTCCCCCGCGACGGCCAGACCGTCACCGTGCTGCGCATCACCGGGACCCGCGAGGTCCGCGAGGAGCGCATCCCGTACGAGGTGGAGCGGGTCAAGGACCCGGACCAGTTCGCCGGCACCGAAGTGGTCGAGCGGGCCGGCCGCCCCGGCGCCCGCCGGGTCACCTACAGCCTGCGCACCGTCAACGGCGTCCGCCAGAAACCCCGCCGGATCGCGGAGGAGGTCCTGCGCGAGCCCGTCTCGCAGGTGGTCAAGGTCGGCACGCGCCCGCTGCCCAGCTTGGTCGCCGGCGCGGACGGCCTGGACTGGGCGGCCCTGGCCCGGTGCGAGTCCGGCGGCCGCCCCGCCGCCACCGACGCCTCCGGCACCTACGGCGGCCTCTACCAGTTCGACGTCCAGACCTGGCAGAGCCTCGGCGGCACCGGCCGCCCGCAGGAAGCGCCGGGCACGGAGCAGACGTACCGCGCCAAGAAGCTCTACGTGCAGCGGGGGGCGAGTCCGTGGCCCCACTGCGGCCGTACGCTTTACCGGTGAGCACCGCAGAGCACGACACCGCAGAGCACGGCAACGAGCACCAGGACGGCACGACCGGGGACCAGGACGGCAGGGCCGGGGAGCCGGCGGGCGCCCAGGCGCGTGGGGCCGGGCCGGTGCAGGGGGCCGACGCGTTGTTCGGCGCGGCCGACATCCGGGAGCTGGCGGCCGTCCTCGGCGTGCGGCCGACGAAGCAGAAGGGCCAGAACTTCGTCATCGACGCCAACACGGTGCGCCGGATCGTGCGCACCGCCGAGGTGCGGCCCGACGACGTCGTCGTCGAGGTCGGTCCGGGTCTGGGCTCGCTGACGCTCGCCCTGCTGGAGGCCGCCGACCGGGTCACCGCCGTCGAGATCGACGACGTGCTGGCCGCAGCGCTGCCCGCGACGATCGAGGCCCGGATGCCCGCGCGCGCCGACCGGTTCGCGCTGGTGCACTCCGACGCGATGCTCGTGACGGAGCTGCCCGGCCCGGCGCCGACCGCGCTGGTCGCGAACCTGCCGTACAACGTGGCCGTGCCGGTGCTGCTGACGATGCTCGACCGGTTCCCCAGCATCGAGCGGACGCTGGTCATGGTGCAGGCGGAGGTTGCCGACCGGCTCGCCGCCAAGCCCGGCAACAAGGTCTACGGCGTGCCCTCGGTCAAGGCCGCCTGGTACGCCGACGTCAAGCGCGCCGGATCCATCGGCCGCAACGTCTTCTGGCCCGCGCCGAACGTCGACTCCGGGCTGGTGTCCCTGGTCCGGCGCGCCGAGCCGGTCAAGACCACCGCCACCAAGCGGGAGGTCTTCGCCGTCGTCGACGCCGCCTTCGCGCAGCGCCGCAAGACGCTGCGGGCCGCGCTGGCCGGCTGGGCCGGATCCGCCGCGGGCGCCGAGAGCGCGCTGGTCGCGGCCGGGATCTCGCCGCAGGCCCGCGGTGAGGGGCTCACGGTCGAGGAGTTCGCGCGGATCGCGGAGAACAAGCCGGTGGCCGAGCGGGCGGCCCTGTGAGCACCACCGCCGCGATGGCCGGCGTCACCGTCCGCGTCCCGGCCAAGGTCAACGTTCAGCTCGCGGTGGGCGCCGCCCGCCCCGACGGCTTCCACGACCTCGCCAACGTCTTCCTGGCCGTCTCCCTCTACGACGAGGTGACGGTCACCCCCGCCGACACCCTCACGGTCACCTGCACCGGCCCCGACGCCGACCAGGTCCCCCTGGACCGGACGAACCTGGCCGCGCGGGCGGCCGAGCTGCTCGCCGCCCGGCACGGCCTGGACCCGGCCGTCCACATCCACATCGCGAAGAACATCCCCGTCGCGGGCGGCATGGCGGGCGGCAGCGCCGACGGCGCGGGCGCCCTGCTCGCCTGCGACCTGCTGTGGGGCCTGGACAGCACGCCCGCCGAGCTGCTGGAGATCTGCGCCGAGCTGGGCAGCGACGTGCCGTTCAGCCTGGTCGGCGGGGCCGCGCTCGGCACCGGGCGCGGGGAGCAGCTCGCGCCCCTGGAGTCCGGGATCTTCCACTGGGTGTTCGCCGTCGCCGACGGCGGACTGTCCACCCCGGCGGTCTTCCGCGAGTTCGACCGCCTCGCCGCGCAGGCCGGTACGGGCATCCCGGTGCCGGAAGCTTCGAAGGAGCTGCTGGCCGCGCTGGCCGCAGGGGACCCGGACGCGCTCGCCGCGACCCTGGCCAACGACCTCCAGCCGGCCGCGCTCTCGCTGCGCCCGCAGCTGCGCCGGACGCTGGACGCGGGGCTCGGGGCCGGGGCGCTGGCCGCCCTCGTCTCGGGCTCCGGGCCGACGACCGCCTTCCTGGTCCGGGACCCCGGGTCCGCCGCCGCGGTCGCCGGGGCGCTGGCCGCCTCGGGCACCTGCCGGACCACCCGCGTGGCCACCTCCCCGGCCCCGGGCGCCACCCGCCACTGAGTACGGGACCCCGGCGCGGGGGTCCGTACCGGCCGCCCGGGGGTCCGTACGCGCCCGTGCGGAGGTCCGTACGCGGCCGTGCGGGGGTCCCTGCGCGGCCGCCCGGGGGCTCGCGCAGCGTTCGGGCCGGGTGGGGAAGGTTAGGGTAAGGGGCTGATCCACCCCTTTCCCTGGAGCGCGTCTAATGGCCGTCAATCTGGTCAATGTCGAGGCAGTCAGCAAGGTGTACGGCACCCGTACCCTGCTCGACGGCATCTCCCTCGGCGTGTCCGAGGGGGACCGGATCGGCGTCGTCGGGCGCAACGGCGACGGCAAGACCACCCTCATCCGGATGCTGGCGAAACTGGAGGAACCGGACACCGGCCGGGTCACCCAGAACGGCGGGCTGCGGATGGGCGTGCTCACCCAGCACGACTCCCTGGACCCCGCCGCCACCGTCCGCCACGAGATCATCGGCGACATGGCCGACCACGAGTGGGCGGGCAACGCGAAGATCCGCGACGTGCTGACCGGCCTCTTCGGCGGCCTGCACCTGCCCGGCTTCGAACACGGCCTCGACACCGTCATCGGCCCGCTCTCCGGCGGCGAGCGCCGCCGCATCGCGCTCGCGCAGCTGCTGATCGCCGACCAGGACCTGCTCGTCCTCGACGAGCCCACCAACCACCTCGACGTCGAGGGCATCTCCTGGCTGGCCAAGCACCTCCAGGAGCGCCGCTCCGCGCTCGTCTGCGTCACCCACGACCGGTGGTTCCTCGACCAGGTCTGCACCCGCATGTGGGACGTGCAGCGCGGCGACGTCCACGAGTACGAGGGCGGCTACAGCGACTACGTCTTCGCCCGCGCCGAACGCGACCGGATCGCCGCCACGGAGGAGTCCAAGCGGCAGAACCTGATGCGCAAGGAGCTGGCCTGGCTGCGCCGCGGCGCCCCCGCGCGCACCTCCAAGCCGCGCTACCGCATCGAGGCGGCCAACGAGCTGATCGCCGACGTGCCGCCGCCGCGCGACACCAGCGAGCTGATGAAGTTCGCCAACGCGCGCCTGGGCAAGACGGTCTTCGACCTGGAGGACGTCACCGTCCAGGCCGGGCCCAAGACCCTGCTCCAGCACCTGACCTGGCACCTCGGCCCCGGCGACCGCGTCGGTCTGGTCGGCGTCAACGGCGCGGGCAAGACCTCGCTGCTGCGCGCGCTGGCCACGGCCGCGCGCACCCAGGGCGACGTGCAGCCCGCGGCGGGCAAGGTGACCGTCGGCAGGACCGTCCGGCTCGCCTACCTCTCGCAGGAGGTCGGCGAACTCGACCCGTCCCTGCGCGTCCTGGAGGCCGTCCAGCGCGTGCGCGACCGGGTCGACCTCGGCAACGGCCGCGAGATGACGGCGGGCCAGCTGTGCGAGCAGTTCGGCTTCACCAAGGACAAGCAGTGGACGCCGGTCGGCGACCTCTCCGGAGGTGAGCGCCGCCGCCTGCAGATCCTGCGCCTGCTGATGGACGAGCCGAACGTCCTCTTCCTCGACGAGCCGACCAACGACCTCGACATCGAGACCCTGACCCAGCTGGAGGACCTCCTCGACGGCTGGCCCGGGTCGATGATCGTGATCTCCCACGACCGGTTCTTCATCGAGCGCACCACCGACACCGTGATGGCGCTGCTCGGCGACCAGAGCCTGCGGATGCTGCCGCGCGGCCTGGACGAGTACCTGGAGCGCAGGCAGCGGATGATCGCCGAAGCCTCGCCCGCGCCCGCCGCCCCCTCGGGCGGCGCGGCCAAGTCGACCTCCTCCGGTGACGCGCGCGCCGCGAAGAAGGAGCTCCAGAAGATCGAGCGCCAGCTCAACAAGATGTCGGACCGCGAGACGAACCTGCACGCGCGGATCGCCGAGAACGCCACCGACTTCGACAAGGTCGCCAAGCTCGACGCGGAGCTGCGCGAACTCATCTCGGAACGGGACGAGTTGGAGATGCGCTGGCTGGAGCTGGCCGAGGACGCGTAGCGTCCGGCGGCGCCGGTCACCGACTGGCCGGATAACGACGGAGTCACGGGCCGGTCCTCCCTTGGGCACAGGGGCTGGACCGGCCCGTCCGGCGTGCGGCCGCAGTGATACAAAGGTTCATCCCCCGCGCCCGACCGACCCCGAAGGTACAGCTGATGACCGAGCCGCCGACTCCGCCGACGCCGCCGAACCAGCCACCTGTACCCCCCGGTTACGGACACCTGCCCGGGCCCCCGCAGCCCTCCGCGTACGGATTCCCGCCGCAGGGGGCCAATCCGTACGCCCAGCCGCAGCCCGGCCAGGCCCCCCAGGGCCACCAGCCCGGCCAGGCCCCGCAGGGTCCGTACGGGCAGCAGCCGCAGCCCGGTTACGGCTACCCGCCGCTCCCGCCCACCGCGCCCGGGATGCCGCCCGTCGCCCCCGGCGCGCCCAAGGCGCCGCGCGGCCGGACCCAGTTGCTCGTCACGGCCTCCCTCGTCGTCGCGCTGGTGCTCGGCACCGGCGCGTACTTCGCCTTCAGGGGCGGCGACGGGGACGGCAAGGAGCCGGTCGCCGCGGGCAGCTCCGCGCTGGTGGCCCAGCCCTCCGGATCGCCGTCGGTCGACAAGGGCGACGGCAAGGGCAACGGCATGGCCGACACCACCGACCTCAACGCCGGCCGCAAGCCCGGCGAGGGCAAGGTCCTGTGGCTGAAGACCAACTCCACCGAACTCCCCGGCGGCGGCGGGGACGCCACGGGCCAGTGGGTCGTGGGCGACACCGTCGTCAAATCCTTCTACAAGTCGCTCATCGGCTTCGGCGTGAACGACGGCAAAGAGAAGTGGAAGGTCTCCTTCCCCACCGAGGTGTGCAGCACCCCCTACCAGACCAGCACCGACGGCAAGATCGTGGTGGGCTTCAAGAACGGGTCCGACTCCTCGTCCTGCAACCAGATGAAGATGGTCGACCTCAAGACGGGCAAGGAGGGCTGGACGAAGGAGATCCCCAAGGAGGGCATGTTCGACATCCAGGTCACCCCCAGCTTCTCCATCACCGGTGACACCGTCACCGCCAGCCGCCTCGGCGCCGCCAGCGCCTTCAAGGTCAGCACCGGCGACCGGCTCTTCGGCAGCAACGTCCCCGAAGGCTGTCAGCCCGGCTCCTACGCGGCCGGCAGCGGCAAGGTCGTCGCCATCGCCACCTGCGCCGACGGCATCGAGGAACTCCAGGGAACCGACCCGGTCAGCGGCCGCAAGAGCTGGACCTACCGCTTCCCCCAGGGCTGGAAGGTCAGCAAGGTCTACTCCGTGGACCCGCTCGTCGTCGACGTCAAGCAGCGCGACAAGAACCAGCGCTCCATCATGGTCCTCGGCCCCGACGGCAAGCAGCGCTCCCAGCTCAGCGGCGAGGGCCAGTTCACGCCCCGCTGCGACGACCCCGTCTTCGACCGGCCCCTCCAGGACTGCTGGGGCGTCGTCGTCGACGCCGGCTCCGACACCCTCGTCCTGCCGACCGCCGGGCTCGGCAACGAACTCGTCGCCTTCGACCTCGCCACCGGCAAGCCCAAGTGGCGCACCCCCGCGGGCGACAAGCGCGCGCTGGTCCCGCTGAAGGCCGAGGGCGGGCAGCTGTACGCCTACAACCAGGCCGCCGACCGCGCTACCGGCGGCGAGGTCGTCTCCCTCCCGATGGGCGGCGGCAAGCCCACCACGGTGCTGCACAACCCCTCCGTGCCCGCCGCGCCGCTGGAGAACTCCTTCTACAACCCGCAGATCGCCTACGTGGACGGCCGGCTCTTCCTGTCCTCCACGCACATCACCGGCGAGGGCAAGGACGAGAAGTTCGTGATGGTCTTCGGCAAGTGACCGTGTCCGCCGCCCCCACGTCCCCCAGGCCGCCCATGAGAGGCAGAAGCACCCGATGAGTACCCCGCCGCCGCCGAACCAGCCCCCGTCGGGCGGCTTCGGCGCGCCCCAGGACCCGCCGCCGGGCGGTTACGCGCCCCCGCCGGCCGCACCTCCGATGCCCCCGCAGCAGCCGCCCGGCCCCCCGCAGCAGCCGGGCGCGGCCTACGGCTACCCCCAGCAGCAGCCCTCGTACGGTTACCCGCAGACCGGGCCGGCCGCGCCCGCGTACGTACCGCCCGCGAGCGGCGGCAGCGGCGGGAGCAACGCCCTGCGCGACCAGATCCTCATCGTCGCCGCAGCGCTGGTGGCCATCGCCCTGATCGTGGGCGGCGGCTTCTGGTACGTCTCCGGCGACGACGGCGGCAAGCAGGACGTCAGCAAGGGCCCCACCGACGGCAAGAGCCCCGGCGCGACCGGCGGCGGCGACAAGCCCGGCGGCGGCGGCCCCGCCGGCGAGAAGCCCCCGGCGAGCACCAAGGCCAAGACCCTGCTCAACATGGCGCAGCCGCAGGTCGCCGACCTCGCCGACGTCCAGGGCTCCTGGATCACCGACACCGTCTACGCCAAGTCCGACGTGGGCAAGATCGTCGGCTACGACCTGAACACCGCCGCCGTGAAGTGGTCCATCCCGGTCCCGGCCGAGATCTGCGGCGCGAGCAGGCACATCAGCGACGGCAAGGCCGCCATCCTCTTCGAGGAAGCCCTGCCCAGCGACGCCAACAAGTACCCCCGTTGCAACCAGATCGGCGTCATCGACCTGAACGCGGGCAAGCTGGTGTGGTCGACCACCATCAAGGCCGCCACCAGCGGTGACCGGCCGGTCGAGTTCAAGGAGATCACCCTCAGCGGCCAGACCGTCGCCGCGGGCGGCCTCCAGGGCGGCGCGGGCTGGAACCTCGCCGACGGCAAGAACCTGTGGCCCGCCAAGGTCGACGGCGAAGGCTGCTACGACCTCGGCTACGCGGGCGGCGAAGCCCTCGCCGTCATCCGCAAGTGCGGCCCGTACGGCAGCCAGTACCTGCTCGCGCAGAACCTGGACCCGGCGACCGGCGCGCCCAAGTCCTCGTACAAGCTCTCGCAGGGCATCGACTACGCCCACATCGTCTCCACCAAGCCCCTCATCGTCGGCGCCGACGTCGGCGACGTCGCCAAGGGCGGCAGCGGGGTCAGCGACCTCTTCGTCCTCGACGACGCGGGCGCGCTGAAGGCCCGCATCCCGGTCTCCTCCGGCAACTACGACGTCCGGTGCGGATCCACCGAGGTCGAGAAGTGCCAGAAGATGGTCGTCGGCAACGGCAAGATCTACGTCCCTGCCGCGCAGCACCAGGGCAAGGACGCCTACGGCCGGACCAACGAGCTGCTGTCCTTCGACCTGAGCACCGGCAAGCAGACCACCGACCGCGCCGACGCGGGCGAGCAGTACACGCTGATGCCGCTGCGCATGGACGGGCCGAACGTCATCGCCTACAAGCTGCCCCCCTACAACAAGGGCGGCCAGGTCGTCAGCATCGACGGCACGACGATGAAGGAGACCCTCCTCATGGAGATGCCGGCGGACAAGAACATCCGGCGCCCCGAGACCAGCTTCTCCTCCAACGGAGCCGAGTACCGCTACCACAACGGGCGGTTCTTCATCTCCCAGACGCTGATCAGCAAGCCCTACTCGGCGACGACGGATCCGTCGTACCTGTTCGTCTCCTTCACGACGGGCTGACGACCGGCCGCCCGCAGTGAGCCCGCCCCCCGGAGGACCTCTCCGGGGGGCTTCGGCGTGAACGGGCTCCGGCGCGCCGGACCGGCGGGCGCCCCGGGGACGGGGCTACCGTGGCGCGGGTGACGGGAAGCGACGCCGACCGGCTGTGGTCCGAGTCCATGCCGCAGGCCTACGAGCGGTACCTCGTGCCGGTGCTCTTCCGGCCCTTCGCCGAGGACCTGGCGGCCCGGGCCGCGGCGCTCGGCCCGCGGCGGATCCTCGAACTGGCCGCCGGGACCGGCGCCGTGACCGCGGGCCTGCTCGCCGCTCTCCCCTCGGCCGAGGTGACGGCCACCGACCTGAACGAGGCCATGGTCGCCTTCGGGTCGGCCCGCGTCCCCGGCGCGGTGTGGCGCCAGGCCGACGCGCAGCGGCTGCCGTTCCCGGACGGCTGCTTCGACCTGGTGGTCTGCCAGTTCGGCGTGATGTTCTTCCCCGACCGGGTCGCCGCCTTCACCGAGGTCCGCCGGGTGCTCGCGCCGGGCGGCCGGTTCCTCTTCAACACCTGGGGCCCGATCGCCGCGCACGCCTTCGACGCCGCGGTCCAGGCCGGGCTGGAGCGGGCGTTCCCGGCCGACCCGCCCCGCTTCCTGCCCACCGTCCCGCACGGCTACGCCGACCCCGCCGCCGTCGGCGCCGACCTGACGGCCGCCGGATTCACCGTCGAGGAGCAGCGGGAACTGACGCTGGAGGGCCGCGCCGCGTCGGCCGCCGACGTCGCCACCGGCTTCCTCACCGGAACGCCCGTGCGCGCGGCCGTCGAGGAGCGAGGCGGCGGCCCGGCCGCCCGGGCCGTCATCCTCGCCGAGATGACCGAGCGCCTGGGCCCGGGACCGGTCACCGCCCCCATGACGGCGTACGTCTTCACCGGCGCGGCCTGAGCGCCCCCACCCGTGCGGGCGGGCCCCGCCGTGTCACACGGGCCAGGCTCCGGCCGGGTCGTCGAGCCAGACGGAGAGCCCGTTCGCCGTGAGGGTGAGGCCGAAGCGCTCGTGACCGGGCCTGCCCTTCTCCGTCCACCAGGCGTACGCCGATGCGGCCTCGTCCCACAGCCGACGGGGGCCGGACTGCCAGACCGTCGCCGTGGTTCCGTCGCGGAACAGCACGCAGGCCCACGACCGGTCGCGGAGCCCGTAGAACCACACGGGCCGGGCGCCGTCGCGCTTCTCCGCGACCACGTGCACGCAGTCACGCAGCCGGAGCCCCAAAGCGAACCGCTGGGGGCCGAAGCGCCCTCCCAGGAACTCCTCCTCGGTGCAGCTGGTGGACGACTTGTCGTGACCCTCCACCCCGTCCGTGACGTAATCGGAGTGCACGACGGGCGGCAGCCGTTGGGCGCGCGCCTTCATGAACTCGACCGGCCCGGTGAACCTGCCGCCCGCACTCGCGCCGTCGCCCGCGACCGTGAGCCGGGCCACGGCGTCGCCGTTGCCGTAGTGGGTTCCCCACGGCGCCACGATGACCCCGCCCGGCTCGCACTGCTCGACCCACGCGAAGGGGAGTTCACGGAAGCCGCAGGTCGCGATGATCCGCTCGTACGGGCCCCCCTCGGGGTGACCCTTGAGCCCGTCGCCGGTCACGACCTGGACGGACGCCCCGAACGAGATGAGCGCGGTACGCGCCCCGGCCGCGACGGCGGAGTCGACCTCCACGGTGACGACGTTCCCGGCGCCCACCCGGTGCGCCAGCAGCGCCGCGTTCCATCCGGTCCCCGTGCCGATCTCCAGCACCCGGTCACCGGGCCGCAGGTCCAGGTCCCGGAGCATGCAGAAGACCACGCTCGGCATGGACGCCGAACTGGTGGAGACCCGTCCCGGCTCCGGCCCGGTGTGCGCTCCGTCGTCCCACTGCGTGACGACGGGCACGTCCGCGTCCGCGTAGCCGTACCAGGCCTCCGGCTCCGCCGCCCGCGAGACGGCGACGCTCCGGCCCGTCTCCATATCGAAGGGCCAGATGAGATCCGGCAGGAACGACGATCGCGGGACGGCGGCGAAGGCGGAGTCCCAATCGGGGCGCAGCGCGCCCCCTTCCGTGAGGATCCGCCTCAACTCGGCGTGCCCGGGCCGCTGCTCGCGGGAGCGGGTGGGCACCGCTAGGACCCCTTCGGCGGGTTGGGTACACCGGGCCCGCCGTCAGGAGTCGGCGGCTGGTGCGGGCCGGGGTAAGGGGCTCCCGGCAGCTTGTCGTCGCCGTCGGCACTCGGAATCACGTTCATGACCTCTCCTTGTCCTGGAACATCCGGTGGAAAACGGGAGCGTCGGTGCGCCACCGCTCGTACGTCGGGTCGCTGAGTTGCCAGGTGTGCCCGCCGGGGTGGAACTGGAACTCGCCGCACCCGGCGCCGGTTCCGGCGGTGTCGCCGACGGGGCAGTCGGGGCGTACGAACACTGCGTGGCACGACCTGCCCTCCGGCCAGCGGGCCCACAGGGCGTTGGGTGCGCTGTTGTCCACGAGCAGGGCCCAGTGCGGACCTGTGGTGTGTTCGAGGGTGCACCGGATCGGTAGGGGAGTGGCGATGAGATCGCGGTACGGCTCGTGCCCGGGGCCGAGGGCATCGAGTGCGGCGATCAGGGCCGGGCCGAGCAGCAGGGTCTGGGCGCCGCAGACGCGGCGTTCTTGGGGCATGGGCTTACGCCTCTCCGTAGTCGAACCACTACTGGGGAGAGTCAGGTTGGCCTACAGTCGGAGACCCTTCAACCTGTCAGATGTGAAGGAAGGACCCTTGAATATCAAGGAGTTGAATCCGGACAGCTCGCCGCGCGCAGCGTTCGGAGCGCGCTTGCGCAGCGCCCGGGAAGCGCGGGGCTGGACACAGGACGAGCTGGCCGAGCGCACGGAGTACTCAAGCCAGCACATCTCAGCGGTGGAAACCGGTCGCAAACCGCCGACCCTGCGGTTTGCGCGCAGTACGGACCGTGCGTTCGGCGGGGGCGACGCGTTCGAGCGCGCGTGGCGCGAGCTGCGGCACGGCGCGCTGTTGGAAGGCTTCCAGGAGTACGTCGGCTACGAGGGCCGGGCAGTCGAGCTTCGGCTGTACGAGATTGGCATCATCCCCGGGCTGTTGCAGACGCCGGAGTACGCGCAGGTGCTGGCGAACAGCGCGGTGCAGCGGGGCGCCATCACCACCGAATACGCGGCCGAGCGGGTCGCGTTCCTGGCGGAGCGGCAGGTGGCGCTGGAGCGGGCCCGGCCGCCGATGGTGTTCGTGGTGATGGACGAGAGCTGCATCCGTCGAATCGTCGGTGGCCCCGAGGTCATGGCGGCCCAGCTGGCGCGGCTCGCGGAATTCGCCGCCCGGCCGAACACGGTGCTCCAGGTGGCTCCGTTCGACATAGGGGAGCGTCGGTCTTTCAACCTGCCGGTGAATCTGCTGACGCTGCCGGATCGCTCAGTGGTCGCCTATGCCGAGTCCCAGATGCGCGGCCACCTGGACCGCGAAAGCCCCTCGGTGCTGCCCATGTTGACGGCCTACCATCAGCTACAGGCCGAAGCGCTCTCGCAAGCGACGTCCGTGGCCATGATCGGCGAACTGCGAAGGGGCACCCCGTGACGACCGAACATCGCTGGCGCAAGTCCTCGTACAGCGACAACGGCGGCAACTGCGTCGAGGTCGGCTTCCTCGCCCGCGGCGGAGCGGTCCCCGTCCGGGACTCAAAGGACCCCGACGGTCCCGTCCTGGAATTTTCCATAGGCGCGTTCTCGGTCTTCGTGGCGGATGTCAAGGCGCGCAGGACCAACGCCCCCTGACGGGGGCTTCTGTTCCGTATCCCCCTCGCGGCGTCGAACAAGCGTGTAGCTTGCCGGGTCAGAAGGGTGGGGGGTGAGTGCCGCAATGGGCGTACGGGTCATGGTCGTTGACGATCACCGGCTGCTGGCCGAGGCGCTCGCCTCGGCGTTGAAGCTGCGCGGGCACCGGGTGCTGGCAGCGGCGGCGCCGGCCGCCGGGGCGGCCGAGCTGGTGATCAGCCGCGCCCCCGAGGTGTGCCTGCTCGGCACCGCCACCCCCGCCGAGCCGGGGATCTTCGAACCCATCGTGCGGATCCGCCGCGAGCGCCCGCAGATCGCGGTCGTGGTGCTGGGGCCCGTGCCCAGCCCCCGCGGGATCGCCGCCGCCTTCGCCGCGGGCGCCTGCGGGTACGTACGCCAGGACGAGCGGATCGAGGGCGTCGAGCGGGCCCTGGCCAAGGCGCGGGCCGGGGAGGCCGCGGTGTCGCCGCAGCTGCTCCAGGGCGCCTTCGCGGAACTCCTGAACCCCACCGCCCAGCCCGACGACGAGGGCAGCCGGCTGCTGCGGCTGCTCACCCCGCGCGAGGTGGAGGTCCTGGTCCGGGTCGCCGAGGGCGAGGACACCCGGCTGATCGCGGCGGGCATGGCCATCGCGCCGAGCACCGCGCGCACCCACGTGCAGCGGGTGCTGATGAAGCTCGGCGTGGGCTCCCGGCTGGAGGCGGCCGCGCTGGCCGCCCGTACCGGCCTGCTGGACCGCGCGGCCCGTCCGTGACCCCTCCGGGGGAAGGGCCGCAGAGGGGTGCGATTTCCCCGTGGGCGCGGAATCGGGTAAGCCAGGGGGGAACGGGCCGCCGAGGCGAGCGGCCGCGGTACGTCGAGAGGTAGTAGGCGAGTGAGCAAGTACCTGGTCACCGGTGGCGCCGGATACGTGGGCAGCGTCGTCGCGGCCCATCTCCTGGAGGCCGGACACGAGGTCACCATCCTCGACGACCTCTCCACCGGCTTCGAGGCGGGCGTCCCACAGGGCGCCACCCTCGTCCACGGCCGGATCCAGGACGCCGCCCGCCACCTGGACCCCTCCTTCGACGCGGTGCTGCACTTCGCGGCCTTCTCGCAGGTCGGCGAGTCCGTGGTGAACCCGGGCAAGTACTGGGACAACAACGTCGGCGGCACCCTCGCGCTGCTCACCGCGATGCGCGGGGCCGGGGTGAAGAAGCTCGTCTTCTCCTCCACCGCCGCGACCTACGGGGAGCCCACCGAGGGGCTGCTGACGGAGGAGTCGGTGACGAAGCCGACCAACCCCTACGGCGCCTCGAAGCTGGCCGTCGACCACATGATCAGCGGCGAGTGCGCGGCGCACGGGCTGACGGCGGTCTCGCTGCGCTACTTCAACGTGGCGGGCGCGTACAAGGAGTTCGGCGAGCGGCACGACCCCGAGACCCACCTGATCCCGCTGGTCCTCCAGGTCGCGCTCGGGCAGCGCGAGTCGATCTCGGTGTTCGGCGAGGACTACCCGACGCCGGACGGCACCTGCGTGCGCGACTACATCCACGTCGCGGACCTGGCCGAGGCGCACCTGGCCGCCGTGGGCGTCCCGGCCTCCGGCGAGCACCTGATCTGCAACCTGGGCAACGGCAGCGGCTTCTCGGTGCGCGAGGTCATCGAGACCGTCCGCAAGGTCACCGGGCACCCGATCCCGGAGGTCGTGGCCCCGCGCCGGGCCGGTGACCCGGCGGTCCTGGTCGCCTCGGCGGCCACCGCGCGGGAGCGCCTCGGCTGGACGCCCTCCCGTCCGGACCTCGCGGGCATCGTCGCGGACGCCTGGGCCTTCGCCCGGCGCTGACGCCTGACGTACGGGTCCGCGCACGCGTACGCGAGAGCCGCCACCGCACCGCCGGTGGCGGCTCTCGCGCGTGCGCGGACGCGGGGCGCGGGGGAGCGGGCCGCGCGCCGGGGCGGGGCGCTGTGCGCGGGCGCCCGGCGCGCGCACGCTGCGCGTCATGCCCGCCGCGCACCTGCCGGTGGCACAGGCACAAGCGGAAACGGGATTCCGGCCCGGGCGGCCGGTGAGTTCAAGCCACGCACAGACGTTCCACAGCGCGACGCACCGGAAAATGGCTCGGAAAACTTCTGCTATTCGGCCAACCCCGCACCGCCCCCGGGCCTACGCTGATGCGTGACACCGGTGGGGGCCGGTGTTGATTCAGGGGTCGAGACGCGTCGGGTACGACGTCCGCTCCGGGGTAGTGCAGAGGTGTCACGGCGGCGGCCGCGGCGACTGCGGATCACCCGGTCCGGGCGCCGTACCCGCGGTTGTCCGTTCCCCGACCCTTGGGGGTTCTGTGGTTCGCATCCGGGTTCTCGTGGTGGACGATCACCGCATCTTCGCCGAGTCGCTCGCCGCCGCGCTCGCGGCCGAGCCGGACGTGGACGTGTCCGCGGCCGGCAGCGCTCCCGCCGCGCTGCGCTGCCTCGAACGGGGCGTCACCGAAGGCCGCCGCTACGACGTGCTGCTCGTCGACGCCGATCTCAGCGGCGTCACCGGCAGCCCGGGCGGCCCCGCGGCCCCGGCCGTCCAGGGTGGCCAGGGCGGCCGTGTCACGCATGGCGGCGGATTCCCCGCGCAGCGCGAGCCGGGCCCCGGCGCGCCGCAGGGCGACGGGATCGCGCTGGTCGCGGCCGTGCGCACCGCCCACCCCGGGGTCCGTACGGTCGTCCTCGCCGAGCGCGACGAACCGCGCCGGGCCGCCCACGCCCTCCAGGCCGGAGCCTGCGGCTGGGTGGCGAAGGACTGCTCGCTGTCCCGGCTGCTCGCCGTGGTCCGGGGCGTCCTGCGCGAGGAGACCCACCTGCCGCCCGCCCTGCTCACCGGGGTGCTGCGCGAGCTGACCCAGGCCCGCAAGCACCGCACCGACAGCGAACGCCTGGTGGAGTCCCTGACCCCGCGCGAGCACGAGGTGCTGCGCTGCATGGTGGCGGGGCTGGGCCGCAAGGACGTCGCGGCGCGGCTGTTCCTGTCCCCGCACACGGTGCGCACCCACATGCAGAACGTGCTGGGCAAGCTGGGGGTGCACTCCACCCTGGCGGCGGTCGCGCTGGCCCGGCGGGCCGGGGTGCGCCCGGCGGACCTAGCCGGGGATGTTGTCGAACGGAGCGGTCAGCTGGCGTAGCAGCGAGGCCAGGTCGCCGCGCTCGGACCGGGAGAGCTGGGCGAGGATCGCCCGCTCCTGGGCGAGCAGTCCGGCGAGCGCCTGGTCGGCGCGGTCGCGCCCCTCGGGGGTCAGCCGGACCAGCACGCCGCGCCGGTCGTTGGGGTCGGGCAGCCGCTCGACCAGGCCCTTCTTGGCGAGCCGGTCGATCCGGTTGGTCATGGTGCCCGAGGTGACCAGCGTCTGCGTCAGCAGCTGTCCGGGGGAGAGCTGGTAGGGCGCCCCGGCCCGGCGCAGCGACGTCAGGACGTCGAACTCCCAGGGTTCCAGGCTGTGCTCGGCGAAGGCGAGCCGGCGGGCCCGGTCCAGGTGGCGTGCGAGCCGGCTGACGCGGCTGAGCACCTCGAGCGGTTCCACGTCGAGGTCAGGGCGCTCGCGCCGCCATGCCGCGACCAATCGGTCGACCTCGTCCTCCATGCGGATCAGTGTAAGGGGTCTGTCGACATGAAGTCTCTTGACGTCGAGCCTCTCGATAACGACTCTCTCGCTATCAAGCCTCTTGACGTCAAGATATATTTTCGGCGACCATGGGCAGGCAGGGCCCGGAACCTTCTACCGCTTGGCACGCACCACCCGCAGGGAGGCTCGAACATGCATTCCGACACCACCCCCGCCGTCCGGCCGCCGCACGAGACGGACCGGGGCGAGACGGCGGCCAAGGCCGCCGGGGCCCCGCCGACCTGGGACCCGCAGCAGTACCTGCGGCACGCGGACCACCGCGCCCGGCCCTTCCTGGACCTGCTCGCCCGCGTCCCGGCCCTGCCCGCCGAACCCGGCCGCCCCGCCCGGATAGCCGACCTCGGCTGCGGTCCGGGCAACGTCACCGCCCTCCTCACCGACCGCTGGCCCGAGGCCCGCGTCACCGGCTTCGACCTCTCCCCGGAGATGCTCCAGCGCGCCACCGAGGAGTACGCCGGCCCCACCCCCGGTGGCGGCACCCTCGACTTCGCCCGCGCCGACCTCGCCTCGTGGGTCCCCGAGGAGACGTACGACCTGATCGTCTCCAACGCCGCCCTGCAATGGGTCCCCAACCACCCCGGGTCCTTCGCCTCCTGGATCAACGGCCTGCGCCCGGGCGGCACCTTCGCCTTCCAGATCCCGGGCAACTTCACCGCCCCCAGCCACGCCCTGCTGCACCAGCTGTGCGACGCCCCGCGCTGGCGCTCGCGCCTCGCCGGGCACGGCGCCCGCTACATCCACCTCCTCGAACCCGCCGAGTACATGGACCGGTTCACCGGGCTGGGCTGCGCCGTCGACGTCTGGGAGACC
The DNA here is from genome assembly GCF_056435825.1 of Streptomyces sp. NPDC043876. NCBI lineage: Bacteria > Bacillati > Actinomycetota > Actinomycetes > Kitasatosporales > Streptomycetaceae > Streptomyces > Streptomyces sp. NPDC043876. The sequence continues at coordinate 136,625 of NZ_JBWKDV010000010.1, read as the reverse complement.
ACCTACTACCAGCTCCTGACCGGACCCGACCCCGTCCTCGACTGGGTCAAGGGCACCGCCCTGCGCCCCGTCCTCACCGCCCTCGGCGACGACCGGGTGGCGGTCGACGCGTTCCTCGCCGAATACCGCGACCTGCTGCGCGGCGCGTACCCGCCCGGCCCGCGCGGCACCGTCTTCCCCTTCCGCCGGATCTTCGCCGTCGCCCGCAAGGAGGCCTGACCCATGCTCACCGCCGTCGACCACGTCCAACTCGCCGCGCCGCCCGGTTCCGAGGACGCGCTGCGCGCCTACTACGGCCGGGTGCTGGGCATGACGGAGATCCCCAAGCCGCCCGCCCTGGCGGCGCGCGGCGGCTGCTGGTTCGCGGCCGGGCCCGTCCAGCTCCACCTGGGCATCGAGGAGGGCTTCCGCCCGGCCCGCAAGGCCCACCCGGGGCTGCGCGTCACCGGCATCGAGGCCTACGCCGAGCGGCTCGCCGCCCGCGGCGCCCCGGTGGTCTGGGACGACGGCCTCCCCGGCCACCGCCGCTTCTTCTCCGAGGACCCCGTCGGAAACCGCCTGGAGTTCCTGGAACCGGCCACCCCGGCCCCGGCCCCGGCCCCGGCCCCCTGACCCCGCACGACGGCGCCCCCGCACGACGGCGCCCCGCCACCGGAGGTCCGGTGGCGGGGCGCCGCGGGGTTCCGCTCGCCGCGCGGGGCGGCGGTGCGGGGATCAGCTGACGTTGCGGTACGTCCAGTTGCTGAACAGCGTGCGCGAGCCGCCGAAGACCGAGCTGCCGTAGCTGTTGCCCGCGTACTTCGCGTACACGCCGCCGTCGGTCTGGACGAAGACCAGGTCCGCCTTGCCGTCCGCGTTCAGGTCACCCGGCGAGGTCAGCTGCGCGGTCCCGCCGGCGACGGTGACCAGCCAGCGCGTCCCGAACGGCGCGGACGCCTTGCCGGTGCCCGGGTGGTAGTACAGGTTCGCGGCCGCGTCCTTGGTGATGCCGGCCACGTCGGCGTAGCCGTCACCGTTGAAGTCGCCCACGGCGATGGAGCCGTACTGGTCCCAGCCGCCGCCGATGTTGACCGGAGCCGCGAACTTGCTGCCGGTGCCGTCGCCCTGGTGGACGTACAGGTTGCCCCACACGTCGCGGGTCAGCAGGTCGCCCTTGCCGTCACCGGAGACGTCGCCGCCGCCGACGACCAGGTTCGTGACGCCCCACCAGTCACCGGCGATGGTCTGGCCGGTGGTCCGGTTGGTCAGGCCCCACTGGTTGAACTGGAACCCGTGGGCCCAGCTCAGCCTGTCCAGGCCGGAGACCATGACCAGCTTCGAACCGTCGTCCGGCCACACGAAGGGGCTGCCGGCCTTGCGCGGCTCGTAGAAACCGCCGTTGGACCGGTTGTCGTACGACCAGACCTGCCCGGCGGTGTCCAGCGCGCCGAGGGCGTGCTTGCCGTAGACCGGCGTGATGCTCGCGCCGAAGAACATCTCCAGGTCGGTCCAGTTCGACCCGCAGTCCGTCTGCCAGGCGAACTTGCCGTTGCCCTGGGAGAAGTGGCAGAACAGGTCGCCGCTCTCGGTGACGCCCATCAGGTCGGCCTTGCCGTCGCCGTTGATGTCGTCGCCGGCGATCAGCTGGGTGTAGAAGGTCCAGCCGGAGGCGATCTGGGTCCGCGCCGCGAAGGGGGCGGCCCCGTTGCCGGTGCCCTTGTGGAAGTACAGGTCGCCGGTGCCCGTGCGGCCGATGACGTCCGCCGCCCCGTCACCGTCGACGTCGTTGACGCCGAGGATCTGGTCGTACTGCTCCCAGCCGCCGCCGACCCTGACGCGGTCCGTGAAGGGCTTGGAGAGGTCGCCGGTGCCCTTGTAGAGGTACAGGTCACCGGCCGGGGTGCGCGCCAGCAGGTCGGGACGGCCGTCCCGGTTCAGGTCGGCCGCCGCGATCACGCGGTTGTAGATCTGCCAGCCGGTACCGGTCCAGACCGGGGCGCCCACCGAGCTGCCGGAGGTCTCGCGCAGCTGGAGCTTGCCGTCGAAGGTCCAGGTGAGGACCTCCGGGTTCCAGCCACCGCCCGCGTTGCCGAGGGCGATGATGTCCCTGACCGTCTCGTCGTTCTCGCCCTCGATGTTGACGCGGACGGCCGAGGTGGTGCTGCCGTTGCTCTCGAACGCCCCGGTGTAACCGCGGGTCGTACGGAAGGCCAGCTCGCTGAAGCCGTCACCGTTCAGGTCGAGACGCGGCTGCGGGACGCTGGAGGCGCCGAGCGTCTGCGGCGCAGCGGCGCGCAGGCCCTTGGCGGTGGTCTTCGGGGCGGTCACCACGCCCGCCGCCGGAGCGGCGGGGTGCGGGACGCGGGCCTTCGGCGCGGTGGTGGGCGCCGTGGACGAGCCCGCGGGGCGGGCCGTCGCCTTGTCGGCGGCGGATGCCTGGCCGACCATGAGCAGAGAACTCGCGGAGAGCGCGAGTGCGGTGCAGGCCGCGAGGCGGCCGAGGCGCTGAGTGCGCGACGAGAACAAGAGGGTTCCCCCTGGATGGCAGGTGAAACCGGGCGGACTCCACGACGAACGAGGCGCGCGCGACAGCGGCGCGACGCCTCGACCGTATGTTCCCCCCCGGGAAGTAGCACCAGGCTACTGGTGGGTTTCCCGAGGTAGAAGTGGTTTTTCGTACAACCTTTCGGCCCGGAGTCCGTCGCCCGTCAGCTCCGGCGGTGGCCCACCAGGCGCGGCTTCGACTCCAGCTTGTCCAGGCCGTGCCAGGCCAGGTTCACCAGGTGCGCGGCGACCTCCGCCTTCTTCGGTTTGCGCACGTCCAGCCACCACTGGCCGGTCAGCGCGACCATCCCGACCAGCGCCTGCGCGTACAGCGGGGCCAGCTTCGGATCGAAGCCGCGCGCCTTGAACTCCAGGCCGAGGATGTCCTCCACCTGCGTCGCGATGTCACTGATCAGCGAGGCGAAGGTGCCCGTCGACTGGGCCACCGGCGAATCGCGGACCAGGATCCGGAAGCCGTCGGTGTACGACTCGATGTAGTCGAGCAGGGCGAAGGCGGCCTGCTCCAGCAGCTCGCGCGGGTGCCCGGCGGTCAGCGCGCCCGTCACCCCGTCCAGCAGCTGGCGCATCTCGCGGTCCACGACGACCGCGTACAGGCCCTCCTTGCCGCCGAAGTGCTCGTAGACCACCGGCTTGGACACCCCGGCCTTGGCCGCGATCTCCTCGACCGACGTGCCCTCGAAGCCCTTCTCCGCGAACAGGGCGCGACCGATGTCCAGCAGCTGCTGGCGCCGCTCGGCGCCCGTCATCCGGACCCGGCGGCTGCGCCGGGGCTTCTCGCTGCTGCTGGGGGTACTGCCGTCGGTCGCCACGTCACCCATCATGCCGCGCTCGCGGCCTTCTCCTTGCGCCGGGCGTCGATCCGGGAGGCCGAGGGCCAGCGGACGTCGCTCGCCCAGCCCGCCTGCTCGAACCAGCGGATCAGCCGGGCGCTGGAGTCGATCTGGCCGCGCAGCACGCCGTGGCGCGCCGAGGTCGGGTCCGCGTGGTGCAGGTTGTGCCAGGACTCGCCGCAGGAGAGGACCGCCAGCCACCACACGTTGCCCGAGCGGTCGCGCGACTTGAAGGGGCGCTTGCCCACCGCGTGACAGATCGAGTTGATGGACCACGTCACGTGGTGCAGCAGCGCCACCCGGACCAGCGAGCCCCAGAAGAACGCCGTGAACGCGCCCCACCAAGACATCGTCACCAGGCCGCCCACCAGCGGCGGGATCGCCAGCGACAGCATCGTCCAGTAGATGAAGTCGCGCGAGATCCGCCGGATCGCCGGGTCCTTGATCAGGTCCGGGGCGTACTTCTCCTGGTTGGTCTGCTCCTCGTCGAACAGCCATCCGATGTGGGCCCACCACAGGCCCTTCATCAGCGCCGGGAGCGACTCGCCGAACCGCCACGGCGAATGCGGGTCGCCGTCGTGGTCGGAGTACTTGTGGTGCTTGCGGTGGTCGGCCACCCAGCGCACCAGCGGACCCTCCACCGCCATCGAGCCCATCACGGCCAGCACGATCCGCAGCGGCCGCTTCGCCTTGAAGGAGCCGTGCGTGAAGTAGCGGTGGAAGCCGATGGTGATCCCGTGGCAGGCCAGGAAGTACATGAACACCATCAGGCCCAGATCGAGCCAGCTCACCCCGCCCCAGGCGAAGGCCAGCGGAATCGCGGCCAGCACCGCCAGGAACGGCACGGTGATGAACAGCAGCAGCGCGATCTGCTCGACGGACCTCTTGCTCTCGCCGCCCAGTGTCGCGGACGGCTGGGACGCTGCGGAGGCCGCCGAAGCGTCCTCGATCAGATCGGGGCTTACGGTCATGGGGTCCCCTGGGGGGTGAGGGAAGTCGGCAGGAGCCCGGCTACGGACCCGTAACCTACGGCAACGTAAGTATGGCAAAGGTGAGGCTCCGGGCAAGGGCGGCACCACAGCCGTCACCCCCGACCGGCCCGCACCGTCACCCCCGACCGGCCCGCATCGCGAGACGGACCCGAGCGCCGCACCGGACACCTGGCCCGGACACCTATCCTGGTGTCGTCGGACAGCGCGGTCCGCACGGGCAGCCGAGCTGCGCGACAGGCAGGGCCACCCCGCGGACGACAGTCCCCGGGAGCACCCCGCGCGCACCCCGGAGGCCCCGCCCCAGTAGCGCTCGAAACACTGCAAGGAGCCGCACCTGTGAGCAGTGCTGACCAGGCCCCCGTCACCCCGGCCACGGTTACAACAGCAGACATGGCCAACGCGGAGCTGCGCGCGGACATCCGCCGCCTCGGCGAACTCCTCGGCGAAACCCTCGTACGCCAGGAAGGCCAGGACCTCCTCGACCTGGTCGAACGCGTGCGCGCCCTCACGCGCACCGACGGCGAAGCCGCCGCCGCCCTCCTCGGCGACACCGACCTGGAGACCGCCGCCAAGCTCGTACGCGCCTTCTCCACCTACTTCCACCTCGCCAACGTCACCGAACAGGTGCACCGCGGCAAGGAACTGCGCGCCCACCGCGCCACCGAGGGCAGCCTCCTCGCCCGCACCGCGGACATGCTCAAGGACGCCGACCCCGAACACCTGCGCGAGACGGTCAAGAACCTCAACGTCCGCCCCGTCTTCACGGCCCACCCCACCGAAGCCGCACGCCGCAGCGTCCTCAACAAGCTGCGCCGCATCGCCGCCCTCCTCGAAGAGCCCGTCACCGGCGCCGGCGAACGCCGCCGCCACGACCTGCGCCTCGCCGAGAACATCGACCTCGTCTGGCAGACCGACGAACTGCGCGTCGTGCGCCCCGAACCCGCCGACGAAGCCCGCAACGCCATCTACTACCTCGACGAACTCCACGCCGGAGCCGTCGGCGACGTCCTCGAAGACCTCGCCGCAGAACTCCAGCGCGTCGGCGTCGACATCCCCCCCGGCACCCGCCCCCTCACCTTCGGCACCTGGATCGGAGGCGACCGCGACGGCAACCCCAACGTCACCCCCGACGTCACCCGCGACGTCCTGATCCTCCAGCACGAACACGGCATCACCGACGCCCTCGAACTCGTCGACTACCTGCGCGGACTCCTCTCCAACTCCATCCGCTACACCGGAGCCACCGAGGAACTCCTGACCTCCCTCCAGGCCGACATCGAACGCCTGCCCGAGATCAGCCCCCGCTACAAGCGCCTCAACGCCGAAGAGCCCTACCGCCTCAAGGCCACCTGCATCCGGCAGAAGCTCGTCAACACCCGCGAACGCCTCGCCAAGGGCACCCCCCACGAGGACGGCCGCGACTACCTCGGCACCGCCGAACTGCTCACCGACCTCACCCTCATCCAGACCTCCCTGCGCGAACACCGCGGCGCCCTCTTCGCCGACGGCCGCATGGACCGCACCATCCGCACCATCGCCGCCTTCGGCCTCCAGCTCGCCACCATGGACGTACGCGAACACGCCGACGCCCACCACCACGCCCTCGGCCAGCTCTTCGACCGCCTCGGTGAAGAATCCTGGCGCTACGCCGACATGCCCCGCGAATACCGCCAGAAGCTCCTCGCCAAGGAACTCCGCTCCCGGCGCCCCCTCGCCCCCACCCCCGCACCGCTCGACGCCGCCGGACGCAAGACCCTCGGCGTCTTCGGCGCCATCAAGGACGCCTTCGAGAAGTTCGGCCCCGAAGTCATCGAGTCCTACATCATCTCGATGTGCCAGGGCGCCGACGACGTCTTCGCCGCCGCCGTCCTCGCCCGCGAAGCCGGACTCGTCGACCTCCACGCCGGCTGGGCCAAGATCGGCATCGTCCCGCTCCTGGAAACCACCGACGAACTGCGCGCCGCCGACGTCATCCTCGACGAGATGCTCGCCGACCCCTCCTACCGCCGCCTCGTCTCCCTGCGCGGCGAGGTCCAGGAGGTCATGCTCGGCTACTCCGACTCCTCCAAGTTCGGCGGCATCACCACCAGCCAGTGGGAGATCCACCGCGCCCAGCGCCGCCTGCGCGACGTCGCCCACCGCTACGGCGTCCGCCTGCGCCTCTTCCACGGCCGCGGCGGCACCGTCGGCCGCGGCGGCGGCCCCTCCCACGACGCGATCCTCGCCCAGCCCTGGGGCACCCTCGAAGGCGAGATCAAGGTCACCGAACAGGGCGAGGTCATCTCCGACAAGTACCTCATCCCCTCCCTCGCCCGCGAGAACCTCGAACTGACCGTCGCCGCGACCCTCCAGGCCTCCGCCCTGCACACCGCGCCCCGCCAGTCCGACGAAGCCCTCGCCCGCTGGGACGCGGCCATGGACACCGTCTCCGACGCCGCCCACGGCGCCTACCGGCGACTCGTCGAAGACCCCGACCTCCCCGCCTACTTCTTCGCCGCCACCCCCGTCGACCAGCTCGCCGACCTCCACCTCGGCTCCCGGCCCTCCCGCCGCCCCGACTCCGGAGCCGGCCTCGACGGCCTGCGCGCCATCCCCTGGGTCTTCGGCTGGACCCAGTCCCGCCAGATCGTCCCCGGCTGGTTCGGCGTCGGCTCCGGCCTCAAGGCCCTGCGCGAAGCCGGCCAGGACGAGGTCCTCGCGGAAATGGGCCGCGAGTGGCACTTCTTCCGCAACTTCCTCTCCAACGTCGAGATGACGCTGGCCAAGACCGACCTGCGGATCGCCCGCCACTACGTCGACACCCTCGTCCCCGACCACCTCAAGCACGTCTTCGACCAGATCGAAGCCGAACACGAGCTGACCGTCCGCGAGGTCCTGCGCGTCACCGGCGGCGACACCCTCCTCGCCTCCCACCCCGTCCTCCAGCAGACCTTCGCCGTCCGCGACGCCTACCTGGACCCCATCTCCTACCTCCAGGTCTCCCTGCTGGCCCGCCAGCGCGCCGCCGCCGAACGCGGCGAGAGCGCCGACCCCCTGCTCGCCCGCGCCCTCCTGCTCACCGTCAACGGCGTCGCCGCCGGCCTGCGCAACACCGGCTGAGCAACCCCGTACGGCCCCGTACACACGAAAGGGCCCCTGCCGCATCCGGCAGGGGCCCTCTCGTACGTCTCCCGAGGAGGCGCTAGGAGTTGTACGCCGACTGCGCGCGCTCCAGACCCTCCTGGAGCAGGCACTCCACCGCATCCGCCGACCGGTCCACGAACCAGTCCAGCTCCTTGCGCTCCGTCGAGGAGAAGTCCTTCAGCACGAAGTCCGCCACCTGCATCCGCCCCGGCGGACGGCCGATGCCGCACCGCACCCGGTGGTAGTCCGCACCCATCGACTTCGTCATCGACTTCAAACCGTTGTGCCCGTTGTCCCCGCCGCCCAGCTTCACGCGCAACGTCGGAAAATCGATGTCCAGCTCGTCGTGGACCGCCACGATCCGCTCCAGCGGCACCTTGTAGAAATCGCGCAGCGCCGTCACCGGCCCGCCCGACAGGTTCATGAACGACATCGGCTTCGCCAGCACCACCCGCCGGTTCAACGGCCCCGGCGGCCCGATCCGGCCTTCCACGACCTGCGCCCGCGCCTTGTGCGCCTTGAACTTCCCGCGCATCCGCTCCGCGAGCAGATCGACCACCATGAACCCGATGTTGTGCCGGTTGCCCGCGTACTCAGCGCCCGGATTGCCCAGACCCACGATCAGCCAGGGCGCCGTGTCGTCCGACATCAAAAGCTCCTTCAACGAAACGACCGCCGTCCCGCTCCAGTGGAGCCGGACGGCGGTCGGTCAGCAACTGACGAGCGGGGAGGCTCAGGCCTCGGTGCTCTCGGCGGCCGGCTCCTCGGCCTGCGCGCCGATGACCTGCAGGACGGCGATGTCGCCGTCGACGGCCAGGGTGGTGCCCGACGGCAGGACCAGGTCCTTGGCGTGGATGGTCGCACCGGCCTCCAGGCCCGCGATCGAGACGGTGACCTCGGTCGGGATGTGGGTGGCCTCGGCCTCGACGGAGATCGTGTTCTGCAGGGTCTCCAGCATGTTGCCGCCCGGGGCCAGCTCGCCCTCGGTGACGATCGCGACGTCGACGGTGACCTTCTCGCCCTTCTGGACGATCAGGAAGTCGACGTGGGAGATCGAACGCTTCAGCGGGTGCTTCTGCACGGCCTTCGGGATGACCAGCTCGGTGCCGCCGCCCGCGATGTCCAGGGAGAGCAGGACGTTCGGGGTGCGCAGCGCCAGCTGAAGGGCGTGGGCGTCCACGTTGACGTGCTTCGGGTCGGTGCCGTGGCCGTAGATGACCGCGGGGGTCAGGGCGTCACGACGGGCCTGGCGGGCGGAACCCTTGCCGAAGTTTTCGCGGACCTGCGCGGCAAGCTTGATCTCGGACATGCTCACTCCTCGTGGGGTGACGGAAATGGACGGCAGTCACCCGGCCGGAACACGGCCTGCTACGAAGAGCGCGTCGATAACGGAGCACCGGCACCCGCGCGAACACGTCGCGAACAGGTACGGCCTCCCTCGCCGAGCAACTCGCAGAGTCTACCCGGCGGGGAGGCCGTACCTCAAAAGGATCTTCTGTGGTCCTCGTTACTGCGTCACTGCTGCTCTTCGAACAGGCTGGTGACCGAGCCGTCCTCGAAGACCTCGCGCACCGCGCGGGCGATCATCGGAGCGATCGACAGCACCGTGATCTTGTCCAGCTCCAGGTCCGAGGGGTCCGGCAGCGTGTTCGTGAACACGAACTCGCTCACCTTCGAGTTCTTCAGACGGTCCGCGGCCGGCCCCGACAGGATGCCGTGCGTCGCCGTCACTATGACGTCCTCCGCCCCGTGCGCGAACAGCGCGTCGGCCGCGGCGCAGATGGTGCCACCCGTGTCGATCATGTCGTCCACCAGGACGCAGACGCGGCCCTTGACCTCACCCACGACCTCGTGGACCGTCACCTGGTTGGCGACGTCCTTGTCACGGCGCTTGTGCACGATCGCCAGCGGCGCGTCCAGCCGGTCGCACCAGCGGTCCGCCACGCGCACGCGGCCGGCGTCCGGGGACACGATCGTCAGCTTGGAACGGTCCACCTTCGCGCCGACGTAGTCCGCCAGGACCGACAGCGCCGACAGGTGGTCCACCGGGCCGTCGAAGAAGCCCTGGATCTGGTCCGTGTGCAGGTCGACCGTCAGGATCCGGTCCGCGCCCGCCGTCTTCAGCAGGTCCGCCACCAGACGCGCCGAGATCGGCTCGCGGCCCTTGTGCTTCTTGTCCTGACGGGCATAGCCGTAGGACGGCACGATCACGGTGATGGAGCGCGCCGACGCGCGCTTGAGCGCGTCGATCATGATCAACTGCTCCATGATCCACTTGTTGATCGGAGCCGTGTGGCTCTGGATCAGGAAGCAGTCCGCGCCACGAGCCGACTCCTGGAAGCGGACGTAGATCTCACCGTTCGCGAAGTCGAAAGCCTTGGTCGGCACGAGGCCGACACCGAGCTGGTGCGCGACCTCCTCGGCCAGCTCGGGGTGGGCGCGGCCGGAGAAGAGCATCAGCTTCTTCTCGCCGGTCGTCTTGATCCCGGTCACAGCACAGTCTCCTCAGACGTGTTGAAAGCTGCTCGCCCCCGTGTGCGTCCGTCCCGCACACGGTCAGCCAGCCGAATTGCGTGCACCTATCACGGTACGCCGTCACGGACGCACCTGTTTCCGGTCAGTTCACCCTCAGGCCTTGTCGAGGCCCTCCGTGGACCCCGACTGGGCCGCCTGAGCCGCGGCGCTTCCCGGACGCTTGCGGGCCACCCAGCCCTCGATATTCCGCTGCTGGCCACGGGCCACGGCCAGCGCACCGGGCGGCACGTCCTTGGTGATCACCGATCCGGCCGCCGTGTAGGCGCCGTCCCCGATGGTGACGGGCGCCACAAACATGTTGTCCGAGCCCGTCTTGCAGTGTGAACCGACCACCGTGTGGTGCTTGTGCTCGCCGTCGTAGTTCACGAAGACGCTCGCCGCACCGATGTTCGTGTACTCGCCGATCGTCGCGTCACCCACGTAGGACAGGTGCGGCACCTTGGTGCCCTCGCCGATCGTGGCGTTCTTCATCTCCACGTACGTACCGGCCTTCGACTTCGCCCCCAGGTCCGTCCCCGGACGCAGGTACGCGAACGGACCCACGCTCGCGGAGGGACCGATCACGGCGGTGTCGGCCACGGTGTTGTCCACCCGCGCGCCCGCACCCACCCGCGTGTCCTTCAGCCGGGTGTTCGGACCGACCTCCGCGCGCTCCGCGACGTGCGTGGCGCCGAGGAGCTGCGTCCCCGGGTGCACGACCGCGTCCTGGCCGAAGGTCACGCCCACGTCGACGAAGGTGGACGCCGGGTCGACCACCGTCACGCCCGCCAGCATCGCCCGCTCCAGCAGCCGCGCGTTCAGCAGCGCGCGCGCCTGGGCCAGCTGCACCCGGTTGTTGATCCCCAGGATCTCGCGGTGGTCCCCGCCGACCGCCGCGCCGACGCGGTGCCCGCTCTCGCGCAGGATCTCCAGCACGTCGGTGAGGTACTCCTCGCCCTGGCTGTTGTCGGTACGGACCTTGCCGAGCGCGTCGCTCAGCAGCACGCCGTCGAAGGCGAACACCCCGGAGTTGATCTCCAGGATCGCCCGCTGGGCGTCGGTGGCGTCCTTGTGCTCGACGATCGCGATCACCGAGCCGGTGGCCGCGTCGCGGATGATCCGCCCGTAGCCGGTGGAGTCGGGCACCTCGGCCGTCAGCACGGTGACGGCGTTGCCGTCGGCCTCGTGCGTCGCGGTGAGCTGGGCCAGCGTGTCGCCGGTCAGCAGCGGGGTGTCGCCGCAGACGACGACCACCGTGCCGGTGATCTCCCCGCCCAGCTCCTCCAGGCCCATCCGGACGGCGTGCCCGGTGCCGTTCTGCTCGGCCTGCACGGCGGTACGGACGCCCGCGTCGATGCCGGCGAGGTGCGCGGCGACCTGCTCACGGGCGTGGCCGACGACCACGACGAGGTGCGCGGGGTCCAGCTCGCGCGCGGCGGCGACGACGTGGCCGACGAGCGTGCGCCCGCAGATCTCGTGGAGAACCTTGGGGGTCGCGGACTTCATGCGGGTGCCTTCCCCCGCTGCGAGTACGACGACGGCTGCCGGGCGATTGGCGCTCACGGGTGGGCCCTTCGGCTTCGGGTGCTGGACGCACGAAGGATACCGGGGGGTGGGGGGCCGTAAACGAAGCCGGGTCCCGACCACGGAGGTCGGGACCCGAACGTGAAGAGCTCCCCCGCCAGGACTCGAACCCGGACATAAGGCACCAAAAGCCTCAGTGCTGCCAATTACACCACAGGGGACTAAATCAGCTAAAACCGGACATTACTGTCAGGTCGTTGAATTGACGGCACCCACTATGCCGCACCAGGCGCCTTCGACGCGACGGTATAGATCAGAGCCTCTCAGGACGCGTACGGCGAGGCAGCCCCGGTAGGCGTCGCCGACGTTCTTGCGGTTCGTGCGCGGGTTGTGCCGCTTGAGCGTGGTCTTGCCGAAGTGGGAGGCGTCGAGTCCCACGACCTCGATCCAGTACCGCTCCGCGCCCACCACGTCGGCGGATTCGTGGATCTGCAGGGTGAACCGGAGGTGGTCCTCCGTGACGCCCACGAGGCGCAGCCACGCGAGGAACGTTCTGACCATGTCCGGGTCGCTGTTCGTGAACGTGAACTGCGGTTGGGGCCGATGCGGTTTGGTCTTTCCGCCCTCGGCCCAGTAGAGGCCGACGCCGAGGATGAACAGCTCGCGGTCGGAGACGGCTCCGATCTCCTCCCGCGCCGCCCGGCGTGTCGCCGCGTACTCGGCCTTGCGGCGTTCGTGGGCCTCTCGCCGCCCTTGCTGCGCCCGCACCATGTCCGTGCCGACCGGCTTCGTGCGCCGCTCCGGTTTCGGGAGGTCGCGGACCCAGAGGGATATGGAGCTCTTCGAGCAGCCCAGTTCCCGCTGGATCCGGTCGTAGGTCATGCCCTCCAGGCGCAGTGCGCGGGCCTTGGCGCGAAGGTCGTCCTTGGCGTTGGGGTGGCGCTTGCGCTCCGGCGCGGTGCACAGGGATTCGAAGTCGGCGTATGTGCTCATGCGGACATGGTTGTCCGGAATGCGGGATTCAGGTCTCGGTTGGCGGATGGTTCAGTCGTACGTGCGATTACCGGGGGTTTGCGGGAAACAACGGCGGGTCTGTGCTGCGGGCCGTGCGTACGCTGGCCGTATGACCTTGACGGGGGAAGAGCGGGGCGGGGCCGGGCGGGACGGGCCGTGGTGGTGGGAGCGGCGGCGGGAGGCCGCCTTCGACGTGGGGCTCGGCGTGGTGTCGGCCGTCGAGTGCGGGTTCGAGGGGGTGCCCTTCGCGCGGGAGGCCGGGGTGCCCCCGGTGCTCGGGGTGCTGCTGGGGGTGGTCGTCGGGGGTGCGCTCGTGGTGCGCCGGCGGTGGCCCGTGCCCGTGGTGCTGCTGGGGATCGCGATCACGCCCGCGGTGATGGGGTTCCTGCTGGGCGTGGTGGGGCTGTACACGCTGGCGGCGTCCGAGGCGCCGAAGCGGGTCACGGCCGTGCTGGGGTCGATGGCGCTCGTGGGGACCTTCGTCGTCACGTACGTGCGCACACGCGGGGACGTGGAGGGGGAGCCGTTCCTGGTCGTCGTGCTGTCGGTGTTCATGGCGGTGGCGCTGACGGTGCCGCCGGTGCTGTTCGGGCTGTACATCGGGGCGCGGCGGCGGTTGATGGAGAGCCTGCAGGAGCGTGCGGATTCGCTGGAGCGGGAGCTGTCGCTGCTGGCGGACCGGGCGGAGGAGCGGGCGGAGTGGGCGCGTACGGAGGAGCGGACCCGGATCGCGCGGGAGATGCACGACGTGGTGGCGCACCGGGTGTCGTTGATGGTGGTGCACGCGGCGGCGCTGGAGGCGGTGGCGGTGAAGGATCCGGCGAAGGCGGTGCGCAATGCGGCGCTGGTGGGTGACATGGGGCGCCAGGCGCTGACGGAGTTGCGGGAGATGCTCGGGGTGCTGCGGGCGTCGTCGGCCGCGCCGACTCCGGCTCGGGCGCCGGTGGCTCTGGCCGCGGCGGTGGAGGAGGGGCCGTCGCTGGCGGAGCTGGAGGTGCTGGTCGGGCAGTCGCGGGCGGCGGGGATGGCCGTGGTGTTCGAGGTGCACGGGGGTCCGGCGGGGTACGCGGCGGAGGTGGAGCAGACGGCGTTCCGGGTGGTGCAGGAGGCGTTGACGAACTGCCACAAGCACGCGCCGGGTGCGCGGGTGACCGTGCGGCTCGCGCATCGGGAGGGGGAGGTGGCGATGCAGGTGGAGAACGGTCCGTGTGACGGCGAGGCGGCGGAGCCGGGGCTGCCGAGCGGGGGGAACGGGCTGGTCGGCATGCGGGAGCGGGTGCTCGGGCTGGGCGGGGTGTTCGTGTCGGGTCCGACGGACGGCGGGGGGTTCCGGGTGTCGGCGGTGCTGCCGGGGTGCGGGGCCGGGTCCGGTTCCGGGTCCGGTTCCGGGGCGGCTCCGGGGGCGGGCCGGCCGGGGGTCAGGTCTGGGGGGCCGCGGTCCTGAGGCGGGTGGGCTGGAGGCCGGTGAGGAGGGCGGTGAGGGCTTCGTCGATGCTCGCGCCGAGGTACCAGTCGCCGGTGTGGTCGATGGCGTAGACGCGGCCTTCGGCGTCGAGGGCGAGGTGGGAGGTGCCGTCGCCTTCGGTGCCGAGGGGGCAGAGCCGGGTGGAGAGGGCGCGGCCGAGGTCGGCGAAGGTGCGGGCGAGGTGCAGGCCGGTGAGGGGGTCGATGCGGACGGGGGCGGGGGCTATCTGGCGTCCGGGGCCGGGGGCGGTGAGGGTGAGGCCGCCGAATTCGGCCCAGGCCTCGACGGCGGCGGGGAAGACGGTGTGGCGGTGGCCGGCGGGGGTGGTGTGGTCGCGCAGGGAGTCGGCCCAGTACTCGGCCTGTTTGATGTCCCAGCGGCCGGGCTGCCAGCCGGCGGTGCGCAGGGCGGTGTCGACGGCCTGGGGGAAGCGGGTGGCCGAGGAGCGGTCGTAGGAGGCTGAGGCGGTCATCTGGTCAGGCCTTCTCGGGGGCGGTGGCGGGTGCGGTGAGGTCGACGGCGCGGACGCCGAAGTGGGCGAGGAGGGCGTCGCAGGAGCGGCAGGGGGGTGCGTAGCTGCCGTGGAGGGGGTCGCCGGCTTCGCGGATGCGGCTGGCGGTGATCTTGGAGTGTTTGAGGGAGCGGCGTGCTTCGTTGGGGGTGAGGGGTTTGCGGGAGGCGCGTCGGCTGCGGCCTTCCTCGACGGCGGTGAGGTGGCGGGAGAGCAGGATCGCTTCGGGGCAGCGGCCGGTGAAGCGTTCGCGCTGGCCGCTGGTGAGGGTGTCGAGGAAGTCCTGGACGAGGGGGTGCAGGACGGGTGGCTGGTCGGCTTTGCCGGCGGTGCCGGTGAGGGTGTCGCCGCGGACGGAGAGGGCGGCGGCGATGGTGGGGAGGATGCCGTCGCGGCGGAAGCGCAGGACGGGGACGGCGGGGCCGTCGGTGCTGCTCCAGCGGAGTCTGGGGTCGCCGGCGGTGCCGGTGGCGTGGGCGGTGGCGCCGTCGGGTGCGCCTCCGCCCGGGCCGATGGGGCCCCGGGGGCCCAGGGGGCCGGTGGGGCTGGTGGGGCTCGTCCGGTCCGTGGGTCCGGTGGGTCCCGTGGGCTGGTCCGGGCGGGCCGGTGTGCTGGCAATCGTGTTCCGCATGTGGCGCTTTCCCTCCCGTGGCCGCGGCGCCGACCGCTGTCGGGCCGCTGTCGCGCACGCCCCCGTGCTGCGGGGACAGCCTGTCAAATGTCCCCTGTGGTGGGGAAGCGGGGTCGAATATTCGTATCAATTCGGATGTTCCCGGCCGGGGGCCGCGGGCGTCCGTCAGGGGCCCGGCCTGGGGAGGGTGCCGGTCTTGCCGCACCGCATAGGCTGTGCGGAACCAGCCAGATCCAGCAGGGGGCTACCGCCATGACGACAGGTCGGCTCGGGCAGCAGGCCGCGCCACCCAACGCCGCGTACTCGGGGCAGGTCGTGCATTTCCCGGACCCCGTCCGGGCCGCGCGCCATCCCCAGGGGGTGCGGATGAGCGGGGACGGGCATCCCGATTTCTCGCGGTACGCGCGGGCGGCGGTGGAGATCGCCGAACCGCCGGAGGGTTTCGGTGTCGACGAGCTGCGGCTGACGGACATCGTGTCCGCGAACGCCGCCATGCGCGCGGCGGGGCACGAGCTGTGGGACACGGTGGGCCCGGTGGCGACCCCGCACGGCTGGACCTGGCACCACGTGGCGGGTTCGCGGCGCCTGGAGCTGGTTCCGGTCGAGGTGAAGGCGCTGCTGAGGCATCACGCGGGGCTGGCGACGGCGCCGGTGGACCACGAGAAGCGCGGGACGCGGGCGTTGCAGGAGGTGCGTCCGGTGCACCTGAGGCTGCCGAAGTCGGTGGTGTCGGTGTCCGAGGCGCAGGTGCTGGGGGTCGAGGAGGATCTGGGCTACCGGCTGCCGGAGGCGTACCGCTCGTTCCTGAAGGCGGCGGGCGGCTGCGCGCCGGCCGGTGCGGGGCTGGACGTGGAGCTGGGTCTGCTGGTGGACCAGCCGTTCTTCACGGTGCGTGAGGAGGCGGCGGTCAACGACCTCGTCTACGTCAACAAATGTCTGCGGGACCACCTGACGAAGGACTACCTGTGCGTGGCCTTCGCGCAGGGCGGGCTGCTCGCGGTGAAGGTCAGGGGCGAGGCGCCCGGTTCGGTGTGGTTCTCTCCGTACGACGACGCGCGCGACCGGGACGGCTGGTCGGTGCGGGAGCGGGTGGAGCGTCTGCTGCTGCCGTGCGGTGCCGATTTCGACGCCTTTCTCGAACGGTTGGCGGGTAATCCGCCGGAGCTGGAGACGGTGGCCGGTCTGATGGTGGACGGCGGATTCGCGCGTTCGGTTCCGGTAGCGGTGGAGGGGTGACGGCGCGGTGGTGACGTTTGCGCAGGCGCAGGAGCGCGCCGAGGAGTGGATCAACGGGGACGTTCCCGGTTATCAGCACCGTGAGGTGCGGGTACGGGAGTTCGGCCTCGGTTTCGTGGTGTGGGCGGAGGACCGCCCGGCCGGTCCGGTGTCGGCGGGCGGCCGTCAGCGGCTGGTGATCGCGCGCGACAGCGGTGAGGCGACGCTGTGGCCGGGGCTGCCGGTGGGCGAGGTCATCCGGCGGTACGAGGAGGAGTACGGGGCGTCGGCGACGGCGCCCGAGCCTTCGGTGCCGTCGCCGCGGATCGACGCGGAGCAGACGTCGTTCATCCTGAGCCCGCCGGAGTGGCTCCAGGAGGCGGCGGACCGGGCGGGCATCGCGCCGAGGGCGGCCGGGCCGGGGGCGGCGCAGCCGTCGTCGGGCGGGGCCCCGGGTGCGCACGCCGGTCCGGATGGGCCCGCGTACGAGCGGACCGCTCCGGAGAGCGCCCCGGCTACCCCGGCCGCGCCCCCCGCCGCTGCTCCCGCCGCGCCCGCCGCGGAGCCCGTCGGGGCGACGCCGTGGGCCGGTACGGACGTGAACGCGGGGCCGGACGACGTGTCCGTGCCGCTGCCCGCGACGGTGTTCGCGCCGCCGCTGTCCGGCAGCGACCTGGAGGGTCCGGGGGCGCCCGCGGTCTCGGCGGAGGCCAAGACGCAGCTCATTTCGGGAGGCAGTCAGCTGCCCGCGACCGCGATCGCTCCGGCGCTCGGTGCGGGTCCGCTGCCGCTGCCGGGCGCGGGGGCGGCCGAGCCCGGTGCGCCCGCGGCTCCCGGTGGGCCCGCCGCTGCGCCTCCGGTGCGGGGGAGTGACATCGCCGACGCGCCGACGAGCAAGGCCCGGGTGAACCGGCCGTCGCCGTCGGTGCCGCCGGGTCCGCCCGGTGCGCCCGGTGCGCCCGGTGCCGGGCGTGCGCCCGGCGCGGGTCAGCCGCCCGCGCCTCCGGGTCCGCCGGGTGCGCCCGGTGGGGGTGCGCAGTATGCCGCGACGATGCTGGCCTCGCCCGCCGTGGGCCAGGCGCCCGCGCCTCCCGGTCCGCCGGGTGCGCCGGGTGGCACCGGGGGTGGCGGGGTGCAGCATGCCGCGACGATGCTGGCGGGTCCGGCGGTGGGTCAGCCGCCGGCGCCTCCGGGTCCGCCGGGCGCTCCGGGTGCGCAGGGGCCGGGTCAGCCGCCCGCGCCTCCTGGTCCGCCGGGTGGCACCGGGGGCGGCGGGGTGCAGCATGCCGCGACGATGCTGGCGGGTCCGGCCGTGGGTCAGCCGCCGGCGCCTCCGGGTCCGCCGGGTGCTCCGGGTGCGCAGGGGCCGGGTCAGCCGCCCGCGCCTCCTGGTCCGCCGGGTGCGCCGGGTGGTGCGGTGCAGCATGCCGCGACGATGCTGGCGGGTCCGGCCGTGGGTCAGCCGCCGGCGCCTCCGGGTCCGCCCGGTGCGCCCGGTGCGGGCGCTCCGCACGCCGCGACGATGCTGGCGGGTCCGGCCGCCGCGGGGCGGCCCCCGGCGCCGCCCGGGCCCGTACCGCCCGCGCCGCAGCAGCCGCACACCCCCCAGGCGCCGCAGCAGCCCGGCGTGCCGACGGTCGGTCCCGGCTACCAGGCCGTGCTGCGCTACCGCGGCCAGGACGGTTCCGAGCAGCAGCTGATCCGCCGCTCGGCGCCCGGTACCCCGCACCCGGAGTGGCAGATCCTGCACGAGCTGCGCGCGATGGGCGTGCCGCCGCAGCAGGTGCTGGAGCTGCACACGGAGCTGGCGTCCTGCGAGCTGCCCGGCGGTTACTGCGCGCGGATGATCCGGGAGACCTGGCCGCAGGTGCGGATCACGAGCGTGGCGCCGTACGGAACGGACCACGCGGGCCGTCAGCAGGGCATGCGGCACCTCCTCACGCACCAGGGCGAGCTGCACCAGGTGGCGGACGGTCCGGCGCGCCCGGCGCCGGTGCGCGCGCCGCTGCCGCAGGTGCCGCTGGAGCCGGCGATCCCGCTGGAGGCGATCGCGGCGGAGCTGAACCAGGCCTTCGGCCCGCAGGGCGTCTTCCGGTTCGAGCAGCGTGCCGTGTCGCGCCAGGGCGTGCCGGAGATCGTGGCGCAGACGCTGGTGTGGTCGGGTCTGCCGGTGGACTTCGGTCCGTTCTTCTGGGCGCAGGCGGTGCCGGGCCAGCCGGTGCCGACGCTGGCGGAGATGGCGGCGCAGCGGCAGGTGCAGCCCGCGTCGGACGCGGGTTCGTACCTGGTGGTGGGCAGCGACTTCGGCCGGGCGATCTGCGTGCAGTACGGCACGGCGCACATCGTGGCGGTGCCGGTGGAGGCCGGTCCGGGCGGTGCTCCGGTGCCGCCGCAGTTCGTGAATTCGAGCCTGCCCCAGTTCGCGCGCTGCATGGCGATGCTGGGGTACATGTGGCGGTTGCGCCTGCACCTGACGCCCGAACAGGCGGGGCGCTGGACGGCCGACTTCCAGCTGAAGCTGGCGGCGCTGGACAGTGCGGCGCTGGCGTCGCCGGAGAACTGGTGGTCGGTGCTGCTGGAGCAGATGTGGGACGGGCTCCTCTGACCCGACCCTTGCTCCGGCCGCCACGGGCGGTCTGTCCGGTCCCCGGTTGATCCGGTGACCGTCCGGGCATCTCTGATGAGTGGCCGGGCCGGGACCCCCGAACGGGGTCACGGCCCGGCCATTGCCGCTTCTGTACGTAAATGACGCATCCTTGACAGGAACCACCCCGCATCGGCCACACGCCGCACGCCACGCGAGAGAGGCGTTTTCCAGGATGAGTGCACCCATGTCACCGCGTCACCGGGGTTTCGAGACCGTGCGCGGCCGCGGCTACCGGACCGATCAGGTGGACCGGTACCTCGCCCGGCTCGCCGGCGGCCGGGACGAGGCCTGGGAGCGGGTGGCCCGGCTGACCGTGCTGGAGCGGCAGTTGGAGGCGGAGGCGCAGCGCCTGGCCGCGGTGGTGGCCACGCTCGCGCCCCAGACGTACGACGACCTGAGCGAGCGGGCGCGGCGGATCCTGGCGCTGGTGGAGGAAGAGGCGGAGAGCGTACGGGCGGACGCGCGCGCCGACGTGTCGGCGATCCTGGGCGCCGCCGAGGCGCACGCGGAGCGGGTGGCGGAGCTGGCCCGCCAGGACGCCGGGGCGGTGCGGGACCAGACGGAGGTCCGGGCCCGGCAGGGGCTGGAGCGGGCCCGGCGGGAGGCGGAGGAGATGCGGGCGGCGGCCCGCGAGGAGGCGGCGGACTGGCGGACGCAGGCGCAGGAGGCCCTGGCCGAGACGAGCCGCCGGGCCGAGGCGCTGCTCGCCGAGCGCGACCGGGAGCACGCGGAGCGGTGGGAGGCGGCGGAGCGGGAGCTGGCGGCGCGCGAGGCCGCGGTGGAGGCGCGGCTCGCGGAGCTGGAGCGGCACGGCCAGGGGGAGCTGGAGGCGGCCCGGCGGGCCTTCGCGGAGCAGGAGGAGGCGGCCCGGCACGGCCAGGAGGACGCGGAGGCGCGGGCGGCGGAGCTGCTGGCGCTGGCGCGGGCGCGGGAGGAGCGCACGGTGCGCGAGACGGAGCGGATCCTGCGGGAGCACGAGGCGGCCCAGGAGGAGATGCGGGCGCACATGAACCATGTCCGCTCCAGCCTGGCGGCCCTGACGGGCCGCGCTCCGGCGGAGGGCTGAGGCACCGCCGGGCCGTTGCCCCCGCAGGCGGGGGCGCCCGGCGAGGGTCGGCCGGTCAGGCCGTTCGCAGGCCGGTCAGGAAGCGGTCGGCGAGGGCCGCGATGTGCGGCAGGTGGGTCTCCAGGGCGAAGTGGCCCGCGCCTTCGAAGAGGTGGACGTCCGCGTCGGGCAGGTCGCGCGCGTACGCCGTCGCGCCCGCCGGGAGGAAGAAGGGGTCGCCGGTGCCCCACAGGACGAGCGCGGGCGGCCGGTGCGCGCGCAGCCACTCCTGCCAGAGCGGGTACAGCGTGATGTTGCCGCCGTAGTCGAAGGCGAGGTCGGCCTGGGCGTCGGCGCGGCCCGGCAGGTCGAGGAAGTGCTGGTCCAGGGTCCAGCTGTCGGGGGAGAGCAGGGTGGGGTCGGCGACGCCGGTCTGGTACTGGAAGCGGGTGCCGCCGGGGGTGAACAGGCCCCGGACCCGCTCCTCGCTGCCGGACACCTCGCGGCGCAGTCCCGCGAACTCGCGGGCGGTGTCGGAGAGTCCGTCCTCGTAGGCGTTGCCGTTCTGGACGATGAGGCCGGTGATCCGCTCGGGGGCGCGGGTGGCGAGCCGCAGGCCGACGGGGGCCCCGAAGTCGAAGACGTAGAGGGCGTAGCGGTCGAGGCCGAGGGCTTCGGTGAACCCCTCGACGATGTCGGCGAGCCGGTCGAAGGTGTACGTGAATCCGGCCGGGGCCTCGGTGTGGCCGAAGCCGGGGTAGTCCGGGGCGATGAGGCGGTGCGTGGCGCCGAGGGCGTCCATCAGCCGCCGGAACTGGTGCGAGGCGGTCGGGAAGCCGTGCAGCAGCAGGAGGACGGGGGCGTCGGCGGGGCCGGTCTCGCGATAGAAGACGCGGACGCCGTCGACGTCGGCGTACCGGTGGTGGACCTGCGGAACCGAAACGGTGAGCGGAATGCTCATCACATGCCTCCCCTTGGCTTGGAGGCATTAGTCTTGCCCGGCGCGGTCTAATGGGTCAAGGGCTTTCTTTGGCATTAGTCGGGCGCTAGGGTGGAGCCGTGACCGTGACCTTCCCGCTCCTCGGTGAGCCGCTCGCGCTGGATCTCCTCAACACCCGGTCCCCGGCGTTCGGGGACCTGATCGCGACCCCGGAGGGCCTCGCCGCCTGGCTGGCGGCGCAGCCGGGACGGCTGACCCCGGCGGCTCGGGTGAGCGGCGCGGACCTGGCCCGCGTCCACGCGGTACGGGAGGCGGCGCGGGCCGCGCTCGAAGCGGCACGGCAGGGCGAACGCCCGCCCGCCGGGGAGCTGCGGGCCCTGAACGAGGCCATGGCGGCGGCCCCCGCGCACCGCGAACTCGCCTGGACAGCGGCCGGGGGGCTCACGGCGGCCGTGCACCGGCGGGCCGAGGACCCCGGGCGGCGGCTCGCGGCCGAACTGGCCGGGGCGGCGGCGGACCTGCTGACCGACCCCCGCGTGCGGGAGGTCCGCGGCTGCGAGGGCGCGGAGTGCGAGCTGCTCTTCCTGCCCGCGAACGCGCGGCGGCGCTGGTGCGTGGCCGGGATCTGCGGCAACCGGGCCCGGGTGGCGCGGTACTACGCCCGGCACAAGGGCGAGGGGTGAGGCGGCTCGCCTGCCCGGCCCGCCCGCCCTACGGCCGCGCGGGCGGCTCGTCGCAGGGCGCGGGCGCGAGGGCGGGTGCGGCTTCCCGCTCCGGCGCGGACGCGGCGGGCCGCTGCGGGACGACGGGCACCGCCACCGCGTCCGCCGTGGCGACGAGTTCGGCCTCGACGACCGGTACCGCCACCGGAACCGGGTCGGCCACCGGCGTCGGGTCGGCCACCGGCGCCGGGGGCTGGTAGACGTACGGGTCGCTGCGCAGGCCGCGCGAGGTCACGTGCACCGTGAACGGCTGCTCGGGGCCGTCCGCCGGGGGCGGGCGCAGGAGGGTCAGCGTGCCGTCGCTGACGAGGTCCGCCTCCCGCTGCGGCTCGTCGCCGACGGTGACCCGGACCTTGCCGTGCAGGGGGTCGTCGCAGAAGCCGCCGCCCTCGACGTGCAGGAGGTCGCCCGTGCGCGTGACGCGGGTGATGACCGGGTTGGGCCGGGTGGCCACCTTGTTGAGCAGGTAGGCCGCGGCGGGGGCGCCGGTGAGCGCCCACATCTCCGCGGGCAGCTTCGGCAGGCCCGCGCCCACGTCGGCCACGAAGAACGCGGCGACGTAGAGCATCGTGACGATGCTGAAGGCGACGTACTGGAGGTCCATCAGGTCGGTCTGGCCGGAGTCGTTGGAGATGAGCTCGCCCATCGGCAGCCGCTCGGCGGGGGCGTTGGGCCCGGTGGGCGCGGCGCCCGGCGCGGACTTCTTTTCCGGCTTGAAGAGGTGGCCGTGCTGCACGCGCAGGCCGACCACGCCCTTGGCGCCGATGAGGGCCAGGTACGGGCCGCCGAGCAGCGGCAGGTAGACGCTCGTCAGGGAGGAGAACGGGTTCTGCGGGCCCTGGAACCAGCCGATGCCCCGGGTCAGTCCGTATGCCAGCAGCACGAGCAGCATCCACACGAGCAGCCCGGTCCAGGCGGCGGCGAGCGTCTTGGACGTGGAGAGCCGGCCGTCGCGGCCGGTCACCAGGCCGGGGTGGGCGCGCAGGGTCCGGTACCCCAGGAGCAGTCCGGCGACGAGCGTGAGCAGTGCGGGCAGCCAGGCCATGTGTCGTTTCCCCCCGTTCGGTCCCCGTCCGTGGTCTACCGCGTGACCGGGTCCATGACAAGTCCGCCACGCCGGTGGGCCGTTCGGGCGTACGGGAGGACCGCGCGCCCGGCGCCCCCGCCCGGCCCTTGCGCTCAGCCTTGCCGGTCCTCGCGGTCCTCCCGGTCCTCCCGGTCCTGGGCCTCCGTCAGCACCGGGAAGCGGCGGGGCGCCAGCAGGAGCAGCGCCAGTACGGCGGCCACCGCGGCCGCGGTCGCCCCCAGGTAGATGTGGTCCACGGCGGTGGCCACCGAGGCCCGCAGGTAGTCGGCGGCCGCGGCGGGCAGCGCGCCCGGCTCCGCGAGGGCCTGGGAGACGTCGTCCAGGCGGGCCGGCAGCCCGCCCATCGGGGCGTCGGCGAGCCGGGCGGCGATGGTGGCGTTGGCGACGGCCCCCAGCAGCGCGGCGCCGACGCTCTGGCCGACCTGCCGGGAGAAGAGGACGGACGCGGTGGTGGTGCCGCGCTCCGCCCAGCCCACCGTGGCCTGGACGCCGATCATCAGCGGCAGCTGGAACAGGCCGAGAGCGCAGCCGAGCAGGAGCATGACGAGCGCGGGCTGCCAGGGCCGCGCGTGCGCGGGGAGCAGGGTGAAGGAGTAGAGGACGGCGGCTGCCAGGGACATGCCGATCACGGCGCTGTCGCGGAAGCCGATCCGCCGGTAGACGTGCTGGCTGAAGGCGGCGGATATCGGCCAGCTCAGGGTCATGGCGGACATGACGAACCCGGCGCCGATGGGGCCGAGTCCGAGGACGGCCTGGGCGTAGGTCGGCATGAACACCATGGGCGCCACCATCAGCAGGCCCAGCGCGGCCATCGCGAGGTTGACGGCGGCGATGGTGCGCCGGCGCCAGACCCACCCCGGCAGTATCGGTTCCTCGGCCCGGCGTTCCACCCGGACCACCACCGCCGCCAGCACCGCGCTCCCGGCCAGCAGGCCCAGGGAGGGCGCGGACAGCCAGGGCCAGGCGACCCCGCCCTGGACCAGCGCGAAGAGCAGCAGCCCGCCGCAGGCGAAGACGGCGAGCGCGCCCGCCCAGTCGATGGGCCCCCGGGGGCCCCGGGCCCGTACCGGCTCGGCCAGGTGACGGACGATCAGCCACAGCGCCAGCCCGCCCAGCGGCAGGTTGATCAGGAAGATCCAGCGCCAGTCGGCGTAGGCGGCGAGCAGCCCGCCGACCGCGGGTCCGGCGACGGAGGAGGTGGCCCACACGGTGGACATCCGGGACTGGATCCGCGGCCGTTCCTTCAGCGGGTACAGGTCGGCGGCCAGCGTCTGCACGGTGCCCTGGAGGGCGCCGCCGCCCAGCCCCTGGACGATGCGGAAGGCGATCAGCGCGGCCATGTTCCAGGCGGCCGCGCACAGCAGCGAGCCGAGGAGGAAGAGGGCGACCCCGAAGAGGAGCACGGGTTTGCGGCCGAAGGTGTCGGAGAGCTTCCCGTACACGGGCAGGGAGACGGTGACGGCGAGCAGGTAGCCGGAGAAGAGCCAGGAGAAGACGGAGAAGCCGCCGAGGTCGCCGACGATCTGGGGGACGGCGGTGGCCACGATGGTGCTGTCGAGGGCGACCAGGCCCATGGTGAGCATCAGTGCGGCGACCACGGCGGTACGCGGACGGGCGCGCGCCCCGTCGGCTCCGGCGGCCCCCGGCTTCGTCGTACCCGCGTCCGCGTCCGTGTTCGCGTCCGCGTCCGCGGCCGCGCCCGTGTCGGCGTCGGCCCCCGTTCCCGTCTCCCCCGTACCCACCTGGATCCCTTCACTGTGCACGCATGGGCGGAGAACACCATCTCACCGCGGCCGTACCGGCGGTATCCCCCAGGTCTCCTCGCCCGCAGGGGTGACATCCCCTAGGGGTTGCTCCGCAGTAAGGAGCAGGGGCCTTTCGTCCCGACGGAGGAGGCCGAAAGTCCTCACGGCTTCTTAACTGGTTCCTACGGGCCGCTGGGGGGCGGCTCCCACGGGGGTGGGGCCGGCCCCCGGACGGGCCCCGCCCGTCGTACCCGCGACAGTCGCACGCACCAACCGAGGAGAACACCGTGACAACCGCACTGACCGATACCCGGCACGGGGGCGCTGGAGGGCATGTGGCCGTCGCGGCGCGAGCGCGGGAGGTCGTCAAGGCCTACGGCACCGGCGAGACCCGCGTGGTGGCCCTCGACGGCGTCGACGTGGACATCCACCGCGGCCGGTTCACCGCGATCATGGGCCCTTCGGGCTCCGGCAAGTCCACGCTGATGCACTGCCTCGCGGGCCTCGACACGGTGAGCAGCGGCCGGATCCACCTGGCCGACACCGAGATCACCGGTCTGAAGGACAAGAAGCTCACGCAGCTGCGCCGGGACCGGATCGGCTTCATCTTCCAGGCGTTCAACCTGCTCCCGACGCTGAACGCGCTGGAGAACATCACGCTCCCGATGGACATCGCGGGCCGCAGGCCCGACCAGCAGTGGCTGGACCAGGTCGTGGAGACGGTCGGTCTCGCGGGGCGCCTGAAGCACCGCCCGACCCAGCTGTCCGGCGGCCAGCAGCAGCGCGTGGCGGTGGCCCGGGCCCTGGCGGCCCGCCCCGAGATCATCTTCGGGGACGAGCCGACCGGGAACCTGGACTCGCGGGCCGGGGCCGAGGTGCTGGGCTTCCTGCGCCGCTCGGTCGACGAGCTGGGCCAGACCATCGTCATGGTCACCCACGACCCGGTCGCCGCGTCCTACGCGGACCGGGTGCTCTACCTCGCGGACGGCCGGATCGTGGACGAGATGTTCGACCCGACCGCCGAGCGGGTCCTGGACCGCATGAAGGACTTCGACGCGCGCGGGCGGACGTCATGACCGTCCTGAAGACCTCGCTGCGCAACTTCGCGGCGCACAAGGGGCGGATGGCGCTCTCGGCGATAGCCGTGCTGCTCTCCGTCGCCTTCGTCTGCGGCACCCTCGTGTTCACGGACACGATGAACACGACCTTCGACAAGCTCTTCGGGGTCACCAGCGCCGACGTCACCGTCAGCCCCAAGGAGGCCGGGGACGACGGCGAGAACCAGCAGCGCGGGCGCCCCGAGGCGCTGGCGGGCACGGTCGTCGACCAGATCAGGAAGGTCGAGGGCGTCAAGTCCGCCGAGGGCGGCGTCATCTCGGCCGCCGTGACGGTGGTCGACGCCAAGAACGAGAACATGGGCTCGACGACCGGCGCCCCGACGCTGGCGGGCAACTGGAACGACAACGAGCTCAAGTCCATGAAGATCACCTCCGGGCACGCGCCGCGCGGCCCCACCGAGGTGATGGTCGACGCCGACACGGCGAAGAAGCACCACCTGGCCCTCGGCGACGAGCTGCGCACGATCGCCATCACCGGCGACCTCCGCGCGCGGATCAGCGGCATCGCCGCCTTCACCGTGACCAACCCCGGTGCGGCCGTCGTCTACTTCGACACCGCCACCGCCCAGCAGGGCCTGCTCGGCGCCCGCGGCACCTTCACCCACGTCAACGTCGTCGCCAAGGACGGCGTGAGCGACGACCAGCTGAAGAAGAACATCGCCACCGCCGTCGGCCCGGGCACCTACAAGCTCCAGACCGCCAAGGAGTCCGCGGACGCCGGCCGCAAGAGCGTCGGTTCGTTCCTGAACGTCATGAAGTACGCGATGCTCGCCTTCGCCGGGATCGCGTTCCTCGTCGGCATCTTCCTGATCTTCAACACCTTCTCGATGCTGGTCGCCCAGCGCACCCGCGAGATCGGCCTGATGCGCGCCATCGGCGCCGACCGCAAGCAGGTCAACCGCTCCGTCCTGGTCGAGGCGTTCCTGCTCGGCGTGGTCGGCTCGGTGCTCGGCGTGGCTGCGGGCGTCGGCCTGGCCGTCGGCCTGATGAAGCTCATGGGCCTGGTGGGCATGCACCTGTCCACCGACGACCTGACCGTGCGGTGGAGCACCCCGGTCCTCGGCATCGTGCTCGGGGTCGTCGTCACCGTCGTCTCCGCCTACCTCCCGGCCCGCCGCGCGGGCAAGGTCTCCCCGATGGCCGCCCTGCGCGACGCCGGTACCCCCGGTGACCGCACGGCGGGCGTGGTCCGCGCCGTCCTCGGCCTGGTCCTCACCGCGATCGGCGGCGCCGCCCTGGTCGCCGCCGCGGGCGCCGACAAGGCGGCCACCGGGTCGCTGTGGCTCGGGCTGGGCGTGGTCCTGTCCCTGATCGGCTTCATCGTGATCGGCCCGCTGCTGGCGGGCGTCGTGGTCCGGGTGCTCGCCGGGGCGGTGCTGCGGCCCTTCGGTTCCGTCGGCCGGCTCGCCGAACGCAACGCGCTGCGCAACCCGCGGCGTACGGGCGCCACGGCCGCCGCGCTGATGATCGGCCTGGCCCTGGTGGCCTGCCTGTCCGTGGTCGGCTCCTCGATGGTGGCCTCCGCCACCGACGAACTCGACCGCTCGGTCGGCGCGGACTTCATCATCCAGTCGCAGAACGGGCAGCCGGTGCTCCCGCAGGCCGAGAAGGCGCTGCGCGCGGTCCCCGGCATCGACCACGTCACCGCGTACAAGATCCTCGACGCCAAGCTGACCACTCCGGACGGCAAGAGCGAGGACAAGACGCTCTCCGCCGCGGACCCGACGTACGCCGACGACCTGCGCAAGAAGACCGTCTCCGGCGAGCTGAAGGCCGCGTACGGCAAGAACGCCATGTCGGTCGGCCAGACCTATGCGAGCGCGCACGGCCTGAAACTCGGTGACGAGCTGACGGTCGCCTTCAAGGAGGGGTCGGCGGCCCGGCTGAAGCTCGCGGCGATCACCTCGGACGAGGGCAGCATCGACAAGGGCGCGATGTACACGAGCATCGCGACGGCCGCGCAGTACGTGCCGGCCGACCGGATGCCGCAGAACCTGATCATGTTCGCCAAGGCCGAGGACGGCAAGCAGCAGGCCGCCTACGACGCCATGAAGAAGGCGATGGCCGCGTACCCGCAGTACGACGTGCGCAACCAGACCGACTTCAAGAAGACCATCAAGGACCAGGTCGGGCAGCTGCTCAACATGGTCTACGGCCTGCTCGCCCTCGCGATCATCGTGGCGGTGCTGGGCGTCGTGAACACCCTCGCCCTCTCGGTGGTCGAGCGGACCCGCGAGATCGGTCTGATGCGCGCCATCGGCCTCTCCCGCCGCCAGCTGCGCCGCATGATCCGCCTGGAGTCGGTGGTCATCGCCCTCTTCGGCGCCCTGCTCGGGCTCGGGCTGGGCATGGGCTGGGGCGTCGCCGGGCAGCAGCTGCTGGCGCTCCAGGGCCTCAAGGTGCTGGAGATCCCGTGGCCCACCATCCTGGGCGTCTTCGCCGGATCGGCCTTCGTGGGCCTGTTCGCCGCCCTGGTCCCGGCCTTCCGGGCGGGCCGGATGAACATCCTGAACGCGATCGGCACCGAGTGAGCGCCTAGCGTTCCCCGCGACGGCGGGCGGCCCCGGATCCGGGGCCGCCCGCCGTCGCCTTTACTACGTGACCCGGCGCAGCAGCACGAACCCGCCGCCCTCGTCCGCCCGGACGAACTCCGCGCCGGGGTGCAGTCGGCGGGCCTCCTCGCGGGGGTCGCCGGTGTCGCCCGGGGAGGACTCGAAGACGATCCAGTCCGGCACCAGGCCGCGGGTGCCCCCGATCCAGAACACCCGGCAGCGCGAGGTGAGCCGGGCGATCGGGGCGACGTCCGCCTCCACGCGCGCCCCGTCCGGGATGCCCGCGAAGAGCTGCTCGGCGGCCGCCACCCGGTCGGGCATCCGGTACGTCCCCGGCTCGGCCAGCCGGGCCAGGGGCAGCGTGGTCACGCTGAGCGCGAGCGCGGCGGCCAGGACGGCCGAGGGCACCTGGAGGGCGTACGCGCGCAGCCGCGGCCGCGGCGAGTGCCGGGAGAGGTCCACCGCGTCCGCGAGCGCGAGCGCCAGGACCGGCATCAGGACCGCGCTGTAGTGCCAGTCGGTGGACCAGTAGTGCGGGTCCCCCGAGAGGAACCGCCAGCCGAGGGTGGGCAGCGCCACCAGCAGCAGCGGTGAGCGCAGGGCCAGCAGGCCGGTGGTGGGGACCAGCAGCCAGCCGAGGGTGGCGAGTTTGACGCCGAGGCCGTCCGTCAGGGCGGCGCCCGGCCCCGCCTGCGCCACCTTGCTCCAGTAGTCGTAGTCCCCGGCCGCGTTGAAGGCGGGGATGACGACGGCGAAGGTCAGGACGCTCGCCGCGGTGCCGAAGGCCGCCGCGAGGGCGGCGAGCCGGACCCCGCGCCGGTCGTGCGCCCGGGCCCGCCAGGCGGCCACGCAGGCCAGCGCCGCGAGGGTGAGCCCGAGGTCCTCCTTGACCAGGACCAGCGGCAGCGCCCACAGCAGCGCGGCCCGCGTCCGCCGCCGCAGCAGCGCCTCCAGGGCGAAGGCGAGCAGCGGAACCGCGAAGCAGATCTCGTGGAAGTCGAACTCGACGGCCCGCTGGACCCCCCACGACAGCCCGTACGCCGCGCCCAGCGCGAGCCCGCGCGCCGGCCCCAGCAGCCGCACCGAGGCCCGGGTGACGGGTACGGCGGAGAGCGCGAACAGCGCGGCCTGGGCGACGAGCAGGGTGACGGGGGTCGGGAAGAGGCGGTAGAAGGGCGCGATGAGCGCGGTCACCGGGCTGAAGTGGTCGCCCAGTATCCGGGTGCCGGGGCCCTTGAGGTCGACGACGGGCGCCTGCAGGTGCGCGTAGGCGCGGACCGCCTGCTCGAATATGCCCAGGTCCCAGGACATGGTCTCCAGGCGCGCGTAGCGGAGCACCGAGAGCAGCGTGTAGGCGGCGAAGAGGGCCGCCGCGAGCAGGTACGGGGCCCGGCCCCCCGGCCGCCGGGCCGCGGCGCCGGGACCGGGACCGGGCGCCGCGGTGGCCCGTACGGCCGGCGGTACGGCGGCCCAGGCCGGGGCGGGGGCCGGGGCGTGCAGGGCGGTCACCGCAGCGGGCTTTCGCCGGCCGCGCTGGACGGTCCGGGGGAGCCGAAGGCCCGGGGGGACCCGGAGTACCCGGGCGGCGCGGTGGTCCGGGGGCCCGGGGTGACGGGCGCGCTCCCGGAGGCGCCGGTCCCCGGATCCGGGGACGACGGGGACGACGGGGACACGGTGATCACCGCCCCGTCGCTCCCGGGGGCGGTGAAGGGCGGTGAGGATCCGGTCGCCGGGTCGCCGCCCGAGGAGGCGCCCGAGGGGAACGAGGACCCCGCGGGGGCGGAGGAGGAGAGGCCCCCCGGCCCGGACCGGTCGACGGAACCCGACCCGCCGACCCGCGGCGCGGACGGCGCGGCCGGTGGCGCGTCCCGGTGCGCGGGTCCCGTACCGAGGCCGACGGCCGCGAGCGCACCGCCCGCGCCCAGGACGCACACCGCGCAGGCGGACACGGCCGCCAGGCGGCGCCGCCTGCGCCGGGCGCCGCGCTCCGCGACCACCGCGACCGGGGCGGCCAGCACCCGGCGTCCGCTCTCCCCGGCCGCGTGCTTGAACGCGGCGCCGAGCAGATCGTCGTACTGGTGGGAATCGGGGGAATCGGGGGATTCGGGGAAATCGGGGGAATCACTCACCGCGCGCCTCCTCGAAATGCGGCCGGAGCGCGGCCCGCGCCCGGGACAGGTGGGTCTTGACGGTGCCCGCCGCGATGCCGGTCTCGGCGGCCACCTGTTCCACGGACAGGTCGCAGACGTAGTGCAGGACGGCCACCCGCCGCTGCCGTTCCGGCAGCGTGCGCAGGACGCCGACCAGGGCCACCGTCGCGGGATCGGGTGAACCGGACGCCGCCGGGGGCGCGGCGCCGTGCCGCCGCCAGGCCTCGGCGGCCCGCCCGCGCCGCCGCCACCGGCTGACGGCGAGCCGCCAGGCCACGGTGCGGATCCAGGCCTCGGGCCCGGCGTCGCGTGAGAGCCGGGCCCGCCGGGACCAGGCCCGTACGAAGGCCTCCTGCACCACGTCCTGCGCTTCGTGCAGGTCACCGGTCATCAGGTAGACCTGTCCCACCAGGTGTTTCACGGAGTACGCGTAGAACTCCTCGAACTCCTCGACGGTCATGCGGCTCCCGGTGCTGGACAGATGTCGACGTGTATACGCCTGAGGCACCCGCTCCGGTTGACACCGCACCTCAAGATCTTTTACGCGCCGGACGTACGCATTCCCCCGCGCGACTGTCGGACCCGCGCCGTAAGGTGGGAGGACCCCGGCCCGTACGACGTGTCGGGTCCTTCGCGTTGCCGCCCCACGGCACCCCACCGGACGGAAAGCCGCCTTCATGAGCCTGTACGGACTGCTCGACGCCGTCACCCGGGACCCCGCGCTCAGCGAGGCCGTCCGGGCTGCCGCGGACGGCAACCGCATGCACGTGGACCTCGTCGGGCCGGCCGCGGCGCGGCCCTTCGCCATCGCCGCGCTGGCCCGCACGACCGAGCGGACCGTCCTCGCCGTCACCGCGACCGGCCGGGAGGCCGAGGACCTGGCGGCCGCGCTGCGCTCGCTGATGCCGCCCGAGCAGGCCGCCACCGTCGTGGACTACCCGTCCTGGGAGACGCTGCCGCACGAGCGGCTCTCGCCCCGCAGCGACACCGTCGGCCGCCGCCTCGCCGTCCTGCGCCGGCTCGCCCACCCGAGCAAGGACGACCCGGCCGCCGGGCCCGTGAGCATCGTCGTCGCGCCCATCCGCTCCGTGCTCCAGCCGCAGGTCAAGGGACTCGGGGACCTGGTTCCGGTGGCCCTGCGCGGCGGCCAGAGCGCCGACCTCGGCGAGGTCACCGAGGCGCTCGCCGCGGCCGCGTACGCGCGGGTGGAGCTGGTGGAGAAGCGCGGTGAGTTCGCCGTGCGCGGCGGCATCCTCGACGTGTTCCCGCCCACCGAGGAGCACCCCCTGCGGGTGGAGTTCTGGGGCGACGAGGTCGAGGAGATCCGTTACTTCAAGGTCGCCGACCAGCGGTCCCTGGAGATCGCCGAACACGGGCTGTGGGCCCCGCCGTGCCGGGAGCTGCTGCTCACCGACGAGGTGCGCGAGCGCGCCGCCGCGCTGGCCGTCGACCACCCCGAGCTGGGCGAACTGCTCCACAAGATCGCCGAGGGCATCGCGGTGGAGGGCATGGAATCCCTCGCCCCGGTCCTGGTCGACGACATGGAACTGCTGCTGGACGTGCTGCCCGCCGGTGCGATGGCCGTCGTCTGCGACCCCGAGCGGGTGCGCACCCGGGCCGCCGACCTGGTCGCCACCAGCCAGGAGTTCCTCCAGGCCTCCTGGGCGGCCACCGCGGGCGGCGGCGAGGCGCCCATCGACCTGAACGCGGCCTCCCTGTGGGGGATCGCCGACGTCCGCGAACGGGCCCGCGAACTGGGCACCATGTGGTGGTCCGTCTCGCCCTTCGCCGCGGACGCCGACCCGGACGCGGACCTGGGCGGCGACACGCTGCGCCTGGGCATGCACGCCCCCGAGGCCTACCGCGGCGACACCGCCCGCGCGCTCGCCGACACCAAGGGCTGGATCGCCGACGGCTGGCACACCGTCTACGTCACCGAGGGCCACGGCCCGGCCGCCCGCACCGTCGAGGTCCTCGGCGGCGAGGGCATCGCGGCCCGCCTGGAGGCCGACCTCGCGACGCTGGAACCCTCCCTGGTCCACGTCGCCTGCGGCTCCC
Source organism: Streptomyces sp. NPDC043876 (assembly GCF_056435825.1). Lineage (NCBI taxonomy): Bacteria > Bacillati > Actinomycetota > Actinomycetes > Kitasatosporales > Streptomycetaceae > Streptomyces > Streptomyces sp. NPDC043876. The sequence continues at coordinate 104,198 of NZ_JBWKDV010000010.1, read as the reverse complement.
TGGAGCAGGGGTTCGTCGACCCCGGCCTCAAGATCGCCGTCCTCACCGAGACCGACCTGACCGGCCAGCGCACCGCCACCAAGGACCTCGGCCGGATGCCGACCCGGCGCCGCAAGACCATCGACCCGCTGACCCTCCAGGCCGGCGACTACATCGTCCACGAGCAGCACGGCGTCGGCCGCTACGTCGAGATGGTCCAGCGCACGGTGCAGGGCGCCACCCGCGAGTACCTGCTCGTCGAGTACGCCCCCGCCAAGCGCGGCCAGCCCGGCGACCGCCTCTACATCCCCACCGACCAGCTGGAGCAGGTCACCAAGTACGTCGGCGGCGAGGCCCCGACCCTGCACCGGCTCGGCGGCGCCGACTGGACCAAGACCAAGGCCAGGGCCAAGAAGGCGGTCAAGGAGATCGCCGCCGACCTGATCAAGCTCTACAGCGCGCGGATGGCGGCCCCCGGCCACACCTTCGGCCCCGACACCCCCTGGCAGCGGGAGCTGGAGGACGCCTTCCCGTACGCGGAGACGCCCGACCAGCTGACCACGATCGCCGAGGTCAAGGAGGACATGGAGAAGTCGGTCCCGATGGACCGGCTGATCTGCGGCGACGTCGGCTACGGCAAGACCGAGATCGCGGTCCGCGCCGCCTTCAAGGCCGTCCAGGACGGCAAGCAGGTCGCCGTCCTCGTCCCGACCACGCTGCTCGTGCAGCAGCACTTCGGCACCTTCTCCGAGCGCTACTCCCAGTTCCCCGTCAAGGTCCGCGCGCTGTCCCGGTTCCAGACGGACACCGAGGCGAAGGCCACCCTGGAGGGCCTCAGGGAGGGCTCGGTGGACATCGTCATCGGTACCCACCGGCTGTTCTCGCAGGAGACGAAGTTCAAGGACCTCGGCCTGGTCATCGTCGACGAGGAGCAGCGCTTCGGCGTCGAGCACAAGGAGCAGCTGAAGAAGCTCCGCGCGAACGTCGACGTCCTGACCATGTCTGCGACCCCGATCCCGCGCACCCTGGAGATGGCGGTCACCGGCATCCGCGAGATGTCGACGATCACCACCCCGCCGGAGGAGCGGCACCCGGTGCTGACCTTCGTCGGCCCGTACGAGACCAAGCAGATCGGCGCCGCGATCCGCCGCGAACTGCTGCGCGAGGGGCAGGTCTTCTACATCCACAACCGGGTCGAGTCCATCGACCGGGCGGCCGCCAAGCTGCGCGAGATCGTGCCCGAGGCGCGGATCGCGACGGCGCACGGGCAGATGGGCGAGAGCCAGCTGGAGCAGGTCGTCGTCGACTTCTGGGAGAAGAAGTTCGACGTCCTGGTCTCCACGACGATCGTCGAGTCCGGCATCGACATCTCCAACGCCAACACCCTGATCGTGGAGCGCGGCGACAACTTCGGCCTCTCGCAGCTGCACCAGCTGCGCGGCCGCGTCGGGCGCGGCCGCGAGCGCGGTTACGCCTACTTCCTGTACCCGCCGGAGAAGCCGCTGACCGAGACCGCGCACGAGCGGCTCGCGACGATCGCCCAGCACACCGAGATGGGCGCGGGCATGTACGTCGCGATGAAGGACCTGGAGATCCGCGGCGCGGGCAACCTGCTCGGCGGCGAGCAGTCCGGTCACATCGCGGGCGTCGGCTTCGACCTGTACATCCGGATGGTCGGCGAGGCCGTCGCGGACTTCCGCTCCGCGGTCGACGGCGCCGAGCAGGAGGAGGCGCCGCTCGACGTGAAGATCGAGCTGCCGGTCGACGCGCACGTCCCGCACGACTACGCGCCGGGCGAGGGCCTGCGCCTCCAGGCGTACCGCTCGATCGCCGCCGCCACCTCGGAGGCGGACATCAAGGCGGTGCGCGAGGAACTGACCGACCGCTACGGCAAGCTGCCCGAGCCGGTGGAGAACCTGCTGCTGGTGGCCGGGCTGCGGATGCTGGCGCGCGCCTGCGGAGTCGGTGACATCACGCTGGCGGGCCCCAACATCCGCTTCGGCCCCGTCGAGCTGCGGGAGTCGCAGGAACTGCGGCTGAAGCGGCTCTACCCGGGGACGGTCCTCAAGCCGGTCACCTCACAGATCCTGGTGCCCCGCCCGAAGACCGCCCGGGTCGGCGGAAAGCCGCTGGTCGGGCGGGAACTCCTGGCCTGGACGGGGGAGTTCCTCACCACGATCCTCGGTTCCTGACGCCTCGAACGGTCTAGAGGAAGTTCTTCTGGACCAGGAGGCGCACGATGTCCGGGAAGAAGTCCGGGAAGTCCAGCGGCACTATGCCGAAGTGGGTCTTCTCGGCCTTCCGGGCGTCCAGGTAGGCGAGGACGTCCGGCAGCGTTTCCCGCGCGTTCTGCTCGGGCCAGTTCCCTCCGGCGTAGCTCGTGAAGTTCACGTACATCTTGTCGGAGTTCTGGTTCCTCCAGGCTTGGTCGAACTGCGCCACGATGAGATCGGTCTTGTCGAACACGGAGGTGTTGTAGACGTCCTGCGTGTTGAAGTAGGTGTTGCTCTTGCTGGACCAGTCGAGGATGCCCCAGGTGTTCGAGAAGTCCGCCGCGATGACGATCTTGCTGCGCACCTGGCCCAGCTTGGGCCAGGACGGCGCCGTCCACACCAGGTTCCGGTAACCCATGTTGTCCAGGTAGTAGTTGAAGCGGCGCCGGAACTCCTCGTCCCCGAGGGCCTGCCCGCCACGGCGCTCGTTCCGTACCCTCATGACGACGGTTTCGCCCGGGTACTTCTTGAAGTGGTTGCGACAGGCTTCAAGTACGTCCTGGAAGCGGTGCCCCTGGTAGTTGTCCTCGTGGTAGACGCCGAATTCGTTCGGCGCGCCCTGGAGGCCGTTCAGCCGGATGTCGAGGAAGCGGATCCCGCGCTCCAGCTGTTCGGGAACGCCCCAGTTCTGGGTCTGGGACCACTTGGTCCCGTTGGCGGGGTCGGTGCACCACGAGTCGTGCGTCCCGGGGATCGTCAGTTGGTAGAGGTACTTGCTGCTGGGCAGCTTGCCCATCCAGTCGTAGAAGTAGTAACTACCGGCGGCCCGGGCGGTGCCGGGAAGGCCGAGGGTGACCGCTGCTGCGGCGCCTGCTCCGGCTCCCCATTTCAGAACGTCACGACGGGTGGGGCTCATACCTGGTCTCCGTATCTCCGCGGACGCCGTCCGCGGGAGAGTGCGCGCGGTGGTGGTCGGGCCACCGTGTGCGCCGAAGGTAGGCCGGGCCGCTAACGTTTTTCTCACGCCCCACTGACGTGCCAAGAGGGCCGGAGCGCGCGCCGCGGCCGGGGAGGGCACCCTTCGGTGCGCCTCCCCGGCCGCGGAACGGATCAGGCGGGCTGCTCGGGGGCCTTCGCCGTGATCACGGCGAAGACACCGCCCTGCGGATCGGCGAGGACGGCGATCCGGCCCACCGCCATGTCGAAGGCCGGGGCCAGGACGGTGGCGCCCGCGCGGGTCGCCGCCGCCTGGATCTCGTCGGCGTCGTCCACCTGGAAGTACGGCAGCCAGTTCGGCGGGGTCCCGGGCGGCAGCGCGGACAGGTCCATCATCCCGGCGACCGCGCGGCCGCCGACCTTGAACTCGACGTACCCCTCGGCGCCCGGGATCTCGGTCGTGGCCGTGGTGACCGGCAGGACGGCGGAGTAGAACGCGGAGGCGGCGGCGGTGTCACCGGTGCTCAGCTCGTTCCAGATCAGCGCGCCGTGCTCGTTGACGATGCCCGCGCCGTCGAAGGTACCGGGCTGCCAGAGGCCGACGACCGCGCCTGTCGGGTCGGCGAGGACGGCCATCCGGCCGAGGTCCATGACGTCCATCGGGCCCATCATGACGGTGCCGCCCGCGTCCGTCACCGACTTGAGGGCGGCGTCGATGGAGTCGGTGGACAGGTACGTCGTCCACACGGTCGGCGGCATCGGGTCCGGGACGGTTCCGTCCGGGTTGCTCGCCTTCATGATGCCGGCGACGGGCCTGCCCTTGAGGGTGCAGACCGAGTAGCCGCCGGTCTCCGGCGGGCCGACCTCGCCCTGCCAGCCGAAGAGGTCGCAGTAGAAGTCGAGGGCCGCCTGCTGGTCGGGAACCATCAGGTCGATCCAGCAGGGGGTGCCGGGCTTGTAGGGGCCGTTCATGTCGGGCACGGATGCCTCCGGGGCGGGTGGTGGGGAAGGACGGGCCGTCCCCTACCCGGGCCCTGTCGGGCGGAACCGGGCCGAACGGGTGACCGACCCGGGGCGGGTGCCGGGGCGGGTGCCGGTGCGGGTGCCGGTGCGGGGGCCCGTCCGGCCCGTCCCGACGCTGCTCGGCGCCCTTGGCCCGCCGTCGCTGCCAGCCCGGGCCGTGTTCAGCCCAGCCGGGCCACGTTCAGCCCGTCCGGCGTTTGAGGACCGGGTCTGGGCGGAGCCCGGGAGGCCGGGTCGCGGGCGGAGTGCGGCGGTGGTTGCCTCCGGCGGCCCCTCAAACGCCGGGGAGGCTGGGATGGCCTGGGTGGCCTGGGTGGACCGGGTTGCTGCCGGGGCAGGGCATGTTCAGCCCGTCCGGCGTTTGAGGACCGGGTCTGGGCGGAGCCCGGGAGGCCGGGCCAGGGTCACAGGCTGGCCCATACCGTTTTGCCCGGCGCACCGCTGCCCCGCGGCCGCACCCCCCACTCCCGCGCCACGGCCCCCACCAGCACCAGCCCCCGCCCGCTCTCCGCAAGGCACGGGTCCACCGCCTCCACCGGCTCCGCCTCGCCCCGCGCATCGCTCACCTCCACCCGGACCCGCAGCCCGTCGTAGCCGAGCCGGACCTCGAAGTCCCGCCCCGGCACCCGCCCGTGCAGCACGGCGTTCGCGGCCAGCTCCCCGACCACCAGCTCCACGTCCTCGGCCAGCGCGCACCCCCGCGGGATCCCCCACTCTTCGAGCTGCACCCCGGCCAGGCGCCGGGCGAGCCGGGCGCCCCGCGGGGTGGCGGAGAGGAGCTGCCGGAACTCCGGTGCCATGTCACTCTTTTCGGTCGTCACCTCACCGAGCGTGGCCGGACCGCCGTACGCTTTCCAGCAGCGGCGGCACTACGGAGACCCCCCGTAGGTGCGGCGCCGGTTGCGTGTACGTGCTGTACGGGCGAGGGCGGTTCATCACATGAACGACCTGTCGGAACGCGAAGAAGAGCCGGAGCGGCCCGTCGAGGTCGACGGCACGGCACACCTCTTCAAGGCGCTCGGCAAGATCATCAAGGTGCTACGGGAACGGGCGGGCCTCCAGCAGAAGGAACTCGCCGCGCTCGTGCACGTCGGCGAGGACCTGGTCTCCGCCATCGAACGGGGCGTGCGCACCCCGCAACCGGACTTCCTGGAGAACACCGACCGGGCCGTGGGCGCCGGAGGCATCCTGCTCGCGGCCATCCCGGAGGTGAAGGATGCGCTGAAGCGAGCCCGGACGAGGCACCCCGACTGGTTCCGGAAGTTCGCCGACGCGGAAGCGGTGGCGGTGGCCTTGCACTACTACGAGGTGCAGGCCATTCCGGGGCTGCTCCAGACCGAGGACTACGCACGGGCCGTATTCCGGCACCGCCGTCCTGTGCTGAACGAAGCCACCATCGAGAAGCGAGTGGCAGACCGGCTCGCCCGTCAGGTGATCCTGGAGCGCTGGCCCGCTCCCACAGTGAGCTTCGTACTGGAGGAGTCCATCCTGCTGCGCCCGACGGGCGGCAAGGAGGTCCACCGAGCGCAGCTCCGTCGCCTGCTGGAGGTGGGCAACCTGCGAACCGTCCAACTTCAGGTGATGCCGCTGCAACGCGATGAACACCCCGCGCTGGGCAGCGCGTTCACTCTCCTACGTCATAAGGGCCGTAACGAGGTTGCCTACACGGAGAGCTACGGTCACGCGAACCTCATCACCGACCCCGAACAGGTGAGGGTGTACAGCGAGCGCTATGGGATCATCCGGGCACAGGCACTCACGCCCCACGAGTCCCTTGCCCTGATCGAGAAGATGCTGGGAGAGCGATGAACACCACGGACCTGGCCTGGTTCAAGAGCAGCTACAGCTCCGGCGAGGGTGGCAACTGCATCGAAGTCGCCTTCGACTGGCGGAAGTCGAGCTACAGCGACGGCGAAGGCGGCAACTGCGTCGAGGTCGCCGGATGCGCGGAAGCCGTCCACATCCGGGACTCCAAGGTCCCGGCCGGCCCCCGGCTGGCCGTCGCGCCCCGCGCGTGGGCCGCGTTCCTCGGTGAGGTCACCGGGGCCTAGCGCGGCGGCCGCGGCGGGGGACTCCCCGCCGCGGGCCGGGGATCACTCGTCGGTGTCGATGACCCCGCTGGTCGGGGAGTCGGCCTTCACCGGCTCGTTGAAGCCGGAGAAGGAGACCTCGGAGGCGTCCTTGCCGGTCTCCACGGCCTTGAGCAGGTACGGCTGGCCCGTCGTGGCGACGTAGAGGTTCTCGGTGCCGTCAGTCGTCTTCGTGGTGAGCTTCTGCGCGCTCTGGCCCGCCAGCTGCACGACCCCGTCCTTTCGTGCGCCCGAGCTCTCGTCGAACTCCTTGAGCAGCTCGTCCAGGTCGCAGAGCGCCGAGAGCTCCTTGGAGTCCGCGGCCGACGCCTTGGTCTTCACCCAGTGGCCGGGCAGCTGGGCGAGCGCCGCGTCGGCCTCGGCCTTCGGGGAGTCCTTCATCTGGGTCCGGTAGAAGGTCTTGTCCGCCTTCAAGAAGATGAACTGGGCGTTGCGGATCAGCTCGAACGAGCCTTCGCCCTCCATCGACATCGCCCCCTTGCAGTCCCCGGCCTTGCTGATCGCCATGTCCAGCTTGATCGGCTTGCCCTTGTCCCGGACGGTGCCGGTGATGGTCAGCGAGGAGGCCCCGCGCAGGGCGTCGAGGGAGGAGTTCGCCACCTTCGACCCGGACTGGCCGGGGAAGGGGCCGCCCTCGTCACCGCTGCCGAAGGGGAAGCAGCCGGTGAGGGTGAACAGGGCGGTGGTGGCGACGACCGCGGCGGCGGTCAGGCGGGCAGGGCGCACGGGGGACTCTCTTTACGGGGAGGGGGAGCGGGTGGAACCGGTGAACCGGTGTCCTGCGCGCCATCACAACAGAGTCTGTGAACCGAGTCAACACCGCTCTGTGGGATCAGGCAGTTCACGCTGTGAAGCGGTCTCTCGTCTGTGCACCGGTATGCTCGGTACATGCCGGACAACGCCACAGAGGTGACCGCAGCCGAGATCGCCCGCCTCGCCGGGGTCGGCCGCGCCGCGGTGAGCAACTGGCGCCGCCGCCACGCCGACTTCCCGAAGCCCGTCGGCGGCAGCGAGACCAGCCCGTCCTTCGCCCTCCCCGAGGTCGAGGCCTGGCTGCGCGCCCAGGGCAAGCTCGCCGAGGTCCCCCCGCGCGAACGCGTCTGGCAGCAGATCACCGCCCACCCCGGCGGAGCCGTCGCCGGGCTGGTCGAGGCGGGCTGCGCGCTGCTCGTCGTCCACGACCGGCCCACCGACTGGCTGGAGCTGAGCGCCGTCTCCGACGCGCGGATGGCCGCGCTGCTGCGGCCCGTCCTCGCCCAGGTGCTCACCGCCCGCCTCGGTCCCGGCCACGCCCTGGCCGTCGACGCCCTGGCCGCCACCACCCCCGCGTCCATGCCGCTGCTGCGCGCCGCCGCCGGGCTCGCCGCGGAACTCGGCGCCCGCAGCGCCTTCGAGTTCCTGCTCGGCCGCCACCTCGACGCGAACCCCCGGCAGTACACGCTGACCCCGCCCGGCCCCGCCGAGCTGATGGCCGCCCTCGCCGGGCCCGGCGCCCGCAGCGTTCTCGACCCCGCCTGCGGCACCGGCGGCCTGCTGCGCGCCGTCCCCGCGCCCACCGCCCTGTACGGCCAGGACTCCGCGCCCGAACTCGCCGCCCTCACCGCGCTCCGGCTCGCCCTCCACGGCACCGCCGAGGTCCGCGCGGCCGCCGCCGACAGCCTGCGTGCCGACGCCTTCCCGCGGGCCGCCGTCGATGCCGTGCTGTGTCACCCGCCCTTCAACGAACGCAACTGGGGCCACGAGGAACTCGCCTACGACCCGCGCTGGGAGTACGGCTTCCCCGCCCGCACCGAATCCGAACTCGCCTGGGTCCAGCACGCCCTGGCACGTCTGCGCGAGGGCGGCACCGCCGTCCTCCTGATGCCCCCGGCCGCGGCCGCCCGCCGATCCGGCCGCCGCATCCGCGCCGACCTGCTCCGCCGGGGCGCACTGCGGGCCGTCATCGCGCTCCCGGCGGGCGCCGCGCCCCCGTACGGCATCCCCCTGCACCTGTGGGTGCTGCGCAAGAGCGCCGCGCACGCCCCGGCCCCGCCCGGGCTGCTGCTCGTCGACACCGCCGACCTCGGCGGCGGCGAGGGCCGCGAACGGGCCGCGTGGCCCGCCGTGCGGGACGCGGTGCTGGCCGCCTGGACGACGTACGACGGGGCCGGCGGCCCGGACGAGGTCCCCGGCACGCCCGGGCTGAGCCGCTGCGTGCCCGTCATCGAGCTCCTCGACGACGACGTGGACCTCACCCCCGCCCGCCATCTGCCCCCCGCCGCCGCGGGCGGCGGACCGGCCGCGCTGAGCGCCGTACGCGCCCGCCTCGACGAGGCCCTCCAGCGCGCCGCCCGGCTCACCCCGCCGCCCGCCGAGCCCGCCGCCGGACCCGTCCGGCTGCCCGCCACCACCATCGGCGAACTCGCCCGCGCGGGCGCCCTGGTGCTGCGCACCGGCACCGGCAGCGGCGCCGGGGACGTGCCCGTCCTCACCGAACACGACGTGTACGGCGGCGGCGCCCCCTCCGGCACCCTCGCCGAATCCGCCGAGGAGCCCGTCCTGACCGAGGCGGGCGACATCGTCGTCCCCGTCGTCGGGGCCGCCGCCGTCGCCCGGGTCGTCGGCCCGGCAGACGCGGGCGCAGCCCTCGGCCGCAACCTCCAGCTGCTGCGCCCCGACCCGGCCGCCCTCGACCCGTGGTTCCTGGCCGGCTTCCTGCGCGGCACCGCCAACAACCGGCAGGCCTCCAGCTACGCCTCCACCGCCACCCGGCTCGACGTGCGCCGCCTCCAGCTGCCCCGGCTGCCGCTCGCCGACCAGCGCCGCTACGGCGAACGCTTCCGCGCGCTCGCCGAGTTCGAGGACGCGCTGCGGCTCGCCGGACGGCTCGGCGAACAGCTCGTACAGGGTCTCCACGACGCGCTGGCGGACGGTACGGTCACGGCGGAGTGAGCCGGTGCGCAACGGTTGTGCACATCCCCTGACCGGCCGGACGGATCGCTGTATACGCTCGCACCCGAGCACGTCCGAGAAGCGCCGTCCCACCACGCGCGAAGTCCGTCAGGAGAACAGCGATGCACGGCCACGGCCCCGGCCTCCCGCCGCCGCACCAGCAGTACGGTCCACAGCGCGGTCAGGACGCCGTCATCGCCCTGCGCGTGGTCTTCGCGCTGGTGCCGCTGCTCAGCTGCGGGTTCCTCAGCTGGGTGACCATGCTGCGGGTCGCGATCGTCACCCGGGCCGCCCGCGACTGGGTGCTCTTCGCCCTCTCCGCGGCCCTCGTCATCCTCGGCTTCGCGCTGATCGGCACCGACCCGGTCGCGGACGGCGGCGGCACCCGGGGCGACATCGGACTGGCGCTGCTGCTGGCGACCGGCGTGGCCGCCCTCGCGTATTTCCTCTACGTCGACCTGCGCAGGCCCAGCCGGCCCGCGGCCACCGACTGGTACGCCCCGCCGGTGCCGCCGCAGCAGCCGCAGGGGTACGGCTACGGCTACCCGCCGCAGGCTGGCACGACCGTCCCGGCCCCGCCCCGGCATTCCCCGCAGCCGCAGCCCCGGCCTCACCAGCAGCCGCTTCCGCAGCCCCCGCACACCCCCTCGCCCCCGCGGATCGGCCAGGTCCGCGCCGAGCTCGACGAGCTGAGCGAGCTGCTGCGCAAGCAGGAGACCGAGCGGGGCCACGGCCAGGAGCCCGGCCGGTGACCGAGCGGATCCTCGGCGAGCGCTACCAGCTCGCCACCGTCCTCGGCCAGGGCGGCATGGGCCAGGTCTGGACGGCGTACGACCGGCGCCTGGACCGCCGGGTGGCCGTCAAGCTGCTGCGCCCCGACAAGGTCGCGGGCCCCGGCAGCGTCGCCGAGGAGCTGCGCCGCCGCTTCGTGCGCGAGTGCCGCGTCACGGCGCAGGTCGACCACCCCGGTCTGGTCACCGTCCACGACGCGGGCAGCGACGGGGACGAGCTGTACCTGGTCATGCAGTACGTCGAGGGCGCCGACCTCGCCGACCACCTGGCCGAACACGACCCGTACCCCTGGCCGTGGGCGGTCTCGGTGGTCGCGCAGCTGTGCTCGGTGCTCTCCGCCGTGCACGCGGTGCCGATCGTGCACCGCGACCTCAAGCCGCGGAACGTGATGGTGCGCCCCGACGGGACGGTCACCGTCCTCGACCTCGGCGTCGCCTCCGTCATGGACACCGACACCACGCGCCTCACCCACACCGGCTCGCCGATCGGCAGCCCCGCCTACATGGCCCCCGAGCAGGCCATGGGCGGCGCGGTCGGCCCCTACACCGACCTCTACGCGCTGGGCGTGCTGCTCTACGAACTGCTCAGCGGCAACGTCCCCTTCGCCGGGTCCACCGCCCTCGGCGTGCTCCACCGGCACCTGTACGAGCCCCCGCTCCCGGTGCGCCGGCTGCGCCCGGAGGTGCCGCCCCACCTCGAAGCGGTCCTGATGCACCTGCTGGCCAAGGACTCGCAGGACCGGCCCGGCTCCGCGCAGGAGGTCTACGAGGCGCTGATCCCGCTGCTGCCCACCCACGGCAGCCCCAGCGGCCCCCTGGACCCCACCCGGCCCTTCCTGCGCCCGCAGGCCCCCTGGCCGGACCGGGTCACCGCGGCGCCCCGCCCCCAGGTCCCGCCCGCCGCCGCCCCCGCGCGCCGCGACGTCCCGGCGGCCGTCGACGAGGCCAGGAAGCTGCTGGACGAGGGCAGGCTCACCCAGGCCGTGGACATCCTCGGCGACATCCTCCCGGCCGCCGTCGCGCAGCACGGGGAGCACTCGCCCGTCGTCCGGTCGCTGCGCAAGCAGTACGCGGCCACGCTGATGGACGACGGCCAGTACCGCCGGGCCCTGCCCGAACTGCGCCGCCTGGCCGAGGAGTTCCCGGCGGGCGACCCGCAGTCCCTGCGCTTTCGCTACGACGCCGCCCAGTGCCTGGAGCAGCTCGGCGAGCCCGCCGCCGCCCTGGCCGAGTACCGTGCGCTGCTGCCGCTCTTCGAGAACCGCTACGCGAACCCGGATCCGGGGCTACCGCTGGAGGTCCGGCGCCGGATGGCGCAGCTGCTGCTCTCCCTGGGGGACCGGGCGGCGGCGCACGACACGCTGGTGCGGCTGCTGTTCGACGCGGACCAGCTGCACGGTCCGGGGCATCCGTTCCCCACCGAGGTCCGCCGCACCCTCCAGTGGCTGGGCCAGGTCCGCTGACCCGGGCGCCGCCGTGTGCGGCGGCGCGGACCGTAGGGGTGAAAGCGCACCCCAACGCCCTTGGAATCGTTGGTCGAAGCGGTAGCTGGGACGCCCCGGACTGCATACTATCGATCACCGCAAGGCCCTTGTGCACCAAAGCACAATCCAGCCCGGCCCGGGAGGCTCCTTTGCACCGTCGCACAGCGCTCTCCGTATCCGCCGCCCTGCTCGCGGCGGCCCCCCTCCTGTCCGCCTGCTCCTCCGCCGAGGTCCGCCCCGGCACGGCGGCCGTGGTCGGCGGCGAACGGATCACCACCGCGGCGCTCCAGGCGCAGGTCAAGGACGTCCGCACCGCCCAGAGCAACGCCGAGCAGTCCGCACGGCTCATCGAGGCCAGCGCGGGCCTGGAACGGGTCAAGCTCGGCAAGATGATCCAGCTGCGCATCCTGGAGAAGGCCGCCGACGACGCCGGACTGTCGGTCAGCACCAAGGACGTCGAGGACGCCCGCAAGGCGCAGACCGCCCAGGCCAAGGGCGCCGACCAGCTCGAACAGCTGGCGCTGCAGGCCCGGGTTCCGCTCGCGCCCGACCAGATCGACGGCGAACTCCGCTTCCAGCTGCTGCTCGGCAAACTCAGCGACCGCTTCGGCGAGGACAAGGTCCTCGTCCCGCTCGCGAAGGCCGCCAAGGAGCTGCACATCCAGGTCAACCCGCGCTACGGCGCCTGGAACACGGAGCAGATCGCGCTCGGTGACGCCCGGACCCCCTGGGTCAACCAGAAGACCCGGCCCGAGCAGGCCCCCGCCGGAGCCTGACCCGCCACCGGGGGTAGGTTCGAAGCGTGAACGACCACAGCGCTCCCGAACCCGCCGCCCCGCCCGCCGAGCCCACCGGCCGGATCGTCCTGCTGACCGCGAGCCACCGGGTCGCCCCGGGCCTGCTGTCCTGGTCCGCCTGGCAGACCCTGCACGCCGCGGACCGGGTGCTGTGCGCCGACCCGGCGAACCCGCAGCTGCCGTACCTGCGCGAGGCGGGCGTCGAGGTCGAGGCGGGGGTCCCGGACGCCCACGCGCTGGTCGAGGCGTGCGCCGGGGGGCGCACCGTGGTGGTCCTGCCGGGCGGCGAGGGCGACCAGCGGCTCACCGACGGACTGGCCCGGCTGGCCGGCTCGGGCCGCGTCTCCATGCCCGACCTGGAACTGCTGCCCGGTTCCTACGACCTGCCCGGGGCCCGGCTGCTCGACCTGGTACAGGTCATGGACCGGGTCCGGCGCGCCTGCCCCTGGACCTCCCTCCAGACCCACCGGGGCCTGGCGAAGTACGGCATCGAGGAAGCGTACGAACTCGTCGAGGCCATCGAGGACGGCGACCGCGACGCGCTGCGCGAGGAGCTGGGCGACGTGCTCCTCCAGGTCGTCTTCCACGCGCGCATCGCCGAAGAAGGCGTCGAGGGCGCCGAGGACGAGGACGGGGAGGCCTTCTCCATCGACGACGTGGCCGGGAGCCTGGTCGACAAGCTGGTCCACCGCCACCCGCACGTCTTCGGCGACGAGGTGGTGAGCGGCCCGCAGGACGTCGAGGCGATCTGGCAGCGCACGAAGGCGGTCGAGAAGCGCCGGGAGTCGGTGACCGACGGGGTGCCGGTGGGCCAGCCGGGGCTGGCGCTCGCGGCGAAGCTCGCGGGCCGGGTCCGCGCGGGCGGCCTGGACGTGCCGCTGCCGAGCGGCGAGGGCATCGGGTACGAACTGCTGGCGCTGGCGGCGCGCGCCGAGGCGGCGGGCACCGACCCGGAGACGGCGCTGCGCGCGGCGGCCCGCGCCTACCGGGACGCGATCCGGGCGGCCGAGGGAGTCCCTCCTCTTTAACGCTCCTCTCTTACGCTTTCAGAGCCCTCCGTTTCAACGCTCTCAGTGCGTCCGGCCGCCGGGGTTGTGCCAGTGCGGGTCGGGCCGGTTCAGGAACCACTCGCCGAAGCCGAGCGGCCGGTCGTGGCCCGGGCCGGTGTTCGCGGGCACCGCGTCGTGGAAGATCCGGGCCGGCGCCGCGCCCAGCCCGGCCACCAGCGAGGCGGTCTCGGCGACGAACTGCGGCGGGCCGCTCAGGTAGACGTCCTGGTCGGGCCAGAGCCCGCGGTGGCCGAGCGCCGTCGCGAGCCGCGCGGTGGCCTCGTTGCGCGGCCGCCCGGGCGCGGGCGTGATGTAGGTGACGGCGAGCCAGGGGTGCGCGGCGGCGTACGCGTCGATCAGGGGCCGGTCGTAGAGGTGCGCCCCGTCGCGGGCGACCACGAAGAGCCGTACGTCGTGCCCCGGCGGCCGCGCCAGCAGCTCCTCCAGCATGGCGCGCACCGGAGCCCAGCCGGTGCCGGCCGCGATGAAGGTGGCGGGCCGGTCCTCCCGGCGCAGGGTGACCCGGCCGCCCGCCGAGCCCAGCCGCAGCACCTCGCCGGGCGCGACCTCCCGGACCAGGGCGGTGCTGAGCCGGCCGCCGTCGATCCGGCTGACGTGGAGGTCGAGGGTGTGGTCGGCGCGGGGTGCGTTCGCGACGGAGTAGGTGCGCCAGGTGGCCGGTACCCGGGCGCTGCACACGCTGACGTACTGGCCCGGCAGATAGGGGAGCGGCTGGTGCGGCCGCAGCGTCAGGACGCCGATGTCCGCGCCGTAGCGCAGGTGGCGCACGACCTCCGCGTCCCACCACGGCGGGTCGTGGCTCTGGGCGGCGGCCGCGCTCATCACGTCGGCGATCGCCCGGTAGGCCTCGCTCCAGGCCTTCTCGACCGCCGGGGTCCAGGCGGGGCCGCTGGCTTCGGCGAGCGCGGCGAGCAGGCTGGCCCCGACGGCGTCGTAGTGCTCCGGGCGGGCGAGGAACTTGCGGTGGTCGCGGCCGAGGTCGCGGAGGTAGGGGACGAGGGTCCCGTCGTCGATGTGCGCGATGACGTGGGTGAGCGCGGCGAAGAGCCGGTCCCGCTGGCGCTCCATGTCCAGGGCGGCGGCCGGGAAGAGGCCGCGGATGTCCGGGTTGTGCCAGAACAGGTGGGTGTAGAAGTACTTGACCGCGTGTTCGGCCCTTCTTTCGACCACGGCGAAACTGCTCTTCAAGATCCTCACATCCACAAGAGCGACAGTAGGAGTGGCCGGGAACCCGGGGTCAAGGGAAGGGTGATCTACGGCCAGCCGCGGAAAACCAGTCATATGGGATGAGTGGCGGCGGCCGGGGTACGGTCGCCTGGTGCACCAGCAGACCCCCGCCGAGCCCTCCGCCGGCCCTTCCGCCGAGTCCTCCGCCGAGCGGGCGGGCGGCTGTCCCGTCACCGCCGCCGCCGGGCCCGCCGCCGGACCCGAACTCTTCACCTGGGAGTTCGCGACCGACCCCTACCCGGCCTACGCCTGGCTGCGGGAGCACGCGCCGGTGCACCGCACCACGCTCCCCAGCGGGGTCGACGCCTGGCTGGTCACCCGGTACGCCGACGCCCGCCAGGCCCTCGCCGACCAGCGCCTGAGCAAGAACCCGGTGCACCACGCCGAGCCCGGCAAGACGGGCATCCCCGGCGAGCGCAGCGCCGGTCTGATGACCCACCTGCTCAACATCGACCCGCCGGACCACACGCGGCTGCGGCGCCTGGTGTCGAAGGCCTTCACCCCGCGCAGGGTCGCCGAGTTCGCCCCGCGGGTGCAGGAGCTGACGGACCAGCTCATCGACGCCTTCGCGCAGAAGGGGGAGGCCGACCTGATCCACGAGTTCGCCTTCCCGCTCCCCATCTACGCCATCTGCGAGCTGCTCGGCGTACCGCGCGAGGACCAGGACGACTTCCGCGACTGGGCCGGGATGATGATCCGGCACGGCGGCGGTCCGCGCGGCGGGGTCGCCCGCTCCGTCAAGAAGATCCGCGCGTACCTCGGCGAGCTGATCCACCGCAAGCGCGACGACCTCGGCGACGACCTCATCTCGGACCTGATCCGGGCGAGCGACCACGGCGACCACCTGACGGAGGCCGAGGCCACCGCCATGTGCTTCGTGCTCCTCTTCGCGGGTTTCGAGACCACCATCAACCTGATCGGCAACGGCACCTGCGCGCTGCTCCGCAACCCCCGCCAGCGCGCGCTCCTCCAGGAGTCGCTGGCGGCCGGTGCGACGGAGCTGCTGGCGACCGGGATCGAGGAACTGCTCCGGTACGACGGTCCCGTGGAGCTGGCGACCTGGCGCTACGCGACCGAGCCGCTGACCATCGGCGGCCAGGACGTCCCGGCGGGCGATCCGGTGCTCGTCGTCCTCGCGGCGGCCGACCGGGACCCGGCGCGCTTCGACGCGCCGGACGCTCTGGACCTCGCGCGGAGCGACAACCAGCACCTCGGATACGGGCACGGCATCCACTACTGCCTGGGCGCTCCGCTGGCCCGACTGGAGGGTCAGACGGCGCTCGCGAGTTTGCTGACGCGTCTGCCCGATCTGGAACTGGCCATTCCTCCCGAGGAGCTGCGGTGGCGGGGCGGACTGATCATGCGTGGCCTGCGCACGCTTCCGGTCCGCTTCACAACCCCAAACGTTGCGGATGCGGAAGGGGCGGTGCCGGGGCCCGTGGCTGACTAACAGTCAACTCTGTGACCTCGACGTGATCTGCGCATCATCGACTTGTGACAAGCGTTCGAACCCGGCTAGGTTCGCGTCGCCCCCGCCGCCACGCGAAAGGTCCACCCTCATGCGTTCCGGGAACGGCCGCCACAGACGCCCCCGTCAGGTCCCCGCCCTCGTCGTCACCGCCGGAGTCGCCGGCTCCGCACTCGCTCTGCCGCTGTTCGCCGCCTCCGGCGCGAACGCGGCCGAGACCACCACCTGGGACAGGGTGGCCGAGTGCGAGAGCGGCGGAACCTGGAGCGCCGATTTCGGCAGCGGGTCGTACGGCGGACTCCAGTTCACGCTGGAACAGTGGAAGAGCGCGGGCGGGCTGGAGTTCGCCGCGCGGCCCGACCTCGCCAGCCGCTCGCAGCAGATAGCCATCGCCGAGCGGGTCCTCGCCTCGCAGGGACCGCAGGCCTGGCCGCTGTGCGGGGAGTCCTCCGGGCTCACCCGGGGCGGCCCCGCGCCCACCGTCGACCCGGGCCGCGCAGGTTCCGGTTCCGTCGCGCCGAGCCCGCTGCGCCCCGAAGGAACCCCGGCCTCCGGTGCGGGTCCGCTCGCCGGAGCGCCCGCGCCCGCCTCGACGCCGGCCTCCACCGGGCACATCCCCGGAGCCACCGCCCCGTCCGGGGCCAACGCCTCGCCCGGCGCGCTGCCGGCGGTCCCCGAGACCCCGCTGACCTCCGGACTGCCCGTCATGCCGCCCCCGGCGCCCGAGACCGGTGGCCCCGCCACCCCGACCGGGCCCACGGGAACGCCCGTGGCGCCCGTACCCGGCGGCTCCGCGCTCCCGGGCGGTCCGACGGCCTCCCCGTCGAACCCCGCGACTCCGGCGGCCCCGACGGGCCCGGCCGCCACGCCCGGCTCCGCGGCCACGCCGCAGGGCGAAACGTCGGCAACCGGTGGAAAGCACCGCGGAACGCCCGCCGCGGAGACGCCCGCGGCCCCTGACGCCCTGTCGGATCCGTCGTACACCGTCAAGGCCGGGGACAACCTGACGGCGATCGCGACCGCCCAGGGGGTCGAGGGTGGCTGGAATGCCCTTTACGAGGCAAATCAGCAGGTCATCGGGCATGACGCCGACCTCATCACCCCGGGGCAGAATCTCGATCTAAGCCAGAAATAGGGGCACTTCGGGCGCGAAGATCGCCTTGTATGTCCCCTTCGTGCAAGTGAGACATGCATCTCTTCGGTCCAACTGGCGTGTCCTGGTCGGAGACTGCCGCAAACCCGGCTCTCACCTGCGTAAACACCCGTCCCGGGAGCGCAAGTAGGGCCCGTTTCTCCCCGATGTCCCTCGTTGAACATCGGGGAGAGACCTGTCTACCTTCTGAATCGCTCGCCACCGCGGGCTCCTTCGACCGCATCGCCGAATCCTGCCGGCGGACGGAGGGAACAGTCGTCGCGCAAGCGCCGAAGGCAGGAGCGGGGGAACCAAGGTAAGTGCCGGAACCGGCCGTTGAGAGACGGTCACGGAACCGGCTTGGGGTTAAGCCGCGCACCACGGTGCGCGACCGGGCAACTCATCCGCCCGAACCCGACAGCTCACTTCGCAGGCGTCGGTGAGGAGAAAACCATGCTGCTTTCCGGCAAGGGCAAGCACCGTCGCGCCTCCAAGGCCACCCGTGTCGTCACCCTCGTCGGTGTCGCCGGTGTCGCCGTGGCGGCCCCGCTGATGACCGCGGGCGCCGCGAGCGCCGCGACCACCTCCCAGTGGGACGCCG
Organism: Streptomyces sp. NPDC043876; assembly: GCF_056435825.1. NCBI lineage: Bacteria > Bacillati > Actinomycetota > Actinomycetes > Kitasatosporales > Streptomycetaceae > Streptomyces > Streptomyces sp. NPDC043876. The sequence continues at coordinate 86,456 of NZ_JBWKDV010000010.1, read as the reverse complement.
TCGCCGCGTGCGAGTCCGGCGGCAACTGGTCCATCAACACGGGCAACGGCTACTACGGCGGCGTGCAGTTCTCGTCCTCCACCTGGGCGGCGTACGGCGGCAAGGCCTACGCCCCGCAGGCCAACCAGGCCACCAAGTCGCAGCAGATAGCCATCGCCGAGAAGGTCCTCAAGGGCCAGGGCAAGGGCGCGTGGCCGTCCTGCGGCGTGGGCCTGTCGAACGCGGCCTACAACGGCGGCGCGGCCGAGGCCCCCAAGCAGGCCAAGCCCGAGAAGAAGGCCGAGAAGAAGGCCCAGCCGAAGCAGGAGACCAAGCGCGCCGAGGCGCCGGTCACCCGCTCCGAGCGCGCCGAGACCCCGGCCCCCGTCAAGAAGACCCCGGCCGCCGAGGCCCCCAAGACGGGCAACGGCTCCTACGAGGTCAAGGCCGGCGACACCCTCGGCACCATCGCCCAGGCGAACGCCGTCAAGGGCGGCTGGCAGCACGTGTTCGAGCTGAACAAGGACATCGTGCAGGACGCCGACCTGATCTTCCCGGGTCAGAAGCTGAAGCTCAGCTGAACCCCGCGGTAACGCTCCACGCATGACCACCACCGCCCGGCGCGTATCCCCTCACGCGCCGGGCTGTCGTGTTTCCGCGGGCGGAATCCCGCCTTCAGCCTTGCTCTATGTCCTGTAAGAGGGGTATTCCCACCCTTTTTCGTCCCAGGGAGCGGTTGCTCGGCGGGCCGACCGCCCCGATCCGGTTAGGCTCTAAGCGGCAGGGCCGTCCCACGGCCCGACACGCCACCGCACACCCAGCGCCACATCCCATAAGGAGATGCTCGTGCCGTCCATCGACGTCGTCGTAGCCCGGGAAATCCTGGACTCCCGAGGCAACCCCACGGTCGAGGTCGAGGTTGGCCTCGACGACGGCAGCACCGGCCGTGCTGCTGTTCCGTCCGGCGCCTCCACCGGTGCCTTCGAGGCCGTCGAGCTGCGGGACGGTGACGCCAACCGCTACCTCGGCAAGGGCGTCGAGAAGGCCGTCCTCGCCGTCATCGAGCAGATCGGCCCGGAGCTCGTCGGCTACGACGCCACCGAGCAGCGCCTGATCGACCAGGCCATGTGCGACCTGGACGCCACCGACAACAAGGGCTCGCTGGGCGCCAACGCGATCCTCGGTGTCTCCCTGGCCGTCGCGCACGCCGCGTCCGAGGCCTCGGACCTGCCGCTCTTCCGCTACCTCGGTGGCCCGAACGCGCACCTGCTGCCCGTTCCGATGATGAACATCCTGAACGGCGGGTCGCACGCCGACTCCAACGTGGACATCCAGGAGTTCATGATCGCTCCGATCGGCGCGGAGTCCTTCTCCGAGGCGCTGCGCTGGGGTTCCGAGGTCTACCACACCCTCAAGAAGGTCCTGCACAGCAAGGGCCTCTCCACCGGCCTGGGCGACGAGGGCGGCTTCGCCCCGAACCTGGAGTCCAACCGCGCCGCGCTCGACCTCATCGTCGAGGCCATCAAGCTGGCCGGCTACGTCCCGGGCAAGGACATCGCGCTGGCGCTCGACGCCGCCGCGTCCGAGTTCTACAAGGACGGCAAGTACGAGTACGAGGGCCAGTCCCGCTCGGCCGCCGAGATGACCGAGTACTACGAGGAGCTCTGCGCCGCGTACCCGCTGGTCTCCCTCGAAGACCCGCTGTTCGAGGACGACTGGGCCGGCTGGAAGATCCTCACCGACCGCCTGGGCTCCAAGGTCCAGATCGTCGGCGACGACCTCTTCGTCACCAACCCGGAGCGCCTCGCCCGCGGCATCGAAGAGGGCTCGGCGAACGCCCTGCTCGTCAAGGTGAACCAGATCGGTTCGCTGACCGAGGCCCTGGACGCCGTCGAGATGGCCCAGCGCAACGGCTTCAAGTGCATGATGTCGCACCGCTCCGGCGAGACCGAGGACGTCACCATCGCCGACCTCGCCGTCGCGGTGAACTGCGGTCAGATCAAGAGCGGCGCCCCGGCCCGCTCGGACCGCGTCGCCAAGTACAACCAGCTGCTGCGCATCGAGGAGATCCTCGACGACGCCGCGGTGTACGCGGGCCGCTCCGCCTTCCCGCGCTTCAAGGGCTGACCCTCCTCCGCGGGGTTCATCCCCGCGGGGCCAGGCAGCCTCCGTACGTCCCCGCGCTCGGTCCCGTACCGTGTGCGGGGACGTATTGCTGTGTGCGCTACAGGGGAGGCGGAGTCAATGGCCGGGAACCGGGATCGGTTCTCCACCTTCTCGACCGCGACCAGGCTCAAGCAGCTCGGAGAACGGACCGCGGCCCACGTCTACCGCTCGCAGACGCGCCGTCAGGTCCGCCGCAGCCGGCTGACCGGCCGGGCCGCGCTGCTGGTGCTGGTGCTCTGTACGCTGGTCGTCGCCCTCGCGTACCCGATGCGCCAGTACGTCTCCCAGCGCTCGGAGATCGCCGACCAGCAGCGGAGCGCCGACGGGGCGCGCAAGCGGCTGGACGAGCTGCGCGACGAGAAGGCCCGCTGGCAGGACCCGGCCTACGCGGAGCAGCAGGCGCGCAGGCACCTGCACTACGTGCGGCCGGGGGAGATCGGCTACACGATGGTCGACTCCGAGAGCGCGGAGCACCGCCGCACCGGCGCGGCGACGGCCGACCGGCCCTGGTACTCGAACGTCTGGGACGGCGTCGACAAGGCCGACCGCCCCGCCGACTGACGTTCACCGACCGACCACTTACCGAAAGACGCACCCCAGGCATGCAGACGCCCCCGCCCCAGACCGCACGGACCGAGCCGACGGACGCGGACATCGCCGCGTTCGAGCAGCAGCTCGGCCGCCCGCCGCGCGGACTGCGCGCCATCGCGCACCGCTGTCCCTGCGGGCAGCCCGACGTGGTCGAGACCGCCCCGCGCCTGCCCGACGGCACGCCGTTCCCCACGCTGTACTACTTGACCTGCCCGCGGGCCGCCGGCGCCATCGGCACCCTGGAGGCCAACGGCGTGATGAAGGAGATGCAGGCCCGCCTCGCCACGGACCCGGAGCTGGCCGCCGCCTACCGGGCCGCCCACGAGGACTACCTCACCCGGCGCGACGCGATCGAGGTGCTGGAGGGCTTCCCGAGCGCGGGCGGCATGCCCGACCGGGTGAAGTGCCTGCACGTGCTGGTCGGCCACTCGCTGGCCGCCGGACCGGGCGTGAACCCCTTCGGCGACGAGGCGCTCGCGATGCTCCCCGAGTGGTGGGCCAAGGGCGCCTGCGTCACCCCGTGCGCGGAGAAGTCCGGGGACCCGGAGCCGGCCGGGCGGCCGGAGCAGACGGAGGCCGGCGCGTGACGCGGGTCGCGGGCATCGACTGCGGTACGAACTCCATCCGCCTGCTGGTCGCCGACTGCACCCCGGAGACCGGCGAGCTGATCGAGCTGGACCGGCGGATGACCATCGTCCGGCTCGGCCAGGGCGTGGACAAGACCGGCCGGCTGGCCCCGGAGGCCCTGGAGCGCACCTTTGCGGCCTGCCGCGAGTACGCCGCCGTGATCAAGGAGCTGGGCGCCGAGCGGGTCCGCTTCGTGGCCACCTCGGCCTCGCGCGACGCGGAGAACCGGGACGAGTTCGTCCAGGGCGTCCTGGACATCCTGGGCGTGGAGCCCGAGGTGATCAGCGGGGACCAGGAGGCGGAGTTCTCCTTCACCGGCGCCACCATGGAGCTGACGGGCCGCGACGACCTCGCCACGCCGTACCTGGTCGTGGACATCGGCGGGGGCTCCACCGAGTTCGTGGTGGGCGAGCAGCACGTGCGCGCCGCGCGCTCGGTCGACGTGGGCTGCGTCCGGATGACCGAGCGCCACCTCACCGTCGACGGCGTCGTCACCGACCCTCCGACCGAGGCCCAGATCGCCGCGATGCGGGCCGACATCGAGGCCGCGCTGGACCTGGCGGCCGAGTCGGTGCCGCTGTCCGAGGCGCGCACGCTGGTGGGCCTGGCGGGTTCGGTGACCACGGTCGCGGGCATCGCCCTGGGCCTGGCGGAGTACGACTCGCGCGCGATCCACCACAGCCGGATCCCCTACGAGAAGGTCCGCGAGGTCAGCGACCGGATGCTCACCCAGACGCACGCGGAGCGCGCGTCGATCGGCGTGATGCACCCGGGCCGCGTCGACGTCATCGCCGCGGGCGCCCTCGTCCTGCGGGCCCTGATGGAGCGCATCGGCGCCCGCGAGGTCGTGGTGTCCGAGCACGACATCCTCGACGGGATCTGCTGGTCGGCGGCCTGAGAACCCCTCCCGGGGGGTGGGACGGGCCGTCGCGCGAACGAGGTTCGTGAAGTTCTTCACAAGGAAAAGAAGGCGGATGGCCTCAGCGGAGGTCCTTTGGACGGGTTTTCGAGGCCGCCGAGCCGGTTTCGTAGGGGTGTTCGTGTGATTCACGGGCACCCCTGCGGTCGGTCCGTAGGTATCCACGAGAGGCGTGGTCTACCCCGTCGATAGGCCGGAGTGCCAGTTCAGAGCGGGTGGACAACGTCTCCCGTCACATGGTGGTTCCCCTCGCGCGACATGACCTCCGTCACGTGGGCGGCGCAGTGTAACAGAGGGGTCCGGACACCTTGTGAAGGGGCTCACGAGCGACACCCCTTGGGGTGCTGGATACTCGTTCCATGAGCACCACGGAGCGTCCCAGGATCCTCGTTGTAGGCGGTGGGTACGTAGGCCTGTACGCAGCCAAGCGCATCCTCAAGAAGATGCGCTACGGCGAGGCGACCGTCACGGTCGTCGACCCGCGCTCGTACATGACCTACCAGCCCTTCCTCCCCGAAGTGGCCGCAGGCAGCATCTCGCCTCGGCACGTCGTCGTCCCGCTGCGACGCGTGCTGCCCAAGGCGGAGGTCCTCACCGGCCGGGTCACCAGCATCGACCAGGACCGCAAGGTCGCCGTCGTCACGCCGCTGGTCGGCGAGGCGTACGAGCTGCCCTTCGACTACCTGGTGATCGCGCTCGGCGCCGTCTCCCGCACCTTCCCGATCCCCGGCCTCGCCGAACAGGGCATCGGCATGAAGGGCGTCGAAGAGGGCATCGGCCTGCGCAACCACGTCCTCGAACAGCTCGACAAGGCCGAGTCCACGACGGACGAGGACGTCCGCCGCAAGGCCCTCACCTTCGTCTTCGTCGGCGGCGGCTTCGCCGGCGCGGAGACCATAGGCGAGGTCGAGGACATGGCCCGCGACGCCGCGAAGTACTACACCACCATCAAGCGCGAGGACATGCGCTTCATCCTGGTGGACGCGGCCGACAAGATCCTTCCCGAGGTCGGGCCCAAGCTCGGCACCTGGGGCAAGGAGCACCTCGAGTCGCGCGGCATCGAGATCTACCTGAACACCTCCATGGACTCCTGCGTGGACGGCCACGTGGTGCTGAAGAACGGCCTGGAGGTCGACTCCAACACCCTGGTGTGGACCGCGGGCGTCAAGCCCAACCCGGTCCTGGCCCGCTACGGCCTGCCGCTCGGCCCGCGCGGCCACGTCGACGCCGGCGCCGACCTCCAGGTCACCGGCACCGACTACATCTGGGCCGCGGGCGACAACGCCCAGGTCCCGGACATGGCGGCCCGCAAGGCCGGCGTCGAGAACGCCTGGTGCCCGCCGAACGCCCAGCACGCGCTGCGCCAGTCCAAGGTCCTCGCGGACAACGTCATCTCGGGCATGCGGGGCTTCCCGCAGGGCGAGTACTCGCACTCCAACAAGGGTGCGGTGGCGGGCCTCGGCCTCCACAAGGGCGTCGCGATGATCGTCATGGGCGGCATGAAGATCAAGCTCAAGGGCCGGCTCGCCTGGTACATGCACCGTGGCTACCACGGCATGGCCATGCCGACCTGGAACCGCAAGATCCGCGTCTTCGCCGACTGGACCCTCGCGATGTTCCTCAAGCGCGAGGTCGTCTCCCTCGGTGCGCTGGAGACCCCGCGCGAGGAGTTCTACGAGGCCGCCAAGCCGGCCCCGGCTCCGGCCGCCGCGACGGCTCCCGCCCAGAAGGCCAAGGCCTCCTGACCCGGGCCTGACCGCGAGCATCCCCGCACGACCCCGAAGGGGCCTCCCGCCATCCGTGGTGCGGGCGGCCCCTTCGGTGCGTCCGCGACGGGCCTCCTGCGGCGTGTCCCCGGCGGCTTACCCGGTGTGCGCGCTGGGTAGAGGCAATGGTCGGAGCCTTACTGGAGGTGTGCGCCATGACCGACGCCGCGCCGCGGCTGGCCGCTCTCGCCGAGACCCTGCTGGGTGCCCCGCTGCCCGTCAGGATCCGCGCCTGGGACGGCAGTGAGGCGGGTCCGCCCGCCGGTCCCGTCCTGGTGATCCGCCACCGGCGCGCCCTGCGCCGGATGGTGTGGAAGCCCGGCGAAGTCGGCCTCGCCCGGGCCTGGGTGAGCGGGGACCTGACCGTCGAGGGCGATCTGTACGACCTGCTGGACCGGGTGTCGGGGCTGCTCTGGCAGCGCGCCCCAGACCCCGGCGGGGCGCCTCCCGCCGCGCCGCGCGGCCGGGCCGCCGGGGCACGGGCCGCGGCCGCCGGGGCGCTGGAGTTCGTACGCGATCCCCACCGGCGCGCGGCGCTGCGGGAGCTGGCCGCGCTCGCCGGGCCGCTGCCGCCGCCGGGGCCGCCGGGCGAGGAGGTGCCGCGCCGCGGCGGGCCCCGGCACACCAAGGTCCGCGACCGGCAGGCCATCAGCCACCACTACGACGTCGGCAACGACTTCTACGCCCTGGTGCTGGGCCCCTCCATGGTCTACTCCTGCGCCTACTGGAGCCCCGGCGGCGACCTGGAGGCGGCCCAGCGCGACAAGCTGGACCTGGTCTGCCGCAAGCTCGGGCTGCGGCCCGGCGACCGGCTGCTCGACGTGGGCTGCGGCTGGGGCTCGATGGTCCTGCACGCGGCCCGGGAGTACGGGGTGCGCGCCACCGGCATCACGCTCTCGCGCGAGCAGGCCGCCTTCGCCCGCAAGCGGATCGCGGAGGAGGGCCTGACCGACCGGATCGAGATCCGGGTCCAGGACTACCGGGACGTGGCCGACGGGCCCTACGACGCGATCTCCTCCATCGGGATGGCCGAGCACGTCGGCTCCGCCCGCTACCGGGAGTACGCGGGCGACCTGTACGCCCTGCTGCGCCCCGGCGGGCGGCTGCTGAACCACCAGATCGCGCGCCGCCCCGAACCCGACGCCGCGGCGGAGGCGGCGTACCGGATCGACCCGTTCATCGACGCGTACGTCTTCCCCGACGGGGAGCTGTCCCCGGTGGGCACCACCGTGGCCGAGCTGGAGCGGGCGGGCTTCGAGGTCCGCGACGTCGAGGCGCTGCGCGAGCACTACGCGCTGACCCTGCGGGCCTGGGTCGCCCGGCTGGAGGACCACTGGGAGGAGGCGGTGGCGCTCACCTCGCCCGGGCGGGCGCGGGTCTGGCTGCTGTACATGGCGGCCTCCGCGCTGGGCTTCGAGCAGAACCGGCTCGGGGTGAACCAGGTGCTGGCGGTGCGGACGGCCGGGGACGGGACCTCGGGGCTGGCGCCGCGCACCCGCGCGTGGTTGTAGGGGCCGGGCGCGACGACGGCGAAGGGCCCCGCGACCTCATGGTCACGGGGCCCTTCGGCCGGTCCCTGCCGGAGCCGGGCTACTCGGTCTTGATGGCGGTCAGCATGTTCAGCCGGGCCGCGCTGCGGGCGGGCCACATGGCGGCCAGTACGCCGACCACACCGGCGAGCAGGAGGAAGATGCCGATCCGGTCCCAGGGCAGGACGAGCGCGTAGCCGGGGATGGTGTCGCTGAGGGTGGAGCCGACCGCCCAGGCGAGGAAGATGCCGATGCCGACGCCGAGGATCGCGCCGAAGAGCGAGATCACGACGGCCTCCAGACGGATCATGTTCTTGACCCGGCCGCGGTCCAGGCCGATGGCGCGCAGCATGCCGATCTCCTGGGTCCGCTCGAAGACGGACATCGCGAGGGTGTTGACGACCCCGAGCACCGAGATGATCAGCGCCATGCCGAGCAGGCCGTACATGATGTTCAGGGCGATGTTGATCAGGCCGCCCAGCTCGTCGCGCATGTCCTGCCGGGTGGCGACGGTCATCGCCGGGTTCTTGCCGAGCGCGTCGACGACCGCCTGCTGGGCCGTCGCCGAGGCGCCGCCGGTGGTGTTGACGTACACCGAGCGGACGTACGGCTCGTCGCCGTGGGCGGTGAGGACCTTGGCGTCGACGAGGTAGGGCGAGACCAGCTCGTCGAGGCCCTTGAAGACCGCGCCGACCTTGAGCGGGACCTGCGCGCCGTCGTCGAACCGCACGTCGAGCGTGGAGCCGACCGCGAGGCCGTCCTTCTTGGCGGCCTGCTCCGAGACGGCCAGTTCGCCCTTGCCGAGGCTGCTCAGCGAACCGCTGGTGACCTGGACGTTCAGCAGGTCGGCGATGGTCGCGGGGTTGACGCCGGAGGCGGAGCGGAAGTCGTTCTTCACCTGGAGGGAGCCCTCCGCGATGACGGAGACCGCCTTGATGCCCGGCGCCTTCGCGAGGACCTCGGGCACCGACGCGTCCAGGCCGCCGCCGCGGACGCCCTCGGACATGGAGACCCGGTAGTCGGCCTTGATGTTGTCCGTGCTCAGCCGGTCGATGGCCTTGCCCATGGTGATGCCGAGCACCGACAGGGTGGTGACCAGGGTCAGGCCGATGGCCAGGGAGGCGGCGGTGACGGCGGTGCGGCGCGGGTTGCGCACGGCGTTCTGGGTGGCCAGCTTGCCGGGGACCCCGAAGATCTTCTGCAGCGGCGGCCGGAGCACGCCGATGACCGGCAGGGACAGCAGCGGGAGCAGCACGATCAGCCCGATGAGCAGGAAGAACGCACCACCGGCGATGAGCGTCCGGCCGTCGCTGCCGCCCTGCGCCACTCCGATGAGGACGCCGCCGACGCCGAGGCCGCCGAGGATGCAGCCGAAGACGTTGCGCAGCAGGAGGGACTTGGAGGAGGCCGGCAGGTGGGCGCTGCCCATCGCGGCGACCGGGGCGATCCGGCCGGTGCGCCAGGCGGGCAGCAGCGCGGCGACCACGGTGACGACGACACCGATGACCAGGGCCCACACGATGGTGGCCGGGGCGATGACCAGGTCACCGCCCGGCAGCTTCGCGCCGAAGGAGTTCATCACGGAGCGCATGCCGACCGCCAGGCCGATGCCCGTGACCAGGCCGATCGCGGCCGAGAGGAGACCGACGACCAGGGCCTCGCTGAGCACCGAGCGCATGACCTGGCCGCGGGCGGCGCCGACGGCGCGCAGCAGGGCCAGTTCCTTGGTGCGCTGGCTGACCAGCATGGTGAAGGTGTTGTAGATGAGGAAGACGCCGACGAACAGGGAGATGCCGGCGAAGGCCAGCAGCATGTTGCTCATGCCGCTCATCGACTGCTGGATGTCCTTGGCCTGCTCTGCGGCGAGCGCGGCGCCGGTCTGGGCGCGGTCGTTCTTGCCGAGCAGCGGCGTGATCTGGGTGAGCAGCTGGTCGGCGGAGGTGCCGGCCCGGGCGGCGACGGTCAGCTCCTGGTAGAAGCCGGGCTTGAGGAACATCTCCTGCGCGACCGGGGTGGTGAACAGCACCAGGCTGCCGCCGGCCTTGACCGCGCCGTCCTCGGTGGTGAAGACACCGCTGAGGGTGTACTCCTTCACCGGGCCCTTGGTCGCGACCCGGACCTTGTCGCCGACCGCGTACTTGCCCGCGGCGGCGCTGTCCTTGTCGAGGGCGATCTGGTCGGCCTTCACCGGTCCGGAGCCCTGGACGAAGGCGGAGCGCGGGTCCTTGCCGTCCTTGCCGGGGGCGAAGTTGGAGCCCGCGTTCGACCAGCCCTGGCCGATGAGCTTGCCGTGCTCGTCGCCGACGCCGGCGAAGCCGGTGACCCGGCCGGTGACGGAGGCGACTCCGGAGGTCCGGCCGACCTTGTCGAGGGTCGCCTGGCTGATGCCGGGTTCGCCCTCCTTCTGGCCGTTGTCGCCGCGGGTCTGGCCGTAGGAGGAGACCGAGACGGCGACGCCGTCGTAGCTCTTCGCGGACTGGCTGCTCAGGGACTTCTTGAGGGTGTCGGTGAAGACGAGGGTGCCGGAGACGAACGCGACGCCGAGGGTGACGGCGAGCACCGTCATCAACAGCCTGGCCTTGTGCGCGAGGACGTTGCGCAGGGCGGTACGGAACATGGGTGTGTCAGTCCTGGTGCTGGAAGTCTGGGAGGTGGCTTCGGGGGGCCCGGGGGGCCCGCGACCGGGTCAGCTCGTACGGCCCTTGGCGTCGAAGGCCTTCATGCGGTCCAGCACGCCGTCGGCGGTGGGGCTGATCATCTCGTCCACGATCCGGCCGTCGGCGAGGAAGATCACGCGGTCCGCGTAGGAGGCGGCGACCGGGTCGTGGGTGACCATGACGACGGTCTGGCCCAGCTCGCGGACGGAGTTGCGCAGGAAGCCGAGCACCTCGGCGCCCGAACGGGAGTCCAGGTTTCCGGTCGGCTCGTCACCGAAGATGATCTCGGGGCGGGAGGCCAGGGCGCGGGCCACGGCCACGCGCTGCTGCTGGCCGCCGGAGAGCTGGGTGGGGCGGTGGCCGAGGCGGTCGGACAGGCCGACCATGGCGATGACCGAGTCGAGCCACTGCTTGTCGGGCTTGCGGCCCGCGATGTCCATGGGGAGGGTGATGTTCTCCAGGGCCGTCAGCGTCGGCAGCAGGTTGAACGCCTGGAAGATGAAGCCGATCTTGTCCCGGCGCAGCTGCGTGAGCTGCTTGTCCTTGAGGGAGCCCAGCTCGGTCTCGCCTATCCGGACGGATCCGGCGGAGAAGGTGTCCAGGCCCGCGACGCAGTGCATCAGCGTCGACTTGCCGGATCCGGAGGGGCCCATGATCGCGGTGAACTGGCCGCGGCCGAAGTCCACGGAGACGTTGTCCAGGGCGACCACCTGGGTCTCGCCCTGGCCGTACACCTTGGAGAGCTGCGTGGCGCGGGCGGCCACGGTCTGAGTGGTGTGCGGGGCGTAGTTCACGGTGGTCACGGGAGCTCCTTCGAGCGGCGATCTGACGGACTGGCGGGACTTTCTCCATCCTCTCCGCGCGCACCCCCGCTCCGGATCAGCCGCCGAGCTTGTTCGGGGGGCCACCGGAGGCTGACCGCCGGAGCGCGGGGATCCTCCTCTGGTATGACGGCGCCCCTGAGTCAGGCCCGGGGGAGGCGGTGCCGGCCGCCCCGGGGCGCTCGGCGGGTCCGCTCGCGGTGCGTGGCCGGGGAGTTGCCGGGGCGCGGCGGGGCGCGGCGGGGTGGTGCGGGGTGGCGTACGTGGTGGCGCGGGGTGGTGGGAGCCATCGAAATCCCGTCAATCACGGGCGCCGCATGATCGTCGTCCGCAGGGCACCCACCCCGGGTTCTTGTGTCTGACGGTCCCTCAAGCATCAATAAAATCAGACAACATCGGAAAGAAGGGCCGCCGGTCACGGGCGGGTTCCGGGATACGCTCGCCACTGCGCTCAGGTGCTCGTCACGGGGGACGCAGGGCCCGGATGGTGGAATGCAGACACGGCGAGCTTAAACCTCGCTGGCTTAGGCCGTGCCGGTTCGAGTCCGGCTCCGGGCACTCCCGCCGTGCCGTCGCCCCGTGGACCCGCCACCGCCCCGTTCGCCGCCTTCCGCCGCGTCGGCCGCCGCCCGCGCTCCTCTCCTGCGCTCCGCCCTGCCTTCTTCTAAGATCCTCCTTCAGCAGTAGGGTGATTTTTTTGCTAACGCATTACCCTTGACGCAACAGGCCGCACACCGTGGCCATGGAGGAGTGAGATGAGGAGCAGCAACCCGGTCTTCTCGCGACGGGGGTTCAGCCGCGACAACGGCGGCTACGCGGGCTTTGACGCGCAGCAGGCCGGGACCGCGACCAACCCGTACGCGACGAACCCGTATGCGACCGACCCGCAGACCGGCATGCCCCAGGCGGCGGTCAACCGCGGCGCGATGACCATCGACGACGTCGTGAGCCGTACGGCCATGACGCTCGGCACGGTCGTCCTGACCGCGGTCATCGCCTGGATCGCCCTCCCGGTCGACCCGGCGAACATCAACAAGTCGTACGGCATCGCCCTCGGCGCGGCACTCATCGCGTTCGTCCTCGCGATGGTCCAGTCGTTCAAGCGCAAGCCGATGCCCGCGGTGATCCTGGCCTACGCGGCCTTCGAGGGCGTCTTCCTCGGCGTCATCAGCTCCGCCACCAGCACCTACATCGGCGAGGGCGTGGTCATCCAGGCCGTCCTGGGCACGATGTGCGTCTTCGCCGGCGTGCTGCTCGCGTACAAGATGCGCTGGATCCGCGTCACCCGCCGCTTCTACGGCTTCGTGATCGCCGCCGCGCTGGGCTTCATGCTCCTCATGGCCGTCAACCTGCTGTTCGCCGTCTTCGGCGGCGGCGACGGCCTCGGCTTCCGGTCCGGCGGCCTCGGCATTCTCTTCGGTGTCATCGGCATCATCCTGGGCGCCTGCTTCCTCGCCCTCGACTTCAAGCAGGTCGAGGACGGCGTGCAGTACGGCGCGCCCCGCGAGGAGTCCTGGCTGGCGGCCTTCGGCCTCACCATGACCCTGGTGTGGATCTACATGGAGATGCTGCGCCTGCTGTCGATCCTCAAGGGCGACTAGTACCCCGGTACGTCCCCCGCGCAGGACACCCGCGCGTACGGAAGGCCCCGCGAGCACGCTCGCGGGGCCTTCCCGCATGTCGGGGTGTGCAGGGGTCGGGGACAAGGGGTGCGGGGAGGCTCAGCCGAACTTCCTGGCGGCCCTGCGCAGGTCGTACTCGTGGATGATCGCCTTGGCCTGGCCGTACGACAGCTCGTGCGCGCCGAGCAGCCAGCTGACCTTCTCCTCGAACCGGATGAGGGAGGGGCCCTCGTCGACGGTGCGGAGCCAGTCGGAGAGGTCACGACCGGTGGTCTGGGGGATTCTGGAGATCATGTTGCGGTGGGTGGGCTCCGAGAACTCTACGGACATGGGCGCCTCCGGGGGTATCGCCGTGCTGTTCCCTCCCCGTCACCGTGCCTGACCGTTCGCCCGTTGGCAATGGCGCCCGGGCGGCGCGTAAGGTCGGCCGCGTGCTCGATACGTCACCCCTGACCGCCGCCGTGGAACGGTTCGCCGACCGGCTCCGCTCCGCCCCGCAGAGCCGCCTCCAGCGCGGCGCCGCCGCCGAGGGGCTGGCCCTGGCCCGCGAGCTGTCCCTGCGCGCGCAGCGCCTCGAAGGCCTCCCGGACGCGGCCGCGCCGCGCGAGATGCCGGACGCCGGGATCTTCGTCGTCGGCGATCAGGTCGCGGTGGCCGGGCTGGACCTGGCGGAGGCGTTGCGCGCCGCGGACCCGGGCGCCCCGGACGCGGCGACGGCCCCGTCCGAGGTGCTGGACGAGGCCGTACGGCTGGTGGAGCGGGCGGAAGTCAGAGCGATGCGATGACCCGGTCGGCCAGGATGTAGACGTTGTCGTCGGGGTCCCCGGCGTCACCGCAGGAGAAGGTCAGCGCGTACGCGCCGGAGATGCCCGAGCCGCCCAGCAGGACCGGCGCGGTGCCCGAGCGCAGCGCCTCGGCCAGGCGCTCCGCGGTCTCCCGGTGGCCCGGGGTCATGCACAGGGTGGTGCCGTCGGTGAAGACGTACACGTCCAGGGTGCCCAGCGGGCCGGGGCGGACGTCGGCCAGCGCGGTACGGGCCTGCGCGAGCTCTTCCAGCCGGCTGACGGTGCGCTCGTGGTCGGCGCCCGGCGCGGCGGCCTGGACCGGTACGAAGTCCGGGTGCGAGGGGTGGCGGCGGCGGGCCGCGGCCAGCTCGGCGGAGTCCTCCGGGTAGGCGTAGTCCTCGGCCTCGTCCCCCAGGAAGGGCTCCAGGCCCACCAGGTCCGCCTGGCGGGGCAGGAAGACGGGATTCTCCTCGCCGGCCTCGCCGAGCCCGGGCAGACCGCCCAGCAGCGACGGCGCGTCGGCGGCGTCCCGGGCCTCCTGCGCGGCCCAGAAGGCGCGCGCTTCGGCCAGCTCGCGCTCCCGCTCCTCGGCGAGGGCCTCCGCCACCGCGGTCCGTATCTCCGAGGCGGGAGAGGCGACGGCGGCGCGGGCGTGCGGCACGGTCATGGCGCGGGGGTGCGCCGGAACCGCCAGTTCAGCGCGCAGCGCGGAGACCTGCTTGCGCAGGCCGTGGACTGCGTGCAGCGCGGCGGCGCCCACGGCCGTGGCAGCGGCCGTGGTCAGCAGCAGGGCAAGAGACATGGCGCTCACTGACTAACTCCTGATGTATTCGATCCCCCGACTTCCTACATCAGCTTGTCCCGTCCTGGGAATGGCTTGCAGTGCATTACGTCATGAATTGGACAGGTCTTTCGTCCCGGACCTTCTCCCCTGCCACGCCCTGACCTGCACAAATGCCGAACCCCCAGGACATAGGTCACATCCTGGGGGAGATTCGGTCACAGGTCGGCCGCGAGGGGGTTGGATCCGGGGCCGGTGCGGCGTACGGATCGACCGGTTTTCCTTGGGGCGCTTGGTCCCCGAGGAAAAGGATCTAGCTGAGGCGCTCGATGACCATGGCCATGCCCTGGCCGCCGCCCACGCACATCGTCTCCAGGCCGAACTGCTTGTCGTGGAACTGGAGGCCGTTGATGAGGGTGCCGGTGATCCGCGCGCCCGTCATGCCGAAGGGGTGGCCGACGGCGATGGCACCGCCGTTGACGTTCAGCTTGTCCAGGTCCACGCCGAGGTCGCGGTAGGAGGGGATCACCTGGGCCGCGAAGGCCTCGTTGATCTCGACCAGGTCGATGTCGCCGATGGTCAGGCCGGCGCGCTTGAGGGCCTGCTTGGACGCCTCGACCGGGCCGAGGCCCATGATCTCGGGGGAGAGGCCGGTGACCCCGGTGGAGACGATGCGGGCCAGCGGGGTCAGGCCCAGCTCGCGGGCCTTGGTGTCGCTCATGATGACCAGCGCGGCGGCGCCGTCGTTGAGCGGGCAGCAGTTGCCCGCCGTGACCAGGCCGTCGGGGCGGAAGACGGGCTTGAGGCCCTGGACGCCCTCCAGGGTGACCCCGGCGCGCGGGCCGTCGTCCGTGGAGACCACGGTGCCGTCCGGCGTCGTCACCGGGGTGATCTCGCGCTCCCAGAAGCCGTTCTTGATGGCGGCCTCGGCGAGGTTCTGCGAACGGACGCCGAACTCGTCCATGTCCTGGCGGGTCACGCCCTTGAGGCGGGCCAGGTTCTCGGCCGTCTGCCCCATCGCGATGTACGCGTCGGGGATCAGGCCGTCCTCGCGCGGGTCGTGCCAGGTCGAGCCCTCGCTCTCGGCGACGGCGGCCGTACGGGCCTCGGCGTCGGCGAAGAGCGGGTTGTGGGTCTCGCGGATGTCCGAGGAGCCGTTGACGGAACGGGAGACCATCTCGACGCCCGCCGAGATGAAGACGTCGCCCTCGCCGGCCTTGATGGCGTGCAGGGCCATGCGCGAGGTCTGGAGCGAGGAGGAACAGTAACGGGTGAGCGTCATGCCCGGCAGGTGGTCCATGCCCATCTGCACGGCCACGATCCGGCCCAGGTTGCTGCCCTGCTCGCCGCCCGGCAGGCCGCAGCCCAGCATCAGGTCGTCGATCTCGCGGGGGTCCAGCTCCGGGATCTTCGCGAGGGCGGCCTGGACGATCGTGGCGGTCAGGTCGTCCGGGCGCAGGTCCTTGAGGGAGCCCTTGAAGGCCCGGCCGATGGGGGAGCGGGCGGTGGAAACGATGACGGCTTCGGGCATTGGGACTCCAAGGGGTGGGTTGCGGTTGTGCCGGGACCGCATGTGAAGTTACCGGCCCGTACCGTCGAATTCACCGCCCTCGCCGTGTGACGAGCACCGCAATGGTGCCGCGGGCGGCCGATCGGGACCGGGTGACCGGGCCGGCCCTGGCCGACCCTGGCCGGTCAGGAGACCGGGGCGTCCGGGAGCGACCGGTCGCCCTGCGGCTGCGAGGCGGCTTCCGGCGGGGAGGCGGCCTCGGGCTGGGAGGCGGCTTCCGCCACGCCCTCCGGCAGCCGCCGCCGGCGCCGGTGCTTGAGCAGTGCCCAGGGCGCGCGGGCGGCCGTGACCTCGGTGCCCGCCTGGCTCGCGGCCGCCGAGGCGGCCTTGGCCACCGGGAGCATGTCCTCGTCGCGGGAGACGTCCAGCCGGTCGGACTCGGGCCACAGGGCCAGGGTCGCGCAGAGGGTGGGCAGCACCGCCATGGCGGCGGTCGCGTACCCCTCGGCGGAGGGGTGGTAGGAGTCCGGGCCGAACATCTCGCGCGGGTTCGCGGCGAACTCCGGGCCCAGCAGGTCCCCCATCGAGACGGTACGGCCGCCCTGGGCCACCACGCCGATGGTCTGCGCGGCGGCCAGCTGCCGGGACACCCGGCGGGCCACCCAGCGCAGCGGCTGGTACACCGGCTCGATCGTGCCGAGGTCCGGGCAGGTGCCCACGACGACCTCGGTCCCCGCCAGCCGCAGCCGCTTCACCGCGGCCGTCAGCAGCCGCACCGACTGGGTCGGCGGCATCCTGCGGGTCACGTCATTGGCCCCGATCATCACGACGGCCACGTCGGGGGCCTTCTCGCCGTGGTCGAGCAGCAGCGACACCTGGCGGTCGAGATCGTCCGACATGGCCCCCGACAGCGCGACGTTGCGCAGCTGTACCGGCCGCTCCGCGACCGCGGCCAGTCCCGAGGCCAGCAGCGCCGCCGGGGTCTGCCGGGCCCGCCGTACGCCGAGCCCCGCTGCCGTGGAGTCGCCCAGCATGGCGAGCCGCAGCGGGCCGGGACTCAGCTCCGGGCCGCCGAACTCGCTCCCGTACAGCCCGTCCGCGCGCGGTGGGTCGGGCAGGCCGAAGCCCACGGTCCGCTTGGCCAGCTGGACCTCCGCCACGACCAGCCCCACCGCGGCGGCCCCGAGCAGGCCGAGCCCGCCGCCGCCGTACGCCGCGCCCGCCGCGATCCTGCGGGCCGTTCTCGCCCTCGACACTTCAGGTCACCCTCCTTGCCTCTGCTGGCTTACCTGCCCCGTAGTGCCGCTGCTCCAATCCCTTTCCGCTTAGTCTGGCGGGACCTCCCGGAGAACCCGTGGAGTCCCCTCCTTGGAGAACATGGTGCAATTCCACGACTCGATGATCAGCCTCGTCGGCAACACCCCGCTGGTGAAGCTCAACCGTGTGACCGACGGCATCCAGGCCACCGTCCTGGCCAAGGTCGAGTACTTCAACCCGGGCGGATCCGTGAAGGACCGCATCGCCCTGCGCATGATCGAGGCCGCCGAGCAGAGCGGAGCGCTCAAGCCCGGTGGCACCATCGTGGAGCCGACCAGCGGCAACACCGGTGTAGGACTCGCCATCGTGGCCCAGCAGAAGGGTTACAAGTGCATCTTCGTCTGTCCTGACAAGGTCTCGATGGACAAGATCAACGTCATGCGCGCGTACGGCGCCGAGGTCGTGGTCTGCCCGACCGCCGTCGACCCCGAGCACCCGGACTCGTACTACAACGTGTCCGACCGCCTCGCGCGCGAGCCCGGCGCCTGGAAGCCCGACCAGTACAGCAACCCGAACAACCCCCGTTCGCACTACGAGACCACCGGTCCCGAGCTGTGGGAGCAGACGGAGGGGAAGATCACCCACTTCGTCGCGGGCGTCGGCACGGGCGGCACGATCTCCGGCACCGGCGGGTACCTCAAGGAGGTGTCCGGCGGCAAGGTCAAGGTCATCGGCGCCGACCCCGAGGGCTCGGTCTACTCCGGCGGCTCCGGCCGTCCGTACCTCGTCGAGGGCGTCGGCGAGGACTTCTGGCCCTCCGCCTACGACCGCAACGTGACGGACGAGATCATCGCGGTGTCCGACAAGGACTCCTTCCAGATGACCCGCCGCCTGGCCAAGGAAGAGGGGCTGCTCGTCGGCGGCTCCTGCGGCATGGCCGTCGTGGCGGCGCTGAAGGCGGCCGAGGGCCTCGGGCCGGACGACGTGGTCGTCGTCCTGCTGCCGGACAGCGGCCGCGGCTACCTCAGCAAGATCTTCAGCGACGAGTGGATGGCCGGGCACGGCTTCCTGGAGGAGGCGGGCCCCGCCGCCCGCATCGGCGCGGTCCTGGCCGACAAGGAGGGCGGGATCCCCTCGCTCGTCCACATGCACCCCGAGGAGACCGTCGGGGAGGCCATCGAGGTGCTGCGCGAGTACGGCGTCTCGCAGATGCCGATCGTCAAGCCGGGCGCCGGGCACCCGGACGTGATGGCCGCCGAGGTCATCGGGTCGGTGGTGGAGAAGGAGCTCCTCTCGGCGCTGTTCGCGCAGCGGGCCTCGCTGGGCGACCCGCTGGAGAAGCACATGAGCGCGCCCCTGCCGCAGGTCGGCTCCGGCGAGCCGGTCTCCGAGCTGATGGCGGTGCTGGGTACGGCGGACGCCGCGATCGTCCTGGTCGAGGGCAAGCCGACCGGCGTCGTCAGCCGCCAGGACCTCCTGGCGTTCCTGGCCCGCGGGGCGAAGTAGCCGAACCCCTGGCCGGGGGCCGGGGGCCGGGGGCCGGGGGCCGCGCGTCTGCGCGTCTGCGGGAGGACGCGGGGGCTTCGTGCGATCGGTACGGGGCCGACATGTGGTGGCAGCACCGGCTTAACACGGCTCCGGCACAGTGGTGTTCGTCGGAAGGGAGCGGGGATCCGGGAACGGGTCCCCGGAACGGTTCCTCCGGCGTCACGAACGGCGTTGCGCGTCTCCGGAGCGGCTCCCGGACCGCGGGGCGCCATGGATACGGACGGCCCTGACCCGGCCCGTGTCCTTCGCGGGGACCGCCGTCGTCCCGCCCCCCGGCCCGCCGGGGGTGCGGCGGTCCCCGCCATACCTCTTCCTCCCGGGCTCCGCCCGGCCCCCGGTCGCCTCCGGCGGCGCCTCAAACGCCGGCGAGGCTGAGGTGTCGGGGTGGCCTGGGCTGGTTCCTGCCCTCTGGTTCCCGCCCTCTGGCCTCCGGCCCGCTGCCTCCGGCGGCGCTGGGATTTGCTGGCCAGGTTCCGGCCCCTGGCCTTCCGTGCGTTGCCTCCGGCGGGGCTGGAATTGCTGGGGCTGGCGATGTCACTGGCGCAGCACGGGGGCTCCCGGAGGCGAAAGTCAGCCTCGCCGGCGTTTGAGGCGCCGCCGGAGGCAAGGGGTGGGATCGCCCAGCTGTGCGATCGCTTCGGCGTGCACCCGGGCCGGGCGCCGGAAGGAATTCCGGGGTCGCGCAGATGCCTGCCGTAGCGCCAGGGACGTCCCCACCGGGCCGGCGTGACCACGGCCAGGCCCCCGGAGCCGCCCCGCCCCCTACTCCCGCGGAGCGGACAGGCGGGGGAAGGATTTGGCGGCGTGGGCGAAGTTGACGCCCAGGATGCCCGCCCAGGAGACCAGGAGGCCGCTGAAGCCCGCGTTGGCGACGCCGATGGCCGACAGCGGGATCGCCAGGACCAGCGTCACGATGGCGAAGCCGAAGCGTTCGGCGAAGGTGGGGAGGCCGGCGGCATGGGCGGCGGAGCCGCCGCGGGCCTCGTGGAGGCGCTGCTCGGCCAGGCGGCGCCGGACCTGGGTGTCCACCTTCTCGACGAACGAATCCACGAGCGCCGCCTCGTACTCGGGCCCCAGTTCCCCGCGGGCCCTCAAGGTGGCGTCGAAGTCTTTCCTGAGCTCTTGGGAGTGGGGTTCCATGCCTCCAGGCTAGGAAGGCCCCCGCCGCGCGGCACTGGGGCTAGCCCCCGTATCCCGCACCCGTATCCCGTCCCGCGCACCGGCCCTCGCTTGCCGTCCTGCATAACCGCATGCAGAGTGCTTGCTGACTGAATACTTCAGGGGTTCACGGGACGGGACGGGAGGGGCGGGATGAGCGACAGCGGGGACGGTCCGGCCGCACGGCTGCAGAAGCTCTTCGAGGGGCACCGGCTCACGCCGACCCAGCGGCGGATCGCCCACTGCATGGTGCGGGGCGCGGCCGAGGTGCCCTTCCTGTCCAGCGTCGAGCTGGCCGATCTGGCCGGGGTCAGCCAGCCGTCGGTCACCCGCTTCGCGGTGGCCCTCGGCTTCGACGGTTACCCGGCACTGCGCCGGCACCTGCGCGAGGTGGCCCCCGCGGCACGCTCCGGCGCGACCGGCAGCGACACGTACAACTCCTACCAGCAGGCGGTCCAGGCCGAGATCGACAACCTGCGCCACCTCTCGGCGATGCTCGCCGACCCGGGGCCGGTGGAGGAGGCGGGGCGGCTGCTCGCCGCTTCGGTCCCGCTGCCGGTGCTCGGGCTGCGGGCCGCGTCCTCGCAGGCGCGCGGGTTCGCGTACTTCGCGGGCAAGGTGCACCCGGACGTGCGCCTGCTGGACGAGGGCGGTTCGATGCTGGCAGACCGGATCGACGCGGCGGTCGCCTCCGGTGCCTCGGCGCTGCTGTGCTTCGCGCTGCCGCGCCACCCGCGCGAGGTGGTGGCGGCCCTGGAGTACGCCCGTACGGCGGGCCTGAGCGTGGTCACGGTCGCCGATTCCGCTTTCGCCCCCGTCGCCCGCCACTCGGACCTGCTGATTCCGGCGCCGGTCGGCACCGGGCTGGCGTTCGACACGGCATGCGCGCCGATGCTCCTGGGGCGGGTGCTGCTGGAGTCGATGGCGGACGCGCTGCCGGACGCGCAGGCCCGGCTGGAGGCCTTCGACGCGAAGGCCGCCGCCCGTTCCCTCTTCGTCGAATAGCGGTAGGGCGGCTACAGCAGGGCGTCCCGGGTCCCGCCGCCCGCCTCCTCGACGAGGGCGGCGAGCGGCTGGCCGGGGCGGGCCGCCGCGAAGCGGACCGCGCCGTCCGCCCCGACCGTGAAGCCGTGCACGGGCGGGCGCGGCAGGCTGTTGTAGCCGTAGTGGGCCGTGAAGAAGTACGCGCCCGTGTCCGGTACGGCGATCAGGTCGCCCGCGGCGAGCGGCGGCAGCCGGCGGCCCTCGGCCAGCAGGTCGCCCGCGAAGCAGGCGGGCCCCGCCACGTCCTGGACGACCGGTTCGCCGCCCTTCGGCACGCCCCGGCCGTCGTAGGCCAGGATCCGCAGCGGCCACACGGCGGGCGCGTACACCGTACGGGTGGCCAGCTGGACCCCGGCGTGGGTGAGCGCGATGGGGCGGCCGCCGGAGGTCTTGGCGTACTCGACCCGGGCGATCACCAGGCCGTGCTTCGCGGTCAGGGACCGGCCGAACTCGGTGACCAGGCCGTACGAGCCGTCGAAGAGGGCGGGGACGGCCGCGCGCAGGGCGGCGACGTACGCGGCGTAGGTGGGGGCCTCCTCGTCCGAGGCGAAGTTCACCGGGAGCCCGCCGCCGATGTCGATCGTGTCGATCCGCCGCGCTCCGGCCGCCGCGTTGATCTCCTCGGCGAGCGCGTGCACCGCGGCCGCGCCCCGCGCGATCAGCGGCAGCGGTACCCCTTGCGACCCGGAGTGGGTGTGCAGCCGGGTCAGCCAGGGGCGCTCGGCGCAGGCGCGCACCAGCCACGCGCGCGCCCCCTCGTCGCGCAGCGCGAACCCGAACTTCGAGGTGCCGGTGGCGGTGGAGAGCGCGTCGATCGTGCCCGCGCCGGTCTGCGGGTTGATCCGCAGGCCCACCGGGGAGCGCACGGGGCCGGGGCGGGCCGCGACCAGGGCGTCGACGCGCTCCAGCTCCTGGCGGTTGTCGATGTTGACGGCGATGCCCCGGTCCAGGGCCTCGCGCAGTTCGGCGGTCGTCTTGGCGGGGGAGTCCAGGACGGTGCGCCCGGAGTCCACCCCCGCGGCCCGGGCCAGGGCCAGCTCACCGGCGCTGGCCACCTCGCAGCCCAGCCCCGCGTCCGCGAGCAGCCGCAGCACCGGGACCAGCGGGCAGGCCTTGACGGCGAAGGCGTGCAGGACGGGCGTGCCGGGCGGCAGGGCAGCGGCGAAGGCGGCCGTCAGGGCGGCGGCCGAGGCCCGGATCCCGGCGGTGTCGAGCAGGCACACCAGGGGGGCGTCGCCCTCGCCCGGTCCCACCAGGCCCTGCCGTACGGCGGCCCGTACGGCCAGGTCGCGGCGCGCGGCGGGGCCCTCTGGGCCCCCGGGGGCGGGCACGTCGGCGCTCGGCGCGGTCATGTCCGCCAGCCAACCACCCCCGCGACATGCCCGCAGCTGTTGACTGAATCTATTCAGGGAGTGAGTATGTGAATGGATTGACCAACAACGGAGGAGGCACCGCCATGTCAGGACCCCGCCCCGTACGTGCCGCGCGAGGTACCGAGCTGAGCACCCTGGGATGGCAGCAGGAGGCCGCGCTGCGGATGCTCCAGAACAACCTCGACCCCGAGGTCGCCGAGCACCCCGACAAGCTCGTCGTCTACGGCGGCACCGGCAAGGCCGCGCGCGACTGGCGCTCGTACGACGCGATGGTCCGCACCCTCCAGACCCTCAAGCAGGACGAGACCATGCTGGTCCAGTCCGGCCGCCCGGTCGGCGTCATGCAGACCCACGAATGGGCCCCCCGCGTCCTGCTCGCCAACTCCAACCTGGTCGGCGACTGGGCCAACTGGGAGGAGTTCCGGCGCCTGGAGAACCTGGGTCTGACCATGTACGGCCAGATGACCGCCGGTTCCTGGATCTACATCGGCACCCAGGGCATCCTCCAGGGCACCTACGAGACCTTCGCGGCCGTCGCGGCCAAGAAGTTCAACGGCACCCTCGCGGGCACCATCACCCTGACCGCCGGTCTCGGCGGCATGGGCGGCGCCCAGCCGCTCGCCGTCACGATGAACGACGGCGTCGCCATCTGCATCGACGTCGACCCGCGCGCCATCGACCGCCGCATCGAGCACCGCTACCTCGACGTCAAGGCCGACAACCTGCGCCACGCCCTCCAGCTGGCCACCGAGGCCCGCGACGCCCGCAAGCCGCTCTCCATCGGCCTGCTCGGCAACGCCGCCGAACTCCTCCCGCAGATGCTCGCGGAAGGCGCCCCGGTCGACATCGTGACGGACCAGACCTCCGCCCACGACCCGCTCGCCTACCTCCCCGTCGGCGTGGACTTCGACGACATGGCGGCCTACGCGGCCAAGGACCCGGCCGGTTTCACCACCCGCGCCCGCGAGTCCATGGCCCGTCACGTCGAGGCCATGGTCGGCTTCATGGACGCGGGCGCCGAGGTCTTCGACTACGGCAACTCCATCCGCGGCGAGGCCCAGCTGGCCGGCTACGACCGCGCCTTCGCCTTCCCCGGCTTCGTCCCCGCCTACATCCGCCCCCTCTTCTGCGAGGGCAAGGGCCCCTTCCGCTGGGCCGCCCTGTCCGGCGAGGCCTCGGACATCCACAAGACCGACAAGGCGATGCTCGAACTCTTCCCGGAGAACGAGTCCCTGCACCGCTGGATCAAGATGGCCGGCGAGCGCGTCCACTTCCAGGGCCTGCCCGCCCGCATCTGCTGGCTCGGCTACGGCGAGCGCGACAAGGCCGGCGAGCGCTTCAACGAGATGGTGGCCGACGGCACCCTCGCCGCGCCGCTGGTCATCGGCCGCGACCACCTCGACTGCGGCTCGGTGGCCTCCCCGTACCGCGAGACCGAGGCGATGCTCGACGGCTCCGACGCGATCGCCGACTGGCCGCTCCTGAACGCCATGGTGAACGTCGCCTCCGGCGCGTCCTGGGTCTCCATCCACCATGGCGGCGGCGTCGGCATGGGCCGCTCCATCCATGCCGGGCAGGTCACCGTCGCCGACGGCACGAAGCTCGCGGGCGAGAAGATCCGCCGCGTGCTCACCAACGACCCCGGCATGGGCGTCATCCGGCACGTCGACGCGGGCTACGACATCGCCGAGACCGTGGCCGACGAGCGTGACGTCCGCATCCCGATGCGCGAGGGCGACGACGCGTGAGCGAGCCTGATCTGCCGGGTGCGGCGCCGCTGCCGGGGGCTCTGCCCCCGGGCCCCCGCGCCTCAAACGCCGGCGAGGCTGACATCTCCGGCCCCGGCGCCTCGTTCCACGACATGTGGGCCGAGCTGCGGCCCATCGGCCGCGACGCCGACTCGGGCGGCTACCGCCGCTACGCCTGGACCGGCGCCGACACCGACTGCCGCGCGTGGTTCCGCGCCCAGGCGCAATCGCGCGGGCTCGTCTGCGAGACCGACCGCAACGGCAACCAGTGGGCCTGGCTCGGCGACCCCATGGCCGGGGACGCCGTCGTCACCGGCTCCCACCTGGACTCCGTCCCCGACGGCGGGGCCTTCGACGGCCCCCTCGGGGTGGTGTCCTCCTTCGCGGCCCTGGACGAACTCCGCCGGAGGGGAGCGGAGTTCTCCAGGCCGCTGGCCATCACCAACTTCGGCGACGAGGAGGGCGCCCGCTTCGGGCTCGCCTGCGTCGGCTCCCGGCTCACCGCCGGACAGCTGGCCAAGGAGAAGGCGTACGAGCTGCGCGACGCGGACGGCATCAGCCTTCCCCGCGCCATGGAGGCCGCCGGACACGACCCCGGGACCATCGGCGCCGACCCGGAGCGGCTCGCCCGCATCGGGGCCTTCGTCGAACTCCACGTCGAGCAGGGCCGCGCCCTGGACCTGTCCGGGGACCGGGTCGGCCTCGCCTCCGCGATCTGGCCGCACGGCCGCTGGCGCTTCGACTTCCGGGGCGAGGCCAACCACGCGGGCACCACCCGGCTGGTGGACCGCCGCGACCCGATGCTCACCTACGCCCAGACCGTGCTGGCCGCCCGCGCCGAGGCGGCCCTCGCGGGGGCCGTCGCCACCTTCGGCAAGATCTCGGTCGAGCCCAACGGGGTCAACGCCATCCCCTCGCTGGTGCGCGGCTGGCTCGACTCGCGCGCCCCCGACCAGGCCGCCCTGGACACCGTCGTCACGGCGATCGAGAAGGCCGCCCGGGAGCGCGCCGAGAGCGAGGGCATCGACCTGAGCGTGGTCCGGGAGTCCTTCACCCCGGTCATCGAGTTCGAGCACGCCCTGCGCGACGAGCTGAACCGGATCCTGGGCGGGGCCGTCCCCGTCCTCGGCACCGGCGCGGGACACGACGCCGGAATCCTCTCCGGATCGATCCCGACCGCCATGCTGTTCGTGCGCAACCCCACCGGCGTCTCCCACTCCCCGGCCGAGTACGCCGCCGAGGACGACTGCGTCGCTGGTGTCCTCGCCCTCGCCGACGTACTGGAAGGCCTCGCATGCAGGTGAAGGGGCACGTGCCGACCGCGCCGCAGAACACGTACTGGCTGGAGCACGCCTGGCTCGGCACCCACGTCGAGCCGGGCGTCGCCCTGGAGGTCCGCGGCGGCCGGATCACCGCCCTGCGCACCGGGGTGGACGCCCCGCCGCCGGGCGCCGAAGTGCTGCGCGGCCTCACCCTGCCGGGGCTGGCCAACGCGCACAGCCACGCCTTCCACCGGGCCCTGCGCGGCACCGTCCAGGTCGGCAGCGGCACCTTCTGGACCTGGCGCGACGTCATGTACCGGGTCGCCCAGAACCTCACCCCCGACCGCTACTTCGCCCTCGCCCGCGCCGTGTACGCGGAGATGGCGCTGGCCGGGATCACCGCCGTCGGCGAGTTCCACTACGTGCACCACGCGCCCGGCGGCGCGCCCTACGCCGACCCCAACGCCATGGGCGAGGCCCTGATCGAAGCCGCCGCCGAGGCGGGCATCCGGATCACCCTCCTCGACACGGCGTACCTCTCCGCCGGCTTCGGCAAGGCCCCGGAACCGCACCAGCTGCGCTTCTCCGACGGCAGCGCCGACGCCTGGGCGGAGCGGGCCGCCGCGCTGAAGCCCCGGGAGCACGCGCTGATCGGCGCGGCCGTGCACTCCGTGCGCGCCGTGCCCGCCGACCAGCTCGCCACGGTCGCCGCCTGGGCCGCCGAGCGCCGCGCCCCGCTGCACGTGCACCTGTCCGAGCAGACCGCCGAGAACGACGCCTGCCAGGCGGCGCACGGGCGCACCCCCACCCAGCTGCTCGCCGACCACGGGGTGCTGGGGCCGCGCACCACCGGCGTCCACAACACGCACCTCACCGACGGGGACATCGCGCTCCTCGGCGGCACCTCCACCGGCACCTGCATGTGCCCCACCACCGAACGCGACCTCGCCGACGGCATCGGCCCCGCCACCCGGCTCCAGCGCGCGGGCAGCCCGCTGTCCCTGGGCAGCGACAGCCATGCCGTCATCGATCTCCTCGAAGAGGCCCGCGCGATGGAGCTGAACGAGCGCCTGCGCAGCCGCACCCGGGGCCACTGGACGGCGAACGCGCTGCTGACCGCCGCCACCGGGGACGGGCACGCCGCACTCGGATGGGACGAGGCCGGCCGCCTGGAGGCGGGGGCGCTCGCGGACTTCACCACGCTCGCGCTGGACTCCGTACGCACGGCGGGGCCGCTGCCGCGGCTCGGGGCGGAGACGGCCGTGTTCGCGGCCTCGGCCGCCGATGTGCGGCACACGGTCGTCGGCGGCCGCCACGTGGTCCGCGACGGTGCGCATGCCCTGGTCGGCGACGTGCCCGCCGCCCTGGCCGATGCGATCGCAGCCCTGCGCGGCTGACCCCCCTGGGGCTCCGCCCCAGACCCCGCGCCTCAAACGCCGGCGAGGCTGTCAGTGCGCTCGATCGCCGCGCGTGCCATTCCAGCCCGCGCGGCGATTGAGCGCTCCGGGCGCGAAGCGTCCGGACCAGACGGGCGCAGCCGTTCCAGCCCCGCCGGCGTTTGAGGCGCGGGGCCCGGGGCGGAGCCCCGGTTACCGAGAGGACACCCCAGTGACCACCACCGTCATCAGCAACATCGGCAGCCTCGTCACCAACGACCCCGCCCGGGGCGACGGCTCCCCCCTCGGCCTGATCCGGGACGCGGCCGTCGTCATCGACGGCGACACGGTCGCCTGGGTCGGCCCCAGCGCACAGGCCCCGGCCACGGACGCGGCGTTCGACGCCAAGGGCCGCGCCGTCATCCCCGGCTTCGTCGACTCCCACTCGCACCTCGTCTTCGCCGGCGACCGCACCCAGGAGTTCAACGCCCGGATGTCGGGCCGCGCCTACTCCGCCGGAGGCATCCGCACCACGGTCGCCGCCACCCGCGCCGCCACCGACGCGGAGCTGGAGGCCAACCTGGTGCGCCACCTGGACGAGGCCCGCCGCCAGGGCACCACCACCTTCGAGACCAAGTCCGGCTACGGCCTGACCGTCGAGGACGAGGCCCGCGCCCTGCGCATCGCCGCCGCCCACACCGAGGAGGTCACCTACCTCGGCGCGCACATCGTCTCTCCCGACTTCGCCGGGGACCCGGGCGCCTACGTCGACCTCGTCACCGGCGAAATGCTGGCGGCCTGCGCCCCGTACGCCCGTTGGGTGGACGTCTTCTGCGAGAAGGGTGCCTTCGACGGCGACCAGGCCCGCGCGATCCTCACCGCGGGCGCGGCCGCAGGGCTGATCCCGCGCATCCACGCCAACCAGCTCTCCCACGGCCCCGGCGTCCAGCTCGCCGTGGAGCTGGAGGCGGCCTCCGCCGACCACTGCACGCACCTCACCGACGCCGACGTCGACGCGCTCGGCCAGGCCGCCGGGACCACGGTGGCCACGCTGCTGCCGGGCGCCGAGTTCTCCACCCGCGCCGCGTGGCCGGACGCCCGGCGGCTGCTGGCCGCGGGGGCGACCGTCGCGCTGTCGACCGACTGCAACCCCGGCTCGTCGTACACGAGTTCCATGCCCTTCTGCATCGCCCTCGCCGTCCGGGACATGGGCATGACCCCCGACGAGGCCCTCTGGTCCGCCACCGCCGGCGGCGCCCGCGCCCTGCGGCGCACCGACATCGGCGTGCTCGCGCCCGGCGCGCGCGCGGACCTGGCGCTGCTGGAGGCCCCGAGCCACGTCCACCTGGCCTACCGGCCGGGCGTCCCCCTCGTTTCCGCCGTGTGGCAGCGGGGTGTCCGGGCCTCCTGATACCGGGGCGCCGCGTCTCTTCCCTCCGTAGGCCCCTCGGCGTACTTTGAGCCACCAAATCTGATGTGCCGTCAGTAACTTGCCGTCAGTGAACCGTGGTTCCGAGGTCCGAGGGGAAGACGAAGGTGTCCAACCGGAAACGCTCCACCGCGCTCGCGCTCGCCACCGCGCTGGCGGGATCGGCGGTCCTGCTGGCCGCCCCGGCCGCGCAGGCCGCCGTGGTCGACGTGACGTACGACTGCGAGACCCCGATCGGCCCCAAGTCGGCGGTCTCGCCCATCGACATCAAGGCCGTCAAGGAGGGCGACGGCTACAAGCTCACGATGTCCTTCCAGAAGGGCGTCTCCTCCAGCCCCATCGAACTCGGCCCCGGCGCGATGTCACCCAGCGCCGTCGTCCTCGTCTCCGGAGCGGAGACGGCGAGCGTGCCGGTCGCGGGACCGCCCAACGCCGCGGCGGCGCCCGCCAACACGCCCATCAAGATCTCCGACCTCTCGGGCACCTACACCCCGAAGAAGAGCGGCAAGGTCACCTTCACCGCGGGCGTGCTCACCATCAAGGCCATGGGCACCACGACCACCTGCAAGCCCGGCAACAGCCCGAAGCCGTCCCTGGAGATGGACGTGACGGCCGCCGCGGGCGCCCCCAAGGCCCCCGCGCCGGGCTCGGGCGGCTCGGGAGGCTCGGGAGGCACCCTGCCGCAGACCGGACCCGCCGACTCCGCCCTCGCCCTCGGCACCCTGGGCGGCACCGTGCTGCTCTCCGGCGCCGCCGGCGTGCTGTGGCTGACCCGGCGCGGCCAGCGGGCCCGGTCCTGAACGCAGCGGACCCGGCCGTGCCGCCGCCACCGTCCGGGCGGTCCGGGGGCGGTCCGAAGCGGTCCGGGGGCGTGCGGCAGCGGTCCGGGGGCGGGCCGAGGCGGTCCGGCGCGGGGGCCGGGCCGTCGCGTGCGCTCGCCGTGGCCGGGGTGCTCGGGGCGCTGCTCCTCGCCGTCCTGCCCTGCGCCGCCCCGGCGCGGGCGGCGGACCCCGGCTGGAGCGCCGCGCCCGCCGCGGGACCGGCCGCCCGCCCCGGCACCGAGCGCCCGTACTTCTACCTGGAGGGACCCCCCGGCGCCGTGCTGGAGGACCGGCTGGCCCTGGCCAACCCCACCGACCGGGAACACACCGTCACCCTGCGCGGGGCCGACGCCTACAACACCGGGACCGGCGCCCTCGCGGTGCGCCCGGCCGCGGAGTCCACGGCCGCCGGCTCCTGGATCAGCTTCGGCGCGAGCCGTACCGTCACGATCCCGCCGCGCACCCGCGCCGTGGTCCCCTTCACCGTCACCGTGCCGCCCTCCGCGCTGCCCGGCGACCACCCCGTCGCCGTCGTCGCGGCCGCATCCGGTCACGAGGCCGCCGTACGGGCCCACCTGCGCGTCAGCGGTCCGGCACTGGCCGCCCTCACCGTCGAGCACGCCGCGGTCAGCGGCAGCGGCGCGGCCGCCGTCATCCACTACACCCTGGTCAACCGCGGGAACGTCTCGCTCGCGCCCGAACTGTCGGTGCGCGCCGAAGGCCTGTTCGGCGAGGTGGCGGGCCGCACCGCGCGCACCCTGCCGGTGGAACTGCTGCCCGGCCAGCAGGTCGAGCTGAGCGAGCCCTGGCCCGGGGCACCGGTCCTCGACGACGTCGACCTCACCCTCACGGTCACCGCCCCCGGCGGCGCGCGGGCCACGGCCACCGCCTCCGCGTGGTTCGTGCCGTGGGGCCTGGTGCTGCGGACCGGCGCGGGGCTGCTCGGCCTCGCCGTCACGGCCCTGGCCGCGCACCTCCTCGTACGCACCCGGCGGGCCGCCCGCGCGGGGCCCCCCGACGGACCGCCGTCCGGTGCGCCGCCACCGCAGGACGACCGGCGCCCGGCGGCCGGGCCGTCCCGGTCCGGCGCCGTCCCCGGCCCGCGGGCCGGACCCGGATCCGATGCCGAACCCCCAGTGTCAGAAGACGAGTTGACGGGAGCGCCCAGGTGAGCACGCGGTACGAGACCCCGCTCCCGGCAGCCAGCCGCGGCCGCCCCCGCGCGCACCGGCGCGGGCCGGGCCGCTGGGCGGCGGCGCTGGTGGCCGCCGTGACCGGCGCCCTGCTGGTGCTGGCGGCCGTACCGGCCTGGTCCGCACCGGCGGCCGACGGCAAGGCCACCGCGACGCTCTCCCTCCAGGAGGTCGCCAAGGGCACCGAGGTGACCGTCACCGGCGCCGGCTGGCGGCCGAAGACCATGGTGATGCTCCTGTTCTGCGGGCAGAACATGATCGGCGGGACCAACAGCTGCGCCAACGCGGACGGCACCGCCGCCGGCGTCGACGAGGCCGGGCACTTCACCGCCCGGCTGCCGGTGGTGGGACCGCCCAAGCCCTGCCCCTGCGTGGTCGACGTGGCCTCCGTCAACGGGGACCAGTCCACCGTCGCCGTCCCCGTCAAGATCACCGACCATCCGGTGGCGGACCTGCCCCCGGAGTCCGGCACGGCCCGCCTCGCGATCCTCACCGGCGTCCGGCTGGAGGGCGACGACGGGATCCTGACCTGGTTCGGCGCCCCGCCGGGGCGCAGGTTCGTGGTCACCGTCGGCAACCTCGGCTCCGCCCCGGTCACCGACCCCGTCTTCCAGATCGGCACCGCCCACGGGGTGTTCGCGCCGACCTGGGAGGAACACCAGTGGAAGGGCACGATCCCGCCCGGCCAGAAGGCCCGGGTCGCGATCGACGTCTCGCTGGACGCGGGCGCGTACGGCGACTACACGCTCTCGCTGAAGTACGGCGAGAAGGTCCTGGCCACCCAGCCCTGGGGGGTGGACCGGCCGTACGGCGTCCTCGTCTTCTGGGGCCTGCTGTGCCTGGTGATCCCGGCCGCGGTGTTCCGGATCGGCATGGCCGTCGTCGACCGGGTCCGCCCGCGCGCCCCCGGCTCCGGCCGCCACCGCGTGCCCGCCGCGGAGCCCCGCGACCCGGCGAACGCCGTCACCGCGCGGCTGCCGCGCATCCCCGGCGCCGTACGCCGCCCGGCCGCCGCGGCGCGCCGCCCGGCGCCCGCGGCCCCACCGACCGCCACGGCCGTACTGCCGTGGTTCACCCCGGACGCCGCCGACGCTCCGGGCGCACCACCCGCACGGAAGTCCGCACCGACATCCGCACCGACATCCGCACCGTCAGAAGACCATCCGACAACGAAGGGAACGACGTGAAGACCCAACGGAGGATGAGCGCGGCCGGGGTCGCGCTGATGCTCGGCGGGGCGGGGATCCTGCTGGCGGCGACCCCCGCCCAGGCCGCCGAGATCACGTTCAAGACCGAGTGCATCCCGCCCGCCATCGCCAATCTCCCCCCGATCCAGGGCGAGACGACGGTGGAGATCACGGCGCCGGCGACCGCGAAGGTCGGTGACACCGTCGACATCACCTGGAAGACGGTCAAGGCGGCCTCGAAGAACCCGGACCTGCTGGACCTCAACAAGGACGTCGTCCAGCCCAGCGGCAACGTCACCGTCGGCGGGGCCCAGAGCGGCACCGTGGCGGTCCAGGGCCCGCGGCAGAACCCGCCGATCCCCAAGGGCGCCCAGATGGTGCTGCCGGACATGAAGGGCAAGCTCAAGATCGAGAAGGCGGGCGACATCACGCTCACGCCCGACAAGTACACGATCAACGTCAACCAGATCATGACCACCGAGACCAAGTGCTCGCCCAAGGAGACGGTGAAGCCCGGGGCGACCATCAAGGTCGCGGGCGGCGCCACCACGGGTGGCACGACCACGGGCGGGGCCACCACGGGCGGCGCCACGACGACAGGTGGAGCGACGACCACCGGCGGGGCCACCACCACCGGCGGGGCGACCACGACCGGCGGCGCCACGACCACCGGCGGGGCCACCACCGGCGGCGGCGGGGGCCAGACCGACTTCCCGGGCAAGGCCGTGGAGGTCGCCTACGACTGCGGAGCGGTCGTCCCCGGCGGCATCAAGACCCCGGTCACGATCAGCGCCAAGAAGAACGGCGGCGCCTACGCCCTGACCGTCAAGACCGCCAAGGGCGCCATGGCCAGCCCGATGGCCCTGCCCGCGGGGGCCCTCAAGCCCTCGATGAACATCAAGCTCGGCGGCGCCGACAGCGGCACGGTCAAGGTCTCCGGCCCGGCCAACGCCGAGCCGATCCCGGACAAGGCCCCCGTCAGCCTGAGCGACATGAGCGGCACCTACACCCCCGGCAAGTCCGGCAAGGTGACGCTCAGCCCCGACCAGCTGACCATCGACGTCACGATGGCCCCGGGCGCCACGCCCATCACCGTGCCCTGCAAGGCCTCCAGCACCGGCGTCTCCCTGGAGCTGGACACGGCGGCCCAGCCGGGCGGCTCCGGCGCCTCGGGCACGTCCGGCACCTCCGGCGGCAGCGCGGCGGCCGCCGGCGGCCTGGCCGAGACCGGCTCCTCCGACGAGGGCGGGATCAAGGCCCTGGCGCTGGTCGCCGGAACCGTGGTCCTGCTCGGCGGCGCGGTCTTCACCTTCACCCCGTGGCGCCGGCTGCGCGGCACGAGGTAACCCCGGCACCCGCCTGGGAACGCCGAACGGCCCGGCACACCGTGGTGGTGTGCCGGGCCGCTGCGTGCGCCGTGGGGGGCGTGCGTCAGTGCACGGTGCCCATCATCTTCTGGACCCTCTTGCGGTACGTGTAGACCGCGAAGCCGGCCAGGGCGGCGGCGAGCGCCTCGAAGGCGATCACCCCGGTGCCGTTCAGGTCGACCCCGCCGATGGACAGGAGGCTGGTGATGCAGTCACCGGCGGTGACCGCGAGGAACCAGACACCCATCATCTGGGAGGCGTACTTCTGCGGGGCCATCTTCGTGGTGACGGAGAGGCCGACCGGGGACACGCACAGCTCACCGATGGTCTGGATCATGTAGATCGAGACCAGCCACATCGGGGAGACCTTCGTGCCGTCGCCCGCCATGTTCATCGGGACGATGAAGACGAAGAAGGAGGCACCGATCAGGACCAGGCCCATCGCGAACTTCACGATGGTGTTCGGCTCCTGGTTCTTCTTCGCCAGCCAGACCCACAGCCAGGCGAAGACCGGCGCCAGCGCCATCACGAACAGCGGGTTCAGCGACTGGTACCAGGTGGCCGAGAAGCCGAAGCCGAAGACGCTGTCGGCGGTCTTGTCGTCGGCGAACAGGGAGAGCGTGGAGCCACCCTGGTCGTAGATCATCCAGAAGACCGCGGCGGCGATGAAGAACCAGATGTAGGCGGTCATCTTCGACTGCTCGGCACCCGACAGCTCCTTGTCGCGCTTGATGCGCGTCAGGACGGCGATCGGGATGAACAGGCCGGCCAGCGTCAGCGGGACCAGCGCCCAGTTCAGCGTGTACGCGCCGAGGGCGACGACGGCGCCGTAGAAGACGGCGATGCCCAGGACCGCGAAGGCGACCTTCGTGAGGACGGCCTTGCGCTCCTCCGGGGACAGCGGGTTCGGGACCAGGCTGCTCTTCGGGCTCAGGTGCTTGGTGCCGAGCAGGAACTGGGTGAGGCCCAGGCCCATGCCGACGGCGGCGAGGGCGAAGCCCAGGTGCCAGTTGTGCTCCTTGCCGACCGTGCCCACGACCAGCGGGGCGACGAAGGCGCCGAGGTTGATGCCGATGTAGAAGAGGGTGAAGCCACCGTCACGGCGCGGGTCCTCGGGACCGTTGTACAGGTGGCCGACCATCGTGGAGATGTTGGCCTTCAGCAGGCCGGAACCGGCCGCGACCAGGACCAGACCGACGAAGAACATCGCCTGGCCGGGAACGGCCAGGGACAGGTGACCCGCCATGATCACGAAACCGGCGATGGCGACCGTCTTGCGGGCGCCCCAGACACGGTCTCCGAACCATCCGCCCGGCATCGCCATGAGGTAGACCATGGAGACGTACACCGAGTAGATGGCCGTGGTCGTGGCCGCGGTCATGGCCAGACCGCCGCCCTGGCTGCCCGTGGCGGCGTCGGCGCCGCCCGAAACCAGGTAGTACACCAGGAGGGCGCGCATGCCGTAGTAGGAGAAGCGCTCCCACATCTCGGTCATGAACAGAGTGGCCAGGCCACGGGGGTGGCCGAAGAAGGTCTTCTCGGTGGACGGGTCCGCCGAGCCCTTCGTCAGGCTGGAAGCCATGGTCGATCCTTGCTTGATCGGGACGCTTCGCTTCGTGAGCGGAACAGCGCCCGGTGGGGGGTGGCCGGCACCGGCGACGCGTGTCCCACCCCACGCCCGGGGGTCTCACCGCCGGTGAGGCGGCAAAGGAACATCGGTCACCGGGATCCACACCCTGTCGCGCACCTTCGCACGCAGGGCCCGGCCCACAGGTCATTCACTGTCATCAAGCCCGATGAGGGCGGTCTCCATGGGAGCGCCTCGCCGGTCAGGACAGAAGTGGAGACCTTCGGCTCGCTTTTCGGCGCAAAGGTCCCCGGGGTAGTGCATCAGGCGTCTCGACACCATACGACACGACACAGCGGGATATGAATGGACTTGAGAGATGGATCACAGGTTTCCAGGGAACCGTTTGATCACATTCAAAGGCCGCGCGCACCCACAAGGGTAGATCCCCAGGGGTGCCCCGGTGCAGCCCTGCGGCCTCCCGGCGCGGACTACCATCACCCACATGACGCGTGTACTGCTCGCCGAGGACGACGCATCCATCTCGGAACCCCTGGCCCGCGCCCTGCGCCGGGAGGGGTACGAGGTCGAGGTCCGCGAGGACGGACCGACCGCGCTGGACGCGGGACTGCAGGGCGGCGTCGATCTTGTCGTCCTGGACCTGGGCCTGCCCGGGATGGACGGCCTGGAAGTCGCCCGCCGGCTGCGCGCCGAGGGCCACGGCTTCCCGATCCTGGTGCTGACCGCACGGGCCGACGAGGTCGACACCGTGGTCGGGCTGGACGCCGGGGCCGACGACTACGTCACCAAGCCCTTCCGGCTCGCCGAGCTGCTGGCCCGGGTCCGGGCCCTGCTCCGGCGCGGTGCCACCGAACCCGCGCAGCCCCCCGCCACCCACGGCGTGCGGATCGACGTCGAGTCGCACCGCGCCTGGATGGGGGAGGAGGAGCTCCAGCTCACGGCGAAGGAGTTCGACCTGCTGCGGGTCCTGGTCCGCGACGCGGGCCGGGTCGTCACCCGCGACCAGCTCATGCGCGAGGTGTGGGACACCACCTGGTGGTCCTCCACGAAGACCCTGGACATGCACATCTCCTGGCTGCGCAAGAAGCTGGGAGACGACGCCGCGAACCCGCGCTACATCGCGACCGTCCGGGGCGTCGGCTTCCGCTTCGAGAAGAGCTGACCGCACGGACCGGCCGCAGCCCGCGGCCGCCGCAACCGGCGGCCGCGGCGGCACCCGTTAGGGCATCCTCTAAGGCATGCGCCGCCGCCTGATCAACTCCACGCTCGCCGTGGTGCTCGTCGTCATCGCCGTCTTCGGGATCTCCCTGGTCATCGTGGAGACCCGGACCATCACCAGCAGTGCCCAGGACAGCGTCGAATCCGAGGCGCTGCGCCTCGTCGGCATCGTCGAGTCGAACGTGCTGGAGAAGAAGGCGATCGACGCCCGGTCGCTCGGCGAGCAGCTGGAGGCCGGGCGGCACGCCCGCATCCAGGTCCCCGGCCAGCCCCCGATCGAGATCGGCGCCCCCCTCGACGGCAGCGTCCTGCGCGGCGCCGCCAAGGGCGAGACGGGCGAGAGCGTGGTCGTCGAGGAGTCCCGCTCGACGGTCACCAAGGAGGTCGGGCGCACCCTCGTGGTCGTCGGCG
The DNA here is from genome assembly GCF_056435825.1 of Streptomyces sp. NPDC043876. Taxonomy (NCBI): domain Bacteria; kingdom Bacillati; phylum Actinomycetota; class Actinomycetes; order Kitasatosporales; family Streptomycetaceae; genus Streptomyces; species Streptomyces sp. NPDC043876. The sequence continues at coordinate 50,723 of NZ_JBWKDV010000010.1, read as the reverse complement.
CCGTCGCCCTGCTGGCCGTCGTGGCGGCCGTCCTGCTCGCCGTGCGCCAGGCCAACCGCCTGGCCTCCCCGCTCACCGACCTCGCCGAGACCGCCGAACGCCTGGGCTCGGGCGACCCGCGGCCGCGCCACAAGCGGTACGGGGTGCCCGAGCTGGACCGGGTCGCGGACGTCCTGGACGCCAGCGCGGAGCGGATCGGGCGGATGCTGACCGCCGAGCGGCGACTGGCCGCCGACGCGTCCCACCAGCTGCGGACCCCGCTGACCGCGCTGTCGATGCGGCTGGAGGAGATCACCGTCACGGACGACCTGGAGACCGTACGGGAAGAGGCCAGCATCGCCCTCACGCAGGTCGAGCGGCTCACGGACGTGGTGGAGCGGCTGCTGACGAACTCCCGCGACCCGCGCACGGGCTCGGCGGTCCCCTTCGACCTGGACGAGATCGTCAAGCAGCAGGTGGAGGAGTGGCGGCCGGCCTACCGCAGCGCCGGGCGGGCCATCGTGCGTTCGGGGAAGCAGGGGATGCGGGCCGTCGGCACGCCGGGCGCGGTGTCCCAGGTGCTGGCGACGCTGGTCGAGAACGCCCTCATGCACGGGGGCGGCACGGTCGCCCTGCGCACCCGGGTGACCGGGAACCAGTCGGTCATCGAGGTGACGGACGACGGCCCGGGCGTCCCCCCGGATCTGGGCAACCGGATCTTCGAGCGGGCGATCAGCGGGCGGAACTCCACGGGGATCGGCCTCGCGGTGGCCCGGGACCTCGCCGAGGCGGACGGCGGACGGCTCGAACTGCTCCAGGCGCAGCCGCCGGTCTTCGCCCTGTTCCTGAGCCGGACGGCCCCGGAAAGGGTGGAACAGGAACAGCCGGTGCGCTAGCGGGCGGCGGGCGCGGGGGTGACCGGAGCCGGGACGACGGCCGCGGCCGCCTCCACGACCGGCGCGTCCACGACCGGCGCGTCCGCGCCCTCGCGCTGCGCGGCGAGGACGGCCGTGGCACTCGCGTCCGTGGCGCTCGCGTCCGTGGTCTCGGGCAGGGCGCGGAACACCCAGGTCCGGTAGGACCAGAAGCGGAAGACGGTCGCGATGGCCATGCCGAGGAACTTGAATATGTTGCTCTGGAGGTCGCTGTCCCAGCCGAAGCCGTAGGTCGCCACGTAGAGCACGCCGCTCTCGATGACCATCCCGATCAGGCTGAACGCCACGAACAGGGTCATCTCGCGGCGCCGGCTGCCCCGGTCGCGGTCGCGGTAGGTGAAGTACCGGAACCCGATGTAGTTGCTGATGATGGCCACGACGATGGCTATGACGCTCGCGCGCACCACGGCCAGGTCGGTCGTGTGCCGGAGCAGGTTGAAGACGCCGAAGTTGACCAGCACGCCCAGACCGCCGACCGCGCCGAACTTCAGGACCTCCCGGCCGATGCCCCGGAAGCGTTCGGACAGCGTGACGTGCGTGGGCGTACTCATATGAGGGTTTCAGTCCTTGCCGGTCGAGGGTGCCAACCCATCCATGTTAAGTCTCGGTCCCCTGGAACGCGTGTGCCTTCCGACACCCGCCCGGCGCAGCGGGCGGGACGCGCGTAGACCTCGCCGGGCGACGCGAACCGGCCCGGGCGCCGTCCGTATGGCGGAATCCGGCCGATACCCTGGAGGAGTGACGTTCCCGGTAGTTGGCATGGTCGGCGGCGGGCAGCTCGCCCGCATGACCCACGAGGCGGGCATCCCCCTCGGCATCAGATTCAAGATCCTCAGCGACGGCCCCCAGGACTCGGCGGCCCAGGTCGTGAGCGATGTCGTCATCGGCGACTACCGCGACCTGGAGACCCTGCGCGCCTTCGCGCGCGGCTGCGACGTGATCACCTTCGATCACGAGCACGTCCCCACCGAGCACCTGCGGGCCCTGGAAGTGGACGGCATCCCCGTCCGCCCGGGCCCCGCCGCGCTCGTCCACGCCCAGGACAAGGGGGTGATGCGCGCCAAGCTCGACGAGATCGGCGCGCCCAGCCCCCGCCACCGGATCGTCAGCGATCCGGCGGACGCGGTGGCCTTCGCGGCCGAGGTCGGCGGCTTCCCCGTCATCCTCAAGACCGTCCGCGGCGGGTACGACGGCAAGGGCGTGTGGTTCGTCCGCACGCCCGAGGACGCCGAGGCGCCCTTCAAGGCGGGCGTCCCGGTCCTCGCCGAGGAGAAGGTGGACTACGTGCGCGAGCTGGCGGCGAACATCGTCCGCTCCCCGCACGGGCAGGCCGTGGCCTACCCCGTCGTCGAGTCCATCCAGGTGGACGGGGTCTGCGACACGGTGATCGCCCCCGCCCCGAACCTCTCCGAGGCCCTCGCGGGCGAGGCCCAGGCCCTCGCCCTGCGGATCGCGAGCGAACTCGACGTGACCGGCCACCTGGCCGTGGAGCTGTTCGAGACCACCGACGGCCGGATCCTGGTCAACGAACTGGCCATGCGCCCGCACAACTCCGGGCACTGGACCCAGGACGGCGCGATGACCTCCCAGTTCGCCAACCACGTACGGGCGGTCCTGGACCTCCCGCTCGGCGACCCGCGCCCGCGCGCCCGCTGGACGGTCATGGCGAACGTCCTGGGCGGCGACTACCCCGACATGTACGCGGCGTACCTGCACTGCATGGCGCACGACCCCCAGCTGAAGATCCACATGTACGGCAAGGACGTGAAGCCCGGCCGCAAGGTCGGCCACGTCAACACCTACGGCGACGACCTGGACGATGTGCTGGAGCGCGCACGTCACGCAGCCGGCTACCTCCGAGGGACGATCACCGAATGAGCTTCTCCGGCACCCCCGCCGCGACCCCGGCCCCGGCGGGCCCCGTCGTCGGCATCGTCATGGGATCCGACTCCGACTGGCCCGTCATGGAGGCCGCCGCGAAGGCGCTCGACGAGTTCGAGATCCCCTACGAGGTCGACGTCGTCTCGGCGCACCGGATGCCGCGCGAGATGATCGCGTACGGCGAGCAGGCCGCCGGGCGCGGGCTGAAGGCGGTCATCGCGGGCGCGGGCGGTGCCGCGCACCTGCCCGGGATGCTCGCCTCGGTGACCCCGCTGCCCGTGATCGGCGTACCCGTCCCGCTCAAGTACCTCGACGGCATGGACTCGCTGCTCTCGATCGTCCAGATGCCCGCCGGGGTTCCCGTCGCCACCGTCTCCGTCGGCGGCGCGCGCAACGCCGGACTGCTGGCCGTCCGCATCCTGGCCACCCAGGACCCGGAGCTGATGGCCCGCATGCGGGAGTTCCAGCAGGAACTGAACGACCAGGCCACCGAGAAGGGCAAGCGGCTGCGCACCAAGGTCGCGGGCGCCGACTCCTTCGGGTTCGGCAAGTGAGCGCGGCGCAGCGCCCGGCCGCCGCGCTGAGCCCGGAAGCGGCCCAGTGCCTGCCCCAGGCGCTGGACCTGCTCGCCGAGCACCCGGTCGTCGACGGCCACAACGACCTCCCCTGGGCGCTGCGCCACCAGGTCCGCTACGACCTGGACCGGCGGGACATCGCCGCCGACCAGTCCGCGCACCTGCACACCGACATCCCCCGGCTGCGCGCCGGCGGGGTCGGTGCCCAGTTCTGGTCCGTCTTCGTGCGCTCCGACTACGCGGGCGACGAGGCGGTCAGCGCCACCCTGGAGCAGATCGACGCGGTCGGCCAGCTGATCGAGCGCTACCCGCACGACCTGGTGCGGGCGCTCACGGCCGACGACATGGAGGCGGCGCGGGCGAACGGCCGGATCGCCTCCCTGATGGGCGCCGAGGGCGGCCACTCCATCAACAACTCGCTCGCCACCCTGCGCTCCCTGCACCGGCTCGGCGTGCGGTACATGACGCTCACCCACAACGACACCATCGACTGGGCCGACTCGGCGACCGACGAGCCCCGCCACGGCGGGCTGAGCGACTTCGGCCGCGAGGTCGTGCGCGAGATGAACCGCATCGGCATGCTGGTCGACCTCTCGCACGTGGCCGCCACCACCATGCGCGACGCGCTCGCCGTCTCCGAAGCGCCGGTGATCTTCTCGCACTCCTCCGCGCTGGCGGTCTGCGACCACCCGCGCAACATCCCGGACGACGTGCTCGCGCAGCTCCCCGCCAACGGGGGCGTGGCCATGGTCACCTTCGTGCCCAAGTTCATCCTCCCGGCCGCCGTCGCCTGGACCGCGGCCGCCGACGAGAACCTGCGCGCGCACGGGCTGCACCACCTGGACACCGGACCCGAGGCGATGGCCCTGCACCGCGCCTTCGAAGCGGCGAACCCGCGCCCGGTCGCCTCGGCGGCCACGGTCGCCGACCACCTGGACCACATGCGCGAGGTCGCGGGCGTGGACCACCTCGGCATCGGCGGCGACTACGACGGCACGGCCTTCACCCCGGCCGGCCTGGACGACGTGTCCGGCTACCCGAACCTGATCGCCGAGCTGCTGACCCGCGGCTGGTCGCGGGCCGACCTCGCGAAGCTGACCTGGTCGAACGCGGTACGGGCGCTGCGCGACGCGGAGTCGGTGGCGGCCGGGCTGTCGGCGCGGCGCGGACCGTCGAACGCGGTGCTGTAGCCCCGGGCGGCGGCGCGGGCCGCCGCCGTGAGGGTGGCGCGGGATCCCGCGCGGTGCTGTAGCCCCGGGCGGCGGCGCGGGGTCCCGGTCCCACACGTGGCCCGGGATCCCCGGTCCCGCGCCACCCGAACGCCACATCCGCCGCGTACCCGCGCGTCCCCCATGTCACGGTGGCAGCACTTCTCCCTCCCCGCTGCCGCCGAGACCGGAGCGAACGCCATGGCCGACCTGCAGGACGACCCCGCGCACGTGGGCTCCGCCCCCGCCGCGCCCGACGCCGCCGGAGCCGACCCCGCGGCCGCGCCCGGCACGGGAACGCCCGGAGCCCTCGACCGGGCCGCCGCGCTGCTGGCCGCCCACCCCGTCGCCGACGGGTGCAACACCCTGCTGTGGACGCTGCGCCAGAGCCCCTACCACGACGACCTCGGCACCCCCGAGGGCGGCGTGGACACCGACATCCCCCGGCTGCGGGCCGGCGCGGTCGGGGCCCAGTTCTGGTCGCTGTTCACCCCGGGGCGGGACCGGGTGCTCGTGGAGACCCTCGAACAGATCGACCTCGCGCAGCACCTGCTGCGGCGCCACCCCGACAGCCTGAGCCTCGCGCTGTGCGCGGACGACATGGCCGACGCGCGCAACCGCGGGCGGATCGCCTCGTTCCTCGGCCCGGCGCCCGGCCGCGCGCTGACCGACTCGCTCGCCACCCTGCGGGCCCTGCACGCGCTGGGCGTGCGCAGCCTGGCCCCGGCGGGCGCCGCCTGGGCCGACCAGGGGCTGACGGTCTTCGGCCACGAGGTGGTGCGGGAGCTGAACCGGCTCGCGGTCCTGATCGACCTGACCGGCTGCGAGGACGCGGTCGCGGTACAGATCGCGGGCGCCTCGAAGGCCCCGGTGCTGATCTCCCACACCGCGGCCGCCGCCGTCACCCCGCATCCCGGGAACGTCTCCGACGAGGTCCTGCTCGCCCTGCGGGCCGCGGGCGGCCTGTGCATGGTGACCTTCGCCTCCGCCCGCACCGGGGACTCGCTGCACGCGGTGGCGGACCACCTCGACCACGTACGGGCGGTGGCGGGCCCGCAGGCCGTCGGCCTCGGCGCGGCCTTCGGCGCCGAACCTCCGCTCCCGCGCCCGGCGGGCCTGACCGACCCCTCCGGCTACCCCCGCCTGATCGCGGAACTCCTGGACCGCGGCTGGACGGAACCGGACCTGGCCCTGCTGACCTGGGGCAACGCCCAACGCGTGCTGCGCGACGCGGAGTTCACCGCCCGCGCGGCCCACCACCGGCGCGGGGGCCCGTAGCCCCACCGGCCTGCGACCCCCGACTACGCCCGCGGGCGCCCCATGGCCCGGTAGGTCCAGCCCGCCGCGCGCCAGCGGGCGGAGTCGAGGGCGTTGCGGCCGTCCAGGATCAGCGGGACCGAGACCAGGGGGGTCAGGGCCGCCGGGTCCAGGTCGCGGAACTCGCTCCATTCGGTCAGGTGCAGGACGACGTCCGCGCCCGTCACCGCCGCGACGGCGGAGTCGGCGTACGCCAGGGTGGGGAAGACGCGGCGGGCGTTGTCCATGCCCTTGGGGTCGTAGACGGTGACCTGGCCGCCCTGGAGGTGGATCTGACCGGCCACGTTCAGCGCGGGCGAGTCCCGGACGTCGTCCGAGTCCGGCTTGAAGGTGGCCCCGAGGACGGCGACGCGCTTGCCGAGGAAGGACCCGCCGACCGCGTCCCGGGCCAGCTCGACCATGTGGCCGCGGCGGCGCATGTTGATCGAGTCGACCTCCCGCAGGAAGGTCAGCGCCTGGTCGGCGCCCAGCTCGCCGGCCCGGGCCATGAAGGCCCGGATGTCCTTCGGCAGGCAGCCGCCGCCGAAGCCGATCCCGGCACGCAGGAACTTGCGGCCGATCCGGTCGTCGTGCCCGATCGCCTCCGCCAGCTTCATCACGTCGCCGCCCGCGGCCTCGCACACCTCCGCCATCGCGTTGATGAAGGAGATCTTCGTGGCGAGGAAGGAGTTCGCGGCGGTCTTGACCAGCTCGGCCGTCGGGAAGTCGGTGACGACGAGCGGCGACCCCTCGCCGAGCGGGATCGCGTAGACCTCGCGCAGCAGCTTCTCCGCGGACTCGCCCTGCACGCCGACCACGATCCGGTCCGGGTGCAGGGTGTCCTGGACCGCGAAGCCCTCCCGCAGGAACTCCGGGTTCCAGGCCAGTTCCACGTCCCGGCCCGCCGGGGCCAGCTCCGCCAGCCGGGCCGCCAGCCGGACCGCCGAGCCCACCGGCACGGTGGACTTGCCGACGACCAGGGCGGGCCGGGTCAGGTGCGGGGCCAGCGACTCGATCGCGGAGTCGACGTACGACATGTCGCAGGCGTACTCGCCGTGCTTCTGCGGAGTGTTCACGCAGACGAAGTGGACGTCGCCGAAGGCGCCGACCTCTTCCCAGGAGGTGGTGAAGCGCAGCCGCCCGCTCGACCCCGGCAGCCCGGCGACGTGCGCGCCGAGCAGCTCCTCCAGCCCCGGTTCGTACATCGGGACGCGGCCCGCGGCCAGCATCTCGATCTTCTCCGGGACGATGTCCAGCCCGAGCACCTCGAAGCCCAGTTCGGCCATGGCAGCGGCGTGGGTGGCGCCGAGATAGCCGGTACCGATCACAGTGATCTTGGGGGCCATGCGTGCTCCAGGGGTGCGGGGCCGATTGCGGCAACCGAGCATAGTCGGGCGGGGACGGGGGGACGCTCCTCCGTGTCCCCGGCGTGCGGCGGCCTCCCCGTACCGGCTGTCACGCAACTCACGTGCGGCCCACGTATCCGTGACCGGGCCGGGACACTAAGCTCAGGGTTACTTAACGGTAGTTAGCATCACGCATCACCTTGGGGAGTGAGAGTCTTGGCGGGTTCTGCCGACTTCGACCTGTACCGCCCGGCCGAGGAGCACGACATGCTCCGCGAGTCGGTCCGCTCGCTCGCCGAGGCCAAGATCCTGCCGTTCGCGGCCGCGGTCGACGAGGAGTCCCGCTTCCCGCAGGAGGCCCTCGACGCGCTCGTCGCCAGCGACCTGCACGCCGTCCACGTCCCCGAGTCCTACGGCGGCGCGGGCGCCGACGCGCTGGCGACCGTCATCGTGATCGAGGAAGTGGCCCGCGTCTGCGCCTCCTCCTCCCTCATCCCGGCCGTCAACAAGCTCGGCTCGCTCCCGGTGATCCTCTCCGGCTCCGAGGAGCTGAAGGCGAAGTACCTGGGCCCGCTGGCCAAGGGCGACGCGATGTTCTCGTACGCGCTCTCGGAGCCCGACGCGGGCTCGGACGCGGCCGGCATGAAGACGCGCGCGGTGCGCGACGGCGACTTCTGGGTGCTCAACGGCGTGAAGCGCTGGATCACCAACGCGGGCGTCTCCGAGTACTACACGGTGATGGCCGTCACCGACCCGGAGAAGCGCTCCAAGGGCATCAGCGCCTTCGTCGTCGAGAAGTCGGACGAAGGCGTCTCCTTCGGCGCCCCGGAGAAGAAGCTCGGCATCAAGGGCTCGCCGACCCGCGAGGTCTACCTCGACAACGTGCGCATCCCGGCCGACCGCATGATCGGCGCCGAGGGCACCGGCTTCGCCACCGCCATGAAGACCCTGGACCACACCCGCATCACCATCGCGGCGCAGGCGCTCGGCATCGCGCAGGGCGCCCTGGACTACGCCAAGGGCTACGTCCAGGAGCGCAAGCAGTTCGGCAAGCCGATCGGCGACTTCCAGGGCGTGCAGTTCATGCTCGCGGACATGGCCATGAAGCTGGAGGCCGCCCGCCAGCTGACGTACGCGGCCGCCGCCCGCTCCGAGCGCGTCTCCGGCGGGGGCCCCCACGAGGACCTCACCTTCTTCGGCGCCGCGGCCAAGTGCTTCGCCTCCGACGTCGCCATGGAGATCACCACGGACGCCGTCCAGCTCCTCGGCGGCTACGGCTACACGCGCGACTACCCGGTGGAGCGCATGATGCGCGACGCGAAGATCACGCAAATTTATGAAGGCACGAACCAGGTCCAGCGGATCGTCATGGCCCGCAACCTGCCGTAGCGGCGCGGCAGCCACGCAGTCCGCGCCACCACGGCGGCCCCCGCGCGAGCGCGCCGGGGGCCGCCGTGCGGCGTACCGCGGCGCGGCCGGCTGCGCGGGGCCCGGTGCCGCGGCCGCCCCGCGGGTACCGGCTCGCTAACGATCCGGTTCCGGCGCGGGCCGTACGCGGGCCCGGGTGGCCCGGGACCGGCGCGGCGGGTGAGCGGCCGTCACCAAGGCCTGCGCCGGGGTGAGTTGGGCCCGTCCGCGGGCCGGGCGGTGCGTCGCGTGGGCGCGGGAATTCCCGGGAAGGGAACCAACCGGTCCGGTGGATCGTCCTGGTACGTAACCTCCCATAAACAGTGCCGTGGCCGCAGGGGTTCCCCGGGCGCCGCCTCCGGCCTCCGCACGTCCCCGGGTGGGCTAAATTTGAACCTTCGTGTGCCCGTACCTGTTGGGGAGAAAAAATGACGGAAGCGATCCTGCTGGTCGGTGGGCAGGGGACGCGACTGCGCCCCGTCACGGTGAACACCCCCAAGCCGATGGTTCCGGCCGCCGGTGTGCCGTTCCTCGCCCACCAGATAGCCAGGGCCGCCGACGCCGGTGTCACGCACATCGTGATGGCCACCTGCTACCTGGCCGAAGTGTTCGAGCCCTACTTCGGTGACGGTTCCGCTTTCGGTGTCCACCTCGAATACGTCGTCGAGGACGAGCCCCTCGGCACCGGTGGCGCGATCCGCAACGCCGCTCGGCTGCTGACCGGCGGCGCCGACGAGCCCGTCCTGGTCTTCAACGGCGACATCCTGACCGGCCTGGACATCCGCGGCCTGGTCGATTCCCACCGGGCCGCCGACGCGGACGTCTCCCTGCACCTGGTGCGGGTCGAGGACCCGCGCGCCTTCGGCCTGGTCCCCACCGACTCCGAGGGGCGGGTGCTGGCCTTCACCGAGAAGCCGCAGACCCCGGAGGAGATCGTCACCGACCAGATCAACGCCGGCTGCTACGTCTTCCGCCGTTCCGTCATCGACTCCATTCCGGCCGGTCGGCCGGTCTCCGTCGAGCGCGAGACCTTCCCCGGCCTCCTCGCCTCCGGCGCCAAGCTGTACGGCAAGACCGAGGACACCTACTGGCTGGACCTCGGCAAGCCCGAGTCCTTCGTCCAGGCATCCGCCGATCTCGTCCGCGGCGTCGTCCACTCCCCGGCCGTTCCCGGCCCGCGCGGCGAGGCGCTGGTCCTCCCCGGCGCCCGGGTGGCGGAGGACGCCAAGGTTGCGGGAGGTACCGTGGTGGGTGCCGGTGCCCGGATCGAATCGGGCGCCGTCGTACTGGGCTCCATCGTGCTGGACGGCGCCACCATCGGGCCGGACGCGCACGTGACCGCCAGTCTGATCGGTGCCGGCGCCGCCGTGGGCGCGCGCACGGTGCTGGACGGCGCCGTGATCGGCGACGGTGCGCTGGTGGGGGCTGACAACGAACTTCGTGCCGGGGTGCGGGTGTGGTGTGAGGCAGAGCTGCCTGACGCCGCCGTGCGCTTCTCCTCGGACCGGTGATTGCGGCCGGGTGCACGCGTACCGACCGACTTCAGTGAGGCATAACCCTGTGATAGGCGAGCAGAAGACTCCCCGCGAGAGCGCGGCCGCGGCCGCGACCGCTTCCACCACGCTGCCCGACGCGTGGGCGCACACCCCGCTGACCGTGGTCATGCCCACGTACAACGAGGCGGGCAACCTGCCGGGCATGGTCGAGCTGCTGATGGGCCTGGACCTGCCGGGTCTGCGCCTGCTGGTCGTCGACGACTCCTCGCCCGACGGCACCGGCAAGATCGCCGAAGACCTCGCCGAGGGGCACCTCGCCGAGGACGGCTCCCCGCGCATGTCGGTCCTGCACCGCACCACGAAGGACGGCCTCGGCCGCGCCTACGCCGCGGGCATGACCAAGGCCGTCGAGGACGGCGCCCACTACGTCCTCCAGATGGACGCCGACGGCTCGCATCCCTCCGGCAAGATCGCCGAGATGCTGGGTGTGGCCATGTCCACCGGTGCCGGGCTCGTCGTCGGCAGCCGCTACGTCCCCGGCGGCACCCTGTCCGACGCCTGGGGCGCCCACCGCAAGCTGCTCTCCCGCTGGGCCAACGCCTACGCGAGCACCATCCTGGGCACCCGCGTCCGCGACATCACGGGCGGCTTCAACATGTGGAGCGCCGAGGCGCTGCGCGCCATCGACCTCGCGTCGGTCGGCAGCGCGGGCTACAGCTTCCAGGTGGAGATGAAGTTCAAGGCGCTGCGCCGCGACTTCCAGGTCATGGAGGTGCCGATCCACTTCGAGGACCGCACCGTCGGCGAGTCCAAGATGAACCTCGCGGTCCAGCTGGAGTCCATCGCCATGCCGTGGAAGCTGCGCGCCCGCGCCGGCAAGCGCTGACCCGGTCGCACTCCGGACGCACTGCGTACGCAGCGAAGGGCCCGCGGACACCGTCCGCGGGCCCTTCGCCGTGTCCGGTCGGGCACGGGACTCTAGTTGGCCGTCACCGTGACCTTCTGGTCGTTCTGGATCTGCTTGACCAGCTGCTGCACCTTGGTCTTGTCCCAGATGAGGTTGCCGCCCCGCTCACCGGAGATCGGCATGTTCATCGAGACGCCGTCGCCGCCGCTGATGCCCTTCATCGCGAAGAACATCTCGCCCAGGTCGAACAGGCCCATGTCCTTGTCCACGATCAGGGTGTCCAGGCCCGCGCCCAGCGTCGGGTACAGCCGGAAGGGGTTCAGGACGGTGCCCGGCGTGGCCGCCTGGTGGGCCAGGGTCGACAGGAACTTCTGTTGGTTCTTGGTGCGCGCCAGGTCCGACTCGGCGAAGGCGTAGCGGGTGCGGACGAAGGCCAGGGCCTGCTGGCCGTTGAGGGTCTGCTCGCCCGCCTTGAAGTCGGCGCCGGACTTCTCGTCCTTGAAGCCCTTCTCGATGTTCATGTCGACGCCGCCGAGCGCGTCCACGATGTTCGCGAAGCCCGCGAAGCCGATCTCCGCGTAGTGGTCGATGCGCAGACCGGTGTTGAACTCCACCGTGCGCACCAGCAGTTCGGGCCCGTCGTCGGCGTACGCGGCGTTCAGCTTCTCCCGCTTGCCCTTGCCCGCGAACTTCTTGCCGGACTGCGAGCCGACGAAGGAGGGGATCTCCACGTCCGAGTCGCGCGGCAGCGAGACCATGGTGTTGCCGCTGGAGCAGGCCGCCAGGATCATCATCGAGTCGGTCCGCTTGCCCTCGGCCGAGCCGGTGTGCAGCTTCTTCTTGTCCTCGGCGGACAGGCCTTCGCGGCTGTCGGAACCGACGATGAGGTACGTCGTGCAGTCGCCCTCCTTGGGGCGCTCGATGACCTTGGAGAGGTCGACCTCCCGGCGCACCTTGGAGTCGGCCCAGAAGTAGGTGCCGACGGTGGTCACGACGAGCGCCGAGACCAGCACGATGGAGCCGATCTTGATCCGCTTGCGCCAGTCCGGGGCCGGTCCCGGGGCGCGGCCCGGCCGCCCGCCCGGCCCTCCGGGGCCGCCGGGGCCGTGGGGCGCGGGGGATCCGTAGACCTGCCCGGTGTTGTACCCGCTGTCGTAGCCGCCGTCGTACGACGGCTGCTGCTGGGGCGGTACGCCGTACCCGGGCGGCGCCTGCGCGGGGCGGCCCTGCTGGGGTACGGGGGGCTGCCGGCGCTGGACGTGCGGCAGGCGCTGGGCGTCCTCGGGACGCGCCTGGGCGCCGCCGCGTCCGTACCGGTCGTCGCGGTTCTCGTTCCGCCGCCCATCAGGCCAGTCATTCATGGGACAAGGATGCCTGGCAGCCGGGGGCGCGGGACAGGGCGGGCGGGGGATCGTACCGGTGCTGTTGCACAGCTGATGCATCCGCGACGGCTTTAAGGTGGCGGTATGACAGACACACCGGCCGTGCGGGACGAGCGGGGCGCGCAGACGCCCGGCAAGCCGATCTCGGCCTCGCGGACCACCCTCAGCCACATCATGACGGCCAACGACACCAATCTCCTCGGCACGGTGCACGGCGGCGTGATCATGAAGCTGGTGGACGACGCGGCGGGCGCCGTCGCCGGACGGCACTCCGGCGGCCCCGCGGTCACCGCCTCCATGGACGAGATGGCCTTCCTCGCGCCGGTCCGCGTCGGCGACCTCGTGCACGTGAAGGCGCAGTGCAACTGGACCGGCCGCTCCTCCATGGAGATCGGCGTACGGGTCCTGGCCGAGCGGTGGAACGAGTCGACCCCCGCCACCCAGGTCGGCAGCGCCTACCTCGTCTTCACCGCCGTCGACGCCGAGGGCAAGCCGCGCACCGTGCCGCCGGTGATCCCGGAGACCGACCAGGACCGGCGCCGCTACCAGGAGGCCGAGATCCGCCGCACCCACCGCCTCGCCCGCCGCCGGGCGATCATGGCGCTGCGCGAGGAGAGGACGGCCCAGGGCCTGGACGCCTGAGGCGGGCGGAACGGGGTGTTCCCGGTCACTTGGGCCGTGCACCGCCTGTGGGTCCGTGGCGGATCCCCGTAAAGTGTCGCGGACGTCCGCGGCTCGTCCGGCGGACCGGAACCCGGCTCTCCTGCCCTCCTGCCTACAGTCGGCCTCGCCGCGGAGTTGTCTTCACATGTCGACCGTCACACCGCCCCCGCCCCTGCGGGAGGCCGTTCCCGCCCCGCCGGACCGAGGCCCGAGGGGACCCCGGCGTCCCCGTCTCTACGTGCTCGACGGACTGCGCCTGATCGCGGCGCTCTCGGTGGTCGCCTTCCACTGGACCGGAGTCAACATCCACCCCGAGGTCTGGGGCCAGCGGGCCCAGACGGTGATGCCGACGGCCCACCGGTTCGGGGCCTACGGCTGGATGGGCGTCCAGCTGTTCTTCCTCATCAGCGGTTTCGTCATCTGCATGTCCTGCTGGGGGCGCTCGCCGCGGGACTACTTCACCTCCCGCGTGGTGCGCCTCTACCCCGCCTACTGGGTGGGCATCGTCATCACCACCCTCGTGGTGAACTTCGCGTCCACGGTCCGCGCCGCCCGCCGCCCGATGAGCCTCAGCGACGTGCTGACCAACCTCACGATGCTGGAACGCCCGCTCGGCGTCACCGAGGCGGACGGCGTCTACTGGACCCTCTGGATCGAGCTGCGCTTCTACCTGCTGTTCGCCGTCGTCGCGGTGATGGGCCTGACGTACCGCCGGGTGCTCGCCTTCTGCGGCATCTGGACGATCCTGGCCGTCATCACGCCCGGTACGGGCAGCAAGCTGATGGACACCGTCTTCATGCCGCAGGACGCCCCGTACTTCATCGCGGGCGTGGCCATGTACCTGATCTACCGCTTCGGCGTGAACCCGATGCTGCTCGGAGTGGTCGCCTTCTCCTGGCTGTTCGCGCAGAACCGGCTGCACATCACCGTCGGCTCCTACGAGTACGAGGTCCACCACACCCTGTCCTGGCCGGTCATGGCCGTCATCTCGGGCGCGAGCTTCCTGGTCATGCTCGCCGTCTCGATGGGCGCCCTCAACTGGATCCGCTGGAAGTGGCTGACGGTGGCGGGCGCGCTGACGTACCCCGTGTACCTGCTCCACCAGGAGCTGGGCTGGGCCATGATCCGCTGGGGCCGCGACCACGGCATCGCCCCGTACCCGCTGCTCGCGATGTGCCTGGCCGTGATCCTCTCGCTGGCCTGGCTCGTCCACCGGTACGCCGAACGCCCGCTGTCCGCGTGGCTCAAGCGGCTGCTGGACGGGGCCCGGGGCCTCCAGGGCGCGCTCCCGAAGAGCGACCCGCCGGTCCGGGCCCGCGCCTAGGGCGTGTTTTAAAAGTAGCGCCGGGCGCCCGGAGGGCGCGGGCCTGCGGCGTCTGGTGCCGTGCATCGCAAGGCGGAGGGGCGCCCGTGTACTGGAGTACTCGGGCGCCCCGACAACGCGGCGAGGTGCGGTGCCAGGCGTCGCAGGCCAGGCGGGACTTTTAAAACACGCCCTAGGGCTCCCCGGGGCGGCGGCGCCGCCCCGGGTTGGGCTCCGGCTCCACCCCTCACTTACTCTGGATCGTTGACCGATCCGGAAGGCCTGAGCAGATGACCACCAGCAGTACGGCCGTCGTGCCCGACACCGGCTCCGGACGGGAGCCGTCGGCCGCCGGACGGGCAGGGGCGGCCCGCGCGCCGCGCGCCTCCCGCTTCGACTGGGTGTGGGCGGCGCTGCTGACCTTCGCGGTCGCCACCATAGGCAGCGGCAACGCCCAGCCCTGGCGCGACGAGTTCGCCAGCTGGAACGCTGCCCTCCGCGACACCGACGACCTCCTCGGGATGCTCGGCCACGTCGACGCCGTCTCCGGTGCGTACTACCTGATCCTGCACGGCTGGGTCTCGGTCTTCGGCGACTCCGAGGCCATGCTGCGGATGCCGTCGGCCCTGGCCATGGCCGGGGCGGCGGCCTTCGTCGTCCTGACGGCCCGCCATCTCTTCGACCGACGCACCGCCGTCTTCGCCGGGCTGCTCTTCGCCCTGCTGCCGGCCGTCTCCAAGTACGGCCAGGAGGCCCGTTCCTACGCCTTCGTCGTCCTCGCGGTCGCCGCGGCCACCTGGCTGCTGCTGCGGGCGCTCGACCGGCCCACGGTGGCGCGCTGGCTGCCGTACTCCCTCGCGGTGGCCGCGGCGGGCCTCTTCCACGTGGTCTCCCTGCTCTTCCTGCTGCCCCACACGATGATCGTGGTGCTGCGCTGGTGGCGCGCCCGCGCCTGGCGGCTGCCCGTCACCTTCGCGGCCGCGGTCGTGGTCGGCCTGCTGCCGGTGATCCCGCTGGCGCTGCTGGGCCAGCGCCAGGTCGGCCGCCAGATCAGCTGGCTGAAGGTCCCGCACCTGCGCGGCATCGCGGACCTGTGGACCAACCTCTTCGCCTCCCCGCTGGTCGCCCTCGGCATGGTCGCGGCCGCGCTGCTGCCGCTGGCCTGGAGCCGCGGCCGGCGCCCCGCCGTCGAGATCGGTCTGGTGGCCGCCGTCCCGATCGCCGTCGCCTTCGTGATCTCGCAGGGCAGCACGTCGTACTTCCTGGACCGCTACCTGCTCTTCACGCTGCCCGCCTGGGTGGTGCTCGCCGCGGCCGGCCTGGCGGCGCTGCGCCCGCGGGTGGTCGGTGCGGCCGGTCTCGCCCTGCTGATCCTGCTCGGCGCCGCGGACCAGCGGCAGCTGCGGACGAAGTACGTGAAGGACCGCACCGACGGCCGGGCCGTGGCCGAGATCATCGGCAAGGACTACCGGCCCGGCGACGGCTTCGTCCCGGTCCGGGGCTCCGACCGCGTCTACATGATCGACTTCACGGTCGAGTACTACCTGCCCCCGCGGGTCCGGCTCAAGGACGTCTTCGCCCAGCGCTCCGCGGTCGCGAGCGACGACCTCTTCCCCGTCGAGTGCGACCGCCCGGTCGTCTGCCTGGACGGGACCCGGCGGGTGTGGGTCGTCACCTGGAGCGGTACGGCCAACCCGTACCACAAGCTTCCCGAGCCGCAGGAGAAGGCGCTCAAGGACCACTACAAGGTGGTCAGGACCACGAAGGCGGGCAACCTCCAGGTCAGCCTGGTCGAGCGGAACCGCTGACCGGGGGCCCGGCCTTGGCCCCGCCCTCCGCTCAGCCCCCGCACACCACCTGGTCGCCCGTCACCACGCCGAACTCGCCCTGGTAGGGGTCCTCGGCGCGGACCGGGACCACCTTCTTGTAGTCCGCGCCCGCCGTCACGATCAGGGTCCGCCCCTGGCCGGCCACCGCCCGCAGTTCGATGCCGGGCAGCGCCGCCGCCACCGTCCGCGCCGAGCGGTCCCAGCGCGGGTCGTAGGTGACCACCGTGCGCTTGACCTCGCGGCTGGCCGCGTTCCCGGGGGCGCGGGTGGTGTCGAAGCCGGTGGCCCGCAACGCCTCGTCGACGCGGCCGCCCATGCCGTCGATCCGGGTGCCGTTCTCCACCTGGATCCGGATCTGCTGGGGGGCCACGTCCACCGGTACGGCGGCCGGCGCCGCCGCCCGCCCCGGCGCGGCGGCCGGCCGGGCCGGGGCGAGCGGGCGGTCGTCGCGCAGCGCGGCGAACACCTTGGCGGCCTTCGGCCCGTCCCACTTGACCGTGTCGCCGAGGCCCTTCACCGGGAACGAGGCGTCGCCGACCGGTACGGACGCGAACTCGGAGGAGGACGGCGAGAAGCCCCGCATCGCCTGACCCAGCGCCAGCATCTGCTCGGAGCCGAAGCCCGGGTCGGCCCGCACCGAACCCAGCAGCGTCGAGCTGACCTGCTTGAACTGCACCGGGTTCAGCAGCATCCCGCCGTTGGCGGACTGCTTGATCAGCGCCGCGACGAACCGCTGCTGGCGCTGCATCCGGCCCAGGTCGGCGGCCCCGTCCACATGGCGCGAACGGACGTACTGCAGGGCCTGGCCGCCGGTCAGGCGGTGGGTGCCGGGCTGGAGGTCCAGGCCGGTGTAGGAGTCCCGCATCGTCTTGGCGGTGCAGATCTCCACCCCGCCGATCGCGTCGACCGTCTTCATGAAGCTGGTGAAGTCGACCTCCAGGTAGTGGTCGATCTTCACCCGGGTCATGTTCTCCACGGTGCGCACGGTCAGGTTGGGGCCGCCCTCCGCGTAGGCGGCGTTCAGCTTCACCGGGTGCGCGCGGTGGGTCTTGCCGGTCGCGGGGTCGGTGTGTTCGGGGATCTCGGCGTAGCTGTCGCGGGGCAGGCTCACCACGCTGGCCCGTCCCCGGTCGGCCGAGATGTGCACCAGCATGATCGTGTCGGTGCAGTGGCAGGGCGCCCCGCCCAGCTTGTAGTCGCGCTTCTGGTCGGAGCTGATCTTGTCCCGGCCATCGGTGCCGACGAGCAGGAAGTTCACGCCGTGCCCGGCCTGGGGGCGGTTCTTCATGTCCTTGAAGGGGTCCACCCGCTCGATCCCGGTGTCCAGGCCGGTCATCACCGCGTGGCCGATCGCCCCGGAGCCCAGGACCACCACCGAGACGGTCGCCGCCAGCCGCACGCCCCAGCGCGGCGGGTGAGGGCGCCGGGCGGGGCCGCCGCGCCGGGGGCGCTGCGGTGGTGCGGGACGGGGAGAGCGGTGCGGGTGGGGCACGGGGGACACGGGGGACACCTCCGCGGCGCAAAGCAGGGGGCAGATTCGCCAGAACAGTAGGCCCATACGATCAGCGACTGACCGTACCGATCGTCCGGCGCGCACCCGGTTCCCCCGTACGCGGTAACGTGACACCGATACCCGACCTTGAAGGACCACATGCCGACCCAGCAGCCCGCCGTCTCGGTGATCATGCCGGTGCTCAACGAGGAGCGCCATCTGCGCGACTCCGTCCGGCACATCCTGGGGCAGGACTATGCGGGCGAGATGGAGGTGGTGATCGCGCTCGGCCCGTCCACGGACCGGACCGACGAGATCGCCGCACAGCTCGTCAGCGAAGACCCGCGCGTCCACACCGTTCCGAACCCCACCGGCCGCACGCCCGCCGCCCTCAATGCCGCCATCAAGGCCTCGCGTCACCCGATCGTGGTACGGGTCGACGGGCACGGCATGCTCTCCCCGGACTACATCGCCACCGCCGTGCGGCTCCTGGAGGAGACCGGCGCGCAGAACGTCGGCGGCATCATGCACGCCGAGGGCGAGAACGCCTGGGAAGACGCCGTCGCCGCCGCGATGACCTCGAAGATCGGTGTCGGCAACGCGGCCTTCCACACCGGCGGCGAGGCGGGTCCCGCCGACACCGTCTACCTCGGCGTGTTCCGCCGCGAGGCGCTGGAGCGCGCGGGCGGCTACAACGTGGAGTTCATCCGCGCCCAGGACTGGGAGCTGAACTTCCGCATCCGCGAGGCCGGCGGACTGATCTGGTTCTCGCCCGAGCTGAAGGTCCAGTACCGCCCGCGGCCCTCCGTGCGGGCGCTGGCCAAGCAGTACAAGGACTACGGGCGCTGGCGCCGCGTGGTGGCCCGCTACCACGCCGGCTCGATCAACCTGCGCTACCTCGCCCCGCCGACCGCGCTCGTCGCGATCGCCGCGGGCGCGGTGGCGGGCGCGACGCTCACCCCCTGGGCCTTCGTGGTCCCGGCGGGCTACCTGGCCGCGATCACCGCGGGCTCCGTCCCGGCGGGCCGGGGGCTGTCGCCGAAGGCCCGGGTCCGGATCCCGGTCGCCCTGGCCACCATGCACATGTGCTGGGGCTTCGGCTTCCTGACCAGCCCGCGCTCGCTGGCGGCCAAGGTCATCGCGAGCCGCCGCCCGTCGGTGCGCGAGGACGCCCCGGCGGCGCCGTAGGACGCGCCCGCACCACACGACGCAGGGGCCCGGCGGATGCGATCCGCCGGGCCCCTGCGCCGTGTGGGAGCGGCTACCAGGTGAAGCCCTCCTGGATCGCCATGCACTCCTTGTCGTTGTCGCCGTTCAGCGGGCGCGCCGAGTCCGGGGCCTTGTTCAGGGCCGGGGGAGCGGCGGCCGGGGCGTCGCCCTTGCGCCAGTCCTTGCCCACGAACAGGGTGATCCCGGTGACGTCGGTGGAGCGCTGCACGGCGCCCGCGGGCAGGCCGAGCGCGGTGGCCACGGCCTGCGCGTCACCGGCCTGGTCCAGGCCCGCGTAGCGGATCACCGTGGTGTCCTCGCCGGCGACCTGGGTGTCGGACCGGGCCCGGGTGAAGCCCTTGCCCGCCAGCAGCGCGGTGACCTCGGTCGAGCGGCCCTTGACCATGGCGCTCTCGCCGTTCTTGCCGCCGGTCGCGTTGCGCACCAGGACCGGGATCTGGGCGGGCGGCGCGGCCGGGTCGGCGGCGGGCTGCGAGGGAGCGGGCGCCGCGGACGCGGCGGCCCCCGGCTGGCCCCTGCCGTCGAGGGCGACGTCGTCGCGGACCATCTTGAACAGTTCCTCGGCCTCGACCGGCTTCGGCTCGACCCGGCCCTCCTCGCGGGTGCTGTACACCCACGGCATGGTGGTCATCGTGATCCGGCCCGGGGGGACCTTCTTCAGTTCCATGCTGAGGTCGAACAGCTTGTCGATCTTGTTCAGCCCGGTGTCGACGACCATGGCCTTGATCGCCGCCTGCGCCAGGCTGTTCAGCTTCACCGGGTTGGTGAGCTTGGCGTTCTTGCGGAACTCGCGGGCCATGGAGTTCATGTACATGTGCTGGGCGTGCGTACGGCCGATGTCGGTGCCGTCCTCGAAGCCGTAGCGGGTGCGCAGCCACTGGAGGGCCTGCTCGCCCTGGATGACGTTCTCGCCCTTGGTCAGCTTCAGGCCCGAGCCGTGGCCCTCACTGGTGTGCGAGTACACGTTCTGCTGGACGCATACCGGGACGCCGCCGATGGCGTCCGCCATCGCGACCACGCCCTTGAAGTCGATCAGCATGAAGTGGTCGATCGGGATGCCGGTCAGCTCCTGCCAGGCCGCGACCGTGCAGCCGGGGCCGCCGCGGTTGAGGGACTCGTTGGTCTGCACGAGCCTCGTGCTGGCCTGGTAGACCTTGCCGTCCGTGTCGGTGCACTTCGGCATCTTGATCATCGTGTCGCGCGGCATCGAGACGACCGACATGTTCGTGCGGTCCGCGGACAGGTGCAGCAGCATCTGCACGTCCGCCAGCGGCGGCCCGTCGAAGGTGTCCCTGGCCCCGCCGAGGGCCTGGTTCTCCTTGTCGTTGCGCGCGTCGGAGCCGATGAGCAGGATGTTCAGGGGGATCTGGCCGAAGGCGTTCGGCTTGGACCCGCCGAGCTTGCTGTCGCCCAGGTTCAGCGCGTCCGTCTGGATGCTGCCGTTCATGTAGCGGTAGTACAGGTATCCGGCGCCGGCCGTCCCGAGTATGACGAAGGCCAGCACCGAGGCCACCCAGCGCAGCGCGCGTCTGCGGCCCCTGCGCGGCGGTCCCGACGGGCCGCGTCTGCGGCGGGCGCGTGCGCCCGGGCCGTCGCCGCCGGGGGTGTCGCCACCGGTGGCGTCGCCGCTCCCCGGGCCGCGCCGCCGACGGGGTACCGCGCCGGGCGCGTCACCGCTGCCGCCGGATATGCCGCCGGTGGCCCCGGAGGGCGCACCCTCCCCGCGCACGTTGCTGTGCGTCACACGTACCCCCCTCAAGATCCTGTTCGTCAGGCATTGTGCCGGTCATTGCTGTGGAGGTCCCCCGCGGGACCCGCCATCGGGCCCCGTGGGCCCCGTTATCGGGCGCAGACCGCCTTGTCGGCCTCGACCCGCTGGACGCCCTCCGGCGTCTGCTGCGGCGCCGTGAGCGACACCCCCGCCCCCTTGAAGTCCGCGCCGAGCGTGAGCTTCATCGGGGTCTTCGGCGGCGCGTCCGCCGTGCCGGGCTTCAGGGCCGCCGCGGGCAGGCCCATCATGTCGGCGAGCGCCCGGGCCTGGTCGGCCTGGTTGGGCGCGTACTCCAGCGTGGTCCGTTCGAGCTTCGCGGGCGCGTTGCCCAGGTTGCTCGACTTCTCCACGCCCTTGGAATTCTGCAGCCACGCCAAGGTGGTGGAGGCGGACCCCTGCGGCCCGCCGCCGTTGGCGACGTTCACCCGGACATCGGCGGCCGGCGCGCGGTTGCCCTGGAGCAGCGCGTCCTGCTTGTTCTTGGCGTCCGCCGCGGCGGCCTTCTCCTTCTGCTCCACGGCGGTCAGCGAGACGTCCCCGCGGATCATCTGGAGCAGCGGGTCGGCCTGCCCCGGATTGACCACCACGGTCGCCTTGACCCGCTCGGCCGGATTGTCGAGCACCGGCAGCGTGGTGAAGGTGACGTTCTTGGGGTTGATCCCCTTCAACTCCCCGGCCAGCGCGGTGAGCTGGGAGATGGAGCCCATGCCCTTGTCGACCTTGAGCGCCTTCGTGGCCGCCTCCGCGAGCGCGAACAGCTTCTTGGGGCTGCTCAGCGTGTCCTTCGACTTCATCTCGCGGATCATCGAACTCAGGAACTGCTGCTGGGTCTTGATCCGGTCCAGGTCGCTCTCGTTGCCGAAGGAATGCCGGGTACGGACGAAGGCGAGCGCCTGCTCCCCGTCGAGCCGGTGCTCGCCGGCCGACAGGTCCAGTTTCGAGTCCCGGTCCTTGACGGCCTTGTCCAGGCAGACCGGGACTCCGCCGACCGCGGTGCTCAGCGTCTTGACCGCGTTGAAGTCCGCCATCAGGAAGTGGTCGACCGGGATCCCGGTCAGCTCCTGCACCGTGCGCATGGTGCAGCCCGGGTCGCGGCCCTCCTGGCCGAGGCTCGTGTTGAAGCGCACCCCGCGCTCGGCGGGGATGGTCTTCGTCGAGCCGTCGCTCTGCCGCGTGGGGCAGCTGGGGATGTTGGTGATCAGGTCGCGCGGGATGGACAGCGCCGTGGCGTTCGTCCGGTCCTTGGACACGTGGAAGAGGAACGTGGTGTCCGCGTGCCCGGGGCTGTCGGAGTCGCCGTAGCCCTGGTTGCCGTCACCGGTCCGCTTGTCGGTGCCGATGATCAGGAGGTTGATCGGCTGGTCCTTCTGGAAGCCGTTGCGGCCCGCACCGAGGGTGTCGGTGGTCTGGATGTTGCCGTTCAGGTGGTCGTAGTACAGGTATCCCGCCAGCGAGCCGCCCACCAGCAGGAACGCCAGCGAGCCGCCGACGACGACCAGCCCCTTGCGCGGGCCGCGGCCGCCACCGCCGCCGGCCGCCTTGCGGCCGCCGCGCCGCCCGCTGCCGGAACCCTCGCCGCGCCGCGGTTTGGGGACCGCGGGGGAGGTGGCCGTCGGGGAGGTGGCCGTCGGGGAGGTGGCCGCGGGGACCGCGGCGGACCGGCCCGGGCGGGCGGAACGCTGCGCGGCGCGCTGGGCCGAGAAGGGTGCGCGGGCTCTTCGCGGGGAGGTCAGGGAAGGCTGCTGCGCAGCGGAGCGGTCCAGTCGCAGCTCGTAGTCGCCCGTTCGGGGGTCGATGACCCACTGGTCGGCGGGGTCGGCTTCATCTGCTCGCCCACGGCTGTGCGCATCCACGGTTGCTCGAATCCTCCGTCGGGTGCCTCGCGACGCGCCTCCCCCCAGGCGCCCGGTCAACGATCCGGCTGCTGGTGTGCGGTCTCTGGCCAGCCCGCGCACCGGATCGCTCACCTTATCCGCCCAGTTCGCCCTCAAACCATGCTGGTGACAAATTCCACCCCCCTTATAACCGGGCAATCCCCTCAACCCGCTCGGTTCGGACACCGGCTTTTGGGATTGCTTTACCGGCAGGTAGCCCTGCCCGCCGTCGTGCCCGTGAAGGTGGGGACGGGAGAGGCGCTCGCGCCGGTTCCCGTGCTCGGCGCCGGCGTCCCGCCGCCCTCGGCCGCCCCCTCGCCCGCGGCCCGTTCCCGCTGATCAGCCGGGGCGGGCGGGACCACGGTGACGGGCCGGTCCGTCCGCAGCTGACGGAAGAGCCGGGCCGCCTCCGGCTCGGCCAGTTCGTCCCGGTTCGGGTCGGCGCCGTAGGGCTTGCGGGGTACGGTCAGGAAGTTGATCCGGTCGGTGGGTATGTCCCGTATGCCGCGCACCAGTTCGTACAGCCCGCGCAGCGAGGCGAGCCCCGGGTCCGTGGTCACCGAGGACGTCGCCGCGTCCAGCAGCGGGTAGAGCCGGCCCGGATTGAGCAACACCCCGTCGCTCTGCACCTTCTTGACCAGCGATCCGAGGAACTCCTGCTGGCGGGCCATCCGTTCGGTGTCGCTGCCGTCGCCCAGGCTGTGCCGCGCGCGGACGAACCCGAGCGCCTGCTCACCCTGGAGGACCTGCCGCCCGGCGGGCAGTTTCAGCCGGGCCTCGGGGTCGTCGATCGGCTCCTTGAGGCAGACCTCGACCCCGCCGACCGCGCCGACCACCCTCTTGAACCCGCCGAAGTCCACCACCACGTGGTGGTCGACCCGGATGCCGGTCAGCTTCTCGACCGTACGGACCGTGCAGCCGGCCCCGCCCCACTCGAAGGCCCAGTTGAACTGGGCGAGCTGCTCCGTGGTGCGCGTCCCGTCCGGTTTCAGACAGCTCGGCACGGTCGTCATCAGGTCCCGCGGCAGCGACACCGCCGTCGCGCTGCGCCGGTCCGCGGGCAGGTGCAGCAGGATCGCGGTGTCCGAGCGCTGGGTGCCGCGGTCGTGCCCGTACTTCGCGTTCTCCTTGCCGGAGCGCGAGTCGGAGCCGATCAGCAGGATGTTCTGCGCGCCGTCCACGACGTGCACGGGGCGCTCGCGGTCGTAGCGGCGCAGCTCCGCGGCGGCGGAGGTGTCCGCCTTGATGTTGCCTTCCAGCTTGCGGTAGACCCACCAGCCGGTGGCGGCCCCCGCCAGGACCAGCAGCACCAGCCCGAGGCCGATCCAGCGCAGCAGCCGGCGGCGCCGGCGCGGGGGCGGCGTCGCGCCCGTCTCCGCACCGGTGTCCCCGGGTATGCCTGCGCCGTCGGTCACGTCCGTGTCCGTCCCTCACCGCTGGGCGACGGCCGCTCAGGGGTGGGTACGCGGCCTACGCCGATCCTGCCCCCGGGTCGCCGGGGCGGCCCGGGGGCAGGGGTCCGTACTGGGCCATGTGGGTGACAAATCGCGCGTTCCCGCAGGTGGGCGGAGCGGGTGGCGGGGCCATTGCCCGGCCGCTCACGCGGTGTGCGTGACGCGCTCGCTCTCGGTCCGCTGGGCCAGCCCGTCCGGTGACAGCCGGTCCAGGTGGCGGCAGAGCACCACCGACCCGCCCGCGGCCAGCGGCGCGAACAGGCCCGCCGACAGCCCCTCCCAGGTGTCGAAGCCCTGCCCCGACAGCAGCCGGGAGCCCTCGGCCAGCTCGAGCCGGGCCGCGTCCGCCCGGGCCAGGTCCACCAGTTCCGCGGCCGACAGCGTCCGGCCCCCGACGCTCAGCGCCGCCCCCGCCGGATCGACCGGCACGAAGGGGGCGAACCGGTCGCCCTGCCCCGGCACCTCCACCGCGTAGTCCGCGAACCCCGCCGGGGGCTGCGGGAAGCGCCCGCCCAGCGGCCGCAGCGCCAGCGCCACCCGCTCACCGGAACAGGCCCGCGCCTCCTCCAGCGTGTCCGGCCCGCTCACCACGAGGTCCGCGTCGGCCGGATCCCCGCCCACCACGACCTCCACGCCGACCGAGGCGCAGGCGAGCAGCCACACGGCGCTCTGCCAGTGCGCGGGCAGCAGCAGCGCGAGCCGGTCACCGGGCTCGGCGCCGAGGTCGCCCTGGAGCAGATTGGCGGTCTTGGCCACCCAATTGGCGAAGGTGGCGACGGACAATTCGACGCGCTCGCCCGTCGCGTCGTCGTAGAAGGTGACGAGGGGGCGGCCCGGATCGGCGGCGAGCGCGGATCGCAGCAGGTCGGCAGGGGTGCGGTCAGTGGTGTTCACCCGGCTCAGGCTACGCGGGGCGCTGCGCCGTACGGCGGCCATACCCCTCCCCCGTACGGAGGAAGCCACGCGCCCCGGACCCGACGATCCGTCAGTTCTCGGATGGCGGGCCGTCAGCAGCGCGTCCAGCATCCATTTATGCGTGGATTCCTTGCTTCCTCGATCGGCGTCGCGACCGCGGCCGCACTGTCCCTCCCGCTCACCCTCGCCCTCCCCACGGCGGCGGCGGCCTCGACCGCGACGGCGGCGTCCCCCGTGACCCCGGCCGCCCCGGCCGGGTCCACCCAGTCGCTGCCCCTGGTCCCGCTCACGCCCGCGTCCGACCGGGACACCGGCGTACCCGGCATGAGCGCCTCCCCCCGCCTCCCCGAGACCAAGGGGCTGCCCGCGCGCGACGTGGGGACCTTCTCCCTGGTCGGCGTCGTCTGGGACGACGCGGCCACCCAGCTGACCGGCACCGTCCAGGTCCGGACCCGCTCCGCCCGCACGGCCGCCTGGTCCGACTGGCAGGACGTCGAGACCCACAACAGCGAGCACGCCGCCGACCCGGACGCCGCCGAACGCGCCGGGGGCCGGGTCCGGGGCAGCACCGCCCCGCTGTGGGTCGGCGAGTCCGACGGCGTCGAAGTCCGCGTCCGGGCCGAACCGGGCGACCGGACGGCCGCGGCCCAGCTGCCCGCCGGGATGCGGATCGAGCTGGTCGACCCGGGCGCCGCGCCGCGGACGCCGCCCGAGGGCGACGCCAAGAACGGTTCGGCGCCGCTGGGCGACGACAAGGGCGAGACCCAGGCCGGCATCCCGGGCCTGCCCGGCACGCCCGCGCTCAGCATGGAGGCGGCCGAGTCCTCGGCGGCCAACGTGCCGCTCGCGCCGCTCGGCGCCACCGCGATCCCGGCGCTGAACAAGGCCGACTCCACCGCCGACGCCGTCCTCGCGAGCGAGGGGACGCTCAGCCCGGCGGCCCGTCCCTACATCGGGCCGCGCCCCGCCATCGTCACCCGGCGCGGCTGGGGCGCCGACGAGCGGCTGCGCGAACCGGGGTTCGTGTACACGAACACCGTCAAGGCGGCCTTCGTCCACCACACCGCCTCGGGCAACAACTACGCCTGCCGGGACGCCCCGGCGGTGCTGCGCAGCCTGTACCGCTACCACGTGGTCAGCAGCGGCTGGCGCGACATCGGCTACAACTTCGCCGTCGACAAGTGCGGCACGGTGTACGAGGGCCGGGCGGGCGGGGTCACCAAGGCGGTGCAGGGCGCGCACACCATGGGGTTCAACACGGACAGCATGGGCATCGCGGTGATCGGCACCTTCAGCGACGCGCAGCCGCCGGCCGCCGCCGTGAACGCGGTCGCGCGGCTGACGGCCTGGAAGCTGGGGCTCTTCGGGGCGAACCCGCTGTCGAAGACGACGCTCCGGTCGGGCGGCGGCAACCTGTACCGCAAGGGCACCAACGTCCGGCTGAACGTGATCTCCGGCCACCGGGACGGCTTCGCCACGGAGTGCCCCGGCCGCCTGCTGTACGGCAAGCTCCCCACCGCCCGCTCCTCGGCGGCCCGCCTCCAGGGCCGCTGAACCCCTGACCGTGCCGGAGCCACCCTCCCGGCCGCGGGCCAGGTCCCACCCGGCCGGGCCCTTCCCGGCCGCTGTCCGAGCGCGGGCTCGCGGTGCCTCCGGCGGGCCCTCAATCGCCGGGCGGGCTTAAACGGCAGCCCGGGTCGGCGATGTCCCGCCCGTCGGGCGGCCGGGGTGGCCCGACGGGAGTGGGGCCCGCAGCCGGGGCCATCCAGCCTCGCCGGCGTTTGAGGCGCGGGTCCGGGCGGAGCCCGGGGGTCGTCTGGGCTGCGGGTTCGTGGTGCCTCCGGCGGGCCCTCAATCGCCGGGCGGGCTTGAGTGGCCGTCCGGGGTCGGCGATGTGCCGGCTCGGATGGTGGCCCGCAGCCGGGGCCATCCAGCCTCGCCGGCGTTTGAGGCGCGGGTCCGGGCGGAGGCCGGGTTCGGGAAGGGGCGGGGAGGGGAACGGCCCCCGCAGGGCTACGCTCGACCCATGGCCGGCCGCTTCGATCCCCTCACCCGCACCGCGATCCGCGGCGGCCGCACCCACCTCCCCGAGCCCCCGGACGCAGTCCGACCCGCCGAAGCCGACCCCGGGGCCGCAGCCGAACCCCCCGCCACAGCCGAAGCCGTACCGGCGCCCGCAGCCCACACAGCGCCGGCGCAGGGCCGGGAGCGCGTGTGGGGAGACGGCGCCGGGCTCGACGTCGGGCTCATCCTCGGGCCGCTCCGCCGCGGCCCCGGCGACCCCACCTTCCGGACCGCCCCCGACGGGGCCGTCTGGCTGGGGATCCGTACCCCCGCCGGCCCCGCCACCCTCCGCGTGGCGAAGGCGACGGGCGCGGACCAGGTCAGCGGAACCGCCTGGGGCCCCGGCACGGAGTGGGTCCTCGACCGCCTGCCCGCCCTCCTCGGCGCCGAGGACGACGCCACCGCCTTCGTCCCCCGGCACCGCCTCGTGCACCTGAGCCACCGCCGCCGCCCCGGCCTGCGGCTGACCCGGACCGGGCTGGTCCTCCAGGTCCTGATCCCCACGGTCCTGGAGCAGAAGGTCACCGCCGACGAGGCCTACCGCGCCTGGCGCCGCCTCGTGCGGCAGTACGGCGAGCGGGCCCCGGGCCCGCACCCGGACCTGTACGTGATGCCCGACGCCCGCACCTGGGCGCTGATCCCGTCCTGGGACTGGCACAAGGCGGGCGTCGACTCGAAACGTTCTGCCACCATCGTCCGCGCGGCGCGCGTCGCCCCCCGCATGGAGGAGGCGGCCTCCATGGACCTCCCGGCCGCCGCCGCGCGCCTGGAGGCGGTCCCCGGCATCGGCCCCTGGACCTCCGCCGAGACGCTCCAGCGCAGCAACGGCGCCGCCGACGCCGTCACCACGGGCGATCTGCACCTGCCGGGCATCATCGGCTACTCCCTGACCGGCGACCGGGACGCCGACGACGCGGTGATGCTGGAGCTGCTGGCCCCGTACGCCGACCAGGGCACTGGCCAGCGCCACCGCGCCGCACGCCTGATCCTGCTCGGGGGCCGCACCCCGCCCCGCCGCGCCCCCCGGATGTACCGCAACGACATCGGGCTGATCTGAGGGCCGCCGGGCGCCGGGGACGGCCCCGGCCCGGCGCACCGGTCAGCGCAGTACCGTCAGCGCACCTCGATGAAGTCCGCCGCGTCCCGCTCCGCCCGCTCCCGCGGCGCCCCCGCCGCGTGGCCGACCGCCACCACACCCATCGGGTCCCAGTCGTCCGGCAGCGCCAGCACCTCCCGCACCACGTCCCGGCAGAACATCGTCGAGGACACCCACGCCGAGCCCAGCCGCTCCCCGGCCAGCGCGACCAGGAAGTTCTGCACGCCCGCGCCCATCGCGACCACGAACATCTCCCGCTCCGCCGCGTCCCGCCGGGCGTGCCCGTAGTGGTGCGCGCCGTCCGTCACCAGGCAGGGCACCACCAGGTAGGGCGCCGCGCGCAGCACGTCCCCGCGCCGCACCCGCTTCGCGATCGACTCCGCGGACCTGCCGTCCCGCCGCAGGTCCGCGATCCACGCGTCCCGCATCGCGTCCAGCAGCTCCAGACGGGCCGCGGCCGACTCCAGCAGGACGAACCGCCACGGCGTCGTGTGGTGCGGCGCGGGGGCGGTGACGGCCGCCGCGACGGCCCGGCGCACGGCGCCCGGGTCCACCGGCTCGGCGGTGAACTCCCGTACGGTCCGGCGCCCGTGCACGGCTTCCCGTACCGCTTCCGAGGTCCCCAGCCGGAACATGTCGTCGGCGGCGGAGCGGACCAGTTCGCGCGCGTCGCCGTCCCCGCCGACCAGGTGGCCCAGGCCCCGCACGACGGCCACCGGCAGCCCGGCCGCCTTGCCCTTGACCAGGTCACCGGCCGCGGCCAGCTCGTCGGCGGTGGCCACTACGGTCGCGCTGAGCGGATTGCCGTGGGCGTCGCTGCCGCCGCGCAGGTCGTCCAGGACGCGGACCCCGGCGGCGCCGATCGCGACGTCCGTCAGGCCGGTGCGCCAGGGCCGCCCGAAGGTGTCGGTGACCAGGACCCCGACGTCGACCCCCAGGGCCTCGCGCAGTCCTTCGCGGACCGCGCGGGCCGAGGCGTCCGGGTCCAGGGGCAGCAGCAGGACGGTGCCCGGCGCCGTGTTCGAGGCGTCGACCCCGGCGGCGGCCATGACCAGGCCCTGCCGGTTCTCGACGATGCGCAGGGCGCCGCGGCGCGCGACGACCCGGACGGTCTCGGCGTCGATGGCCTCCTCGCGGGAGGAGGCGGTGACGATCCGGCCCTCCGCCTTGGAGACGATCTTCGAGGTGACGAGCAGGACGTCCCCGTCGCGCAGGTCCGGCGCGGCGCCCGCGATCAGCTTCGCCAGGTCGTCGCCGGGCCGCACCTCCGGCAGCCCGGCCACCGCCCGCACCGCGTAGGAGGGGACGTCCGCGGGGTCGTACGGGGGGACGTCCGCCCTCACCGGGAGGCCTCGGCCAGGTCCAGCGCGGCCCGGGCCATCGCCGTGGTGGCGGCGAGGTCGGTCATCAGCAGCGGCACCGCGCGGCAGGTGATCCCGGCGGCCTCGACCTCGGCGGTCGCGTCCGCGTCCGAGGTGTTGACGAGCCAGCCGTCGAGCAGCCCGGTGCCGTAGTGCAGGGCGACCGCGGCGGCCGTGGACTCGACGCCGACCGCGGCCAGCACCTTGTCCGCCATCCCGCGCACGGGCGCGCCCCCGACGATGGGGGAGAGGCCGACCACGGGCGCCCCGGCGGCGGCCACGGCCTCGCGGATCCCGGGCACGGCGAGGATGGTGCCGATCGAGACGACCGGGTTGGACGGCGGGAAGACGATCACGTCGGCGGCCGCGAGGGCCTCCAGGACGCCGGGCGCGGGCTTGGCCTGCTCGGCCCCGACCGGTACGACGGCCTCCGCCGCCACCGCGGCGCGCAGCCGGACCCAGTACTCCTGGAAGTGGACGACCTTCCGCTCGCCGGTGGCCGCCTCCGTGATCGCGACGTGCGTCTCGACCCGGTCGTCGGACATCGGCAGCAGCCGCACCCCGGGCTGCCAGCGGTCGCACAGCGCCTCGGTGACGGCGCTCAGCGGGTAGCCCGCCGAGAGCATCTGGGTCCGCACGATGTGGGTCGCGAAGTCGCGGTCGCCGAGGCCGAACCAGTCCGGTCCGACCCCGTAGGCGGCGAGTTCCTCCTTGACGGTGAAGGACTCGTCGGTGCGGCCCCAGCCCTGGTCCTCGTTGATGCCACCGCCGAGGGTGTACATCACCGTGTCCAAGTCGGGGCACACCTTGAGCCCGAACAGGTGAATGTCGTCACCGGTGTTGCCGATGACCGTGATGTCCGCGTCGGGCTCGGCCGACTTGAGTCCCCGGAGGAAACGGGCGCCGCCGATGCCGCCGGCCAGTACAACAATGCGCATGCGGACAGTCTGTCAGCCGTGATCCGTCCCGCGCGGGGCGGTGGTCCGGCGGGGCGGGACCCTCAGGCCGAGACGGTGCTGCGGTCCGCCGGGGAGCAGGCGTGGGCGGCGGCGCGGGCGCCTTCGCGCCGGGGCATCTCGGTCAGGCCGGGGAAGTACACGTGCAGGCTGACCGCGCCGTCGAGGGCGTCGTTGACCACCTCGTGGGCGTAGCCCGGGGCGAAGACGCGCTGGCTGCCGGCGGCGAGGGTGCGCGGCCCGCGGTCGGTGTGCTCGGTGAGCTCGCCCTCCAGGACGGTGAGCACGCCGGAGGACGGTCCGTGGTCGTGGGCGCCGCTGCCCTGGCCGGGGACCCAGCTGAGCAGCCACACCTCGTAGCCGGGGCCGGTGCGCAGCCGGTGGTACCAGCGGGTGGTGGCGTCGTACTCGACGAGGTGCTCCCACTGGGAGCGGTCCCCGGCGATCGAGCGGGCGAGCCCGGCGAACTCGGCGACGGTGGCCGGGTGCTCGCGCGGGGGCTGGAGGAGGTGCTGGACGGCGAGGATATCGCCCGCGATCTGGAGGTCGCTCTCGACGGGCGGGCCCGTTCGGGGGACGTCGGCGGCCGGGGGCTGCTGCGGGCCGCGGACCTGCGGGGCGTTCGGGGTGTTCGTCGCGTTCATTGCGGAGGTACCTCGACGGATGTCAGTGGCGCGATCGCGCGGGCGGTTGCTGGAGGTGCGAAGCCGGTGCTCGGGGAAGCCGAAGCTCCGCGGGCATCAACAGCTGCAACAGCAACAGCGAACCTGGGCAGCACGCAGGAACCCACGAATGGGGGTCCGGGTGGCGGCTGCGGGCGCTGACATGGAAACAAGGAGAGCGGGTGACCGGGGAGGCTGTCAACCCAATGTCTGGTTTGGCCGAAAAGTTTCACCTCATCCGGTTGCGGTGTCCGGAGAAAGGTTTGTGCACCCCCTGACCGGGGATGTGGCGGGGCATCCGCACCCGATCGCGCCGGGGCGGGGCCCCCGACCCCGTCACCTCGTGACCGGAATGTGATCTGCGCCGCTTCCGTGACCGAAACGCAACCCTCGCCGCGAGGGGCGCGTCGATCTTGGGGAAGGCGAGGGGCGGGGCTCTCCGGTCACCATCCGTCCGTACGTGTGGCATGTGTCGCGATTTTTGGCGATATCAACACTTTCTGCATACGCTTGGTTCCGCAGAGTGAATAAGGGGCCCAATAGCAGATCTCGGCTTGACTGCACAGGAGGCCCTCCTTGTAATTTCACTCGTGTCGTTCCGTAGCCATCGGTGACGACCACACCACGGGGACGCGAAGACAGAGCGAGGGGCGCACATGACCGAGCTGTTTCAGGAACTGCTGGTCGAGGAGGCGGACGAGGAGCTCGGCTGGCAGGAGCGCGCACTGTGCGCCCAGACCGACCCCGAATCCTTCTTTCCCGAGAAGGGCGGCTCCACCCGCGAGGCCAAGAAGGTCTGCCTCGCCTGTGAGGTCCGCTCCGAATGCCTTGAGTACGCACTCGCCAACGACGAGCGGTTCGGTATCTGGGGCGGACTCTCCGAGCGCGAGCGCCGCCGGCTGAAAAAGGCCGCCGTCTGATTGCGGCGATACGTCCCGGCATACGCCCTCGGGCGTGCCGGACCGGGGCGGTACGCGCACCACGCCGCACGGGTACCAGAGCAAACGGTCCGCCTCCTGCACCTTCCCCGCTGGAGGCGGACCGCTGTGTTCCCAGCCGTTAGTGTGGGGCGCTGTCCAGCAGCCTCCGAGGGCACACCACCCCCGGACCCCCGGCCGGAGGGCCCGTACCGCGATGTCCCTGCACAGCCACTCGTCGGCCTCCCCCCACGGGCCCGCCGTCCCCGAGTTCCCCCGGCACGTCGTCACCGCGGTCGTCGTCGCCCACGACGGTGCCCGCTGGCTGCCCCGGACCCTCTCCGGACTGCTCGGCCAGGAACGGCCCGCCCAGAACCACGTCGCCGCCGACAACGGCAGCTCCGACGACTCCGCGCGCCTGCTCGCCGAAGCCTTCGGCGACGACCGGGTCCTGCACCTCGCCCGCCGCACCGGATTCGGCACGGCCGTCGACGAAGCCGCCCGCTCCGCGGGCGTCCTCACCCCCGAGGACCTGCCCTACCTCAAGCGCCCCAGCGGCTGGGACCCCGTCAGCCGCACCTGGCAGGACGAGAACTACGACCTCCCCGAACTGCCGTACGGCGAACCCGTCCAGTGGCTCTGGCTGCTCCACGACGACTGCGCCCCCGCCCCCGACGCGCTCGCCGAACTCCTGCGCGTCGCCGAGGAGAACCCCGAGGCCGCCGTCATCGGCCCCAAGCTGCGCGGCTGGTACGACGGCAAGCAGCTCCTCGAAGCGGGCGTCAGCATCGCCCGCAGCGGCCGCCGTTGGACCGGCCTGGACCGCCGCGAACAGGACCAGGGCCAGCACGACCAGGTCCGCCCCGTGCTCTCCGTCTCCACCGCCGGCATGCTGGTGCGCCGCGACGTCTACGACGCGCTCGGCGGCTTCGACCGCAGACTGCCCCTGATGCGCGACGACGTCGACCTGTGCTGGCGCGCCCAGAGCGCCGGGCACACCGTCCTCGTCGCCCCCGACGCCGTGCTGCGCCACGCCGAGGCTTCCGCCCGCGAACGCCGCACCGTCGACTGCGCCGGCCGCTCCGCCGTCAGCCCCCACCGCGTCGACAAGGCGGGCGCCACCTACACGGTGCTCGTCAACTCCTCCGCCCGCGCCCTGCCCTACGTCCTGCTGCGCATCCTGCTCGGCACCGCCCTGCGCACCCTCGCCTACCTCGTCGGCAAGGCCCCCGGCCAGGCCGTCGACGAAGTCGCGGGCCTGCTCGGCACCCTGCTGCGCCCCGGCCGCATCCTCGGCGCCCGCGGCCGCCGCGGCCGCCCCGCCGTCCCCGCCGCCGAACTGCGCCCGCTCTTCCCGCCGCCCGGCGCCACCCTGCGCGCCAACGTCGAACAGCTCGCCGGATACTTCGGCGCCGACCGCGACAGCGAACCGGGCGGCGCCGGCAGGCACGGCGGAGCCGTCGAATCCGGCCCCGGCGGCGACGACGCCGACTTCCTGGAGATCGAGCAGTTCGCGCGCCTCAAGCGGATCGCCCGCAAGCCCGCGCCCGTCCTCTTCGCCCTCCTGCTCCTCGCCTCCCTCGTCGCCTGCCGCGCCCTCCTCGGCGGCGGCTCCCTCATGGGCGGCGCGCTGCTCCCCGCCCCCGACGGGGCCCTCGCCCTCTGGCACGCCTACACCGACGACTGGCACCCCGTCGGCACCGGCACCACCGCGGGCGCGCCCCCCTACCTCGCCGTCCTCGGCGCCCTGGCCACCCTGCTGTTCGGCTCCACCCAGACCGCGCTGACCCTGCTGCTGGTCTGCTCGGTCCCGCTCGCCGGACTCAGCGCCTACTTCGCCTCCCGGCCCCTCGTCGGCTCCCGGCTGCTGCGCGCCTGGGCCGCCGTCGCCTACGCCTTCCTGCCCGCCGTCACCGGAGCGCTGGCCACCGGTCGCCTCGGCACCGCCGTCCTGGCCGTCCTGCTGCCGCTCCTCGCCCGCTGCGCCGTCGCCGCCTCCGGCCTCGCGGACCACGACGGCGACGGCGCCGGGGGCGGCTGGCGCGCGGTGTGGACGTACACCCTGCTGCTGAGCGCGGGAACCGCCTTCACCCCGGTCATCTGGCCCTTCGCCGCCGTCCTCGGACTCGCCGCGCTGGCCGTGCGCCGCGCCGCGTGGAAGACGTACGCCCCGCGCCTCGCCGCCGCGCTCGCCGTGCCCCTGCTGGTCCTCGCGCCCTGGTCGCTGACCCTCTTCACGCACCCCGCCGGCTTCCTGCGCGAGGCGGGCCTGCCCTACGGATCCGGCGCCGCCTCCGCCCTCGACCTGCTCGGCGCGAGCCCCGGCGGCCCCCGCGCCACCGCCGGACTCCTGCTCCTCGGCATCGTCCTCGCGGCGCTGGCCGCCCTGCTGCGCGACGAGCGCCGCTTCGCCGTCGGCGTCGCCTGGGCCGCCGCGCTCGCCGCGCTGCTCCTCGCCGTCCTGGTCAACCGCACCGCCTGGGCCGGACCCGCCACCCTCGTCTACGGCCTGGCCCTGCTCGCCGCCGCCGCCCTCGGCGCCGACGGCGCCAAGGAGCGCGTCGCCGCCCGCAGCTTCGGCTGGCGCCAGCCGCTCGCCGCGCTCGTCGCCCTCGCCGCCGCCGCGGGCCCGCTGCTGCTCGCCGCGGGCTGGATGCTCGGCGGGGCCGACGGCCCGCTGGAACGCCGCGATCCCGTCCAGGTGCCCGCCTTCGTCGCCGAGGAGAGCGGCACCCGCGACCAGGCCCGCACCCTCGTCCTCGGCGGCGGCTCGCCCGCCCGCGTCGACTACACCCTGGTCCGCGGCTCCGGCGGCCGCCTCGGCGACGCCGAACCGGCCGCCGCGGCCGGCGGCGACACCCGCCTCGGCAAGGTGGTCTCCAGCCTGGTCGCCGGCTCCGGCGCCGACCAGAGCGCCCAGCTCGGCGGCTTCGCGATCCGCTACGTCCTGGTCCGCGACGGCGCCCCCCAGCAGGTCCGCCGGGTCCTGGACGCCACCCCGGGCCTGAGCCGCCTCAGCCAGCTCGACGGCGACGCGCTGTGGCGGGTCGACCGGCAGGTCGCCCGCGCCGTGATCGTCCCCGGCAAGCCCGGCGAGGCCCCCATCCCGGTGGCCTCCGGACCCGTCGAGGCCCACACCAAGATCCCGGCGGGCGAGGCCGGACGCGTCCTGCGCATCGCCGACCGGGCCGTCCCCGGCTGGCGCGCCACCCTCGACGGCAAGCCGCTGAAGGCCAGGACGCTCGACGGCTGGGCCCAGGGCTTCGAACTGCCCGCCGCGGGCGGCCGCCTCGACCTGGTCCACACCGACTCCCTGGCCGGCACCGCCTGGCACTGGACCCAGGGCGCACTCGCCGTCCTGCTCCTGGTGATGGCCCTGCCGGGCCGCCGCCGCAGCCTGGACGACGACCTGCCGGACGAGGAGGGCGCCGTACCGGCCCAGCCCGGACCGGCCGAAGCGGGCGAGGGCCGCCGCGCCCGCCGCCTGCGCGCGGAGGCCGCGCCCCCGGCCGAGCCCGCCGCCCCCGAGGCGGTCGCCGACCCGTACGCCCAGATCCCGGCGCAGCAGGAGTACGTCCAGGACCCGTACGCCGGGGAGTACGCGCCCCAGGACCCGGTCTACGCCGACCAGGGCTACGCCCCCGGTTACGGGCAGCAGCCCGACCCGCACTACGGCCACCCCCCGCAGCCCGCGCCGCCGTACGACCCGTACGCGCAGCACTACCCGCCCCAGCAGCCCCCGCAGCAGCCGTACCCGTACGACGAACACGTCCGGTACGACGCCTACGGACAGCCCATCCAGCACCCGGACGGGAGCCCCCAGCAGTGAAGCGCGCCCCCCTGACCCTCGCGGCCGTCACCGCGGCCCTCGCCGCCGTCACGGGCGTCGCCTTCCTCACCGCGCCCGCCGCCCCGGCCGCCGCCGACGCCAAGGCCCGGCAGCAGTCCGCGGCCCGGCTCCCCGTCGAACGCTCCACCCTGGTCTGCCCCGCGCCCAGCACCTCCGACATCGCCGAGACCACCTACACGGCGATCACCCCGGGCAAGGCGCAGCCGCAGGGCAAGGGCGCCGCCCGGCTCACCGGCGCCACCAAGGACGCCAAGCCGTTCCTGGAACCCAA
Source organism: Streptomyces sp. NPDC043876 (assembly GCF_056435825.1). Lineage (NCBI taxonomy): Bacteria > Bacillati > Actinomycetota > Actinomycetes > Kitasatosporales > Streptomycetaceae > Streptomyces > Streptomyces sp. NPDC043876. Next base: position 14,603 of record NZ_JBWKDV010000010.1, on the reverse strand, counting down.
GACCCCCGGCGCCCCCGTCGGTGCCACCTCCAGCGGCGCCGAGGCCCCCGCGCTCACCGGCACCGCCGACGGGTTCCTCGCCCCCGGCTGGACCGCCCAGCAGACCACCCAGGTCGCCGTGGGCCAGGCGCGCGGCCTGCTCGGGGTCGCCTGCACCGCCCCCGGCACCGAGTTCTGGTTCCCCGGCACCAGCACCGCCAAGGGCCGCCAGGACTACGTCCACCTCACGAACGCGGACGACACCCCCGCCGTCGTCGACATCCAGCTCTTCGGCCCCGAGGGCGCCCTGAAGACCGAGCCGGGCGCCGGCGAGAACATCAAGATCGGCCCGAAGTCCAGCGTCCCGGTGCTGCTGTCCACCCTCGCGCCGGGCGCCCAGAGCGGCGACCTCACCACCCGCGTGACCACCCGCTCGGGCCGCGTCGGCGCCTCGGTCCAGGTCGCGGAGGAGGGGGTCGGCGCCGACTGGCTGCCCGCCTCCACCGACCCGGCGGGCTCGCTGGTCCTGCCCGGGATCCCGGCCGACGCCACCTCCGTCCGGCTGATCGCCTACGCGCCCGGCGAGGAGGACGCCGACCTGCGGCTGCGGCTCGCCGGACCCGGCGCCTCGATCACCCCGGCCGGCAACGAACAACTGCACGTCAAGGGCGGCATGTCGGCGAGCGTCGACCTCAAGGACGTCACCCGCGGCGAAGCCGGTTCACTCGTCCTGACCCCCTCCGACGGCAAGAAGGCCGTCCCGGTGGTCGCCGCGCTCCGGGTGGTCCGCGGCAGCGGGGCCAAGCAGGAACTGGGCTTCATCGCCGCCGCGGGCCCGGTCGGCGCCCGCGCCACCGTCGCCGACAACCGCACCGACACGGGCGCGACCACCGTGTCCCTGACCGTGCCCTCCGGCGCGGCCGACGCGAAGGTCCGCATCACCGCCTCCCCGGGCACCCAGGGCGGCGAGGCGGCGGTCAGGGAGTTCACCGTCAAGGCGGGCACCACCCTGGCGCTCCCGCAGCCCCCGGCCCCGGCGGGCGGCAAGGGCTCCTACGCGCTGAGCCTCGAAACCCTCTCGGGCGGCCCGGTCCACGCGGCCCGCACGCTGTCCCTGCCGCACGAGGGCATCGCGATGTTCACCGTCCAGACCTTCGCGGACGACCACGGCGCGGTACCGGTGCCCCGGGCCGTCCAGGACCTCTCGGTCCTCTTCGACTGAGGCGCCGCCCGGGGCCGCGGGACCACCGTCCCGCGCCCCGCGGCGCCCGGGCGCGCCGGTGCGCCTACTCCGGTCCGTCCTGCCCGTACCGCGGATCCACCGTCTCGGGCGTCAGTCCCAGCAGCTCCGCCACCTGCTCCACCACGATCTCGTGCACCAGCAGCGCCCGCTCGTCCCGCGACTTCGTCCGGATCTCGACGGGCCGGCGGTACACCACGATCCGCCCGGGCCGCCCGTCCGCCGGGGAGACCATCCCGCCCAGCGGGACCGCCTCGTCGTTCCAGCCGCCGTCCGGGCCGCCCGGCGGCGCCGGCACCTCGCCCACCAGGAACTCCACGTCCGCCAGCTGCGGCCAGTGCCGCTCCAGCCGCTCGACCGAGTCCCGTACGAGATCCCCGAACAACTCCGCCCGGCTCGCCGACAGCGGCACCTGCGGGGGAGCGAGCGGTCCGCGCATCCCCCGCCCGTGCCGGTCGCGCCGTCGCGTCCGCGGTTCCTGAGGAGGTCCATCGGCAGGAGGAGTCAGAGGGGTGTCCATCACCCTCGCAGGGTAGCCCTCGGCGCCGCGCCGGGGGCCCGACCCGGGCGCCCCCCGGCCGGGATCCGGTCACGACACGGCACCCGGCCGCGGCGGTGTCGTCGCGGCCCGGTCAAGAGTGCGGTACCGTCCAACGTCGTGAGCCCTGTACGTCGCTGTTCTCGCACCGCGTGCGGCCGCCCTGCCGTCGCGACACTGACGTACGTCTACGCCGATTCGACCGCAGTCCTCGGCCCGCTCGCCACCTACGCCGAACCCCACTGCTACGACCTGTGCGCCGAGCACTCGGAGCGCCTCACCGCGCCCCGCGGCTGGGACGTCGTACGGCTGTCGGACGGCGGCGCGCCCTCCCGGCCCAGCGGGGACGACCTCGAAGCCCTCGCCAACGCCGTCCGCGAGGCGGCCCGCCCGCACGAACGCGCGGACCGGCCCGCCGGCTCCCCGGGCGTCGGCCCCCAGGGCACCGGCGGAGCGAATGGCTCCGCCGCTCCCGGGCAGACGAGCGGTCCCGCACGGCGGGGCCACCTGCGGGTCCTGCGCTCCCCGGAGTCCTGACCCGCCGCGCCCCCGGCCGTTACCCGATCGCCGGAAGGGCCGCCCGCCGTGCAGGGTAGGTTTGGTGCCCCGTACAGAACCCTCAGGAGGGCAGGCAGTGGCTGCTGATCTTTCGAACATCGTCAAGGCGTACGACGTCCGGGGCGTCGTCCCGGACGAGTGGGACGAGCGTTTGGCGGAGCTGTTCGGCGCGGCCTTCGTCGAGGTGACGGACGCCTCGGCGATCGTCGTCGGCCACGACATGCGGCCCTCCTCGCCCGGCCTGTCGGGCGCCTTCGCCCGCGGCGCCGCGGCCCGCGGAGTCGACGTCACCCTGATCGGGCTGTGCTCCACGGACCAGCTGTACTACGCCTCCGGCCTGCTCGACCTGCCCGGCGCCATGTTCACCGCCTCGCACAACCCGGCCCAGTACAACGGCATCAAGCTGTGCCGCGCGGGCGCCGCCCCCGTCGGCCAGGACACCGGCCTCGCGCAGATCCGCGAACTCGTCGAGAAGTGGTCCGACGAAGGCGCCCCCGAGAGCGCCCCCGTCGCCGCGGGCACCATCACCGAGCGCGACACCCTCGCCGGCTACGCCGCGCACCTCAAGGGCCTGGTCGACCTCACCTCGATCCGTCCCCTCAAGGTCGTCGTCGACGCGGGCAACGGCATGGGCGGCCACACCGTCCCGACCGTCTTCGACGGCCTCCCGCTGGACCTCGTCCCGATGTACTTCGAGCTCGACGGGACCTTCCCGAACCACGAGGCCAACCCCCTCGACCCGAAGAACATCGTCGACCTCCAGGCCCGCGTCCTCGCCGAGGGCGCCGACCTCGGCCTCGCCTTCGACGGCGACGCCGACCGCTGCTTCGTCGTCGACGAGCGGGGCGAGGGCGTCTCGCCCTCCGCGATCACCGCCCTCGTCGCGGCCCGCGAGCTGGCCCGCAACGGCGGCACCGGCACCGTGATCCACAACCTCATCACCTCCTGGTCCGTCCCCGAGGTCGTCCGCGAGAACGGCGGCACCCCCGTCCGCACCCGCGTCGGCCACTCCTTCATCAAGCAGGAGATGGCCAAGTCCGGCGCCATCTTCGGCGGCGAGCACTCGGCGCACTACTACTTCAAGGACTTCTGGAACGCGGACACCGGCATGCTCGCCGCGCTCCACGTCCTCGCCGCCCTCGGCGGCCAGCAGGGCACGCTCTCCGAGCTGGTCGCCTCCTACGACCGCTACCGCGGCTCCGGCGAGATCAACTCCACCGTCGCCGACCAGGCCGGCCGGATGGCGGCCGTCAAGGCCGCGTACGCCGCCCGGGACGGCGTGGAGACCGACGAGCTCGACGGCCTCACCGTCAGCGCCGCCGACTGGTGGTTCAACCTGCGGCCCTCCAACACCGAGCCGCTGCTGCGCCTGAACGTCGAGGCCCGCGACACCGAGACCCTGAACGCGGTCCGCGACGAGGTACTGGCGCTCGTCCGCGCCTGAGCCGCGAGAGCACCGCACCACGGGCCGGAGGGCCCGCACCCCCTCCACCCACCGCCGGGCCGCGCACGTCGCGGCCCGGCGGTACGCTGACCTGGCCCAATCCGCATGTTGAAGGGACGCCCCATGCCGCTCGAAGCCGGCCTTCTGGAGATCCTCGCCTGTCCCGCCTGCCACGCGCCGCTGCGCGACCGGTCGGCCGACGCAGACGCCCCCGAACTGATCTGCACCGGCCAGGACTGCGCTCTCGCGTACCCCGTGCGCGACGGCATCCCCGTCCTCCTCGTCGACGAGGCCCGCCGCCCCGCCTGACACCGGGCCGCGGCCCCGGACCGTCGAAGAGATCGGCAATACGGGCCCCGGCTTCCCTCCGGGCGCTACGTTGGGCCCGCAACGCCCCTCAGAGACCGGAGGCCGCCATGCTCGACGACTCGCTCCTCGACGCGCCCGAGGAGCTGGCCCGCGCCGACCGCAGCGGCCTGCTCCGCGGCGCCGCGGACGCCGGAGCCAGGGTCCGCACCGCCGTACGGCACGCGGCCGAGGCCGGGCTGGACGACCTGCGCCCCGACGGACGGCCGCGCGCCGTCATGATCGCGGGCCCCGGCACCGCCGCCACCGGCGTCGCCGACCTGATCGCCGCCCTCGCGGGCGCCGTGGCCCCCGTCACCCGGCTGCACCCCGCGGGCGTGGCCCCCGCCGCAGGGGCCATGCGCTGGACCCTGCCCGGCTGGGCCGGCCCGGTGGACCTGCTGCTCCTCACCACCACCGACGGCACCGAACCCGGCCTCGAAGCCCTCGTCGACCAGGCCTACCGGCGCGGCTGCACCGTCGTCGCCGTGGCCCCCGAGCGCTCCCCGCTCAGCGAGGCCGTCCTCGGCGCGCACGGGCTCTTCGTCCCCATGGCCAAGGCGCCCTACCAGGAGTACGACGAGAGCGCGGCCGCCGGACCCGGCGCCCTGTGGGCGCTGCTGACCCCGCTGCTCGTCCTCCTCGACAAGCTCGGCCTGGTCAGCGCCGCCCCCGCCACCCTCCAGCTGGTCGCCGACCGCCTCGACCGCACCGCCGAACGCTGCGGGCCCGCCATCGCGACGTACGGCAACCCGGCCAAGACCCTCGCCTCCGAACTCGCCGACTGCCTCGCCCTGGTCTGGAGCGAGGGCTCCGGCGCGGGCCCGGCAGGCCGCCGCTTCGCCGCCACCCTCGCCGAACTGGCGGGCCGCCCCGCGATGGCCGCCGAACTGCCCGAGGCGCTGCCCGCCCACGGCACCCTGCTCGCGGGCGCCCTCGCCGCCGGCGCCGACCCCGACGACTTCTTCCGTGACCGGGTGGAGGAGCCCCAGGCCCTGCACGCCCGGGTCGTCCTGCTGCGCGACCGGCCCGCCGGCGGACTCACCGCCGCGCCCGCCGCGCGCGAACTCGCCCACAGCCACGACACGGCGATCAGCGAGATCGAACCGGAGGAGGGCTGCGACCTCGAACAGCTCGCCGAACTCCTCGCCGTCACGGACTTCGCCACCGCGTACCTCGCCCTGGCCACCAGGGGACGTACCTGAGGGGCAACCGCCCCGCCCTCCTCCCAGGAAGACGAAAGACCGATGGACCGCCTCACGAACACGATCCGCCCCTACGCCTGGGGCTCGCCCACCGCCATCCCGGCGCTGCTCGGCACCGAGCCCACCGGTGAGCCGCAGGCCGAGATGTGGATGGGCGCCCACCCCGGCGCCCCCTCACGGCTCGACCGCGGGGCGGACGGCGGGACGACCCTGTCCGCGGTCATCGACGCCGACCCCGAGGGCGAACTGGGCGCGGCCACCGTCGCCAAGTTCGGCCCGCGGCTGCCCTTCCTGCTCAAGCTCCTCGCCGCCGGCGCCCCGCTCTCCCTCCAGGTCCACCCCGACCTCGCCCAGGCCGAGGAGGGCTTCGCCGACGAGCAGCGCCGGGGCGTGCCGATCGACGCGGGCCACCGCAACTACAAGGACCCCAACCACAAGCCCGAGATGCTCTGCGCCCTCACCCCCTTCGACGGACTGTGCGGCTTCCGCCCGCCGGAGGAGGCCGCCGACCTGCTCGCCGGCCTGGAGGTGGACAGCCTCAAGCCGTACGTCGACCTGCTGCGCGCCCACCCGCGCGAGGCGGCGCTGCGCGAGGTGCTCACCGCCGTCCTGAGCGCCGACCGCGCCGAGATGGCCCGTACGGTCACCGAGACCGCGGCCGCCGCCGAGCGCCTGGGCGGCCCGTACGCGCCGTACGTCACGCTCGCCCGCGAGTTCCCCGGCGACCCCGGCGTGATCGCGGCCATGCTGCTCAACCACTTCCGGCTCCAGCCCGGCGAGGCCGTGTTCCTCGGCGCCGGAGTCCCGCACGCCTACCTCGACGGCCTCGGCGTGGAACTCCTCGCCAACTCCGACAACGTGCTGCGCGCCGGGCTCACCCCCAAGCACGTCGACGTCCCGGAGCTGCTGAGGGTCGTCCGCTTCGAACCCGGCGAACCGGGCGTGCTGCGCCCCGAGGACGACGGCGACGGCGAAGAGGTCTACGCGACCCCCATCGACGAGTTCCGTCTCTCCCGCTTCGTCCTCGCCCCCGGCGGCGCCCCCCGGCCCCTCCCGGCCGCCGCCCCGCAGATCCTGCTGTGCACCGCGGGCGCCCCGCGCGCCGGCGAACTGACCCTGGCCCCGGGTGACTCGGTCTTCGTGCCCGCAGGCGAAACGACCAGCTTGTCCGGAACGGGTACGGTCTTCCGTGCCACGGTGGTGCTCTGACGCACCGTCCGTGACGATGGCTGCGACAATGGTCGGCCGTACCACGGCGCCCCGGCCAGGGCCGCCGTACCGAGGAAGGGAAGTCCCCCCACCATGAGCGCGTCGGGCGGTACCAAGGCGATCGTGGCGGCACTCGCCGCCAATCTCGCCATCGCTGTAGCCAAGTTCGTGGCGTTCCTCTTCAGCGGCTCGTCGTCGATGCTCGCGGAAAGCGTCCACTCGCTGGCGGACTCCGGGAACCAGGGGCTGCTGCTCCTGGGCGGGAAGAAGGCCCAGCGCGAGGCGACGCCGCAACACCCCTTCGGCTACGGCCGCGAGCGGTACATCTACGCCTTCCTCGTCTCCATCGTGCTCTTCACCGTCGGCGGCATGTTCGCCATCTACGAGGGCATCGAGAAGATCAAGGAACCGCACGCCATCGACCACTGGTACTGGCCGGTCGGCGTCCTGGTCTTCGCGATCATCGCGGAGTCCTACTCCTTCCACACCGCGATCAAGGAGTCGAACGAGATCCGCGGCTCGCTGTCGTGGGGCCAGTTCATCCGGCGCGCCAAGGCCCCCGAACTGCCCGTCGTCCTCCTGGAGGACTTCGGCGCGCTGATCGGCCTGGTCCTCGCCCTCGGCGGCGTCGGCATCGCCCTGGCCACCGGCGACGGCGTCTGGGACGGCATCGGCACCCTGTGCATCGGCGCCCTGCTCATCGGCATCGCGATCATCCTGGCCGCCGAGACCAAGTCCCTGCTCCTCGGCGAGGCCGCCGGGGCCGACCAGGTCGAGCTGATCAAGACCGCCCTGGTCGACGGCGACACCGTCACCGGCGTCATCCACATGCGCACGCTCCACCTCGGCCCGGAGGAACTCCTGGTCGCGGCCAAGATCGCCGTCCAGCACGACGACACCGCCACCGAGGTCGCCCGCGCCATCGACGCCGCCGAGGAACGCATCCGCGCGGCCGTCCCGATCGCCCGCGTGATCTACCTGGAGCCGGACATCTACGACGCCGAGGCGGCGGCCCGCGGCGCCGACCCGGCCGCCACCCCGGGCGGCCCGGCCGCCCACTGACGGCCCCGACGCGTACGGGCCCCCCGCACCGATGGTGCGGGGGGCTCGTGCGTTCCGGCGGCCGGGGCGCGCCCTACCGGATCTCGCGGAGCACCTCCAGGACGGCCGGCCCGTCCGGCGCCGACTGGAGCCGGTCGCGGAAGCCGGGATCCATCAGCTTGCGCGACAGCAGCGCCAGGATCCGCAGGTGCTCGTCGCCCGCCGCCGCCCGCGGTACCGCGATCATGAAGAGCAGCCGCGCCTTCGTCCCGTCGAGGGCGCCCCATTCGATGCCCCCGGCGGACCGGGCGAAGCCGACCGTGGGGCGGCTGACCGCGTCCGTCTTGGCGTGCGGGATCGCGATCGACTCGCCGAGCCCCGTGGTCCCCTGGGCCTCGCGGGCGAGCACGGCCCGCACCAGCTCCTCGGTGTCCCGGACGTTGCCGGTGCCCGCCAGCATCGCCGCCATCTCGCGGATCGCCGCCTCCTTGCCCTCGGCGGCCAGCTCGGTCTTCACCGTCCGCCCGGTCAGGTACCCGGAGAGCACCTCCGGCTCCCGGCCCGCCACGGCCACGGGGGGCGTGGCCGCGGGAGGCGCGGCGGCGGGGGCCGCCCGGGGAGCCCGTACGGCCGTTCCGGGGCCCGCGGCACCGGGGCTCGCGCCGGCATCCCCACCGGCCGCGGCGCCGCTCGTGCCGCGCTCCTTCAGCCCGATGAGCGCGTTCGTCGTGAGCGCGGTGACCACCGTGCCCGCCGCGATGGCGATCAGGAACCAGGCCCAGCCGCTGATCGCGCCGAGCGCGGCGACGACGGGGCCGCCGTGCGGCACGTGGTCGCCCACGCCCGCCACCCCCGCGATCGCACCGGCGACCGCGCCTCCGAGCATGTTCGCCGGAATGACGACCGCCGGCCGCGCCGCCGCGAAGGGGATGGCGCCCTCCGAGATGCCGAACATCCCCATGAAGAGGGCCGCCATGCCGGTGTCGCGCTCCTGCTCGGAGTACAGCCCGCGGCGCAGCAGCGTCGCCAGGCCCTGGCCGAGCGGCATGACCGGAATGGCCGCCGCGCACATGCCCATGACCGCGTAGTTCCCGGACGCGATCAGGCCCGTACCGAAGAGGAACGCCGTCTTGTTGACCGGCCCGCCCATGTCGAAGGCGATCATCAGCCCGAGCAGCGCGCCGAGCAGGACCGCGCTGGTGCCGGTCATCCCGGACAGCCAGTCGGTGAGGTTCTCGAACACCCAGGAGATCGGCCTGCCGATGACGTAGATGAAGAACAGGCCGAGCGCGGTCGTCGCGACGACCGGGATCACGATGATCGGCATGATCGGCCGGACCACCTTCGGAACCCTGACCTTCTTGATCCACAGGACCAGGTAACCGGCCAGGAAGCCCGTGACGATGGCCCCGATGAAGCCCGCGCCCGCCTTCGAGCCGTACAGCGCGCCGGTGTTCGCGATGAAGCCGCCGATCATGCCCGGCACCAGCGCGGGCCGGTCGCCGATGGCGTGGGCGATGTACCCGGACAGGACCGGGATCATCAGGGTGAAGCCGAGGACGCCGATCTGGAAGACGTGGTCCCAGAAGGTGCCGGGGGTCACCGCGTAACCGCTCTCCGTGGCGTGACCGCCCAGGGCCAGCGCGACGGCGATCAGCAGCCCGCCGACCACCACGAAGGGGATCATGTACGAGACGCCGTTCATCAGCGCCTTGTACGCGAGGCTGCGCTCCCTGCCCCCGCTCCCGCCCCCGACCGCACCGGCCGCGGCCGACCCGCCCGCCTGCACCGGCGCGCTGCGCACGCGCCCGATCAGCTCCTCCGGCCGGTGGATGCCGTCCGCGACGCCCGTGGCCAGGACGCGCTTGCCCGCGAAGCGCGCGCGGTCCACCTCCTTGTCGGCGGCGATGATGATCCCGTCCGCCTCTCTGACATCGTTGTCAGTCAGGACGTTCTCGGCTCCGATGGACCCCTGCGTCTCCACCTTCATGTCGACACCGAGGCGCCCGGCCGCCTGCCGCAGCTTCTCCGCGGCCATGTAGGTGTGCGCGATCCCCGTGGGGCACGCGGTCACGGCGAGCAGCTTCGGGCGCTCGCGCCCGCTCTCGCCCCCGCCGCCCGCCGGGCCTGCCGGACTGGTCACTGGTGTCTCCTCACGCCGTGGACCGCGCGTACGTTCCGATCCGCCACCGGCATCCTCCCCCGGGCGGGGGGCACGCCAAAAGTCCGGAAGACCCGGAAAGCGCCCGCCGGACGGCCCCGATCGGGGCACGGAAGATCCACGGCCCACTGGGGCACGCTCGGCCGATCGGTGTAGATTCGTCATCAGTGTCAGGCGTCGCCGCTGATGGCGGTCGGGCGGTCCTCGTGACCGGCCGTGGGGAGAGAGGGCCTCCGACGGACTGTTCCCTGTGCGCCGGCCCGCCGGTGCACGGCTCAGCCGTACCCACCTCTCGAAACCACGAGGAGCAGCCCGCATGACTGCCGACTTCACCGACTTCAAGGTCGCCGACCTCTCCCTCGCCGCCTTCGGCCGCAAGGAGATCACCCTCGCCGAGCACGAGATGCCCGGCCTGATGTCGATCCGCGCCGAGTACGCCGAGACCCAGCCGCTCGCGGGCGCCCGGATCACCGGCTCCCTGCACATGACGGTCCAGACCGCCGTGCTGATCGAGACCCTCGTCGCGCTCGGCGCCGACGTCCGCTGGGCGTCCTGCAACATCTTCTCGACCCAGGACCACGCGGCCGCCGCCATCGCGGTCGGCCCGACCGGCACCCCCGAGGCCCCGGCCGGCGTCCCCGTCTTCGCCTGGAAGGGCGAGACGCTGGAGGAGTACTGGTGGTGCACGGAGCAGGCGCTGACCTGGCCGAACACCCCCACCGGCGGCCCGAACATGATCCTCGACGACGGTGGTGACGCCACCCTCCTCGTCCACAAGGGCGTCGAGTTCGAGAAGGCCGGCGCGGCCCCGGACCCGTCGACGGCGGACTCCGAGGAGTACGCGCACATCCTCACCCTGCTGAACCGCACGCTCGGCGAGGCCCCGCAGAAGTGGACGCAGCTCGCGTCCGAGATCCGCGGCGTCACGGAGGAGACCACCACCGGTGTCCACCGCCTGTACGAGATGATGCAGGAGGGCACCCTGCTCTTCCCCGCGATCAACGTGAACGACGCCGTCACCAAGTCGAAGTTCGACAACAAGTACGGCTGCCGCCACTCCCTGATCGACGGCATCAACCGCGCCACCGACGTCCTCATCGGCGGCAAGGTCGCGGTCGTCTTCGGCTACGGCGACGTCGGCAAGGGCTGCGCCGAGTCGCTGCGCGGCCAGGGCGCGCGCGTCATCGTCACCGAGATCGACCCGATCTGCGCGCTCCAGGCCGCCATGGACGGCTACCAGGTCGCCCGTCTGGAAGACGTGGTCGAGACCGCCGACATCTTCATCACCACGACCGGCAACAAGGACATCATCATGGCCGCCGACATGGCCAAGATGAAGCACCAGGCCATCGTGGGCAACATCGGCCACTTCGACAACGAGATCGACATGGCCGGCCTCGCGAAGATCCCCGGCATCGTCAAGGACGAGGTCAAGCCCCAGGTCCACACCTGGAAGTTCCCCGACGGCAAGGTCCTCATCGTCCTGTCCGAGGGCCGCCTGCTGAACCTGGGCAACGCCACCGGTCACCCGTCCTTCGTCATGTCCAACTCCTTCGCGGACCAGACCCTGGCCCAGATCGAGCTGTTCACGAAGCAGGCCGAGTACCCGACCGACGTCTACGTCCTCCCCAAGCACCTGGACGAGAAGGTGGCCCGCCTGCACCTCGACGCCCTCGGCGTCCGCCTGACCACCCTGCGCCCGGAGCAGGCCGCCTACATCGGCGTCCCGGTCGAGGGCCCGTTCAAGCCGGACCACTACCGCTACTGATCCTCAAGAGGACCGGCAGCGCACGACGACGACGGACAGGCCCCCGGCAGCACTGCCGGGGGCCTGCCCCGTATCCGCACCCGCCCCGAAAGTTGAGCCATGCCGCGCGGCCGCTACTCGCTCCACGACACGCACGACCACACCCCGCTCGGCGAGGAGCACTTCCACTGCGCGCCGGGCCCCTCCGGCTGGCGCTACGTCGCCCAGCTCACCACCCCGGACGGCGGCCACCGGGGCTCCATCGACCTCGCCGTGGACGAGCTGGGCCGCCCGATCCGGATGGAGCTGAACGCGTCGGGCTGGCAGGTGCGCGGGGCCGCGATCGACGGGGTCACCTGGGTCCGTACCGACCCCACCGGCAGCGCCGCCACCGAGGGCAACGTCCGCGCCCCGGGCTTCACCGGCACCTCGCCGGCCTTCCTCGTCTCCACGGCCCGCCTGCTGCGCCTCGCGCCGGGCGGCCCCGCCACCCGGGTCCGCCTGGTGGCCCTCACCGACCCGGTGCTCGCGCCCCGCACCGTCGACCAGGCCTGGCAGCTGACCGAGCGCGCCCAACACCCCACGGACAGCGGCCCGCTGGTGGTGGACACCTACCGGATCAGCGCCCTCGACACGGGCGAGGTGCACACGGTCCACCTCGCCGGGGACGTCGTCCTCTCGGCCCCCGGCATCGAACTGGAACACCTGGAGACCCCGCCCTCGGCCTTCCCGGCCGGCGACTGAGCGGGACCGGGAGGCGGGAACGGTCTATGCCGGTGGGGCGAAGCCGCCGGCCCGCGGCGCCGGTGGCTCCGCGGGCGGCGCGGACGCGACGGGCGGCGGGGGAGCGTACGCCCCGTACCCCGGGGCCGGCGCCTGCGGCGCGTAAGACCGGGGAACGGCGGCAGCGGCAGGGCGCCCGAAGGCCCGCGCCGCGTCGCGCGACTGCCGCTCGTGCACCACGGCCGCCAGGTACGCGGCGGCCGGGATCCCCGGCGGCGGGGGCGTCCCGGTACGGGCCACCAGGTCGTCGGCCAGCCGTACCGCCATCCCCGCGCCCACCTGCGGGTCCAGCTGGCCCATGCGCGTCAGGTACTGGCGGATCGCCAGCCACAGCCCGTCCGGTACGCCGGACAGGTCCAGCCCGGTGAACCGGCCGGCCAGCCCCGGCGGGGGAGGCGGCACGGGCACCACCCCGGCCCCCGGCACCCGCTCGCGGACCACCAGCGTCCCCGCGAAGACGTCCCCGAGCCGCCGGCCCCGCTCCGAGACCAGCGAGGCGGTGCAGGCCACGATCCCCGCGGTGCCCAGCAGCTCGACCGCGCCCATCGCCCCGCGCACCAGCGCGTGCCGGAAGCGGATCGGCCCGCCGTCGTCGCGCACCACGCGCAGCCCGCACGCCAGCTTCCCGAGCGACCGCCCGTGGCTCAGCGTCTCCACCGCGACCGGCACGCCGATCATGAACAGCAGGAAGCCCGCCACCATCACCGCGGCCATGGCCGCCGCGTCCAGGGAGGCGACGGCGAAGATCAGACCGATGTTGATCAACTGATAGCCGGTGAAGTACACGGCCAGATCGAGGACGAACGCCAGCCCCCGGCTCGGCACCCTCGCGGGCCTCAGCCCCAGGACGACCGCGTCCCCCGTCACCAGATCGCTCACCGCTGCACATCCTTCACGTGACCTGCCCCGCCCCTTGTTCATCAAGTCTGCCAAGCTGACCACAGTAGGAGCAGGGAACCTGGGGCAGGGGAGCGGTAACCGGATGGATCTCGACGTCTTCGTGGCCGCGCACCGTGCGGAATGGGACCGCCTCGACGTGCTCCTGCGCCGCGGCCGCCGCCTCACCGGAGCCGAGGCCGACGAACTCGTCGCCCTCTACCAGCGCACCTCGACGCACCTCTCCCTGATCCAGTCCAGCGCGCCCGACCCGATGCTCACGGGCCGCCTCACCCAGCTCGTCGCGCGCGCCCGCGCGACGGTGACCGGTGCCCGCCGGGCCGGCTGGCGGGACGTGGCGCGCTTCTTCACCGCCGGTTTCCCGGCGGCGGTCTACCGCAGCCGCCGCTGGTGGATACCCACCGCCGTGCTCTCGACCGCCCTGGCCGCGCTCATCGGCTGGTGGATAGCCGCCCACCCGGAGGTCCAGGCCGCGATCGGAGCGCCGGAGCACCTGCGCGAGATGACCCGCCCCGGCGGTCAGTACGAGACGTACTACTCCAGCCACCCGGCGGCCTCGTTCGCCGCCCAGGTCTGGACGAACAACGCGCAGGCCGTCGCGATCTGCCTGGTCTTCGGCGCCTTCCTCGGCATCCCGGTGCTGTGGATCCTCTTCGAGAACATGCTCAACCTCGGGGTCGGCATCGGCCTCATGTCCTCGGCCGGCCGCCTCGACATCTTCCTCGGCCTGATCCTCCCGCACGGCCTGCTCGAACTGACGGCGGTCTTCGTCGCCGCGGGTACGGGCCTGCGCCTCGGCTGGACGGTCATCGACCCGGGCCCCCGCACCCGGCGCGAGGCCCTCGCGGAGCAGGGCCGCTCGGCGCTCGGCATGGCCCTCGGCCTGGCGGCGGTCCTGTTCGTCGCGGGCACGCTCGAAGGCTTCGTCACCCCCTCCGGCCTGCCCACATGGGCCCGCATCGGCATCGGCGTCGTGGTGGAGGCCCTGTTCCTGACGTACGTCTACGTCCTCGGTGGGCGCGCCGCCCGCGCGGGCGAGGTGGGCGACGTCGAAGCCGCCGACCAGAGCGCGACCCTCCCGACCGCCGCCTGATGTGCGGACCGGGCAGCTGAGCTGCTAGTCTCCTCGTCGTCCCGCAAACGCCGTTGACACGGCCGCTGTGGGGAGGTAGATTCGAACGGTTGCCTCGAACTGGACAAGTTCGGCAGCGATGGTTTAAAGTCTCTCTAGCCCCCTCCAGGAATTACATTCCCTTTTCGGGGGCACAAGCCGACCTCTTTTCAGGACGTGAACGCCGGGAAAACCGGTGGAAAACTTCTGATAGAGTCGGAATCGCCGGAAAGGGAAACGCGAAAGCGGGAACCTGGAAAGCGAAAAGCAGGATCCCGCTTCGACCGGGAATCGGACACGAAAGAGTCTGATAGAGTCGGAAACGAAGAACGAAGCCCGGAGGAA